>NZ_JBWKSC010000001.1:0-1203454 GCF_059419585.1 Ensifer sp. GW821-FHT05G01 | reverse complement strand
CCCGTGCGCCTGGTCGAGACAACGGTCGCGATCAACGACAACCGCAAGCGCGCCATGGGCCGCAAGGTGATCGCGGCTGCCGGCGGCGACGTGCGCGGCCGCAAGATCGCCGTTCTCGGCCTGACCTTCAAGCCGAACACCGACGACATGCGCGACAGTCCGGCCATCACGGTGGTCCAGACCCTGCAGGATGCCGGTGCCCATGTCGTCGGCTACGATCCGGAAGGCATGGAAAATGCCAAGAAGCTGATGGAGGGGCTCGATTTTGCCAAAGACCCTTACGAGGCCGCCACTGACGCCGACGTGCTGGTGATCGTGACCGAATGGAACGAGTTCCGCGCGCTCGATTTCCGCCGGCTGAAGGCCGTGATGAAGGAACCGGTTCTGGTCGATCTCAGGAACATCTATCGGCCGGACGAAGTGGCAAAGCACGGTTTTGCCTATGCCAGCGTCGGGCGACCGAACTGAGGCCGTCAGACAGGACATCTCTCGCCGGGTACTGCACCCGGCGACCACCTCTGGCAGGCGGCAACAGGTTCACGCCTTCGGTACCGGCTGGGGCGGCAGCGCCTCCCAGCTTTTCCCGGCGAGGATGACGCAGCTTCGGCCGGTCACGTCGGTGACGATCAGGGTCCAAGTGCCGCTGTCGGCAGCATAAATCTCCATCACCGCATGCTGATTGATCAATCCGATCCCAGCGGGCTTTTCTTGATACTTGCGCAGGAGAAATTCGATCACTTCCGATCGCTGGGCGCAGTTCGCAACAGCTTGCGAACTAGCCGGGTTTGGATGTGCCGTCACTGCGGCCGCCAATATGACGGCTCGAGCGAGGCCACGGATCACATTGCGTCCCATGACGCACCTCCTTTCGCCGGGAAACCCGGCGGAAAAGGAGTTTCCGCTGACCTCGTCCGCCGTAGACCGGCATGGTTATGATCGGCACTTGCTCGCGACACGATACAGGTGCCGCCACCAGATCAGTATGGCGGCGCGCTGGATATATTACAATTACCTAATTCATAGAGGATAGCCCGGAAGTCCGTACGACTTCCGGGCTACACGCATTATTTGCGCTTCATCGCTTCCATAAGCGCGGCACCGAAGGCGCCTTGCGACGGCTGAGCTTGCTTCTGCGGACGCACAGGCGCGCCGCGATTGGCATTGTTCGATGCCGGCGCCTTCGCCTCGCGGCCCGTATCGGCACCGCCGTCCTTACGCATCGTCAGTCCGATGCGCTTGCGCGGCACATCCACCTCGGTCACCCGCACCCGAACCACGTCGCCGGCCTTGACCACCTCATGCGGGTCCTTCACGAACCGGTCGGCCAGTTGCGAGACGTGGACGAGGCCATCCTGGTGGACGCCGATATCGACGAAGGCGCCGAAGGCGGCAACATTGGTCACGGTGCCTTCGAGCTGCATGCCGACCTTCAGGTCCTTGATGTCGTCGATGCCGTCGGCAAATGTTGCGGTCTTGAAGCTCGGGCGCGGGTCGCGGCCCGGCTTTTCGAGTTCGGCCAGAATGTCCTTGACCGTCGGCAGACCGAAACGGTCGTCGACGAAGACGCGTGGGTCGAGCTTCTGCAACGCCGCGCTGTCGCCCATCAGCGAACGCACGTCCCGCCCGCAGGCAGCGACGATCTTCTTGGCGATGCCATAGGCTTCCGGATGGACTGAGGACGCATCGAGCGGCTCCTTGCCATCAGGAATGCGCAGGAAGCCGGCGCACTGTTCGAAGGTGCGGGCGCCGAGACGCGCCACGTTCAGCAATTCCTTACGGCTGGCAAACGGCCCAGTGGCATCACGGTGCGCGACGATCGCTTCCGCCGATGACTTGCCGAGACCCGAGACACGCGCGAGCAACGGCGCCGAGGCCGTGTTCACATCGACTCCAACCGCGTTCACCGCGTCTTCCACCACCGCGTCCAGCGAGCGGCTGAGCTTCGACTGGTCGACGTCGTGCTGATACTGGCCGACGCCGATCGATTTCGGCTCGATCTTGACGAGTTCGGCCAACGGATCCTGCAGGCGCCGGGCGATGGAGACAGCGCCACGCAGCGAGACGTCGAGGCCGGGGAACTCAAGGGCTGCCGTCTCGGAAGCGGAATAGACCGACGCGCCGGCCTCGGAAACGATGACCTTGGTCGGCTTCGGTGCCGGCAATTGCGCGAGCATGTCGGCAACCAGCTTTTCCGTTTCGCGGCTGCCGGTGCCGTTGCCGATCGCGATCAGTTCGATCTTGTGCTTGCGGATCAGCGATGCAAGTTCGGCCTGCGTGCCGCGCACATCGTTCTTCGGCGGGAACGGGTAAACGGTCGTCGTCTCCAACAGCTTGCCCGTGCCGTCGACGACGGCAACCTTGACGCCGGTGCGGATGCCTGGGTCCAGCCCCATGGTAGCGCGCGAACCGGCAGGAGCTGCCAACAGCAAATCCTTCAGATTGCGCGCAAAGACGTGGATCGCTTCCTCTTCTGCCCGCTCGCGCAGTTCGCGCATCAGGTCGAGCGAGAGGGACATGGACAGCTTCACGCGCCAGGTCCAGCCGATGACTTCCGCCAGCCACTTGTCGCCCGGCAGCTGCCCGCCGACAGTGTAGGCGGCGGCGATCATGCGCTCCACCGGTTTGACCGGGGACGTATCGTCCTGATCGACGACGATATCGACTGACAGCACCTCTTCGTTCCAGCCGCGCAGCATGGCGAGCGCCCGGTGACCCGGCGTCGTCGCCCAGCGTTCGGAATGGTCGAAATAGTCCGAGAACTTTGCACCCGCATCCTGTTTGCCGTCGACGACCTTGGCTCGCAGGAACGCCGCGCCCTTCATATGATTGCGCAGGCGCCCGAGCAGGTCGGCATTCTCCGTCATGCCTTCGGCGATAATGTCGCGCGCGCCGTCGAGGACCGTCTTCACATCGGGCACATCGGCCGTCAGAAACGCGCCGGCACGATCAGCCGGTGCAATCGTCCGGTCGGCAAGAATGGCTTCGGCAAGCGGACCGAGTCCACGCTCCCTGGCAATCTCGGCCTTGGTGCGCCGCTTCGGCTTGTACGGCAGATAGATGTCCTCGAGCTCGGCCTTGGTTTCGACTGCGGCGATCTTGGCTTCGAGTTCGTCGGTCAGCTTGCCCTGTCCGCGGATGGATTCGATGATCGAACCCCGCCTTGCCTCCAGTTCGCGCAAATAGGTCAACCGTTCGGCCAGCGTCCGCAGCTGCGTGTCGTCGAGCCCGCCGGTCACCTCCTTGCGGTAACGGGCGATAAACGGCACCGTCGCGCCCTCGTCGAGCAGCTCGACGGCGGCGATGACCTGGGGGATCGTCGCCTTGATCTCGCTGGCAATGATGGCGGCGATTGGTTTTGCTGGGCTGGCCATGGTGGGATCCGTCTTTCCTGTTTTCAGTCGGCGACCATAAAGGCGCAGGCCTTCAAGGCCAAGTGAAGGCCTGCGCGGCAAAACCGGAACTCCACAGGAGATGGGCTATCAGAACACGCTGTGAACGGGTCCATGGGACGTGTCATGGAGTTTGGCTTTTAGCCGTGTCGTTTTGCCGAAGGCGCCGCGCGCTCGGGCGGCATGCCCTAGATATCCACCGGCTCGAGCGGTGGACGGGTCTTCTCGAATTCCATCAGTTCCCGTTCCTTCGCCTCTATGTAACCGCGCGCGAAAGGCACGGTTTCAAGCGACGGCGACAGCTGCAGCTGGAAGATGAAGTGTTTGTCATGCAGGAAGGCCGCTTCGGACGCGGCAAGATAGAACTCCCACATCCGGAAAAAGCGTTCGTCGAACAGTTTTACCACCTCTTCGCGTCGCGCCAGGAAGCGCTGCCGCCACGCTCTCAATGTCCAGGCATAGTGCATCGGCAAGATCTCGACATCCTTGACCAGAAGACGTGTGCTTTCCACGGACGGAAAGACTTCGGAGAGTGCGGGAATGTATCCGCCGGGAAAGATGTATTTCTCGATCCAGGGATTGGTTGCCCAGGGCTTGTAGACTTGCCCGATGGAGTGCAGCAGCATGACGCCATCCGGCTTCAGCAGCTCCCTGACCTTGCGAAAGAACCGGCCATAGTTGCCAATGCCGACATGTTCGAACATGCCGACCGAGACAATGCGATCGAACTGCCGCCCCTGCATCGTCCTGTAATCCTGGAGTTCGAAGCGGACGCGATCGGACAGGCCACGCTTGGCTGCCCGCTCACGCGAGATCTTCAGCTGTTCTTCGCTCAGCGTGATGCCCGTCACCTCGACGCCGGAGGATTCCGCCAGATACATGGCCATCCCGCCCCAGCCGGAGCCGATCTCAAGCACCTTCTGACCAGGCTTCAGCAACAGCTTGGCGGTGATATGGCGCTTCTTGGCGAGCTGGGCTTCGTCGAGCGAGATGCCCGGCGGCTCGAAATAGGCACAGGAATATTGCCAGTCCTGATCCAGAAACAGATTGAAGAGCTTGCGGTCGAGATCATAGTGATGGGCAACATTGTGCCGGTTGCGATTGACCGGCATCCGGCTCTTCACCTGCTGGCGCAACACATGCTGAAGAGCAACCAGCATGTTGGAAACGGTCGCCGCATGCTCGAGGCCGTTTACCTTGGCGATCGAGAGCACGTCGAAGATATCGCCGTGCTCGATGACGGCCCGTCCGTCCATGTAGAGTTCGCCAAAACGAAGGCTGGGGTCGACGGCAATCGCCTTTTCAGCTTCTGCATCGATAATACGGACCGTTGCCGGCTTGCCCGAGCCGTCGCCCAGAATCACTTGTTCACCGGACGAAAAGAACACCGTCAGATTGCCCTTGCGCACCAGACGGCGAAGCATATTCAACAATGCCGCATTCATATCCATCCCCTGCCAGATCAACGCATCTGTCCCGTGGCAGGGCACGGCGGCGGGGCCGGGTCCTATCGGGGCTTCCGAGAGGCGATGCGGCATGACGCGGAGCGCGAGACATGACGCGGCGTACGTCCGGAAGCGGCGAAAACCGGCTCGGTCGTGGCCGCACCGTATCCGGCAAACATCCCACGCTCCTCGTGCGCGCATTGCCGGAGCCGCTTGAGGCCAGCCGCCATCGGGCTCCTATCCATCAGAACTTCCACTAACGTAGTAAGCTTCGATCGATTGGCAATGGGCTCTTTATGCGCCCTCAAAGATTTGTTTGCTTAGCAAATCGGCCGACCTCGCATCAGCGCCGGCGACCCCGCGACCCGGTAGCGAATGGCGATCATGGCGGCGGGTGAAATCGAGCAAGGGGCCGGCGGGCACGATGTGGGTCGGATTGACATGTGTGATGCCGTAGTAGCCTTGCTTGATATGGTCGATGCGCACCGTCTCGGCGATCCCCGGCCATTGGTAGATTTCTCTGAGATAGTTGGACAGCACCGGATAGTCTTCGATCCGGCGGATGTTGCACTTGAAGACGCCGTGATAGGCCGCGTCGAAACGGACGAGTGTCACGAACAGACGGATATCGGCCTCGGTCAGGTATTTACCGGCGATGTACCGGTTGGTCGTCAGGTGGTGCTCGAGTGTGTCGAGCATCTCGAACAGGCTCGCGACCGCCTCGTCATAGGCATTCTGAGTCTTCGCAAAACCGGCGCGATAGACGCCGTTGTTGACGCGCTCGTAAATCGGGCTGTTCCAGCGATCGATCTCCGCGCGCAACGCATCCGGATAGAAATCGAGGCGATTGCCGGTAAGCTCGTCGAAGGCCGAATTCAGAATGCGGATGATGTCGGCGGACTCGTTGTTGACGATACGCCCTTCCTTCATATCCCAGAGGACGGGAACCGACACCTTGCCGGTGTAGCCGGCGTCGCTCGCTGTATAGAGTTCATGATGGTAGCGGATCAGACCGACGCGCGCGCCGGCATCGACAGGCTCATCATAGACCCAGCCGTCGTCGCCAAGCATGGGGCTGGAAACCGTCAGACCGATAACGTCCTCCAACCCCTTTAGATTGCGAAAGGCGATCGTGCGCGACGCCCAGGGGCAGAGATAGGAAACGAACAGGCGGTAGCGACCGGCTTCCGCCGGAAGGCATGGCTGCCCGTTCGGCCCGGGGCCGCCATCGGCCGTGATCCAGCTGCGGAAACGAGTCGGCTCGCGATGAAAGGCCCCACCCTTCATCTCGCTCGCTGCAACGTCGCCCTTGACCCATTTTCCATCGACGAGCTGCGGCATGACTTCTCTCCTGAACCTGCGGGAACGCTCCTTCCCTCTCACGCGCACGCAAGCCGGTCAATTCGACCGCGGGGTGACAGATCGTTCGCAATATGGCGACCACATGCAAAGAGCGGTGGCGTCACCGCAGGGGCCGACAGTGCCGAAGATCTTGAATATTGCCGGAGAGCCGCTCGGACTACGTCTGGACCAACCGAGCGGAAACGATCGGGCCGTTGCTGGCAAAAAGAAAGCGGGCGCCTTGACGGTCCGGCGAGTGCCTGCGAAGCTGAGGTTCACGTTTCAAATGAAACCGCCCGCCAGCAAGGCTGGCGGGCGGCGTCAATGCAGTTTGTGAAACGCGCCGATCAGCGCGGGAACTCAAGACCCATTTCGCGGAAGCGCTCGGGGTCGTCGCCCCAGTTTTCGCGCACCTTGACGAACAGGAAGAGGTGAACCGGCTGTTCGAGGATCTCGGAGATTTCCTTGCGCGACGCGGTGGAGATCGCCTTGATCGCATCGCCGTTCTTGCCGAGTGCAATCTTCTTCTGGCTTTCGCGCTCGACGTAGATCACCTGTTCGATACGAACGGACCCGTCCTTGCGTTCTTCCCACTTCTCGGTTTCGACATGCGAGGCATAGGGAAGCTCCTGGTGCAGGCGCAGGAACAGCTTTTCGCGGGTGATTTCGGCCGCAAGCTGGCGCATCGGCAGGTCGGAGATCTGATCCTCAGGGTAATACCAGGGACCTTCCGGCAGCTTTTCGGCGAGATAATCCATAAGGTCCTTGCAACCGGAGCCGGTCAGCGCCGAGATCATGAAGGTGCGCTCGAACTGGATCGTCTCGTTCGCCGCCGCCGCAAGCTTCAAGAGATCCTCCGGCCTGACCTGGTCGATCTTGTTCAAGACCAGGATCTTCGGCTGGTGGACCTCCTTCAGGCCCTGCAGGATCGTTTCCGCATCGCCCTTCAGGCCGCGCTCGCTGTCGATCAAGAGCATGATCACGTCGGCATCCTTGGCGCCGCCCCAGGCGGTCGTCACCATGGCCCGGTCGAGCCGGCGCCGGGGTTTGAAGATGCCGGGCGTATCCATGAAGACGATCTGTGCGTTGTCGTGGATGGCAATGCCGCGCACGATCGCCCGGGTCGTCTGCACCTTGTGGCTGACGATCGAAACCTTGGCGCCCACGAGGCGGTTGACCAGCGTCGACTTGCCGGCATTGGTGGCGCCGATCAGCGCCACGAAACCCGAGTGGGTCGGCGCGCTTTCGGCGCCCGTATCTTTTTCCATATCCGTCATGTTTTCCGTCATTTTCCGGCGGAGATTTTCCGCCACACGCCTTCGCGTTCCAACAATTTCGTCGCGGCCACCTGCTCGGCGCCGCGCTTGGATCGATCCGTCCCGGTCTCAGGCGCAACGCCGGCGACCTCAACAGTCACGGTGAAACGCGGATCGTGGTCGGGGCCGGAACGGTCATCCGTCCGGTATGCCGGCGCGATACCAAACTTGGCATGCGCCCATTCCTGCAATTCAGTCTTGGCATCGCGACGGGCGCCATCGGCGCGGGTCGCCCGCTCTTTCCAGTGAAGCAGCACGAATTTGCGCGCCGCCTCCAACCCGCCGTCAAGATAGATCGCGGCGATGAGCGACTCTACCACATCGGCGCGCACATTCATCATCGCCTTGCCGGTGATTTTCTTCACGTCGGAACCGGTGCGGATAAACTGGTGCAGTTCCAGGTCGTCGGCGACCAAAGCGCAGCTCTCGGCGCTGACGAGCTGGTTCAGTCGCACCGAAAGCTCGCCCTCGTTGGCGTCGTGAAATGTCTGGAAGAGAAGCTCGGAGATGCAAAGCCCCAGCACCCGATCGCCGAGGAATTCGAGCCGCTGATAATTCGAGCCCCTGGCATTGCGGGCGCTGGAATGGGTCAGCGCCCGGTCGAGCCGTTCCTTCTCGCTGAACTGATAGCCAATCACGGCCTCGAGCTTGGCCCGATCTTCCGCGCTTAGCGACCGCGCCTTCATCATTCGACCGCCTTGAACAGGCGGTCGTAGCGCAGGTTCGCCGGCCACTTCCAGATCTCGCGGAACGAGGTGTCGTTGCCGAGCGAGAAGAAGATCAGGCTGGCGCGGCCGACAAGGTTTTCGGCGGGCACGAAGCCCACGTCAAAGCGGCTGTCGGCGGAGTTGTCGCGATTGTCGCCCATCATGAAGTAATGACCTTCGGGCACGATGAACTCGCGGGTGTTGTCGCCGCGCGAATCCGGGAACTGATCGAGCGTGTCATAGGAAACGCCGTTGTCCATGGTTTCGCGGTAGACAGGCACGTCGCCGCCGGTGTCGTACTGGTCGTCGGCGCGGAAGACGCCGTCAGGCACCCGGTCGATGGGCTTGTCGTTGACATAGAGAATGCTGTTGCGCACCTGGATGCGATCGCCCGGCAAGCCGACCAGACGCTTGATGTAGTCGATGTCCGGGTTCGGCGGGAAGCGGAAGACGACGATATCGCCGCGTTCCGGCTCGCTTGCGAAGATGCGGCCGGAAAACAGATCCGGCGAGAACGGCAGCGAATACTTGGAGTAGCCGTAGGCGAACTTGTTGACGAAGATGTAGTCGCCGACAAGCAGGGTCGGCATCATCGAGCCGGACGGAATGGTGAAGGGCTGAAAGAAGACGGTGCGAATGACCACGGCCAGGAGCAGTGCCTGGATGATGACCTTCACATTCTCCCAGAGACCGCTCTGCTTCGCTTCTGTCTTTTCTGCCACGCTGCTGTCTTCCTTTGTCATCGGCGCGCGCTTGAAGCGTGCCGCTCAATCAACTGTCGTTTGCGCTCGTTCCAGCCCCAAAGGCGGATGCGCACTTGTTAGCTCTGCCGCGATGGCCGGCCCACGCAAACGGGCAGCCCCGGTTTTCTCAACGGAATGCTCTAAACCGTTCCCTCTGGCGGGGCAACGGGCAGTGCTTCGATAATCACGAAGGCCTGCGCCAGCGGAAAATCGTCGGTAATCGTCAGATGGATTGCCGCGCGATGCCCCTTCGGTACCATCGCCTGAAGCCGTTCGGCAGCACCACCGCTCAGATGCATGGTCGGCTTGCCACCGGGCAAATTGATGACGCCCATGTCTTTCCAGAAGACGCCGTGCGCTATCCCCGTGCCGAGTGCCTTTGAGCAGGCCTCCTTGGCTGCGAAGCGTTTGGCATAGGAGGCGGCGCGGTTCTTCCGGCCCTCGGACTTTGCGATCTCCACTTCGGTGAAGCAGCGATTGACGAAACGCTCGCCGAAACGCGAGAGCGAGTTTTCGATGCGCCTGATGTCGATGAGGTCGCTGCCGATACCGATAATCATGGTGTGGACCTTGTCCCGGTCGAGCGTGCGCGTCGACGGCGGGACTGAAAAAGACGGGCGGCCTGATAGGCCAGGGGATAGAAGATCAAGGCGCCGGCAGCGGCAAGCGGAACCGATCCGATCAGCATCGGCTTGAACACAGGGCCCCAAAGGGCCGAAAACTCCAAGTGTTCGACCATATGCGCGACATCCGCGCCAGTCGCCACCTCTGCCGCCTGCTGGCCGATGATGACGCTGCCAAGCTCATAAGACGCCGTCAGGATCATCGGGATCGTTACCGGATTGGCGAGCGCCGTCGTGATCGCTGCAGCAAGCAGATTGCCGGAGAACACGGAAGCAAGCGCGACCGCAATGACGATATGCAGCCCGAAGAAGGGCGTGAATGACGACGCCGCGCCTGCTGCAACTCCGACCGCGATAGAATGCGGTGACGACGACAGGCGCAGAACACGCAGCGCCATGTATCGCGGACCGCGCCGAAAGCCCTTGCGCGGCCAAACAAGCGCGCGAAGCCTTTCGGAAATCGTGACCGGTTTTCTACGTCTGAATAACATTATGCCGTCATGACCGCATCTCGACACCGCCAGTCGGCACAAGACAGCGTGTCCGCCTGTTTGAAGGCCGCAAGATAGGCGTCATGCCTGCTGCTTGCAACCCGGTGGCGTATGGTGCAGCGATCACGAATGAGCCATTCGCCTGACGCATGGCTCGCCATTCCCGCCCTCATGCGGGAACAGGCAGCAGCTTAGTAGCCGTTGCGGAACAGGCCGCGATCGATCTGACGCTGACGGTATTCGAGATCGATGCGATCGACCGAACCGTTGAGATAGGCAAGCTCGCGCTCTTCCTGAGTGGCGACGCGCAGAGCGCGGGTGATCTTCTTCAACTGATTAAACATGGCAAACCTCTTCGTTTACCTCCCGATCCAGAAGATAGTTTAGAGGTCACTGTTCCACCAGAGCCATGAAAAGACGGCAGCCATGCGCGGCAAGCATGCCTTGCCGCTTTTCAAGCCTTTGTCTGCCTGATTTCAAGGCAGCTGCGTAAAACGGACGCGCATGCCGAGCCGATGGGAGTGCGATGACGACAACCAGCGCCCCTTCATTCGAAGAGGCGCTTGACCGTAGAAATGCTCGGCAGTTCTTTCAGCTGGGTAATCAGATGGTTCAGCTGCCTGAGGTCCCAGACCTCCAGATCGAACTGCAACTCACTGAAGTCCGCAGCCACGCGCCCCATGGAGAGCGAGCGGATATTAACATCGCTCGTTGCGATCGATTGCGCGACTTCGGCCAGCGTGCCTGGCTCGTTCAAGGCACTGATGGCGATCCGCGCCATGAACCGGCTGCTGTTGGCCTCGTCCAGATCCCAGCGCACGTCGATCCAACGCTCGGGCTCGTCATCGAACTTCTGCAGGATCGGTGACTGGATCGGATAGATGGTGATCCCCTTGTCCTTCTCCATGATGCCGACGATACGATCTCCGGGAACAGCGCCGGCAGCGCTGAAATGCACGCCGGCATTGCCCGAGAGCCCGCGGATCGGCAACGCTTCCGGACCTTCCGCCTGCGCCGGCTCGCCCGCTTCCTTGGATCGACCGGGTAACTTGAACACCATGCCGGCCGCACTGCGCATGTTGAACCAGCCGTCGTCGGCATTCGGCTTGACGGTGACGCGTTCATCCTGGTGATCGGGGAACACTGCACGCAGGACATCGAGCGACGACAGTTCGCCGCGCCCGACCGATGCGATCGCATCCTCGACCTCTTTGTGTCCGAGCCGGTGCAGCGCAGGCTTCAGGGCCTCACGCGAAAACGTCTTGCTGGCGCGCTCGAAGGTTCGCTCGAGAATTCGGTAGCCGAGGCCGGCATATTGCTTGCGGATGGCCGCCCGCGTCGCGCGCCGGATGGCGGAGCGCGCCTTGCCAGTGACGACGATCTCTTCCCATGCGGGCGGCGGCACCTGGATGCCCGAGCGGATGATCTCGACTTCGTCGCCGTTGTTGAGGCGCGTCACCAGCGGCATGATGCGGCCATTGATCTTGGCGCCGACGCAGGTGTCACCGATGTTGGTATGGACGGCGTATGCGAAATCGATCGGCGTCGCACCGCGCGGCAGCGCAATGAGCTGCCCCTTCGGCGTGAAGCAGAACACCTGATCCTGGAAAAGCTCGAGCTTGGTGTGCTCGAGAAACTCCTCCGGATTATCGCCTTCGGCCAGCGATTCAATCGTGCGCCGCAGCCAGGAATAGGCATTCGATGTCGGCGACAGGGCAGTCTCTGTCGATGCGCCCTCGCCGTCCTTGTAGAGCGAATGCGCCGCAATACCGTACTCGGCGATGTCGTTCATCCGTCGTGTGCGGATCTGCAGCTCGATGCGCTGACGCGAAGGCCCGACGATGGTCGTGTGGATCGACTGATAGTCGTTCTGCTTCGGGGTCGAGATGTAATCCTTGAAACGACCGGGTACGACGCGCCAGCGCGTGTGCACGATGCCGAGCGCGCGATAGCACGACGGGATATCGTCGACGACGATACGAAAGCCCCAGACGTCGGATAGCTGCTCGAAGGACAGGGATTTCGACTGCATCTTGCGGAAGACCGAATAGGGCTTCTTCTGCCGCCCTTTGACCTGCGCGCCCTTCAAGCCCTCGGCCTGGAGCAGCTCCGTCAGTTCGTCTTCGATCTTCTTGATCAGGCCCTCGTTGCGCTCGGACAATTCTTCCAGGCGCCGGGTGACGGTCTCGAAGGCCTCCGGATTGATATGGCGGAACGAGAGGTTTTCCAGTTCCTCGCGCATATCCTGCATGCCCATGCGCCCGGCGAGCGGCGCATAGATGTCCATCGTCTCCTCGGAGATGCGCGCGCGCTTCTCGGCCGTCATATGGTCGAGCGTGCGCATATTGTGCAGACGATCGGCAAGCTTGACCAGGAGGACGCGCACGTCGTCGGAGATCGCCAGCAACAGCTTGCGCAGGTTTTCGGCCTGCTTGGCTTTCTTGGTGACGAGATCGAGTTTCTTGATCTTGGTCAGGCCCTCGACGAGCGCGCCGATATCCTCGCCGAAGAGATCGTCGATCTCCTGCCGGGTCGCTGTCGTATCCTCGATCGTGTCGTGCAGGAGTGCGACCGCGATGGTCGATTCGTCCAGATGCATTTCAGTCAGGATCGCCGCGACTTCCAACGGGTGGGAAATGTAGGGGTCGCCGCTTGCCCGCTTCTGCTGCCCATGCTTCTGCATGGCGTAGACGTAAGCCTTGTTCAACAGGGCTTCATTGACGTCGGGCTTGTACTTCTGAACGCGCTCAACGAGCTCGTATTGGCGCATCATTCGCGGGCGGCTCCGTGGGAAAAGACAATAAAAAAAGTGCGCCAATCATACGAGTGGCGCACTGCTTTGATAACACGCGGGAACGTTTGTTCCGTTACGGATCTCAGTAGTCGTCGCTCTTTTCCGGGGGCACCAGGCCCTCGATGCCGGCCAGCAGCTCTTCTTCCGACATGCGGTCGAAGGTGATTGCTTCCGGCTGATCGTCGTCTTCCGCCGTCGCGGCAAACGTCGTGTCGGCATCGGCCTGAACCAGCGAAGCCGGATCGGGCTCGGGCTCGTCCACTTCGACATGCTTCTGCAGCGAATGGATCAGGTCTTCCTTGAGGTCGCCCGGCGAGAGGGTCTCGTCGGCGATTTCGCGCAGTGCGACCACGGGGTTCTTGTCATTGTCGCGATCGATGGTGATCGCTGCGCCCTGCGAGATCAGGCGGGCGCGGTGGCTGGCGAGCAGCACGAGTTCGAAACGGTTGTCGACCTTGTCAATGCAATCTTCGACGGTGACGCGGGCCATTGCCTGTCCTTTTGGGCTCAAAGCGCGGCGATCATCGCCGCAGCACGGATTAACGACACGAGACCGGAACGGCCGCCGGATGACGGCCTCATCGGCTCCGATTTCTGGAATTAGCCGCTCGGATACAATCAAAACAACAGGAGTTCAAGTTTTTCCTGCACTGAGCGCTCACATCACCCCGTGTTGCATGGTAAAATGCCACGCGGGCGGGCTAGACTTCGCGAATACATACCCTGGTTGCACTTCCAAATGCAGACCGGAAACGTCTGGTAGAAACTGCAGACTTGCGATGTGGACGAACTGCAGCAACTGCTAAAACTAGCTATATTCGCGGGAAGCCGCTTGGAATAATGCAAGTGGTTAACTACATTATTTGCAATATCAGCAATTATTAATGTAATCGACGTATTTTCGCGCATTCGCCGAAGGGCCGCTTAGCCGAGCGAGATGCGCACTAAAAAGGAATAACGATGTTTGATCCACGCGAGAAGATCGCTCTTTTTATCGACGGCGCCAATCTCTACGCCGCATCGAAGAGCCTCGGTTTCGACATCGATTATCGCAAACTGCTCAAGGCATTTCAGAAACGCGGCTACTTGCTGCGCGCCTACTACTACACGGCTCTCATCGAGGACCAGGAATATTCTTCGATCCGTCCGCTGATCGACTGGCTGGACTACAACGGCTACAAGGTCGTGACCAAGCCGGCCAAGGAATTCACCGACTCGCTCGGCCGTCGCAAGATCAAGGGCAACATGGACATCGAACTCGCGATCGACGCCATGGAACAATCGGAAACCGTTGATCACCTGGTGATCTTCTCGGGCGATGGCGACTTCACCACGCTCGTCGAGGCGCTGCAGCGCAAGGGTCGAAAGGTCTCGGTCGTGTCGACGATGTCGACCCAGCCGCCAATGATCGCCGATGACCTGCGTCGCCAGGCCGATCACTTTATCGATCTCGTCACGCTGCGCGCGGAAATCGGCCGCGACCCGTCCGAGCGCACCCCCCGCCAGCATATCGAGCCAGTGGCAGACCCCGTCGAGATCTGAGCCCAACCCCACCACTCGCCAATCAGTAAAGAAAGAGCCACGTCCGCGCCGTGGCGAGCGCGGGGCTGCGTTCAGCCCCGGTCCTTGAGCAACCGGCTCTTCTGCCGGTTCCAATCGCGCTCCTTGGCGCTTTCGCGCTTGTCGTGCAACTTCTTGCCCTTGCCCAGCGCCAATTCAAGCTTGGCCCTGCCCTGATCGTTGAAATAGATCTTGAGCGGAATGAGCGACATGCCTTCACGGTTGACGGCGCCCTGCAGCCGGTTGACCTCGCGCTTGGACAGCAACAGCTTGCGCCGACGGCGAGGCTCGTGGTTGAAGCGGTTTGCCTGCAGGTATTCCGGCAGATAGGAATTGATCAGCCAGATCTCCCCGCCCTCGTCGGTGGCGTAGGATTCCGCAATATTTGCCTTGCCTTCGCGCAGCGACTTGACCTCGGTTCCGGTCAGAACCATACCGGCCTCGTAGGTATCGACGATCTCGTAGTTGAAGCGGGCCTTGCGGTTTTCCGCGACAATTTTCTTGACTGTGCGCTGGCTTCCCTTGGGTGCCATCAGTTCATCAATCCTGCATGCCTGAGCGCCGAATCGATTGCGGCTTCCGTTGCTGGCTCGAGTGTCGAAAGCAACGGCGAACGAACAGCGCGGCTCATGCGGCCGAGACGGTTCAGCGCGTACTTGGCGCCGCAAAGGCCAGGCTCCATGAAGATGGCCTTGTGCAGCGGCATCAACTTGTCTTGATAGTCCAGCGCCTTCGCATAGTCGCCGGCAAGCGTGGCCTGCTGGAATTCAGCACAAAGCCGCGGCGCGACGTTTGCCGTCACCGAGATGCAGCCGACGCCGCCATGGGCGTTGAAGCCGAGCGCCGTTGCGTCTTCGCCGGAAAGCTGGACGAAATCCTTGCCGCAGGCCATGCGCTGCTCGGATACGCGTTCGATCTTGCCGGTCGCATCCTTGACGCCAATGATCGTCGGGTAGGCCTTGGCGAGCGCAGCCATCGTTTCGACGCTCATGTCGACGACGGAACGGCCGGGGATATTATAGATGACGATCGGCAGCTTCACGCTTTCCGCGATCGCCGAAAAGTGGGCGAACAGGCCCTTCTGCGTCGGCTTGTTGTAGTAAGGCGTGACGACAAGCACCGCATCCGCACCCGCCTTTTCGGCATGTTGCGCAAGCTCGACGGCTTCGATGGTGTTGTTGGAGCCGGCGCCGGCAATCACGGGCACTCGCCCGGCGGCCGCCTTGATGCAGAGTTCGACGACCTGCTTGTGCTCGGAATGCGAAAGGGTCGGGGATTCGCCAGTCGTGCCGACGGGCACGAGGCCAGTGCTGCCCTCTTTTATCTGCCATTCCACATGCGCGACGAAACCTTCCGCATCCACAGCGCCCGCGGCGGTAAACGGTGTTACGAGAGCGGGAATGGAACCCTTGAACATGCACAACTCCTGACGGCTCAAAGACGCAAGCACACTCACGCTTTGGCCGTAATCGACGGTTAAAAAACTGCCGCACCATAATCATGTGAGGGGGCTGCGGCAAGCGCCGTGACACGGCATTTCATGCCGGTTTTCACGTAAAAGCTTGACGTTGAAGCCGTATAATCCTCGTCGCTTGCCATCCGGTACTAAGGCGCCCGGCGATGCAATTGCGATGATCGGTAAATCCCGGTAACCTTTCGTTAGGCAATCCGGCGGCAAATGAATGCGAGACACGGGGAAACACGGGGCTCTTGATGCGCGGATCAATTCTTCTGCCTGTCGCCGCCATGGTCGGCGCAGCGCTTCTGGCCTCGTCGGCCCTTTCTTCCGAGCCCCCGAACAAAGTGCCGGTACCAGGCGCCAAGCCGGCGATCTCTGACAAGGCTGGTCGCGTTTCCGGTAAGGACATCACCGGCGCGATCCACGCAACGCCATCGCCGATCCAAAGTGAGCTGAAACTCGGACTGGACGCGCTTTCCAACAAAAACCCGGCCACGGCAATCGCTGTTCGAAACCGCATGGCTGACGGCACGCTCGACCGTCACATTCTGACCTGGGCGATCGCCGTCTCGGGCCAACGCGGCATCCGCTCTTTCGAAATCGCCAGTGCCCAGCGCGAACTGCAGGGGTGGCCCGGCCTCAAATCGCTGCGTGCCAACTCCGAACGCGCTCTCTATCGCGAGAACCCGCAGGCAGTCGACGTTCTTGCGGCCTTCGGCCAGACACAGCCTGAAACCACGGAAGGCACGATCATTCTTGCCCGCGCGCTTGTGGCCCAGGGGCAAAGTGCGACGGCCGCCACGCGCTTGCGTGCGCTCTGGTTCAAGCAAGGGCTCGACAAGGATGTGGAGGCCCAGATCCTTTCCGAATTTTCGGGCCTGCTGACAGTCGCCGATCACAGACGGCGAATGGCGATGCTGCTTTATCGCAATCGCGTCGAGCAGGCGGAACGCTTCAGCGATCTTGGCAAGGCGCAGTCTCTCTATCGCGCCTGGGCGGCGGTCAACCGTGGCGGCACCAATGCCACGGCGCTGATATCGGCGGTGGACCCCTCTTGGCATAAGGACCCAGCCTACCTGTTTATCCGCATCGAGAACCTCCGCAAACAGGACAAGTATGCGGAGGCCGCCAAGCTGCTGGCGACGATGCCGAGCGACGAGGACGCGCTGATCAATCCCGGAGAGTGGTGGACCGAGCAGCGGATCATCAGCCGCGGGCTGCTGGACAAGGGGGATTTCCGCGGCGCCTATCAGGTCGCCGCCAACCACAGGGCAACCGAAGCGACCGATATCGTCGATGCGGAGTTTCATGCCGGCTGGTACGCACTGCGTGGCAAGGAAGACCCGGCTGCCGCCGCGCGGCATTTCCGACGCATTCTCGATGTTTCCACCAGACCGCTTTCCGCATCGCGCGCCTGGTACTGGCTTGGACGATCGGCGGAAGCCGGCGGACCGGGGAACGCCAAGGACTATTTCGCCAATGCCGCCCGGTTTCCAGGCACGTTCTACGGCCAGCTCGCGGCCGCACGGCTCGGACGCAAGGTGCTTAACGTGACCTATCCCGCGCCCTCAGCCGAAGACCGCGCCCGTTTCGAAAGCCGCGAGGCGGTTCGCGCCATCTCACGGCTCGAAACGGCAGGCCACGGCTGGCGCGCCGACAGCATCTACCGGGCATTGGCCGAGGAACTGACAAGCCCTGGCGAATTGGCCATCCTTTCGGCCCGCGCCGAAAAAACCCGCAATCACCAGCTTTCGCTTCAGATCGGCAAGACGGCCTTCGGCCGCGGCATCGACGTCGCAGCCCTCGCCTTTCCCGTCGGCGTCATCCCGCCGACCGCCAACATCGACGGCTCGGGCAAGGCGCTCGCCTATGCGATCGCCCGCCAGGAAAGCGCCTTCAATCCTGCGGCTGTCTCAACCGCCAACGCGCGCGGCCTGCTGCAGCTGCTGCCGGGAACCGCCAAAGGCGTGGCAAGCCGCTACGGTCTTGCCTATTCCAAGGACCGGTTGACGAGCGATGCCGGATACAACGCCACCCTTGGCGCGCATTATCTCGGAGAACAGATCAACAGCTTCGGCGGGTCCTACATTCTCACCTTCATCGCCTACAATGCCGGCCCGCGCCGCGTCCCGGACTGGCTCAGCCGCTATGGCGATCCCCGCGGCAAGCCAATCGACGAGGTCGTCGACTGGATCGAGCGCATCCCGTTCCAGGAGACGCGCAATTACGTCCAGCGCGTCATGGAAAACTACCAAGTCTACAAGGTGCGGCTCGGCCAAAATGCCGATATCGTTGAAGATCTCAGGATGGGACGTTCACCGTCCTAGCGACGTGAGACGGCAGCGAAGCCCCTGGTAAACGCCCGAGACGAGCGTGCACTCAAGCCACTGCGGCAAGACATCTGCGCAGTTAAGCGCGTCGCGATCGTTCAGATTCGCTTGGAGCGCTTTAAGTTCTTGTTTTTGCGCATGTCGTTATCGCAAAACCGCGGCACACTTTTGCGCGACATGCTCTAAAATTTACGCTGGCAAACTGCGGGAGCGCGATTTTTCACCCCCATGCTTACGCCTGTCGCACTGACAAAGGTCGCGGCATCACGACATGGCGACCCAAGCGCGGTCACTAAAGTTGTTCAAGCTCGAACGGGGTCACCGAAACAGCTCTACCTCTTTGTTTTTACAAATTTTCTGACGAAGAAGCTCTTCGCACTTTCCCCGAATGCGCTCTATTCTCTCTTTGACGATCAGAGGAAAGGCCAGAGCCATGCGGCAGGACGGTTTTAGCGAGCGCTATTTTTTATCGAACGACGGCTTGCGGCTCTACGCACGTATCTATGGCCACAAATCGCTCGAAGTTGGCGGTTCTTTACCCGTCGTGTGCCTTGCGGGCCTCACGCGCAACAGCCGCGACTTCCATTTCCTCGCACAACATCTTTCATCGCCGGTCGGTGGCTCGCGCACTGTCTTCTGCCTCGACTACCGCGGCCGTGGACAATCGGAGCGCGATCCGGACAAGAGCCACTACAGCATCCCCGTAGAAACGAACGACGTGATCACGGCCTGCCATACACTTGGAATTGAGAGAGCAGTTTTCATCGGCACGTCCCGCGGCGGATTGATCCTGCATCTGCTCGCGCAACAGACGCCGTCGCTCATTGCCGCCGTGGTGCTAAACGATATCGGCCCTGTGATCGAACGTGGTGGATTGCTGGCAATCCGCGACTACCTCAATAACGGTGGCAGACCGCAGACCTGGGAAGATGCGCCGGCTCATCTTCGAGCCTTGCACGGCACAGAGTTTCCGGCACTTGGCGAAATCGATTGGCGCGACATGGCGAACGCCATTTACCGCGATGAAAACGGATATCCAGTCCCGGACTTTGACCAGGCAATTGCGAAGCAGTTGCTACCGCTCGACGCCAGCACTCCCCTGCCCGATCTCTGGGAGCCCTTTCAGGCGCTCGGCCAATACCCTTTGTTACTCGTCCGAGGAGAAAACACACGGTTGCTGGCCGAAGAAACAGCCACCGAAATGCACCGTCGGCATCAGAAAATGACTTCCGTTACCGCACTTGGCCAGGGACACGCGCCACTGCTGCATGTCGGTGACCTCAAGCAAGACATCGCTGAATTTCTGGAGACTATTGTGCGCGGTGCTTAAACAGGGCCTGTGACATTCATCACAACGAAACGGCTCCACCGACCTTTGCGCAAAAACGAAAAAGCCCGGCTCGAAAGCCGGGCTTCTCTAATCTGACCGAGGTCAGATCAGATTAGAAGTCGCGCTGCAGGCGGACGAAACCAAAAACCTGGTCCTCAGAGCCACCGCCGACTTGATCTTCGTCTTCGTACTGAACCGACACGCGGGTCGCCAGACCTTCGGTGATCGCGTAGTCGAGGGTCACGCCAGCGCGCCACTTGTCGAGGCCGCTGTCGAAGCCGAAGTTGCCGTCGTTCAGATCGCCGAAGTACTGAGCACCGGGGGTGATCTTCAGCTTGTCGGTTGCCTTGAAGGCGTACGACGCAGCAACGGTCCACTCGGACTCAGCCCAGTAAGCGTTCGGGTCGGAAGCCCAGATACCAGCGAGCTGGAAGGTGCCCGGACCGAGGTCTGCCGAAAGCAGAGCGCGGATCGCGCCTTCTTCAAGTTCGGTGTCGAAGCCGCCGAGCAGGTCGAACGATACGCCGCCGACCGAAGCCGAAACGATACCTGCAACGCCAATGCCGTTAGCCTTGGTGGTAGCAGCTTCGAGTTCGTCGACAGAGATACCAGCCTGGAACGAGCCACCGTCATAGAGGTAGGCGATCGAGTTGAACTCGGTGTTGTTGCCGAGCGTGTCGGTTTCGCCGTTCAGACCCTTGTCCCACCAGCTGTAGAAGAAGCCGGCCTTGAGGCCGCCGAGCTGGATGTAGGCTTCATCAACGTCGATCAGGCTGTCAGCTTCGTCCTGGTCGGCATCAGCATTGAATTCAGCTGCGAAGAAGCCGGTGAGCGTGCCGTACTCGGTGTCGCTCTTGGCGTCGAACGAGATGTAAGCGCGCGAGAATGCATCCCAGTCAGAAGTTGCCTGGTTGCCGATGTCTTCCGGGTTCCACTTGCTCGTAACCTTGTCACGACCAAAGTCGGTCTGGAAGCGGATGAAGCCGCCGATCTTGAGGCAGGTTTCGGTGCCCGGGATGTAGAAGTAGCCAGTGCCGAAAGCGTCGCAAACGCGAACGTATTCCATGGGCTCCGGCTCGGCTGCGACGATTGCGTCGGCTGCCTGTGCGCCGGATACTGCTGCGAGAGCTGCAGCGGAGCCGAGAAGAAGGCTCTTGATGTTCATTTCTGACCTCCAGTCAAAAGTTTCAAACGGGTCTGGGTATTTTGCTGAAGGACAGCGTTCCCTGCCCCATCCCCAACGTTCAAGAAGTCGGACGATCAACCGCCCTTGCTTCCGGAGTTGAAAATACAAGACGCGGTCATCGGCGCAACGTCCAACTGGCGAGATCGCGTGCTTTGCATCGCCCTTCGCAGAACCCTGTTGCTGAAACGACACAAAATCGCCGCAGGCGGCCCGAGGAAATTAACAAAGGATTAAGAAAGCCCTTTATTCCCTGGGGTTTAGCCTGTGCGAAAGGAAGGCGGCCTGTTTCAGAAAGAGGCAGAATGCGGCCGAAATTGAGGGGAAAGGCCGATCCGGGCTGCAATTTGGCGGGAATAACCCCTGTGCTGCGTCGTCCCATTTTTCTGAATCGAGCTTGCCGAAGGCTCCCGCCGCGACCGAATTCCCAAGAATCAAACGCGAGATTCGCTGGCAACCGTTCGCAACGTCCGATTCTCGATCGGAAGAAACGGGCTCACCGAAAGAAAAGATTCGCGAAGACGAACGCATCGGGCACCAGGAAATCACGCCAGCTGATGATCGAGCGGATCCATACGAGACGTCCGGGATGCGTCGAAGCGAAAAACCGATAACTGATATCAATCCTTATGAATCAGAACCCATATGCCGATGGGCATAATTTTCCATGGCTGGTTCTGGAGCTTTTGCCATGCGTGGCGGCAGTGCTCGACCACGATGAGATTTGCCGATCTATGCCAGCCGCCTGGTCCATGATGAGGGCAGCATGGGCATTGTCGGCGACATGGCGGGATATATCTCGATCAGATGCTGGTTCATGGCGCGGGTATCACACCAAGGCATGACCAGGGCTGCCGCCTTGCCGTACCTCGGGCAGGTCACGCCGACGATGTAGGCGGAACTCCTCCCATAGCCACTGCGCCAGATCACATGGACGCCAATGGGCAACGCCCCCCCCGAGATAAGGTGTGGGGTTGCGTTCGATGGCTTGAGCCAAAGCCGCACGCTGAGCATCGTTCAACAGCGACGACTTGCCGGGAGCTTTGCCGTTGATCACCCCGTCGAGACCGGATGCCTTGCAGAGCACCACACAGTCACGCACGAACTGCAGGGGCACACTGCCCAATCGGGTGGCATTTGAGCGCGAACCGCCGGCATCGATCGAGGCAAGCGCCAAGAGCCAACGAGCTTGGCTGGCATCCCAGGGTCATTGGAGATCATACCCGCCGCTTCCCCTCAAGCTTCTTTACGCAGATGCAGCCAAGCGGGATCTCGCGTCGGCGTCGAACACCGCCTCCACAAGAGGCTGAAGAATCGGGCTGAGACGTCCGGCCCCTGAGCCGATGACGTGAGCGGATGAGGAAATGATTGACGTCGCCGTGGCAGCTTCAACGTTTCGTGTCGATCCATGGCCCGATCGCCAAGGTCTTCCACCGTTTCCGCCACGAGATTCCACCTCGCACGTGCCTATTCAATGCCTCGGGCACCACCGAGGTCGGCGACCTTCGTTTCAGGTTACCCCTGCAATCGGCGCAAAAGCACACCCAGTCGCTCTGCTGACGGGCAATCCTCAAGGAACCGCCGAATGGGGATGCCACCTCCGCCTCGGTTTCTCACCTCGCTCGGGCTGGAGCCAAAGGCGCGCTTGAATGCGCGGCTGAACTCCGCCCCGTCGCTGAAACCACGCTCTTCAGCGATCTGGAAGATGAGGCGCCGATCGTTGGGATCGGTCAGCGCCGCACAGGCGCTGAGCAGCCGGCGGTGCTGAATAAAATGCATCACCCCGCCGAAGGGCTCGAAAAGGTTGTAGAGCCGCGTGCGCGAAATGCCGAGCTCCCTGCGCACCATCTCGCAACCGAGTTTCGGGTCGAGCAACCGGCTTTGTATCAGTTGCCGCGCCCTTTCGAGAAGGACGTTGGCGATCGGCCCCTCCGCCGCTTCGATATGCTCGGCGGATGGCGATACACAAGCAAGGATCATCGCGCGCGTGGCTGCGACAAGTCCAGGAAGATCGGCCTCGGTGAGCATCGGCAGACGCTTGGCCACATCGACAAGATAGTCCGAGAACAACCGCCCCATGCCGGTCCCTGCTGCGGAAAACTCTGCCGAGCCAAGGATGGCCGCCGTCTCAAGGGAATGATCACGCGGCACAAAAAGCATGAGCATCTGGCTTTTATCGACCACACCGGCAAAGGAGCGACCAAGCGAATGAATCTGCACTTCTCCCGGACCCGCCGTAAAGGCACGCCTTGCTGCGTCGGTCCGGATCGATCCGGACAGCAGGACGGTCATTGTCCAGTGGTCGACGGGATCCCGTCGAACATGCCCGGGCAGGCTGGAAAATGCGAGGCGGTCAGTGCTGATTTCTGCAAGGACAAGACTGCCAAGGTCCCAGAGTTTCTGTCGCCCCTGGAAGTCGCTGGTCGTTTCGTCGACCTCGGCTAATTCAAGCATGGGCGAGAAGCTGTTGCGCCACGCGGCAAACTGATCCGATCGTGGCAGGCCAGCAGTCGAAAATTCAAAGGACGGTAAAAACTGTGCCCTCTTCTTCACCGGTTTCGCGCTAACCGTTTCGCGAGCGGAGATCTCGTGCCGCTTGTCGTCACGTCGTCTTTCAAGCAATGGGGCATACGTCATGGCATCTTCAGTTGTCATCGCGTCACCTTCCAGTTGACCGATGGCAGGAAGCGATCGGCCGCAGAATGTCGAAGAGCTGTCGATTACTGAAAAACAAGTTGTCTTTGTCCCCACCCCCGGCGACCCATCATGGTGCTGCAGCCAATTTTCGCCCGCCTCATGAGCGGGGTTGGTACGCAGCCTGCCAGCCTGGCATTTTACACCATCGATTTCGGCTTATCGTGCTGAGGTCATCGAGCCGGCTGTTTGCTTTCCGCGGGTGTCTAAGGCGATTTTTCATCTACCCACGACAGATATCCCCGCTAGGCATTCAGCCGACGTCTGCGCATGTTGGACGTGGCCCTCTCCGGCAGTCGTTTTGCCTCCCACCTGCAATCTAACCCTTTCAGCCGCGCACCTCAACCGTCAGATGCAAGGTCACTTTATTAGCGTCGCCACAGGGTGGCTTTGTTCGCGACAGATCGATCGCCCGCGCGCCTTCACGACCCACTGTCCGTTGCGACCTTTGAACTGCTCGACAGTAATGTCGCGATCCACTTTCCCGACGGCGTGCCCGCGCAATAGACGATGAACGCTATCAGCATCGGCACGCCGATGAAGGCACCCGCGATGCCCCACATGAAACTCCAGAAAAACACCGCGAAAATGACGGCAAACGGGGAAATTGACAGCGAAGCTCCAGTCAGCCTCGGCTCAAGGTAGCTGCCGATGATGAATTGAATGACGTTGAGGCTCGCAAAGATGACCGCCGCGGTCTGCCATGAGTCAAATTGGGCGATGGCGAACAGTGTCGGGAGCGCCGTGGCAACAAACGGCCCGAGAAAAGGGATGTAGTTGAGAGCAAATGCGATCGCGCCCCACGCCGTGGCAAGCTCAAGTCCCGCGCCCAACGCAAAGAGCCAGACCACCAATCCGGTGAGAATGCTGGCAAACGTCCGGACGATCATGAAGCGGCGCAGCTTTGCTCCGATCACCCGGTTGGCCGCCAGGATGCGCATTCCGTAAGGCTGAGCGGCGGGCACGAGCAGGCGCGCATTGAAATCTTCAACCTCGAGCAGGCCGAGCATGATGAAGATGAAGACCAGCAAGGTGAAACCGGCGAAGCTGTTTACTCGCCCGGCCATTCCCTGCACAAAGCGAACCAGCCAAGTGACATCGAAACGGTCTGCCAAAGGGCCAGCGACGGCGACGCCGTGCCCTTCCAGCCACGTTGTCCAGTCGACATAGATCGCCTGGAAGCGGTCAGCGTTGACGAAGAGCCACTGAGCAAGCTTGCCGAACCCCCACGCCACCGAAGACCCGATGACGACGATGACGACCATGGTTGCGACAAGTGTGATCAGAAGGGCCAGAAGCTTTGGCAACCAGCGCTGTAAAGCGGCCTGAATCGGCCAGACCAGTGCAATGGTCAGCAAGGAAAAGATGAGTGGCGCAAAAATGGATTGCGCGAAATAGAGCAAAGCAAGCACCAGGATACCGGTCGTTACCGAACCGATCGCGCGACCACCACCTGCTTCTACCATACCCGCCCCTAGAAATTGTCCCAATTTCCCGAGTTCCGCTTCAAGGAACCGGGAACTGGTCGTCGCACGTGCCTCCCCGGAGAGCCCGCGCGGCGCCACAGAAATCCCGTCCCGCGAGAAGCGCGCCAGTGTCCTGACCCGATCCCGCGGAACGCGCGATATATTCGATCAATGAAAACTAGCCGGCCGCGGCGGCCTTTTCCAGCGCGTCGCGCAAGACCTGTTCCTTCGTTTCGTCGAGCGAGGTCTTGAGCACGACACCGCCATAGGGCGCCAATTCCTTCAGCACCTTGTCCGCTGTCATCTCCTTGATCAGCACGAACAGCGCCCCTTTGCCGGGCTGAAGATTGGCGGCGAGATCCTTCATGAAGGCATCGTTGATACCGACGTCGGTCAATGCGCCACCAATGGCGCCGGATGCAGCGCCGACCGCAACGCCCACCAGGGGATTGAGAAACAGAACACCAATCAGAAGCCCCCAGAAACTCCCCGACGCTGCGCCGGCGGCGGTCATGTTGACCATCTGGTTCAACTTGATCTTACCGCCCTCAGTCTTCGTGGCGATGACAGCATCCCCGACCTTGATCAAGTATTCCTTCTGCAACTCGAACAAGCGCTGGCGCACTTCCTCGGCTTTCGCTTCGGTTGGGTAAACAACTGCAATCAAGTCCGACATGGTTACTCCCCTTGAACAACACTCTTAAAAGAAACACTGAAATCAAATCATAACCGGGAATGTATCGACGGAATTAGCATAAAATCCCGTGGCTTAGCATTGCGTCTCTTTCTCTTGCCCTCGCGGCTGCGGCCCCGGCGCTCATCGCGCCGGGCACAAACGGAAAAACCGACGGAGGGTTCATACCCACGCCAAGGCCGGGCAACATCCCACTTACCGTCACGCCCCGGCCGCAACCGGCTCAGCCGTGGCAGGCTCTGCCTTTTCGGGCTCAGCTTCGGCGGGAATGCGAAACCACAAGACGTAGAGCACCGGCAGGAAGATCAGTGTCAGCGCCGCAGCCACCACCAGACCGCCGATGACGGTAAAGGCGAGAGGCGACCAGAACGGATCGCGGATGATCGGCAGCATACCGAGGACGGTCGAACCTGCCGTCAGGAAGACCGGCCGCAGACGCTGCCCGGTGACATCGATGACGCTCTGCCACGTCCGGCCTCGCTCTTCGATCGCAAGGTCGATCTGATCGATCAGCACCACGGAGTTTCTGGTGATCATGCCAATGAGTGCGATCATCCCGAGAACGGCGATGAAGCCCACCGGGGTATTCGTCACCAGCATGATCAACACCACGCCGATCAGGCCCAAAGGTACGACGCTGACGACGAGCAGCAGACGCTGAACGCTCTGCAGTTGGAACATGAGTACGATCAGGATGATCACACCCATCACCGGAAGCATCTCGACGACTGAGGCCAACCCATCGTCTGCGCCTTCGACCGCACCGCCGACCTCGATCAGGTAGCGCGGGTTGGCCTGGCGCAACTCCTCGATCTTGCCTGCCGCGGCCTCAACGACACTGGCAGCTGTCACGCCCGCGGCCGTGTCTGCCTGGACGGTGATGTTGGTTGAGCTGTCGTGACGCCAGATGATGGGCTGTGTCGTCTGGTACTCGATCGTGGCGATGCTGGAGAGCGGCACCGTATGATTGGGGCCGACCGGGATCTGCAACGACCGGATTGTGCCGATATCGACGCGCTCCTCCTCCGTCGCCCTGGCGACGACGTTGATGAGGTAGATCGAGTCCCGCACCTGTGTGATCGGAAGGCCGGATGCCGTCGCAAACAGGGTCTGCGCAATCACGGAGGAATTAAGCCCCACCAGTCGAGCGCGGTCCTGGTCGACATTGATGACAATCTTGCGGATCGGTTCATTCCAGTCGAGATTGGGCTGGACCACACCAGGCACTTTGCTAAGCGCATCGGCAAGCTGCCAGGCGACTTGGCGGACACCGGGAATGTCCGGCCCGATCACGCGGTATTGAACGGGCCAACCGACCGGAGGACCCATTTCGAGCGGCGACAGGCGCACCAGGATGTCCGGCAGCCTTTCTTCGAGCGCCTCCTGCAGGCGCGCCTGCAGCGCCTCGCGTGCGCCGACGCTTTTGGCGATTACAACGGCCTGGGCGCGGGACGGCGCGGGAGGCTGCAGCGCCATCGACAGAAAGAAGCGCACCGGATCGGAACCAACGTAAAAGCTCCAGTCTGCCACATCCTCGTCGGCGGCGAGAATCTCCTCGGCCTTCGACACGTACTCGGCAGTGGCCTCCTGCGACGCGCTCTGCGGCAGGGTCAGTTGCAGGATGAGCTCTGGCCTGTCGGACGGCGGAAAGAACTGCCGCTTCATGGCCGACGATCCGATCAGCGCCGCCACGAACATTGCGACAGTGGCAAGGACCACGACGAGCCGCATCTTCATGCAGGTATGCAGGAGGTTCTTGAAGCCACGGAGCAGCGCGCCATCGGGCTTGGGACCGGTTGCAGTTCCCGATTTAAGTACGGCAAGGCCGACGATCGGGGTCAAAAGCACGGCCACCAGCCAGGAGACGACGAGCGCGAAGCCGATCACCAGGAACAGCGATCGTGCATATTCGCCCGAAGAGCTGCTTGCAAAGCCGACCGGAATAAAGCCGGCGATTGTCACCAGCGTGCCGGCAAGCATCGGAAATGCGGTTGACGTATAGGCATGAGAGGCCGCCTGAATGCGCTCATAGCCCTGCTCGAGCTTCGCCATCATCGTCTCGACGGTCACCATGGTGTCGTCGATCATCAGCGTCAAAGCGATGATCAGTGCGCCGAGCGAGACGCGCTGCAGGGCGATGCCGGCAATATCCATGAACAGGAAGGTCAATGCGAGGACAAGCGGAATTGAGACGGCAACCGCGATGCCGGCGCGCACGCCAAGCGCGAGGAAGCTGACGCCGAGAACGATGACGACCGCCTGGCCCAGTGATGTGGTGAAGCCACGAATAGCGGTCTTGACCACGGTTGGCTGGCTCGCCACGTGCGTCAGGTTGATGCCGATCGGCAAATCGTTCTCCAGCTCTCGCATCGTTGCATCGATGTTATGGCCGAGTTGCAGGATGTCTCCACCCGACGCCATGGAAATGGCGATGCCGATTGCCGGCTTGCCCTTGACGCGAAAGCTTGGCTGGGGCGGGTTCACCGTTCCCCGCACGACGCTGGCGATATCGCCCAGCCGCACGAAACCGGATGTCGTCGGGATGTTCAACTGGCGGATGGTGGTCTCGTCGGCAAGGCTGCCGGACACCTGAAGGATGGTCCGATCCTGCGGGGACGTTATGAGCCCTGCAGGCAGGACCGCGTTCTGCGCTTGGATCGTACCGATCACCGTCGCGGCGCTGAGGCCGAGGCTTGCCAGCCGCTCGGTCGAGAATTCGATGTAAATCGTCTCGTCCTGCGTGCCGATCAGCTGGACCTTGCCTATATTTTCGAGCTTGAGCAGGCGATTGCGCGCCTCATAGGCCCAATCGCGCACTTCGCGATCACTGAAACCGTCCGAGGTGAGGCCGTAGATGATGCCGAACGTATCGCCGAAATCATCGTTGAAGAATGGCCCACGCACGCCAGCCGGCAGCGTCGACACCATGTCGCCGACCTTCTTTCGGGCCTGATACCAGGATTCGCCCACCTGATCGGGCGGCGTCGCATCGTCGAGCGTGACATAGATGACCGACTGGCCTGCCGTTGTCATGCTGCGCAAATTGTCGAGGTTCGGTACTTCTTCAAGCGTCCGCTCCAGGCGGTCGGTAATCTGGTCGATGGTTTGCTCGATCGTCCCGCCCGGCCACGCCGCGGAAACGATCATCGTCTTGAATGTGAACTCCGGGTCTTCGTCGCGCCCCAGGTTGATATAGGCAAGAATGCCCGCAAGAGCGCTTAAAAGCACGAGAAAGATGATAAGGCTCTGCCGCTGGATCGCCCAGCCCGATAGATTGAAGCCCTCGTTCATTCTGCGCTTCCTTCAAGCAAGCGGACAGGCATGCCGGGACGAAGCTGCTGCACCCCGGCAACGACGACGTTGTCTCCGCTTGAAAGGCCCTTGGTCACGAGGAAATCCTTCGTGTCGAAACGATGCACCTCGACCGGCACAAGCTTGGTCGTCTTGCTTGCGTCGTCGACGATCCAGACGGCGCTCTGGTTGCCCTCGCTGAACAGCGCCGAGATCGGCAGCCGGGCGGCCGGCTCGCCGGAAAGCCGGATCGAACCGCGCACGGCACTACCGAAACGGAATTCATCCGGCGCAGTGTCCAGCCCGACGCGCACCGTGAAGTTGCGCGTAATTGGATCGGCTGTCGGCGAGATCTCCCGAACCGTTCCCGTTGCCTTGATGTTGGGGTTGCTCAGCAATTGCACGTTGACGCGTGCGTCGCCTCCGGTGGACTGGATCGTGGCCTCGGGCACCTGGAAGACAGCATCGCGTGTTCCAAGCTGCGCAACGCGCACCACCATCTGCCCACCGCCGACAACCTGCCCCACTTCGCCTCCGACCGCGGTGACGACGCCGGCAGCGTTTGCCTTCAGTATGCGGTTGTCGAGATTGGTCTGGGCGATCCGCAGGCCAGCTTGCGCGGCGTCGACACCAGCCTGTGCCATGCTCGCCCGAGCCGTGGCCGCTTCCAGGACCTGCCGGGTCGTGGTGCGCGGGTAAAGTTGCTGCTGGCGGGCCCGGTCGGCCTCGGCATTCTGGAACTGAGCCTCGGCCGAGAACAGGTTCGCTTCGGCCTTGCGCACCGCGTCCTGCGCATCCTCGGGATCAAGGCGCGCGAGAACGGCCCCGACATCGACAAGGTCGCCGACCTCAACGTCGCGCTCCCGGATTTCGCCGCCCTGCCGGAAGCTGAAGCTGGTTTCGGTGCGTGGCCGAATCTCGCCGACAAGCGATCCGTACGTATCTTCGGGATTGAACGAAACGGCCACCGTTTTGACGGGTCGTGGCGGCCGCTCTCCGACGTCGTCCTCGCCCTGGCAGCCGATCAGGAAAAAGGCAGCCAGCACCGCGGCAGACACTCCGAACGCAGCGCGAGATCTCGATGCAGCAGGACGTATTTTCATGCGCTATTTCCCCGGATGCTTTACGGGCGCGACGGTTCGCCGCCACGCGTGGATGATTGAAGAAATAAAATAAAACCAATTGGATAATGGCGTTTCATAGAACTGGATGCGTCATGTCTTACGAGGTGAGCGTTGAAACCGATCGACGATTGAGGTCGCAGCAGAGGGCCGGAGCCGGCGATCACCCGCGCCAAGAAAGATCTGGCCCGCAGCGCCGCATTTGCAAAGGAACGGGGCAGCGAGAAACCGCGCCCGTCGTTCATCAATGCGTCTGTCCTGGTGATCAATGCGAAAGGTGGAAGTCGTGAGTAGGAACCCAAGTCATGATGCTCCCTTAAACGCCCGGATCCGCTCGCCCCTCTCCCTGGAGGCCGAAGGCGCAGTGCTCCGTCCAGAACTATAGTGCGCATCAAGAAGCGAAGTGATCAGCATAGAATCCCGCAAACTGGCATGCCGTCCAGATATTCGCAGTCGACTGCGGAGAAGAGTTCGGCTCGCACAGGATTGAAACATTGTATTTTTTTCATCCGAATGACACAAAACACCGGATACGGTGAATGCACATGGAACTCATCTTCCGCACCCGTCGCGGATAGCTTAGAACTACGAACTGCTTCGCCCAATGCGCATGGCCAGCGTGAGAGCGATCCGAACCAATTGTCTGCGAGGCGCCTTGCTGTTCACAGACCTGGAGAGCTTGCCGGTGGAGTTGAGACGAGCCGTGTCCTCAATGCGATTGTCCGTCATCGTAATCATGCTTTTGGCCCTCGCCGGCTGTGGCGGACCACGCGCAGTGCTCGGTCTTCCCGTGGACGCTTCATCCGGTGCCAAGCCCCAGGCAATCGTGCCGATCTTCGTCGCAACCACGCGCGCGCCATCCGGAAATCTGTCGCTGCCCTTTTCCGCGGAGCGGTCGAAGACCTTGAATTTTGCGAAACTCGACATCGGAATTCCACAAAACCATGTCCCCGGAAACGTCGAGAAAAGTGGGCGCGTCCCGGATCCGAAACGGCATTTCTCGGCACGGACGTTCCAGCCGATCGACCAGCGGCAGGAATTCGTCAGACAGTTGAACGCGGCGCTGGCACGCCGCGCGCCAGAGGATCGCGAGATCTTCATCTTCGTCCACGGATACAACAACAACTTCGCCGACAGTGTCTTCCGCAATGCTCAGATCATCTACGACTACAACATCAAGTCGGTCGCGCTCCACTACGCCTGGCCGTCGGGAGCGGCGATCCCTCTTTACGTGTTCGACCGAGACAGCGCCCTGGTCGGCCGGCGTGGACTTGCCGAGACGATCGAGATCGCTGCGCAGACCAATGCGAAGAGGATCGTCCTGGTCGGTCATTCGATGGGTGCCTATGTCGTCACCGAAGCCTTGCGCGATCTGGCCCTCAGAGGCCGCACCAGCACTCTGAAACGCCTGGGCGGCGTGGTCCTCGCCGGGCCGGATATAGATGTCGATGTGTTTCAGAGCCAGCTTGAAGACATCGGCGACATCCCTCGGCCGTTCACGATCGTCGTTTCACGGCGTGATCGCGCGCTTGGAATTTCGCGGCGCTTGGCTGGCGGTCACCCACGTGTCGGTAGCGGCGCCGATATCAAAATGCTGCAGGACAAGGAGATCGCGGTTATCGATGTCTCGGACGTCGACGGCGGCACGCACAGCGTCTTTGCCACGTCGCAGACGCTGATGGATGTCGTCAACAACGATGCCTTGATGCGCAACGTGCTCAGGGAGGAAGGGGCGCCGGCGGGGCAGACCATGCTCGCCGATGGCGCATCCGTCATCGAGGGCGCAGCAAGGCTGGTGATCTTTCTTCCGAGCCGCCTTCTCGGCGGGATGGCCCAAGCCGCCGCCGGGCAGTAGCCGAGCTTTGTGCAATTGGCTCGCTGCGGCTCCACCCTTACGACGAGCCCTTGCCTATCAGCCTGCCGTCAGTCTCAGGGTGCCGAGCAGATACAATGCAATCACGTAGCAGAGCACCTGAAGCGCATAGGTCTGGCCATTGCCGGTGTAGACCCTGCGGACCAATCCAGCCAAACCGACGGTTAGACTGCAGACCCCGTCCCACACGAAGTTGGCAACCGGTGTCACGAGCGGCGCAAAGACGAGCCGATAGAAGCCGTAGAAATGCGCGGTGCTCACCGGAATGGAGCGCCCCCACCCGGCTCTGTAGATCAACAGGAACAGCGCGAGCAGAACGGCAGCAGCCGCCACGCTGAACGCCATGACCGGAATAGGGTTCCAGTAGCCATAGATCGTCTCGAGCGACATGCCCTGCCAAACCAGCGTTGAAGCGAAATAGGGGTCAATGGCCGCGGACACGGGATCCATCAGCAGCTTCGGGAAGAAGGACAGCACGAAAATTGACAAAATCAGCACGAACTGCGGGACGAGCAACGGCCACGGCGCCTCCCGCACCTCCTCAAAAGCCGGTTTCCGCGGGCCAAGGAAGATCGAATAGGCCAGCCGGAACATGTAGAGGAAACCGATAAACGTTGCCAGAACACCCACGATTGCCAGGCCATACCAGCCCCTGTCCATCATCGCGCTCAACAACAACCATTTGCCGCCGAAGCCGGCGAGCGGCGGCAGGCCGGACATCGAGATCAGGGCAATGACAACGGCCGCAAAAGTGAGCGGCATCTTTCCGGCAAGGCCGCCGGTCTGATCGAGCAACCTGGTGCCGGTTGCCAGGATGACGCCGGCGGCGGCGAGAAACAGAATGCCCTTCACCATCAGGTGGTTGGCGACGAGATAGAACGCCGTCACCCAGCCGAGGTGACTCATCAGCGCGATCGCCGTGATGATATAGCCGATCTGGCTCATGCTGGAATAACCGAGCATACGTTTGATGTCGCTCTGCTGAAGCGCCATGACGGCACCCGCAATGGTCGTCAGAAGCCCGATCCAGCCCATCACATGCGCCATCTCCAGCCCGACTTCGGAGCGAATGGCAAGATAGGTGACCATGAACAGGCCGAAGACCGCGACCTTGCTGATGACGGCAGAAAGCATTGCCGACAGATCATCATCGGCCTCGGCATAGGCCCCCGGCAGCCAGACATGAACGCCAACCGCACCGGCCTTGATCAGGAAGCCGATTGCCAGGAGCATGAAGGCCGGAGCCGCATCCGGGCCGGCCGTGGCAAATGCCGCAAGCGCGGTGGTGCCGTTGGCGCTGGCGGCAATGCCAAAGCCGGCGAGCAGGCAGAATGCCGACACCAGCGAGAACAGCAGGAACTGCAACACATAGGGATGGGCATCGCGCCTCTGCGCGATCAGGAAATAGGAGGAAAGCGTAATCAATTCCCAGTGGAAGAAGAACTCCAGGCTGGTGGCGGCGCGCAGCAGACTGGCGATGGACAGCAGCAGGATGGCCATCATCGGATAGAACCCGCCACGAGCATCGGAGCGATAGAGGCTTGCGAAGGCGATGACCAGCCCGCCGGCAAGAAGGAGTACGGCAAACAGCCGGCGCAAACCGTCAATATCACGAACGATCCACACGCCGACAACCAGCACGGCCGCCAACATCAGCACGCACTTGGCCCGCCCTGGAAGCCAATCGAGCATGTAAAGACCCGCACCGACGACAAGCGGCGCGACTAGCAGCAGCGACGCCGCACCGGCCAGGCTCGCCGCAGCATAGCCGCTCGCAAACAGCAAAGCCGCACAGACCAGCACGGGCACCAGCCGACCTGGCGTCGGACTGATCTTCGTTTCGCCCGACAGAGGGCGCGTGGCATGCTTGAACCAGCGGAACATATAGGCTGCCTCGAGCAGCGACCCGACCAGGATGACGGCAATCCAGATGTATCGCTCGCCCGCCGCAGCCTGCATCACCAGTTCCCATTTGGCCCAGAAGCCGGGAAATGGCGGCAAGCCGGCAATCGCGACTACGAACACTGCAAGGATGGAAAGCACGACGGGATTGCCTGCGACATCGGACCAGCCGTCAACCTCGCGCCGCTCGACAATCCCGGCGAGCCAGAAAAGGCCGGCCTTGGCGAAGAGATGGTTGATGAAAAGTCCACCGACGACCAGCGGCAACGCCTGTTCAGCGTCAAGCAGGTGCAGCAACGCAAGTGCGAGCGTGAGAAGGCCCATTTGCGCGATCGAGGAATAACCGAGCATCCGTTGAACGCTGGTCTGCCTCAATCCGACAAGATTGGAGAAGAGGAAGGTTATCCCGCCAGAAAGAGCGAGCATTCCGAGATGGTCTTCAAAGAGCGGCAGCAGCTTGAAAAGCGCGAAGAACACGCCGGCCGATACCCCAACGGAAACAAGCGCCGCAATCCCGCTGTTCGCGGTCTCGTAGACATCGAGCCCCCAACCGTTTGCCGGGAATGGCTTCAGCTCGAGCACAAGGCAGGAAAGAACGAACAGCAGCGCCGTCACCCCGATGGGGCCGGTGATCAATGCCCGGTTCGTAATCATGTCGTCGATGTTGAGGGTACCTGTCACATGGTAGAGCAGACCCGCACCGAGCAGGAAGAAGGACGAGGCGAGCACCGTCGCCATGATGTATTTGAAGCTCGCCGCAAGCGCTGCCGGCGTCCGCTCGAATCCGAGAAGCCCATAGGTGCCGATCGATGCGATCTCCAGAAAGACGAACTGGTTGAACAGATCGCGGGTCATGACCATGCCGTTGATGCCCATGGTCAGGATCAGGTACAGCAGCAGGGCCGGATAGCTCGCGCGCAGACGTCCCCAAAGATGCCAGGCGCCAAGCACTGCAACGACGTTGACGCAGACAGAGAAAAATCCCTCCCACGGACCGAAACGCAAGTTAATCGAGAACGGCGGCACGCTGCCGGCGGTCAGCACCTCGATTGTCGATCCGCCATGATGGACGCTCCACAGACAGACGCCTGATATGACGGTCATCCCTAGGAGGGCAATGATAAACCCGGCCGCCGGCAACGGCTTGGCGATTTTGTACAGGAGGGGAATGAGAAAGCCGCCGCCGAGGCCAAGCAGAAAAATGTTCAGCGGCTGGAACAGGCTGTCTACCATCTCGACTCCGTCAGCGCGTCGATCGACAGCGTTTTTCGGCTAGCGTGAAGCCGGATCGCGAAAGACAGCATGATCGCCGTCACCGAAAAGCCGATGACGATGGCGGTCACGACCAGGGCGGCGGGAATGGGATCGACGGTGCGCGTGGCCGCTTCCTTGATGCCGAGCGCCTCGTCGATGATCGGTGCAGTGCCGCCGGTGATGTAGCCTGTCGCCACCAGAACAATATGCATGCCGGTATCGATCAGCGAAAAGCCGATGATGATGCGCAGGATGTTGCGATGCCTAAGTATGCCCCAAAAGCCGATGAGCACGAGGAGAAATCCTGTCGTGAGAAGTATCTGTGATATCGGCACGCCCATGCTGCCCCCTTGTCGCCCACGGCTCAGTTGCGGAACCGGTCGATGATGACGCTCAATTCCGCGCCGACCTTGATACCGAGAAGCATTGATATCAGCGGGATGGCCCCGGCACTGAACAGTGTCCCGAACTCGCCGCGCGGCAGAATGTGGCTGTCGAGAAAGCCACCGGCCAAGACCATGCCCAGGATGCCGATGGAGACATAGAAAACGCCGGCAAGCGTTTCCGTGATGGTGAGAAAACCATGGTGGAGCGGCCCAGTGGGATAGGCGAGCATCATGAGCATCACGCCGGAGGCAACGACCGCCCCCCCTTGGAAGCCGCCGCCGGCCGAAAGGTGACCGTTCATGATCACGTAGGTACCGAAAAGGAAGATGAGCGGAAGCACCACCTCGGCACCGTTGCGCACCAGTTCGCTCGGCCCCTGCCCTTTGCCGCCGATGGCGGGCAGCAAGAGCGGCTTGTCACCCGGTTCGCTTGCCAGGATGACGCCGACGCTCGCAGCCACCATGAAAAGCACCGCGACCTCACCCAGTGTATCGAAACCCCGAAACGAGATCAGAATGCCGGTCACGACATTGGCGGCACCGAGATCAACCGGAACCTCCGTCAGGTAAAACGTCGCCAGAGCCGACAACGCCTGGCGCTCGCTATAGCCGGTGACCAGCCCGGCAAAGATGACGCCAAACCCCGCGACGACGAGCAGGATGAACACGCGTCTCATGAGGAACCCTTTGCCGCGGAGGCGTCATTCTCGTCCCGCAGGGCGTCAACGACTGTTGTGCGAGCCATCGGGGTGCGAATCGAATGGGCGGCGCGTGATAGCGCATGCGACGACAACGGATTGGTCATCAGAACGAAGTACGCGATGATCAGCAGTTTCAGAGACCATCCGGGGTGGTAGATGCCGAGACCGGCAAGAACCAGGATGTTGCCCAGGGTCGAAGCCTTGGTTCCCGCCTGGATGCGCGTGAAGACATCGGGCATGCGCAACAGGCCGACACCGGCGGAAAACAGGAAGAATGCGCCGACAAGGATCACGATACTGCCGATCAGTTCACTCATCCGTCACGTCCCCGCCGGTTTTGCGGATCGCGTAGAGGAAAATCAAGGTCGCAAGGCCCGAACCGATTGCAGCCTCGGCCATGGCGACATCGGGCGCGGCAAGAAGAACATAGGAGGCGGCAGCAAACAGGCTTGCGAGCCCGGCGCTGACCATCGCAGCCATGAGGTTGTTGAGCATGACCGCAAGAACGCCGCTCACCAGAATGCTGCCACAGACCAAAAGGATCAGCATTTCGAGCATGATCAAGGCCCCTTTTCCAGATAGCGAGCAATAGCGAGGACCGCGAGAAAGCTCAGCAACCCATAGACAAGGGCGACATCGATGTAGACGAAGCGCCCCGAAATATGGGCGTAGAGCGCAATCAGCGAGATCGTCACCACCGACAGCATATCGATGGCAACGACCCGGTCGATCGTGGTGCGCCCGACAACCAGCCGTACGACGCCAAAGACGATGCTGAAGAAAATCAGAACGACGGCGATCTGCAGGATGATCTCAGCCAAAAACCGCTCCCAGGTGCTTCTCGAAGGGTCCGATGATCATTCGGGTCGCCTCATCCGGGTCGGTGGTTTTCACGTCAAGCCAGTGAATGAACAGCGCATCGCCCTCAAGGTTCATGACAAGCGAGCCGGGCGTCAGCGCGATCGAATTGGCCAAAGCCAGGCGGCCTATCGGCGACCTGAGCGGCATCTTGACCTTGACGATGCCGGGGCGAATATCAATTCGCGGTGCGTAGACGTAGCGCAACATTTCGATGTTGGCTTTGACCAGCTCGACGAGGAAGACCCCAGTATAAGCGATGAAATGGAAGACCTTGCGCGGCGTCAGCCCAATCCTCCAGACATCGCCGCGGCGCACGAATATCGCGGCCAAGGCCAGTGATGCCAGCGCGCCGATTACGACGATCGGCGGCTCAACCGAGGAATTGATCACCAGCCAGACAGCGAACAGAAAGCCCCAGAGAACGATCAGGCTCTCCGGAAATCCCACTAGGCGTCGCTGCGTTGTTTCGTGGTCTTCTTGCATCGCGCAGGCTTTCGGCAGGTGATGAAGGATTGGTAGCGCGCACTCAAGGCAGGCAACTCAACTCACACTCCCCCACCGGCTGGCCTCAATCCGAATGCCGTGCATGAGCCGGTCCGGATGGGCATTGATGCATGATTTCGATAGCTTAGCATCGCCTGGGTCGAACTGTGATCGGCACTGAATCCAGAAACTTTGCTTCTGGTCCGATACGCCGCCGCATCGTTGCGCTTTTCGACACCCAAGGTCACCTGCGGCAGCCAACACCTCTTGACCCGCCTTTAAAACGGGGAAATCAATCACTCACAATACCAGCAGCGAACCGGCAACGCGCCGCGCGATCAAATGGTTCGGTCGTCGAAGCCCGCTGCGTCGGAGGGCATGTTCGGGACAATCGCGGTTCGCATCGCTGGTATGGATGCGGTCTGCGTTACGGCAAAACCGCGCCTGGGATCCGAAAGGGATAGGGGCAAGCGTCATGGCGGAGGAAACGATCGCATGAACAGACGCGTCATGACTGCCTGCCGGCCGCAGCGAATGCCACAGGCGGGCTCGTGGCGACCGACCGAGCGGCAAGCCTCCATAGGTTGCGCAACACGGATGCCAGGCTCATGAACGAGAAAGCCCCGGAGAATGGATCTGCCGTTCCCGTCGCCCCGACCGCTGCCAGTTTCCATCCACTTAGCGCCGCCGAAGCCAAGGTCGTTGCCCACCTGCAGCTCGGCGACTTCGACAGGCTGGGCGACGGCTTGCGGCCGGAGCGGGAAGACCCCGAGCGGATCGTGCGCGCGGATCTTCTGCGCCTGCTCATTCTTGGCAAGGACGGCCTGCGTTTGCACGAGAAGGGGCTGCGGCTGAGCGGAGCCTGGATCACCGGCATTCTCGACCTCGAGGGATGCCGAATACCCCGCGATATCGGTCTTAAGGATTGCCACTTCGAAGCATCCCCGGTGCTGCGCTCCGCCATCATCGACAACCTGTTCCTGGATGGCTCGGCCCTGCCCGGATTGCAGGCCGAACGGCTCGAAGCACGCGGCTGCGTCTCCCTGCGCAGCGCGACGATAACCGGCGAAATCCGGATCCCGGGCGCACGCCTCGGCGGCAACATCGAGGCGGACGGCGCGTCGATTTCTGCATCTTCCGGAATCGCGCTCGACGCCGGTGGCCTGGAAACCCGAGGCGGCATTCTCCTGCGCGGCGCGAATGTGCGCGGCGGGATCAACCTTTCGGCGGCTCGCCTCGACGGCGACGTCAACGCAATGGGGGCTCGCATCGAGCGCCCCGGCGAAATTGCCTTGAACGGCGATGCAATCGTGGCAGGGGGCGACCTTGCCTTGCGGGGCGCGACCATCATCGGCGAAGTTCGCGTGCTGGGCGCCCGCTTCGGTGGAGACGTCGATTGCACTTCGACGTCGCTCTCCCAGCCCGGCGGCTATGCACTGAGCCTCAACCGCACCACGATCGCAGGCGCGTTCTTCCTGCGGCAGAACGCGTCTGTTGTCGGTACGCTCGACTTGACGGCCACGACGATGGGAGCGATCGACGACGAACAGGCAAGCTGGCCACAGCGCGGCGATCTGTTGCTGAACCGTTGCCAATACGGCGCCTTCATCGGCGGCCCTGTCGATGCGGCAAGTCGGCTCGACTGGCTGTCACGGCAAACCCCGGATCGATGGAAGGCGGATTTCTGGCCGCAGCCTTACGAGCAGCTTTCGATGGTGCTGCGAGAGATGGGCCACGACGAGGAAGCCCGCGCCGTTCTGATCACCAAGGAACGCCTGCAACGCCGCGCGCGCCGGGCACGCACGCGAAATCCGGTGTTGCGCGCCATGCTGGCCACCATAGACGCCATACTGGCGGGAACGCTCAGCTATGGGCGCCAGCCGCTGCTGGCGTTGGTTTGGCTTACGCTTTTCTGGGCGATAGGCGCAGGCGTGTTTGCTTTCGCCTACCAGAATGGCGCGATGAAACCGAACAGTCCAGTTATCCTGCGATCGCTTGAATGGACCTTGTGCGATATCGAGCGGAGCGAAAGCCGCTATATGCCGTCAAGTGCACAAGTCCTGGCCGGACGTGCCGACGCCGGAGAGAACCAGCTTTCCTGTTTTCGCAATCAGCCGGAAGCTGCCAGCTACCCGGAATTCAATTCGATCATGTATTCGCTGGATGTTCTCCTGCCGGTGCTGTCGATCGGACAAAAGGAGTTCTGGCGAGCGAACTCGTTGAAGCCGACAGGCACATTCACCTTGAGATACTACTTTTTCCAGTCGGTCATAGGCTGGGCCTTGAGCCTTCTGGCCGTGGCCGGGTTCTCAGGGCTGGTCAAATCGAAATAGGCTGATCGCGAGCAAGCGCATCGATGCAGCCCGCTTCAGGCCGACGCCGCTCGTCTTTCTGGATGCGCAAAGGTCGCGGCAGCGCTTTGAATTGCTGCGTGTTTGTCCCTGAAACAGCTACGGCAACTCAAACCGGCTGCAGCGAGCGGCAGATCAGTCAGCTGACGTGGCGCCCCCGAAGATCAGAAGCGCCAGATCAACGGTACGATGAACACGGAGACGACGAAAAACCAGATCAGCAGAGGCAATCCGAGCTTCCAATAATCGGTGAAGGCATAACCACCCGGCCCCATCACCATCAGGTTGGTCGGTGTTGCAATGGGAGTGAGAAACGCCCCTGCCGCCGCCACAGCGGTGCTCATAAGCACCGGACGCGGGGAAATACCCATGGCCGTCGCTGCCGCCACGCCGATCGGAATAACGATCAGTGCGGTTGCGGTGTTGCTGATCAGTTGTCCCATGATCGCCGTCAGGACGAACAAACCGGCGAGCAGTGCGATCGGGCCGGCATCCCCAACGAGGTTGACCAAATGCTCTGCCATCAGCTTTGCCGCGCCTGTTTGCACCATGGCAGTGGACAGCGGCATCATCGCACCCACGAGGATCACAGTCGTCCAGCCGACAGCGCGATAGGATTGCTCGACGCTCATGATCCCCGACAAGATGATCGCACCGGCAGCGAGCAGGCCGGCCACTGCGGGCGGCACAAGGCCCGTGGCGAGAAGCAGAACCATGGCGAACAGAATGATGACCGCCTGGCGTGCGCCCGGTCCCATTGGAACAGCTTGACGGCGGACGAGCTCCGGCGAATTGACCACCAGCACGTCCGGATCATCCAGGTGAACGTCAAGCGCCTTCCAGGTTCCCTGCAGAAGCATCGTGTCGCCGGCCTGCAGCACGATACCACCCGCATCCCTGGTTGCGCTTCCGGCTGCGATTTGCGCCCCGGCGCGCTGCACCGCCAGAACGATCAAGTCGCCGCTGTCGGTAACCATGCCCGGAAAGACGGTTTCGCCAATGAGCCCGGAGCGTGGCGGGATGACGACTTCAGCTAGGCCTGAACTGCGATTGAAAAGCGTTTCCTCGCCTTGCCCCCCCGCCTTCTCGTCACGAAAGGCGAGATGCATCTCGGCGGCGAATACGGCGGCGCTTTCAGCCTCGCCGCGCACAAGCAGATGATCCCCCTCGACCAGCTGCTGCCGCCTGATAGGACCGGCCGTTTCACCCTCCTGAATGGCAACGAGCTGCAGCCCTGGATAGGCAGAAAGATCAACTGCGGACGATGATGCACCCACGAAGGGCGAGCTTGCGCGCACACGCATCTGATAGATTCCACTCGCCAGGCCATATTGCTCGACGAGCGTCTTTGCATGCTGACTGAAGTCGGCAGGCATGGTGGCACCGTTGCGCTCGGGCAGAAGCTGCTTCCCGAACAGCACGATAATCGCCATCGTCCCGGCCAGAAGCGGAACACCCACAAGGGCGAACTCGAAGAAGCTGAAACCACGCCCCTCCGCATCGATGGCTGCTTCCGACACCAGCACGTTTACCGGCGTTCCCGTCAGCGCGAGCATGGAGCCGGCGTGCGCCGCAAAGACGAGCGGCATGAGCAGCTGCGAGGAATTCCGCCGAAGGCGGACAGCGATGACGACCACCACAGGCAGAAGCGCCGCAACGGCACCGTTGACGCTGATAAGCGCGGTGAGAAGCGAGACGAGCACCATGGTCAGGAGCAGGAGGCGCGTGCGGCTTTCTTCGCCCGCGCCGCGGATCAGCAGTTGCCCGGCCCAGGCCGTCACACCGGTGACCTCGAGTCCCGAGCTGACGACGAAGAGCGATGCGATAAAGATGACGGCCGGATCACCAAATCCGCCAAGCGCCTGACCAAGTGTGAGAACACCGGTCGCCCACAGCGCCAATGCGGTCAGCATCGCCACGAACACAACCGGCAGCTTGTTCCAGACGAACAGAACGACGGCAACGGCGATGATGGTGGCGGTGTATGCTATCGGGCTCAATCGCTCCGCTCCTCATTTGGCCCCTTCGGGCCGTCCAAACCACACAGCCGCGCTGTCCACGCAACGTCGACATACACACTACGTCCGGTGAGTTCGCCTCGAGCAGTCAACGGCCTCCGGACCTGACGTGGCCTTGATGACTGTCAGGTCAGGGATCGACCGCAGAGGCGCCCTCTTCCACCGGCGAACAGCCCAGCGAAACCACTAGTCATCCAAGGTCGCCATAAGGATGCCCAGGCGGCAGCCTTTCTCGTACTCCTTGAGATTGACGTACTCCTTGATGGTATGAATCTCGGCCTGGCCGGCACCGATGGTGATGGTCGGCACGCCGTGCTTGTCGAGCCAATTGGCGTCCAGGCCGCCATTGGAAAAGACGTAAACCGGCTCGATGCCGAGGATCCCTAGCGCCTTGGTCGCGCGCTTGACGATCGGCGTGTCCTTGCCCAGTTCGAACGGCGGATAAGACGGCTTGTGGCTGAATTTCACCTCGGCCGTATCGCCCTTGTCGTCCGTCACCTCGCTCTGCGCCTTCGAGAAGGCTTCCTTGTAGCCGTTGGCGATTTTCGTGGCGAATGCGGCTTCAGGGCTGCGCGCCTCACCCTTGAGGAAAGCGTAATCGGTTACGACGTTGGTGGCGTCGCCGGCAGGCTTGTCGTTCTTGCCGCCGAAGATGCCGATATTGCTCGTGCCTCGGCCGTCCGGCTTGACCACCTTGCCGAACCAACCGCTGCGCTTCGCCTCGGCGAGCGCCATTGCTCCGACCAGCGTCGCCGAGATACCCTTCTCCGGCGCAACGCCCGCATGCGACGCCCTGCCCGTGATCTCGACTTCCCAATTCTCCTGCCCGACCGCACCTACGATCAGATCCGAAGCCGATTGGCCATCGACGTTGATGCACATGACCGCGCCATTGAGGTCAGCGGGGTTGAGTTCCCTTGCACCATGGAGCCCGCTCTCTTCACGCACAGTGAACAGCAGGGTGATCGGTGGATGCGGCAGCTTTTGCTTGATCAATGTCTCCGCAACAACCACAAGAAGGGCAACGCCGGTGCGGGCATCGCCGCCGAGCGCGGTGGTCCCGTCAGACACAATGCGATCACCCTCGCGCCTTGGCTTAGCGCCGGCACAAAGCGGTACCGTGTCGAGATGCGTGGAAAAGAGCAGCCGTGGTCCGGGCCGCGTTCCCGGAATATCCACGATCAGATTGCCCGTTTCGGTCGGCAACGGAATGCGCTTGTTGACGTCATCGAAGCGAATGGCTGAGTCCGGCACCCCGATTTTCTTCAGGGCGTCACACACAGCCAGACCGATGTTCTTTTCCTGTCCGGTAACGCCCTCTACCGAGAGGAATCGCATCAGATGTTCTTCCGCTGCGGCGACGTCGAGAGGAATTGAGATGTTGCTCATGATATCCATCCGATTGTTTGCATGGTGTTTCGATCAGAGTTGCCAATGGACCCTCACAGGCCCCACGGCAGGCCAAGTGCCTTCCAGACCGCAAAGAGGCCCGTCCAAAGCACGAACATCAGCACGACATAGGGGAGCATCATCGAGACGATTGTGCCCACGCCGGCAGACTTGTCATACTTCTGGGCGAAACCGACAACGAGCGCGAAATAGGCGTTGAGCGGGGTGATGGCGTTCATCGGAGAATCGCCGACACGATAGGCCGCCAGAACCGCTTCCGGCTCTACGCCGAGCTTCATCAACAGCGGCACAAAGACAGGCGCGAAGATTGCCCATTTTGCAATCGCCCCTGTCAGCAGCAGGTCGATGATCGCGACGACGACGATGAAGCCGATCAGGAGCGGCAGCGGCCCGATATTGGCAGCCTGCAGGGCACCCGATAGGCTCAAGGCCATGACCGTGCCAATGTTGGTATAGGTGAAATAGGCAACGAACTGGCTGAGAACGAAGAACAAGAAGATCGTTCCACCCATGTTCTTGATCGACTTCTCGATCGCCGCAATCACCTCCGCCAAGGTTCGCATCGTTCCGGCACCGATGCCGTAAGTCCATCCCGTCACCAGAAAGATCAGCATGATCAGGGCAATCAGGCCGTTCATGAACGGTGAATTGCCAATGAGCTCGCCGGTGGTGGGATTGCGCAGCGGCGCGCCGCTCGGGATGGTCAGAAGGAGGAACACTGCAAGGAGGGCGATGAGCCCGTAAAGAGCAAAGCGCAGACCGCGCGATTCCTGCTCGGAGAGCGTCGCTCCCTGATTTTGAACACCGCCTTCGGCGGCCTCAGGATTATACTCTCCCAGCCGCGGCGCGATGATGCGATCGGTAATGAAAGCGATCACGACCGTCAGGAACACCACCGAGGCGATTGAGAACCAAAGATTGGATGCCAGGCCGATCGACCGGTTGGGATCGACAAGATGAGCCGCATCGTTGGTGAATTCGACGAGGACGGCATCGAGAGGCTTGATCAGCATGTTGACCGTGAAGGCACCGGCCACGGCTGCGAAGCCGAGCGCGAGGCCCGCAAGCGGATGTCGTCCGACAGCCAGATAGGCAACACCGGCAAGCGGGATCAGCACCAGATAACCAGCGTCAGCCGCGATGCTTGCCAGGATGCCGACGAAGGCCAGAATATAGGTCAGCGCCCAGCGCGGTGAGACTATGACAAGCTTGCGGATCAGCGCGGTGACCAGACCGGATTCCTCGGCGACGCCCGCGCCGATCATGGCAGCAATCATCAGCCCGACGGCGGTGAAGCTCATGAAGTTGGGAATGAGCGACGAGTAGAGAAAGCGGATGCCCTCCACATTCAGCAAGCTGCGGATTGCCGTCGATGCCTGTTCGATCTCGTGCGTATCCGGGTTGATGCGCTCGTAGGTGACCGCCGCTCCAAAAGCGCCGAGCACAGCCGAAAGGACGATGACAATGCCGATGAGAATGAGGAAGATGACCACAGGGTGGGGAACCATGTTGCCCACCTTCTCGACAGCGTCGAGAAATCTCTGCATCGTGGTCTTGGATGCGGCATTGGCAGTGGCCATATCGTGCCTCCGTTGAGCCAAAGGGCGCGTCCCGGGAGGACGCTGGAATCTCGCATTTCGGGTCGCGTGCTTTCTTGGCGGTGGTTGGACACCGGTTTGGCATGCACCCAGCCCGACAGCCGAGGCCGCCGGCCTGATGTCTTATCCGGAAAGCCCGACTAGGCTCCCCGGCCTGAAGGCCAACATTCCGCACCAATCACTTTTCAGGGAAGCCGACCACAGGAGCCGCGCAGGAAGAATCCGCGTCACAGAACCGGTTTGAACGATCCTCGAAGTGTACTCCGCAGCCGCCGAGCACGATTGATCGTTATCGCGACACGCCGGTTCAACGTGGGCAGGGCGCAACATATACACGGCCGGTATTACGATCCTGGAACCGGCATTGGCCCGGTTGGCCAGCCACATTTCCGATGATCGCCCCTGACACGCCGCCGATCGCAGCGCCAACGGCCGCACCACGGACGTCGTTTCTCACAGCGCCACCAACGACTGCACCGGTTGCTGCGCCGATGCCGGCACCCTGTTGAGTCGATGAACAGCCAGCAAGCGCCAAACCTGCCAAAATGCACAGCAGCAACTTCTTCATCACACTCCCCTATGTAACGCCCACAAATCTGAAGGTCGCGGCAGAAGCCATACACGCCATCACTAAAGCATTATGTCGCTCAACATCGCCTGTGATCGGCATAGAATCCCAAAACTACGCTCTAAGTTCAAATCTCTTGGCAGAACCACAGAGCTAACGGACTGCAGATACTGAAGGAATTAGCGCGTAATACCAAACCTCATTGATATTGGCTGACGGGATACCCAAAAGCCGACGAATCTCGATCGAGGGTGCAAACAGGAGGTTTGCGATGGGTTCAGCGGTTTCGTTCCGGGCGGACTTTGAAGGGGAGAGGCTGCGCCTTTCGGCCCGACAGACAACGGATGCGAGCCAAGCTCGTCGGCTCATGGCGCTTGCCTCGATCCATGACGGCGGCGGGCGCTCAGATGCCGCCCGATTGGGCAGTGTGATCCTGCAGATCGTGCGTGACTGGGGGGCGCTTCAATGTACGCGATCTCGACGGGCTGCCCCGAAAGGGCGGACATCTGGCCGACAGCCTTTATCGTCTTCTCGAATCCTAGCCGAATGTGTCCCAAGACATGTCTGGGTTACTCGACTGAGTCACAGCAACAACAGACCCCTTCATTAGGGACTGCTTCAAATCTTTGAAAAATCGGATGAAATTGGGATCGCCTGTGGCCCAAAAGAATAATGGCGGAGAAGAAGGGATTCGAACCCTCGATACCCTTCCGGGTATACTCCCTTAGCAGGGGAGCGCCTTCGACCACTCGGCCACCTCTCCGTTAGCGCCTGACTAGTGTCAGACCGCGGGCAATGCAAGATTTTTTTGTCGGTTTCTGGGAAATGAGCGAATTTTCATGTGGGCACCCGAAGAACGGACCCCCGTCACGGCCCTGAAGAGGCACCTCATGGCCTGCGATGCCTCCCCTGCTCGGAGAATGCCAGTGGCGCCCTGATCAAGAGCTTGCTGCCGGGGATCAATTCATGACTTCCGGGAGAGCCTGTCGATCGCATCGAGCGTCGCCGCTCCAAAGTCCCCATCGACGGGACCGCTGTAAAGGCCGCGGTCTTTCAACAGCGCCTGCATTTCCTTGCGGAAGGCAGGCGTGAAATTGCTCGGCTGGGACTTCAATTCCTGAAGCTTGGCCGGGTCACCACCCTCGACGCTGGCCGCCGCCCAGCGCACAGCCTCCCTCGCATCCGCCTTGGTGCCGAGCCCATAGTCATAAAGACGGCTCAGATTTCCCATCGCGTAGGCACTGCCGGCATTCGCTGCCATTTCGTACCATATGCGCGCCTGGGCATAGTCCTGGGCGACGCCGGTGCCGACATCGTAGAACCAGCCAAGCAACGCCATCGAATAGGAGTCACCGACATTGGCCGCTTTTTCATACCAGGTCTTGGCTTCCACATAGTTCTGCTCGGTGCCAAGCCCGTTCTGATAGGCCCAACCGAGTGACGACATCGCGTTGACGTCGCCGCCTTCGGCTGCCTTCTTGTACCAGGCGAGCGATTGCGCCAGATCCTTCGACAGGCCAAGCCCCTCTCTATAGAACCACGCGACGGTCGCCATGGCATTGGCGTAGCCCTGGTCGGCGGCCAGTTGATACCACCTCGCCGCTTCCTCGTAGTCCTGGGCAATGCCGCCATAACCCTCGCGATAAAGCCAGCCGAGCGATGCCTGGCCATAGGCATTGCCGGCCTTTGCCGCCTGCTCGAACATTCGCTTGCCCTGATCGACATCGACGGCCCCGTCGGTGCCGTAGACGGAGAACCAGGCCAGGTTGGTCAACGCATACATATTTCCGCCGTCGGCGGCCTTTTGGTAATTGCGGCGCGCCTCAATGTAATCGCGCCCGGCGTCCTGCGCTCGTCCTAGCATGTTGACGAGCATCATGTCGTCGGGGTTCTCGTTGACCGCCTGGGCACAGGCGGTCAGTGCGCGCGCCGAATCAAGCTTCAGGAAATTCACACCGACGAAACCGGGCATGGACTGCGGTTCGCCTGCCAGCAGATAGCAGTCGCGCGAGGCCTGCGTGTCCTTGCCGGTCTGCGAGATGTTGAGGCCCTTTTGCGGCTCGAGGGCCGCGATCTGCTGCTCCGCCTCCGCCTTATGCTTGCTGTCGGGATAACGCTCGAGGAATCGCGTGAGGGCTGCGGCATCGGTCGATTGCTTCAGGGCATCCCAGGCGATTTCGTCAGGTGTCACGCTCGATGTCTGCTCGGCCTCGCTCAAAAGCTTCAGCTTCTTCTCCGCCAGCATCTTGTAGACCGGATCGGATCCATGCTTGGCGAGGAAGGCGGCGATCAGGTCCTTGTCGGCGAGATCGCGGATATTCTGCCAGTCGGCGGCAGCGGCCGACTGGCTGTTCGGCGAGAGCTGCTCGCCGTTGTTGGTGATGCTGATGTTGACTTCCTTTATGTTCAGGAAGATTTGCGCGCCACCGAGCGATCCATAGACAAAGGGCTCCTGGCCGCGGTTGGTGACAGAAACCACCTCGTCGCGCACCTTGCCCAAGGCGATCCGCACATCGACGCCCGGCTCTGTGAGATACTTGGCAAGCGCCGTGGCAAAGGGGCTGTTCTTCCCCTCGCCGTCAAGGGCCACTGTGCCGGCCTTGGACGCAAAGGCGACCAGCAGGTCGGCCGATTCCGGTTCAACCCGCGCGAGACCTCGCGAAACTGCCCGCGTCGAGATCGAGCGCGTCATGCTCTGCTCGAACGGATTGTTGCGACAGGCGTCAAGAATCACCAGCTTGAGCTTGGTCGCGCCCTCAAGCGAACGCTGAACCCGATCGAGCCCGACCGCCTCGTCCTCGATATCCTTGTCCGTCTGCAATTTTACGTCGGTCGGCAGAAGAAAATTCTGGCCGTTCATTTCCATGCCGTGGCCGGAATAGTAGACAATCGCCACATCGGCGCCCGTTGCCAGGTCTTCGAAATCCCGCAGCGCCTTGACCATAGCCTGGCGCCCGACATCGTGGACCGTGGTGACGGAATCGAAACCGGCCTCCTCGAATGAGGCCTTCATCAGCTCGACGTCATTGGCGGGGTTGTTGAGTTGCGAGGTCGCCTCATACTTCTCGTTGCCAATCAACAGGGCGACGCGTTTTGCGGCCAGGACATCCGTCGGCGCAAAGGCCAGCACGGCCACGAAAAGAATGACGAATGAACGCCACCGCGGGAGTTGCCCCGTAATCATGCTCTTCCCTCCGGCGCTCCCTCACATCCTGGCTCTTCGGGAGCAGGAGACAGGAGGCGCACAACCCCATTGCCGGCATTTCGGAACGATGCCACCGCCCCACAGTCATGCCCTGATGAAACTATTACGTATGAGCCAGAGGCTTTCAATGTCCCCGTTCGCCATATTTTTTGAGCCTCGTCCTCCGGCCTGCGCCGCAAGGTCGAAGCAAGTCGGAAACCTTAACTCAGACGCCGCATCTCTTGCGCCGGGTGATTCCGGGCGGGCGCGATGCATCTCCTGCGCCAAGGAAAGGCTATGCGTTATCGGAGCTTGCCATGTCGATGAAAATGCATGTCGCGGAAGCGAAGCCAGGGCAGCTGGCAACCACGTATCAACATTACTTCATTGAGCGTCCCTGCCGAATCCTGATCATCGGCCAGCACCTCAAGGCAAAGACCAAATATCAATGCCTGCTGCGTCACATTTCGATCGCGGGCGCCATGCTCGACTTCAATGCCGCGCTGATGGTGCCGAAACACTTCTTCCTCCAGATCGACGGGTTCAAGGAAGAGATCGGCTGCTCTCAGGTCCATCGTAGCGGTGCTGAGCTTGGCGTGCGCTTCAACATGCTGCTCGCCCCGGACTTCGTCAGCCGGCTGATCCGCATGCAATTTTCAAGCGGTGGTTTTTGAGCCCCGCCGCCTTCGCCTCAAGGAAAACGACCGACGTTACATTTTTATCGATCTCCTTCAGGGGATTGCAAACTTCTGCACCGAAACTGCACTCGACTTACCTCGGCATTCACGCGAGGATTAAGCGTGGACAAATGAATTGCCCACGATCGAAGGCCGAATGATCGCATTTCGCGATCCGGCGCAGGCGGAGAATGACAGATGCAGCAGACGATGTATTCCTGCGTGCCCTCGCCGTTCTACGAGCGTCGATACGAACGCTTTTCCATCGGCCATGCCGCCACCCTGACGACGGTACAGCCGGGGCTTGGCAGCGTGTCGGTCCGCACCTGTCGGATGATCGACATCTCGCGTGGCGGCGCGAGCTTTGCCGTGCAGACCACGATCGGCCTACCACAGCATTATTATCTCCACATCATCGGCACGTCGCTTCGCATCGGCTGCGCCGAGGTCTATCGCAACGGCGAGCGCATCGGCGTGCAATTCATCAAGCCGATCGAACAGACCCTGCTGCGCGAGATCATCCGGCAGGAATTCTTTACCGGCCAGAACGCCAAAGCACCCAAGCGCCGCTAGGTCTTGCCCTGCTGGCTCTCGCCCGTCGAAGCGCTACAATCCGCGTCGCTATTTTCTCATCAAGGCTGTTCCGCATCACCAAAGCATGCGTTGCAGGGCTGCGTGTCCGCTTAGGCGGGCAAACGTTGCTGCAACACTTTGAATCGTGGCATCGTTTTGCCCTCAAATCGATTCCGATTTAGGGAATTATGCAGTAAGTTCCGCGAACTTTGTTCGAACGGGGCCCTATATCCAGCATGTCCGCCTTTACTCGTTTCACGCCACTCATCCAATCCCTGCCCTCCACCATTCCGTTTGTCGGACCCGAGGCCATCGAGCGCCAGCGCGGACGCGCCATCGCGGCCCGCATCGGTGCAAACGAAAGCGGCTTCGGGCCTGCCGAAAGCGTCGTGCAGGCGATGCGGGAGGCGGCGACCGGAACGTGGAAATATGCGGACCCGGAAAACCATGATCTGAAGCAGGCGCTGGCCACTCGACTTGGTGTCTCGGCCGCCAACATTGCGATCGGCGAAGGCATCGACGGCTTGCTAGGCCAGATCGTGCGGCTTGTGATCGAACCCGGCATGCCGGTCGTCACCTCGTTCGGCGCCTATCCGACGTTCAACTACCACGTCGTCGGGCATGGTGGACGGCTGGTGACGGTGCCCTATGTCGGCGATCGCGAGGATCTAGACGGCTTGCTTGCTGCGGTCAAAAAGGAGAACGCCCCGCTCGTCTACTTCGCCAACCCTGATAACCCGATGGGAAGCTGGTGGGGGGCCGAGCGTATCGTCGAATTCGCCAAGGCGTTGCCGGAAACCACGCTGTTCATTCTGGATGAGGCCTATTGCGAGACGGCGCCGGCGGAAGCCCTGCCGGCGACCGACGCGTTCATCGACATGCCCAATGTCGTGAGAACCCGGACTTTCTCGAAAGCCTATGGGCTTGCGGGCTCGCGGGTCGGTTACATCATCACCACGCCCGGGACCGCCCAGGCGTTCGACAAGATCCGCAATCATTTCGGGATGAACAGGATCGGCGTCGCAGCAGCAGTCGCGGCACTCGCGGATCAGGATTATCTGGCAACGGTCACGGCGCGGATTGCGGGTTCGCGCGAACGCATCGCTGAGATCGCTGGACACAACGGCTTGTCGCCGCTCGTGTCGGCCACCAATTTCGTTGCGATCGATTGTGGGCGCGACGCGGTCTATGCGCGCGCGATCGTCGATACGCTGATGAGCGACCACGGCATCTTCATCCGCATGCCCGGCGTCGCTCCGCTCAACCGCTGCATTCGCGTCAGCACCGGCCCGCAAGCGGAGATGGATTTGCTGGAAGCAGCCTTGCCCAACGTTATGGCGAAACTGGCTGGCGGCCAGTAGGTCATATATCCGGCGCCTGCCCGCTCGCGGGCGCCGCTGGACGGGAGCGCGAGCCCCGCCTGTTTCTCAGTGAACCGTCATCCATTCGCGGGCAGCGCGAAGAGCGGCGGCCAGATCGGCCTTGCTCATGGTCATCGAAAGGTCAGCGCGCAGATCGACGGCGCGGTCGCAGCCCTTGATCGCGGCGATATTCAGCCATTTGTGGGCGGCCACCAGATCGACCGGACGACCGCGACCGGTGGCATAGGCCAGCCCCATCTCGCAGAAGACGTCCGCCTGGTTTTCACCACCCATCGCGGTATTCGAAGCAACCTGCATATCAAAGCGTGCCATTGTCTTGTCCCTGTTTTGCCTGGTTGGTTTTCCGAAGCGGCCCGCCCTTTAGAGGCGGACCATGCTCCAGATCAGCATTTGTTTTTGGTCCCTGTTCGACCGTGCCTCTTTGCGGGCCTTTCCGAACCGCGCCGTCTTTTGCAGCGTCATCTTCGGTCATTCGGCGGAGTGAATTTCTCCGCTCGTCTTATGGGTCTTACTATGCGGCACGGCCTTCAATACGCGCTTAAAATGCATGATTAATTTGAGACAAACAAAGTTCAAACACTTGGTAAACTTGAGTTTTTGTTAAACATCGAAAGGCCGGAAATTCAGCGCATTCGCATAAAAATTTACGAAATATTCAACCGCCGATTTCAACCAAATGGTAACCACGAAAAAAGGACCCAACCCGCAGATGCTGTGTTTCCTCGATTTTTCTCCGCCGGAAACCGGCAAAGAAAAAGCATAAACGGGTGCGTTCAAGCCAGTTTACCTTTACGTACGCGTAAGCTATCTTGCCCGCGGCGGTGAGGAGACTGCCTTTCAAACGAGGATATCTGCAGAGATGCCGGCGAAGCGGACCGCGCCGGCGACTTCTATCTGGAGGAATGAATGATACGTACCTTGATCATGACAGCGGCTCTCGCTGTCGGCGTTGCCGGAACGGCTGCTGCCGCCGAACCGATCGTCGGCAACTGGAAGACCGCAACCGGCGCGACGGCCGAAATCGCCCCTTGCGGCGGCGCCTACTGCGTCACGTTGAAGACCGGCAAATTCGTCGGCAAGCGGATCGGCAACCTGACCGGCACGGGCGGCAACTATTCCGGGGAAATCACCGATCCGGAAACCGACAAGACCTATAGCGGTTCCGGTGCGGTCGACGGCAACTCGCTAAAGATGAAGGGATGCGTGCTCAAAGTTCTCTGCAAAACGCAGACCTGGTCGCGCCTCTAGACCGCCGGGCCTTCAGAAGGGCGCACAAAGCACGCTCCGGTACTTGAATTCCAGAGTACCCGATCGGCCTTCGGTGAATCTATTGAAGAGCGGGATTCTCCAGGAACGATCCTTCTAAAATGGGTGCCCCTCGGATGCCCTCCGATCATCGACAAGCCCGCCGAGATTTTCGGCGGGTTTTGTTTTTGCAAGGACGGGCCCATCGAGCCGTCAACCCAACGCCACCCACTGCCTCATTACCGAGTTTGCCGCGCCCTACCCGCGAGAATGACGGCGACATCAATCGCAAGATGAACGCCAGATGAACGGCGATATCAGCAAGAGTTCAGTTTGGTTGTGCGAAAACCCACTCAATCGATTTGAACCGCCTCCAGACCAACGGACAGAACCATGGACATTCTTGCTCGGCGCCTCACCATTATCAGCCTTCTGATGGTTGTTTTCGCGATGACCCTTGCCGCCGCAGTCAGTGCAGACACCGAACGTCGCCGCACCAACACCTATCTCGGCTCGCTGACCGATTGCACCGCGCATACGGCGCAATACTGCCAAGCCAAGCTCTAACGGAGAGACCGACATGCTGGCCGCCCTTTCCACCTCCGCCTTTCTCTCGCTGCGTGTTCTTGCACTTGCCAGCCTGCTGATGGCGCCGGTTGGGGCGCTCGCCTATAGCAAGGCCAACGGCCTCGGCATCGGCAAGCAGGGCGCCGGCCTCGTTCTCTTCGTGACGCTGCAGCGCCAATCCATGAGCTGACCGAAGGCGCCACCGGCGCCTTTTATTTTGCCTTCCTCTCTTGCATCGCCAAACGCCTTCCTGTCCTTTCACGCGTGAAAGGATCCGCCATCTATGCCAGCCTATGCCGTCTATTCGCTTGCCGCCCTCGCCGAGATTGCCGGATGCTTCGCCTTTTGGGCCTGGCTGAAACTCGACAGGCCGATCTGGTGGCTGATCCCGGGCGTGGCGTCGCTGGCGCTGTTTGCTTGGCTGCTGACCTTGATCGACAGCGAGGCGGCCGGCCGCGCCTATGCAGCCTATGGCGGGGTCTATATCGCCGCGTCGCTTCTATGGCTGTGGCTCGCCGAAGGCATCAAGCCCGATCGCTGGGATCTGACCGGAATGACCGTCGCCCTCGTCGGCAGCACCATCATTCTCGCCGGACCGCGCTAAAGTTGTTCTGATCGGTGCGGTTGTGCATGCCGCATCTTGTCGTTTGCTTGTCAGAAGCCGCAGCCTATAATGCGACATGAACAAGCGAATCTCTTCACACTCCGTCCTTTCCGTCTCCACACCCGACCCGTTCGAGCCACAGTTCTTCGAAGATCCGACGGCCGCGGTCGATTGCCTGGAGGCACTTTACGATCGCAATACCCGGTTCCTCACAGAGGCTTTCGAGGGGCTGGGCAAGAACGGCGTTCCGATGACGCGCTATCGCGCCTGCTACCCGCAGGTCAGCATCGAAACCAGCAGCTTCGGCCATGTCGATTCCCGCCTGTCATACGGATATGTCAGCGCACCGGGCGTTTACACCACGACGATCACGCGACCGAAACTGTTCCGGCACTATCTGAAGGAACAGTTGGGGCACCTGATGCGCAATCACGGCCTCGGCGTCACCGTGTCGGAATCCTCGACCCCGATCCCGCTGCATTTTGCGTTTGGGGAAGGCGCGCACGTCGAAGCATCGGCCGGCGATTCCATTGATATTCCGCTGCGCGACCTGTTCGACGCGCCGGACCTGACGACGACTGATGACGAGATCGCCAACGGCTCCTATGAACCGGGCCCGGGCGAACCCTCGCCGCTGGCACCGTTTACAGCCCAGCGCATCGACTATTCTCTGGCCCGCCTCAGCCACTATACGGCGACGAGTGCAACGCATTTCCAGAACTTCGTGCTGTTCACAAACTACCAGTTCTATATCGACGAGTTCTGCGCCTGGGCACGCCAGCAGATGGCGGAAGGCGGCAATGGCTACACTGCCTTCGTCGAACCCGGCAACATCATCACGCCCGCCGGCGCCGACAAGCCCGAAACGGATTATACGCTCGCCCGCCTGCCGCAGATGCCCGCCTACCATCTGAAGAAGAAGGGCCATGGCGGCATCACAATGGTCAATATCGGCGTCGGCCCGTCCAACGCCAAGACGATCACGGACCATATCGCCGTGCTGCGCCCGCACGTCTGGCTGATGCTCGGGCATTGCGCCGGTCTCAGGAACAGCCAGCGCCTCGGCGATTATGTGCTTGCCCATGCCTATATGCGCGAAGACCATGTGCTGGACGACGACCTGCCGGTCTGGATCCCACTGCCGGCACTTGCCGAGGTTCAGGTGGCGCTGCAGGACGCCGTCGCCGAAGTCACCGGCTACCGCGACTATGATCTCAAGCAGATCATGCGCACCGGCACCGTCGCCACCATCGACAATCGCAACTGGGAACTGCGCGACCAGCGCGGACCGGTCAAGCGCCTGTCTCAGGCGCGCGCCATCGCGCTCGACATGGAATCGGCGACGATCGCTGCCAACGGCTTCCGCTTCCGGGTACCCTACGGCACCCTGCTTTGCGTTTCCGACAAACCGCTGCACGGCGAGCTCAAGCTTCCGGGAATGGCCACGACCTTCTATCGGACGCAGGTCAGCCAGCATCTGAAGATCGGTATTCTGGCTCTGCAGAAGCTGGCTTCGATGCCGCCCGAAAAGCTGCATTCCCGCAAGCTCAGAAGCTTTTACGAGACGTCGTTCCAATAATCGGTAACGACCCTTCCGGCTCTCTCCACAGTCGCACCGTGTCCGCGACGGCGGATGCGATGCATGGCAAATGGAAGTTGGCGCCAGCCAATTGCTCCTGCGCCATACGGCAAGGACGACCACGACGACAGCATCGGCTGCCTCAGGCGCGTGGCCGAGCCCCGGAGCGATCGATTGGCCCCGGGGTCACGGACCGCCCCGGGGTTAAGAACCAGGCCTATCGGCACCGACGAGCAATTTCAGTTCGCCCGGATGGATCCTTAGGGCGACGTCCCGCCCCATCGGCAGAAGTTCGCCATCGATCACGCAGTTGATCTTCCGATCGACCTTGGGGAAATGCAGGTCCAGCGCATGGCCGCTCATTTCCGTAATCACGGGATTGTCGCGGAACTTGCCGCGCAGCACGTCGAGCGCCAGCTTGGCAACGCCGGGCGGGCTGAGCGGCGGCGCAGTGTAGAAACCGAGGTGGCCGGCCGTCACATCGTCCGCATACATCAGCGTATCGCGCCCGAACGGATTGTTCGACACGGACACCGCCGAGACGTGGCGGCTTTCATGATGGCCATCCACGTCGAACTCGATCTCGAAATCCGGCGGATTGAGGATGACCCCGACGGCAGCACGCGTGCTTGCCGTAATCTTGCCCAGCCGCGATCGAAAGCTGAACGACTCACGGTAGCGCACCATGCGCGCGTGCAGCCCCATCGAAAACTGGTGCACGAAGGCGCGGCCGTCGGCGCTGCCGATGTCGCCATCGATGATCGTGCCCTGCGCCAGAACCTCCGGCGCCTTCCAGATATCGAGCGGCAATTTCAGTGTGCGCGCAAAAAGGTTCATCGTCCCGGCCGGGACAACGCCAAGCGGCATGCCGGTTTTCCAGGCTACACCGGCGGCTGCCGAAATCGTGCCATCGCCGCCACCAGCGACGATCGCGTCGAGATCGTCGCGCCTGCAGGTCTTTTCGAGTGCCTGCTGCATCTCGGCACCCGAGACGGTCGCGATCTCGATCTGGTGGCCGGCGTCGCGAAAGATTGCCTCAACCTTGCTGCCATAGGCCGTCATGTCCGTCGTTCGGAAGGTTCCACCGTCCCGATTGAAGATCGCTTTGATTTTCATGAAAGGCTTACTGGCTCCATTGCCGTGACACGGGGGCGGCCACCGCGATGAGATAAGCGCAATCGGCGCCGTTTCCAGTGCCTTACAAAAACTTAACCTGCCGCCTGCGGGAGATGGGAGCCCGGTTTCGCTATCGCCGACCTGCTTTCAGCCCTACTCCGGCAGCTTCAGCGGGCCGCCCGTCTTGATCGAGCGGATGGCGAAATTGGAGCGAATGTCCGTCACGCCGGGCATCGCCAGCAACGTCTCCGTCAGCAAGGTCTCATAGGCCGACAGGTCCTCGACGACGACTTCGGCCAGGAAATCGGCATTTCCTGAAATCAGGAAGCAGGACACGACCTCGGGAATGGCAAGCAGTGCCTCCTGCTGACGCTGGGCATTCTCGCGGCTGTGCTGGCCGACCTTGATCTCTACGAAAACGGTCAGCCCAAGCCCCACCTCCTTGCGGTCGATATCAGCCCGATAGCCACGCAGGATGCCAGATTTCTCCAGATTGCGGATACGCCGCAGGCAAGGAGACGGCGACAGATTGACACGTTCGGCAATCTCCACGTTCGTTGCCCGCGCATCCTCCTGTAGGATCTTGAGAATCGCGAGATCGAATTTATCCAGATTTGGCATAGCTGATATTCCAATGAGGCCATTTTGGCACATGATTGCGCACCATAGGCCATTTCGAGCATAAATCGCAAGGACATGCCTTGCCCATTGGCAGTAATCTTCTTCCCAGCCCCGATAACGACGGGCATCCAATTCGGGAAGGAAAATCAGATGGTTGCGCTCACACTCGATCGCGGCACCACCGCACCCGTCGCCACCGGCTATGCCGGCGCCTTCATCACCGTGCTGATCTGGGCCGGGTGGATTCTTGCGACACGACACACCGCCGGCACCGCGCTCGGCACGATAGACCTTGGCCTTATCCGCTACGGCATTCCAGCACTGGTCCTCACACCGGTGTGGCTGAAGACCGGGTTGCTACCGGCCAAGCTGCCGGCGCTCCTGCTCATCCTGATGGTCGCGGGCTCCGGCGCGCTGTTCTTCCAGGTCGCAGCCTTTGCCATTCATGCCACACCCGCATCTTCGGTCGGCGTGCTGCTCGGGGGCTCGATGCCGCTGGCAACGGCACTGATCGGCATTACCGTTTTCGGTGAGCGGCCCGACCGCATGCGTATCGCCGGTTTTGCCGCGATCGTCGCCGGCGTCGCCCTCCTGCTTGCCCGCAGCCTTGCCGGCACCACCGGCACCGGCTGGGCCGGCTACGCGCTGCTTCCGGCGGCAGCCACGCTCTGGGCAATCTACACCCACGCCTTCCGGCGCTCCGGCCTCAGCCCGCTCGAAGGCAGCGCACTGATTGCGGTCTGGTCGTTCCTGATCCACCTGCTGCTTGCCGGCATCTTCGGCAGCACGCTTGTCAGCGTTCCATTGAAGGAGATCGCCTTGCAGATCACCAGCCAGGGCCTTCTCTCGGGCCTGGTCGCCATGGTTGCCTATGGTGTCGCGGTCCGCAGCCTCGGCGGAACCCAGGCCGCCGCCTTCACGGCACTGACGCCGGTGTTGGCGATGATCGGCGGTGCCGTCCTTCTCGGCGAAGAGATCGGCCCATTCGAGATCGTCGCCGCGATCATCACGGCAGCCGGCGTCGCGCTCTCGACCGGTATCCTTTCACCGCGCAAGCCGTAAAGGGTCGGAACGAAAAATGGCCCGGAAGCGACAGCTTCCGGGCCATTTTGTTTGTTGGCGCCGTCATTTTCAGCCGTGAACAATCTCGCGATGCTTCTGAAGCCGGTGGCCGTAGGCCTGGCTGACGCGGTCGAAGATAATCGCGATGCCGACGATGGCCAGGCCGTTGAAAATGCCGAGCGTGAAATACTGGTTGGCGATCGCCTTCAGCACCGGCTGCCCAAGCCCCTGAACCCCGATCATCGAAGCGATGACCACCATGGCCAGCGCCATCATGATCGTCTGGTTGATACCGGCCATGATCGTCGGGAGCGCCAAGGGCATCTGCACGTTCTTCAGTTTCTGCCAGCCGGAAGAGCCGAACGCATCGGCCGCCTCCAGCACATCCTTATCGACGAGGCGAATGCCGAGGTTGGTCAACCGGATCATCGGCGGGATCGCGTAGATCACAACGGCAATCAGCCCCGGCACCTTTCCGATGCCGAGCAGCATGACTACCGGGATCAGATAGACGAAGCTCGGCATGGTCTGCATCACGTCGAGGATCGGATTGACCACATTCTGGACGCGGTCAGAGCGCGACATGACGATGCCGAGCGGTATGCCGATGGCGATCGACAGCACGGTACAGACGAAGATCATCGAGATCGTCTTCATCGTATCGTCCCACATGTCGAAATAGCCGATGAGCAGCAGCGTGCCGACGCAGCCAGCGACGATCTTCCAGTTCCGGCTGGCAAACCAGGCGAGAGCAGCAATCAGCAGGATGATGATCGGCCAGGGCGTGCGCGTCATGAAGCGCTCCGACTGGATCAGAAAGAACTGTAACGGCTCGAAGAACGCTTCAATGCCGTCGCCATAGGCGCGCGTGAAGGTGCGAAACCCCTCGTCGATCGCCTTTTTCAATGCCCGCAGGCGGTCGTCATCCATATGTGGAAATTGGGTCAACCATTCCATTTCATTCCCCTTCACTCTTCCACGGTGGCGACCTTGTTTTTGTTTTGCGTCCACCAACCATCAACCAAAGGGCGGCGCACGGAACAGTGCGCCGCCCGATTTCATCAGTCGATGGCAATCAAAGCGCGGCCTTGACCTTCTCGGCAATGTCAGGGGAGACCCAGGTGGTCCAGATATCAGGGTTTTCCTGAAGGAAGTGCTTTGCACCTTCCTCGCCGCTTGCCTGGTTGTCGGTCATCCAGGCCATCAGCTTATTGACGGTGTCGTTGGTCCAGGCGCGCTTGTTCAAGTAGTCCATGGCCGGACCGGCGCGATCGGCAAAGGTCTTGGTTACCAGCGTCTGGACCTTGTCCTTCGGCCAGTCGTTCTTCTTCGGATCCGGGCAATCGGCAACCGTGTTGCAGCGTTTCCATTCCGCAGCATCAGCCTCGACGCCGTGGCCGAGCTTCACCATCTCGTACTTGCCGAGAAGTGCCGTCGGTGCCCAGTAGTAACCGACCCAACCCTGCTTGCGCTCGTAGGCCTTGGCAATCGAGCCATCGAGGCCCGCAGCCGAGCCGGTATCGACCAGCGTGAAGCCGGCCGCCTCGCCGCCATAGGCCTTGTAGAGCTGGGTCGTGACAACCGTGCCGCCCCATCCTTGAGGGCCATTGAAGACGGCGCCCTTGCTGGCGTCTTCCGGATCCGGGAAGAGATCCTTGTGCTTCAACACATCGTCGATCGTCTTGATATCGGGGTTGGCGTCGACGACATATTTCGGCACCCACCAGCCCTGCACCGCGCCATCGGAAAGCGCCACGGCGGCACCGACCAGCTTGCCTTCTTCAAGGCCGCGATTGACAACATCAGGCAGCAGATCCACCCAGCCTTCCGGCGCAATGTCGGGCTGGCCCTTTTCGATCATCGAGGTGATCGTCGGCACGGTATCGCCGACGACAAGCTCGGCGTTGCAGCCATAGCCTTCCGTCAGAATGATCTTGTCGACACTCGCCAGAACCTCGGCGCTCTGCCAGTTCATGTTGGCGATCGTCACGTCGCCGCATTCGGCTGCCGAGGCCGTGCCGGCAAGGCCAAGAAGGCCGGCGGCCAGGCAAGTCGTTGCAAGAAGCTTGTTCATTTCTGTTCCCTCTGTTCTGGCGGTACGTCCCGTCGGACGACTGATCTCACCGCAGTGATCGGCCGCGTGTCAACAGGCTCCGGTCCAACGCAAAAACAACAGGGACCGAATGGCCTGCAGATCCGTCGACGCGCTTGGCACGACAACGACACCTCCAGGCTATAGGGTCTTTCCGGCAAGGACTTTCCCATTTGCGTCAACGATTGCCTTTCCTAATGTTCCCGCCGTTGCCGGCGCATGGGGGAAGGAAAGACCACGTCCGATCAGGACGACTTGCTGCGCTTGTAGTAGCGCGACACGCGGACCCGGTTTCCGCAGCGGGCGGCCGAGCACCAGCGCCGACGGGCATTGTTGCCGACGAACAGCATGACGCAGTCATCGGCCTCGCATTTGCGGATGAGCCCGGCCTCCGGCCCCGCCAGCAACAGGGCGGCATCCTCCGCCAGGAAACCTGCCAGCTGGACGCCTGATGTTCCCGTCCTTTCGCTTTTGACCGCATGTGCATCCCTCCAATCCAGCCGCCGCGTCACCGGCGCTGCAGCCATAGCCGCATTGAGGCCGGCGACATCGCCTGCCGCCACATCCCGACCTTCCATCAGGCTCCTGACTGCCGAGGCCACGTGGTCGCGCACGGCATGCACCAGAGCCAGTTCTTCAACGGAAAGCCTGCCGGAAACCAAGAGAGAGGCGTCCTGCAACCGACCCGCCTGCTGCTCTACCCACGCGGCAAGCCCATCCGCATCGCCGATAAGGTCAACGGGCCCTTCCCCGGTCAACGGACGCGTGTTGATCAGGTCCAGCGCGAGGGGCTCTCCAACGAAAGGGATCAATTCCATGTCATGCTCATTTATCTAATGCATATTTTTGATATTGACACATTAGATTCTCCAGCGCAATTCTAATGCATAAACATTGGAAACAGGAGTGTGACATGAGTGCGATCAGTGTCCCCGCCATTCGGCACCGCTTTGCGGTCGTTGACGGCGTCAAGATCTTCTACCGGGAAAGTGTGCCGGGCGATGCGGATGCGCCGACGCTGCTCCTGCTGCACGGGTTTCCCTCATCCTCGCATCAATACCGCCGACTGATGGACGCGATTGGCGGCCATTATCGCCTGATCGCACCTGATTATCCGGGCTTCGGCCACAGCGACGCGCCCACTTCGACGAACGAAGGAGGCGAGTTTCTCTACAGCTTCGATCGCCTCGCCGACCTGATCGAAGGTTTTGTCGAGGCCCTGTCGCTCAGGCACTTCTTTCTCTACGCCTTCGATTTCGGCGCCCCAGTCGGCTTCCGATTGGCAAGCCGCCGTCCCGAACTGATCGACGGGCTGATCGTCCAGAACGGGAATGCGTACCGGGAGGGTCTTTCAGACACAGCCCGTGACTTCATCGCGCTCGCGCCTGGAGACGAAGGCGCTACAGAACAGGTCCGGCAGTTGCTGACGCTGGAGATGACGCGGGCGCAATATGAAGGCGGCACATCCGACCCGGAACTGGTCGCCCCTGATGGCTGGACGATGGATCAGCATTTCCTTGACCGGCCGGATCGCCGCCAGCCGCAGATCGATCTCGCCTTCGACTACAAGAGCAATCTGACGCGCTATCCGGAATGGCAGCAATGGCTGCGCGACGCGCGTCCGCCTGTTCTCATCACCTGGGGGCGCAACGATCCGTTCTTCACCGAGGCCGGCGCTCGCGCCTTCCTGGCCGACGTGCCGGAAGCGGAGCTTCATCTGTTCGATACGGGCCATTTCGCCCTCGAGGAACGCCTGCCCGAGATCGCACCGCTGATCGCCGACTTCGTCGATCGGATATCGGCGCGCAATTGACATGAAAAAGGCGCCGGGCAAGTGCGCGGCGCCTCCAGATGCTTGCTGTTCGGAGGTTGAGTTTTGCGCAGTCGCGCGAAAACCCATCCTTACATGTTGGGATAGACCGGTCCTTCGCCACCCTGCGGCGGCACCCAGTTGATGTTCTGGTTCGGGTCCTTGATGTCGCAGGTCTTGCAGTGCACGCAGTTCTGCGCGTTGATGACGAAGACCGGTTTGCCGTCCTTCTCCACCCATTCATAGACCCCGGCGGGACAGTAGCGCGTCGACGGCCCGGCAAAGACGTCGAGCTCCGAGGTCTTCTGCAGTTCCGGGTTCTTCACCTGCAGGTGGATCGGCTGGTCTTCCTCATGGTTGGTGTTCGACAGGAACACCGAGGACAGCCGGTCGAAAGTCAGGACGCCGTCGGGCTTGGGATAGTCGATTTTCTGGTGCTGCGCTGCCGGCTCGAGCGCCTGTGCGTCGGTCTTGCCGTGTTTCAGCGTGCCGAAGAACGAGAAGCCGAACAGCTGGTTGGTCCACATGTCGAGACCGCCGAGCGCCACGCCGATCGCCGTGCCGAACTTCGACCACAGCGGCTTGACGTTCCTGACCCGCTTCAGATCCTTGCCGATGTCGGTCTGGCGCCATTCGTTCTCGATCTCGACCGGCTCGTCATTGGCCCTGCCCGACGCGATCGCTTCGGCCAGCTTGTCGGCCGCCAGCATGCCCGAGAGCACCGCATTGTGGCTGCCCTTGATGCGCGGCACGTTGACGAGGCCGGCCGAACAGCCGATCAGCGCGCCGCCGGGGAACGACAGCTTCGGCACCGACTGGTAGCCGCCCTCGGTGATGGCGCGAGCGCCGTACGACAGGCGCTTGCCGCCCTCGAAGGTGCCGCGGATGGCCGGATGGGTCTTGAACCGCTGGAACTCCTCAAACGGGAAGAGATAGGGGTTCTTGTAGTTGAGGTGCACGACGAAACCGACGGCGACCATGTTGTCTTCGAGATGGTAGAGGAACGAGCCGCCACCGGTCTTCATGCCGAGCGGCCAGCCGAACGAGTGCTGCACCAGGCCGGGCTTGTGGTTCTCGGGCTTGACCTGCCAGAGTTCCTTGAGGCCAATGCCGAATTTCGGCACGTCGCGGTCTTTGGAGAGATCGAATTTCGAAATCAGCTGCTTGGCGAGCGAGCCGCGCACGCCCTCGCCGATCAGCGTGTACTTGCCAAGGAGGGCCATGCCGCGGGCAAAGTTCGGGCCAGGCTCGCCATTCCTCTCGATGCCCATGTCACCGGTGGCAACGCCGATGACGGCGCCTTCGTCGTTATAGAGAACTTCGGTTGCGGCAAAGCCCGGATAGATCTCGACACCGAGCGCTTCGGCGTGACCGGCAAGCCAGCGACAGACATTGCCGAGCGAGACGATGTAGTTGCCGTGATTGTTCATCAGCGGCGGCATGGCGAAGTTCGGCAGGCGGATCGAGCCCGCGGGGCCGAGCAGCAGGAAGTGATCGTCCTTGACTTCAGTCTTGAACGGATGATCCGCCTCGTCGCGCCAGCCCGGCAGCAGCCGGTCGATGCCGATGGGATCGACCACGGCGCCCGACAGGATATGCGCGCCGACTTCGGCGCCCTTTTCCAGAACCACCACGGAAAGCTCAGGATTGATCTGCTTCAACCGGATCGCGGCTGAAAGACCCGCAGGCCCCGCGCCGACGATCACCACGTCGAACTCCATGCTCTCGCGCTCGGGTAGCTCTTGTCGCTCGCTCATTCCGTCTCTCCAGTCCCGCCGGTCTTCTGCCAGCTCAGTTCCCAGGCCATATCATCTCGTCATGGCAAATGCAGTTTGGCTTGTCGAGCCGGGATGCGACAGACGATGCCCGCTTTTGCGCATGAGGTCATGAGTTTAGCACAAATGCCTATATGACGTGAACGTAAACGTAAATATGTCATTTCGCCGCTGTCATTGTGGGCTGCCGGGCTTGCAGCCTTGCTTTTGCCGAATAGCCATGTCACGAGGCCGGTCATTCGACATTCCGGCGGAAGACGCCGGCAATCCCATCCGCAACCGGCATTTCGGCAAGGCGCCCACGGCGCCGGAACGGCATGCCTTTCGCTGCATTCCAGGTGTCGCCGACCTCCCCGGCACGAGCCTAGAAAGCGGCGTGCGGAACAAAGCCGTGTCGCCTTGCGCAGCCCTGGACAGGGCGTGGCGCAACGACACCAAAGACATAGGACGTCAGGAGACATCACATGGCCAGAGCACTGGGCTTCGATTTCGGCACCACCAACTCGGTCCTCGCTGTTTCGGCAGGCGACACCACCCATTCGATGAATTTCGACAGCCTGGCGGGCAGCACCGACGCCATGCGCACGGCACTCTCCTTCATGAAGGATCCGAACCTCGGCGCGTCAGCGTTGAAGGTGGAAGCAGGACAGGCGGCCATCCGCTCGTTCATCGACAATCCCGGCGACTGTCGTTTCCTGCAGTCGATCAAGACCTTCGCCGCCAGCCCACTGTTCCAGGGCACGCAGATCTATGCCAAGCGCCACAGCTTCGAAGACCTGATGCGGGTGTTCCTGACCAAACTGAAGGACTATGCTGGCGACGATTGGATGAGCCAATATAGCCGCATCGTCGTCGGCAGACCCGTCCGTTTCGCCGGTTCCAGCCCCGATCCGGCATTGGCACTCGAGCGCTACAGCGCTGCCCTTTCGGAATTCGGCTTCCCCGAAATCCACTATGTCTACGAGCCGGTGGCGGCGGCATTCTACTTCGCCCAGAACCTCAAGCGCGACGCGACCGTGCTGGTTGCCGACTTCGGCGGCGGCACCACCGACTATTCGCTGATCCGTTTCGAGACCAAGGCGGGGCGCCTGACGGCGACGCCGATCGGTCACTCGGGCGTCGGCATCGCCGGCGATCATTTCGACTTCCGCATCATCGACAATGTGATCTCGCCGCTGATCGGAAAGGGGAGTCTGTTCAAGAGCTTCGACAAGCTGCTTGAAGTCCCGTCGAACTACTATGCGAATTTCGGCCGCTGGAATCAGCTTTCCATCTTCAAGACCTTGAAAGACTTCACGGAACTGAAGAAGCTGGTGCGCCAGAGCCTGGAGCCGGAAAAACTCGAGGCCTTCGTCGACCTGATCGAGCATGACGAGGGTTACCCGCTCTACCAGGCGATCTCCGCAACGAAGATGCGCCTGTCGCAAGAGGAAGAGACGGAGTTCTATTTCTCGCCGCTCGGCGAGATGTCTCGCCGCACCGTGCGCCGCGCCGACTTCGAAGGCTGGATTGCGCCCGAGCTTGCCCGCATCGAGGAAGCGCTCGACGAGGTCCTGACGACAACGGAGACGCCGCCCGCAAGCATCGACAAGGTGTTTCTCACCGGCGGCACCTCCTTCGTGCCGGCGGTGCGCAACCTGTTCGAGCGGCGCTTCGAAAAGGACCGGATCGAAAGTGGCGGCGAATTGCTGTCGATCGCCCACGGTCTGGCGCTGATCGGCGAACATGACGATATCGGCCACTGGACCGCGAATGCGGCATGAAGCCATTGGACCGACTTTTCTGACGTGCTAGGTTGGCGCCCATGATCTCTGCCGACACCCTCTCCCCCGGCCAACTCGCCGCCCTGCTCGCCTTCCATGCGGACGCGGGTGTCGAGTGGCTCATGGAGGAGGAGCCTGTCGATCGCTTCGCCGAGTTCGAGGCGATGAAGGCGGCGCGTTCGGAGCAGCGCCAGCAAGCAGGCGCAAGCCAGCCCGCAGCCCGCTCGGAGGCAGCGCCTGCGACGCGACAGCAGGCAAGCCCGGCCGCCAATCAGGCCCGTGAAACGCGCGCTCCGGCCCCCGCCGTCAACGCCCCGGCGGTCGCCATCCCCGACGCCCAGGCCGTCAAGGAGGCGCAGTTTGCCGCCGATTCGGCACGCTCGCTTGCCGAGCTGCGCCTCGCCATGGAAGGCTTCGTCGGCTGCAATCTCAGAAACAGCGCCCGCAATCTCGTCTTTGCCGAAGGCGACACGTCAAATGGCGTCATGATCGTCGGCCCCATGCCCTATGCGGACGACGATCGCGACGGCCAGCCTTTCTCAGGAAGGCTCGGCGACATGCTCAACCGCATGCTGGCCGGAATCGGACTGTCGCGGGAGGGCGTTCTTCTCAGCAATGTCGTGCCGTGGCGACCGCCGGGCAACCGGGTGCCGACCGCGCGCGAAGCCGACATCTGCCGCCCCTTCATCGAGCGCCAGGTTGCGCTCGCCGAGCCCAAGCACCTGTTGCTGCTCGGCAATTTCACGGCGCGCTTCTTTTTCGGCGGCAGCGACACAATCCACCAGCTGCGCGGCGAATGGCGCGACCTGCAAATGGGCGGGCACACCGTCCCGACCCTCGCTACCCTGCACCCGCAGGACCTGGTGTCAGCGCCGATCAACAAGCGCTTCGCCTGGCAGGATATGCTGGCCTTCAAGGCTCGCATCAGCGGCTGACCGCCGCCTGTCCTTTTCATGAACAAAGTGTGAAGAAAGCCATGCGGTTTGCGCATATCTGTGCGGCGTTCTGATGCATTGCAAAATCCATGCTGCAGCGCAATATATCGGAACGGGAGGAATGGAATAAGGAACAAGAACCATGACTGCCCGCTTTCGCCCGATCCACAGCAGCTTTGAGACGCTCCGTCACACGGGCGCCGCTCTGCGGACGCCGTTCAACCGTTTCGGCACGGCAGCCAACGAGCAGATGACTGCAATCGGCCTTGCCCGGACCACCCGTCCGTCGCAACTTTTCGCCGACTTCATTCAGCGTTGATCGCTACGCGGTGCGCCGAGGCGTGCCGCCCCAATGAGACGACGTTAAGACAAGGAACACGATCATGACCAAGCCCATCGCAAGCCTCAGGGTCCTGTTCGATTCGATCGCCGATATCGGCACAGCCGTTCGTGCCTCGCGCGAATACACCGCGCTCAGCACCACCAAGGATGCCCGCCGCGCTCATCGCTCGGCGATCAGCCCGCTGCTGCCGAACTGACAATGCCCGACGACGGACAGTTACCGTCTTTTTGCTATCGGCTGTCGCAATCGACAGCGCCTTGAAAACTGGATACAGCCACACTCGTTTCGAGTTTGAAGCGATCGGTTCATCCGGCATCACCGCCTGACTGCCCTCGCTCCACGTCGCGCCTTCGTTGCCAACCATCCGGTTGTTCAAGTCGGCGCGTATTTGTTTTCAGGAGCGCCGATGCTGGCCAGTCTCGCTTCCGTCCTCAGCCTGATGCTGTCCACCCTGTTGATGATGGTGGCCTTCGGGCTTCAGAGCTATGTCATCCCGGTCCGATCCGTCGCCGAGAACTGGTCGACGCTGACGGTCTCGGTCATCGCCACCGGCTACACGGTCGGCTTCACGCTCTCCTGCATCGTCACGCCGAAATTCGTGCTGCGCGTCGGCCATGTCCGCGTCTTCACGGCACTGATCACACTGCTTTCGATCGCCATCCTGCTTTGCGGGCTCGTCGTCGACTGGCGCCTCTGGATCGTCTTTCGCGCCATATCCGGCTTCGCCATTTCCGGCAGCTATCTCGTCATCGAAAGCTGGCTCAACGAAAGGGTGACCAACGAGAACCGCGGCATGCTGTTCTCGCTCTACCTCATCACCACGATGGTCGGCACCATCGGCGGGCAATACATGGTGCCGCTCGGAGACCCGACCAACACGTCGCTCTTCATCCTGTGCGGCGTGCTGTTCTCTTTGGCGCTGCTGCCGACGGCGCTCTCCTCCTCGCCCATGCCGGCACCGCCGGCACAGGCGCGGTTCGATATTCCCGGACTGTTTCGCCGCTCTCCCGTGGCCGTGGTCGGCGGCTTTCTCGCCGGCGCACTTTCGGGCGCCTGGCTCAATCTCGGCGGTGTGTTTACCCAGAAGATCGGCCTCTCGACGGCTGAAGGCGCAACCCTGCTTGCCTCGCTCCTGACCGGCAGCGCCATTTCGCAGATCCCGATCGGCCGCGCCTCGGATCGCATTGACCGGCGCATCGTCATGGCCGGTTGCGGTATCGTCGGGGTTATCTCCTGCCTGGTCATGTCCGCTTCCATCGGCAGCAGCCCGACGGTGCTCTACGTGATTGCGGCCTTCGTCGGCTCGGTGCTGTTCCCGATCTATGCGCTCAACGTCGCGCATGCCAACGACCTCGCCAAACCGGACGAGTATGTCGAGATCTCCTCAGGCCTGATGATCACCTACGGCCTTGGCACGATCTCCGGCCCGCTGATGGTCGGGCCCGTGATGGACCGCTTCGGGCCAGCGGCACTGTTCATCGTGCTTGCCGTCTACTTCGCTCTCTATGGAGGTTACGCCGCCTGGCGCATCCTGCGGCGCGGCCAGCACGAGGGACTGGTCGCCAAGACCGACTTCCAGGCGACCACGGTGCTGCCGACACCGGGACCCGACGTCACAAGCCCGACCGCCCAGCAGGCATCGCAGGAGAGGCTGATCGAGGACGACACGGTGCCGGCCTGGGAGCGCCAGCCGGAGTAGGCGCGAGCGTCAGCCCTGCGGCGTGACGTGCTTGCGGGCGCCCTTGCGCTCCAACCCGAGACGGTGTTCGCGAAAGATGATGAAGATGCCGGCGCCGACGACGATGGCAGTGCCGATCAGCATCGTGCCCGTCGGAATGTCCTCGAACAGAAAATAGCCGATGATCAGGCCGAGCACGATCGACGTGTATTCGAACGGCGCAATCGTCGACATGTCGGCGTGGCGGTAGCTTTCGGTCAAAAGGATCTGCGCCACGCCGCCGCAAAAACCGGCGACCATCAGCAAGAGGAACGCCTCCTGCGAGATGCTCGGCCAGCCGAACGGCAGGGTGGCGAGCGAAAAGACCGAGGCCGAGAGCGAGAAGTAGAGCACGATCGTGTGGGTGCGCTCGGCCTTCACTAGCTTGCGCACCAGCACCATGGCGATCGCGCCGAGGGCTGCTGAAAGCAGCACCGCCGCCGCCCCGAGCGCCTCGGACGATCCCAGACCACCTTCGCGAAACAGCGTCAGCCGCGGCCAAGTGATGATCATCACGCCGACCAGACCGATGACGACGGCGGACCAGCGGTAGAGGCGGACGGTCTCGCCGAGAAAGATCGCAGCAAAGGCAACGGCGATCAGCGGCATCGCATAGCCGATGGCGATGGCTTCCGGCAACGGCAAATGCACAAGACCGTAAAAGCCGAAGCTCATTGCCAGGATACCGACGAAGCCGCGCGCAATGTGGCCACCCAGGTCTTTCGTCTTGAATGCGTCGCGCACTTGGCCGCGAAAGGCGAGATAACCGAGGATCGGCACCATGGCGAAAGCGGATCGATAGAAAGTGATCTGGCCAGTGGCGATATCGGTTCCCGCCGCCTTGATCAGGGTCGACATGCAAACGAAAATGACGACCGAAAGGACCTTGAGCAGGATCCCTTTCATCGGGTTTTCGACTTCGGCATCCATGGAAAGCACTTCTCGGGCCTGCGCGGACAAGGACCGCAGCGGCGACAGTTTGGGAGATTTGGGTGAGAAGCTCACCGGAGAACCATGTCACTGTAGCCGTGCTGCCCGCGAAAGTCGGATCAAACTTCTTGATGACTTGTGTTTTTTCTTGATGAATTCGCAGTCGTCGCGCCGGCCGCAAAGATTTCTTTAGCGAGGTCGAAAAAAACCTTTCCGGTTTATTTCTTGTTAGTGCCACTTCGATACACGTCAAAGCGATAAGGGAGCGGGAAGAATACCGGACGCCATGTCTTTTCTGCCGGAAGTGCGGTCGCCGGCATCACAATCGTGTGGCATATCCGGCTTTTCGCCCTTTGGCCTTTTCACCATCACAAGCGCCCTCTACAAATCCACCAGTAGCAAGGCGCGAGCGGGACTGACCATGCGGACAAATACTGGCCAGATCATTCATCTGGAAGACTACCGGCCGACCGACTTCGTTCTTGAAAGAGTGGATCTGACCTTCGAACTAGACCCGAAGGAAACGAAGGTCGAAGCGCGGTTGATCCTGCATCGGCGGGAAGGCGTCGACGCATCGGCGCCCCTGGTGCTCGACGGCGACGAACTCGTCATGACCGGCCTGCTGCTCGACCAGGAAGAACTCGCAGCCACGCTCTACGACGTGACCGACGACACGCTGACCATCCGTGGCCTGCCCGAGGCCGCCCCGTTCGAAGTCACCATCACCACGTTGCTCTCGCCCGAGACCAACACCAAGCTGATGGGTCTCTACCGCACCAACAGCGTCTATTGCACGCAGTGCGAGGCGGAAGGCTTCCGCCGCATCACCTATTTCCCGGATCGCCCTGATGTTCTCGCCGTCTATACGGTCAACATCATCGCCGACAAGAAGTCCGCGCCGCTGCTGCTTTCCAACGGTAACTATCTCGGCGGCGCCGACATGGGCGATGGCCGGCATTTTGCCGCCTGGTTCGATCCGCATCCGAAGCCCAGCTATCTCTTTGCGCTGGTTGCCGGCGACCTCGGCGTAGTCGAGGACACGTTCACCACCCTGTCTGGCCGCGACGTCGCGCTGAAGATCTATGTCGAGCACGGCAAGGAGCCGCGCGCATCCTACGCGATGGACGCGCTGAAGCGCTCGATGAAGTGGGACGAAGACGCCTTCGGCCGCGAATACGATCTGGACATCTTCATGATCGTCGCCGTCTCCGACTTCAACATGGGCGCCATGGAGAACAAGGGGCTCAACGTCTTCAACGACAAATACGTGCTGGCCGACCCGGAAACGGCGACGGACGCCGACTACGCCAACATCGAAGCGATCATCGCACACGAATACTTCCACAACTGGACCGGCAATCGCATCACCTGCCGCGACTGGTTCCAGCTCTGCCTGAAGGAAGGCCTCACCGTTTATCGCGACCACGAGTTCTCCGCCGACATGCGCTCGCGCGCCGTCAAGCGCATCGCCGAGGTCCGGCACCTGAAATCGGAACAGTTCCCCGAAGATGCGGGCCCCCTCGCCCATCCCGTCCGGCCGACGAAATACCGCGAGATCAACAATTTCTACACGACCACGGTCTATGAAAAGGGCTCCGAGGTCACTCGGATGCTTGCGACCATTCTCGGTCGCGACCTGTTCAAGAAGGGCATGGATCTCTATTTCGAGCGCCACGACGGCCAGGCTGTGACGATCGAGGATTTCATCGCCTGCTTCGCTGAAGTCAGCGGCCGCGATCTCAGCCAGTTCTCGCTCTGGTACCATCAGGCAGGCACACCGCTGGTGACGGCCTCCGGCGTATACGACGCGGCAAAACAGACCTTCACCCTGTCGCTGGAACAGACCGTGCCGGCGACACCGGGGCAAAGCGCCAAGGAGCCGATGCACATTCCGCTGCGCATGGGCCTGCTGCTCGAGGACGGTGCGGAAGCGGACCTTTCGAGCGTAACTGGCGCGGATATCACTGGCGACGTGCTCCACCTCACCGAGCGCAAGCAGACTGTGGTGTTCTCCGGTATCACCTCGCGCCCGGTTCCATCGTTCAACCGGGGCTTTTCTGCCCCGATCAACCTGCATATCGAGCAGTCCGACGACGATCTGGCGCTGATCGCCCGGCATGAGAGCGATCTGTTCGCCCGTTGGCAGGCGCTCAACGCCATTGCGCTTGCCAATCTGGTATCAGCGACAGCCGACGTTCGTGCTGGCAAATCCGTCACTGTCGAAAGAGCCCTCATCGATGGCCTTATCGGCGCGGCAGCCGACGACACTCTTGAGCCGGCATTCCGGTCGCAGGCGCTGTCGCTGCCAAGCGAAGCCGACATCGCCCGCGAGATCGGCGCCGACAACGATCCAGACGCCATCCATACCGCCCGGCAGCAGGTCCTCAAGGCGATCGCCGTTACCGGACGCGAGACCTTCCTCCGGCTCGCGGACGAAATGGCGTCGAAGGCTGCCTTCAGCCCGGATGCGGAAAGTGCCGGACGCCGCGCTCTACGCAACGCCGCCCTCACCTATCTCGTCCATGGCGAAGACAATCCGGCGCGGGCGGCGGAAGCCTTTGCAGCCGCCGACAACATGACCGACCTCAGCCATGCCCTGGCGCTGCTGGCGCACCGGTTCCCGGATGCACCCGAGACGGCTCAGGCACTTGCGACCTTCCGCAAGCGATTTGCCGACAACGCGCTCGTCATCGACAAGTGGTTTGCCGTTCAGGCGACGATCCCGGGCGCCGGCACGCTCGATCGCATCAAGACCCTGATGACGGAGCCACTTTTCAACGGTAACAATCCGAACCGCGTGCGGTCGCTGATCGGCAGCTACGCCTTCGCCAATCCGACAGGTTTCAACCGCGCCGATGGCGAGGGGTATCGTTTCCTCGCCAAGCAGATCCTAGACATCGATCCGCGCAATCCGCAACTCGCAGCGCGCATCCTGACCTCGATGCGCTCCTGGCGCTCGCTCGAAGACGTGCGCGCCGGTCACGCCCGCAATGCGTTGAAGGAAATTGTAAGCGCGACCAAGCTTTCAGCCGATGTCAGCGACATCGTCGAGCGCATGCTCAAGGCCTGAAAAGCCTGGAAAAATTAGTTGTTATCGAGAGGCCGGGCCGCTTGGGCGACCCGGCCTATTATTTTCCAACGACAAGAAATGGTTAAGAAATCTTTACCCTTTCCTCTGGACAAGGCGAATCGCCCTGTGATTCATTGAGTCAGATTCGGGCGAGCGGCGCGCCGAATCATCAGAGGGTTTCACATTGGGTAAGATGGCGGACGCGCGACCAGCGAGCGCAGCCGACGGGCGGTTGCGACTCAGGTTTCCAGGCTTTGCCGGCCTGGAAAGCGAGTTCATCTCGCAGGCGAAGATTTTCGCCGAGCCGACGTCGCAGCGTCTGGCGAGCGCGGAGCCTATTCTCAAGCGTTCCATCCCGATCCTCATCATCGCATTCCTGATCATCGTCGCGGTTTCGCGCATGTCCGGCATCATGGACGAACACAGCAGGATGGAGGACAGCTCGCGCCAGACCGTCGGTCTCGCAGCCGCCACCGCTGTCGCAGCGTTTCAGGCCGACGGCATGACGCTGTTCGACGAGGGCCGCCGTTGGGACGCTGAGCAGCGCCTGACCCAGTACTTGCCCACCACCATGCTCGATCCGGGCACGTTCCTTTTGACTGTGCGCAAGGATGGCCGGATCTTCGCCAGCACGCCGGATGGCGTGCCGCTGATCGGCCGGACACTTGCCTCGGTGGCACCGGATATCGCCACGCTGCAGTATTACGGCGAACATTCCAGCATCATGAAGACGGCCATCGACGGCATCGACCATATCGTCGCCCTCGCACAGTTGCCGGAAGCGGCCGGCGTCATCCTGGCAGCAACGCCGGTGACCCAGCTGGAAACGGCGTGGCGCGACGAGGTGTCGCTCAATGTGACACTGTTTGCCGGCATTTCGGCGATCCTGCTGGTGGTCCTTTACGCATACTACATCCAGGCCAAACGGGCCCGCGACGCCGACTCGGTGTTTGTCGAATCGAACCTGCGGGTAGAGACCGCGCTATCGCGCGGCCGCTGCGGCCTCTGGGATTTCGACCTTGCCAACCGACGGCTGTTCTGGTCGCGGTCGATGTATGAAATGCTGGGCATGCCCGGCGAAAGCAGCGTGCTGTCCTTCGGCGACGCCGCACGGCTGATGCATCCCGACGATCGCGGGATCTATGGCGTTGCCCGCACGATCGCCCGCGGCGATGCACGCCAGATCGACCAGGTGTTCCGCATGCGCCATGCGGACGGCCACTATGTCTGGCTGCGCGCCCGCGCCGAGATCATCCGCACCGTTTCCGGCCGCGCCCATCTCATCGGCATCGCCATGGACGTCACCGAACAGCATCGCCTGGCCCAGCGTTACGCGGAAGCTGACCAGCGCCTTGCGGATGCGATCGAATGCACCTCCGAGGCCTTCGTGCTCTGGGACAAGCAGGACCGGTTGGTCATGTGCAACACGCACTACCAGGAAGCCTACAAGCTGCCGGACCACGTGCTGGTGCCGGGCACGGAACGTATCGCCGTTCACGCAGCGGCAGCCCGTCCGGTGGTGGAGCGCCGCATCGCCGATCCGGACCGGAGCAACCACTCGCAAACGACGGAAGTGCAGCTCGCCGACGAGCGCTGGCTGCAGATCAACGAACGGCGCACGCGCGACGGCGGCCTCGTTTCTGTAGGCACCGACATCACGCTTCTGAAGCGGCATCAGGTGCGGTTGCGCGAATCCGAACGCCGGCTGATGGCGACCATCGGCGATCTCTCGGCCTCGCGCATGACGCTGGAAAGGCAGAAGACGGAGCTTTCGATCGCCAACGCCAACTATCAGGCGGAGAAGGAACGCGCCGAGGCGGCCAACCGCGCCAAGTCGGAATTCCTGGCCAACATGTCCCATGAACTGAGGACTCCGCTCAACGCCATTCTCGGCTTTTCGGAGATCCTGCAGACCCAGATGTTCGGGCCGCTCGGCTCCGAGAAGTACGATGAGTACTCGCGCGACATCCACGAGAGCGGCAAACACCTCCTGAACGTGATCAACGACATCCTGGACATGTCGAAGATCGAGGCGGGCCATATGCGCATCAGCCGCGAGACGATCGATCTGGCACCGCTGATCGAGGAGACGATCCGCTTCACCACGATCCCGGCGCAGCAGAAGAACATCCATGTGGTGCAGCATATCGCTTCGGGCCTGACCGTGGTCGCTGATCGTCGGGCGATGAAGCAAGTGCTGCTCAACCTCCTGTCGAACGCCGTCAAGTTCACCAATGAAGGCGGGCGGATCTCGCTACGCGCCCGCAAGGTCACCGGTGCGGTGACGCTGACGATCGCAGACTCCGGCATCGGCATCCCGCGCGACGCCCTGCAGAAGATCGGTCAGCCCTTCGAGCAGGTGCAAAGCCAGTATGCCAAGAGCAAGGGCGGCTCCGGCCTCGGGCTTGCCATCTCCCGCTCGTTGACGCGCCTTCACGGCGGAACGATGAAGATCCATTCCGCCGAGAACGTCGGCACCATCATTTCTCTGCGCATGCCCGATCGCGAAAGCGACCCGCAGCCCTATCCCGAAACCACAGACTGAAAAATTCGCCTGACGGCCTTCGACAGCCGCTTGATATCGGCCTCCAGCGTCTTCAGGTCGGGGTAGTCTCCGGCACGGCAGACGAGGTCGACGAGGCCGGCCGGCGCCTCCTTGGGGTCGAACTCTCCCTCGATGCACAGCCGCACGATCTGCGACAGCTCGGTGAAGAGGCTCAGCGCTTGCATCGTTGTATCGACATCGTTCGGGTTCATCATCGCACCGCCAAGCACCTTCAAGGCATCGGCCGTATGGGCACCGGCTTCAAGCGGTGGCACGCCCTTGGCGGGTGCGATGAGCGCCAGGTATTGCGCGATGAACTCGATATCGACGAGGCCGCCGGGGATCAGCTTGAAATCCCAGATATCACTCGGCGGCTTCTCGCTGTCGATCATCTCGCGCATCGAGATCACGTCGGCGCTGACTTTGGCAACATCGCGCTTCTGGCCGAGCACCTCGGTGAAGATGGCGTCGGCTTGCGCCTTCAGGCTGTCGTCACCGCAGATACAGCGCGCCCGCGTCAACGCCAGATGCTCCCAGGTCCAGGCTTCTTCGCGCTGATACTTGGCAAAGGCATTGATGCGGGTGGCGACCGGCCCCTTGTTGCCGGATGGCCGGAGCCGCATGTCGACCTCATAGAGCACGCCTTCGGCGGTCGGCGCCGAGAGGGCTGCGATCAGGCGCTGGGTCAGCCGGGTGAAATAGCGCATCGGATCGAGCGGCTTGCCGCCGTCCGATTCCGTGGCAGCGTCGTCATAGTCGTAGAGCAGGATCAGATCGACGTCAGAGCCCGCCGTCAGCTCGTGGCTGCCGAGCTTGCCCATGCCGACGACAACAATGCGCCCGCCCGGAAAATCGCCGTGGACCGAACGCACCTCTGCCAGCACCGCGTCCACCGCCGCAGCGATGATCAGGTCGGCAAGATCGGTAAAGGCCCGGCCCGCCTGCGCACCAGAGATGGAGCCCGTCAACAGGCGAATGCCGATCAGGAAACGCTGTTCTGCAGCGATGATGCGCAGCCGGTCGAGCACTTCTTCATAGTGACGGGCGCCGGCAACGAAGTTGGCGATGCGCGGCGCCAGATAGTCCCTGGTCGGCAACTCCGCCAGAAGGCCGGGATCGAGCATGCCGTCGAACACATGTGGCCGCGCCGCGATGATCTCGGCCAGCCGCGGCGCAGACGACATGATGTTGACGATGAGCGACAGGAGCCGCGGATTGTTGCCGAGCAGTGAAAACAGCTGGATGCCGGCCGGCAGACCGGAAATGAAGTGATCGAAACGCAAGAGTGCTTCGTCGGCGCGCCGGCTCTCGCCGAAAACGCGCAGGAGCTGTGGCGTCAGTTCCGTCAGACGCTCGCGCGCTTCCACCGACTGCGTCGCGCGGTAGCGGCCGTAATGCCAGGTGCGGATCGTGTGCGAGATGTCGGAGGGCCGCTGGAAACCGAGCTTCCTCAGGGTCTCGAGCGTATCGGGATCGTCACGCTGGCCGGTGAAGACCAGATTGCCGGTCTCGCTCGAAAGCTTCGCCTCCTGCTCGAAGAGTTGGGCGTAGCGTCGCTCGACGGTACGCAGGACCTTTGACAGGTCCTTTGAAAAGCTGGCCGTGTCCTCGAAACCGAGCATGAAGGCGATGCGCTTCAGCTCCGCCTCTGTCTCCGGTAACACATGGGTCTGTTCGTCGCGCACCATCTGGATCCGGTGTTCGACATCGCGCAGGAACCAGTAGGCCTCGACCAGTTCGTCTGCCGTCGTCTCGTCGATCCAGCCGGCCTTGACCAGCGCGCGCAGCATCGGCTCGGTTGCCTTCAGCCGCAGATCGGGCATGCGCCCGCCGGCGATCAGTTGCTGCGTCTGAACGAAGAACTCGATCTCGCGGATGCCGCCGCGACCGAGCTTGATATTGTGCCCCTTGACCGCAATCTCGCCGTGGCCCTTGTGCGCGTGGATCTGCCGCTTGATTGAATGGATGTCGGCAATTGCCGCATAGTCGAGGTACTTGCGGAAAACGAACGGCGTCAGTTCTTTCAAGAATGCATCGCCAGCAGCGATGTCACCGGCAACGGGACGCGCCTTGATGAAGGCGGCGCGCTCCCAGTTCTGCCCCCTGCCCTCGTAATAGAGCATGGCCGCCTCGACGGGGATCGCGAGTGGAGTCGAGCCGGGATCCGGACGCAGCCGCAAATCTGTGCGAAAGACGTAGCCGTCGCCGGTGCGCTCCTGGAGGATGCGGATGAGGCGTCGCAGCAGCCGGCCGAAGGTCTCGGACGCGTCGTCGCGATCGACGACGATGCCGGACTGCGGATCGTAGAACACCACGAGATCGATGTCGGAGGAATAATTGAGCTCAAAGGCGCCGAGCTTGCCCATGCCGAGAACGACGACGCCGGAACCTTCGCTGGGGGCAGTCACATCCTTGAGTGCAAGCTTTCCCGCCTGGTGGCCGCTCAGCAGCAGATGGTCGATCGTGGCAGAAACCGCAGCACCGGCAAATTCGCTCAGCCAGCGCGTCGTCTCGCGACCGTCGAAGTGTCGGGAGAGATCAGCCAGCGCCACGGCAAAAGCAAGCTCGCGCTTGGCCTTTCGAAGTCGCGTCATGACCTCGGTGTCGGGGAGCGCCACGCCCGGCTCTGCCGGCGCCCAGGCGTCTCGCGCTCGCCGAACCCTTTCGGCAAGAAATTGCGGCAGCGGTTCTGTCAAGATCTGTTCGAGTATGCCGGGCTGACTGCCACCGGTGTCACGCAGGAACGGCGACAGGGCAAAGGCAGAGATGACGAAGGCCTTGAACGGCGTTTCGGATGCCAGCAGGCGGCTGATCCGATCATGGCCCTTGGCCATGTCCTTCAGTACCGACAGCGCGGATTTGGCGTCGGCCTGGCTCGCCGGTTTGATCGGCGCCGTCTCCATGCCCCACCAGTGCCCTGCCATCGTATCCTGCATGCCGTTTTCCCCCTGTTCTCCGCAAACCGGTCTATCAGGTCGCGGGCGCCGGGAAAACCATGTGTACCGTCAGACCCTTGCCGTTATCGGCGCCGTCGGGATCGGTTGCGGCAAGATTCAATGCGCCATGGTGCATCTCCATCACGGCTTCCACAAGCGACAGTCCGAGGCCGGTGCCCGGCTTGGAGCGGCTCTCGTCCAGCCGGACAAAACGCTTGACGACTTCCTCGCGCTTTTCCTCGGGAACACCCGGGCCGTGGTCGGCAACCGAAAGAATGACCTTGCCGTCGCGCCTGCCGAGCGAGACCTTGATCAGCGGATCGGCGCCAGCTTCAGCGTACTTGATCGCGTTGTCCAGGAGGTTGCCGAGCGCCTGGCCGACAAGCTCGCGGTTGCCGGAAATGACCGTGCCCGGCGCGACATCCGCTTCGAGCCTCAGGCCGACATCTTCCGCGACCGGCTCATAGAGCTCGACGCAATCCGACACGATCTGCGAAAGGTCGACTTCGCTCATCTCGGCAGCGGCAGAGCCCGCTTCGACACGCGAGATCATCAGGAGCGCATTGAAGGTGCGGATCAACTGATCAGACTCGCCAATGATTTCTTCAAGCGCACCACGCTGACTTGTGCCCTTGCGCGCCAGTGCCGCCTCCGCCTTGTTGCGCAGCCGCGTCAGCGGCGTCTTCAAGTCGTGGGCAATGTTGTCCGAAACCTGGCGCAGGCCTTCGTTCAGCTTCTCTATGCGTCCGAGCATCGCGTTCAACGATTCGGAAAGCCGGTCGAATTCGTCGCCTGAGCCGCTCGTCGGCAGACGCTGCGACAGGTCGCCTGCCATGATCTTGGTGCTCGCCTCCGACATGCGGTCGATGCGCTTCAGCGCATTGCGGCCGATGGCAAACCAGATAATGAGCGCACCAAGGCCCATGATGCCGAGCGCCACCATCAACGCCTGGCGCACGAGGGCACGGAACTTCTGCGGTTCCTGGAGGTCACGGCCGACGAGGATGCGCAGGCCGTTGTCGAGCATCAGCACATGGGCAAGCGCCACGTGGCTGTCCTTGCGGGTCTCGTCGGTATAGCGCTGATAGGCGAACGGCTTCTCCGTCCAGCCTTCGCGATCGAGAAGGCCTGGCTCAAGGCTCGCCACGTTGCCGGCAAGGATTTCGCCGCTCGGCCCGGCGATCACATAGAGATTGGCACCCGGTTGGCGCGCGCGTCGCTCAAGCGAACGCAAGAGACCATTGATCCCGCCTCGGGTATAGACCTGTTCGATCTGGGTTACTTCTGCAGTCACAGCGTCGCGTGTCTGCTGCTGCAACAGACGCTCGGACATGCCGGTGACGTAAAAGACGAGAAACGCGGCGCAGAGCGAAAAAAGAATCAGATAGAGCGCGGACAAACGGACGGCGGTCGTCCGGAACAGGACGCCGAGCTTGCTCATGCGCTGGCGGTCCGATCATCCTTGATCATGTATCCGGCGCCGCGCACGGTTCGAAGCAGCGGCAGATCGAAATCCTTCTCGATCTTCGAGCGCAGCCGCGAAACGTGCACGTCGATGACATTGGTCTGCGGATCGAAGTGATAGTCCCAGACGTTTTCGAGCAGCATGGTTCTGGTCACGACCTGGCCGGCGTTCTTCATCAGATATTCGAGCAGCCGGAACTCGCGCGGCTGCAGCGGGATTTCCTTGCCCTGACGGCGAACCGAGTGCGAAAGGCGGTCGAGCTCGAGATCGCCGACCCGGTAGACCATGTCCTGCTCGGGCGCGCCCTTGCGGCGTCCAAGCACTTCGACGCGGGCAAGAAGCTCGCTGAAGGCGTAAGGTTTCGGCAGGTAGTCGTCGCCGCCGGCGCGCAGGCCCGTCACCCGATCGTCAACCTGACCGAGCGCCGACAGGATGAGCACCGGCGTGTGGATGTCCTTGCGACGCAACTCCGTGATCACCGACAGGCCATCGCGGCGCGGCAACATACGGTCGACCACAAGAACGTCGTAGCTGTTTTCGCTAGCCATGAAGAGACCGCTTTCGCCGTCGCTCGCATGGTCGCAGACAATGCCCGCTTCCCGGAACGCCTTTCCAAGATAGGCAGCTGCCTCGATATCGTCTTCAATGATAAGAATCTTCATACGCGTGACCATAGTCCCGGACCTCTGTCTGTCTCAACCGGTTTCGGAATCCGACGACCGGATTGGCGATCACTTCGCCTCAAACGGCGAGCGCCGCGAAATCGCTCGGATATCGCGGCGCCCCGGTCATTCATTCGCTGCCGCGATCAGCCCTGATCGATGGGAAGCGCCACGAAGCGGCTGCCGCTCTCGGCCTCGATCTGGAAGAGCGCCTTGCTGCGGCCGTCCTTCTTGGCGGTGCTGATCACCTTGAGGATATCGTCCGCCGACTTCACTTCCTGATTGTTGACGGAAACGATCTTCTCGCCCTGCTTCAGGCCACGATCGCTGGCATCCGAGTCCTCGTCTACCGAGGCGATCGTCACGCTCTGACCGTCATCCGACGGAACCACGGTCATGCCGAGGTCGGCCAAGGCCTGCTCGCTCGACGGCTGGGCTTCCTCGGACTGCGTACCGGAATCCTTGGCCGCTTCCTTGTCGTCCTTCGGCAGCGTTCCGATCTCGAGCTTGACGGTCTCGGACTTGCCGTTGCGCCACAGCGCGACATCGACCGTGGTGCCCGGGCGAATGCCGGCGACCTTGCGGGCAAGATCACGCGGATCCTTGATGGTGTCGCCATTGAGCGCGGTGACGACGTCACCCTTCTTGATGCCGGCCTTTTCGCCGGGCGAACCGGCCTGCGGTTCGACGACGAGGGCGCCGTTTGCTTCGGAAAGGCCGAGCGATTCGGCGATATCCTTGCTCACCGGCTGGATCTGAACGCCGAGCCAACCACGCGACACCGAACCGTCCTTCATCAGGTCGGCAACGACGTCCTTGGCGACCGATGCCGGGATGGCGAAGGCGATACCGACATTGCCGCCCGACGGCGAGAAGATCGCGGTGTTGATGCCGACGACTTCACCCGAAAGGTTGAAGGTCGGGCCGCCGGAGTTGCCGCGGTTCACGGCAGCGTCCACCTGCAGGTAGTCGTCATAGGGGCCGGAGCCGATATCGCGGCCACGGGCCGAAATGATGCCGGAGGTCACAGTACCGCCGAGACCGAAGGGGTTGCCGACGGCAACGACCCAGTCGCCGACGCGAACCTTGTTGTCGTCTGCCCAGCTGACATAGGTGAACTTGCGCTTGTCATCGACCTTGAGTACCGCGAGGTCGGTGCGGCTGTCCTTGCCGATCAGCTTGGCGTCAAGCTCGGTACCGTCGTTGAGGATGACCGTAAACGCCGAGCCATCGGAAACGACGTGGTTGTTGGTGACGAGGTAGCCGTCTTCAGAGATGAAGAAGCCGGAACCCTGAGACGTCGGGCGCAGGCGACCTTCGCCGTGCGGGCCACGACGGCCGGGGCCGCGTTCGGCGCGGTCATCGCCGCGCGGGCCACCGAATTCCTTGAAGAAACGCTTCAGCGGGTGATCGTCGGGCAGCTCATCCAGACCGCGACCGCCGAAATCGAAGGTGAAACCGTTACCTTCGTCGGAAACAGGGTTGGCACGCGACTGAACGCGGACCGAGACGACGGCCGGGGAAACGGCGTCGACGACATTGGCAAAGCTCGGCACCTGGGGCGCATCGACCTTGACGGCTTCGGCGAAGGATTGGCTGATCGTCGCCGGCAGGCCGGAGGTCAGCATGACAGCGGCAAGACCCGCAACGGTCGAGGCCTTCAACACAGTCTTGAGGGAGGGACGCTGGAATTTGTTCGTAAACATCCGTTTTGCCTTTTCTCTTCCTTGAAGCCGCAGACAAGCAGCTTCGACATCGTGATTTCGAAAATCGCCGCGGGGGTGGCGATCTCGCTACTGGCTGACTGGAGGAACAGCCGATGACGAAAGATGTAACGGATGGGACCTTACTGAGTTCTGTCCGGAGGATGAATTTTTGGTAATGTCGGCAAAGGCCACCGAAAGCGGCAGGTTGCCCGTCGGTTCTAGGGCTGAAGCAGCTTCTTCAGCTTTTCCTTCTCGTCGTCGGAAAGCGGCGTGCCGCGCGATTGGCGGCTACGCTTGAGCGCGGCCACCAGCAGCGTCATCGCGCCGATGAACAGAAGCAGGATCGGCATGCCCCACAGGATCATCGTCTTGGTTTCAAGCCGGGGTTTGAGCAGCACGAACTCGCCGTAGCGCGAAACGACGTAATCGATCACGGCGTCGTCGCTATCGCCATTTGCCAACCGCTCGCGCACCAGAACCCTGAGGTCCTTGGCAAGCTCGGCGTTGGAATCGTCGATCGACTGGTTCTGGCAGACCATGCAGCGAAGTTCGGCCGAGATCGCCCGCGCGCGCGCTTCAAGCGCCGGATCGGACAGGACCTCATCCGGATTGACCGCGAAAGCCGGGGCGATCGACGCCAGAAACAGAAAGAACGCGAGCAACAATCGGTTCATTCGGCCGCCCCCACCGGGACCGTCTTCAGCCGCTTGGCGCGTGTCGGCGCACCGACGCGCAGGCGGCGATCGCTGAGCGAGACGAAACCACCCGCCATCATGAACAGCGTTCCCCCCCAGATGCAGAGGATCATCGGCTTCCACCAGATGCGCACGACGATGCCGCCTTCGCTGATCTGGTCTCCGAGCGAAACATAGAGCTGGCTGAGGCCAAAGGTGCGGATACCGGCTTCTGTGGTCGGCATGCGCCTCGCCTGATAGAGCCGCTTCGACGACCAGATGTCGGCGACCACGACGCCACCGCGCGTGATGGTGAAATGACCGGATTCCTCGGAGTAGTTCGGACCGCTGCCATTGCGCATGCCATCGAAGCGCAGGGTGTAGCCGCCGGCGTCCACCGTCATGCCCGGCTTCATCTCGACGACAGTTTCGGTCTCGAACGCGGTGACGGCGACGATGCCGATCAGCGTGACGCCAAGACCGATGTGCGCAAGTGCCGTGCCGAAGGCCGAGCGCGGAAGGCCGGAGAAACGTCGCCAGGCGACGTTGCCCGTCACCTTGCCGAGCCCCGATCGCAAGGCCAGATCCGTCAGCGAGCCGACGATCAGGTAAACACCGAGAGCAATGCCAAACAGAGCGAGGATAGGCCCGCCGTTCATGGCATAGTAATAGATGCAGCCGACGACGAGACCGATGGCAACGGCCGCAAACAGCCGCTGGGCGACGCCCATCAGATCACCGCGCTTCCACGCCAGCAGCGGCCCGAAGGGTACTGCAAACAGAAGCGGCAGCATCAAAAGCCCGAAGGTCATGTTGAAGAAGGGCGGCCCGACCGAAATCTTGTCGCCGGTCAGCGCCTCGAGCACCAGCGGATAAAGCGTGCCGGTCAAGACGGTCGCAGTCGCCGTCGTCAGGATGAGATTGTTGAAGACAAGGGCGCCTTCCTTCGAGATTGGCGCGAAGATGCCACCGGCTTTCAGCCGGGAAGCACGGAAGGCAAACAACGAAAACGCACCGCCGATGAAGAAGACCAGGATCGCGAGAATGAAGATGCCGCGCGTCGGGTCGGTGGCAAAAGCGTGGACCGAGGTCAGCACGCCGGAGCGCACGAGGAAGGTGCCGAGCAGCGACAGCGAGAAGGTCATGATCGCGAGCAGCACGGTCCAGATCTTCAGCGCCTCGCGCTTCTCCATGACGAGAGCGGAGTGCAGCAGCGCGGTGCCGGCAAGCCACGGCATGAAGGAGGCGTTTTCGACCGGATCCCAGAACCACCAGCCACCCCAGCCAAGCTCGTAATAGGCCCAATAGGAGCCCATCGAGATGCCGGCCGTAAGGAACGTCCAGGCAGCAAGGGTCCACGGGCGCACCCAGCGCGCCCAGGCGGCATCGATGCGCCCCTCGATCAGGGCGGCGATGGCGAAGGAGAAGCAGACGGAAAAGCCGACATAGCCGAGGTAAAGCAGGGGCGGATGGATGGCGAGGCCGACGTCCTGCAGGATCGGGTTCAGGTCCTTGCCCTCGCCCGGCGCCGGGATCAGGCGGGCAAAGGGGTTCGACGTCAGGAGAATGAATAGCGTGAAGGCCACGGCAATCCAGGCCTGGACTGCGAGCACGTTCGCCTTCAGTGTTTCCGGCAAATTGCGGCCAAAGGTGGCGACCAGCGCCGAGAAGAACACCAGGATCAACAGCCAGAGCAGCATCGATCCTTCATGGTTCCCCCACACACCGGAGATCTTGTAGATCAGCGGCTTCAGCGAGTGGGAATTCTCCCAGACGTTACGGACCGAAAAATCCGACGTGACATAGGCGAAGGTCAGCACCGCAAAGGAGAAGGCAACGAGCAAAAAGCAGGCAACCGCCGCGCTCGAGGCAAGTTCCATGAGGGCGCGATCGTTGAGCCTGGCACCCAGTATCGGCAACGCAGCCTGCACGAAGGCCGTCGCGAGCGCCAGAACCAGCGCATAATGTCCAAGTTCGATGATCAACGAACGGTTTCCTTCCCGCTGAGTTCGACACCCTGCGCCTTCAAGCGGTCGGCGACGTCCTTCGGCATATAGGTCTCATCATGCTTGGCAAGCACGGAATCCGCAACGAAGACGGAGTTGCCGGCGACGAAAGTGCCTTCGGTCACCACGCCCTGCCCTTCGCGGAAGAGGTCCGGCAGGATGCCGGTATAGGTCACGGGCACCTGGCCGAGCGTATCGGTGACGGTAAACGTCACCGTCTTTCCGTCGCCACGCTTGACCGAGCCGGCCTCGACCAGGCCGCCGAGGCGAATGCGGGTTCCGGGCGGGACATCGGCCTTGGCGAGGTCGCTCGGTACGTAGAAATAGGCGATCGCCTGGCTGAAGGCGAACATCACCAGAAGGACGGCAAGCGTCAGAAAGCCGACGCCACCGCCGATGATCGCCAATCGCTTCTGTTTGCGCGTCATTGCGTTTCTCCGTCCGTCTTGATCCCGAGTTCACGGGCGAGCGCCAGCAGCTGCTTTCCCTGTTCGCCGTCCGCGGGGAAGGTTTTCTGGCTTTCCTTTAGGGCGGCAGCCGCCTGGTCTCTTTGATCAAGCACAACATGGGAACGGATCAGCCGCGCCCAGCCTTCGGCGTTGGCGGGATCCTCCTTGAGGCGGCTTGCCAGGCTTTCGACCATGCCGCGGATCATCTCCTGGCGGTCGCCGGCGCTCATATCCTCAGCGGCAGCGATATCGTCGGCACTCGGATTTCCGGGCGCTGCGGCGGTAGCATTTCCGGCGGCGCCACCCGAAAGCTCCGCGACATGCTGCCTGACCAACGGCACCCACGGCGCATCCGCCGGAGAACCGGCGATCAGCCGGTTGAAGGCAGCAAGTGCCTCGTCCTTCTTGCCTTCCTGCTTCAGGCCGAGGGCAAGATAGTATTCGGAACGCGGGTCGTTCGGGTCGATGGCGAGAGATCTGCGCAGTGCCGACTGCGCTTCGGTGGTCACCAGTCCGTCCGAAAGCGCGATCAGGGCTTCAGCATAACCACCCAGCCGCGCCGGCGTCGGCCCGAGCAGGCGGACAGCGTTATCGTAGGCGGCGACCGCCTCCTCGACGCGACCGTTGCGCATGTAGATCGGCGCCAGAACCTCCCAGCCCGCCCCATCATTCGGATTTTGCGCCAGATGGTTTTCCGCGCGCGCGATCAGAATGTTGATGTCGGAACCGGGATCGGCGAGGCGTGCGGCCAAAGGCTGTGCCGGAACACCCGGGCTGCCGGTGAACAAGTAAAGACAGAGCCCGATCGCGGGAAGACAGAGAAGCACGAAGGCTTGCGCCAGGAAACTGAGACCGCGGCGCGGCGTTGCGACCGGCGCGGCGGCGCGGTCGATCTCGCCGGCCGCAAGCAGCCGACGGGCAACCTCGGCACGCGCGAGCTCGGCATCGTCGCCGTTGATCAGGCCGCTCTCCTGATCGCGCGTCAGCTCATCGAGCTGGTCGCGATAGACTTCGATATCATGACTGTGGGGAGACGATGCGGGCGCTGCCGCCCGCAACAGCGGGAGGATGAGCACGACGGCTACAGCCGCCGTCAGCGTGGCGACGAGGATCCAGAACAACATGCATGCTCAATACTATGGCACCCATGCCATTCCAACTCGAAAACCTGCGATGACAGAGATTTGAGGCGTTTCGCCGCAACCGGAAATCCGGTCAGCTGAGCGGCGTCCAGCTCCCGTCGGAATTCCGGCAGGCGGCACCACGCGCAGTTGTCGGCTGTCCCTTGACGGTTACGGTGTGGCTGTACTGACGGCAGTTCTGCGAACCGACCTGAAAAGGAGCGGCAGCGACGACGGAGCCGTTGACGCTGCGCCCCTGCCAATTGACCGGCTGGCCGCCCGGAGCGGCTTCCAGCGCGCGGTACTCGGCTTCCAGCGCGCGCTGGCGATCCGACGTTCCGATATCGAGATTGCTGAGCCGGCCGATGATGCCCCCCTGAAGGGCGGCGATGTAGGTTGTCGAAGACACGCTGCGGGTTGCGGTCGTGCCCAGCCCAGCCGCCGCGGTCTGCCCGCCCGACGTGGTGCTGCAACCGGCAAGAGCAACCGCCGACGCGATCACCGCGATCCTGCCGCTGACAACAAACGTTCGTGTCATTTCTGCCTGGTTCCTCATGATCCGCGACATGTACTCTCTACTGCGGGGGCTCCGACTGTACCGACCATCAAGGTCGAGTGAAGACTTCCCCTTTGATTTTCTTTTGGCATTCCCTGTTGACAGAGGCAACGGCTGGGGCCGTCGACGCGATACTTTCGCGCGCCAGTGTGACACCTAAACCGCAGCCGGCAGCACCAGCTCTGCACGCAGCCCGCCCTCATCCCGACGCGACAGCGTCAACGTGCCCTGATATTCCCGCACGATTTCACTGACGATCGACAGCCCGAGGCCTGTTCCCGGCTTGCTTTCGTCCAGCCGCTTGCCGCGCTTCAACGCCAACGCGATCTGATCGGGATCAAGACCAGCTCCGTCGTCGTCAACGTCGAGGACGATCCATTGCCGCCCGCTCTCCTTCGCATGCTGTTCGTTTAGAGCTGGACGAACATTGAGCCACACCTCGCCCCTGGCGTGGCGGGCAGCATTTTCGAGCAGATTGCCGACGGTTTCTTCGACATCCTGCAGTTCCATGGCAAGCACCAGGCCTGGTGGATTGATCGACAGATGAACCTCTTTTTCCGGATTGAGCTTGCGCATCACGCGCACCAACCGCTCCAGCGCCGGCTGCGCTTCGGTGCGGGCGAGAACGGATTCGCGTTGCGCGGCGATCCGCGCGCGGCTCAGATAGGATTGAACCTGCATCTGCATCGCATCGACCTGAGTGCGAACCAACTCGCCATGCGACGCCTCGAGCACGCGGGCCTCGTTGAGGAGAACGGCAATCGGCGTCTTCAGGGAGTGTGCGAGGTTGCCGACCTGCATGCGTGCGCGCTCGACGATGCGCCGATTGCTGTCGATCAGCGCATTCACCTCGTTTGCAAGCGGCTGGATTTCGCGCGGAAAGGCACCGTCGAGCCTTTCGCTTTCGCCGGCCCGGATTTTCTCGAGAGAGCGGCGAACCTGGTCGAGCGGCCGGAGGCCGAAGAGAATGGTCAATGCGTTCATGCCGAGCCCGCCCAAACCGAAGATGGAGAGCGCGATCGTCAGATTGCGGGTGAAGCGGTTGATGTCCGCCTCCAGCACATCGCGGTTGCCGGCAACGCGGAAACGGGCGGTGTGGCCCTGAATGTCGAGAACGACCTCGGTCTCGGCCACTTCGACCTCGTTCCCGAAGGGATCCTTGGTGGTGTAGAAGCGGACATAGCCAGTATCGAAGGGCACTTCGTCGACGCTGGCGATCGGCAGCTTCGCATTGCCGAGCGAGGTCGAGATCAGCGGTGGCGTGTCGAACTCGCCGATCGGATCGACGATCCAGTACCATCCGGTCTGCGGCTGGGAAAAGCGCAGATCGCCGAGCTGGGGGCTGCCGGCAAGCACTGTCTTCTCATTGACCGAAATCGAGTTGACGACGTTGAAAAGCTGGGCGCGCAGGAGGTCCTTGAAGCCGCGCTCCGACCCCTGTCGGTAGAGGGCGGAAATGACCACCCCGATCACGACAAGGGCGACGACGGCCCAGACGGTCGAAACCGCCAATACACGGGCCGTAAGAGATCTAATTGCCATTGCCGGGCGCTTGCATGCGGTATCCCAGGCCCCGCACCGTCTCGATCAGGTCGTTGCCGATCTTCTTGCGCAGGCGGCCGACAAAAACTTCGATCGTGTTGGAATCGCGATCGAAGTCCTGATCGTACATGTGCTCGACCAGTTCCGTCCGCGATACGACCTGGCCCATATGATGCATGAGATAGGACAGCAACCGGAATTCGTGCGACGTCAGCTTCAGTGCCGTCCCGTCGACGGTTGCCTTCGAGCCCTTGGTGTCGAGGCGCACGGGACCGCAGACGATCTCCGAGCTTGCGTGGCCTGCCGCCCGGCGGATCAGGGCGCGGATGCGGGCAAGCACTTCCTCGACGTGGAACGGCTTGGCAACATAATCGTCGGCACCGGCGTCGATGCCGGCTACCTTGTCGCTCCAGCGATCACGTGCCGTCAGGATCAGCACCGGCATGGTCTTGCCGCCGCCGCGCCATTTTTCGAGAACGGTGATGCCGTCCATCTCGGGCAGGCCGATATCGAGGATAACGGCGTCATAGGGCTCGGCTTCGCCGAGATAGTGTCCCTCTTCGCCGTCATAGGCCTGATCGACGACGTAGCCAGCCTCCTTCAGCACTTCGGCGAGCTGCCGGTTCAGGTTGACGTCGTCCTCGACTATCAGAATGCGCATTCGTACCCACTTCCCCTCTTTCGCAGCGTCGTCACACGCGAATTACATCGGCACCCTTACCGTCACCTTCTTCGGTCGCCCGCCATTGCCTGGCACGAGCACCGTAATCACGCACTGGCCATCAGAGGTCGGTTGCGCCGAAAGCAGTTCGCCGCCGGTTTCCGAAACGACTTGCTGAGCGGCGGCGCTGCAATCGCCGGCCACACGAACGACAAGGTCCGTGGGCATGCGGACCTCAGGCGGAGCAAAGCCCGCAAGGCCTGCTGCAAGCGCGGCTATGATCACTGGTGAAGACATGAACGCACTTTCGACTTGGGAAGCATCATGGCAAAAGCAATAACGGATAGAGGCTGAATGGCAAATGAATGTCGGCCACCCAGCCGGGCGAACAGCTATCCGTGAATGCCGGTATCCACGGCGAACCGACCGCAGATTGCAACGATTCCCTTAAAGGCGAAACCCGGGAGGGATCAATCCATCGCCTGATACCAGCCCTGCGAAACCCTGCCCTGCGCCGTACGGAGGCGACAACCAGACGAACGGGTCGATGTTCGCACCTCTCCCTATCGATGGTTTTCACCGCCTTTCGACAAAAGGCAATCGATCCGGTCCCGGTTCGGTGAGCCACTCCCCGGCACACAAAAAGGCAGGCGGACGCGGTGGGAGGGATACCGCGTCCGCCCGTCGCGCGGCGGCGGCAAAGCGCGCCTGCGCGATGGCATTGCACAAGTATCTCGGGCGATACTGGAAAAGGTCCAGCTTCGGCGGCAATATTAGATCTCGCCTACCCGTCGCGGGCGCAGCACCCCACCAAGAGAATAGCAAAGACGCAGCCTCTGGCGATCAGTCATTTGTTAAGCCCTTTTTGCTATCATCCGACAATCGGTCAAGGATCAGGTGGGCGCAGGCTCCTTCGCCGGGCTTGCGGCAGAACTTGAAGTGAGTTCGAATATCCGAGTCCTTTGAATCCCTTGGCCGCACCCCTTCCCAAGTTGAGTCCGGACCCTGCAGGATTGAGTGAGCGCGGTCAGGCGAAGAATCCACTCCCTCCTCTAAGCCTCTGCTTTGTTTGACGCCGTCGCGCAGGCTGCAGGCGTTTCGGATCGACAGCCTTGTCCCACCTCACATTGCCTGTCGCGATTTTCGGAATGCGCTGTGAGGTATTCGCTCCCAGCGTGGTGAACTCGAGCACCACCGCCGTGATCGCAAGACAGCGTTGGCTCGACAAGATCGGTTGGCCGAAGCATCACCCCTTCGACTCACACGGCGCGAAATGGCCCGCCGCTGCCAACCGCCTGAACGCAACTGTGGATCAGTCAAAAATTAATCGATTTAAAGATTTTTAAATCGTTTAAATGACTTAACCTACTGATTTACAAAGCGTTTACGATGTGAAATTGTCCGCCCATCAACTTGTCATGAAATTGCAACAGGCCCGGGAGGATCGGATGCAGACGCTCGTAAACAACCAGCAGGCATCGCAGCAGTCCAAGGTACCGCAGTCGCTGCTGGACCGTTTCGAAAGCGAATGGCGCGAAATGCGCACTGCCAGCCAGACGACACCCAAGCCCGTTCAGCCGGCTGAATAAACGCGCTGGTGGGCGAGCACCGCTCGTCGATAATGCAGCACATCAAGCTTCAAGCCGCCCGCGGTCAACGCCGCGAGCGGCTTTTGTTTATCATTCGCCGCGGACACAAAGTGCATCTTGCTCGCTGGGGCTTTCTCGCGCTCTGTGCGTGATCAGGTTGCATGCAAGTCACGCTCCGAGACAGAAATTGACGGCCACCCGGAGGCAAAATAGCGTCGCGATCTTGTCGCCAGAGAACAATGCAAAACCGCGTCGTTCCGCCTGCCGGTGTGGCAATTTTCCGCCTTTTGGCCAATCGGAAAAACCGTGTTACTCTTTTTTCCATGCTGACCGACGAGATTGAAAAACTGGCGCTAAGCCTGCCGGGAACGGAAGAAAATGCCCATTTCGGCACGCGGGACTTCCGCGTGGGCAAGCGCATCTTCATGTCCCTGCCAGAGGCGGGTCGGGCGGTCTTCAAGTTCACGCCTGACCAGCAGCGCATGCTTTTGGAAATGGAGCCTGGCGTCTGTGCCGCAGTACCCGGCGGTTGGGGCGACAAAGGCTGGACTTCGCTCTACTTTGTCGAGGCCGACGAGGATCTCATCCGCCAGTCGATGGAAACCGCCTGGCGCAACGTTGCGCCTAAAAGCCTGGTGAAGAAAAACGGCCGTCATTGACGCAACTGGCGTAGAGGCTTCCGGCGCATCGGGCAGAGACCACCTTAGAGAATATGGTCGAACAGCGTGACGGGCTTGCCGTGATACTCCGTCTGCGCAAACAGTTGCATTCCCAGCTTCTCGACGATCCGAATGGACGCCACATTGGCCGGACTGACGATAGCGGTGACACGGCGCCCGGCGTGATGTTCCCGCCCCCAATCGAATGCCGCCTGTGCCGCCTCGCTGGCATAGCCGCGCCCCTGCGCTGCGGGCGCGATCGTCCAGCCGGTTTCCATCGTGCCGGTCAGTGAAGGCGAAATCTCGCGGCGCAATTCCTGGAAGCCCATCTGCCCGACAAAACGACCGGAGCTTTTTTCTTCGATCACGAAATAGCCGAAGCCAAAGAACTGCCAACCGCCCTCCTGGCGCAGGAACCGCGTCCACATCTGCTCGCCGGAAAAGGGACCTGGCGCGACATGCCGAAGGATCTCGGGGTCCAACCACATCTGCTGATAGGGTTCGAAATCCTCCAGCCGTGGTCGGCGGAGAATGAGACGGTCGGTGCTGATCATCGGGGCGCCTGAGAACGATGGAATTCCATCAACCTCTAGCTGCTCTCAGTGGCGCCCGCAATGGCGCGAGCTTGCGATACCGATTCCACCGGAACGACTAACCGTCTGTTAACCTGAGCTTTTCTCTCCGACTTCCAGCGGCCAGGTCACCAGATAATCTTCGTAATCCTCAATGTCGATGCCGTCTTCGGCGACGGTGCGGCCACGCACGGAAATGCCGGCGGCGTGCACCGTCTCGGCATCGCCCGAGAGCAGCGGATGCCACCAATAGAGGTCACGACCTTCCGCCACCAGCCGATAGCCGCAGGTCGGCGGCAACCAGGTAATCTCGCGCACCGCATCCGGTGTCAGCTGGATGCAATCCGGCACCGTCGCCTGACGGTTGGGATAATCCTTACACCGACAGCTCTCGCCGTCGAGCAGCGTACAACGGATCGAGGTCCAGGCGATCTCGGCCGTCTCCCAGTCTTCGAGCTTGTTGAGACAACAGAGCCCGCAGCCGTCGCAGAGGCTTTCCCACTCCGCGTCATTCATGTCGTCAAGGCTCTTCGCCTTCCAGAAAGGCATTTCGCCCATCATCATCACACTTTCGTCAAATCGGTCGCGCTACTGCGCCGCACGTCTTATCAGACGTACAAAGGTCGCAGTAGCGATTTGAGTTTCTCCCTGCTTTGTCCTTCAGTCGGCGACGATCGAAGGAAACATGCAGAAGAGAAATTTCGCAGAAAATTGCCGGTTTTTTAAGGCCGCCGGCGCGATATGCAAGTAGAGTGAAATTTCGCGCCGCGCAAATATCGCGGGGCGCCGGCATGATGCCAAAAGCCTTCAGGACGTTGCGACCGTGCGGGAACCGAGGAAAGACGATAACCGGCCGAAGAAACGGCACATCTTTCTGAGAATCGATTCCTGGATCGATTCGACAGTCTGGAATGCCGGATTCAAACTCTCGCAATGGTGGGAGGATACGACGATTTTCTTCCGCCGCTTCCGCGTTACCGGCTGGAAGAAAGTGGTCTTCGAGGTGCTTGGCGAAGGCATGACCTGGGGCACGGCCGGCTCGGTGCTGATGCTGGCACTGGCGCTTCCGGCCTTCGAGGAAACCAAGGGCAACTGGCGGGCGCAAAGCGATTTCGCCGTAACGTTCCTTGATCGCTACGGTAACGAAATCGGCCATCGCGGCATCATCCACGAAGATTCCGTTCCGATCGACGAGCTGCCGGATCATCTGATCAAGGCGGTGCTTGCGACGGAAGACCGGCGCTTCTTCGACCATTACGGCATCGACTTTCTCGGGCTTGCCCGTGCCATGACCGAGAACGCGCGTGCCGGTGGCGTCGTCCAGGGCGGCTCGACCCTGACCCAGCAGCTTGCCAAGAACCTGTTCCTGTCGAACGAGCGCACCATCGAGCGCAAGATCAAGGAAGCATTTCTGGCCATCTGGCTCGAATCCAACCTGTCGAAGAAAGAGATCCTGCGGCTCTACCTCGACCGCGCCTATATGGGCGGCGGAACATTTGGTGCGGCGGCAGCGGCGCAGTTCTATTTCGGCAAGGCGATCACCGACGTCAACCTGGCGGAATCCGCCATGCTTGCCGGCCTGTTCAAGGCGCCTGCGCGCTACGCGCCGCACGTCAACCTGCCGGCCGCCCGCGGCCGTGCCAACGAGGTTTTGACAAACCTCGTCCAGGGCGGACTGATGACCGAAGGCCAGGTGATTGCAGCACGTCTCAACCCGGCAACCGTCATCGACCGCGCCCAGGTGAAGGCGCCCGACTTCTTCCTCGACTGGGCCTTCGACGAAGTGCAGCGCATCGCCCGGCCGTTTGCCCAGCATTCGCTGATCGTGCGTACCACCATCGACATGGGGCTGCAGAACGCGGCCGAAGATTCGGTCGAATCCAGCCTGCGCCAATACGGCGAAAGCTTCCATGTGAAACAGGGCGCGCTGGTCATGGTCGAAAACGGCGGCCCAGTCCGGGCGATGGTTGGCGGCCGCGACTATGGTGAGAGCCAGTTCAACCGCGCGACGCGGGCGCTGCGCCAGCCCGGCTCTTCCTTCAAGGTCTACACCTACGCGGCCGCGATGGAAAAAGGCATGACACCCGAGACGATCGTCGTCGATGCGCCGATCACCTGGCGCGGCTGGTCGCCGCAGAATTACGGCCGCAGCTACGCGGGCCGCATCACCATCCTGACGGCGATCGCCAAGTCGATCAACACGATCCCTGTGCGTCTCGCCAAGGACAAGCTCGGCACTGAACTGATCGTGCAGACCGCCAAGAACATGGGCATCGAGACGCCGCTGCGTACCGACAAGACGATGCCGCTCGGCACCTCCGAAGTGACGGTACTCGATCAGGCGACCGCCTATGCCGTGTTCCCGGCAGGCGGGCTGCAATCGCGCCGGCACGGCATCAGCCAGATCCTGAACTATGACGGCGACATCCTCTACGACTTTTCCCGCGATGAACCGCCGGCCAAGCGCATCCTGTCCGAACAAGCCAATGCGTCGATGAACTCGATGCTGACACAGATCCCGGTGATCGGCACGGCACGCAAGGCGGCACTCGACAACGGTATCGTCACGGGCGGCAAGACCGGCACCACCCAGGCCTACCGCGATGCCTGGTTCGTCGGCTTCACCGGCGATTACACGACCGCGGTCTGGTTCGGGAACGACGACTATACTTCGACCAACAATATGACCGGCGGGTCGCTGCCGGCGATGACCTTCAAGAGGTTGATGGACTATGCCGAACAGGGCATCGACCACCGCCAGATTCCGGGAATAACCAATCCCGCACCTGCCCCGAGCAAGCAACCACAGGTCGCCAACGCCAAGCCGGATGAAAATGCCCTGCCTCCACTTGTGCGGCCGCGCTCTCTTTCGGCGGATGTCACGCGGTTGCTGCGTTCCGTGGGCGAAACCTTCGAGAAAGCTCCCGCCTTGAAAGCGCCAGAGAAGAATGGCGGCAAGGTGGCTGTCCTCGGCGCCGCCGACGGTGGATCTACCCAAGAGGGTCTCCCGAATGCCGCCAGCAACTGAACGCGCTCGAAACCTTGATGTCAGAGACCGGATCGATGCTGGCTGCCAGCTCGGCACAATGATCGCCGTTGCGTCGCGCGCGCGTATGGGCGAGACATGGGCAGCGCTGCGCCGTGCCGCGACGCATAACCATATTCGATAGAGCCGCCATTGTTCCGAATTCCCCTCCTCGCCGCCCTTGCCCTTGCCATCGCCTTCGGCGGCGGCATCGCGTCGGCCGTCTGGGCGCTGAAGGCGACGGTCGGTTTCGGCGCCATATCGATCGGCCCGTGGGTTGCCTTTCCCGAGGCACAGACCGATAAGGCCGACCCCTATGCCAAGGCGCACCGCGCCCGGGCCGGCGAACTGCTCTACGGCGGCGCCGAAGGGTTGATGTTCATGGCCCAGGTCGATGACAAGGGAGACAAGCTTTCGGCGGCCTGCTCCTACGATGTCACGGGGCTGACGCCGCAAGCTCGGTTCTGGACGCTCTATGCTGCGAATGCCGACGGCGTCCCGTTGCGCCCCGGCTCGGATCTGCCTTGGGCCATCAATTCATGGACGGTGCTGCGCGCCGAAGACAGTTCCTTCAGCATCCATGTCTCGCCGAACGCCAAGCCGGACAACTGGGTGGCATTGCGGCATTCAGGCACCTTCCGGCTCATACTGACGCTGCTCGATACACCGACCGCAGGCTCCTCCGGCCTCATCGATCTCGCAATGCCGAAGGTCGTGAAAACGGGATGCGGCGATGCGTAGTGTTCTGTTCGCCTCCATCCTTGGCCTCGTGGGCGCGGCACTGCTGCATATCGTCATCGTGCTGGTGCTGCCGCAGTTTACCGGTCGTGACGCCTATACGCGTGTGCTCGGCCTTCTCGAGATGGACAGCTTCTTTTCCTTGACCAGCACGCCCGGGCCGACGGGTCTCAGCAATGACGACCCTTACCTGCGCACGGCGGTTTGCAGCTTTTCCATCGCCGATGGACCGGCGCGTTTCCTCGCCAGCGGCTCGGTTCCCTTCTGGTCGCTCGCCGTTTTCGACAGCAGCTCCAACGAAGTCTTCAGCATGAACGACCATACCGCCGTCAACGGCAGGCTGGATCTTGTGGTCGCGACGCCGATCCAACTGGTTGAACTGCGCAAGGCGCCGCCGGAAGCCCTGGCGCAATCGATCATGGTGGAGATGAAGGAAGAGGATGGCTACGCGGTGCTGCGCGCCATGGCGCCGCTTGACAGCTTTGAAGACCAGGTGCGGAATTTCCTGGCGGAATCAAGCTGCGAGCCGTTCCGGCGCTGACGCATGTCGCGCGAAAGCAAAAACTTAAATCGCCATAAGTATACCGGGGCGATCACGCGTCGGGCCGTGCAATCTGATCGTCAGAAGATCCGACCTTCAGTCTCGCCGTTTCTATTCAAATGTCGTGAAGAAGATGATCGCGTCCGCACAGACGGAGCGTTGTCAGCACGAACAAAGCCGTGCTTAAGCCGGCCGATGGGGCCGACACATGGCGGTGGCTAGAAGCCTACTGCTTTTTGATCCGACGTCCGTCAGGCGCGGTTGGCTGCGGGTCGCGGCCGTCGAGACGCTCGTAGCGGATGCCGGTAAACAAAAGCACTTTCGCTCCGCCCGATATGGCCGGAGGCCTGCGTGGTGGCATTTGGACCTTGCGGTCCTCAATTCTGATCACGTCTGCCATGCTCGTCTCCATAAAGGCTTGAGACGGATGAACTACCGTACAGATTTCACCCTGCCCTTTCGGGGCCAGCGCATTTTCCCGGGCATAACCCGGACAGGCGCGCTTTTCTCATCTTCTCCTTCTTCCGGTCGCCCGGAGGTTGCGGCTTGCTCGAGTGGTACAGACCAATCATAGACGGTCCGCTTCGATTGAGCCATAGGCTGGTTAACAGATGGTTAACGCCGCATCTGCGCCCCGAACCTAAGGGCAGTATGTCCCCCGGAAAAACAAAACACTGTATCCGGGGTAACAGCTTTGGGCGGACGGAGAACGGCTAGCGCCTGGATAACAGGCCAAAGAGGAACGAAACACCGGCAACGGTCAGAAGCGTCGAAATCGGCTCTTCGCGGACGCGCTCGCGCACCCGCTCCGTCATCAATTCCGCTTCACCCTGCACCACCGCCTTGGCACCAGTACCTATCGCCGAAACGGTCTCGGTCAGTCGGCTGATCTCGGCGCGCAACTCCGCAATCTGCGCCTCCAGCTCGACCCGGGCTGCCGATGTTTCCACTTCACTTTCGATCGTGTCAGCCACCGCCTGCAGTTTCTTTTCTACCATTGTAACGCTCCTTCTCTTGCCCGGCCTCAACGCATCGAAACAACAATGGTTCCGACGACAAGCCGAAAGCCCGTGCGAAAACGAAAACGGGCGACCCAAGGGCCGCCCGTCTGAAAGCGAGGGCAAAACCGCCCGCCGCTCTTCATTTCACGCACATCATTCTACGCAGGATGGGTCCATCGCCTGGCATCGAATGAGCGGGGCTGGGCGCGCGCCGCCATAACCATCCTCGAAATCTTCCCGGACACGGACGCCGTCGCGATCACGGCGACGCTCCCATTCGCGGCGGTTGTCGCCGCCCGCCTGATCGTCCCAACGTTCGCCATCCCTTCGGTTGCGCTCCCAGTTCTGGCGATCTCGATCCCGTTCGCGCTGCTCGCGCGCCTGGTCGCGCGTCCACTCGCGCTCCTGCCGGGCGCGGTCGCGTTCCCAGTCGCGGCGATCACGGTCGCGCTGACGCTCCCAGTCCCGCGGGCGACGGTTGTCGTCGACCCAATCCGGCCCGCGGCGCCAGCGGTCACGGTCTCGATAGAAGTCACGGCTGCGATAGTTGCGATCCCAGTAGCGATCAAACTGGAAGACCACCGTCGGGATACCGAGCGGGCGGTAATATTGCGGTTCGACATAGACCCTGTTGCGGCGATAGTTCGCCTGCACGTAGCGCCCCGCTACCCAGCCGCGGCCGCCATAAAAGGAAACGTCGCACCAGGGTAGGTCGGCAAGGCAGCCGTGGATTTCAACGGACTCGCCGGCCGGGATCATCGACACCGCCGGATAGCGCGTGCTTGGACCGGACCGCATATTGACGTTGGCAGTTGCAAATCCCTCTGCAGCCTCGGCGATCGCCGGCGCCAGGAAAAGCGCGCATATGGCCGCCGCGCGCAACACTATTTTCTTCACAGTAAGCTGTCTCCCATCGGAAGGCCCCTCTTCACTAAGCCTTCTTGCGTCGGCGGGCGTCCGGAACCCTTCACCGTCACCGCGATCACTTAAAGCCGCTTGTGGATTTTTTAAGGCTGGAGGCGATCGAACCCACAGCAAGCAAGGCTTTACGGCAGAAACCACACAAAACCGCCGGCGGCTTGCGCGCCGCAAGCCTGAATAAAGCCCCAACCTCCATAGTTAACAGTACGCTAACGCTTTTCTTTTATTTTTAGTGACGTGTGCCGTTCCGGGTCGCCGGCAATGGCAATCATGTTTTGCGTGCAAGGATTTATCGTGACGGATCGCTTTCGTGAGTTGGAAAGGCCACAGACGGGCCGCTTGAAGGACGTCGTCCTGATGGCAACCGTCAGCGGTTTCGAGAGCCTGCGAATTCCGCGCAAGTCCGACATGAAGCAGTTTTCCGAACTGTTCGAACCCCTGTTCCTCGGCTCCAGCAGCGAAGCGCGCCGTCAGGCCGCCGCCGCGCTGTCGCAATGCCCTCATGTTCCCGAACCGGTCGCAGCTTTGATCGGCAGCATGCCGATCTCGATCGCCGCCATTTTCCTGACCCGTTCGCAAGCGCTTTCGGATCGAACGCTCATCGGCATCATCCGCCAGCACAGCCCGGCGCATGCCAGCGCGATTGCGCGCCGTGCCGCCCTCTCCCCGTCCGTCATCGATGCCCTGGTCGAACACCACAACCCCGCGGGTCTTTCCGCCCGCCCAGACGTGCAGCAACGACCAGTCACGGCTCCGTCAGCTTCGGCCGAGCCGGATGCCGACGCCGAAGTGGATCGAGCCGCGCGCGAGGAGAGCCTGCGCGCGGAGATAAAGGCGCTTGCGCGTACCGGTGCGCGCGAAGCCGCGTCCACCATCGTCCCGATCAGCGGGCTGCACAGCGCGCTGCTGGTGCGTTTTGCTCGGAGCGGTGAGATCATCCTGTTCTCTCGTGCGCTGGCGACGGCGCTCGATGCCGGCGGCCCTCTGGTCGAGCGCATTCTTCTCGACGTCTCCGGCCAGCAGCTGGCGACGAGCCTGATTGCCCTTTCGCTGCCAAGCGACGATCTCATCTTCGTCCTGCAATCGCTCTATCCGCATCTCGCCGAGCGCATCGGCGGGGCCAGCCGCGCGGAAGCCTTGACCGGCACAATGGACCCGAAGTCAAGCAGAGAGCGGCTTGACGCCTGGCTGCAGTCGGACGCGCGGGAAGAGGCGCCCACAGCACGGCATCAGGCCTATCTTGCCGACGACCATGCCAATGATGCCCGCCAGCCCGCCATCCGCAAGGTCGCTCCGGCCATCGGTGGCGCCAGGGCGCAACGTGTGTTCGGCCGCCGATAGTTTTCAGCCGCAGCCAGCTCTGTGCACGACCGAGCACGTTCCATTCCAAGTGGAAAGGCAAGCGCCTCTCACTGATGTTTCAAGAGAGATTTTTTCCCTCGTCCGGCACGACATCGAACAGATCGGCGCGGTCATCCAGTTCGATCTCGACGATCCAGCAATCCGGATCGAAGCGGATTTCGCGAGCAAGCGCATCCTCCACCGCATCGCCGTCACGATCCTTCAGCCGCGTCTCGAACTTGCGGCCGGTATCGGCGTCGTCTTCGAAGAAATTTTGCGGCGCCGGCGCAAACAGCGTCTCGGTCCCCATGCGCTTACGCTGGCGGATGAAGATCGCGCCGGCGTCCTCCGCCCCTTTGCGCAGGACGGCCGCATACCCCCCGAGCGCGAAAGCACGGCGTAGCAAGGCGGAGACGAAGATGTGGGATTTGAGGCGCATGGTGATGCCTGTACACGGGCGGCGGCGGGCTTGCAAACCGGATGCGCCGCGAGGAAGCACCGCGGCCTCCCAAGTCGTTGGCTGGCGCGCCTGCACGACGCATCAAAGACGCCGTGCCATGGGCACCCCGGTTGCCTGACCTTGCCGGAGACGATGCGTCAGAGCGCGCCGATCTCCTTGAGCTTCTTCAGTACTTTGGGATTGGGCTCGCCGGTCTGCGGCAGGCGGTAGTGCTTTTCGAAATGGCGGATCGCAGCGCGTGTCTGATCTCCGGCAACGCCGTCGACGACAATGTCGGCGTAGGCGAGATTGCTCAACCCCTTCTGGATGTTCAGCACCAGTTCGCTGGAAACCGGGATTTCGGCCCGCGGGATCAGCATCTTGTCCGTCTCTGCCGAACGGATGGCGGCAGCGACCGGGTCAACGTCGGCAACGGCCTGTTTCGGGTCGGCGTAGGGCCGGTTTGCAGGCATGGCGGCTGCTAGCTTCGGGCCCGACGTGGCGCGCAGCGAGTGCAGAAGCTCGGCGCTCGCGATCCCCGTCTGGGGCCGCCCGGCCTGTTTCTCGAACCGCAGGATGGCGGCCGACGTGCGTGGGCCCGGGCGCCCATCCGGCACGCCATCGTAAAGGCCGATGCGGCCCAATTCCTTCTGGACGTCTGCGACCAGCGGCGAAGCGGATGTGTCCGGCACGGAGGCGACCCGCTCGGGCGTCGGCTTTTCCAGCGGCGCTTCGGATGAGGTGGCTGCAATCACGTCTTCGACGCTCTCCGCGTCTTTGTCGCCCTCGCGCTTGATGACGAAGGTCGTGACATTGCGCGGTTCGATCTCGGCGCCCTTGGCGACGGCGATGCGCTCGGCCGTCTCGGGACTGACGAGCGGTACGCGGGTGCGAAGCAGAGGTGATGGATGTGAGCCGTGCTGATACCACATGGCGTTGGCGGCAACGAACGAGAACACAACGGCAAAGGCAGCCGTACCGCCGGCACTCAAGGGGTGGCGGGCGACCACCCGTCCGGCAAGCGCAACACCTCGGCCGGCGAGAGCCAGCCCACGCATGGCAAGGCCTGGCGCGGGACGCGCCGCCTTCTTGCGTTCAGGCTGTTTTCGCTTGCGCGGCGTCATATCCCCGTTCCTCGTTCGAACCCATCCTTTCGAATCGGTCGCCATCAGCAACCGCCTGCGTGTCGTTATCTCTCAGCCGCGGCGGAAATTCGACAGTCACGGCCGAGCGCTGTTCTTCGCGGTTGGCCTCGACGATGCCGGAGCCGTCACAAGGCAGAGTAACGGTAATCACCGTGCCTTCGCGTTCACGGCTACGGATCGTAATCTCGCCACCGTGAAGCGCCACGAGGCCCTTGACCAGCGACAGACCGAGGCCGGTGCCCTCGTAGCGGCGGGTGTAGTCGTTCTGGATCTGGACGAAGGGCTGTCCCAACATCTGCAGTTTGTCGGCGGCGATGCCAATACCGGTGTCGCTGACCGTTAGCTTCAGGGAAGGACCGTCAAGCTCGGCGTCGATCGTCACCATGCCGCCCTGATCGGTGAACTTGATGGCGTTCCCGACAAGATTGATGAGAACCTGCTGGAACGCACGCTGGTCGGCATTGATCTCGCCGACGTTGCGGGTCACCCGGCTTGCCAGCTTGACCCCCTTCTCCTGCGCCTGATGCGACAGCATTGCTTCGCAGGCGGAGACCGCTTCGACCACGCGGAAGGGTTCAGGAACCAGTTCGTAGCGGCCCGCCTCGATCTTGCTCATGTCGAGCATGGTGTTGACGACGGACAGAAGGTGTTCGCCCGACTGGTGGATCAGGCTGACATATTCGCGCTGGCGATCGTTCTCCAGACGGCCGAAATATTCTCCGGTCAAGACATCGGAGAAGCCGAGGATGGCGTTGAGCGGCGTACGCAGCTCGTGGCTGACGGCGGCAAGGAAACGGGTCTTGGCATCGTTTGCCGATTCCGCTTCCGCCGTTCTCGCCGCCGCTTCGGCGCGCAGCCGCGCTTCCTGCGAGACATCGCGCGACTGCGCAAGGATCGCCTTCAGACCGCCGTTGCGATCGAGAAGCGGTGCAAGCTCGCAGCACATATGAACGAATTGTTCGCCTTCCGTCGGCTGCGAACGACGCTCGATGCGAATGTTGACGGTCGCCCGCTCGCCGCCCTGGCGCAGAATGTCGATCGCGCTCAGGAACGTGATGCGGTCGGAGACATGGATCTGCTCGATGAAGCCGCGGCCAGCCGGGTCGCGCATCAGCGTCAAATGCTCGGCGGCGTCGCGGCCATGCACGGAGAGAACATTGCCACGCAGGTCGTGCACGGTGACGAGACCGGCGAAAAGGTCGTAGGCGGCCGAAAGATCAGGAAGCTCGTGTGTCGCCGCATCGAGATCAAGCGTCTCGCCACCTTGCTTGCCACGCCCACGCGCAATGGCAGCTGCAGCGGCCAGCAGCGAGGCGGACGCCCAGAGGGCTGTGCCGAGCGGCAATGCGGAGGAAACGGGCATGGCGAGTGCGAGTGCAAGCGGGACTGCCGGAAGCGTGGTCAGGGACACTGCAGCGACCGTGCGCAGACGCTTGAGGTCCCGGCGGCCGACGGCGGAGCCGGCCTCGCGGCGGGGCAGCCACAGGGCAGCGGCCTCGTCCACGCGGGACGTCCATCTGCCAACCATGTCACGCAATACGCTCACGCCTTACCCTGCCACATTTGTTGTTCTTGCGAGACTGAGCGTGACCGTTTTCCGCTTCATGCGGGCCGCCATTCGAACTGCCTCGTGACATGTCGGAATCTCGCATCCCCGGCTTAATGAAAGAATAAGCGGGACTGTCCCGGAACGGCGCCAAATGCCTGAAAAATCCCGTTTTGAGGCAATTCGCGTGACCTTCATTTCTTGTGGTTAACGGGGCGTAAGCAACGGATTTCCGTGCATTTTCCGCCTCTCGTTAAGGATTTGGGCAAGGCGCTCCGGTGCCGTTGCCTACGCTTTCAGGCTTTGCCGGCGGACCGCCGCCACGATCCTTAACGGCAAAAGCTAAAATGCGACACAAATGCCAGGCAAATCCTCAAAATCGGGAATTTCATTAAAATTCGAAACAAATGCTGCGGGTTTTTGAAAAGCGGTCTTGTGATTCCCTGCCTAATGTCCGTCTCAACAAAGGGCCGGACGACGAAAGACGGCGGTCCTCATGGAAACGACGGCGGGCGTGAACGGGTATCAGGGGATACAGCGGCGCTCCAGGATGCCGAAGGCGGAAAAACCGGCTAGAAGACCGGCGGGCGCGGCAGCCGAATACAGGATGGGCAGAACATGTGGTTTCTCATCAAGGCGACATTCTGGTTTTCGATGGTACTGGTGCTGCTGCCGTTCCTCGATCCGTCGAGCGCGGAGAAGCTGGAGCACGGACCTAAGGTCGAGCTCGGCGATACTTTCTCTGCCGCCAACGAGGCCTTCCAGTACATCAGCGCCATCTGCATCCAGAAGCCTGACGTCTGCGAGAAAGGTGCTGAAACCTTCGTCGCTCTTGGCCACCGGGCTCGTGAAGGCGCCCGCATCGCCTACGAATTCCTCGACACGCAGTTCGCCGAGACCGATGCGATTAAGCCCGACGCCAAGGTAACGACCGGAACCGTGGGCCAGGTGGCCGAGACCGCCGATCAACTGGCAGCTCCCGTCGAACAGACTGCCGCGGAGGCTGCTCCAGTTTTCAAGCGGACCCCGGTTCCGGAAAAGCGCCTCGATCCCAAGGCATCGCTGACCCAGTAAGCATTTCTTCCGGCAACAGCAGGTCCGTCCAACCGCCGCCGAAACATCCTTTGACACTGCCTGACTTGCCGCCTTCATGCGGCCGCCGCGAGGAACCCATCCCCTCGCGGCGTTTTTCTTTTTTCGGGCTGCAACCGAGGGGCGGTCCAGCGACAGGCTCGCACAAGACATGGCTGTTTAGGTCCCCGCACATTCAGCGGAGACTACTGCCCCGATGCAGATATACGGGTTCTTTTCAAATGCCGGCGCGACGCGTGCGACCACAACCGGATCGCCAGCCGCGACCGATGCGGCAGCGCTGGAGCAAAAGAACGGGTCTCCTCTTCTCAATCTCTTGCGCGCGGATGAAGAAACCACTGCCAGCCGCAAGGCCGTGGCCAAGAAGAAGCTGGACGAGCTGAAGGAACAACTGCGAATGCTGCGGTTTTGGGCTTCGGACCCGGAAACGCTCGCGCGGCTTGCAAAACAGCTGGCCCAGCAGCTTGGCGCCGCCGCACAGCAATTCGCCGGCGGTGGCTCGACCGGCATGACAGGCGGAGGCAGCGACGCCACGGCAACAACGGCTGCCATGGCGGCGATGCAGGCAAGTACAGCCGAGGCGGCAAATGCAGGCGGCGAAGAAAGCAACGATCACGACAAGCCGCAGCCTTCGTCCTTCGTGGAGCGCGCCTATCGCGAATTCAGCTCCGACGGCTCGCAGGACAGCTCCGACGCAAGGACGATCGCGGAGTTCAAGGCGCTTGCCGAGCAGCTCAAGCAAGTGCTGAGGAAGGCAGAACAGGATCTGCGCGCCAAAGGTGCGGGCAACGATGCGGATGACGCGAGAAAGGCAAGCAACACCCTCGCCACCTCGATGGCATCTCTCGATGCGGCGGGCACAGCCGGCGCGACTGCCAGCGCCGTAACAATTCCCACAAGCGTTTCGATCTAGCGCAGCAGCTTCGACCGAAATGAGCGCTGACGCATCCGAGTGGCGATTCGCGGTTCTCATCTGTGCTACCATCACCTATATGAACGTCACGCCGATCGCGATGCCGTCAGGGCTGGCGAGGATCGCGCGGTATAGGCATCGCTCTCGAGCGGCGACGGGCGCCGCCTGATGGTGCCGACAATCGGACTGGACCATGACCACGCTTGACCAGATTATCGACGACTTCGCCTTCCTCGACGAATGGGAGGATCGCTACCGCTATGTGATTGAACTCGGCAAAGCTCTGCCCGAGATGCCGGAAGCCAAGCGCACCGGCGAGAACAAGGTGCAAGGCTGCGCCAGCCAGGTCTGGCTCGCCACCCAGGCGACCGGTGACCCGGAAGATCCCGTACTGATCTTCGAAGGTGAATCCGATGCGCACATCGTGCGCGGATTGGTCGCCATCGTGCTGACGATCTATTCCGGCAAGCATGCCTCCGAGATCGCCAGGCTGGATGCGATCGATACGTTCAGCAAGATCGGCCTGATCGAGCACCTGTCGACGCAGCGCGCAAACGGCCTGCGCTCGATGATCCGGCGGATCAAGAATGAAGCCGAGACGCGCCTCGCCGCGTGAGATCACGGCTGCGGCTATCCTCGGAACCAAGCCTTGTGAATAGCCACACTTTCCCAAACCACAAAAGATAAAGGCCGGGCAAAAGCCCGGCCTTTATATGAACTTACGCTCCGCCCCTCAAACCAAACCAGCGCAGAGCGCGATCACGGCGATGAACGGCGGTTTGCTTACTTGCCGCGACGCTTGCGACGCTGGCCGAGGCCCATTTCCTTGGCGAGGCGCGAACGGGCTTCGGCGTAGGCCGGAGCAACCATCGGGTAGTCAGTCGGCAAGTCCCACTTCTCGCGATATTCTTCCGGCGACAGGCTGTGATGCGTCATCAGGTGGCGCTTCAGAGACTTGAACGTACCGCCACATTCGAGGCAGGTGATCTGGTCGTCCTGAACGGATTTGCGGACCGATACGGCCGGCTTCGGCTTTTCGACGGGAACCACGACCGGCGCCGGCGCCGCCGTGTTGTTGAGAGCCGAATGAACGTCGGCGATCAGCGTGGAGAGCTCGGCGGCCGGAACGACATGGTTGCTGACATAAGCGGAAACGATCTCAGCCGTCAGTTCAACCAGAAGTTCATGGCTCGCGCCAAGCGTTGTTTCAGTCATTTCTTTCTCCTATCGGAATTCAGCACAAGCCCGAAAACATTTCAGGGGGAGGAATACATGCAAATGCCGTCGGGAAGCCTTCGCTGCCTTGGGATAGACCATCAATCGCACGACAAGGACAAATTCTTGCCGCAATATCAAGAGTTGGAATTTTGATCACGAAACCTATTGCCGAGTCGCTGGAACAACCAACCTCTCAAAGCAACAGCCAATATTCACAACTCAAGCTGGAATTTCAGCTCTAAGTATTTTCCACGACGACACTTTACATTTACTCGATTAACACTGATCAGTGAAAATTCCAAACATAAATTTGGCCGCCGCTAGCAACTTTATTTCGAAATTGCTAACGCGGCCGCGGTCTATCGGAATGTTCTGAAATACAAAAACAGAAACGTTGCCGTTCAATGCCGGCGCGGCTCTTCCTTTTGCGGAAGCTGATCTATGACCGACTGCTTCGTCAGCCTGTAACCCGCCTGATGAGCGGCCTTTGCCAATAGATGGGCGGAAATGGGGGCCGTCAGTACGAAGAAGAAACATCCCGCCAACGCCCGAAACAGTATTGCCACATCGAGCGAATGCAGTCCCGCGGCCAAAAGCAGCAGGCCCGAGCCAACTGTCCCGGCCTTGGAGGCCGCGTGCATGCGGGTGTACAGATCGGGGAAACGCACGATGCCAATCGCTGCGAGCAAGGAAAAGACGGCGCCGCCGACAAGCAGTACGGCAACGGAAAGCGTAATGATCGTCTCGAAGGTCGCTTCCATCAGCGTGCCCCCTTGCGTTTGCGCCTGTTACTTTTCGCCCTCGGCGACCGCCCCCCTTTGCCTGCATCTGGCGCAGCCTGCACCAGGCTGCCCTTCTCCGGCGACAGACCGCGTGCCAGAACAAATCGGGCAAAGGCGATGGTTGCAAGGAAACCGACCAGCCCCAGGGCAATGGCGATATCGATGTAGAGATTGAAGCCGGTGCGGATGGCAACGACCGCGATCAGACCGATGGCGATGGCTACGAGCATATCGAGGCCGAGAACGCGATCGGGCAGTGTCGGGCCGCGGATGATGCGCCAGACGGTCACCAGCAGCGCCACGGACAAAAGCACAAGCGCGAAGCCGGTGGCGGTCGAAAGTATCTGGTCCGGCAGCGTCATTCGAAAGCCTCCTTGATCCGGCGCTCGAAACCATTGGCAATATCGCGCCTGAGGCCACCGGGATCCGCACAATCAAGGGCGTGAACATAGAGGGTCTTGCGATCCTCGGAGACGTCGACGGAAAGTGTACCCGGCGTCAGTGTGATGAGGTTGGCCAGCAGTGCTATCTCGAAATCGCTCTTGACGGTCAGCGGGTAGGAGAAGATGCCTGGCTTCAGCCGCATTTTCGGCTGGACGACCATGAATGCGACCTTGGTCGCCGAAACCGCCAGCTCCTTGAAGAACAACGCGGTCAACAGCAGGATCTTCAGCGGTCGGACCGGATAGGCGACAGGCTGCAATTCGCGCCGGATCAGCCACAGGGACAGCGCGCCGACGGCAAAACCAAGCAACAGGTTCGGCACGCCGAGGCTGCCGCTGATCGCAGCCCAGATCGCGGTGAAGACCAGATTGATCCAGAGGAACTTGATCATCGGGCAGCTCCCGGGAAGACCGAGTTCAGATATCCGGACGGTTCGGATAGGCCGGCGGCGGCACTCTGGATCGTTGCCAGCAGCGGCTCGGGATAAAGGCCGATCGCGAGCGTCAGCAACGTCAGCACGCCCAAAGGCAGGAGAATGGTCGCCGGGATCTGCGCCTTGTCCGTTGCCCCCTGCCCTCCGGCCGTGTCCCGCCAATAGGCAAGCAGGAAGAAGCGGCCGGTCGCGATCGTCGTCAGGAAGCCGGTGACGAGCAGTGTGGCCGCAAGCCACCAGGCGCCAATGTCGAGTGCTGCCTTGACCAGCATGACCTTCGGCCAGAAGCCGGAGAACGGCGGCAGGCCGGATACGGCAAAGGCGAGCATCAGGCTGATGGCGGCAAATCCAGCATGGCGGCGGTAAAGACCTGATAGCGACGATAGCGAGAAGCTGCCGCCAAGCTTCGCTGCGACGCCCGAGGCGAAGTAGAGCGCCGTCATGACAAGCATCGAATGCAGCGCATAGAAGACCGCGCCGCCGATGCCGCCCGGCCCGCCAACGGCAACGCCAGCAAGGATCGAACCGATGCCGGAGATCACGAGATAGCCGAGCATGCGACGGAAATCGGACTGTGCGAGCGCGCCGAACACGCCGACGAGCATCGTCAACGCCCCGATCACCGCGATGACGAAGCTGAGTTCTTCCCGCTCCACCGGCAAGAGCATCACGGTCACGCGGATCAGCGCGTAGATGCCGACCTTGGTCAACAAGCCAGCGAAGAGTGCCGACACGACGACGCGCGGCGTGTGATAGGACGCCGGCAGCCAGAAATTGACGGGGAATGCGGCCGCCTTCATCCCGAAGGCCAGCAGGAACAATGCTGTCAGCGTCATCAACGGCGCGGTGCCGCGCAGGCCTTCCGCCTTGCGGGCGATGTCGGCCATGTTGAGCGTTCCGAAGCTTGCATAGAGATAGCCGGTGGTGACCAGGAACAGCGTCGTCGCGACGAGGTTGAGGAAACCATACTTCACCGCGCCATCGATCTGCTCGCGCTCGGAGCCGAGCACGATCAGGCCGAAGGACGAGATCAGCAGCACCTCGAACCAGACGTAGAGATTGAAGATGTCACCGGTCAGAAACGCACCGGAGACGCCGGCCATCAGTAGCATCAGGAAAGGATAGAAACCGTATCGCCGGCCGCTGTCATTGATGTCGGAGAGCGAGTAGACGCCGCCGGCAAGTGCTACGACGGACGCCGTAAGTGCAAATAGTGCGCCGGTGAGATCGACGGTAAAGGCGATACCGAAGGGCGGCAGCCAGCGCCCCATCACCATCGTCACCGGGCCGCTCGCGATCACATGGTGCAAAAGCAACCCGTCGATCACCACCAGGCCCGCAAGCCCCGCAATGGTGATGAACGGATGCAGGCCGATCGGGCGGCGCAGCATGACCAGCAACGCGCCGATCGCCAGGCACCAGGCAACCGGGAGGATCACCAGCCAGTCGGCTGCCGCAACCGGCTCGAGAACGAGGGCAGCAGAAAGATCGGCGGGGGGTGAAGTCGAAACGGCCATGTGTCGGTCAGTATCCAAGCGGGGGAGCCGGCTCTTCTTCCGGCTCGGCGACGCGCATTTCGTCGGTATTGTCGGTCGAAAGATCCTCGTAGGCGCGCCAGGCCAAAACGAGCAGGAAAGCGAAGAAGGAGAACGAAATGACGATCGCCGTGAGGATGAGAGCCTGTGGCAGCGCGTTGGCCGCCGATCCGGTGAGCGTATCGGCACCCTCCTGAATGACGGGCGGCACGCCGCGCGTCAGCCGGCCGCCGGTAAAGATCAAGAGGTTGACGCCATTGCCGAGGATCGCCACGCCCAACAGGACGCGAATGATGGACTTCGACAGAAGCAGATAGATGGCGACAGTGAAGAAGATGCCGACCAGCAGCGCAAACCAGGTTTCCATCATTCGCCTCCCCGCTCTTCGAGCGACAGGGCGATCGAGCTGATGGCACCGACGACGACCAGATAGACGCCGCAATCAAACAGCGTCACCGTCGATAGCGGCACTTCCACGCCGAGCAAGGAGGGATAGATCCAAAGCCCGGTCATGAAAGGCACGTGGGCCGCGATCGAGATCAATCCGGCGATAGTGGCCGCAAACAGGCCTGCACCGGCGATCGCCATCGGGTGGAAGTAGATCGCGCGACGCACGGTCTCGACGCCGCAGGCGATACCGTAGATCGCCAATGCCGACACGGCAATCAGTCCACCGATGAAGCCGCCGCCCGGCTCGTTGTGCCCGCGCAGCAGCACGAAGATCGAAAACAGAACCATCAGACTGGTCAGAAACGGTGCGACGGCCCGGAAAATCACCGATCTCATGTGCGTTCCTCCGCATCCGGGTCATTGTCGGCGATGCGCCGCAACGCGCCGGCCCTGAGGCGAACCAAGGACAGGATGGCGAGACCGGTCACCATGACGACGGCGATTTCGCCAAGCGTGTCCGTGCCGCGGAAATCGACGATGATGACGTTGACGACATTGGCGCCATGCGCGATCGTTTTCGAATAGAGGTTGAAGAAGTCGGTCAACGAGGCGTCGAAGGGCACGCCGGTCACTTTCAAGAGCATCAGCCCGAAACCGATACCGCAGGCAAGCGCGATCGTAAGATCCGGCACCTTCTGAACGAGCGGCCGATGATCGGAGGGTGCGAGCCTCAGCCGCGTCATCACCAGTGCCAGCACGACGACCGACAGGGTCTCGATCATGAACTGGGTAAAGGCGAGGTCCGGCGCACCATAGAGCAGGAAAATGACAGCAACGGCAAAGCCCTGGATGCCGAGCGAGACGATCGCGGTCAGCCGATCGGAAGCGAGCACGACGGCGAAAAGGCCGATGACGGCAATCGCCATGATCGCCAGCTCATGCAGCGGCACGTCGGCGGCGAAGAACGGTGCGCGCGGCAGTTCGCCATAGTAAAGCGGTGCGCCCAGCAGCACGGCGGCAACCAGGATGAATGTCACCGTCATATAGACATCGAGCCGGCCGGATTGCAGCCGGCGGGTCAAAGCGACGGAAAAGCGCACAAGCCCGCGCATGAACTGGTCGAAACCACGATCCGGTCCCCAGCCAATGTCACTGAGGATAGTGGCGATGAAGGCGCGCAGGCGGGCAAGGTTGAGATAAAAGATCACGCCGAGGGCGATGGTGACACAGGACAAAGCCAGCGGCACGCCGATATGGGGAACGATCGAAATCGTGACCTGTCTGCGCTCGCCGGCAATCGCCGTTGCCATCGGCGTCGACACGAGCTCGTGGGCGAGGCCGGACAACAGGGCAGCTGACAGCCCCTTGGCAGCCAGAAGCGCCGGGCCGAGCCACAGAAGCACCGGCGCCTCATGCGCGGACTTCGGTGTTTCGGTCTTTGCGCCCACGAAGGGCTTGAGCGCAATGGCAAACGCGACGGCAAACATCAGCGCATTGCCGAGGATGGCGAGCGCCGCGAAAACCATCGCGCGCCGGTCCAGGCTGGCCAGCGCGTAATAGATTTCTTCCTTGGCGAGGAAGCCGAAAAACGGCGGCAAGCCACCCATCGAAAGTGCCGCTGCGAGTGCGATCACGAATGTCAGCGGCATGGCGGAGCGTAAGCCGCCGAGCTTCGTCACGTCGCGGGTCCCGGTTTCATGGTCGATGATGCCGGCAACCATGAACAGCGCGCCCTTGAACAGCGAATGCGCCACCAGATAGAGCGCCGCCGCCTCGATCGCATGCGGGAAGCCGATCCCGGTCAGCATGACGAGCAGACCAAGGGATGCCATGGTCGTATAGGCGAGCATCAACTTCAGATCGGTCTGTCGGCAGGCGAGAACTGCGCCAATGACGAGCGTCGCGCCGCCGAAGAGCGGCAGCAATATCTGCCATTCCGGCGTTCCGCCAAGCACCGGGTTGAGGCGCATCAGCAGGTAGACGCCGGCCTTCACCATTGTCGCGGAGTGCAGGTAGGCCGAGACGGGCGTCGGCGCCTCCATCGCGTTGGGCAGCCAGAAATGGAAGGGGAACTGGGCGGACTTGGTGAAGGCACCACCGAGCACCAGCAGCAGTGCCGCGAGATAGAAGGGGCTCGCGCGCATCTCCGAACCGAAGGACACCAGCAGCGAGAGCTGGGTGACGCCGGTGACATTCCAGATGACCAGCAGGCCCGCGAGCAGAAACAACCCACCTCCCCCGGTAACCACAAGCGCCTGCAGGGCGGCACGCCGGGCGGCCTCCCGCGAATGGTCGAAGCCGATCAGCAGGAAGGAGGTAATCGATGTCAGCTCCCAGAAAACGAAGAGCATCAGGAAGCTGTCGGACACGACGAGCCCGAGCATCGATCCCATGAACATCAGGATGAAGGAGAAGAACCGACCCTGCTGCGGATGTCCCTTCAGGTAGCCGCCGGAGTAGAGCACGATCAGCGTGCCGATGCCGGCGATCAGCAAAACGAAGGTCAGGGACAGGCCATCGATCAGCCAGGAGAAACTGACATTGAAGGAGGGGATCCATTCATAGCCACCGGTAACGATCTCGCCACGAGAGACTTCAGGCAGAAAGCGCGTGAAGTGCAGGACGATCGCCGCAGGAAAAAGCGCGAGAATCCAGGCAGCGTTGTGTCCGAGCAGGCGGGTCAGCAGCGGCGCGACAAGCGCACCGACAAACGGAAGCGACAAGGCCAGCAATGTCAGGGCGGCAGCATCCATCGTCCGGGCGCGCTCCTTTGCGATTTGATTGTCGGATCAAACGAATACCCGACATAAAAGATGGGTACACGCGCCTCAAGCCTTATTCGGGGAAAATCGACGTTATGCGCTGTTAACTCCAGAAAAGCCGGTAAATCTCCGGTTTTCTTGTGAGATTTGCGGCCATGATCGCGGGCCGAGGCGAAACCGTCCGATATATGGCAACGCATTCGCACACTCAGGGTCATCGCTACCGTTCAACCGGCGAATGCGATTAACGTGTTGTTGGCAACGTCCAGCCTTATCGGTCGCAAGAGATGCATCGCATCTGGTACTTCGTCGTGATGCAACGGCAATAAGTGAGCTTCGATACGAACCCGAAACCTCTGGCGTGCGCATTTGAGAATCGTCAAGTGCGCTATTTTTCAAGGACTAAAGCCATCCTTCGTGCTTCCTGGCGAGCACGTCATGGTCTAGATCGGTCGCCATCGCTGATCGATTGATGCAACGAATTGCACAGCGCTTCTCTTGAGCTCACGAGGTCTGGCTTGGAACGGTCCTACATTGTGGCGATGACCAGTGTGCTCGCGGCGCTGGGTGCCATCCTGCCGATCGCCGCCGCGTTTTATCTATCCTGGTCGGTCGCCACCAACAGGGAGGAGACCCGCCTCAGTCGTCTCGCAGAGTATGCGCTGGTGCGTGCCGATACGGCGCTCGGCGAAGCGACCTCGGCGCTCAAGTCTGCCGACCAGTTCAGCTTCGCGCCCTGCTCCCAGGCCCATATCGCGGCGATGCGCACCCTTGTCGTCAACACGCGCTCCGTCGAAGACATCGGCTACTTCGAAGGCGACGAGCTCAAATGCACTTCGTGGGGCAAACCGGAATCGACCATCGGTCGCGGGCCAGTCGACTTCACCACGGCCAGCGGCATCGGCGTGACGGCTCGGGTTCACCCAACGATCAGCAACGGTCGGGCGATGCTGGGATTGCGATATCGATCCTACAGCGTGCTGACCGATCCGGCACGGCTTGTCGACGTGCTCGCTTCTCCGGATACGCGCCTTGCGATCGCCAGTGACACGGGCACCCTCGTCAGCGCATTGAACGCGCCGGACGCTTCGCTGATCAAGCGGCTGGTCGAGCATCCGCAGACCGGCAGCGATGCGGACAATCTCTTTGCCACCGCGAGCGGCTCCGGCTGGATCGCGATAGCAACGTCGTCAAGGGCGTCGCTGCTGAACGATCTCGGCCGCGAACGCCTGCTGCTCCTGCCGCTCGGCGCGATTGTCGCCGCATTGATGGTTGGCCTCGTCCTCTGGCTGTCGCGACGACGGCTCTCGCCGCTCGGCGAACTCTCAATCGCCGTACATCGCCGTGAATTCATCGTGCATTATCAGCCGCTCATCGAGATGAAGACCGGCATCTGCGTCGGTGCGGAAGCGCTCGTGCGCTGGCGCAGGCCCGACGGCTCGCTGGTCAGGCCTGACACCTTTATCCCGCTTGCGGAGGAAAGCGGCCTGATCCAGGCCATTACTGATCAGGTCATCGACGGGGTCATTGGCGATCTCGGCGCGGTCCTCGTCGCCGACCGTTCGCTGCACATCGCCATCAATCTCTCGGCCGACGACATCAAATCCGGGCGTGTCCTGCCCGTCATCCAGGCAGAGCTCGCGAACTCCGGCGTCCTCACCGAGCAGATCTGGCTCGAGGCCACCGAACGCGGCTTCATGGATGTGAAATCCGCCCGAGCAACGATCGAGGAAGCCCGTCGACTTGGCCATTCCGTGGCGATCGACGATTTCGGCACGGGCTATTCCAGCCTGCAATATCTACAGGACCTGCCGCTCGACGCATTGAAGATCGACAAGTCTTTTATCGATACCGTCGGGCTCGTCTCGGCCACGAGCGCCGTCACCCCTCATATCATCGACATCGCCAAATCGCTGAACCTCTACATCGTCGCCGAAGGCATCGAACGACAGGAGCAGGCGGATTATCTGCTCGAACGCGGCGTGCACTACGGCCAGGGCTGGCTTTATTCCAAAGCCTTACCCGCGCAAGAGTTCATCGCGTTCTACAACGAGAGCAAACGCGTTCACGGTACCGGCCCGACTGTAATCCGGCGAGATTTTAACGAGGTGCCGCCGGGCGTCGGAGGTGGTTGAGACCACACCTCGCATCGCATCTGATCGAGCTGAAGTTCCGCTGTCGGACACAGCCCAGACTGATCGCAGCCTGCCGGCACGCGAGCGTGATTTGCGGCGCGCCGCCAGCGATCCTATATACTCGTCGACAATCACAGGGAGATCTTCGATGAGAGACGCAAGGGCGCCGAAAGTGATCAAGACCGATGCGGAGTGGCGCGCGCAGCTGTCGCCCGAACAATACCGCATCACCCGCGAACACGGCACCGAGCGCGCCTTCACCGGTCCCTTCCTTTCCAACAAGAAGGTGGGCACCTATGAATGTGTCTGCTGCGGCCGTGCGCTGTTTCGCTCCGACAGCAAGTTTGATTCCGGTTGCGGCTGGCCGAGCTATTTCGCCGCAATCGACGATGAGGCGATCCGCGAGATCGAGGACCGTTCACATTTCATGGTGCGCACCGAAATCCGCTGTGCGGACTGTGATGCTCATCTCGGTCACGTCTTCCCCGACGGACCGCCGCCCACCGGCCTGCGTTACTGCCTGAACGGCCACGCGATGACGTTTACCGAGGATTGACGCAAACGGAAGGTTGCGGTTTTAGGCTTGCCGCTGTTCCGATAGAAACAGCGCTTCCTGCACGGATGTGCTATTCATAAACAGACCGTCGAAGCAAGTCGGGAGGAGGTCCGCATGCGTCGCATTCTCGCTGCATTCGCGCTTCTGTTCTCGGCTGCGTTCCCGGCCGCTGCGGACGATGACTGGCATGCCTATGCCAATCCGCGTTTCGGCTATATCCTCGACATTCCGCCCGGCTTCGAACCGCAAGGTGAAGCCGACAATGGCGACGGCGTCAGCTTTCATGCCAACGACAACGGCGCCACGCTCGCCGTTTTCGGCAGCGAGCTTGTCGACGGCGATTTCGAGATCGACGTCAACGATCGGATGGCGAGCGAACGGGAAGACCAGTGGCGGATTTCCTACTCGCGCGTCACCGCAGCCTGGGCAAGTTTTTCCGGCGTGCGCGGCGACGAGGTATTTTACACGCGCGCCATTGCGCTCTGCGACGGCAGCGCGGCCTATTTCCGCCTGCAATACCGCAAGAGCCGGCTGACCAGCTTCGATGGTGTCATCTCGCGGATGGCGGAGGCTTTGCGCCCCTCGGAAGGCTGTCAGCAGACGCCGGTGGCGGCAGCACCCGTGGCCGCGCCGAACTGAGCGGTGTCGTTCGTGACCGTTTCCGACCACAAAAGAGACGCTCTATCTCTTTGTTTTTACGCGTTTCCCAACGGAAGCCGCGTCTTGCTTTTCCTGGAAATGCTCTCGCTGAACTGAATCAGGATATCGCCGTGCCTGTCAGACAGTTGATGACGGCTGAATAGTGCACGGCGGCGCCGGTAACGACGAAGGCGTGCCAAATGGCGTTCTGGAAACGCAGCTTCTCCCAGACATGGAAGATCACGCCGGCGGAATAGATGATGCCGCCGACGAGGATCAGCACCAGCGTCGTCGACGATAGCGCCGACAGCAGCGGCCCCACCGCAAGGACGCCGCTCCAGCCCATGGCGAGATAAAGCAGGATCGCCAGCCGGTCAAACCGACCGGGAAAGAGGCACTTGATCCCCACGCCGAGCGCGGCAATCGCCCAGATGCCGATCAGCATGGCAAACAGAAACGGATCGTCCCAGCCGCGCTGCAGGAAGGGCGTATAGGTCGCGGCGATCAGCACGAAGATGGACGAGTGATCGAAGCGACGCAGAAACCATTTGGTGCGCGAAACCGGGTAGAGATTGTAGAGGAACGATATAGACAGGGTCGCCAGCAGACCGGTGCCATAAATCGCGGCAGCAGCAAGCTGGCCGGCCGAACTCCAGAGCATCGCGTAAAAGATCAGAGCGGTGACGCCAACGAGGGCCGCGGCAAGGCCAACCCCATGCACGATGCCATCGGCGATCAGTTCCGATCGATCATAGTTCCACTTGACGCCGGCGAATTCCACGGACCCCACCTCCGACCTTCCTTCGCCCTCAGGCGGCGGTCGCGTTGCTGATATGCCTTATCCTGCCACAGCCAGACGCCGCGGCAAAGGGCTCGAGGATGACGAAAGCATCAACTTTTGCAACGCATTACAACAGCGGCATGATGTGTTTGCGAAGACGGGCATCCCTTGTCCGCAGCACGGGCCGCAACCACATTGGCAAGCGAGGCGGACAACCGCACGTTCACGGGGAGGACTAGTGATGACGGCTTTACGCACGCCGGAGCCGGACGAGGCCGAAATCCTGACGCAGCTTTGCCTTCGGTCCAAGGCGGTCTGGGGCTACGACGCGGCGTTCATGACTGCTTGTCGGCCCGCCTTGACGGTAGCGGTGGCCGACTGGCAACAATCGGATATCCAGGTCGCCGTCGACGATGGCAAGATCGTGGGCGTCGCCCAGGTGGTGTACCAAGGCGACGCTGCCGAACTCGACAAGCTGTTTGTCGATCCCGACGCGTTGGGCGGTGGCATCGGCCGGAGGCTCTTTGGCTGGAGCGTGGAAACCGCCCTGAACAGAGGAGCGAAGGTCATGACGATCGATGCCGATCCCGGCGCCGCCGATTTCTATCGACGCCTGGGCGCGGTCGATGACGGCATGGTCGCCTCGACGGTCGTACCTGGACGGTTCCTGCCGAGATTGAAGCTCGATCTGGCGAACGTCCCGCCGCACTGACGGCGAGACAACACAGCCCCGGAGCAAGATTGGCAGTTTCAATTGGCTCCCATGCTGTGTTCCCGGGCACAAAGCATGCCAATCGTTCAACAGCCGATCGCTAAACTGGGCGGAAACCTACTTTGCCCCGGCCGAAACCTCGGCCGCGCATTCCTGGCAGAGCGGCGTATGCGGCACCGCATCCAGCCGTTCAGAAGAGATCGGCAAGCCGCAACGCACGCAGGTCCCGAAGCTGCCGGACGCGATGCGGTCGAGGGCCGCGTCGATCCCGCGGATCTCTTCCTGGCCGGCAAGGCCAAGACCTTCCAGCACCTCGTCATTCTCCCGCTCGGTTACCCGATCCGGCACGTCGGCGTTCATCGGCTCATCGAGATCATGCTCGATCTTCACCAACCGGCCATAGAGTTCCCGTTTGCGGCTGGTCAACCGTTCACGAAAGTCGTCAAGCACAAGCTTGTCCATCAGATGACTCCTTGAAGTCGTGGCACTTCACGCGCGCCACGCTCCTGTTCTTGTTTGTTGGCGGCTCACCGGTCGACGAGAACGGCGCATGGGCAATGGCTGACGACCCGGCTCGCCGTCGACCCGATGAAATAATCGATGAGGCCCGGTCGGTGCGAGGCGATGATCACGAGGTCGGCATTCTCTTCCTTGGCGAGCGCATTGATCGTGCCGGCAGCACCGCCGGTGCGGATCTCGATGCGGCCGTTGATCCCGTGCTTGGCTTTCAACGCTTCCAGTGTCTTCAAGGCATGCTTGCGCGATTCCTCGACCATCTCCAGCGGGAAATCGACGATCATGTAGCCCTGGGCATAGGCGTTCAGATCCTCGACGACATTGAGCAGGATAATCTCGCCCCCTTCATCGATCAGCTTTTCGGCAATGCCGAGCACGGTTTCACCATGCTCCAACTGATCCATGGCAATCGGGACGATGATCTTCTTGTACATACTGCACTCCTTTGCGTTGCCTACCCGGATCGCCGGCGCCGAAACGCGGGGGCAAATCCCTCGACTTCGAGACTGAGCCCAGACGGCTCTTCCGGCATTGATTGAAATCAAATCGAAAGCGCCGCGATCGCATTGCCCTATACAATTGAGCTAGGGCGATAACGGCCACTGTCAACGCTCATCGAACACAACATCAAGTGACTGACAGTCTTTCGTGAACGCCCGGTTGGGCCCATATTCAGCCGACAGTTTCAACGAAACTGAGGACCCGGCAAGGCCTCCAGTTTCGGCGCCCAAGGAGGCAAAACATGACGTCCAGCCAGACCACACAGACCATCGATGTTGCTGCGGATCACGCCTTGGCAATGCCTGCGCATGTCGATCATTCGCATCTGGTGGTGCAAGATCTGCCGACGGTGTCGCAATGGTATCAGCGCATCATGGGCCTAAAGCCGCTTGAAACTGCTGCCAGCGGCGAGACGCTGGGTGTGGGCGGCCGGCCGCTGTTGACGCTGACCACAGCCGGCAACGCCGCCAAGGCGCCGCGCAATGCGCCCGGTCTTTTCCACACGGCCTTCCTCGTTCCAAACCGCGAGGAACTCGGCCGCTGGCTCGCCCATGCCGCACACAACAATGTCCGTCTGCAAGGCGCTTCCGACCATCTCGTCAGTGAAGCGATCTATCTCGCCGACCCGGAAGGCAACGGCATTGAGGTCTATCGTGACCGGCCGCGGGCCGAGTGGACCTTCAAGCCCGATGGCACGGTCGGCATGGATACGCTGCCGCTCAACCTGCAGGCGCTCTATGACGAGGCGCCGAAGGACGACTGGAACGGCCTTGCCGAGGGCACCGGTATCGGCCACATCCATCTGCAGGTGTCGGATATTCCTGAGGCCGATGCGTTCTTCCGCGACGTGCTGGGGCTCGGGCTGATGGCGCGCTATCCGGGCGCAAGCTTCTTCGGCTCGGGCAAGTACCATCACCATGTTGCCGCCAATATCTGGAACTCTCGCGGTGCACCGAAACGTGAGGCCAACATGATTGGCCTCTCCGACTACACGATCCAGTACAAGGATCCGGCAGAGCTCACCGCAGCGCTTGGCAAGCTCGACGAGATGGGCATTTCGGTCAACCGAAGCGGCACCGCCTACAGCCTCGTCGATCCCTGGGGTATCGGCCTCAGGCTCGCAGCCTGAGGCCACTTTCCTCCTCCAACGCCGCCACGACGAGGTGCCGCGTCGCTCACACCGCGGCGCGGTCGTATTTCTGCTGGGCTGCCAGCACTGTCTCGATGTTGTCCTCGGCCCAACGGCGTAGCGCGTCGACGGTGGCGCTCAGCGTTCGTCCGAGAGGTGTGATCGCATATTCGACCGTCACGGGCACCGTCGCGAAGACCGCGCGGCTGACCAGCCCATCGCGTTCCAGCTTCTTCAACACCTGCGACAGCACCTTTTGCGAGATGCCATCGATCTCGCGTTTTAGCTGATTGAACCGCACGGGCTTGTCGTCAAGCCGGCCGAGAACCAGCACCGCCCATTTGTCGGCAAGGCGATCCAGCACCATGCGGGTCGGGCAAGTCTGGATATAGGCATCGTATTCCATAGCGCGCGGGCTCCAACTGGCGGTTTCCCGGAGGAAACCATGTCACCGGAAAGTGCCTTCTTTACAGCATTTTCCGGCACTTATATCTAGTTCCCGTTATTAACATGGTTTCTATGTGATACCAAGGAGACGGATATGTCAGGCAAGATTCTGGTGCTCGCAGCAAATGGCACAGTCGGACGCAAGGTGATCGACGCGTTGGTCGCAAAGGGAGAAAGCGTCAAGGCCGCGACGCGCAAGGCAACGCCGATCCCGGGCGCCGAAGCGGTCGCGTTCGACTATCAGGACAACGCAAGCTATGGCGGCGCGCTCGACGGGGTCGACCGGATGTTCGTGCTTACTCCGGGCGGCCATCTCGATCCGGTCGGCCTGCTGACGCCGATCATCACCGCAGCCGCAGCACGCGGCGTCAAGATCGTGCTGATGACCGTCATCGGCGTCGATGCCGACGACAGCATTCCCTACCGGCAGGTCGAACTGCTGGTCGAAAAGACCGGCGCACCGTTCGTGATCCTCAGGCCCAACTGGTTTTCGGACAATTTCCAGACCTACTGGGTCGAGGGCATCCGCCACGGCACGATCGCGGTACCGGCTGCGGAAGGCAAGACGAGCTTTATCGACAGCCGCGACATCGCCGAAAGTGCTGCTGCCGCCCTGACCAGCGACGCATTCAACGGTCGTGCCTTCAACCTGACGGGGCCCGAGGCCCTGAACTACGCCGAGGCGGCAGCGATCCTGTCGCGCGTCATCGGCAAGCCCATCGCCTACACACCGATCGACGATGAGACCTTTGTCGGCATCCTGACCGGTGCGGGCGTGCCCGAAAACTATGCGCGCTTCCTGGCCGCAATCTTCCATCCGGTGCGCGAGGGCTGGACGGCGACGCCGACCGGAGACGTCAAGACGCTCACCGGACACGAGCCACGTAGCCTGGAGACCTACGCCCGGGACAATGTCGCAGCGCTTAAGGCCTGACGCCACCAATTGACGAGAACGCAAGCCCTGCCCGTCCGACTGACCGGCAGGGCCTTCCGGCCTCTGGTGCCCCTTTGAAAATGAACGGACGCGGCCTTGGGACGATTTCCGGGGACTACCGCCATGATTGTGCATCCGACGTGCTACCACAGCCTGCGTCATCACGCCGCTGGAAAGCCCTGGGATAATCGATCAATAAACTTGAGTAATACAGTCGTATAATCTAACCGCATCACCAAGGGCGCGCCAACGCCCCAGTGTATGCGGAGTTAATAATATGAAAAACAACACTATTTTAGCGCTTGCTCTCGCAAGCGGCACGATGCTTTCGTCCTCGGCCCTGGCTGTGGATTTCCGACCACAGGCTGAAATCGAAGGCGGTTTCTTCAGCGGCGGCTCGGCTGCCAGCGGCGGATTCTTCCTGCCTTTCGTGCTCGACTCAGGCAATGCCATTTTCATCGATACACGCGGAACGATAGGAAACGACAAGGTTCGGCAGGGCTCGATCGGCGCGGGTTACCGCTTCCGTGCCAACGACCAGTGGGTCATCGGCGCCTATGGCTACTACGACTATCTGAAGAGCGAGCACGGCAATTCGTTCAACCAGGTCTCCTTCGGTCTCGAAGCGCTCAGCAGCGACCTCGAGATGCGCAGCAATCTCTATTTGCCGCTGTCAGGCGCCAAGACGCTGAGCGCCTTCAATGCCGCCTATGTTCGCGACCATGTCCTCGTCTTCCAGGAAGGCAAGGAGCGGGCTCGACGCGGGCTCGACGCCGAAATCGGCGGCCGTCTTCCGGTCTTCGATGAAGGATCCGATGTGCAGTTGAAGGTTTTCGGCGGCACCTACTGGTACGGCGGCAAGAACCTCGGCGACATGTTCGGCGCCAAGCTGCGCGCGGAACTAACCTTCGCCGACCTGCCCGGTCTTTCCGAGGGTTCGACCGTATCGCTCGGCGTTACCGGCACCTATGACAACGAGGACAAGCTCAAGGGCGCCGTGATGGCGCGCCTGCGCATCCCGTTCGGCGCCACGCCCAAGGCAGGCGATGCCTTCGATCCGATGATCCAGCGTGTCGAGCGGTCAGCCAAGATCCGCACCCATGCCGGTGCGACCGGCGATGTCGAAGCGGCACAGTTCGTTTACGATGGCACCACGCCTGGGAAAGTGATCAACGTATCCGCTGCAAACGGCAATGCTGCGAGCATCAACCAGCTGCTGGCAGATGCGGGTGCAGGTGCGCTCATTCTTGTCGACGGCAATCTCGGCCTTGAACGGTCGCTCAGCCTTGGCCTTGGGCAGACGCTGCTGGGGGGTGGTGGCACGCTTGCGGTGCGCGGTGCAAACAGCGGCGCGACCGCTAACTTCGTCAACAGGGGCGCGGCGACGACTTTGACCGGTTTCGACCCGGCGCAAGACGTTGTCACGATGGCGTCCCTGAGCACAGTCTCTTCCGTGGCCATTCGTGGGGGTCGTGCGGGGATCGGCAGCACCGGGACTGAAGGTCTCTGGATCGACAATGTTGACATCGCAAAGACCAGCCACGACGGCATTCGCCTGACACGGGTTGTCGGCGCAGAGATTGAAGACACCCGCATTCACGACCTCTACATCTGCGAGAACAACACACAGTGCGAATTTACCGTCTACAAGCCGAATGAAGCGCCTTACGCCGCTATCAGCACATTGGGAACAAGCAGCCTGACGATCCGCAACACCGATATCGACAAGGTGACCTACGGAATATTCACGGGCAGCGAGATCGACGAAAGCGATTGGCCGCCAGTGATCGCCAACGAGGCGAGCAGAATCTATCTCGACAATGTCACGATCAGCAATTCGAGGCGCGAAGGACTGCTGATGGTTGCCGCCAACAATGTGCTGATCGAGAACTTCACCATCGACAACTCGAAGCAGGACCGCGACATGGATCTTGTCGTGTTTCAAGGCACATCGGATGTCGAGATCAACAACATGACGCTGAAGGGCGGCATCAACGGCCTGATGATGGTCTCGGCTTCCACGTTGCCGACCACGACCACGGATATCGTCGTCAATGGTCTGAACATCGATGGCACACGGAACGCAGGCATCTTCCTCAACCCCGTTTCCGATATTACCTTCAACGGCGTGAACATCACCAATGCCGGCAGCTACGGCGCGTTTATCTACGGTAGCGACTACGCGTTCCTCGGCGGCCCAGTCAGCGATATCGAGTTCAACGGAATGAAGGTCGACAAGGCAGCCAAGGCCGGGCTCTTTTTCATGGGGCCGTCGATCGATGTGAAAGGCGATGTTGTGACAACCAACACGCCGAAGGATTGCATCGCCGACGCCGGATGGACTGCTGGCTCGCTGACACAATCGCCGGGCTCGGTATTGACCGTCAATGGAAAGCAGCTCGACCAGTCGAATTTCACGACGCGTTGCCGCTGATGGCGGTTGCCACGCCCTCTTCACACTGAGGGCGTGGCTTTTCATCCTGCCCGGGCCGCCGCTACTGCGGCCGGCGGCACTCGAAGGTGACAACCTCGTCACGATCCTTCGGCGCACGACCGAAATCGTAATTGCCCGAGATGACGAGATCGACATATCCGGCAGCGCGCAAGGTCAGCGCCATTTCCTCGATGCCCCACCAGCGCATCGTGAAGAATTCAAGCTCGCTCAACGCCAGCCTCCCCTCGCACCAGAGCTCGTAGCGCAGGTGCGACACCGTCGTCTGGGCGATAAGGTCGGCCTTGACCCGCTGGCTGGTCAACGTCAGCAGATCACCGGCCTCGGCCTGCCAGCTGCGGATGTTCGGCTGAGTGTCATCGGCGAAAAGATCGTGCGGATAGATGTCGAAGATCAGGCGGCCACCCGGCCGAAGATGATCGAGGAAACGCTTGAGGATCGCGGTCGCGGTGGCATGGTCGGCGATCAGTTGCAGCGAGCCGGCAGGAATGACGATCGCCTCGAAGCGCTCCTCGTAGGAAAACGCCTCGTAGGTCTGCTGTGATAAAGCCGGTGTCAGCGCGCGGTCGGCACAATGCGCCTGGCAATAGTCGAGCATGTCTTGCGAGGCATCGAAACCTCTAACGTCAAGGCCGGCTTCAAGCAGCGGGATCAGCACACGACCGTTGCCGACGGCCGGTTCCAATATCGGGCCGGAACAGCCTTTCAAGCGTTCGCGATAATACTCGACGTCGCCGAAGGATTTTCCAATATATTTGTCTAAATTATAAACATGAGAGGCAAGCTTGCCATAAGTATTGTTCAACATGCATTCGTCCAAACTGCTGAATAAAGCGAAACGCCTATGCTATACAGCAGCTTGCTCGAAAGCGGTGTCATGCGATTGCAACGTCAATCGCTTTTGTGATGCGGACCGACATCGTGCATCGCATCAACGGCACAGACATGTTTTTTTGGGGGGGGCGAGAACGATCAGAAGCGCGCCGGCCGGATGAACTTGCCGTAGACCCAGCCTTCCTGCCAGCGGCCGTTCTGTTGCGGATCGTGCCAGATCTGGCACCAGGTGGCGCGCACCGCATTACTCTGCCGTTGCGCCGACCAGCGGGCAATCCGCTGAAGATCGACGCCGTTCATGCAGCGACCGGTCATCTGCAGTCTGGTTCCATTCGGATAACCAGCGCGAACGGCAGACGACGAGGACGGCCAGGCGCGCGCATTGAGCACGTCGTTCCAGGCGACACCGGAAACCTCCCAGGCAACGAAAGTGCTGGCTGAAGCGACCTCCACCTTGGAGGCAAGTCCGGCGGTCACCACCGCCAGTGAAATCAGGACGCTGCGAAAGCCGATCATTACGGACCCCTCCCAGGAACAATGATCGCAGCATATTGGCACAAGGCTGAATTGTGGCTGAACAGGCGGTCCACTTGAGATGTGGACTTGAATGCAACGGCCGTCCCGGTTCCCCGGGACAGGCCCGAAAACTCAACCGGGCATGCGGCAGACGGCACCGACGAGTTTCAGGACAAAGGGTCGGACGGTCAGCACGCAAAGGAATGCCACCGGCATCGCCAACACATAGGTGCTAAGAACACGGGCGGGGTAGCCGGCGTCGATGCCGGTGTTGACGCCGACGATGACGCAGCACATCAGAAACGCCATGATCGCCGACATGAAGAAAGCAAAGGCAATCGGCACCGCGCGGGGCGGCAGCTTGCGGCTGCGCGCGACCCGCAGCGGGGGTATCGTATCTTCCATGATGAAGATCTCCGTAGCTTGTCCGCAAGGATCATCCGTGCGGTATGGCCGGCACTATACGGATGGTGCCGCGCGCAGGTAGACCATTGCAGCCTTGTTCAGAATTAGGCAAAACCATCGAATTGAAACAACTATTCGATGGATGTCATTATGGATACATTGCGCGGCGTCGAGAGTTTCGTCCGGAGCGTCGAGGAAGGCAGCATCGCCGCGGCGGCGCGCAAGCTCGGCATCACACCGGCCTCTGCGAGCCAGAATATCGCCCGGCTTGAGCGGACGCTCGGAACGCGGTTGCTGAGCCGCACAACACGGCAGTTGGGCCTGACGGAGAGCGGCCGGGTCTATTTCGACCGGGTGCGCAGCGTCGTTCACGATCTCGAACTCGCAGCCGTTGCCGTCGCGTCACTGAATGCGGAGCCGCGGGGATCGCTGAAGATCGCGTCCTCCGTCGCCTTCGGCCGACATGTGGTAGCGCCGCTTGTGCCATCTTTTGCCGAGCGGCATCCGGAAGTCTCGATAGAACTCGTGGTCACCGACCGGGAGATCGATCACATCGGCGAAGGCATCGATATCAGCGTGCGCTTCGGCCTGCAGCTGGAGCCTGGGCTGATTGCGCGCAAGCTTGCCTCGGTGCCGATGGTCATCTGTGCCTCCCCCTCCTACATCAAGCGGCACGGTCGGCCCGAGCGGCCGGAAGACCTGATCCATCATCATTGCCTCGTCTACCGTTACGCCGGGCACGGGCGGATCTTTCGCTGGGGCTTCGTGCGCGACGGCCTGCGCTTCGAGCCCGAGCTGAAGGCAACGATCGTCAGCAACGATATCGACACGCTGGCCGAAATGGCGATCGCCGGTGCCGGCATCACGCGGCTCGGCGCCTTTATCGCGACGGACCTGATCGCGCGCGGCCTGCTTGTGCCGCTGTTCGGCGGCGTACCTTGCGAAGGTGTTGCCAACACCGACCATGAGCCCTTCGACTTCTACGCCTGCTTCGTCGATCGGCAGGCGGAAACACCAAAAGTCCGCGCCTTCATCGAGCATGCGGCACAGTCGCTCAAGGGCCGATGGTAGACTTCACAACTGCGCTATAGGTTGCGGTCAGGCCGGCACCGCATGCTCCGTCTTCAGGGCGGCGGCTTCCTCTGCGAGCTTCGCTTCGCGGCGAAGCTTGAGCTTGTAGCCGACCTCGACGATCGCGTGGATTGCGGGCACGAACTCCTGACCAAGTTCGCTCAGCCGGTACTCGACCGAAGGCGGCGATGTCGGCATGATCCGCCGTTCGATCGCGCCTTTCTCCTCCATGTCCTTCAGGCGCGTGCTCAGCACTTTTGCCGAGATGCCGGGAATGTCGATCTTGAGCTCGCTGAAGCGGCGCGGGCCGCCGCTTAAATACCAGATGATGTTGGGCGCCCAGGCGCCGCCGAGCATGACCATGCATTCGCCAACCGGGCAGGTCGGTGGCAGGGCGGCAGCCCTATTCTTTCGAATTTTCAAGCTCATGGGCAAAATTCTCCAGTTACCCCAGGGAAACCTGAAACGTCGGTAACATAAAGTTATCTCATATACAAAAGTTATCGCATCGGTTTAGGTTCCGCCGTCTTCGACAGAGACCCAATTGCAAAAGGAATTTGGCCATGAAGCTTTATTATGCCCCCGGCGCCTGCTCGCTCTCCCCCCATATCAGCCTGCGCGAAGCCGGCGTCGAGTTCGAGATCGTCAAGGTCGACACTGTCACCCACCTCACCGAAAGCGGCGCCGATTTCAAGGCGATCAACCCCAAGGGCTATGTGCCGGCGCTGGTGATCGAGACCGGCGATGTCGTCACCGAGGGTGCAGCCGTCGTGCAGTATATTGCCGATCGCTTTCCGAAGGCAGGACTGGCACCCGCCAACGGCACGCTGGAACGCACCCGCCTGCAGGAGCAGCTGAACTTCATCGCTTCCGAACTGCACAAGGCGTTCTCGCCGCTGTTCAGCAAGACGGCGAGCGCCGACGCCAAGGAAGCTGCCGCAGCGCAGGTCGGCAAACGGCTCGGCAACGTCGAAGCCCTGCTGTCCGACGGTCGCGCCCATCTGCTCGGCGACACCTTTTCCGTTGCCGACGCCTATCTCTTCACCGTCGTCAACTGGACCAGCGTCACCGGAATTTCGCTTGAGCCCTGGCCCCAGCTGACGGCCTATATGCAACGCGTCGGCCAGCGCCCGGCGGTGCAGGCGGCCATGAAGGCGGAAGGACTGATCGCGGCATGAGCGGCACCCACAACGATCCACGCTTTGCCGCCGTCATCGATGTGCTCGGACGTTATTTCGACGGGCTCTATTTCAGCGACACGGCAATCCTGCGCGAGGTCTTTCACCCGAAAGCCCACTACGCCACGGCGACCGAGGGAGAACTGCTCGAACTCGACATGGACAGGTATTTCCCTATCGTCGACAAGCGCCCCTCGCCGGCAAGCCGCGGCGAACAGCGTGCCGACAGGATCGTCTCGATCGAGTTTGCCGGACCCGTAACGGCTTTTGCCAAGGTGCAATGTGCCATTGGCGAGAAGGCGTTTACCGACTTCCTGTCCTTGATCTTCGTCGACGGGCGTTGGCAGATCATCGCCAAGGTCTTTCATTACGACATTCGACAACCAGCCTGAGGAACCAGCAATGCCCTATGTGAACATCAAGATCACCCGCGAAGGTGCAACCCCGGAACAGAAGGCAGCCCTCATCAAGGGTGTCACCGACCTGCTCGTCACCGTGCTCGACAAGAGCCCGGCCACCACCTTCGTCGTCATCGACGAGGTGGCCTTCGAAGACTGGGGCGTCGGCGGCCTGCCGGTCGATGAATACCGAAAGCAATTGAAAGCAAAAGGCTAGCCGCTCCACGAGCGTCAACCGAAAGACTACCCCGCCTTCTCCCCACTCCCTTCCGGGGAGAAGGCACCGCCAAACGTCAAAAACCTTTCCGCTTGATCGGCGCAGCCGTGCTCTCTATCTCAGTGTCTCCCGCCGCATAAATCCCGGAGACATGCCTTGTCCGTTTTCAAGAACCTGCCCGAAGCTCCCGTCGCCGCGAAAAAGCCGGTGACCGACACGCGCCACGGCATAACCCGCACCGACGACTACGCCTGGCTGCGGGACGACAACTGGCAGGCGATGTTCAAGGATCCCTCGATCCTCAATCCGGAAATCCGGACGCATCTGGAGGCGGAAAACGCTTACATGAATGCGGCGATGGACGACACCAAGGCGCTGCAGAAGACGCTGTTTGCCGAGATGCGCGGCCGCATCAAGGAAGACGATAGCTCGATCCCGGTAAAGGACGGTCCCTTCGCCTATGGCAGCCTCTATGTGACCGGCGGTGAGCAGCCACGCTATTTCCGCATTCCGCGCGACGGCGACAGCAAGGACGAGACGATCCGGCAGGTCCTGCTCGACGGCGACAAGGAAGCGGAAGGCAAGGCCTATTTCCGCCTTGCCGGCCTCGACCACTCGTCCGACCACGGCCGCGGCCTTTGGGGCTACGACGACAAGGGATCGGAATACTTCACGCTGAAGGTGCGTGACCTCTCGACGGGCGAGGATCTTGCCGACGTGATCGAGAACACCGGCGGCGGTGGCGCCTGGGCACCGGACGGTAAGAGCTTCTTCTACACCGTACTCGATGACAACCACCGCCCGTCGAAGATCTTCCACCACGTGATCGGCAGCCCCCAGGCGGACGACCGGCTGGTCTACGAGGAGAAGGACCCGGGCTTCTTCATGTCGGTCGGCGGCTCTCTCCTCGACGACGTCATCTACATCGACATCCACGATCACGAGACCAGCGAGTACCGGCTGCTTTCGACCAAGGACCTGACGGCCGAACCGAAGCTCGTCGCGGAACGCGTGGTCGGGCTCGAATATGAGATGACCGAAGGCGGCGATGTCTTCTACATCCTGACAAACGCCGATGGCGCCAAGGATTTCAAGATCATGGAAGCGCCGGTCGATGCGCCGGGCAAGGAGAACTGGCGAGAGCTCGTACCGCACAAGCCGGGCACGCTGATCCTCAACCACATGGCCTATGCGCGCCATCTCGTCTGGTTGCAGCGCCGGGAAGGCCTTCCGGAAATCGTCATCCGCGACCGCAAGACCGGCGAGGAGCACGCGATCGCCTTTGCCGAAGAGGCCTATTCGCTCGGGCTTTCGGGTGCTGCCGAATACGACACCGACGTCATCCGCTTTTCCTACTCGTCGATGACGACGCCGTCGCAGCTCTTCGACTACGACATGGCGACGCGTGAGCGCACGCTCTTGAAGACCCAGGAAGTACCGTCGGGACACAATCCCGACGACTACGTCACCCGCCGTGTCTTCGCGCCCTCCTGGGACGGAACCAAGGTTCCCGTCACGCTGCTTTATCGCAAGGATACCCCGCTCGACGGCTCGGCACCGTGCCTGCTCTATGGCTACGGCGCCTATGGCATCACCATTCCCGCCGGCTTCAACACCAATTGCCTGTCGCTGGCAGACCGTGGCTTCGTCTATGCCATCGCCCATATCCGTGGCGGCAAGGACCGGGGCTTTTCCTGGTACGAAGACGGCAAGATGGCCAAGAAGACCAACACCTTCAAGGACTTCATCGCCGCCGCTGACTATCTGAATCAGGAGAAGTTCACCTCCTACGCGAACATCGTCGCTGAAGGCGGCTCGGCTGGCGGCATGCTGATGGGCGCGATCGCCAACATGGCGCCGGAGAAATTCACCGGCATCATCGCAGCCGTTCCCTTCGTTGACGTGCTCAACACCATGCTCGACGACACGCTGCCGCTGACGCCGCCGGAATGGCCGGAATGGGGCAACCCGATCGACAGCCGCGAGTTCTACGACATCATCGCCGGCTACTCGCCCTACGACAATGTCGAGGCAAAACCCTACCCGGCGATCCTGGCGCTTGGCGGGCTCACCGACCCACGCGTGACCTATTGGGAACCGGCGAAGTGGGTGGCACGCCTGCGCGAAAAGACGACCGGCACCGCGCCGATCCTGATGAAAACCAACATGGACGCCGGCCACGGCGGCGCCTCCGGCCGCTTCCAGCGCCTGGAAGAGATCGCCTTCGAATATGCCTTCGCCATCAAGGTCGCCGGCAAGATGCAAGGCTAAGGAGAGGCCGATGCCCGTTCACGTCGCCCTTCTTCGCGCCATCAATGTCGGCGGGACCGGCAAGCTGGCGATGGCCGATCTCAGGGCGATCTGCGAGGCGCTCGGCTTTAGCGACGTGAAGACCTACATCCAGAGCGGAAACGTGCTGTTCCGCTCTGACTTGCCGGCGCCGGAGGCGGCGGTAAAGCTCGGCGCGGTCCTTGGCGAAAAACTCGGCAAGGCGCCCGGCGTTGTCATCCGGGATGCCCGGCAGTTGCGGGCGATTGCCGACGCCTCTCCCTTCCCCGATGCCAAGACCAACCTCCTGCATGTGGTGTTCCTGCCGAATGCAGCACCGGCGGATGCACTCGACAAGCTCGTTGCGCCCGACGGCGAAGAGGTCGTAGTCGCAGGACACGAGATCTACGTGCACTATCCCAATGGTTCCGGCCCGTCGAAGATGAAGCTGCCGGCGCTCAAAACGGGTACGGCGCGCAACCTCAACACCGTCCGCAAGCTCGCCGAACTGGCGCACGCGATGGAAGCTGACGAGGCTTGATGCTCAGGAGGCTGCCGGCTGGAACAGCAGCCGGATGAAGGTGCGGAAGACCAGCAGTTGAGCGGGCAGGTTCTTCGGCTCCTTCAACGCCTTTGACAGGATGATTCCGCCCTCGATCACCGTCGAGACCATGTCGGCAAGCTGGTCGACATCCAGTGGCTCGCGTGGCCGGTAGACCTGCATGATGTCGCGGAACATCGCGCCGAAACGCCGGCGCCACATCAAGGCTGCCTGCCGGTTGATCTCCTGGATATCGCGGTCGAAGGCTCGCTCGTGGCTGCAGATTACCGCGACCAGGCAGCCGGGGTGACCGTTCGGAAGATCGGAGAGCAGCTCCGACAGGAGCTTGAGGCCGAGCAGAAACGCCTGAAGCGGATCATCGACAAGCTCGCGCGCCCGGCTGAAGATCTCGTCGTAAATCCGCTCGTCGTTCTCGACGTAGCGTTCGAGCAGCGCCTTCGCCAGCTCGTTCTTGTCGCGAAAATGATAGAAGAAGCCACTCTTGGTGATGCCGGTTTCGGCGATCAGTTCATCGATCGAGGTCGCGCCAAAGCCCTTCGCCAACACCGAGATTTCGGCTGCGTCGAGGATCTTGGCACGGGTTTCCTCACCCTTTCGCATTAGCCGCTTCCCTACCGTCGGTACAGTTTTCGCCAACGAACCCACGACCAGCGAGCAATGCCGCAGCAAAACTCTACCAGCAACATAATGATTTTACTGAGATATTTACGTATATTAGCAATAGTATACCGCAAGTCGCCTAGTTTAGAAGATGATAAAAAGGCAGAAATTTAACCATCCTTGCGGGAATGGGAGCGCTCCGCCGGGATCCAACGAGACCAAAACGGGTGGAGACCGACATGGCCAAATACCGACGCAGCCTGCCGCTCATGAAGGGTGGAACCTTTCTCAGCGACGGCGGCATGGAAACGACGCTCATCTTTCACGAAGGCGTCGCGCTTCCGCACTTTGCCTCCTTCGTTCTGCTGTCGACGTCCGAGGGACGACGGCGGCTGCTGAACTACTACACGCGGTATCTCGACATCGCGCAACACCACGGCACCGGCTTTGTCCTCGACACGGCGACGTGGCGGGCGAGTGCCGACTGGGGCTCCAAGCTTGGCTATGATGCCGGAGCGCTGGCCGAACTGAACCAGGATGCCGTCTATCTGCTGACGGAACTGCGCGCCGAATACGAGCGGCCGCAGGCACCGATCGTGCTCAGCGGCGCGATCGGGCCGCGCGGCGACGGCTACAGGGCAGGCCGGATGAGCCCCGACGAAGCCGAGGACTATCATGCCGCACAGGTCGCTGCCTTTGCCGTCAGCGATGCCGACATGATCTCGGCCTACACGATTACCAATATCGACGAGGCGATCGGCATCGCCCGCTCGGCGCAGAGCCACGGCATGCCCTGCGCCATCTCGTTCACGGTTGAGACAGACGGGCGCCTGCCGAACGGCCGCACGCTCAAACACGCGATCGAGATCGTCGACGCGGCAACCGGCCGGTTTCCGCAATACTACATGATCAACTGCGCCCATCCGGATCATTTCGAGGCCAGCCTCGATACCGACAGCGCCTGGGTGCACAGGATCGGCGGCATCCGCGCCAACGCGTCGGCGAAAAGCCACAGCGAGCTCGACGAAAGTGAGACGCTCGATGCGGGCGATCCTGTTGAACTCGGGCAGCGCTATCGGATGCTGAGTGATCGTTTGCCGCGACTGCGCATCCTCGGTGGCTGCTGCGGCACCGACCATCGCCATATCGCGGCGATTTGCGAGGCCTGCCTTTCGCCGACGGCGCTGAGCGCCTGACACGAAGACGGCACTCGCCCTCCCGGCCCTCCCGCGAAAGACCTCTCGCGGGAGGGCGCCGCCTTGTCAGCCAACCCTCGCGAAATTGAGATGGCTCGTGTAGACTTTGGTCCGAAAGGGCGGTGGCCGGAATGTCCCGGCAGGAGCCGCTGACCGTTGAACCATGAACTACGTGCCGCCTTCGCCGACCGCCGAAACCGACGGTTTCCGTTTCGACAACAGTTTTGCGCGACTGCCGCCGCAGTTCTTCGCCCGTGTCGATCCGACGCCGGTTGCCGAGCCCTGGCTGATCAAGCTCAACCGACCGCTTGCCGAAGAACTCGGCCTCGACGTCGCCACTCTCGAGCGCGACGGCGCCCAGATCTTTTCCGGCAATAGCGTGCCTGCCGGTGCTGCGCCGCTTGCGATGGCCTATGCCGGCCATCAGTTTGGCACCTTCGTGCCGCAGTTGGGCGACGGCCGCGCGATCCTTCTCGGCGAAGTCATCGATCGGAGCGGGCAAAGGCGCGATATCCAGTTGAAGGGACCGGGACAGACCCCTTTCTCGCGCCGCGGCGACGGGCGGGCGGCGCTTGGCCCGGTGCTGCGCGAATACATCGTCAGCGAAGCGATGTTCGCGCTCGGCATCCCGGCGACACGGGCGCTTGCTGCCGTGGTGACCGGCCAACCGGTCTATCGCGAGCAGATCCTGCCCGGTGCCGTTTTCACCCGGGTGGCGGCAAGCCACATCCGGGTCGGCACCTTCCAGTTTTTCGCGGCGCGCGGTGACATGGCTTCTGTGCAGGCGCTGGCCGACTACGCGATCGACCGCCACTATCCGGAGATCAAGAACGAAGAACGCCCCTATCTCGCCTTCTTCAAGGCCGTGGTCGCGCGGCAGGCGGCCCTGATTGCCCGCTGGCTGCATGTCGGCTTCATCCACGGTGTGATGAACACCGACAACATGACGATCTCGGGCGAGACCATCGACTTCGGCCCCTGCGCCTTCATGGATGCCTATGATCCGAAGAAGGTGTTTTCCTCGATCGATCAGTTCGGGCGCTACGCCTATGCCAGCCAACCGGCGATCGGCCAGTGGAACCTGACCAGGCTTGCCGAGACGCTGGTGCCGCTGTTCGATCCGGTGGCAGCGACAGCGGTTGACCTCGCCAACGACGCTCTTGGCGAATACGGCGCGATCTTCCAGCGACACTGGCTCGACGGCATGCGTCACAAGATCGGGCTTGTCGGCGATGAGGAAGGCGACCTTGATCTCGTGCAGGGGCTGCTGAGCGCCATGCATCAGGGTGAAGCCGATTTCACCCTCACCTTCCGCAGGCTTTGCGAGTGTGCTGCCGATCCCAGTGCGGACGTAGCCCTCGCCTCCCTGTTCACCAACCCTGTCGCCGTGACATCCTGGCTCGCCGACTGGCGCAAGCGCCTTGAGCGGGAGCCGGGGGCCGCCGACGACCGCGCGACGGCGATGAGGGCAGTGAACCCGGCCTATATCCCGCGCAACCACCGGATCGAACAGGCGATCGTCGCGGCGACGGAAGACGCCGACTTCTCGCTGTTCGAAGCGCTGGTCGACGTGACGTCAAAACCCTATGAGGACCAGCCCCGTTTTGCAGCCTATGCCGATCCGCCGCAGCCAGAGGAAGAAGTACAGCAGACCTTTTGCGGTACGTGAGGACAAATCGACAGGCGCGCAACGCTTACAGGTCATGGTCCGCGCCTATGGCCTTCGGCCATAGGCAGCGAGGAAAATCCGCACGCTTTCCCTTGCATGGCTGCGAAGAGCATCGGCATCAGGAATGGCCCGATCACCGAGCAGCATGGCGTCGTTGACGGGCTCGCCCATCACCAACCAGTTGAAGAAGGATGCGGCGGCGCGCTGGTCCTCCGCCTCGACGTCGCCGCTCTCGCTGTAGTGGGCAAAGGCTTTCGTGAGCCGGCCGATTGACCGGCCCGGCCCCTTTGCGTGCAACCTCTTGCCGAGCTCCGGAAAGCGTTCGGCCTCGCCGATCACCAGGCGCCGCAACTGCATCAGCCGCGGCGTCATGACGATCGCCAGCTGCTGTTCGGCAAACTCCAGCAGAAAGTCTTCGATCGGGCGCCCATCAACGGGGTCAGCTACCTGCCCTTCCAGTTCATCGCCGGCCTCGCCCGTCATGCCGGTGACGATCTCGAGGAACAGCGCTTCCTTGGTGCCGAAATGGGTGTAGACGGTCTGCTTCGACACACTTGCGATCGCCGCCACCTCGTCCATGTTGGTCGCAAGGAAACCGCGCTGCAGGAAAAGCTCGGTAGCGGCAGCCAGGATGGACTGGCGCTTCCTTGTCGTTCGCGTCTCGACCGGGTTCGTCATTTTCAGTCACGATCTCTCACAGGGGCCTGCGGTCCCGGTTAGCACGACCGCATTGACAAATCAAACTGGACGGTACAGTTTGATTTGAGTTTGAAGACGGAGATTGCGGGTGAGCAGGAGCGAAAACCGGACTTTGAATGCGCGATGCGAGTGCGGGCAGGTGCACATGCGCGCTGTCGGCAGCCCGATCGTGACAGCCGCTTGTTATTGCCAAAGCTGCCGGACGGCAGGCGAAATCTTCGCGGCACTGCCCGGCGCCTCGCCGGTGCTCAACGGCGATGGTTCCACGGATTTCGTTCTCTTCCGCAAGGACCGGATAAACTGCGTTCGTGGCGCCGATCAGCTGCATGAACATCGACTGGCACCAACGTCAAAGACCCGACGCGTTGTCGCAACGTGCTGCAACACACCGATGTTCCTCGAGTTTACCGGTGGTCATTGGCTGACGCTTTATCGAAATCGGCTCGAAGAAGGGGCGCGGCCATCGGTGCAGATGCGGGTGATGACACGGGACCGCCGGCCAGGTGTCGCCATCGCCGACGACCTGCCCAGCTACGCCGGGCATTCCGGAAAGTTCATGCTGAAGCTCATCGGCGCCTGGGCCGCAATGGCGTTCCGGTCACCTGACATCGACTATGTGAAGGGAGCGCTTGATGGCCACGGAACGTGAAAAGATCGAGATCCAGAATATCGTTTCGCCCGGACACGTCACCCGTGTCGACAAGGTCAAATATGATGCGATGAAGGACGCGCTGCTCACCGCGCTATCCCGCTCTGACGCGCCCCTCACGGTTGCGGAAGCAAAGCAGATGCTGCTGCCTTTGCTGCCCGACGATCTCTTTCCTGGCGGCGAGAAGGCCGGGTGGTGGCTGAAGGCGGTCCAGCTCGACCTTGAGGCCAAGGGCGTGCTGCGGCGGGAAAACACCAAACCGCTGCGCCTTCGCCTCGCCTAGACAGTCCACACTCGCTGTCTTCGACAGACGTCTCGCCTGCGCGCCAGGCCTTGGCCTGTCATGCGACTGCCGAGGCGGCCGTGCCCGGCACGCCGAGGAGCATCGCTCAGCTCCCCGGCGCGCAACTTCATTGCGGACACCTTAAATTTTTGCGCTGCGAAATTGCGGCTATTGAAAGGCAAGTCCGGCGCGTTAGGTGCTAGAGGGCGGGCCGTCGCGAGACTGGCCCAAGCCCGATCTGACGGCCGCGGTCTGCCTCGCGACCGCCGACCCCGAAACCGATTTTTCCCGCGTGGCCGTTCATCCGGGCCGCCCCAACGAAAAAGCCGTGCAACGGCGCCGTTCTTCAATTCGGGAGTTCCCACCATGCTTATTCTGACGGCCCTCGTCTTCGCCCTGATCGGTATCGCGCTCGGCGGTGGCGGAATCGAACTCCTGATGCTTGGCGGCAGTCCCTATTATCTCATCGCCGGTATCGGCTTCCTGCTGACGGCCATTCTTCTCTTCAAGCGCAACGCCGCCGCTATCTGGCTTTATGCCCTGGTCATCCTCGGCTCACTCGCCTGGGCCGTCTGGGAAGTCGGGTTCGACTGGTGGCAGCTCGGACCACGTGGCGGCATTATCGTCCTGCTCGGCCTGTGGCTGATGCTGCCGGCGATCCGGCGCCCGCTCGGCTTCGAGAGCCCGACCGGCGAACGCTATGCCGCCGGCGCGTGGCCGCTGGCGCTCGCCGTCCTCGTGTCGATCGGCATTGCCGGGTACTCGATGACCCAGGATCCGCACGACATCCGCGGCGATCTGCCGAGCGATGTGGTCACGGCCGATCCACCGCTCGGCGGCAACGTCCCCTCAGGCGAATGGCATCAGTACGGACGCACGCCGTTCGGCCAGCGTTATGCGCCGCTCGATCAGATCACTCCCGAAAACGTCGCAAGCCTCAAGGTTGCCTGGCAGTATCAGACGGGAGACGTCAAACGCCCCGAGGACGTGGGCGAGACCACCTATCAGGTGACGCCGATCAAGGTGAAGGACACGCTTTATGCCTGCACGCCGCACAATTGGGCGATCGCGCTCGATGCGGCGACCGGCGAGGAGAAATGGAAGTATGACAGCAACTCCGGCATGAACCCGGACCGGCAGCACCAGACCTGCCGCGGCGTCACCTATTGGGCCGACCCGGCCGCAACTGCCGGCAGCGTCTGCGCCGAACGGGTCTACCTGCCGACCTCCGATGCGCGGTTGATCGCGCTCGATGCGGCAACCGGCACCGTGTGCACGAGCTTTGCCGACAACGGCGTCCTGCACCTCGAAAAGGGCATGAAGTACAATCCGGCCGGCTATTACTATTCGACCTCGCCGCCGGTCGCCGTCGCCGGCAAACTGATCATCGGCGGCGCCGTCAACGACAACTATTCTACCCAGGAACAATCCGGCGTCATCCGCGCCTTCGACATCAACACCGGCGCCCTCATCTGGAACTGGGACAGCGGCAACCCTGACGTGACGACGCCGCTGCCTGAGGGGCAGACCTACAGCACCAACTCGCCCAACAGCTGGTCGGTGTCCAGCTACGACGAGGGTCTCGGCCTCGTCTATATCCCGATGGGCAACCAGGTGCCGGATCAACTCGGCATGGGCCGCAGCGAACATGTGGAGAAGTATTCTTCCTCGATCGTCGCGCTCGACATCAATTCCGGCGCGGTGCGCTGGGTGCGCCAGACCGTGCACCACGACCTCTGGGATATGGATGTGCCAGCGCAACCAGCGCTGATGGACATCACCAAGGACGACGGCACGGTCGTGCCGGCGCTCGTAGGACCTACGAAACAGGGCGATATCTACGTGCTCGATCGCAGGAGCGGTGAGCCGATCATCCCGTTGGAGGAAGTCCCGGCACCAAAAGGCGCGATCCCGGAAGATTTCACTGCGCCGACCCAGCCCGTCTCAGGCCTCACCTTCATGCCGGCACCTCTGCAGGAGCGGAACATGTGGGGCGTGACGATGTTCGATCAGCTCGCCTGCCGCATCTCGTTCCGCTCGCTGAAATACGAGGGGCGCTATACGCCGCCTTCGCTGGAAGGGACGCTGGTCTATCCCGGCAATTTCGGCACGTTCAACTGGGGCTCGGTCGCGGTTGATCCGGAACGGCAGGTGATGTTCGGCATGCCGACCTACCTCGCCTTCACCTCGCGCCTCGTTCCGCGCGACCAGATCCCGCCGAAGGGCCAGGACGAAAAAGGATCCGAGCAGGGCCTCAACCGCAACGACGGCGCGCCCTATGGCGTGTTCATGGGGCCGTTCCTCGGCCCGCTTGGTATCCCCTGCCAGGCACCACCGTGGGGTTACGTCGCGGGTGCCGATCTCAGGACCGGCAAGATCGCCTACAAGCACAAGAACGGCACCGTCGAGGACATGACGCCCTTGCCGCTGCCCTTCAAGGTCGGCGTTCCCGGCATCGGCGGACCGATGATCACCAAGGGCGGCGTCGCCTTCCTCGGCGCCGCGGTGGACGATTATCTGCGCGCCTATGACCTGACGACGGGCAAGCAGCTCTGGGAAGCACGTCTTCCTGCCGGCGGTCAGTCGACGCCGATGAGCTATGCGGTCGGCGACAAGCAATATGTGCTGATCGTCGCCGGCGGCCACGGCTCGGTGGGCACCAAGCCTGGAGACTACGTCATCGCCTATACCCTGCCCTAGAGCGCGAGCAGGCACCCCTAATTCTCGCTATTGGGTTGTATTGGCAAGCTCCACACAAGCCACCGGAAGCAGCTTCCCCCGGACATAAGATTCCGGGGGATTCCCATGAAAATCGACAACAGCATCTCGAACTACTACTTCTCGCAGCGCCGCGCCCAATCGGGACCGGCCGCACCACTCGAAGAAAATGGCAGCACCGATGCCCGACCAAGACTGCCGCCGACCATTGCGCCGGCTTCCAGTTCAGCCTCGCTGTCCAACGCCTTCTGGATCAGCGCGACCCGGGAAGAGGAAGCCAAGCCTTCGATCGGAACCGGCGAACAGACGGCCTCAGGCGAATCAGTCGGCGATGAGTTCCTGAAACGCGCCAAGATGAGCTTCGCGGAGCAGATTCGCGCCCAGATCCTTGAGGCGCACGGCATCACCGAAGACGAACTCAAGGCGATGGACCCGAAGCAGCGCGAAGCGATCGAGGACGAAATCCGCAAGGCGGTCGAGCGCGCGATGGGCATCGACCAGCAGCGCAATGATACCGCATCCGATATCGCCGACGGAAGCCCTGCAGCCTAAAATAAACTTGCCTACAATTCTCAACTTTTCCTTGAATCGGCACCCCCGGCACGCGACATATGTCGCCCTGCCGATTCACAGGAGAACAGGGATATGCGTGACGATTGGCGCCTTGCGGGCGAACCGATGGCGGTTATTTTTGCTCGCTACTGGCGGACGGAGTGGCTCTCGATCCTGTTGCTCGTCGCGATCACGGTCCTGACCTCCCTGAGCTTTGTCGCTGGTCCGTATCTCTTCTCCAGACAGATCGACAGGCTGAACGACCCTTCCGTTTCCGTCATCGGCGGCTTCCTGCTCTATGCTCTGGTCATGGCGCTTTCGACGGCGATGCAGAATAGCCTCATGTATCTCGCGGCGAGCCAGGGCCAAGCGCTCGGCTTCATCGTCCGGACCGCCTTTTTCGATCGGCTGCTGACGAAGACCGGGGCTTTCTTCGTCGAGCACAATCCCGCGCAGATCCAGCAGGCAGGCACTGGCGGCGAACGCGCGCTCAACAATATCTCGACCACGCTTCTCGGCGGCTTCATTCCTGGAACACTGCAGATTGGCGTGACGCTGGTCATGCTCGGTGCGACGATCAGCAACGAGCTCATCCTTGTGGCGCTGTTTTATGGCTGCATCTTCATCGGCCTGCGCTTTTACACCTCCAAGGTCGCCGCACGCCACATCGAAACTGCGATGAAAGCTTCGCAAGAAAATGCCAAGTTTACCGGCAACGCCATCAACGCGATGGAAACATTGCGGCACTTCCGCAGCGAGCGGTGGATGAACGCCCGTTTCGTCGAAAAGGAAGCAATCTCGCGTGACGGATGGCGCCGTTTCTTCGGCACCGAAGCGCTCGGCGGTGCTGCGTCCGCAGCCGCGTTGGGCCTGCAGCTTGGCGTTACCTTCGTTCTTCTCGTTCCACGTCTCGAGACAGGAGAGCTTTCAACCGGCGACCTCGTTCTTTTCAACATGCTGCTGCTTCAACTGAACTCTCCCTTCGAGATGATCGGACGGGCTGTCAGCACGCTGATGGAATCCAAGGCGCGTTTCGGCCCCTTTGCAGCCATGTGGCATGCGGAAGACGAAACCAATGCCCGACATTCCAAAAAATTTGCGCCAACCGAGGGGCGCCTGACGTTCGACGGCGTCGGTTTTTCCTACGGCGAGAGCCGTGGCGTCGAAGCACTGAGCTTCCAGGCGGAACGGGGGCGCATCACTTATCTGGTCGGCCCGACCGGCGCGGGAAAGTCGACGGCGTTCAAGCTGGTCTTGAAATCGATTGATCCCACCAAGGGTCGGATCGACGTGGACGGTCAGGATCTGGCTGACATTTCTCGCGCCGACTGGTTCGCAAAGGTTGGCGTTGTGCCGCAGGACATCGTGATGCTCAACGAAAGCCTTGCCACCAACATTGCGCTCGGCCGACCGCAGGATCATGACCGCCTTGTCGCCGCCGCCCGCAAGGCCGCCATCCTCGATTTCATCGAGGCTTTGCCCGCGGGCTTCGACACGTCGGTCGGCGAACGTGGCCTCAAGCTTTCGGGCGGCGAGCGCCAGCGCATCGCGATTGCCCGCGCACTCTACGACGACCCCGAATTCCTGTTTCTGGACGAAGCCAGTTCGGCGCTCGACGAGGCAACCGAGCGCGATATCATGGCGCATATCCGCGAAGTCTGCGGCCAGGTGACGGTGATCGCCATCACCCACCGCAAGAGCGTCATTGGCGTCGATGACCAGGTCATCCGGCTGAAGAAGTGGCGCGCGACGGAGACCGCTGCGGCCAATGCCGACCTGGCGACCGCCGGCTAAACCATCTCCGCGGCCATCCGGCCGACATCGGCAAAGACGGCGTTCAGCTCGGCAAGCGGCGCCGTCGCCTCTGCGATATAGACCGCGACCAGCAACGGCCCCCGGCCCTCCGGCCAGACGATGGCGATGTCGGACGCCGAGCCCGTGGAGTTCGTTCCTGTCTTGTCGCCAACTCTCCAGCCCTTCGGCAGGCCGGCACGGATGCGCTGGTCGCCGGTGGTGTTGGCAACCATCCACTCGATCAGCAGCTTGCGCGACGGTTCGGTGAGCGCCGGCCCGAAGGCGAGAAGCCCAAGCGTTTCCAGCATCGCGGCCGGCGTCGTCGTGTCGCGCGGATCGTCTTTCCTGGCTTCGTTCAAGGTCGGTTCATTGCGGTCGAGGCGCGTGGTTTCGTCGCCGATCGTGCGCAGCCAGGCGGTCAGTGCCTGCGGACCGCCGAAGCTTTCTAGCAAGAGGTTCGCCGCCGCGTTGTCGCTCGTCGTCATCGTTGCGGCACAGAGGTCTGCGATCGTCATGCCCTCGCCGCCGATATGTTTCTCAGTCACCGGCGAATGGGCGATGATGTCCTTCTGCGCAACGACGATACGCCGATCGAGCTTTTCGGCGCCCTGATCCGCGCGGGCCAGAATGAAGCCGGCGGCCAGCGTCTTGAAGCTCGAGCACATGGCGAAACGCTCATCCTCGCGGCGGCCAAAGGATATGTCGGTTTCCATGTCGAGGACGGAAACGCCGAGCCGGCCGCCGGTGCGCTTTTCGAGTTCGGAAAGCTGCGCATCGACATCATTACCGGCGGCAGCGGCGGCCTTTGCGGGCGAGCCGAAGGCGATGGCCGGGTAGATCAGCGCGGAGCCGACGAGCAGTTGGCGACGATTGATGAGTAGCGACACGTGTTTCTCCGTCGTGCGCCGCGCACGCATGCCGACGCTCTAACTGACTGTTGAACAATAAGCATTCGGCCCGACGCTGAGCTGAGTCGAATGCTGCGCAGATCGCTAGGCGCCGATTGTGGCGTCCTTGTGCCACCGTCTTCGAATGCGGCTGACGGTCGGAATGCCTCAAGGTCGGCGCTTGCGGCTCGACCGTACTGGCTGGTATGAAGCCGCTTTAAAACAGGGATACCGATCCGTGCGCCTGATCCGTTAGCGACGCTCACCGGCATGAAAAACCACCGACGCCAAGGTCGCTTTGCGGCTTCATTTGGCGTGGACGCTTTTCTTGAAAGCCGATGAGAACGCCAACTGTTGAACCATCGTTCTCCGGCCCATTGCAGGATCCTATCCATGACGACGACCCATCCATCCCTGCCAAAAACCGGTCGCCTGCGCGCCGGTCCTTTCGAGCTCGGTTATCGCATAGAGGGAGACGGTACGCCGCTGCTGATCGTCGGCAGCACCGTCTACTATCCCCGGACATTCTCACAGCATCTGCGCCGGCGGATGAAGCTCCATTACATCGATCACCGCGGCTTCGCGCCGGTACACGCGGCCTATTCTCCCGATGATATTGGCCTCGAAACGGTGCTCGACGATATCGAACGCATGCGCCAGCATTTCGGCCTCGATCGTTTCGCCATCCTCGGCCACTCCGGCCATGGCTACATGGCGCTCGAATATGCCAAGCGCCATCCGCAGCGCGTCAGCCATGTGATCATGGTCGGCACCGGACCGAGCCATTCCGCTGGGCACATGGCGCTCGCGGATCGACGATGGGAAGAACTCGTAGCGCCGGAACGCAAGGCAGTGTTCGAACGCGAGATGGCTGCGCTCGGTGCCGATATCGCCGCGCGCCCCGAGGAGCGGTTCAAGTCGCTGCTGATCCGGCTCGGCGCCAAGAGCTGGCACTCGCCCGACTTCGACTCGGCACCGCTATGGCGTGATGTCACCGTTAACAATCCCGTCTTCGACCATCTCTGGGGCGAGGTATTTCGCGACATCGATATCCGCAAAGGGCTCGACCGGCTTACCATGCCGGTGCTCCTGGCACTCGGGCATTTCGACTATCTCGTTGCACCGGCCGGGACCTGGGACGCCTATCGCGGGGATTTTGCAGACCTGACGATCCGCATGTTCGAGAAGAGCAGCCATACGCCGCAACTGGAAGAGAGCGATCTCTTCGACGAGACGCTGCTGTCCTTCCTCGCACGTTGAACGGACGACCAAAGGGAGAGGCCTAACCGGCCTTTCCTGCCCCATTGACGGAAATTGCAGAGCGATTATCTAATGCTCCAGAAGCTATAGGTTTGGAGCACGAGCATGTATTCGATCGGCGATCTCTCCCGCCGCACCGGCGTAAAAATCCCAACGATCCGTTACTACGAGCAGATGGGGCTGATCGCGGCGCCGGAACGCTCGGAGGGCAACCAGCGGCGCTACGAGAAGCGCGAACTCGAACGCCTCGCCTTCATCCGCCATGCGCGTGATCTCGGGCTGTCGATTGAATCGATCCGCGATCTGCTGGCATTGAGTCAGCACCCGGAGCGCCCCTGCGGCGAAGCCGACCGTATCGCCAAGGAACATCTGGTCACCGTTCGCGAAAAGATTGCGCAACTGCAGAAGCTGGAGCGTGAACTCGAACGCATCGTCGCCTGCAACGGCGACCACACGATCGGCGACTGCTACGTCATCCGTGCGCTTGCCGATCATTCGATGTGCGGGACCGATCACTGAACTTCGGCTCGGGACAGCTGACTAAGGGCGACTTCGAACATCGGCCTCCTGACCTGTCCCCAACCGAGCGCAAGAATCCCCGTTGACAAACGCTCGGAAACGGACAATCTAAGCACATGATCAAGAGCGCACCCATCTGCCGCGTGTATTTTTGGCTGTTCCCATAGGAGCGGCCTGCTGATCATATTCAACAAGGCCGCCATCAGGCGGCTTTTGTTTTTCACGGCACCTGATGGCAAGAGAACCATGAGGAGCCGACAATGCTACAGACCGCCATCCCCTCTCTCCATCCGCTGCCATCGACGCGCCCGCCGATGGTGACGATCCGTTGTGCCAAGCAGCGCGACCTTCCGGAACTGCGCGAAATGATCGCCGAGCTCGCCGCCCATCATGGCGACGCCGCCCCGATCACGCCCGAGCAGCTCGAGCGCGACCTCTTCGGCCGCAGCCCCTGGATCACGGCGCTTGTCGCCGAAGCCGGCAACCGGCTGATCGGCTACGCCATCCTCGTGCCGGTCTACCGGGCAGCGGAAGGCGCGCGCGGCATGGAACTGCATCATCTCTTCGTGCGCTCCGACAATCGCGGCACCGGCATCGGCCGCCACCTCGTCGCCAAAGCCCGTGAGCAGGCGAAGATGGCCGGTTGTGATTACCTGTCGGTCAGCGCCGCCACCGGGAATTTCAAGGCGCATCACTTCTACGAATCCGAACGCTTCGTGCCTCGTCCGGTGACGGGCATGCGCTATATGCAGAAACTTGGCTGAGGACGAGACGATGCGGCTTGCAATCGTGCTGCATGAAGGCTTTGCGGACTGGGAATGCGCGCTGTTGATGGCGACGGCGCGCGCGCACCTTGGGGTCGATATCGAAGTCGCCACCCCTGATGGCGCGCCGGTGATGTCGATGGGCGGCCTCGATGTCTCCGCCCATCTGTCGATCGACGCGCTCGACCCCGCGGGCTTCGACGGCCTGGTGATCTGCGGCGGCGCGATCTGGGGTACCGCCGACGCTCCCGATCTCGGCGGGACGATCCGCTCGTTTCACCGGGAGAAGCGGTTGGTTGCGGCAATCTGCGGCGGCGTCGATGCACTGGCTTCGAGCGGAATTCTCGACGCCATTGACCACACTGGTAACAGTGCGGACAGTCTTGCCTCGCTCCGTGGCTATCACGGCCACGGCCGTTATCGCGATCAGCCGCAGGCATGCAGCAGCGACCGCGTCGTCACCGCGGCCGGCACCGCACCCGTCACCTTCGCAGTCGAAATCTTTCGCGCGCTCGGCCTAGGCTCACCCGAACTCGACGGCTATGCGGCACTGCATGGCCACGAGCATGCGGCCGTGACGACAGCCGCCTGAGCGGCCCGGCCATCAAAGCCAAGTCGAAATCTGCTCAAGCGGCTTTTTCACCTTGCCTGCGACCGGCACGGTCGCATCGGGCGCGGGATAACCGACCACCAGGATCAGGAACGGCTTCTCACTCTCCGGCCTACCGCAGATGTCGTTGAGGAAGTTCATCGGTGCCGGCGTGTGGGTCAATGTCGCGAGGCCCGCGTGGTGCAGGGCAGTGATCAGGATACCGGTGGCGATACCGACGCTTTCGTTGACGTAGTAGTTCTTCTTCATGTCGCCCGGATTGGGACCGCCGCGTTTCTGCGAGAAGATGGCAATGAGATAGGGTGCCGTCTCCAAAAACGGCTTTTCCTCATCGGTACCGAGCGGCGCCAGCGCATCGAGCCATTCCTGCGGCGCCTTCTGCTGGTAAAAGACGCGCTCCTCCTCTTCGGCCGCTTCGCGCACCTTCCTCTTGATGTCAGCGCTTTCGATGACCGTGAAATGCCAGGGCTGGTGGTTCGCGCCGCTTGGGGCGGTGCCTGCCGCCAGCAGACAGGTCTCGATCACGCCGCGTGGCACCGGCCGTTCGCTGAAGTAGCGCGTGGTGCGACGACGGTTGACGTCCTCGTAGAACTGCGACGCCCGCACCGCCATCTCCTCGGGGCTGCGCTCGATCCATTGGTCGTAGGGCAAGGTCTCATGGGTGCGCATCGCCGATCTCCTCCTCGTTCCGGGAAGAGTTAGAGCGCGCTGGCGGCCTGGAATCAAGCGGGTCCTCCCTGCCCTTCATAGGGCAGGAATGGCCTTGAGGTAGGCGGCGATCGCCTCGCGATCGGCGGCGATCAACTTCGCCATATTCTTCTGGACTTCGACCATGGAGCCGCCGACGGAATCGAATTCCGGCGTGAAACCCGTTTCGAGATAGGAGGCGATGTCAGAGGCACTCCATCCGCCGATGCTCTTCGAGCCGGGCGTGATGTTGGGGATGCGTCCCTCGCCTTCCGGGTTCGGCGCGCCAGCGAGCCACTGCGCCGGCTCCAGGCCGCCAAGCGCGTTTCGCGGCGTATGACACTCGCCGCAATGGCCCGGCCCTTCGACCAGATACTGGCCGCGCGCCAGCTTCGGATCGGCGCCATCGATGGCGACGCGCGGCGTGTCGGTCAGGAACAGCAGCTTCCAGCCGCCGAGCGCCAGCCGGATGTTAAAGGGGAACGGCAGCTCGTGACCAGGCGCGACATCGCTCGCCTTGGGCAGCGTCTTCATGTAGCCCCAGAGATCATTGATGTCCTTCGGCGTCATCCGCGCATAGGAGGCATAGGGGAACGACGGATAGAGGTGCTCGCCATTTCTCCCGACGCCGCGCGTCATCGCATTGCCGAATTCGGCAAGCGTCCATGAGCCAATCCCTGCCGTTTCGTCCGGCGAGATGTTGGGCGCGTGAAAAGTGCCGAACGGGCTCTTCAGCGGCGCGCCACCGGCAAGAACGAACTTCGCGTCGCCCTCACTGCCCGGCTTGGCATGACAGCTTACACAGCCGCCAGCCCAGAAGATCTGCTCGCCATTGGCCAGATCCGGTTCACCCAAACCTTCCCAATGATCCGCAGGCCAGGGCGCCGGCTTCGTCAACCACCAGAAAGCCGCACCGCCGACGAGGCCCAGAAACACGATGCCCGAGACAAGCTTTCTAATTCGTCGGCCCATCAAGCTGCCTTTCAACTGCACACTCTTGAATTCGTGAGCTTCGCTCACACTCCATATAACGCGGCAAGCCGCAACCGTCGTGAGGTTCCGGACGTCACGACAACAGTTCAGCGCGCCGGCGAAAGCCGGCGCGTCATCATCAGTTCTCTGGGAAGACGACCTATTGTCAGTTCTTCTTCACGCGATAGATCTCGTGGCAGCTGCCGCAGTCCTTGCCGAGAATGCCCATGGCAGCGCCGACGCCGGCCTGATCAGCGGGAAGCTGGGCGAGCACGGCGTCCGTGTCAGAACCAAGCTTGGCGGCCTTGGCTTTGAAATCATCCATGTTTTCCCAGATCTTCGGGCTTGCTTCCGTCTCCATGCCGGTTTCGGAGCCAGCGGGGAAATGGTCCGGGAACACCTTGACCGTTTCGGAGATGGTCGTCAGCGACGCCTTGACGATCTCGGCATCATAGGGCTTTTCGCCCTTGGCGATGCCACCGAGCGCACCAGCAGCCTTACCAACCTTCTTCATCAGTTCCTGACGAACCGCCTGCGGTTCGTCAGCCGCAGTCACGGCTGTAACGCCAAGCCCAGCGAGGGAGGCGGCAAGCAAAAGAGCGCGTATCTTCATCGTGATCTCCCGGTCATTCGAATCCGCTTCTGCGGCCTTCGTGTTGAATGCGCCGGCATGATGGCATTTTAGCTATTCGACGGAAGTAACATTTTTTTGATGTCCTTGTCGCATCAGCATAATTCGAAACGGACGAGGCTATTGACAACCATCCCGTCTGATCCCTTCTTATAACATGAATATAATAATCATGTTTATACTTTGCCCTTCAATCACCCAGCTGCCCAGCCCTGCCAGACCGTGAGTGCCGCCACCAATACGAGGATGATGCCGGCCACGCGGCCGATCAAGACGGTGGCACCGGGGCTCCCAACGAGGAAATCACGGCCGCGACCGGCGGCGAGCGCCAGGCCGCCGTAGACGGCAAGCTGGGTCACGGCGATCATCACAGCCATAACGGCGGCCTGCGACCAGACCGGCCCGAATTGGGGTTTGAGAAACTGCGGATAGACCGCAAGCATGAAGAGATAGGCCTTGGGATTCATCAAGCTGGTGAGTGCGCCCTGACGAAAACTCGCCCAGCGCGACAGCCGTCCGGTGCCATCGATACCGCCAATGGTGATGGAACTGCGGACAAGGGAATACCCGATCCAGGCTATGTATGCGGCGCCGCCGACCAATAGAACATTGAAGAGCTGCGGCACGAGATGAAGGATGACGCTGACCCCGAGCGCTGCATAGAGTGTGTGCAGCACGCCGCCCGCCATGATGCCTGCGGTTGCCGACAGGCCGGAGGCCCGGCCGCCCGTCAGCGAGTTCGCCAGAACGAAGATCATATCCATGCCCGGCACGATAATGATGCCGAAAAGAAGGGTGAAGAAAAGCCAGAGGTTTTCAGTGTAGCTCATGTCAGTTGTCCGAGGTCCGTTCGATCGTTGCCTGAGCGGATTGCTTATTTTTCAATCCGTTGTCGGATGTTATAACCGCCGGCAACTGACAGGGTCTTGTCAGGAGCGTTTTGAAATGGTGGAGTTTTTTCGATGCGCAAGGCCTCGCGCCTGTTCGAGATCATCCAGATCCTGAGGCTCGCCCGAAAGCCGGTGACGGCGGCCGAAATGGCCGCGACGCTGGAGGTGACGCCGCGCTCGATCTACCGCGATATCGCAGCTCTTCAGGCCATGCGCGTGCCGATTGAGGGCGGGCGGGGCATCGGCTATATTCTTCGCCCCGGTTTTGACCTGCCGCCGCTGATGTTCTCGATCGAGGAAACCGAGGCGATCGTGCTGGCGCTGGCGCTGCTGGCGCGCACCGGCGACGAGGAACTGAAGGCAGCCGCCGGCCGCGTCAACCAGAAGATCACCGGAGCTGTGCCCGAACCCCTCAGGCTCGCCTTTCGCAACCAAGCGCTGCATGCCTGGGGAACGGTGGCACCCTCCCCCACCGGCGTCGATCTGGCGCTGGTGCGCCGGGCGATCCGGGACGAGCGCAAGCTTGGCGTCGACTATCGCGACGAACTCGGCCGCGCCACCGAACGCACGATCCGGCCGATCGCGCTGATCTACTACTCGGAAACCGCCAACATCGTCGCCTGGTGCGAACTGCGCCAGGCCATCCGCAATTTCCGCGCCGATCGGGTCGAACATTGTGAAGCGACCGACGACTTTTTCCCGGGCGAAGGCGAACGCCTTCGGGATCTCTGGATCAGCGGCTGGCGGACGCAGCCAGGCGGGGCCTGACGGTGGTCAATGCCAGGGTTCGATCCGTTTCGCGGCCATAGCCGCGGATTTCCAATCGGTCCGCATGGATCTCGACGATCGCATAGGCTGTCGTATCGGGGGTTTCGACCATGCCCTTGATGTTGACGAAATGGGTGCCGTCGACGATGCCGTAGTTGCCGTCGTGGTTGTGGCCGCAGAAATAGGCGGCGACGTTTTCGAAGCGGCAGAAAAGGTCGACGATGCGTTCGCTGTCCCACATGTTGTGGGCATTGGGCGGATAGACGGGATAGTGGCCCATCACGACAACCTGCTCGCCGACAGCTTCCGCCCCGTGCAACACCTCTTCCAGCCAACCGAACTGCTGGTCGCCAAGCGCGGCGTTCCAGGGCTGAGCGTTGTCGGCCCCTTGCGCTTTCAACGTGTCGATCCACCTCTCAGCGACGGTAAGACGCGGATCGCCCGGTGGTGGGGCGAAGAGGCTGACCTCATTGCCATCGAGCAGCACGAACCGGAAGCCGGCCGCCGCAAATGTCTGATAGGGGCCAGGCATACCGACCCGGGCGAAGACGTCGTCGAGCCGCTCCGGCTCGACGCGAAAATCATGATTGCCGAGCAGGAAGTGCGTGGGATGACGGAGCTTGTCGTAGAGCGGCAGGATGGCATCGAAGCTCTGCCAGTCGCGATCGATGATATCGCCGAGCGTCACCACGAAGGCGAGGTCTTCCGCATTGAAGGTCTCGATCGCTTCGGCGAGCTTCGTCAGGCTGTTGGCATAATAGCGACCGAGGACGAGGTTCGGTTCCACGGCGGCATATTGCGGGTCGGCGATGACGCCGAAGCGGAGGAGAGGCTGTGTGTCTGCGTGCATGGCGCCTCTCCCTAGCGCCGTGCGATGACACTTTGGTGACGGCGGCGCCTGCCGCGCGAACCTCGCCGAACGAAAAGACCCGGCGCAAGCGCCGGGTCCCGAAATCGAACTGTGGAGAGGCTTACTTGGAAGCCGCTTCGTACATTTCCAGCACGTAATCCCAGTTGATCAGGCTGTCGATGAACGCTTCGAGGTACTTCGGACGCGCGTTGCGATAGTCGATGTAATAGGAGTGCTCCCAGACGTCGACTCCGAGGATCGGCGAAGCGCCGTGAACAAGCGGGTTTTCGCCGTTCGGGGTCTTGGAGATTTCCAGCTTGCCGTTCTTGACCGAGAGCCAGGCCCAGCCCGAACCGAACTGGCCGGTGCCGGCAGCGATGAAATCGGCACGGAACTTGTCGTAGCCGCCGAGGTCCGACTTGATGGCCGCGTCGAGCTTGCCCGGCAGGCTGGTGCCGCCGCCGCCCTTCTTCATCCACTTCCAGAAGTGGATGTGGTTGTAGTGCTGGCCGGCATTGTTGAACAGCGGCTGGTTGGTGCCATAGGACTTCTTGACGACTTCCTCGAGCGACAGGTCGGCGAGACCGGCTTCCTCGGCAAGCTTGTTGCCGTTGGTCACGTAAGCGAGGTGATGCTTGTCGTGGTGGTACTCGAGCGTCTCGCGCGACATGTAGGGCGCCAGCGCATCGTAGTCATAGGGAAGGTTCGGCAATTCGAAAGCCATGTGGGCATCTCCTCTTGGCATGGGATTTCGTCAGGGAAATCTGTGAGCGGGAACATAGGCACCGGCCTTGACGGAGGCAACCGATGCAATGCCAAATTTTCCTCAACCCACGGAATATACTTTCAAGATCATTTTGAAAGCGGCCAAAGCCCGGGCACATTGGCGCCACGTTTGGCGGGCAGCGTGCGCGCACTGCAACCACTTGAGATTAAGGACTGAACATGCCGCATCGCCCGATCCTGACCCTTGCCCTTCTCGCCGCGACCGGATTTGTCGCGACCGGCGCCCACGCATCCTCCGGCGATGCCTGGGAGGAATTCCGGGCTGACGTTTCGGAAAAGTGCATCGCGGCTGCGCCTTCGCTCGACAAGCCGGTCGTCATCGTCGACCCGTTCGGCTCGGAGAGTTTCGGTCTGGCGCTGGTTTCCGGCAAGCCGAAGGGTGCAGAAAATGCCGTCACCCAGATCTGCGTCTACGACAAGCAGAAGAAGACGGTGGAAATCGGTGGCGAACTGGCAGGCGACACCGTCACGGTGGTGGCACCACCAGCCGACAAATAGCTCTGAGACCTTCGTAGCCCGCAGATCGGTGGCGGCACGCGCAGAACCGGTTTCGATCGAGGGGCCGAGGCGTGCATGACGATGTTGCACAGCCTCGAAACCGCGACCGCGGCACGGGCAACGTGGCCCGCGCCGAGCGTTGGCGGCCGCCTATTCTTGATCGGCCTTTTTTTGCGAAGGTCGACCAGTCCTCAGCCGTCCTGGCTGGAATGCGCCCAATCCATGTAGAGATCGCGTGCCTTGGCAGCGATCGGGCCCGCCTGCAGGTCGCGATCATCAAGGCGGGTCACCGGCAGGACCTTGGAATAGTTGCCGGAGGTGAAGATCTCGTCGGCGGCTTCGAAATCGGCCATCGACAGCGTCGCCTCGACGACCTCGAAACCGGCCTCGCGCAGCAGCGTCATGACGCGGAAGCGGGTGATTCCGGCAAGGAAGGTGCGGTTGGCGGCCGGCGTGAACACCACACCATCCTTGACCAGGAAGACGTTGGACGAGCCGGTCTCGGCGATGTTGCCGAGCATGTCGCGCACCAGCGCATTGTCGAAGCCGCGCGAGCGGGCCTCAGTCAGGATGCGGGCATTGTTGGGATATAGGCAACCGGCTTTGGCATCGGTCGGCATGGATTCGAGCGTCGGCCGGCGGAATGGCGAGAGCGTCAGTGACGAACCGCCATGGCCATTGCCCATCGGCGCCTCGAAAAGGCAAAGCGCAAAGCGTGTCGATTCCGGATCGATGGCGACGACGCCGGCCGCGCCATGCTCGGCCCAGTACATCGGCTTGACGTAGAGCGCTGTCTGGCCGTCGAACTTCTTGGCGCCTTCCCAGGTCAGCGCCTCGATCTCTTCCGACTTCATCGTCGGTTTCAGCCCAAGCGCCGTTGCCGAGCGGTTGACGCGCTGGCAATGCAGGTCGAGATCCGGCGCGATGCCGTCGAAGAAACGGGCGCCGTCAAACACGGTCGAACCCAGCCACATGGCGTGGGAGGTCGGGCCGATCAGCGGCGGATTGCCCGACAGCCATTCGCCGTCGACAAAGGTCCAGGTCACTGATCGAGGGGATGTATCGACGGCCATCGGCGTCTCCTTCACGTTTTGTCTTCCGTATCTTCCGCCATAGCTCGAAAAAACAGCATGGGGGTGAATGGGTACATCAAAAAATGTCATGGCGTCCATTCTGGAACGGCCGGAAGCCGCATGCCAGAATACCGGCCGACAGCCAAGGAGCCTGCCCCGATGAAAGCCATGTACTACGACGCCTTCGAGAAGACGCCCGAGATCCGCACGCTTCCCGATCCGACGCCGACCGAGAATGGCGTGGTCGTCAAGGTCGAGGCGACGGGTTTGTGCCGTTCCGACTGGCATGGCTGGATGGGGCACGACGCCGACATTCGCCTGCCGCATGTGCCGGGCCATGAACTCGCCGGCATCGTGACCGCCACGGGGCGCGGCGTCATGCGCTACAAGGTTGGCGACCGGGTGACGGTGCCCTTCGTTTCCGGCTGCGGCCGCTGCGGCGAATGCCGCTCGGGCAACCAGCAGGTCTGCGAGGCGCAGTTCCAACCGGGCTTCACCCATTGGGGTTCCTTTGCCGAATATGTCGCACTCGACTTTGCCGATCAGAACCTAGTGCATCTGCCGGAAAGCATGGACTTCAAGACCGCCGCCAGCCTCGGCTGCCGGTTTGCCACGTCGTTTCGCGCCGTCGCCGACCAGGCGCGCGTCAAGGGCGGCGAATGGGTGGCGGTTCACGGCTGCGGCGGTGTCGGCCTGTCGGCGATCATGATTGCCGCAGCGCTCGGTGCGCACCCGATTGCGATCGACATTTCCGAAGAAAAACTCGCCTTCGCCAGGAGGCTCGGCGCGGTTGCCACGGTCAACGGCCGCGACACGGACGATGTTGCAGGTGCGGTGAAGGAAATCAGCGGCGGCGGCGCCCATGTCTCGATCGACGCACTCGGCCATCCCGTCACCTGCTTCAACTCGATCAAGAACCTTAGGCGGCGCGGCCGCCACGTGCAGGTCGGCCTGATGCTCGGCGAGCATGCGACGCCCGAAATCCCGATGGCGCAGGTGATCGGCCACGAGCTCGAGATCTATGGCAGCCACGGCATGCAGGCCTGGCGCTACGATGCCATGCTGTCGATGATCGCCAGCGGCAAGCTGCAGCCGCAGCAACTGATCGGTCGCGAAATCTCGCTCGAAGAAGCGATCCCTGCCCTCGTCTCGATGGACCGCGCTACCGATCTCGGCATCAGCGTGATTACCCGGTTCTAGCCGGCGCATCCCAAAGCCTGTTTGCTTTTGGTCACGGATGCGATTTTGCCCTTAAGTCGAAACCGGTTTCAGGGCAAAATCATCGCAGCAAGAATCACGACGAGGTCCTGTCATGGCGCTAGCGGCAGCTGCCACCGGGGAAGAACTCTACAGCCCTGTCCTGCAAGCCAACCCGGCCCATCCGAACGGGTGGCCGATCCGGATGATCATCAGTTCGCAGACGGAGGCCCGGCACAATCGGGCGCTCTGGGCGCCCACACACCTGATCTCGATGCGGGCGCCGGCGAGCCGGCTTCTGTCGATGATCGACCTACCGCCGGAAAGGCATCTCGAGCTTTATTTCGGCGACGCCACCGATCCCGATGCGCCCGATGCCGCGCGGCCGGACGCGATCGACGCGGCCTTCAGCTTTGTCGACGGCTTGCCTGAGGATGCGCATCTGCTGGTTCACTGTCTGCGCGGCATAGGTCGCGCGACGGCGCTCAGCCTCGGCATTCTCGCCCGCTACCTGGCCCCCGAAGAGGCAGCTGCGGCGTTGCATGCGCTCCGGCCGGAGGCGAAGCCGAACCGGCATGTGGTCGGTCTTTGCGACACGGCGCTCGGGCTGAAGGGCAAGCTTGCGAAACAGGCCCTGCGGTTCCCCGCGAAAGTCTGGAAACCCGGCAAAGGCTGATGCTGACGGCGCAATGTCGTTGTGCAATGCACAAATCTTTGACATGATCGCGCAAAAGAACTGACTTCGCAGCGTGCCTCCACCGGTACAATGCGGTAAGCCCTTGTTTTCGGATGCGCATTGGCGGGATCAGAAATCCCATTCGCCGCGTAGCCGAAGATGACGGACGGGAGGAAAGCATGTCCCACGCGGCCTATGTGTTCGATGCCTATGGCACGCTTTTCGACGTGCATGCGGCGGTTCGGCGCCATGCCGCCGAGATCGGCCCGGACGGACAGGCCTTTTCCGAACTCTGGCGCGCCAAGCAGCTCGAATATTCCTGGGTGCGTTCGCTGATGGGCGCCTACCAGGACTTCTGGCAGCTGACCGAGCAATCGCTCGACTACGCCTTTTCCCGGTTTCCCTCCGCCGACCGCAAACTGAGGAAGCCGCTGCTCGACGCCTACTGGACGCTCGATTGCTATCCTGAAGTTCCCGCCGTTCTGAAGGGATTGAAGGAGCGCGGAGCGCGGCTTGCAATCCTCTCAAACGGTTCTCCCGATATGCTGGCCGCGGCCGTGCGCAATGCCGCGCTCGAAATCGTCATCGATGACGTCTTCTCGGTCGACACGGTCAAGACCTACAAGGCGGCACCAGCGGTCTACGATCTCGTCACCACCCGCTACCGGCTTTATCCGCATGCGGTTTCCTTCCAGTCGTCTAACCGGTGGGACATTGCAGGTGCGACGAAGTTCGGCTTCCGCACGGTCTGGATCAACCGGGCGGATATGCCCGACGAATACCGTGACCAGGGGCCGGCCCTGATCCTGCCTTCGCTTGAAAGCCTGCAATTCGGTATTTGAGGATCTGTCTCCATGGCTTGGTCGGCGTCGCAGTATCTGAAGTTCGAAGACGAGCGCACACGGCCGGCGCGTGACCTGCTGGCCCAGGCTCCGGACCTGCCGCCGGGGCCGGCCTTCGACCTTGGCTGCGGCCCCGGCAACTCGACCGAGCTCATTCATCAGCGGTATCCGGGCGCCTCCCTTTCCGGGCTCGACAGCGACGAGAACATGCTGCTCGCCGCTGCCAAGCGGCTGCCGGGCCTGACCTTCGAGAAGGCGGATCTCGCCACGTGGGTGCCTCCGAAAGGCGCCTCGCTGTTCTTCGCCAATGCTGTGTTCCAGTGGTTGCCGGGTCACCTCGACATACTTGAAAGGCTGACCGCTTCGCTTGCGCCCGGCGGCACGCTTGCGGTGCAGATGCCCGACAATATCGACCAACCGACCCATGTGTTGATGGAAGAGACAGCCCGCAGCCCTGAATTCACTGATGCCTTTGAAGGCCGGACGATCCGCCGCAATCCGCTGCCGGCGCCGTCGGTCTATGTCGAGCGCCTGTCACGACATGCAGCCCATATCGATGTCTGGCACACGATCTATTATCACCGGCTGGCGAACGCCGAGGCGATCGTCGAATGGGTGAAAGGCACGGGCTTGCGCCCCTATCTCGACGCGTTGCCACTGGCGCGGCGCGACGCCTTTGCAACCGCCTATACCGACCGGATCCGTGACGCCTACCCGGCCTTGAACGACGGCCGGGTGCTGCTGCGCTTTCCGCGATTTTTCATTGTCGCAGTCAAAGGCGACTAGCCCCGGTTTACCGGAGCTGGCCAGAAGCCCCGCAGAGCGTGGCAGCTCAGGCTTCAGATCCGGTCTGCCAGGAAGTCGATGAAAGCGCGGATGCGGGCGGCGAGATGTTCGTGGCCGGCATAGACGGCGTAGACCGTCTCGATCTCGTCGGGTCGATAATCCTCCAATAACGCGACCAGGCGGCCCGCCGCCAGATCCGGTTCGGCGTGAAAACGGCCAATGCGGCCGATGCCGACGCCGGCGAGGCAGAGTTGCTGAACGATGGCGCCGCTCGATACCTGCAGGTTTCCAAAGACGGACAGGAGTTCGACCGAGCTCTGCCCCGGGGAACGAAAGGCCCATTCGTCGACGCTGCGGCGGAAGTTGAAGCGAATGCAATTGTGATTTTCCAGATCGGCCGGCGTCTGCGGGACACCGTGTCTGGCAAGGTAGGCCGGAGAGGCGATCACCACCGGCCGGCTTTCCATCAGCTTGCGGGCTTTCAGCGAGGAATCCCGCAAGGGGCCGGTCCGGATCGCCACGTCGGCCCGTTCGCCGACCACGTCGATCAGGCTGTCCGTCAGGGTCAGATCGAGGCGCACCTCCGGATAGCGCTCGAGAAACGCAGGTGCGAGCGGCAGGATGTAGCGCTCGCCGAACCCGACCGAGGCGTTGACGCGCAAAAGCCCTCGGGGAGACAGCCTGCCACCGGCCGCCACCAGTTGCTCGGTCTCGGCGATCTCGGTCAGGATGCGCTGGGCGCGTTGCAGGTAGACTTCCCCCTCCGGCGTCAGTTGCAGGGTGCGGGTCGAGCGCACCAGCAGGCGCGTGCCCAGCCGGTCCTCGATCCGGGTGACCAGCTTGCTGACGGCGGACGGCGATAGCCTCAGCCGCCGGCCAGCGGCGGAGAAGCTGCGCGTTTCGCAGACGGCGACAAAGACCTCCATTTCACCGGCGCGGTTGTCCATCATTCACCTTTGAATTCAATTCACAGACGTTTATCCGATTATACGGATTATCGCGCAAGCTCTCCACCCTCATATTCCCCCTCGAACACATCAACGCCAAAACGCCCGGTCCTCCCAGCCGGACGGGAAAAGGTCTTGCCATGCCCATTGCGCTCTTTGCATTGACGATCGCGGCCTATGCGATCGGAACCACCGAATTCGTCATCGTCGGCCTGTTGCCGACGGTTGCCGACGATCTCCACATTACCCTGCCGCTTGCTGGCCTCATCGTCAGCGTCTACGCGCTCGGCGTCACTTTCGGCGCGCCCGTCCTGACGGCGCTGACCGGTCGGATCGAGCGCAAGCCGCTGCTCGTCGGCCTGATGGCGCTGTTCATCGTCGGCAATGCCGCCGCTGCGATGTCGCCAAGCTACGAGCCATTGCTGATTGCCCGCGTCATCTCGGCCTTCGCCCACGGTGTCTTCTTCTCCGTCGGTTCGACCATTGCCGCCGACCTCGTGCCCGAGGATCGCCGCGCCTCGGCCATAGCCATGATGTTCATGGGCCTGACGGTCGCCATCGTCACCGGCGTGCCGCTCGGCACATGGATCGGCCAGACTTTTGGCTGGCGCGCCACCTTCTGGGCGGTGACCGGACTTGGTGTCATCGCGCTTGCGGCCATCGCGACGCTGCTGCCGAGTACGCTGACCAAGGCGCCGCCGGCACGGCTGATCGATCAGGTGCGCGTCCTCGGCTCCGGCCGGCTGCTGATCGTCTTTGCCATGACCGCGCTCGGTTACGGCGGCACCTTCGTCGCCTTCACTTTCCTCGCACCGATCCTGCAGGAAATCACGGGCTTTTCCGCGGGCGCCGTCAGCCTGATCCTGGTGCTCTACGGCGTCGCGATCGCCATCGGCAACATCGCCGGCGGCAAGATCGCCAATCGCGATCCGGTGAAGGCTCTGGTCGGGCTGTTCCTGGCGCAGGCAATCGTCCTGGTGCTTTTCACCTTCACGGCAACGTCCCAGGTCCTGACGCTGGTGACGCTGGCGAGCCTCGGCTTCCTGTCGTTCGCGACCGTGCCCGGTCTGCAGCTCTATGTGGTGCAGCTTGCCCAGCAGCACCGCCCCGGTGCGGTCGACGTTGCCTCGGCGCTCAACATTGCCGCCTTCAACCTCGGCATCGCCATCGGCGCCTGGCTCGGCGGCGTCATCGTCGCCTCGTCGCTCGGTCTCGGCATGACGCCGATGGTCGGTTCTGTCCTCGTCGTCGGCGCGCTGCTCCTGACGGTTCTGAGCGGTACGCTCGACCGCAAGGCAGAAACCGTCGCTCAGCCGGCTTGACCACGCGGCCATCTGGCCCACCTATATGCTCGCCTCTTTCTCGCCCGGCCGCTGGCCGGGCGATCTTTAGAAAACAAGGAGTTCCCCCATGCATTCGGTCAATTCCAACGGCGCCAACATTCCCGCGCTCGGGTTCGGCACCTTTCGCATGCCCGGTGCCGACGTGCTGCACGTGCTGCCGGAAGCGCTGAAGCTCGGCTTCCACCACGTCGATACCGCCCAGATCTACGGCAACGAGGCCGAGGTCGGCGAAGCCATCCACAAATCGGGCGTCCCGCGGGCCGACATCTTTCTCACCACCAAGGTCTGGGTCGACAAATACGCCCATCGTGACTTCCTCGCTTCCGTCGACGAGAGCCTGACCAAGCTGAAGACCGACCACGTCGACCTGCTTCTCCTGCATTGGCCGGGTGGCAGCGACGTACCGATGGCGGAACGCATCGGCGCGCTGAATGAAGTGAAGAAGGCCGGCAAGGTCCGCCATATCGGCATCAGCAACTTCAACACCGCCCAGATGGAAGAGGCCGTGAAGCTCAGCGACGCACCGATCGCTACGAACCAGGTCGAGTATCATCCCTATCTCGACCAGACGAAGGTGCTCGACACAGCCCGCAAGCACGGCATGTCGATCACCGCCTACTACGCCATGGCCAACGGCAAGATCCCCAACGATCCGCTCTTGAAGGAGATCGGCGCGCGCCACGGCAAGACCGCAGCGCAGGTCACCTTGCGCTGGCTGGTGCAACAGAAGGACGTGATCACGCTCTCGAAGACGGCGACGATCGAGCGGCTGAAGGAGAACTTCGACATCTTCGACTTCGCGCTCGGCGATGGCGAAATGGCGGCGATCCACGGTCTCGCCCGTCCGGACGGTCGCATCGTCAGTCCCGACGGCCTGTCGCCGGCCTGGGACAAGGCCGCCTGACAATTGTTTGCCGATCCGCCGCCGGTCGAGTTCCCAACCGGCGGCGGATGATCTATGCAGATCCCCTTGGGGATATCTATGCAGATCTCCCGGGGACGCACTGTCTGGGAGGGGCCGATGACGTCGAAAACCGTTGAGGTGGGCGACATCGCTCCGGACTGGCCGGCGATCATCGCCGTCGTGTTGGGCGTCACTGCCTTTTCTGTCGCTCAAGGGCTCACCTATCCGCTGATCTCGCTGTCGCTCGAAGGCCGCGGCGTCTCTGCCGCCACGATCGGGCTCAATGCCATGGGGTTTGCCGCCGGCCTTGCCGCCGCGACCCTGCTGCTCGGGCGACTGACGAAACTCGCTTCTGCTGACAAGCTGATCATCGCCAGCCTCTGCGGCTGTTCGCTCTGCCTGGCGACGCTTGCATCCACGAGCGCGCTGCCGGTCTGGTTCATTGCCCGCTTCGCGCTCGGCTTCTTCGTCAGCATGGTGTTCATGCTGGGCGAAGCCTGGCTGAATACCGCCTGTCCGGATCGACTGCGCGGCCGGGTCTCCGGGCTCTATGGCGCCGGCATGTGCGGCGGCTTTGCCGCAGGGCCGCTGGCGATCCCGCTTCTCGGCACCAGCGGCGGCCTCGGCTTCGCGCTTCTGGCAATCTACATCGCGCTCGTCGCTTTCCTCACCGGCCTTCTGACAATGGGGGCGCGGACGCGGCCGGAGCCTTCATCGACACGCGATCTCTTCGCCTTCTTCCGGCATGCGCCGATCCTGATCCTGATGGTGCTGATGTTCGGTTTCGCCGATATCGCGGCGATCTCGGCGATGCCGGTCTATTTCGTCAAGACGGGCCACAGCCAGGCCTTTGCGGCTTTGAGCGTGACCGTGCTTGCCGTACCGACTGCACTGGCGCAGCCCTTCGTTGGTGTCTTGCTCGACAAGCTACCCCGTCGACGCGTCGCGATCTCGGCTGCGGCGCTGGCGGCAACCGGTTACCTCGCCATTCCATGGGTCACGTCGCCGCCGCTGTTGCTGGCGCTGTTCGCGCTGATTGGCGCGGCCAGCTTTGCGCTTTATACCGCAGCGCTCACCATGCTCGGCGAGCAATATCGCGGCAGCATGCTGGTGGCGGGAAGCGCCGCCTTTTCGCTCGCCTATGCAGCCGGCAGTGCGGCCGGCTCCGGCGCCACCGGCTTTCTCATGGCACTGATCAACCCGACAGCCGGCCCGCTCGGCGTCGGCCTGGTGCTGGTCGTCTTCACGCTGATTTTCGCCATCGCCGGCCGAAGATAAGGGCTGCCGTCAGCTTCTGCAAAGCAGCGCGAGCGCCTCGCCAAAGACGCGGGCCGCCGGCCCAAGCGGCTCGTCGATCCGGTGCACGAGATAGGCCTCGGCGGTGACCTGGCTATTGCGACCGAGCGAGGCCGTCGGCAAGCGGACGAGCCGACCTTCGGCGAGATCCCGCTCCACCTGCCAGAGCGGCAACCGCCCCCATCCGAGCCCTGCCAGGATCAGCGCATGCTTGGTGTCCTGGCTGCTGACCCGGCAGGTCTGCGGCGAAAGCACGCCGAAGTCGCGTCCCTCGGAGCGTTGCGAGGGGTCCGACTGGACGATCTGCAGATGGTCGGCAAGCTCCGGGCTGCCGAGCACGCCATCGTCGGCGCCGAGACCGAGGGGATGATGGGCCGCAACGACTGCGATCAGTTGCACATCCGTTAGCGCCTGCCGGCCGATCGCCGGATCGCGAAAATCCTCGCCGACCATGATGCCCAGCGTGAAGCGCCGCTCGATCAGGCCATCGAGCGGGCCACCGAGGGGCGCAACCGCCAGCCTGATGGCAACGGATGGATAGGCCACCCGCATTTCCTTCAGCGCCGCACCGATGGTTGCGATGGGGAACAGCGTGTCGACGATCAGCGACAGTTCCAGTTCAACGCCCTCGCCGAGGCCGCGCGCACGCGCCCGCATGGCGTCTACACGCAGCAGGATATCGCGCGCATTGGCGAGCAAAGCCTGGCCCTCGGGCGTTAAGACCGGCCGATGGCCGGAACGGTCGAACAGGGAAACGCCGAGCCCTGCCTCGAGGTTGGCAATGGCATGGCTGACGGCGGACTGGACGCGCGAAAGCCTGATCGCACCGGAACGAAAGCTGCCGCTTTCGGCAACCACCACGAAGGTCCGCATCTGGTCGAGGGTCAGGGCATCCAACATGATCGATATCATAGATCAGTTTGATGAAAATTATATCACTTTTTCAGATCGAGTGAAGCCTTCATCCTCCCCGACATCAGCGGCGGCAAATGCGCCGCAAGCGGAACAAGGGAAAGCGAAATGGCAAAGATCCTCGTGCTTTACTACTCCTCCTACGGCCACATAGAGACGATGGCCGCTGCCGTGGCCGATGGCGCCCGTGCCACCGGCGCGACCGTCTCGTTGAAGCGGGTTCCGGAGATCGTGCCCGAGGCTGTCGCGATCAAATCCGGCTACAAGCGCGACCAGAAAGCACCGGTCGCAAGCGTCGCAGAGCTCGCTGACTACGACGCTATCATCCTGGGCACACCGACCCGCTTCGGCAACATGGCTGCGCAGATGAAGAACTTTCTCGATCAGGCCGGCGGCATCTGGGCCAGGGATGCGCTGGTCGGGAAAATCGGAAGTGTGTTCACTTCGACCGGCAGCCAGCATGGCGGCCAGGAATCGACGATCCTTGCGACCCATACGGTGCTGCTTCACCTGGGCATGGTGATCGCCGGCCTGCCCTACAGCTTCAAGGGACAGATGCGCATGGACGAGATCAGCGGCGGCTCACCCTATGGTGCCTCGACGCTTGCCGACGACGGCAATGGCGGCGACCGACAGCCGAGCGCCAATGAACTGGACGGCGCGCGCTTCCAGGGCCGCCACGTCGCCGAACTGGCATCGGCACTGGTCGCCGGCAGGGCCCGCGTGGCGGAGCTCGCCTGATGTCGGCGGTCGTCGCTCTCAGCCCGGAGAGAACCGAGTGGATCGCCGTCACCGCCGTCGTTGCGGCCGGCATGGTCGCAGCGATGCAGGTTGGCAAGGGGCTGATCGCCGGCCCCCTCTTGCAGGCAGATCTCGGCCTTGACCTGACTGCACTCGGCTGGATCACGTCGATTTTCGCGATCGTCGGCGTCGCCGGCGGCATGCCGGCCGGCGCCATGGTCGCGGCCATCGGCGACCGGCGCATGATGGTCATTGGCATGGGAATTCTCCTCATCGGCATCCTGATCGGCGCCGTGAGCCCGAACTTCTCGCTGCTCATCCTGTCGCGCCTGTTCGAGGGCTTTGGCTTCCTGCTCGTGGTCGTCGCCGGTCCGGCAATCCTCATGCGCATTGTCGCGACGTCTCGGCGCGACCTCGTCTTTGCCCTGTGGAGCTGCTTCATGCCCGCCGGCATGGCGGTCGCCATGCTCTCAGGCCCGCTGTTTGCAAACTGGCAGGCGATCTGGTGGGGCAACGGCCTCGTCGCGCTCCTCAGCCTGTTGACCGTGATCGCAGCGGTGCTGCCCTCCCGCGGCGGGCCACGCGCATCGGCCAGCGGCATCCGCTCGGACATGCTCACAACGTTGACAAGCCGCGGACCTGTCTTGCTCTTTGCGCTCTTCAGCCTTTACAGCCTGATGTCGTTCACACTGTCCAGCTTCCTGCCGATCCTGCTCGTCGCGCGCATGAACGTTTCATTTGCAACGGCGGGTGTGCTCAGCGCCCTCATCACGCTTGCCAACGTCATCGGCAATCTTGCAGCAGGGACCATGCTGGCTCGGGGCGTCGGCCGCGGCCGTCTGGTCATCGTAGCCGCCACGCTGATGGGAGCCGCAGGCCTGTGGATCTTTCTGTCGCAATCGGGCGATACGCTGACCTTTGCGCTGTGCGTGCTGTTTTCGGCCATAGGCGGGCTGATCCCCGCGACGTTGATCTCATCGGTCCCGATAGTCTCGCCACGGCCCGAGTTGGCACCGATGGCGATGGGGCTGCTGATGCAGGGGAGCAATCTCGGGCAACTCGTCGGCCCGGTTGCCGTCGGAATCGCAATCGAAACTTTTGGCTGGACGTCGGGTGCAGGCTTCATCGGAGCAGGTGCTCTCTGCTGCATCCTGCTTGCAACCATGCTCAATCGCACCCTTCGCACCAAGCCGCAGGAGACGGCATGATGGAGCATCTGTTCGACACCCTCTATGGCGTCGGTGCCGAGCAACTGAGCTTCGCACCGGATTTCACCGGTCGCGCCTTCGTCCTTCGTCGCCCCGATGGCAACCTCATCGTCTACGCCTCGCGGCGGCTTGCAGACGAGGCGGACGGACTGCTGTCGACGGGGGCGTTCGCCCGGCAATACATCAACCACCATCACCAGGCGATGCCGTCCTGCGATTGGGCATGCGAGCACCTCGCCGCACCGTTGTTCGGCCCGGAGCTGGAACGACGGCAGATCCTGACACATTGCCGTATGGGGGGTGGCTTTGCCGGCCGCGAGACGCCCTTCCCGGATTTCGAGGTGATTCCCACGCCGGGCCATACCGCCGGTTCGGCCTGCTTTCTCTGGAACGATGGCCAGCGTCGTTATCTGTTCACCGGCGATACGATCTTCCTGAAAGAGGGACGATGGATCGGCGCTGTTTTGAACAGCAGCGACACGGCCGCCTATCTCGCCTCGCTGGCGCTGATCAAGTCACTCTCCTTCGACGTCCTGGTACCCAGCCTGGCAAAGGGGCAGCCGTTCCACCAAACCGATGCCCGGGAAACGGAACGCCAGATCGATGCGATGATACGCCGGCTGGAACGCGGCGCGGACGGTTGAGCGTTGATCGAGGATAGGACACGGAGGCAACAAAAAACCCACCGGCGCGAGCACCGGTGGGTTTTCCTTAGACGCACCCGAAACGGATCAGACGAACTGGCTGAGGCCCGGGACCGAGGCGACGACTTCGTCGACGACGTCGGCGCCAGCCTTTTCCTTGGCGAACGCAATGGTTTCCTTGGCAAGCGAGGTGATCTCGCCCATGCCGAGGCCCTGGCTCATCAGCTGCTGGCCGAGCGCCATCACGCCGCCGCCACCGATCGCCGACATCAGGCCGCCGAGCAGGCCGCCGCCGCCCTTGCCTTCGCCGTTGTACTGGGCGATCAGGTCGGTCGCACCCGGGATCGATGCGATCATCTGGGCAACCGGGCCGTCGGCCGCTTCGCGCTGCAGGAAGCCGAGAATCATGCCGACAGCCTTTTCAGCCGTCGCAGGCTCGAGACCGACATTCTCCGCTACGCGCGTGACCAGTTCATTCATGGATAACTCCCTCGTTGAATTTTGACGTTGACGTCAAGGTAAATGATCACTTCCGAAATAACAAGCGATGATGAATGGAATGCCGGTCAAACCACCAGCTTTCAGACAGCGGTTTGCACTTCGCGCTGGCGTGCATTTCCACAGATATCCACGATCGTTTCACGCTCGCGACCGCTTGGCAATGCGACCGATCCGCCCCTGCCCCATGCGCAACTCTCGCGTCTGTGCGCCGCAATCGACTTGTTGCCGGGTAGAGCGGCACCGCCTATAACAGGGGCGAGCCACATTTCGATGACGGGCCTCGGTGGAAAGCCGCGAACCGCCCGCTTTCATTGATGAAACGGAGATGAAGCCCACATGGTGGAAGAAGGCAAGCTCTTTATCGGCGCCAGCCGCAAGCCGGACGATACGATCAACAAAGGCGAATACCTCGAGCTGAAATTCGGCAACCGCCACGGGCTCATCACCGGCGCAACCGGCACCGGCAAGACCATCACGCTGCAGATCCTGGCCGAAGGCTTTTCGAATGCCGGCGTTCCGGTGTTCTGCGCCGACGTCAAGGGCGACCTTTCGGGCATCGGCGCGATCGGCGAGCCGAAGGATTTCATCACAAAGCGCGCCGAACAGATCGGCCTGCCGACGAACCCCTACGACTTCCAGGAGTTCCCGGTCATTTTCTGGGATCTCTACGGCGAAAAAGGCCACCGTGTCCGCACCACCATGTCGGAAATGGGCCCGCTCCTCTTGTCGCGCTTGATGAACGCGACCGATGCACAGGAAGGCGTGCTCAACATCGCCTTCAAGATCGCCGACCAGGGTGGCCTGCCGTTGCTCGACCTGAAGGACCTGCAGGCGCTGCTCAACTACATGGGCGAGAACGCCACCCAGCTTTCCAACCAGTACGGCTTCATCTCCAAGGCCTCGGTCGGCTCGATCCAGCGCGAACTCCTGATCCTCGAACAGCAGGGCGCCGAGCATTTCTTCGGCGAACCGGCGCTGAAGATCACCGACATCATGCGCACGACCAATGACGGGCGCGGCGCGATCTCGGTGCTTGCCGCCGACAAGCTGATGATGAACCCGCGCCTCTACGCGACCTTCCTGCTCTGGCTCTTGTCCGAGCTGTTCGAGGAACTTCCCGAAGTCGGCGACCCCGAAAAGCCGAAGCTGGTGTTCTTCTTCGACGAGGCGCATCTTTTGTTCAACGATGCGCCGAAGGTGCTGACGGAACGCGTCGAACAGGTCGTGCGCCTCATCCGCTCCAAGGGTGTGGGCGTCTACTTCGTCACGCAGAACCCGCTCGACGTGCCGGAAACGATCCTGGGCCAGCTCGGCAACCGGGTCCAACATGCGCTGCGCGCCTATACGCCGCGCGACCAGAAGGCGGTGAAGACCGCCGCAGACACCTTCCGCCCCAACCCGGAGTTCGACTGCGCCACCGTCATCACCAATCTCGGCACCGGCGAGGCACTGGTCTCGACGCTCGAGGGCAAGGGCGCCCCGTCAATGGTCGAACGCACGCTGGTGCGCCCGCCGCAATCGCGCGTCGGCCCGCTGACGGCGGAGGAGCGTCAGAAGGTCATGGATGTCAGCCCGGTCCGCGGCCAGTACGACGAAGATTTCGACCGGGAATCGGCCTATGAAATGCTAACGGCACGGGCGAAGAAGGCGGCGGAAGCGCAGCAGCAGGCCGAGCAGGAGCCGGTGGAAGCCAATACCGGCGGCAGCCGCTGGACACTTCCGGGCTTCGGCGACGATGAGCCGGCGGCGCCGGCCGGAAAGCAGGCCCGCCCGAAGTCTTCCGGATACCAGCGCGAGACCGTGGTGGAGGCGGCGATGAAATCCGTTGCCCGCACGGTTGCGACGCAGGTTGGCCGCGCCCTGGTCCGCGGCATTCTCGGCAGCCTGAGCAGACGCTAACCCCGTTGGCCAAGACGATACGAAGGACGAATTCCGCGCGCCCTGGCCCACCGGATCAGGGCGTGCCCGCATCTTGAAAGGAGCATCCCATGGACGTGAAAGATTCGAACGGCGCCATCCTCAATGACGGCGACAACGTCACCCTGATCAAGGATCTGAAGGTCAAGGGCACCTCGACCACGCTGAAGCGCGGCACGGTGGTCAAGGGCATCCGGCTCACCGACAATCCCGACGAAGTCGAGTGCCGGGTCGAAAAGATCAAGGGACTGGTGCTGCGTACCGAATTCCTGAAGAAGGCCTGATACTGTCGCAGGCATGTTCGGGAAGCGGCGCGCGCTCCCTCCCCGTCACTGAAAAACAGCAAAGCCCGGCGGGAACCAACCCGCCGGGCTTTGTTATTTCCGGATGGGAGCAGGTCTCAGGCGACCGTCAGCTTGACGTCGATATTGCCCTTGGTCGCGTGGCTGTAGGGGCAAACGATATGTGCCTTCTGGACGAGGTCTTCGAGCACCGCCTTGTCGACGCCCGGCGACGAGATTTCGAGTGCTGCGTCGATACCGAAACCGGTGCCATCTTCGCGCGGGCCGATGCCGACCGTGCCCGTCACGGTGGTGTCTTCGGGAAGCTTTACCTTCTCCTTGCCAGCGACGAACTTGAGGGCGCCGAGGAAGCAGGCGGAATAGCCGGCGGCAAAAAGCTGCTCAGGGTTGGTGCCGCGGGCGCCGTCGCCGCCCAGTTCCTTCGGCACGGTCAGCGTGACGTCAAGAACGCCATCGGCGCTCTTGGCCTGGCCAGCGCGGCCACCAGTTGCGGATGCTGTGGTACGATAGAGAATGGGCATTGGCGGGGTCTCCTGTGCGGTTTCAATGTCGATGGAAAACGTGTATCGCAAAATTAAATTGTACGCAAATTAATTTTGCAAATTGCACTTTCGGCCTAAATTTGCGACAATAAGGGAATGACGACGAAAGCGGCACAATTCGATGCGATCCCCGACGAAGCGCTGACGCTCGGCAAACAGCTCTGTTTTGCCGTCTATTCCGCCGCCCACGCATTCACGCGCGCGTACAAACCACTGCTCGATCGTTTCGGCCTCACCTACCCGCAATATCTCGTGCTGCTGGCGCTCTGGCAACAGGACGGGATGACAGTCAAGCGGATCGGCGAGGAGATCGGGCTGGATTCGGGAACATTGTCCCCTCTCCTCAAACGGCTGGAGGCGGCAGGGTATGTCGCTCGCCAACGGGATCCTGGCGACGAACGGCAGGTGATCGTCAGCCTGACCGACAAGGGCCGTGAGCTCAAGACGGAGGCCTTCGGTATTCTGGCAGATATCGGCAAGGCATCGGGTTGCAGCCTGGAGGAAGCCGGAGAGATCCGGGAATCCCTGCACCAGTTGACCCGACGGCTCTCGTCCAACGAGAGCGAAAACTGATCGCCGCGGTTGCGGAGCGGCCCACCACCCGAATTCAGGCCTTGAGTAGCGTGCAGATCACGAGGCTCAGTCTGCGTGCGTCACAGCAAACCGGGATGCCGCAGATCGGGCATCCGAATTATTTTGACGCGCGGTACGCAAAAGCGGATCAGACGACGAGGATCGGCGCCTTGCCGCGCACGCGATCGTAGAGATCCATAACATCCTGGTTGAGCATGCGCACGCAGCCGGACGACACGGCCTTGCCGATCGACTTCCATTCGGGCGAGCCGTGCACGCGATAAAGCGTATCCTGCCCATTCTGGAAGATGTAGAGCGCGCGGGCACCCAGCGGGTTGTTGACCCCCGGCGCCATGCCGCCGTTGCCGGCGGAAAATTTCGCCAGTTGCGGCTGACGGGCGATCATCGAATCGGGTGGCGTCCAACGGGGCCACTTTGCCTTCCACTGGATGACGCCACGACCGTTCCAGGCAAAGCCCTCGCGACCGAGACCGACACCGTAGCGCAGCGCGCTGCCACCCGGCTGGATCAGATAGAGGAACCGGTCGCCGGTATCGACGACAATGGTGCCCGGGCGCTCGCCGAAGGGATCGCTGACTTCCTGCCGATAAAACCGCGCGTCGATCTGGCGGTAGGGCACGGCCGGGATCTGATAACCGCCATCGTCGACCGCAGCATAGATGTCGCCATAATAGGCGCTCTGGGGCGGCAGACCGGTCGGCTGCGGGCCTTCACCGATCGGGCCTTCCAGAATGCCCTCGGCACGCGGATCGACCCAACGCCCCTCAAGAGCAGGATTGCGGAACACCGGCGCGGTTTCCTGACGGAAACGGTCGGTGTTCATCGAGGACGTACAGCTTGCAAGACCTGCCGAAGCAAGCGCGATGCCTGATGTACGGAGGAACTGGCGGCGGGAGAAAATGACTGAAGAGGACATCGAACTCTGAAAGGCTTGAGTGCGGCGACGAACTGGAGTGCTGCACGAAATTGATTAACGAAACGATTCGCGCAGACCCGCCCAATGTAAGAATGCTGGCATCTACGGCTGGAACGAGGCTTGTGTCAGCAAACGTCGGATCACGTTTCCGATGGCAACACGGCGCGTGCAACGGCGCGGATCAAGGAGCGTCTGCTGTCATGGCTGGCTGGCGCAACAGCGCCTCGAAGTCGGCGGACGCGAGCGGGCGGCTGAAGAAATAGCCCTGGATCTCGTCGCAACCGCTGTGGCGCAGGAAATCTACCTGCGCCTGGGTCTCGACCCCTTCGGCAATAACCCTGAGGCCGAGATTTTGCGCCAGCGATATGATCGCCGCCGTAATGGCCTTGTCGTCGACATCGGCTGGAATGTCCTCGACGAAGGAACGATCGATCTTCAGGCGACGCACGGGAAACCGTTTCAACGCGCTAAGGCTTGAATATCCGGTGCCGAAATCGTCGATCGCCAGATGCACGCCGATTGCCTCCAGCTCGTGCATCGTCGCCAATGCACCCGGCACGTCCTGCATGATCAGGCTCTCCGTCAGTTCCAACTCCAGGAACCGCGGATCGAGGCCGATCTCGGCGAGAACGGCAGCGACATGCGCCGCCCAGTTTCGCTCGCGGAACTGTCGTGCGGAGACGTTGACGCTGACGATCAGCAACGGCAGCCCGTCGTCATGCCAGGCCTTGCATTGACGGCAAGCGGCGCGCAGCACCCAATCGCCGATCGGCACGATCAGCCCGGTCTCCTCCGCGAGCGGAATGAAATCGCCCGGCGAAATCATGCCGCGCTCGGGATGCCGCCAGCGAAGCAGTGCTTCGGCGGCAAAGACCCGGCCGGTCTCGAGATTTACCTGCGGCTGGAAATGCAGCAGAAACTCGTCCCGGGCGATCGCCTGGCGCAGCTCCGCCTGCTTCAGCAGTTTTTCGTGGGCCTTGTCGGCCATCTCCTCGGTAAAGACCTGCAGGTTGTTACGGCCGAGCTCCTTGGCGCGATACATCGCCATATCGGCGTTGGCGAGCAACTCGCCGACGGTCTTTCCCTGGTTGGGAAAACAGGCAACGCCCATGCTGCAGGAGACCTGCAGGCCGCGGCCGTTGATCTGCATGGGAGCAGCGATTGCGGCCCGGATATCCTCAAGGCGTGCAAGCACGACATCCCGCTCGCAGGGCAGGCCGTTCAGAAGAAGGATGAACTCGTCGCCACCGACCCGCACGACCATGTCGGACTTGCGCACCGATGCGCGCATGCGCGTGGCAGTCACCTTGAGCAGTTCGTCGCCCGCCGCATGGCCGAGCGTGTCGTTGACGAGCTTGAAGTTGTCGAGGTCGAGGAAGGCAAGCACCGCCCACTGCCCCGTCCCACGCAGCGCTTCAAGCGCTTCGGCGACCTGCTCTTCGAACAGCGCCCGGTTGGGCAAGCCGGTCAGCGCGTCGTGGTGCGCCATGAAGCTGATGCGGTCTTCAGCCTGCTTGCGCTCGATCGCAATGCCCGCCAGGTGGGCGGCCATGGCGATCAGCTCCTTCTGCTGCTCGTCTGGAACGCACACGGCCTCGGAGTACAGCGCAAAGGTGCCGAGCACCTTTCGCTCGCGAGAATGGATCGGCGTCGACCAGCAGGCCCGGAATTCGTAGGGTCGGACGATCTCGCGATAATCCTCCCACAGGGGATCTTCGAAGATATCGGCGACGATCACCTGTTCGCCGCGCCAAGCGGCGGTGCCACAGGAACCCGCCTTTGGGCCGATTTCCACGCCGTGAATCATGCCGCAATAGGTTTCGTCGAGATTCGGGGCCGCACCGTGAAGCAAACGGTGACCATCAGGCGACAGCATCAGGATCGAACCGCGAATGCGAGGGATAAGCGCCTCGATCAGCAAGATCAGTTCGCGGAAAAATTCGTCGAGCGGCCGGCCATTGGCGATCATCTCCAGCAGATGCGCCTGCCCTTCGAGCAAGCGTTCCGCCGCTTTTCGGTCGGAGATGTCGCGCGATACGCCGACGATGCCGACGATCTTGCCGCTCTTGTTGCGCAAAGGCACCTTGGAGGTCATCAGCCAGCGATCGCGGCCCTTGGTGACCATCGCACGCTCTTCGATCCCAAAGATCGGCTCGCCCGTTTCGATCACCCGGCGTTCCACCTCGGCGATGGCCATGGCCAAATGCTGCGGATGCAGATCGAAATCGGTCTTGCCGATGATGTCGCGAAGCGATTCCAAGCCGTTGTCGGCGACAGTCACCTGGTTGGCAATGAGGAAACGACCGTCGGTATCCTTGGCGTAGATGTAATCCGGCACATGGTTGATGATGGTTTCCAGCCAATAGTGCCGGTCGGCAATATCGGGATCGGCGGGAAAGATCCGGCCCATCTCTTCGGCCAGACGCGTGCTCGCGTCGATCAGGCGACGCGTATTCTCGTTGCCGCCCGCATTGAGGGCAGCGTAACGCGGATTGCGGGAGGTGTTCTTCGCCAAGCAAGGCCTCCGGAAGCAGTGTCGAGATCGTCCGTCTTCCCCAACCCACGATAGGCGGCCAAAGGTTAGCCTTCCCTAAATAACACAAGAAAAAACGTGCGGAGGTTGCATCTGGCACTAGCATAGCCGGAAAGATGGGGCGGCGCGAGCCGCCCCACGCCAAATCAGGACAGGACCCTGCGCATTGGCGCAAACAGCATCAGCGCCTGGTCCACAACGATCATCACGACGATCGCGATACCGGTCAGCGGAAAAGCGAGCCCGAACAGCAGCGCCATCAGCCACAATCCCGCGTAGATGCTACGGCGCGGCGGCATCGGCGGTACGCCGATGCGCCCGGCCGGGCGTCGCTTCCACCACATGACGACCGCCGAAACCGATACGAATACGATCGCAAGGCAGGTCGTGAGCATCAGCAGCTGGTTGAACAGCCCCCACTCCTGCCCCTTGTGGACGTTGATGCCCCACTCGATCGCCTTGCCGAGCGGCGGGTACTGGCCAAAGGCGATATCGACCAGCGGCTTGCCGGAGTACTGATCGATATGGATCGTGCGTTCGCGCGAAAGGTCGGCCGGAAAGATGGCTGCGGTATAGACGCCGGTCTCGTCGCCCGGAATGGCCAGTTCATAACCGGGCAGCATGCCGGCCTCATCGGCAATCGCCACGGCCCTGTCGATCCCGATGGAAGGGACCGATCCGCCATCCGTGGTCGACAGGGGCACCGGCGCGTTTTCCACCAGCCAGCCGGCCTTGGCGAGCACGTCGGTCGATACCTTCGTGGAGGTCGGAACGTCGTCCCAGAGTTGGGCGGGGTAGCCGAGGCCGGCCGCCGTCAGCTTGCCATTGACCGTCGACCCCCAATAGCCGGACCAGAGAAGGCCGGAGAAGGCGAGAAAGACGATCAAAAGCGCCGAGGCGATGCCGGTGACCGCATGCAGGTCGCGCCAGAACACCCGTCGCGCCGGCGTGCCGCGAACGGTGATCACGCCACCGGTCTGCTGCCGCGGCCACCAGAGATAGACGCCTGTAAAGACGAGCAGGATCGCAAAGCCGGCGACGATTTCAATGATGATTTCGACGCGCTTGCCGAAAAAATCCAGGCTGTGCAGGTCCTCGACCACCCGGTTGAACTCGTCGCTCGGGGCGACCATGTCAAGAATGTCGGCGGTATAAGGATCGACGTAGACCATCATCCTGCCGGCGCCAACACCCACGGTCACGCGTGCAGACCGGTCGGTGCCACCAGGCGTGCGATAGGCAATCGCAGCACTACCCGGCACCGCCTCGACGGCATTGGCAACGATCACCGAGGGCTGAAGCGGCATCTCCCCCACCGGCACGATATTGCGATAGGCAAACAGCGTGTCGTCGATCTCGTCGTTGAAGAGGTAGAGCCCACCAGTAACGGCCAGGCTGATCATGAACGGAATGACCAGAAGGCCGGCGAAGAAGTGCCAGCGCCAGATGGCGCGATAGAGCGAAATGCCGCGCTCGGCGACATCAGGCAGTCGCGCGGAGCCGGAAAGAGATGCGGTCGTCATGGGTGTCCCCCGGGTAAGGGCCGGCATGAAGAGCCAGCGACTTGCCCCTTGCTTGAAGTGTGGATGTAGTGGCTGAGCCGGCTCCGGAAGCGACCAGGCCCACCGAGATGCTCTCGGCGTCGGTGTCGCTGCCTTCCGCTCACCCCTTCAGGCGCAGATCAGGCGAGGAATTGTGGAGGCGCGCGCGGTCCGAGGCCAGCCAAAAGCACCGGTCGGGCGAGCAGAAGCTCGGCCGCCAGCGAGGAGCGCACAAAGATTTCGGAAGAGAACCTGCCCTGAAATGCCTGTGGCGTCGGCAGGGCCACGGGGGCGGCAAGGCAGCAGGATTGGCACGCATGGCTGCTGGTGCGGCCCTTGCCATCTTGCGCAGCATGACCGGTCAGGCAGAGGTCGGCAAACGATCCGTCCGGCAGCACATAGGCCGCCATCTCCGGCATGACCGGCATGGAAGCGCCCGCCGGCGGCTGGGCCAGGACGGAAAAGACGAGGATCAGCGCGCACAGGATGCGTGCTGGCAGATCCATCTTTACCCATTCTCGCCGCTGTCGCGTCAATCAAGCCCCCGATCGTTGTTGGGATTGCTAGAGCGCGAAGGCTTGAAAGACAAGCGGCCAAGGCGCCGCACCGATCGTTTCATCAAAAGATTTCATGGCGGATATCAACGCCTGCGGCTTCTTGTGCGGCCTGTGTTTGCCTAAGACGGAGGAGGAAAAACAGAGGAGGAAACCGGACATGCTGACGATCTATGGCGTCTATCGCTCGCGCGCATCGCGCAATTACTGGATGGCGGGAGAGCTGGGCATTCCCTTCAAGTCTGTTCCCGTGAAGCAGTCCTATCGGCTGGCCGATCCGCTGGCGGACGACGCGCCCATCAACACCAAATCGGCAAGCTTCCTTGCCGTCAACCCGATGGGCTTGATCCCGGCGATCGAAGACGATGGCCTTGTTCTGACGGAATCCCTTGCCAACAATCTCTATCTCGCCCGCAAGTATGGCGGACCGCTTGCACCAGCCGACATCAGAGAAGAAGGTCTGGTGGGCAACTGGACGATGTGGGCGGCGACCGAAGTCGAGCCGCACGCCGTGCGCATCATTCTCACCCACGACGCCGGCACCGAAAACAATGATGAAGGCAGGGCCAAGATCGCGACCGCGGTCGCGGCATTAGTCAGGGCCTTCGCCTTTCTCGAAAGCCATCTCGAAGGTCGCGACCATATCGTCGGAGACCGCTTCACCGTTGCCGACCTCAACGTGGCGGAGGTCTTCCGCTACGCCATGAGCCAGGCGGACCTGTTCGACCGTCACCCGAAGGTCACGGCGTGGCTTGCGCGCTGCCAGTCGCGCCCGGCCTTCAAGGCGATGATGGAGGTTCGGTCGACGGAAGCCGCGTAGGCTTACGGCATCGACCATCACGCCCTTGAAGCGACACTAATCTCTCGGCGTCGCGGGCTTGAAACGGCTACGTGGCGCCTTGAGGTCGAGCAGTCGCATGCCCTCTTCGACCTCGTCGCGCACCCAACGCTTGAAGGCGGTCGTGGCCTTGCTCTCGCGCCTCGAAGGCGAACTGACGAAATAGTGGCCGTAACCGGTTCTGGCGCGGATGCCGAAGGGAACGACGAGGCTGCCTTCGGTCACGGCGAAACCGGCAAGCGTCTGCCAGGCGAGCATGACGCCCTGCCCGGCGATCGCCGCATCGAGGACCAGCGAAGCCTCGTTGAAGGTATGACGCACCCCCAGTTCTGCACCGGAAAGCCCGACCTCGCGCAGCCAGACCTCCCAGGAGAACATCGAATGGCCGTCGATGACGGCCGGGATCTTTAGAATATCTGCAGGCTCGCGCAGGTTCTCCGCCATCGCCGGCGAGCAAACCGGGAAGACTTCCTGCTCCAGCAACAATTCCGATTTGACCCCGGGCCAGCGCCCCTCACCGACGCGTATGCCGACATCGACATCGGACGTATCGAGATTGACCAGCCTCGTGGTCGCGTCGATGCGCAGCCTGATATCAGGATGGCGCTCGGCGAAACGGTTGAGCCGGTAGACCAGCCAGCGGGCGGCGAAGACTGGAGCAACGGAAATCGTCAACACCGATTCATCCCGCCGTCGTGCCAGGGCAACAGCCTCGGCGAGCTCGCTGAAAGCACTGCTCAGCCGCGCCAGCAACAACCGACCGAAATCCGTGGGGACCAGCCCACGCGGCGTGCGCTCGAACAGGATGCGCCCGAGTTGCGCCTCGGTCTTGGCGATCTGCTGGCTGACGGCCCCCGGGGTCACCGCCAACTCCTCGGCGGCAGCCGCCAGCGAGCCAAGCCGACCGGCCGCTTCGACCGCGCGCAAGCCGTTCAGATGAATGGCATTCAGTTCCTTCATATAGTTTTTCTAAATCGTCCTCTCGGCAATCTCAATTGAAACTTTGGCCAAACAGGCGGATGCTCGGAAGCATCGAAAGGATGGTCCGCCATGCTGAAGATTTTCTCCTTGTTGAAACCGACTCGATTTTTGACCGATACCCGCCAGGACGCCTTGCTCTCCTGGGCGCGCGATCCGTTGCGACATCCCGATCTCGAACGCATGGACGGGCGCGAACTCGGCGACCTGCCTTTTCCCGGGTGGCCGTGGCCGAAGGCGGCGGAGTGCAACTGCGATTGCGCGCCGACAGGTGGTCGATGAGCCACCGACCCGCCGCGCACGACGGCATGCCAGTCGCTGACCTCGACGGACCGTTTGCCCGCGTCGTGAAGCTCGCCGAAAGCACCGGCCTCCCGGAGGTTTCGCTCGGGACCTCCTATGGCACCCCGGCTCTGCTGGTGAAGGGCAAGAGTTTTGTGCGCATGAAGGATGCCGAAACCCTCGTGGTGATGTGCGCGCTCGAGGAAAAGGAAATGCTGCTCGAACTCGATCCGGCCCTCTTCTTCGAAACCGATCACTACAAGGGATGGCCGGCGATGCTGGTGCACCTTCAAGCGATTGACGACGCCAGCCTGACCCAGAGGCTGATCGCCGCCTGGCGGGAAAAAGCACCGCGCAAACTGTCAGCCGGCTTTTCCACATAGCTTAGGCTTGCGACGGGCAGCACCAATCGCCTTGTCCCTCAAGCGCGGCGCCACGCCAAGGCTTGTGCCTCGACCGCCTTGATCCAGGCGTCCTTGCAATCGCTATAGGCGTGGGAATCCTCGGGGTGAAGATCCCGGCACCGGGCCTTCTCGCGATCATAGGCGGCAGCGATCTGCGGATGACTGCGCAGATAGTCACGGAAGGTGAGATGGCGCTCGATCTCCGACGAACCGTCTTCATAGCAATGCAGTTGAACGAGCCGGCGTCCCGTCGCCGGGTCGCTCTTGGTGCAATAGCGGCGACCGGGCAGCCCAAGCTCGCCCCACCATTCGTAGCCATGCGCCTCGATTACACGGCGGCCGTCGTCGAGCGCCTGCAGATCGGTGACAACAGGAACCAGGTCGAGGACCGGTTTTGCGCGGATCGTCGGAATGGCCGTAGAGCCAACGTGATGCATAGCCACCAGACACGAGCCGATGATCGCCGCAAAGAGATCACCTTCCAGAGCCGCGCTCTCCACCCATCGCGGATCATGCGGCAACAACTCGACCTTGATAGGCGGGAGCAAATCGACACCTCATCGCATCAGACACTGCAGATCAGCCCCGCTGTTAATCGAGAAATGACGCCCACGCTACATCGCAGAAACACTTGCCCCGTCGAGACGACCGGCGCGAACGGTCACTTGCCGACGCTGTAGACGAGGCTGACCGTTCCGTCGGAGCGCGACTTCGCTTCGTTGAGCTGCAGACGATGCCGCTGCGCGACCGTTGCAAACAGTGCCTTGCCCTCCCCCACGACCAACGGATGGATCGTCAGGCGCAATTCATCGATCGTGCCCCGGTCGAGCAGGCCGGACACCGTCCGTGCGCCACCGACGACATAGATCGTCTTGCCGGGCTTGCGCCGCAAGACATCGATCTCGCCCGCGTCGCGCAGCACCGTCGTGTTCGCCCAACGCACGCCGTCGAGCGTATTGGACAGCACATAGTGCGGCGTGTTCAGGGCAAAATCGGCATATTCGATCTCCTCCGAAGTTGGGAGGTTGCCGCTCAGTTCGAGCGGGCTGTGCGGGTCTGCCTTGATCGCGCTCCAATAGTGCTCGTAGCCCTCGTACATGCCGCTTCCGAGCACGCAGGCATCGATTTCGGGCAACAGATCAAACGTATCCGACCAGGAATCCACCCAGTCTGCATAACCATCGGGACCATCGATCATGCCATCGATGGTCATTTGCATGCCGGCAACAACCTTGCGCATTTCGGCCTCCTCTTCGTTCCTCTCATCAAGGACGGGTGGAGTGGTCGACTGCCGACACGGTGCTTCAACGCTTTTCAGGAGGGCGACGCAACAGCACAGAGGCCGATGAAGGCCGCGGCAGGCAAACCACTCGTTCAAGTCGTGAAGCTTCGGCAAGGAGCCGTTCCGAGCACAGAGCGACATCGCGCTCTCTTCCAATTTTTGCGTACCGGCTATACCGATGCTCAATCCTTGCCGCACAGGTGCCCGACAATGATCGTTCGCGACCGCCCAAGCCTTCTCAAGCTCTTCTTCATCCTGCGCGGTTCGGTCATCCAGCGGATCTTCCCGCAGGTCCTGTTCGTCTTTGCGCTCTCTGCCGGCGTCGTCTGGTCGCACCAGGCCTTTCCGGCGATGGTGCCGAGCGTCAACAGCGGACCGTTCGCGCTGCTCGGTATCGCCCTTTCGGTGTTTCTCGGCTTTCGCAACAATGCCTGCTACGACCGCTGGTGGGAGGCCCGCAAGGATTGGGGGCAGCTGATTTTCGTCTCCCGCGATCTTGCCCGCCAGACACTGGTCCTCGGTGCAGGTGGAACAGTCGGCGAAAACAACGCCCGCACACGCCTGCTCAATCTGGCGATCGCCTTTGCACAGACGCTGGTCTGCCACCTGCGTCCGGGCAGTCACCCCGACAAGCCGCTGAAAAGGCTGCCGGCAGATCTGCTGCCAGCCTACAAGGCCAGTCGGAACGCCCCCGACCTGCTGCTGCGCGAAATCGGCGCTATTCTAGCGGAGCTGCGCGCCACTGACAGGATCAGTGATATTCAGCTGATGATGCTGGACAGCACGGTCGGGCGCATGTCGGCGGTGCTTGCCGCCTGCGAACGCATCCGCAATACGCCGGTTCCCTTCGGCTATACGCTGCTTCTGCACCGCACCGCCTATCTCTTCTGCTTCCTGCTGCCCTTCGGCTTTGCCGATGCGCTCGGATGGGCAACGCCGTTCGTCACCGCGCTCGTCGCCTACACCTTCTTTGGCCTCGACGCGCTTGGCGACGAACTGGAGGAGCCGTTCGGTACACTGCCGAATGACCTGCCGATCGTGGCGCTTGCCGACACGATCGAGATCAATCTGCGCGAAGCGCTGGGTGAAACCGATCTGCCCGAACTGCCGAAACCGAAGGATTACATGTTGATGTAGTCGGGTGACCTCCCAGGACGAGCGTCGGCAAGCGAACGAAGCACGCAGGGATAGCCGAGATTTAATCCTGCAGCTTCCGGCTTTACTCCCTACTTGGCATGCAGGGTTTCTAGGAGCGAAGGTCTCAAATGCGGGTCGGCAAGGCATTGAACGGACTCATCGCCAGCCTTGGCCTCGTCGTTGTTCTCATGCTCGTGATGAATTTCAGGGTGTCCGAATTCGGCCGTGCCTCCAACGCTGATAACCTCACGGTCGAGGAATGGCAGGAGAGGAAACGTGCTCTTCGCGAAGAACGTCATGCCTTTTCCCGTGCAGCGACCGGGTGCAGGCTCGGGATGGAAAAACGCATTGCCGAGGGCCGGATAGCCAATGTCGATCTGGCAAAGCTGGGGACCCACTTTGATGTGCGGCTGCCAGAGATTCCGGCAGCCTATTGCCGGCTGTTCGTCCGCGCCATTATCGACGACAAGATCAGCTATGAAGAGTTCGTCGCCTGGGCGGACGAACCCCCGCTCGACCTGCCCGAGAGACTTGCTGGACGCTCGCCCCGTACCTAGTCTTTCAGGACCGCGAGAACCCGGGCAACCGCCGGCCGCTGCGTCATGCGGTTGCGGTGATCGAGAATCTTCGGAAACCGCGCCGGGTCGACGCCATCCGGCTCGAGCCAGCCGGCGATGGTGAAGAGATAGGGGTCGGCGATCGAGTATGTCTCGCCAGCGACGAAGGGGCCGGCGAGCATGGTGGTCTCGATCAGCTGGAAGCAATCCGTCATGTTTGAGGCAACCTTGGCTCTCATCGCCTCGTGCGCCGTCGGGTCATCCGCCCAGCGCGCACCGCGGCGGCCGTGGGCATGGGCGACATGCACGGTCGAGCAGAGGTAGCTGAGGAAGGACTGGATCCGCGCAAATTCGAAGGCATCGTCAAGCGGTGCGAGCTTCGCCTGCGGAACGCTCTGGGCAATGTAGGTCAAGATCGCCGGGGTCTCGGTAATCGTGCCGCGATCGGTAACCAGTGCCGGGACCCGTCCCTTCGGGTTGACCGCGAGATAGTCGGGCTTGGTCTGTTCCGCCTTGGAAAAATCGACCGGAACGGCGCTGTAGTCGATGCCGGTCTCTTCGAGCGCTATGTGCGAGGCCAGCGAACAGGTTCCCGGGGTGTAGAACAATTTCAGCACGTTACTCTCCTTGCCATTCGGTGCGACCATCACGCCGTCTTTCGTGCCGCAGAAGAAATGAAGTCGCCACGGTTGACAAGCCAAATCCAACTTCAATAGAACGTTGTTGTTACGTTATAACATATTTTCGGAGTTGCTCATGAAGACCTTCATTTCCTCCCTGCTTGCCGCCGGCCTGCTGGCCGCCGCCGCCACGCCGGCATTTGCACATGGCGCCTGGATCGGCGAGCGCTGGGGCGATCTTGCCGTGATCTACGGCCACGGGCCCGCCGACGAAGCCTATGATCCGGCAAAAGTGAAGTCCGTTTCCGCGCTCGGCGAGGACGGCAAGGCCCTGCCTGTCACGATCTTGCCGGCCGGCAGCCATGCCTTGCTGAAGCTCGACGGCGAACCGGCCCTGCTCGCGCTTGAGTTCGACAACGGCTACTGGAGCGAGGGTGCCGACGGCAAATGGGTCAACAAGCCGAAAAGCGAAGTTCCTGGCGCCAAGCAGGCCAGCCACTCGGTGAAATACAGCATCGCGCTCGTGCATGTGCATGGCGACATGCCGGCCTTCCCGGCTCAGCCGCTGCAGATCGTGCCGCTCGACAATCCGATCGGCCTGAAGCCGGGCGAAAAATTTCGCGTCCGCTTGCTGCTTGACGGCAAGCCGCTCGAAGGCAAGGAAATCACCATCGATTATGCCGGACTGCCGGAGCTTGTTTCCGAAAAAACGGACGCGAAGGGCGAAGCCGAAGTGACGCTGCGCAATGCCGGCGTCAACATTCTCGCCGTCAGCCACGCCATTCCGCTCGACGGCGACACCGCCGCCGACAAGAAGGGATTGACGGCAACACTGACCTTCGTCGCCGAGCCGCACGTGCACGAATAGTCACGTCTTTCCGCAGAGCGGAACGTGCGCGGCCAAGCCGTTGAGAGGCGCGCTTGCGACCTGCGTCCAGGCAATTGAGGCCCCTGTGGAACATGTCCACCGGGGCCGTCTTCACTCAGGTTACCCGGGCCTCGCTGCAGCCAGGTACGTCCTGCAGGCTGTAGTAAACCGGAATGCCGCGCTCGCGGGCAATGCGCACATCGTTGTCCGCGCCCTTGCTGTCGCCCGGAAGGCGCAGCACGGCATCGCAGAGCGCCAGCAGCCGTCCGGCGACGGGATGGAAGATCTCTTCGTAAAGGTCGTCGCCGATCCTGGCACCACCCGCCGCATGCCAGACCGGCAGCGCCACCCATTCGCCGATCATCGGCACATGGCCGGCCCTGAACAGGGCATGGGACGGCTCCTCCAATCGCTTCAAATTCTCCGCCATCTTGGCCGGGTCATCACCGGTGCCCGAGCGATAGGGACCTGCAATCAGGATCAACATGATTTCTTCCTCATTTTTGCACGATATATCCAGATAATTCTGGAATGTTCGTGATAATTCGTGCATTATCGTGAAGAGTCAAGGAGCGAATGAATGCTGACGACACAGAGACGGGCGCTGATTTCGGCGCGGCTGAACCGCGACGGGGAGATCGTCGCCAAGCGCCTGGCCGACGAGCTGCAGCTTTCCGAAGACACGATCCGCCGCGACCTCCGGGAGATGGCGGCAGAAGGGCTGCTGCAGCGGGTGCATGGCGGCGCGCTGCCGCTCGTCCCTGCCCTGCCGGATTTTGCCGCGCGACAGGAGATTGCCGGCGACGTCAAGCGCCGGCTCGGCCGCAGGGCGGCTGGGCTTGTCACGCCGGGACAAACGATCTTTCTCGATGGCGGCACCAGCAACGCCGAAATCGCCCGGGCGCTGCCGCGCGAAATGCGGCTGTCGATCATCACCCACAGCCCGACGATCGCCGCCGAACTCGAACGGCACGACGCAGATGTGATCCTGATCGGCGGCAGGCTCTACAAACACTCAATGGTGGCGACAGGTGCAGCCGCGGTCGCAACGATTGCCGCTATCCGCGTCGACATGTTCTTCCTGGGCGTCACCGCGATCCACCCTGTGCACGGGTTCTCGACCGGCGACTATGAAGAGGCAGCGGTCAAGCGCGCGATCCTCGCCCAGGCGGCGGAGACGTTCGTCGTCGCCACCGCCGAAAAATTCGGCGCGGCCTCGCCACACCACGTCGCCAATGTGGAAGACATCGGCGGGTTGATCGTGCCTGAAGACATGAATGAAGATGCCCTCAAGCCCTATCGCGACAAGGGCGTGACGCTGCTGCCCGTCTGAGGGCGGCGCCCGATTGGCTGCGCAACGTGTGCAAGAACGCGCGGGCCGTTTCCTTGCCCGCGCGCTTTCAAGCCTGTGAATCTCAGGCGGCGAAGGCGTCCGTCACCCTGACGTCGCCGACCGCGATACCGTTCCAGTTCTTCATGGTGTGGTTGGCCTGCGCCATCAGCGCGGACTGTACTTCTGGCTCTTCCTGGAAGAAGCGGGCAAGCGTCGCTGTGACCATCGCCTCGGCAGCGCGGGTGGCGCCGTCCTCGCATTTGACGGCGATGGCAATGCCCTTCTCCGGAATTGCGGCGCAGAACACGCCTTCGGCACCGGTCTTGGCAAAGATCCGGCCAGGCGCCGTTTCCATCAGGCGCGTACAGCCACGCTTGGTGCCGGCGACGTAGAAGGGCTCGGCCATGCAGGCCTCGATCAGCCGCTTCGATGCGCGGGCGCGCTCGGGCGCAAGGCCGACGCCGGTCGCCATCTTGGCAAAACCATGTGCAAGGCCCTTCAGCGGCACCGCATAGGTCGGGATCGAGCAGCCGTCGACGCCGCAATTGTCGCGGCCGAGGATGGCGCCTGTAAGGCTTTCCATGGCGCCGCGGATTTCCTGCTGCAGCGGGTGATCATAGCCGACATAGCCCTTCACCTCGGTGCCGGAATGGCAGCAGGCGCAGACGAAGCCGGAATGTTTGCCGGAGCAATTGTTGTGAAGCGCACTCGGCGCCTCCATCGAGCGCGCCTGGCCGATCAGCGTCTTCTGGTCGGACGACCAGTGAGCGCCGCATTCGAGCGCCGAGACGTCGCGGCCGGCGGCAGCCAGCATTTTTGCGGCCAACGCCACATGCTCCGGCTCGCCCGAATGGGAGGAGCAGGCAAGCGCCAGTTCCTTGTTGCCGAAGCCGTAGGCATCGGCCGCGCCGCTTTCCATCAGTGGCAGCGCCTGCATCGCCTTGCAGGCTGACCGCGGGAACACGCCGGCGTCGGTATCCCCCAGCGAAAAGATCGTCCGGCCATCACCGTCGACAGCAATGACCAGACCGCGGTGGCGGCTTTCGACCAGATTGCCGCGGGTGACTTCGACGAGAACGGGATTCGACATGCCTTGCCCTCAAATTTCCTAGATTGGTGCATGCATTTAGCAGGAATCGAACAACAGGAAACCGGGGCTTTCATGAAATTCGTCCGCAGGCTCGTTGCCGCCTTTCTGGTGATCTATCTCTTGCCGGCGCTCGCCTCGGCCGGATGGTGGTACATGAAGGAGCGCCCGCAGAGCTGGCGGGACGCCGACTGGTCGTCGGCAGGCATCCTGCCGACGCCCGCACAAAGCCCGGATGCGGCAGTCTATATCTTCTCCGCCACCACGGGCGGTCTCAAAGGAGCCGTCGCCAGCCACGCCTGGATCGTCACGAAGGAACGGGGTGCTGCGGCCTATAACCGCTACGACAAGGTCGGATGGGGCAAGCCGATCCGCAGGAACGCCTATCCGGCGGATGCCCGCTGGTACTCGAACGAGCCACGCCTGGTCGCGACCGCGACCGGCGCTGAGGCGGACAGGCTGATCCCGAAGATCGAAGTGGCGATCGCTGCCTACCCCTATTCGTTGGCCGGCGGCTACCGGATCTGGCCGGGGCCGAATTCCAACACCTTCGTTGCCCATGTGCTGCGTTCGGTACCGGAGCTCGATGCGGTGCTGCCGCCGGATGCTGTCGGTCGAGATTACCTGCCGGAGGGAAAACTGTTCCAGATCGACGCCGATGGGCGCGACCTGCATGCAACGCTCTATGGCCTTGCGGGTATTTCGGCGGGCATGCGCAGCGGCCTGGAGCTGCATTTCTTCGGCCTCGTCGCCGGTCTCGACATTGCCAGACCCGGGATCAAGATCCCGGCACTCGGGCGTTTCGGCATCTGATGGCACCCATTCCCTGGGATATCAGACCGGAACGCAGTCGAAGATCACGATGGGCAACTGCATGGTCCCGCCGCCATTGCGACAAGGACCGCCCCATGCATGAAATTCCGATCAGAACCTTTTGCCGTCTGCGCCGTCATCGTGCGCGAAGCGGGTGACGTCCACCAGGTTCTCCTTTTGCGCCGCAACGGATCCCTGGCGGGCAAAGGGTGCCAGATCGCCGGCGCGATCGAGGCTGGCGAAACCGCGTGGCAGGCAGCACTGCGCGAGGTCGAGGTGGAGACCGGGTTGCGACGAAGCTGTTCGAATGGTGCCCTTTTCCGGGCAACGGAAGGTGCTTAGGCACATTCAAGAGGAATTCGTCGACCGCGAACCGAGTGCCTGGCTGCAGATCCGTGACGCGGTAGCCGCCAACGGCTGAGGGCGTTCCCGGACGCGGTGGCCAAAAATGGAAAAGGGCCGCGCGAGGCGACCCTTTCCATGAGTTTTGGCCAAGTGGCTGGCCCGGGTTTGGGACCCGAAGGAAGGCGGGATCAGGTCGAAGATTGCCTCGACGTGTTCACCTCTCCCATGCCTGTCACGACGACCGAAATCTCATTAGACATTGGATCACCTTCCTTTCTGTTCGTTACCGATAGTTCCAAGGTAGGTGATTTTCGTGGGATTGCAAGGTCGACGAAGGTCGTACGTCAGCGCATCGTCATGACGATCTTGCCGATATGATCGCCCTCTTCCATCATGCGGTGCCCATCTACCACCTTTTCGAACGGCAGCACCGCGTGGATGACGGGCGCCACCTTTCCCGCTTCCAGCAACGGCCAGGCAGATGCCAGCAGCCCGTCGCGGATCGCCTGTTTCTCCAACGCCGTGCGTGGGCGCAGTGCCGAACCCATGACGTGCAGGCGCTTGGTCAGGATCGGGGCGATGTTGGCCGCCTCGACCTTGGCACCGCCGAGAAAAGCGATGATCGAGAGGCGGCCGTCCTTGGCAAGCGAAGCGATGTTGCGATCGAAGTAGCGGCCGCCGACCATATCGAGGATAACGTCGACGCCCCGGCCGCCGGTTTCCTCAAGCACCATCGCCTTGAAGTCCTCGTCGCGATAATTGATCGCCCGTTTCGCGCCGAGCGCCTCGCAGGCGCGGCACTTCTCGGTGCTGCCGGCAGTGACGAAGACCTCTGCGCCAAGGGCTTTTGCCAGCTGGATCGCTGTGGTGCCGATGCCGCTCGAGCCGCCGTGGATGAGGATGGTTTCCCCGGCTTTCAGGCCGGCCATATCGAAGACATTGGCCCAGACGGTGAAGAAGGTTTCCGGCAATGCCGCCGCCTTCACCGCGTCATACCCTTTCGGCCAGGCAAGCGCCTGGGTTGCCGGCACCGCGGCGTATTCGGCATAACCACCGCCATTGGCGAGCGCGCAAACCTTGTCGCCGATGGAAAAACCTTGTGCGCCTTCGCCGAGCGCCACCACTTCACCGGCGACCTCCAGCCCGAGAATGGGGCTTGCGCCGGGCGGCGGCGGGTAATCGCCTTTGCGCTGCAACACATCGGGCCGGTTGATGCCCGCGGCCTCGACCCGCAGAAGAATGTCGCCCGGCTTGAGCGTCGGCAACGGTCCCGTCTTCAGCTGCATATTCTCCGGACCACCGGGGGACGGAAGATCGACGAAGGTCATTTCAGACGGAATCGGCATGGCGCAACCTTTCAAGTTTCACGCGCCATACCTAGCGCCGCGCATGCGTCGCGGAAAGGTCCGATGTCGATCCGGGCCAGCCGCCTTCGTCGCCGAGAAACGAAAGGACCAGCGCCGCGACCTCGGCCGGGTTTTCCCAATGCGGGTTGTGGCCGTGGCCTTCGAGCGTGATCGAGCGGACAGAGGCGAAGGTTTCTGCAAGAACTTGCCGATGGCCGACGTCAAAAAGCGGATCCTGTGCTCCCGCGATGCACAGCACCGGCGCCCTGACCTGCGCCGCACGCGACGTAAGGTCCGTCTCTGCGAGCGCATCCAGGAGCGTACGCCAAGTGCTTGTCGGGATGGCTGCTGCTTCGCGGCGCAGATACATCAGGAACGCCGTGTCGACCGGCTGGCTGCAGGCATGCCAGCGATCGAAGAAGGCGTCGTCGGCGCCAAGCGGGTCCTTGAGGGCACGTATCGCTCGGGCGACATCCGTCCTTGGGCCGAAGTCCGGTTTGAGGCTCCCCGAGAGTAGGACGACTGCGCGGACCGCCTGCCGTCGACGGGCGGCAATTTCGACAGCAACCATCGCGCCCATGGAATGGCCGACGAGCGCAAACTCTGAAATGGCCAGCCGATCGACCAGACGATCGACATCGCGGGCGAGTTCGGCAACCGACAGCCCTTCCTTGGGCATCGAGCCACCGTGCCCGCCAAGGTCCGGAATGATCAGGCGATATCCGTCCAAGGATGGAGCGATCAGCGAAAAACTGCGGCTGGTATCGGAGTAACCATGCAACAGGAGGAGTGCCGGCCCCCGCCCGTGATCGACATAGGCGAACTGCCTGCCTCCGGGCAGTTCCATCCGCCGCTTGGCGGCCACCCACGACTGCTGGTCAATCACGCTCAAAGACCGAGCGCGGCTTTGACCGCGGCCAGCCCCGGCTGCCCGTCATAGGTCGTCACGCCCGCGAGCCATGTTTCGAGACGCTGCGGTTCTTGCCTAATCGACTTGACCCCTGCCTCGTCGGGCGACAGGCCGTCATTCATCAGGTAGCCCATGCCGCGGTTCTCGAAATCGACATCGAAAACGAGGTTGTTCAGCAGTCGGGCGACGTTCGGGCATTCCTGCAGGTACCCCTTGCGGACCTGGGTAGCCACCGTCGCGGCGCCGAAATTCGGGCCATAGAACGTGTCGCCACCCGTCAGGTATTTCACCGAGAACACGGTGTTCATCGGATGCGGCGCCCAGCCTTGGAACACGATGAAGGCCTTGTCGCGAACCTTGCGCGTCACCTCGGACAGCATGCCCTGCTCGCTCGACTCAACCACTTCCCAGCCTGCCAGACCAAGATCCGGATCCATGATCGCATCGAGCATCAGCTGATTGGAGCCCGGCTCGATGCCATACATCTTCTTTTCGAACCTGTCGGCAAAGGTTTTCAGATCCGAAAAATCCTTGACGCCCGCATCCCAGACGTAATCGGGAACGGCAAAGGTGTATTTTGCCCCCTCAAGATTGGTTCGCACCGTCTCGACCGAACCATCCTCCCGGTAAGGTTTGTAATAGGCCACCATCGCCGGATCCCAGTAGCCGAGAAAGACGTCGAGATCCTTGCTGCGCAGGCTCGTGTAGATGACGTCGATGCCGAGAAGCTTGCTTTCCGGCTCATATCCGAGCGCCTTCAGCACGCTCAACCCGACGCCGGTCGTAAAGGCCAGATCGTTCCAGCCCGGCTCCGCCAACCGCACGCTTTTGCATGCCTGCGGATCGCCCGCAAAGGCGGAGCTCGTGGCGGTCAACAGAGCAGCGGCAGAAATCAGGCTCTTCCAATGCAGCATCACGATCCCCCAATTGTCCATTCGGACTTTAAATTGACCCATGGGTCAACAATTGATCTTCCTGGAAAGTTTGTCAATGTGAGAATCGCTGGGGAGAAGACGCATGCGATTGACGAAGATCAGCGAGATCAGGCGCCGCGAGCTGCGGCGGGCGGCCTTCGAGGTCTTGCAGAAAGAGGGAATGGCCGGGGCGACCCTGGAAAAGGTGGCGACACATGCCGGCGCCTCCAAGGGCATCGTGCTGCATTATTTTGCCAACAAGCAGGAGCTTTTCGAGCATGCCATGCGCGAGGCGAATGCTGCCTTAAAGGAAGCGGTGGTCGAACGGCTGAACCGCGCGCGCACGCCGCTTGAGCGGCTGGACGCAATCATCGAGGCCAATTTCGAGGAGCGCTTCTTCCAGCCCTCCGTCTGCCATGCCTGGCTGTCGCTTTGCGCCGAGGTGCCGCGCGAACCGCAACTGGCGCGGATTCAGACGATCATTCATGCGAGGATGCGATCGAACCTGCTGTCGGCACTGACGCACATACTGCCGGCGGGCGAGTGCGAAGCTGTGGCGCTTGCCATTACGTCGTTGATCGACGGGTTGTGGCTGCGGCTCGGGCTGCAATCGGAAGGACTGACACGCGACATGGCACTGGCCCAGATGCGCGACTACCTCGTCCACCGCCTGCCGAAAACCCAGGACTAGATTGGCGCGGCGGCACTGACTGCCGACGACAACGTGTTTGCCAATCCACGCGTCAGACGCCGAGCGCCTCCAGCACAAGCCCGCCGGGGCTGGCCTTGGCGCGGGACTTGATTTCGGCGATGCGGGCGCTGACGGCCTGGCCATCCGAGAAGACGAAGCCCTCCGGCAGCCCGAGAACGGCAATCGAACAGCGCATCAGCGGAAAATCCTTGGCCGTGCCATCGCGGCCATGACCGCTGATGCGCCCCTCGGCCTGATGCTCCGGCAGGTAAAGCTGGCGCACGTCGGAAGCGAAATCGTCCAGCAGACGGTGAAGAACGGCCTGCAACTCGTCGACGGTGCAGCCGCTGATGCCGACGAAGAAATCGTCGCCGCCGACATGGCCGAGGAATTTTTCCTCGCCGATGAAGTGCCGCAGCAGCAGGGCTGCGAAAAGCGTGATCGCCCGATCACCCTTCTGGAAACCGTAGGTATCGTTGAAAGGCTTGAAATTGTCGAAGTCGCAGTAACAGAAATAGCGGGGCTGATCACCATCGAGGATCGCATCCTGAACGTAATCGCGGATGGCGCGGTTTCCGGGCAACCCGGTCAGCGGGTTTTGCTCCTGCGCCGTCTTCAGCTGCTTCTCATTGATGATTTTCAACAGTGACGATGCCGACAGGATGCCGGCGTAGCGCATGTTTTCAGTCAGGATTACGCAGTCGCTGCCGTCCATGCCGGCAAAGATCTTCAGCATCTCGTCGGCCGGCGTATCGAGATCGGCGATCGGCGCGGGGCTTGCGAAATGCGAGATGCGGCGCTGGTAGAGCCGGTTCTTCAGAAGGTCGCGGCCGAAGGGGTGATAGATCATCTCCTTGACGTGGTACTCGTGCAGGATGCCGCGTGGCTCGCCATTGGCGTTGAGCACCGGAAAGAAGGCCTGCCGTGGATTCAACCGGAAAAGATCGAAGACGGATTCGAGCTCATCGCTTTCGCGCACCGCCGGCAACTGTTCGATCTGCTTGCGGATGAGGATGCTGTCGAGCGTGGCCGACGACCGGTGGCCGCCGCCGTTCAGGGCCAGGTGCGGATAGGTCGGCTGCAATTCACTTAAGTGCGTCGTCGGCCGGGCGATGAAATAGCCCTGTACCAGGTCGCAGCCGAGATCGCGGCAGGTCTGGAACTCGGCTTCGGTCTCGACGCCCTCGGCGATCACTCTGGTTCCGAGCACATGCGCGGTGTTGACGGTGTGGCGCACGAGGTGACGCTTGCGCGCATCGGCGTCGATACCGGAAATGAAATGCCGATCGATCTTCACGTAATCGACGGGTTGATCGCAGAGCAGCTTCAAGCCGTTGAAACCGGCGCCGAAATCATCGATGGCCAGCTTGAAGCCGGCGAGCCGGAGTTCGCGCACCAGCGCCGAAAAATCCGGCATCTTGCCGCTGTCGAAACGTTCCGACAGCTCGAAACACAGGGACGACGGCGCGATGTTGGCGCGCTTCAGATGATTGACGAGGCGCTCGACGATGGCGTTTTCGCCGCCGACCAGGCGCGAATCGAAGTTCAGGAACAGCGTACGGGTCGAAAACTCCGGCAACGTTGCAAAGGCGGCCACGGCACGGCTGTTGACCATATGCTCCAGCGCCAGCAGCTGGCCGGCCTCCTCCGCCTTGTCGAGCAATTCGAGCGGCGAGGCAAAGCCCAGCTTCTGAAAGCCGCGCATCAGCGACTCGTAGCCGAAGACGGCCCCGGTTGCCGCCTCGACGATCGGCTGGAAGGCGCTTTCGATCACAAGCTTAGCAAGCGTTACGATCTGGTCGTCGCCGAACCGGCGAAGCGAGAGAATTTCGGCGGGGGCGGCGGACATGCCGGGCTCCAGAAGATTGAGAACGGACGATCGGACGGCCGCAGGATGGCGGCCAACGGTCAACGAAGTCTTTCCTCAATATGAAGCTTTGATGAAAGCTATGTGACAGCTTCACCAGCACCGGTCATTGTCGAACTTCCTAATAAAATCAGTGGTTTCATCAAGTTTTCCGAAATTGCCGAAAATGCCTCGCAACAGATTCAGACGGAAGCGAGAACGATGACATAGGCGGCACCGATGAGCAGGCACAAAGGCCCGTAGATATGCCGATCGAGCGTCGCGAACGGCTCCTGCGGATGACGCCTGCGGAAGATGGGCAGGAACGCAAGACTGCCACGGACAAGAAAGATTGTCGCGAGAACCACCATCCCCGTCCACACCAGGTTCGCCGGCAGGCCCGATGGCACACCCGAAACGAACATCGGCGGCAAAAGGCCGGCAATGAAGATCAGGAGTGCGACCGCCATCGTCAATCCCGTGGGCGGCATGGTCTCCAGGCCGGGCGCGCCAATTACGGACTTCACGAGCGACGCTTCATCGCGGCCCGGCCAGAGTCCACCATATGCCCAATAGGCGTGAAGGGCTGATATCACCGAAAGAACAAGGCAAATTGCCGAAGCAGACACAAGTGCGACCAACTTATCCTCCCTCGCAAGGTTGGGGCCACCGCACTCAGGCGGCCAGCCGGCTCAAGTCCGACGGCGCGGAACGCAAGCCCACCAGAGCGAGAGCGGAAATCAGCAGGAACACGGCCCACTGTGGCGTCTGCCAGAGCGTCCCGACATAGGCGAGCCCGTAGCCGATGAAGAGGCCGGCATAGGCGAGATATTGCGCGACGACGGCACCGGTGAGCGCCTCGCGATATCGGCGGCTGATCGATGCCCAAAGCAATGCGACGCTGTTGATAGCAAGAACCGCCGACGTCGCATGCCAAAGCAGCGACACATAGACCTTGAGCACCGGCGGCATATCGATGGCAAGCAACGGATCGTGCACATCGGGTCCGCCCGCCAGCACATGAATGCCCGTGGTCAGAAGGGAAATTGCTGCTGCCGAAAGAAGCCAACGATTCATGATCTCGTCTCCAAAAACTCACCATACGGCAGCGTATGTAGGTGCGACCATTGCACGAGTCAATACGGTGGCGTATGGGTGCGACATGACGACGAAAACACCTCTTTCAGGCGAAGACTGGATCAAGGCGGGTTTCCGTGCGCTGTCTTCGGGCGGCGTGCAGGCGATCAGGGCAGAGGCGATCGCGCGCGATCTGAAGGTCAGCAAAGGTTCGTTCTACTGGCATTTCAAGGATGTGCCCGATCTCAAGGCGCAGATGCTGGAACACTGGGCCGGCCAAGCCACGGATGCCATCATCGCCGATGTCGAAGCGAACGACGGGTTGGGGCTCGAACAACTGAGGCTGCTGGTGGAGGCTGCCACCGATGATCGCAACCTCGCTTATGGTGGCGTGCGGACGGAAGGTGCGATCCGCGAATGGGCGCGTTACGACAGCGCCGCTGCGGCTGTACTCAAGGCCGTCGACCAGCGGCGGCTCGCCTATGTCGCTGAACTGTTTGCGCGATGCGGCTTTTCCGCCACCTCAAGCCGAAGCGGCGCGAAAATTCTCTACGGCGCCCTGATCGGGCTGGAAGCGCTCGCGACGGGCGAGCTTGCCGATCTGCGCGCCGACATGTTCGCGTTGCTTTCAGCGCTTCTTGAGAGCGGCGGCAGGCAGGGAGCCTAGGCCTTCGCCAGGACCCCGAAGGCAATCAGCGACAGACCCTGCATCACCAGATCCACCGCCAGGAACAGGCCGAGGATCCACAAGCTGTTGACCGGCCAACCGGCGGCAATGATGAGACCGGCGACAAGCGTCACCAGACCGCCAAGCGCGACCCATCCCCAACCCTGGATCGGCCGCAGCTTGAAGCTGACCCAGATGCGGAAGCAACCGGCGACGATCAACGCTATGGCCATCAGGACAGTGAGGACCGACGAGGCCAGCACCGGATTGATGAAGGCGAAGAGCCCGGCAATGGCGTAGCAGGCGCCGCTCAGGACCCAATAGAGCACACTGTCCCAGCCCTTGACCTGGAAGGCGTGGGCGAGATTGAACAGGCCACCGATCAGCATGATCAGTCCGACGTAATAGACCGAAGCCACCGTCGCCATCAGCAGGTTGCCGAAGGCAAGACCGCCGCACATGATCAAGAGCACGCCGAGCGCGACGAACCATCCCCATTTGCCGGCAACCGCCGCCTTGCCAGCCGGATCGAATGCATAGGTCATTTCAACCTCCAGTCCTTCGACTATCCAGAACGCCACCATCGGATTGAGCCGGATTTCTCTGCAAAAAGAAAGCAAAAACGTCCAAGTTTTTTATTGATTGATGAGTCAATCAAAAATAAACTAACGATCGTCAAGGGAGAGACAGATGCCCAAGGTCGGAATGGAACCGGTGCGCCGAAAGGCGCTGGTGGACGCGGCGCTGCGCGTGATCGGCGATCAGGGCACGCTTGCCGTCACCATGTCCGACATCGCCCGCCGTGCTGGCGTCTCCCCCGCCCTTGCGCATCACTATTTCGGCAGCAAGGAGCAATTGCTGATCGAGACCGTGCGTAGCCTTCTAAGGCAGCTGCGCGACGATACGGTGACGGCGCTGAATGCGGCGACAGCGCCGCGCGAAAAACTGAGCGCTCTGATCCGCGTCTCGTTCCAGGCAAGCCAGTTTGCGCCCGACACCATTGCTGCATGGCTCGCCTTCTATTCCGAAGCCCAGCGTTCGGAGGACGTGCGCCGCTTCCTCGTCGTCTATGCCCGGCGGCTGCGCTCCAACCTGGTGGCGAACCTGAAAGTCCTTTGCCCCGTCGATGACGCGGAACGCATTGCGGAAGGCGCAGCTGCGATGATCGACGGGCTTTACATCCGCCAGAGTCTGCGCTCCGCGCCGATCGGCATCGAAGCCTCGATCGCGTTGACCGAAGACTATGTCACCTCGCATCTCGACCAGCTCTACCGCCAAGGACGGCCCGCATGACCGCCAGACCGAACATCCTGATCATCATGGTCGACCAGCTGAATGGAAAGTTCTTTCCCGACGGCCCGGCGGATTTCCTGCATGCGCCGAACCTGAAGACCCTTGCCGCGCGCTCTGCCCGCTTTCGCAACAATTACACCTCTTCGCCGCTTTGCGCGCCAGCCCGCGCCTCGTTCATGGCGGGGCAGCTGCCGAGCCGCACCCGCGTCTATGACAACGCCGCAGAATACCAGTCGTCGATCCCGACCTATGCCCATCACCTGCGCCGCGCCGGCTATTACACGGCGCTATCAGGCAAGATGCATTTCGTCGGGCCGGATCAGTTGCATGGTTTCGAGGAGCGGCTGACGACCGACATCTATCCCGCCGATTTCGGCTGGACGCCGGATTATCGCAAGCCCGGTGAGCGCATCGACTGGTGGTATCACAATCTCGGCTCGGTCACCGGCGCCGGTACCGCCGAGATCACCAACCAGATGGAATATGACGACGAGGTCGCCTTCCTCGCCAATCAGAAGCTCTACCAGCTGTCGCGCGAAAACGACGATGCAGGCCGCCGCCCGTGGTGCCTCACCGTCTCCTTCACCCATCCGCACGACCCTTATGTCGCACGCAAGAAATTCTGGGATCTCTACGAGGGTTGCGAGCATCTTCTGCCAGAGGTCGGCATGCTGGCGGAGGAAAAGCAGGACCCGCATTCGAAGCGCATCATGCATTCCTGCGACTACGGCAACTTCGACCTCACCGAAGACAATATCCGCCGCTCGCGGCGCGCCTATTTCGCCAATATTTCCTATCTCGACGAGAAGGTCGGCGAACTCTTGGACACGCTGACTCGCACCCGGATGCGCGACAACACGCTGATCCTGTTCTGCTCGGATCATGGCGACATGCTCGGCGAGCGCGGCCTCTGGTTCAAGATGAACTTCTTCGAGGGCTCGGCCCGCGTGCCGCTGATGGTGGCGGGCCCCGGCGTGACGCCCGGCCTGCACCTTGCTCCGACGTCAAACCTCGACGTAACGCCGACGCTTTGCGACCTTGCCGGCATCTCGATGGACGAGGTGAAGCCCTGGACCGACGGTATCAGCCTGGTGCCTGCCATCAACGGCGAGGAGCGCACCGAGCCGGTGCTGATGGAGTATGCGGCGGAAGGCTCCTACGCACCGCTGGTCGCCATTCGCGAAGGCAAATGGAAATACATCCACTGCGCACTCGACCCGGATCAGCTCTACGATCTCGAGGCCGACCCGCTGGAGTTGAACAACATCGCCGCCAATCCCGAAACGCCAGTGCACTCGGCAACGCTGCAGGCATTCCAGGACATGTGCGCCGCCCACTGGGACATGGAGGCCTTCGATGCCGCCGTGCGCGAAAGCCAGGCCCGGCGCTGGGTGGTCTATGAGGCACTGAGAAACGGCGCCTATTACCCCTGGGACCACCAGCCGCTGCAAAAGGCATCCGAGCGCTACATGCGCAACCATATGAACCTCGACAATCTCGAGGAATCCAAACGCTATCCGCGGGGAGAATGACATGAAAGCCCAACCGCAAGCCTCGCACTTCATCGACGGCGAATATGTCGAGGACACCGCCGGCACCGTCATCGAGAGCATCTATCCGGCAACCGGCGAAGTGATCGCCCGGCTGCACGCGGCAACGCCCGCGATCGTCGAAAAGGCGATTGCCGCTGCCAAGCGCGCCCAGCCGGAATGGGCCGCCATGAGCCCGACGGCGCGCGGCCGCATCCTCAAGCGCGCCGCCGAGATCATGCGCGAGCGCAACCGCGAGCTTTCCGAACTCGAGACGCTCGACACCGGCAAGCCGATCCAGGAAACGATCGTCGCCGACCCGACATCGGGCGCCGATAGTTTCGAGTTCTTCGGCGGCGTCATCGCCACCGCGCTCAACGGCGACTACATCCCCCTCGGCGGCGACTTCGCCTACACCAAGCGTGTGCCCTTAGGCGTCTGCGTCGGCATCGGCGCCTGGAACTACCCGCAGCAGATCGCCTGCTGGAAGGGCGCGCCGGCGCTTGCCGCCGGCAACGCCATGGTGTTCAAGCCGTCGGAAAACACCCCGCTCGGGGCGCTGAAGATCGCGGAAATCCTGATCGAGGCCGGCCTGCCGAAGGGCCTATACAACGTCATCCAGGGCGACCGCACCACCGGGCCGCTGCTCGTCAACCATCCTGACGTCGCCAAGGTTTCGCTGACCGGTTCGGTGCCGACCGGCAAGAAGGTGGCGGGTGCTGCCGCCGCCGAACTCAAACATGTGACGATGGAGCTTGGCGGCAAGTCGCCGCTGATCGTGTTCGAAGACGCCGACCTCGAAAGCGCCATCGGCGGCGCCATGCTCGGCAACTTCTATTCCACCGGCCAGGTCTGCTCGAACGGCACCCGCGTCTTCGTGCAGAAGGGCATCAAGGACGCGTTCCTCGATCGCCTCAAGGCTCGCACCGAAGCGATCATCATCGGTGACCCGATGGATGAGGCGACCCAGCTCGGGCCGATGGTGTCGGGCGCACAACGCGACAAGGTCTTCTCCTATATCGAAAAGGGCAAGTCAGAAGGCGCGCGTCTCGTCACCGGCGGCGGCATCCCGAACGCGGTGAGCGCCGAGGGCACCTATATCCAGCCGACCGTCTTTGCCGACGTCACGGACGACATGACAATCGCGCGCGAGGAAATCTTCGGCCCAGTGATGTGCGTGCTCGACTTCGACGACGAGGCCGAGGTCGTCGCGCGCGCCAATGCCACCGAATTTGGCCTGTCGGCCGGCGTCTTTACCGCCGACATCACCCGCGCCCATCGGGTGGTCGACCAGCTGGAGGCCGGTACGCTGTGGATCAACACCTACAATCTCTGCCCGGTCGAGATCCCCTTCGGCGGTTCCAAGCAATCCGGCTTCGGACGCGAGAATTCCGTGGCGGCGCTCAACCACTACAGCGAGTTGAAGACCGTCTATGTCGGGATGAGCCCGGTGCAGGCGCCGTATTGAGATTGGGGCTTGCCCCTCACCCTCTCCCCGCAGGCGGGGAGAGGGGACTTGCCACACGAGAGTTCGAGAGTCCGTGAAACGGTGCGTCAACGTCCCTTCTCCCCGCAAGCGGGGAGAAGGTGGCGGCAGCCGGATGAGGGGCGCATCCCTCACCGTGCGGATGAGGGGCATGCCGCTGGCAGCCAGGTAGAAGAAAGAGCACGACTATGCAGGCAGATTACATCATCATCGGCTCCGGCTCGGCCGGTTCGGCGCTCGCCTACCGTCTCTCGGAGGATGGCAAGCATTCGGTGCTCGTGCTCGAATATGGCGGCTCTGATATCGGGCCGTTCATCCAGATGCCGGCAGCGCTTGCCTGGCCGATGAGCATGGATCGCTACAACTGGGGCTATCATTCCGAGCCCGAGCCGAACCTTAATAACCGGCGCATCACCGCGCCGCGCGGAAAGGTCATCGGCGGCTCCTCCTCGATCAACGGCCTTGTCTACGTTCGCGGCCACGCCGAGGACTTTAATCGCTGGGAGGATCTTGGCGCACGCGGCTGGGCCTATGCGGATGTGCTGCCCTACTTCAAGCGCATGGAGCATTCTCACGGCGGCGAGGCCGGCTGGCGCGGCACCGACGGGCCGTTGCACGTCAAGCGCGGGCCGGTAAAAAACCCTCTGTTCCACGCCTTCATCGAGGCCGGCAAGCAGGCCGGCTTCGAACTGACCGACGATTATAACGGCTCCAAGCAGGAAGGCTTCGGCCTGATGGAGCAGACCGTCTGGCAGGGTCGCCGCTGGTCGGCGGCAAACGCCTATCTCCGGCCGGCGATGAAGCGGCCGAACGTTTCGCTGCTGCGCTGCTTCGCCCGCAAGGTGGTGATCGAAAACGGCCGGGCGACCGGCGTCGAGATCGAGCGCGGCGGCAAGATCGAGATCGTCAAGGCGAACCGCGAGGTAATCGTCTCGGCCTCCTCCTTCAACTCGCCGAAACTCCTGATGCTTTCGGGCATCGGGCCGGCGCAGCACCTGAAGGACATGGGCATTGAGGTCAAGGTCGATAGACCCGGCGTCGGCGCCAATCTGCAAGACCATATGGAGTTCTATTTCCAGCAGGTCTCGACCAAGCCGGTCTCGCTCTATTCCTGGCTGCCATGGTTCTGGCAGGGTGTTGCCGGTGCGCAGTGGCTGCTGTCGAAAGGCGGCCTCGGCGCCTCCAACCAGTTCGAGGCCTGCGCCTTCCTGCGCTCGGCGCCGGGCGTCAAACAGCCCGACATCCAGTATCACTTCCTGCCGGTCGCCATCAGCTACGACGGCAAGGCGGCGGCGAAGAGCCACGGCTTCCAGGTGCATGTCGGCTACAACCTGTCGAAATCGCGCGGCAACGTCACCCTGCGATCGTCCGATCCGATGGCCGACCCGGTCATCCGCTTCAACTATATGAGCCACCCGGAAGACTGGGAGAAATTCCGCCACTGTGTGCGCCTCACCCGCGAGATCTTCGGCCAGCAGGCTTTCGACCAGTATCGCGGGCCGGAAATCCAGCCGGGCGAGAAGGTGCAGACGGACGACGAAATCGACGCCTTCCTGCGTGAGCATCTGGAAAGCGCCTATCATCCCAGCGGCACCTGCCGGATGGGCGCCAAGGACGACCCGATGGCCGTGGTCGACCCGGAGACGCGTGTCATCGGCGTCGATGGCTTGCGCGTCGCCGACAGCTCGATCTTCCCGCACGTGACCTACGGCAACCTCAACAGCCCGTCGATCATGACCGGCGAAAAGGCCGCCGACCACATCCTCGGCAAGCAGCCGCTTGCCCGGTCCAACCAGGAGCCGTGGGTCAATCCGCGCTGGGCCGTCAGCGACAGATAGGGATTGTTCGATGGCGTCATCTGCGCGCCATCGCCGCTACGATCTCGACCATGCGACCGCCACCGGCCCGCTGCCGGTGCGGCTTTGCACGCAAAAAAATCAGTGATCGCCTGTTTCAAAGAAAGCCGATCCAGCGGCCGGCCAGCAAAGCGCCGGGCCAGACGAGCAGGGAAATTCCGGCGGCCAGCCGCACAGTACCTGCGATCGGGCCGCCAGCTGCAACCGTCCGCCAAGCGTCGCTCGATTGCAGGAGAATGGCATTAACCGCTCCAACCGCCAGCAATACCAGCTTTATGAGGAATGCCGGATTGCCCGCATAGGCCGCCGGTCGCACGCTGAAGAGGCAGAAGCCGGTTACGACCACGAGGGCCAGACCAACTGCAGCTGCGCGCGAGAGGAAGGGGCCAAGCACTTCCAGCGAAGTGTTGCCGAAAAAACCGAGCAGCCGCAGATCCAGCGGCACAATCGCACCGACCAGAAGCGCGATCGCCAGGATGTGTGCCGCATTGACGACGAGATAGAGGATCGCGGATCGACGCATCGCCGATGCAAGTGGCCAGGCCGCGATCGCTTCAAGCAACTCGGCCGCGCTCATCCACCGGTCCGGATGCGTTCCGGATAGATGTCAAAGGTCTTGCCGCCGATGCTGACGCGGACCGCCTTTAGGCGCTTTTCGGCCGGATCGAGCGAGCGATTGCCGAGAACGACGATCTGATCGCCCACATTGGCAACACCTTCGACAAAGCCAGAGCGCTCCGTCTGCCTGGGATTGCCCAATTCGATACGCCACAGTCCATCCTTTTCGGTTTCGACTTGGAGCGTCGGGTGCGGCGGTGCCATCGAGATTTCGCGGATCGTGCCTGACAGCTCGATCTGGTCGGCTTCGGCCCAGGACCAGCCATGATGGGCGTAGGCGCCGGAAACCAGAAGCATCACCCCCATGCTTGCGATAAGAACGCGGCGAGGAAAGAACACGAACATCGGCCACTCCTTCATTTGCCTTGGAGACCTGGAGATTGAACCCGAAGCTCCGGAGGCGAAAGCATCTGTCGTTCAACAAATCTTGAGCGAAGGGCAGCGTTCGGCAACCCGACAGTCGGCCTCGCCGCAAGTCACGAACCGATGGTTGCACAAGCGCCATTCAACAGCTTAAAATTTAGCCATTTTTAATCTCCACCTGTTATGTCTATATCAGACGGAGTGAACGCTTGGCGGATGTGCCATGACGGCAATCGGCTGCAAAGATTTTGCGTGCTCCATCGGGCCATCGTCATCTCCCTTGCCAAGGCAAGCACGCCAACTGATGTCCAAGCGGTACGTCCGCAGTCATCGGACGAGGACGAATTTGCCTTGCGGGCAACCGAAGAGCGTTTCCATGACAATCAAAGCACGCCTGCTTATTTGTTTTTCGCTGCTCGCCGTGGCCATGCTGGTCATGATCGTCACGGCATTCAATGCGATGACATCGATTTCCAAGCGCACAGAATCCATCGTTGCCGATCGACTGGTGCCAGTCGATCAGTTGAAGACAGTGTCGGACATGTATGCGGTCGAGATCGTCGACACCACCCACAAGGTGCGCAGCAGCGCCCTCGGCTGGGGCGCCGGCAAAGAAGCGATCACGGCAGCCCTTTCCACGATCGACACGCAATGGCGCGCCTACGAGGCGACCAGGTTGACGCCGGAGGAAAAGACGCTCGCGGAGAGCTTCGATAGGGCACGGGTGGAAAGCGACGCTTCGATCCGCGCGCTCATGCAGATCCTCGATCGCCAGGACAAGGCGGAACTCGAGCGCTTCGTCGATGCCCGGCTCTATCCCGCGGTCGATCCCCTCGCCGTGCCGATCAGCGAACTGATCAAGTTGCAGCTGTCCGTGGCAAACACCGAACTCAGGGCAGCGATCACCGAAAAGAACACCCTGACGCTTTGGCAAACGGTGATAGCCGGCCTCGCACTCGCCACACTCGCAGCAACGGTGTGGTTCGTCATCTCCGGACTTTTCCGCCCGCTTTCGAAGCTGCGCGAAGCGATGCGGCAGCTTGCCGCCGGCAACCTCACGACATTGATCTACGGTGAAGGGCGGCGGGATGAAATCGGCCAGATGGCAGGCGCCGTCGCCGTGTTCCGCGACAATGCGCTTGAACGCCAAAGACTGGAAAAGGACGCGGAGGCAAACCGCTCGCTTTCGGAGCGCGAGCGCGAACAGCGCGAGGCACAAAAGGCCAGGGAAACTGGGGAAGTGCAAGCGGCCGTCGAAGCGCTGGCCTTCGGGCTCGACCGCCTTGCCGAAGGCGACCTGACCTATCGTATCCGCACGCCGCTTGCCGAGCGGCTCGACGCGCTTCGCACCAACTTCAACAGTTCGGTCGGCAATCTGGAAGATGCCCTGCGCTCCGTCGGCGACAATGCCCGCAGCATCAATGCCGGCGCCAGCGAAATTCGCTCGGCGGCCGGTGACCTATCGAAGCGGACCGAACAGCAGGCAGCCTCCGTCGAGGAGACGGCCGCTGCCCTCGACCAGATCGCAACGACAGTCGCCGACGCAAGCCGGCGCGCCGAGGAAGCCGGAAGTCTGGTCACCAGAACCCGCGGAGCGGCGGAAAAATCCGGCGAAATCGTCGGCAACGCCGTCACCGCCATGAGCGGCATCGAGGCCTCTTCGCGAGAGATCTCCAGCATCATCGGCGTTATCGACGACATCGCCTTCCAGACGAACCTCCTGGCGCTGAATGCCGGCGTCGAGGCTGCTCGCGCCGGCGAGGCTGGCAAGGGTTTTGCCGTGGTCGCCCAGGAAGTACGCGAACTCGCCCAGCGCTCGGCCCACGCCGCCAAGGAGATCAAGGTGCTGATCGCCACCTCCGGCGCCCAGGTCAAATCCGGCGTCAGCCTGGTGCGCGAGACCGGAGCGGCACTGGAGGGCATCATTGCAGAGGTGCAGGAAATCAGCGCCCACGTGACGGCCATCGTCGAAAGCGCCCGCGAACAGTCGGCCGGAATCCAGCAGATCAACACGGCGGTCAACTCGATCGACCAGGGCACCCAGCAGAATGCGGCGATGGTGGAGCAGTCAACGGCTGCAAGCCATAGCCTCGCTCGGGAGGCCGGTGCGCTCAACGATCTCCTGATGCGTTTCAAGACCGGCAACGGCCAGACGCATCCGGTGCATCTCGTCGGATCCCCCTCCGTCGAGCAGGCAGCCTCTTCGCCAGCACGCACGCTCAACCGCAGGCTTGCCGCCGCCTATCGCAGCCCTGCGGCCCAACAGGAGAAGGGCTGGGCAGAATTCTAGCCGGCGCGAATACCCAACCACCGATTGGAACGCGGACCGAAAGGCCCGCGCTTTTCATGTAATGGCCGGGCCAACGGCGCCAAGGCAAGTATAAAGTCTAGTAAATTACTAGTTTACCTTGCGTTTTTCGCTGGTTTTCGATCTGAGAGGCAGATTTGCTCCAAACGCCCGGCATTAGAAACCGCTATTTCTGTCCCTTCTCACGTGCGGCTGCGATATTCCTGAATAGTTGGAACAGGACGCAGCCATGACCACGTCACCCCTCGATGCCACCGCAAAAGCTTTGAACGAAGCGCTTGAAGGCCTGGACCTCGCGGAACGTCTCGCGTTCGTCGCCGAGCTTGAAGGTCGCGCCGTCTTTACCACGTCGCTCGGCATCGAGGATCAGGTGATTACCGCCGTCATCGGCAAGAACGATCTCTCGATCGACGTCGCAACGCTGCAGACGGGCCGCCTTTTCAACGAAACCGTGGCGCTGATCGACAAGACGGAAGAGACCTACGGTATCCTGATCAAGCGTTTTCACCCGGAGAGCGCCGATGTCGACGCCTATGCCGCGCAGTACGGCGCCAACGGCTTTTACGACAGCGTCGAAGCCAGGCATGCCTGTTGCGACGTGCGCAAGCTTAAACCCCTTGCGCGCGCACTCGAGGGCGCCGGCTACTGGGTGACAGGACTTCGCCGCGGCCAGTCCGGCAACCGGGCAACGACGCCCTTTGCCGAAGCAGATAACGAGCGCGGCCTCATCAAGATCAATCCGCTCGCCGATTGGGACATCGAAACCATCCGTACCTACGTTACCGCGAATGGCGTTCCCGTGAACCCGCTGCATGCCCGAGGCTATCCGTCGATCGGCTGCGAGCCCTGTACCCGCGCCATCAAGCCGGGCGAGCCCGAACGGGCCGGCCGCTGGTGGTGGGAAAACGACGAGAAGCGCGAATGCGGTCTCCACGTCCCCGAGGCAACCACCTCAACTATCCCGAACACGAGCAGCGCCGCCTGAGGGCAGGCGCGCTCCTCAAAAGACAAGATCCTCCCGGAGACTGAAATGCCCCTTACCCATCCGGAAACGGAACTGCATAACCCGCAGAGCACCAAGCCGCCGCTTGATCCGCATCTGAAGGCGCTGGAAAACGAAGCGATCCACATCTTCCGTGAAGTGGCCGCCGAGTTCGATCGCCCTGTCATGCTCTACTCGATCGGCAAGGATTCCTCGGTGCTGCTGCATCTGGCGCGCAAGGCCTTCTATCCCGGCCGTGTTCCCTTCCCGCTGCTGCACGTCAACACCGGCTGGAAGTTTGCCGAGATGATCGCGTTTCGCAACGAGATCGTGAAGCGCTACGACCTCGACCTGATCGAGCACGTCAATCCGCGCGGTGCTGCGGAAAACGTCACGCCGTTCAGCCACGGTTCGGCGCTCTATACCGACATCATGAAGACCGAGGCCCTGCGCCAGGCGCTCGACGCCGGCCAGTACGATGCGGCATTCGGCGGCGCCCGGCGCGACGAAGAAGCCTCACGCGCCAAGGAACGCATCTACTCGTTCCGCACCCCCGACCACCGCTGGGATCCGCGCAACCAGCGCCCCGAGCTCTGGAACGTCTACAACGGCATGGTGCGCAAGGGCGAGAGCGTGCGCGCCTTCCCGCTGTCGAACTGGACCGAGGTCGACATCTGGCGCTACATCCAGGCCGAAGACATTCCGATCGTGCCGCTTTATTTCGCCAAGAAACGCCCGGTCGTCGAACGCGACGGCATGATGATCCTTGCCGAAGACTCGCGTCTCGAGCTTTTGCCTGATGAAACCAGGCGCGAAGAAGTGATCCGCTTCCGCACGCTCGGCTGCTTCCCGCTGACCGGCGCCATCCGCTCCGAAGCGACATCACTCGACGACATCATCTCCGAACTTGAAACCGCGACCGTATCCGAACGCCAGGGCCGCGCCATCGACCGTGACCAATCCGGCTCGATGGAAAAGAAAAAACGCGAAGGATATTTCTGATGACCGCACCAGCAACCGCGAATGCCGTTCAGGAAGACGCAGCCGGCCAGGTTCTGGCGTTTCCGGCCTCCGAAACGGCGCGCGCCACGCGCGACAGCCGCCCCCTTCGCCTCATCACCTGCGGATCGGTCGACGACGGAAAGTCGACGCTGATCGGCCGGCTGCTCTGGGATACCAAAGCAGTCAAGGAAGACCAGGCGGCAACACTGCGGCGTGATTCCAGCGGAAAGCAGAACGACCTTGGCCTGCCGGACTTCGCGCTGCTGCTCGACGGTCTTCAGGCCGAGCGCGAACAGGGCATCACCATCGATGTCGCCTATCGTTACTTCTCAACCGACCGGCGCTCGTTCATCGTCGCCGACACGCCCGGCCACGAGCAGTACACCCGCAACATGGCAACCGGCGCCTCGACGGCCGACCTCGCAGTGCTGTTGGTCGATGCCCGTGTCGGCCTGCTCGAGCAGACCCGGCGCCACGCGACCATCGCGACGCTGATGGGCATCAAGCAGTTCGTCCTGGCCGTCAACAAGATCGACCTGACGGACTACGATCGTGCCCGGTTCGACCAAATCAGCCACGAGTTTCGTGAGCTGGCGCTGTCGCTTGGCGTGCGTCAGGTCACGGCAATTCCGCTTTCGGCGCTGAAGGGCGAGAACGTCGTTTACGACGGTCGCGCCTCCATGCCCTGGTACGACGGCCCCACACTGGTCGAAGTGCTTGAACTGGCGACGACACGCTCGTCCCAGACGGTCGGCTTCCGCCTGCCGGTGCAGCGTGTATCCCGTCCAGGCGAGAGCTTCCGCGGCTATCAGGGAACGGTTGCCGGCGGCTCGGTGAAGCCGGGCGACAGCGTCGTCATCCTGCCCTCCGGCATGGTCGCCAACGTCACCAAGATCGTCACCTTCGATCTCGTGCGCAATGCGGCGGTGGCGGGCGACGCCATCACGCTGGTGCTCGACCGCCAGGTCGATGTCTCGCGTGGCGATATGATCGTCGCCATCGACAGCCAGCCGCTGACGGGCCTTGCCTTCGACGCCCAGATCGTTGCGCTGCAGGCGGACGGCATCCAGCCGGGCAAGCGCTACTGGCTGAAAAGCGGCAGCCGCCGCCAACGTGTCCAGGTGCAGCCAGCAAGCCAGCTGGATCTGAAGACCGGCAAGTGGGAACCGGCCGAGCAGCTGCCGATGAACGCCATCGGCAAGGTTCACCTGGCCTTCGACGAACAGGCGATCTTCGACCCTTACGAGCAGAACCGGACGACTGGCGCCTTCATCCTGATCGACCCGGACACCAACAACACGGTGGCCGGCGGCATGATCACGGCCAAACGCTCAGCGCTTGGCGGCATCCATACGGAAGACGCACGCGTGATCCTGTCGCTGCCGGCCGATCTTGCTGACCAGTTGATGGCAACAGAGCTGTTTGCGGCTCGGCGCGAGGATGCAGAAGTTCGCCGCGTCAGCGCAGGCAAGGCGAGCGAGATCATCGACACGATCGACGGCTGACCGGCAGCCCCGACAATTTGGAAAAGGGCCCACCTGGGCCCTTTTCTTTGCGACGGATCTGCACGACGCCTCGCTGAATGGCGCCAACGCATCTTTCCGAAATTGACTGCTGCACTACTTTCCATGGACAGGGAAGGAGGGCAACCATGATGCTGGACCATGAACGGGAAGACGCGCCGCACCGTGGCTTTCTTGGGCGGGCCGTGACGATCGAGGCCTTCGCGCGGAAGTACCGGCTCGACGCGGAGGAAACACGAAGGCTTCAGGGCCAGTTCGGCTCGACGGCCGGCGAGATCGAGTTGCTTCAGGCCGCTCGGCGCAACGGCATGCCGGAGGAGTAATACCGACAAGCGCTGTAACCCTTTAAAATTGCCGCATGTTTTCTTCCCTCAATCGATTTCGATTTAGGAATGATGCGGCAATCACGACCGCTGCTCGATGCTCGGAAGCACCATCGTCAGCGGTGCGGGATCGGCGTGCTGCCAAAGCTGGTACCCGACCACGCTACCGAGAATGGCGGACCATATGGCGATCTCGCGGAATGTGAATATCGGTTCCTTCAACATCTGAGCCTCACGGAGAGAACGATTGCTGAAGGCAATATCGCCTTTGTTGTTCACTCCGATAAGACAGCGCCGGGTGAACAAGCCGTTTCCAATTGAACAGCAATTGGCCCGATCACAAGGTGCGCATGCGGTTCTGGGCCTCCGCGCCTGAAGCATGCTTCATCACGGGCTCCTGCCGATCCGCGAGATGGCATCATTCGGATAACCGCCCGCAACGGCCTGCCGCGCCACCCTGTGCCGAAACAGCACACCGCTTGCAATTGCTTCACCTTGAGCTGCGGCCATAAAATTTGAGGGTTTAAATATGCCGATGCATTTGTAAGTTGGCGCGTCGATCATGATGACCGATAGGGCTGTTTCACCGTTTCCAAACGTCGTGGGACAGTCCGCCTGACCACAGCTCCTTCCAGACTTTGATCGCACGACAAACAGGGCCCTTGCGAGCCCTCTCCTGTCATTCGCGACAGGATTCCTGATCAGCGGATGCTGAACGCCGGCCGATGCGACTGCCTTCAAAACTCTGCTCCTTGGCGCGATGACGGCTGTCCAGAGCATCCGCTTGCACATGGAATCACTGAAGTCGGATAAGACCTTCCGGAATCAAAGTGTTCGAGCGTCCCTCGTGCATTCCTGTGAACGCATGACGCGCTTGTCGTCAGGCCGGGGTGCTTCGACACGTTTCCAAAAAGATCCGCCGAAGGTCGCAAAATTGTGTCGATAACGACCAGACAGCCGACACAAACGAGACGCAACTGGACATCAGCCGCGACATGCGGATATCAGGCAGGTCTGGCGCGACGACGCGCAGGATCGCAAGGAGACGAAGATGACCGCGGACAAAAAACCGGAAACGGCCGTGACTATCGAAAAGCGCCCGAATGGCAAATGGTGCTTTGTCGTAAAGTATCGCGGCGTCACCCACCCGGCGCAGGGCAACTTTTCCTCGATGCTGCAGGCGCAGGCAATCGGCCAGTCCGTCCTCAGGGCTCTGGAAAAGCAGGGCTGAGCGATCTGGCCGAGATATTGCTGGCAGCAGTCCTGCCGGCACTTGTCAGACTGGCTCGCCTAATCGACGCGGCTGGGCGCGCCGAACCCGGAAGCGGCCCGGAATCGCTGCCACTTTTTCCTGACTGAAAGCATCAGTGTCCGAATGCGCCTGTCGCGCCTTGTCTGAAGCCTGGTCTTCCGCCAGGGCGTATGTCTTCTGTACTCCAAGAAGGTCGCCTTTTCCGGGTGCAGGCATTCTTGCGTGTTTGGCTTGGCGTGCGTGAAATGCACGATGGAGGCATTGGAATAGTCGTCCCATCCCTTTCGCGCATTCCATTGGTCGGCAAGCTGCACGAAGTCGCCATCGGCAGCCACATTCAAGACATCCTGATCCAAGAATTCGAATGAGCGGCTCTGCAAGAGGTCGGTGATCCGGGCGGTATAGCCGCGTTCGTTCCAGGCATCGATATCGACAAGTGCGCGCCCTACTCCATCACGCCCTGGAGCGAATGTCGGGTGAAAAAGCGGATCGGCGACCTGAGCGGCATTTTGAGCAGCCTCTCCGCGTGCCAGACCAGCCTTTTGCGAGGCAGCGGCTTACGTGCCTTGAAAAGGCACGCAATCGCCCAGCATCGAAATGCGATCCGGGCAAATGGGGAATTAAGGTATTGATTTAGCTGGTCGGAGTGGCAAGATTCGAACTTGCGACCCCCACGTCCCGAACGTGGTGCGCTACCAGACTGCGCTACACTCCGTGACCAGCGGCGCCTCTATAGAACAGGCATTTGGATTGCACAAGCGCCTATTGCGAAAAACATTCACGGTCACGACAATAAAGAGCAGTACCGGTGGAAAACCGAGACGCGAACAGCAATCCGCCTCCTGTTCGACACCGCCGGCAAACCAAATATCGGCCAGAACGGACGATGATCGCTGCCGATCGAGACGCCCCTTGACGGGGACTGTCTGTGTTGCTTGTCTAATACGCCGGCTTCAGGTGCTTGCCCGCCATCGCCAAGGAGTACGTCAATGCCGCCGATCCGTTCTGTTTCGCTTGCCGCGATCGTCGTTGCCGGCCTGGTGCCCGGCACGGCAGGTGCCGATATTGCGGCCCCTTGGGGCTTCGAAGTGGATCTGTCCTTTTCACAAGCCGCCGCGAGCAAGCTCCAGGCGCTGAAGGAAGGGATCGTGATTGCGGCCTATTACTCCGGCGAGCCGGCGCCGGGCGCCGAAGAGCACGCCGATCAGATTGGCATGATCGATCTCGGTGAAGACAGGACCGAACGTGACGGCGAACCGGCCATGGTGGCTATTCCCGGCAAGGGCGATATCGAAACACGGCTGCACTGGGTCAAGGACGGCGAGCCCCTCGTCAACATCAACGTCTACTCCGCCCGTCGCAGCGGCCCGGACAACCTGCTCGACTGCGATGTCTACGACGGCCCGCTGAAGGCGATCGCCGGGAGCGCTACCAAGATCGGCTGCAAGCTGATCGGTGAATAGGCCGAGCAGCAGAGCCCCCTCGCCGGACGCATCGGAGCAAATCGCGCCCGCGCATCAGCACAAAAAATAGCGCGAACGCCGCACCAAAGACATTGCGCGCCAGCGCTTTCAAGAAGAGTTGTTCGAATCGCTGTGTCGCAACCCTTCCCATGTTCATGGCGGCGGGCGAAGAGGCGTGAACCGGCTCCAACCGTTCACGTTGCCGTGAGGCTGTGGGGCCAGGTAGGGCCTTTCTGCAACGCTTCGCATTTTCCTGAAATAGAATGCAGACAGCGGATTTTCTTTGCAGGCTTTTGGCGCTAGAGGCTCAGCGGAAAGCGCGCAAACTCAGGGGATTGAGGCCTGCGCGCCATGCCTATTTCCGAACGAGAGCCAAAGGGACGAAAACATGAACTTCCGCATGATGACGGTGGCAGGCCTCGCGCTTGCGCTCGCAGGCTGCACCACGACGACGACGGGGATTTCGAGAAACGCGGTCGAATCCCGCTGGCTCGGTCAGCCGGCCGGCGCCTTCTTTGCCCAGTATGGCCCTCCGCTCTCCGACGTCGAAAGTGGCAGCTCCACCGTCTACAACTGGAAGGGCGGCTACAAGACCCGCAAGGTCCCGGCCCAGTATGAAACCGGCAAGGACGGCAAGCGCGGCAAACGGATTGCCTCAGCCCGCACGGAGTATCTGAGCTGCTCGGTGCAGCTGACAGTCTCTTCCGACTACATCATCCGCTCGATCCGCCTCCTCGGCGACCACAAGCGCGCCGACGGCCCAAGCTGGTGCGAGGAATTCCTCGGCGGCGCCAAGCAGGAAAAGCCGGCAACGCCGGCGAGCTGATTGCCGAGCGCGTCAGACGACAGACATTCGAAACCCGCCAACATCCATTGGCGGGTTTTCTGTTTCGGCGGCGCAGAGCGGACGGAGCGAGTGACTGTCGCCGTGCGCCGATGAAGGCGAACGATCCGCGCAGCGCGGCCTGACGACGCTGAAACGATCATGCTGGCATGGGCCAGTGCGCCCACAGCGACCGGCCCCATGCCGGACATGGCAATCGGGACACGAAAGAACGCTGAGCACTGCCTGAAGGAAAAATATGGCTGGGGCGCCAGGATTCGAACCTGGGAATGCCGGTACCAAAAACCGGTGCCTTACCGCTTGGCGACGCCCCAACGGAGTTGACGAAATATAAACTCGCCAAATCGAGCGCCTGATTATCAAAGGTCGTGCCGCGTCACAATGATTAAGTTTGCGGTTTGCGCGGTTTTGTTCGGCTTTGTTCACGCGCATCCTTCACGCCTTCGGCGAAAGGCCGGCATCTGGTGCCGAAGCGCCCTTCCCTTCGCCATCGTCCCCTCCTATTCTCCGGCGCGAATGGAGACCTCTATGAGCCAGTTTCGCGCCCGCCCCCCTGCCGTGCCCAGCATTCTTGTCGACGACGCGGTGGTGCGCATTACAAGGTGGGACTTCGAGCCCGGCGCCGATACCGGCCACCATGTCCATGGCCTCGGCTATGTCGTCGTGCCGATGACCGATTGCCAGTTCCTGCTGGAAGAAGAAGGCGGTAGCCGCCGGGTGGATATCGCCAAGGGTGCTGCCTACCGGCGCGAGGCCGGCATGGCGCACAATGTCGTCAATGCCGGTAGCGAGCCGATGTCCTTCATCGAGATCGAATACAAGTGAAGGCCAGGAAAAGACGCATGCAAGGCCCCGACTTCGATCTCGACTTCAAGCCTGCCCATGGCGAGGCCGTGACCGTTGCCGACGGGGTGCAGCGCATCACCGTCAACAATCCCGGCCCCTTCACCTTCCACGGCACCAACAGCTATATCGTCGGCGGACGCTCGGTGGCGGTGATCGACCCCGGCCCGGACGACGAAGCGCATTTCCAGGCGCTGATGACGGCGCTTGCGGGCCGGGAAGTGACCCACATCGCTGTCAGCCATACCCATCGCGATCACTCGCCGCTGGCACAGCGGCTCAAGGCCGCGACGGGCGCGACGATCGTCGGCGAAGGGCCGCACCGGGCCGCCCGCCCCTTGCATGAAGGCGAGATCAACCCCTTCGCCGAAAGTTCCGACATGGACTTTTCGCCCGACATCGTCCTTGCCGATGGCGGGCGGATCGAAGGCGACGGCTGGGTACTGACAGGGCTCGCCACCCCCGGCCACACCGCCAACCACATGGCCTTTGCGCTCGAGGGCACCGGCACTGTCTTTTCCGCCGATCACGTCATGGCCTGGGCGACGACGATCGTCGCGCCGCCGGATGGCGCCATGGCGGACTACATGGCCTCGCTGGAAAAGCTGCTTGGGCGCGACGACCGGCTCTATCTGCCCGGGCACGGTGGCCCCGTCGTCGAACCGGCCTCATTCCTCAGGGGGCTGCGCGCCCACCGCCGGATGCGCGAACGTGCGGTGCTTGAGCGCGTGCGTGCAGGCGACGGCAAGATCCCCGACATGGTCAAGGTGATCTACGCCACGACCGACGTCCGACTGCATGGCGCGGCCGCCCTTTCCGTGCTGGCGCACCTCGAAGACCTGGTCGAACAGGGGCGTGTCGAGACCGACGGGCCGCCTTCCCTGTTTGGCGACTACCGGCTGGCGCCCGGAGGTGCCGGCTGACCATGCGACAGCAACCCCATGGCTACCGCAACGATGCGTCGGTGCCGGACTTTCCCGACGATCGTCCGGTGATCGTCTTTGACGGCGAATGCATCTTCTGCTCGGGCTGGGTGCGCTTCATGCTACGCCACGACCGGCAGGGGCGCTATCGCTACCTGACGGCGCAGTCGCCGCTCGGCCGGGCGCTCTATCGGCATTACGGCCTTGATGACCGCAACTATGAGAGCAACATCCTGATCGAGAACGGCATCGCGCGCTTCAAGTCCGACGGATCGATCCGCACGCTTGCAGGTCTTGGCCTGCCGTGGTCGCTGGTAAACATCTGCCGTATCCTGCCTGCCGCCCTTCGCGATCCGCTTTACGATCTCGTTGCGAGAAACCGTTACCGGATCGCCGGGCGCCGCCAGACCTGCATGGTACCATCAGCGGAAGAGCGCGGGCGCTTCATCGCATGAAGAGCAAAGCGGCGGAACGTCTGGTTCATCGGCAAAGCCTCTACCGACAGATTCTCGGCAAGGATTGGGATCGCCTGCCCTCAGCGATCCGCGGCTTGCACGAGATGTCGGAGGGAAACGCCACATTCAGGGGACGTGCGGTCGTCGAACGCGGCCGGGGGCCATTTGCCCGTCTCGCAGCCTCTATCGCCGGTTTTCCCGCGGCCGGGGAGGATGTCCCAGTGGAGATCCGCTTCGCATGCGCCGATGGTCGCGAGGTGTGGACCCGGCGCTTCGGCGACAAGGTTCTGCGCAGCTCACAGCGGCCAGTGGAAGGCCGCGAGGAACGATTGCTCGCCGAGCATTTCGGGCCATTTCGCATCCTCTGCGCCCTGGAGCCCGAAGAAAACCGCCTGCACCTGAGGGTTCGTGGCTGGTCCTTCCTCGGTCTCCCGCTTCCCGCACTTCTTGCACCGGGCGGGCGGACCTTCGAGGAGGATCGCGACGGCCTGTTTCACTTCCATGTGGAGGTCGAAAGTCCAATGACCGGGTTGATCGAACGTTATCGCGGCTGGCTCAAGCCAGCGGACCAGCCGACAGCGCCGATCACGAGGGAAATGCTTCGCAAATCCGACGATCTCGGCGCCCTCATGCATGGCTGAGGCGTTCGGGCCGGTCCTGTCCTGATCAGTCGCCGGCAATGCCGAGCAGCTCCGCATCGAGAGCGCGCAGGAACTGGTCGGCGAAGGCAGCGCCGATGCCGAGGTCGTGCTGGCCGTAGCGGGACGCGACGCGCAGATCGACGAAGGTCGTTTCCGCTTCTTCGCGCAGGCGGATCAGCACGTCGAAACGAAAACCGGCGATCAGAGTACGCCATTCACCCTGAAGCACGACATCGCTGGAACGCCGTCCCGGAATGGCGCCTTCGAGCGCCATTTCCGGCCGCGATTCCGGCACGGGTACATTCTCCGGTTCGGCAGTGGCGTCCGCCCCGGCATTCGGCCGGACCGCCAGATCCTCGAGATCGGCGCGGGTATTTTCGACGCCGAGTTCCTGCGTAATCCCGACGCGCGTTTTCTCGACGACGTTGCGCACGCCCTGGAAAACACGGTCGAGTGCGCCGTCGTAACGTCGTCCGGTCAGGCCGGGATAGGCGACGATCTGCGCTTCACGATCTTCGAGAGTGACGGTCGGCTTACGCTTCAACCAGCTTTCCTCCGTCTGCGGTACTTTCAGCCAGGGTGGCGGCGTCACCGTATCGGTGCTGACATCATAGATCGCTGGACGGGTCAGGTATTGCGCGACACCGAAGCCGATAAAACCGAGGGGCGGCGCGGCATAGACAAGCGCCGAAGCCGAAGCGAGCCCGCCGATGGCGGCGACCTGCCAAAGCCGCGCGAGCCCGACGACGGCAAGCAGGACGCCAAGCAGGGCGAAAGCACCGGAAAGGCCGACCAGGCCGAGGAAGTGCGGTGTCGTCAACGGGCCGAACCGATGCGCAGCCAGGGACAGGGCGAAGATCGCAAAGGCGATGCGGGCAAAGCGGCGCGCCCAATGGGCGGCATGGGAATAGGGGCGCTCGTACCGGACCATCATGTAACGGAATCAATCCCCTGCATCGAAACAGATCCGCATTCTTAGACCATGGCCGGGGCCGTGAAAACAGGCAATAGAATCGAGAAGGAGGCATGGGGTGGGCGCGTCAGGAGCATTGCCGCAAAATCGCCATTCTCGTTAACCACCTATCAGACATTACGAATATGCCCGCACGGCGGCAAAGGCCGCAGGGAACAGTCAACCGGAGGCAATGGCCGACGTCTGGGAAGTGATCCAGCACGGCAGGACGGAGAGACATCATGGTCGCATCGCAAGCAGCCGTGGCAACTGCCACCCACGCCGCACCGCCCTCACCGGCTGACGCCGGCATACCGATGGCGTTGCTGGAGCTTGAGCTTTCCCTCGACGGTTTCTCCGGCAGCAAGGATGATTTCACCGCTTTCATTCGGACGGTCGCCGACAATGTCGGCGGCGAGTTTCTCTTTGCCTTGCCGGCTTCCGGCCTGATCGAGGACTGCCTGAGCATCGCCGTCCTGCGCCTCGGCGAGACCGAGGGCGATACCTCGCCGATCCTGTTCGTCTGCCTTGAGGAAGAAGGCTCGACGATCCGGCTTGAGCATCCCGGCGAAAGCACCCAGGACCTGAAAAGCTTTGCCGAATCCTTTGTCGGCGTGCTCGAGCGAATGTAAACATCGAGGTGTACGGAAACGGATTGACGGCTGGCCGCCGGCAGGCTCATCATGTTTCCATGCGATTGAATCGTGAATGCAAGATCCTTGTGGGGCGCGCACGCCTGAACTCCGGCGTTTGGCCTAGCGTTGCGCCGGCGCCTCGGCCGGCGATCGCACGAACCGCCCTGCCGGTCGTCATAGCAATACCCGAAAAAATCAGGGTGGACACGACAGCCCGCCATGCGGCAGAGCTCTGTTCTGCAGGCGGCGGTAAAGAGCTGAGCGACTTGGTGTGTCCGACCTCCTGACAAGGATGCGGTTGGGGCACAAGCAAAGACGGTTTTTCGCCGAGCCGATCTGCATCCGCTCAGGAGGCATGAATATAATGAAGACCAAACTGCTGACCCTTTGCGCCGTCGGGCTTTTGCTTGCGGCCTGCCAGACGATGACCCCGGAAGAGCGGCGTGCCGCCGACGGCAATACCTGCGCCTCATACGGCTTCCGTCGAGGAACCGACGCATTTGCCACCTGCCTGCAGCGCATCGAGCTTGACCGCCGCGCCGAGTCGCGCGCCTTCCGCTACAACAACGATGCGATGATGTGGGGCTGGAACCGCCCAGTTGTCATCGCGCGCCCGGTTGTCGTGCAGGCGAATTGAACCGCGGCGGCCGCATGTCGATAGCTGCAGACGCGCGACCCGGACGCTCGGCGCCCGGGCCGCACAGTCGCATAGCTAGAGCCGGAACGTCTTCACCGCATTGCCACGCTCCAACTGCTTGCTGGCTACGAACAAGGCTGCTTTTTCCTGCTCTTCATGATCGGCGGCTATGAGCTCCAGAATGCTCTGAAGCCTGCGGATTGCGGTTGCCTTGTTGCGATGCTGCGATCGCTCCTCCCGGCAGACAACGGTGATACCGCTTGGCACATGCGTCGCCCGCACCGCGCTGTCGGTGGTGTTTTGATGCTGGCCACCAGGTCCACCGGCCCGCAATGTCTCGAAGCGCAAGTCCTTGTGCTCGATCGTCGGCACCACGGCCGCATCGACGCAAGGATCGAGGCGCCGAACGCCGACAAACCAGTTCTGACGTTGGTGGCCCTTGCGCACCGGGCTCTTGAAGACAAACCGGACCGTACCGCAATAGGCCTCGGCCATTTGCTCCGCCATTTTGCCGGACACCGTCACCACGGCCGACTTCGGACCGAACGCATCGGGTTGACCGCCACGGGTCTCCTCGAAGCTGCAGCCGCTCGTCTTTGCTTCCCTGGAAAGGATATCGATGAGCGCGGCAAGGGCGATGCGGCACTCGACTGGACCGTTGCCCGCAGTCAGAAAGAGCATCACCTCACCCACGGCGCATCCTCCTCATCGTCATCCGCTCCCGTTTTGCCTTGTCCCAGTCGACCGCCTGCCGCTGGACGTTCTTGTAGGTCACCAGCGGCTTCATGGCGGCGAGCGGTTCTACGAGCCCGAATGCCTGGAGATCGCCGACGACTTTCGCCGCATCCTTGTAGGCACTCGCGGCTTCCTCGATCAGCAGGTCGCGATCGTCACAGATGGCAACGCCGCCCCAGCCGTTGAGACGAAGGGCATCACGCTCGGATCGGTTCGCGCCGGCGCGGCCATGCATGGCCTTCCGGTCATACTTGCGCCCGGCGCCGTGCGAAATTCCCCAATGGGAGGCCACTGCGCCGGCCAGCGCCCGCACGAGATAACTTCTCGTGGCGCGCGAGCCGGCGATCGGAGCAACGGTGCCTTCGCCGATGGCCGCCGCACCCTTGTAGTGCAGAAAGCCGGCCGATGTGCTTCGCACCAGATTGTGCGGCACGTCGGCAACAAGCGTCACGTCGGCACGCAACGCCTGGGCCGCACGCTCGGCGACCATCTGCCTGTTGAGCGACGCCCATCGCACGCAGTCGGCGCTTCGTGCCAGCCACTGCCTGGCAGCAAGCGAATCTGCAGCCAGGCCGTCGCGCAGCGTTGTAGCTGCATCGAGCGTTTGGCCGAAGAGATCCGCTCCCGCCGAACGCGAGCCGGAATGAACCAGGAGATAGAGCTTCTGGCGATCGATGAGGCCTCCGATATCGTCATTCAGCATTTCGTCGACAGCCTGTATCTCGCAGAAATGGTTGCCTCCGCCGATCGTGCCGAGCGAATGCGGGCACATATCTGACGAGAGATCATGTTCCGCAAGCCGTCCGGCCAGGTCGCCCGGATCGATCTGCTCCATTCCGCGCAACTGTTCGGCCGCCCTCTCGACCTTGAACTTGCGCAGCGGCAGGGAAAGCTCAAAGAACGACATGCCGCAACCGATATCGTTGCCGATCAATTGCGGGTAAAGCCGCTCACAAAGAGCGACCATGCCGACCGGCCCGTATTTGCCAGGATGAAGGTCCGGAAAGCCGGCGACGGAAATCATACCTGCGAGCGCCGAGACTTCTCGCAGTTGATGAATTGCCGCGCCTTCTATCAAGCTGCCGGCGGTGAAATAGTGTGTGACGGTCGCATTGCGCGCGCCGCCTTCGGGGACGGAGTCCCCAAGATGAGTGCCCATGAAAATAATTCCAGAACAGGGTCAAGCAACCGGCGCGATGGCCGGCAGGACGGGTCTCACCAGCGCATCAACGCTGATCAGCCACGAAGCCCCAAGGGGCGTAAGGAAATGCTCTGCGTCATTTTCCGCTCCCGTTCTGAACAAATGGCCATGTCATGCATGGCCGACACCTGCCCGCCCGACAATATGCCGTGCGAACGGTGTGCGTCATGAACCGTTGGCCCGCACTTTGCAACCAGGAAATGTCGAGGCGATACCGAAGACGCCTTTCCGTTGCGCGACGGCAACAGCGTGAGCCGTTGCCGCTTTTTGCGCCTCACGCCTTGCCGTTGATCGCTGCCTGCGCCGCCGCCAGCCGGGCGATCGGCACGCGGAAGGGCGAACAGGAGACGTAATCGAGGCCGGCATCCTCGCAGAAGCGGATCGAGGCCGGGTCGCCGCCGTGCTCGCCGCAGATCCCGAGTTTCAGGCCATTCTTGGTCCGGCGTCCGCGCTCGGCCGCGATCTGGATCAGTTCACCGACACCATCGAAATCGAGCGAGACGAAGGGGTCCTGCTCGATGATGCCTTTCTGCTGATAGGTCGCCAGGAATTGCGAGGCGTCGTCGCGCGAAATGCCGAACGTCGTCTGGGTCAGGTCGTTGGTGCCGAACGAGAAGAAGTCTGCCGCTTCCGCAATCACATGGGCGCGAAGGGCCGCGCGCGGCAGTTCGATCATCGTGCCGACGAGATAGTCGATCTCGATGCCGGCTTCGCCGATCACCGCTTTTGCCACAGCATCGATGCGCTCCTTGACGTAGTCGAGTTCGGCGCGCAGGCCGACGAGCGGCACCATGATTTCAGGCACGACCGGAGCACCGGTTTCGCGTGCGGCTTCGACCGCCGCCTCGAAGATGGCGCGGGCCTGCATTTCGGCAATCTCCGGATAAGAGATGGCGAGGCGGCAGCCACGATGGCCGAGCATCGGATTGAACTCATGCAGCTGGTCGACACGCTCGCGCAGGGCTGACGGATCGAGCGACAGGACGCCGGCGACGTCGGCGATCTCTTCATCCGTCTTCGGCAGGAATTCGTGCAGCGGCGGGTCGAGCAGGCGGATCGTCACCGGCAGGCCGTGCATGATGGAAAACAGCTCGACGAAGTCCGATCGCTGCATCGGTAAGAGCTTGGCAAGCGCGAGGCGTCGGCCGGCCTCGTCTTCCGCCAGGATCATCTCGCGCATGACATTGATGCGGCCGTCCTCGAAGAACATGTGCTCGGTGCGGCAAAGGCCGATGCCCTCGGCGCCGAAGGAGCGGGCCGCGCGCGCATCGGCCGGCGTTTCGGCATTGGTGCGCACCGTCATGCGGCGGCTGGCGTCGGCCCAGGCCATGATCTTTCCAAAGTCACCCGAAAGCTCCGGCTGGAGCATGGCGATCGCGCCTTTGAGCACCTGGCCGGAAGAGCCGTCGATGGTAATGATGTCGCCCTTCTTAAGGGTCACACTCGGCGTGATCAGCAATTCGTTGCGCAGATCGACGCGGATGCCGCCGGCACCGGAAACGCAAGGCGTGCCCATGCCGCGTGCCACCACCGCGGCATGGCTGGTCATGCCGCCACGGGTGGTCAAGATGCCTTCGGCGGCGTGCATGCCGTGAATGTCTTCCGGGCTGGTCTCGATGCGCACGAGGATGACCTTGCGACCTTCCTTGTCGGCCTGAACGGCCTCTTCCGAGGTGAAGACCATTTCGCCTGTCGCAGCGCCCGGCGACGCCGGCAGGCCGGAGCCGATGATATCGCGGCGCGCGTGCGGGTCGATCGTCGGGTGCAGCAATTGGTCGAGCGAGGCGGGGTCGATGCGCGCAACCGCTTCGTTCTTCGAGATCATCCCCTCCTCGGCCATATCGACGGCAATCTTGAGCGCAGCCTTGGCCGTGCGCTTGCCGGAGCGCGTCTGCAGCATCCAGAGCGTACCGCGCTCGATGGTGAATTCGAGGTCCTGCATGTCGCGATAGTGGCGCTCGAGCTTGTCGCAGATGGCCCGGAACTCGACGAAGGCCTCCGGCATCAGTTTTTCCAGCGACGGTTTGTCGGAGCCGGAGGCAATGCGGGCAGCCTCGGTGATGTTTTGCGGCGTGCGGATACCGGCAACGACATCCTCGCCCTGGGCATTGACGAGGAACTCGCCGTAGAGCTCGTTCTCGCCGGTCGACGGGTTGCGGGTAAAAGCGACACCGGTCGCCGACGAATTGCCGAGATTGCCGAAAACCATCGCCTGGACGTTGACCGCCGTGCCCCATGCCGCCGGAATGCTGTGCAGATGGCGGTAGGTGATGGCGCGTGGGTTCATCCAGCTGGAGAAGACGGCACCGATGGCGCCCCAGAGCTGAATTTCCGGGTCCTGCGGAAACGGCTCACCGAGGGCTTCCTCGATCGCTTCCTTGTAGCGGGCAATGACATGCTGCCATTCGACCGCCGATAGCTCGGTATCCTGCTCGTGGCCGAGGCGCGCCTTCTCGTCTTCGAGGATCTCTTCGAAAACATCGTGGTCGACGCCCATGACGACGTCGCCATACATCTGGATGAAGCGACGGTAGCTGTCCCAGGCAAAACGCGCGTCGCCGGCGTCGTGACCGAGCGCGTGCACGGACTGGTCGTTGAGGCCAAGATTGAGAACAGTATCCATCATGCCCGGCATCGAGGCGCGAGCGCCGGAACGCACCGAAAGCAGCAGCGGACGGTTGGTATCGCCGAAGATCCGCCCGGTCACTTCCTCCATCCGGCGAATGCCTTCGCGGACCTGATCGTGCAAGCCCGCGGGTATTTCGCGGCCATTGTCGAAATAGCTGTTGCAGGCATCGGTGATAATGGTCAGCCCCGGCGGCACCGGCAGGCCGAGGCTGCACATCTCGGCAAGGTTCGCACCCTTGCCACCCAGCCGATCACGATCGCCCGCCCGCCCTTCGGCCTTGCCTCCACCGAAGGTGTAAACCCATTTCGTCATGCCTGCTCTCCACCCAGAAACAGTCTTTTGTGACGATTTACAGTATATGCTTCGGCCTGGAAATGCACCCGCCGAAGATTTATGCTGCAGCGCATCATTTTTGCGACAATCGAGTGCAAGGCGTCGCGAGCCGCGGCTCAGCGGATCGTCGCTCGTACCATCTCCCCCTTGATGCGAACCTGTGGCTTGGCGCCGGGGATAGCCGTTCGCGAACTGTCGACCCAGGACGCCGTCGCCGTCACCTGATAATCGATCAAACTTGCCGCATCGAAGCCAAGATGAATATCGAGCGCCTTTCCGGAGATCTCGACTGTCTCTGATTGCCGGGTCGTCTCGTAAATGAGCCGCGCCCGCAGGGCCTCCACGTCGAGCCTGACCTGTCCGACGTGCCCGTCGATCGAAACATCCGCCGCCTTGCCCTTGAGCGCGACACGCGAAAACTCCCCCTCAAGCTTGGCTTGAAACGCCGGTTGCTCGATAGAGACCGATGCTCCCTGTTTGAGGTTGGCGCGAAGCTGGGTCTTGCACTCCTCCAGTTCCGGCCAGGACGGGGCAGCCACGTCGACGTAGAGGGTGGTGCCTTCGACACGCATCCGGGTTTGCGATACGCAGTCGCTGTAAAACCAGCTGGAATAGAAAGGCGCAAACCAGCCGGAACGGCGGCTCTCGACCGACGCGCTGTAGGGCAAGCTCTCGTCGCTGGTGAGTTCGATTGCGCTTGCCTCGCCACGCGCGACAATTGCCGTGACACCGGTGATATCGATGTCGGTCGCCGATGTCTCGGCGGTGCTCGCCATGGCGACGAGAAGGATGGGGGCAAGGACCATTGCAGGCAGTGCGATCGACATGTGACGCTCCGTTCGTTGGATCCGGCACCATCGCCGGACAGAAACAGCTCGCCTGAAATCGACCACAGCCGCGACCTTGATCGCGTTTCGGGTCGACCACGAACGCAATCGAGGGCATCATCGCAGCGTCAACACCTCCTCCGAAGAATTCATCCGCCCATGCTGTTTGTACCGCTACCCTTCGTCGTCTCCCTCCTGTTGACGATCGTGATCGTCCGCATGCTGTCGCAACGGGACGAGACCATGACGTTCGAGCAACGCCTGTTCCTCCTGCTCGTCTGCGCCTATGCGCTGCAATCCGTGCTGATCGGCATCCGGTGGGGCTACGACATCCGCGCCATCCTGCCGGCTCAGGCGATGCTTGCGACGTTCAACGCGGCGCTCGCCTGGGTCTGTTTCAGCAGCCTTGCAAGCGACAGCCAGCCACGCCTGAAGCAAATCGGCTGGCATCTCCTGCCGGCGCTCATCGTCGGGGTAATGATGTTTGCCTGGCGAGATGCAGTCGGCACCGCGATTATCCTGTTCTTTCTCGGTTACGGCACTGCTTTGCTGTGGCTTGCGCGGCTTGGGCCGAACGCATTGGTCACGTCCCGCCTCGACGGTGTGCTTCGATCATACCGCTCGCTGCAGATCACCGGATGGGCGCTCGTCGCGTCTGCCCTCAGCGACGTCGCTATCGGTTTTGACCAGACACGCAACGGCGGCGCCTATTCCGGCGCGATCGTTGCGGCCGGCAACGTGCTCGCCCTGCTCATTCTTGGATCCGCCGCCTCGATCGCCAGCTTCGACACATCCACAGACAGCGAACGGCAGGATGAAGAGCCGTTGCCCGAAGAGCGCGGTGCAAGCGAAGAGGACGCACAAATCGTGCAGAGCATCGACGCGTTGATGCACAAGAAGGCGCTCTACAAGGATCTCGAACTCAACCTCTCGCGGATCGCGCGCAAGCTCGGCGTACCGGCGCGGCGTATTTCCAACGCCATCAACCGCATCCACGGCATCAGCGTCTCGCAATACGTCAACAACTATCGGGTCGAGGAAGCCTGCCGGCTGCTTCAGAAGACAAATGAGGCGATCACGCAGATCGCCTTCGAGGCGGGCTTCCTGACGAAATCCAATTTCAACCGCGAGTTCCTGCGCGTCACCGGCAAGAGCCCCTCCTCCTGGCGCGAAGAACACCGCGGCATCGAGCTTAGAAAAGCGGCATGAAGTGGAATGTATACTTGCGTTGAAAGCTGAGCCCATCGCGCATCGCCGAGGGAAAGTCGACACCAAGTCCGTTTACGTCGACACTTGGAATGACACGGGGGCAACCGACGGAACGGGCGGCCTCATTCTCGAATTCGAGCGACCGCCTAAACCACTTCCCTCAGCCGCTCTGCCGTCTGCAGGTCGACGGACACGAGTTGGGATACGCCCTGCTCCGCCATGGTGACGCCGAACAGGCGGTTCATGCGGGCCATGGTGATCGGGTTGTGGGTGATGATGACGAAGCGGGTTTCGGTCGAAGCCGCCATCTCGTCCATCAGGTTGCAATAGCGCTCGACATTGTGGTCGTCGAGCGGCGCATCGACTTCGTCGAGCACGCAGATTGGCGCCGGATTGGTGAGGAAGACGGCGAAGATCAGCGCCATCGCCGTCAGCGCCTGCTCGCCACCCGACAGCAGCGTCATGGTCTGCGGCTTCTTGCCTGGCGGGCGGGCGAGGATTTCGAGACCCGCTTCGAGCGGGTCGTCGCTCTCGATCAATTGCAGTTCGGCCGTGCCGCCGCCGAAGAGATGGGTGAAAAGCCTCTGGAACTGGGCGTTGACCACGTCGAAGGCAACGATCAGCCGCTCGCGCCCCTCGCGGTTGAGGTTCTGGATGGCGCTGCGCAGCTTGCGGATCGCCTCGATGACATCGTCGCGCTCCTTCAAGAGCAATGCGAGCCGCTCGGAAAGCTCCTTCTGCTCCTCTTCGGCGCGCAAGTTGACGGCGCCAAGACGCTCGCGCTCGATCTTCAGCCGTTCCAGTTCACGCTCGACGTTGCGCATGTCCGGCAACGCTTCGTCGACGGCAAGCCCGGTCAGACGCATCACCTCGTGCGGGGCGCAGGACAGCGCCTCCTGGATGCGGGCCTCGATCTCGACGCGACGCTCGCGTGCCGACACCAGTCGCTCCTCGGCGCGGCCGCGCTTTTCGCGCGATTCCGCCAGCTCCGAAAGTGCGGTTGCGGCCATGCGGTCGGCCTCGCGCTGGCGGCCTTCTGCCTCGGCCAGGATGTCGGCCGCCTCGCGACGTGAAGCCTCGGCCTTCTGCAGTTCGTTCATCAGCGCGCGCCGCTTGTCGTCGAACTCGTCGGGCGCGTCCATCAGGTCTTCGACCTCTTCGCGGGCTTCGGCCTCACGGTCCCTGAGGGTGGCGATATGTTCGTCGGCGCTCGCCGCCCGCGCCTTCCAGGTCTGGCGTTCACCCGAGATCGCCGAGATGCGGCGCTGGCGCGCCTCGTTCTCGCGCGCAAGACCATCGTGAGCGGCGCGCCTTTCGGCAACCGCTGCGCGGTCGCTTGCGACATCTGCAGTCTGCGTGCGCAGCTTCAGTTCGAGTTCGGAGAGATCGGGCGCATCGGCAAGCGCGTCGTTGGCCGTCTCAATCTGTTCGGCAACTTCTTCGAGCTGGTTTTCGAGCTGGCTCTTGGTTTCAGCAACAACGGCGCGGCGGCGCGAGAGATCGCCGGATGCGCGCTCGGCGGCGGCCAGCGCATCGCGAGCTTCGCCCAGCTGGCGGGTGATCATGCGCTGGGCGTCGCGGGCAAGCCGCAACCGTTCGTCCTCGGCGCGGATGCGCGAGCCGGCTGCGGCAAGATCAGCCTCGGCACGGCGCAGCGCCTCGCCGGCGTCGTCCGCTTCGGCATCGAGTTCGGCGAGACGGTTCTTCTGAGCGAGTCTGAGCGCCGCAGCGCTCGGCGCCTCGGATCCGGTCACATGGCCGTCCCACCGCCAGACCGAACCCTGCTTCGTCACCAGGCTCTGGCCGGGCTTCAACAGCGGCATCAGCCGCTCGGCCTCGGCCTCGCTGTCGACGAGGCCGATCTGGCTCAGGGCGCGTGTCAGTGCCTGCGGCGCGCGAACGTGCTCGATCAGCAAGCGTACGCCCGGCGGCAATGCGGCGTCATCGGATTGGTCGCCCGGGGTGCGCCAATGGGCGGGAGCGGCGCTATCGAGCGGCGAATCGAGATCGTCGCCAAGGGCTGCTCCCAGCGCCGTCTCGAAACCGCGATCGACCTTCATCTCCTCGACGACACCAGGGTAGTCGCCACCGCCGGCCGCTTCGAGCATGCGGCGGATGGTGCGCGCCTCGGTCTCGATACCGTTGAGAACGGCCCTTGCCCGATCGACCGGCGGGCGGGCTTCCGCCTCGGCGCGACGGGTTTCGGCAAGCGCCTCTTCGATATCGGCGACATTCGCCTCGGCCTCTTCAAGCGCAGCCTCGGCCACTTCCACCTGACCCTGCTTTTCGTGCGGGTCGGGCAGCGTCGACATCTGCCGGTCGAGTTCGTCGAGATCGCGGGCCTGATCCGAGAGCTGGCGCGCCAGCCGCGTCTGCCGTTCGGAGAGATCGCGCAGCGCGCGCTCGAGCTGGTTGCGACCCGCCTGCGCCTCGGCGCGCTCGGCCGTCAACCGGCCGAGATCGGCTTCGCTCTCTGAGAGCTTCTCGTTAGCCTCTTCGAGCCGTTCCCGGGCTTCGCTTGCCCGGTCGTCGGCCTCGGCAAGAAGCTCGCGCAGTTCCTCGTCCTCTTCATCGAGGCGGGCGATGATGCCGGCATTGTCGGCAACCAGGCGCTCCTCGCGAGCAATATCCTCGGCGAGCTGCGCCAGGCGGCGCTGCAGCTCGTCGCGGCGGCGCAGGATGCGGCCGGCATCCTCCTCCAGCTGCGACCGGGCGATCTGCAGACGCTGCAAAGCGGCGGCAAGCTTCGCCTCGTTCTCACGCAGTTCCGGCAGCTTCAGGCTGGAAATCGCCTGATCCTTGGCTGCCTGCATCTGCGCCTGCGCCTTTTCGGCGACAAGCGCCGTCACCTGGTTGAGCTGGCTGGTCGCCTCCGCTTCGGCCTCCTTGGCCTGGACCCAGCGGATATGGAACAGGATCGCCTCGTGCTTGCGGATATCGGCCGACAGCATCTTGAAGCGATTGGCCTGGCGGGCTTGGCGTTTCAGGCTTTCGATCTGGCTTTCGAGCTGCGAGGTGACGTCATCGAGGCGCTCAAGATTGGTCTCGGCCGCTTTCAGCCGCAACTCGGCCTCGTGCCGACGCGAATGCAGACCGGAAATACCGGCCGCTTCTTCGAGAAGCTGGCGGCGTGCCTGCGGCTTTGCGGAAATCAATTCGCCGATACGGCCTTGGCCGACCATCGACGGCGAGCGGGCGCCGGTGGAAGCATCGGCAAACAGCAGCTGCACATCCTTGGCGCGCGCTTCCTTGCCGTTGATCCTGTAGACCGAGCCCTGTTCGCGCTCGATGCGGCGCGTTACCTGGATCTCGTCACTGTCGTTGAAGGCGGCAGGCGCGGTGCGATCGCTGTTGTCGAGGAAGAGACCGACCTCGGCCGTGTTGCGCGCCGGGCGATTGCCGGAGCCTGAAAAGATCACATCGTCCATGCCGGACGCACGCATGTTCTTGTAGGAGTTTTCCCCCATCACCCAGCGCAACGCCTCGACGAGGTTCGACTTGCCGCAGCCGTTCGGGCCGACGATGCCGGTCAGACCGCGCTCGATGATGAATTCGCTGGGTTCGACGAAGGATTTGAAGCCGAGCAGGCGAAGCTTGTTGAACTTCATGCGGTAGACGCTGGCGCAGAACGCCCCTTGTCATCCAACCTGCGGGCATAAAAAACGGGCGAGCGGCTACCGCCGTCGCCCGTTTTCAGGAAAAGCGAAGGATCAGAGCTTGCTGTCGATGAGGGCCGACATGACGTCAACCGACATATCCCCAGAATAGTGCTCTCCATTGACGAAGAAGGTCGGCGTCGATTGTACGCCAAAGTCCTTTGCGCCCTTCTGCATAACTGCGTTCACATCATCCAGAAGTTTCTGGTTCGTCAAGCAGGACTCGAAGCTCTCCTGTGTAAAACCGGCAAGCTTGGACATCTGCAGCAATGCATCGCGACCATTCTGGGCGGCAGCCCACTGCTGCTGCTGCTTGAACAGCATCGAGATCATCGGGAAGTACTGGCCCTCGGGCGCGCAACGCGCCAGCATGAAGGCGGCAGCCGCGCGCGGATCGAACGGGAATTCGCGCAGGACGAAGCGAACCTTGCCGCTGTCGACATACTTCGTCTTGATCTCTTCGAAGGTGTTGTTGTGGAAAGCGGCACAATGCGGGCAGGTCATCGACATGTATTCGACGATCGTGACCGGCGCGTTGGCTTCGCCGATCGCCATTTCCGGCAAGGCGCCTGGCTCCATCAGCTTGGCCGTGTCGACGGAACCTTCCGACGAGGGAAGCTCGACCTTGGCTGCCGGCGCGGCCGTCGACTGGGCGACTTCGGTTGCGGCCGGCTTGGCTTCCGTGGTCGCAGCAGCTGTCGTCGAAGCGGTGGTCATGGCGTCGGCTGGCTTGGCGTCGGTCTTGGCGGCCGTTTCCGTGGTTTCGGTCGGGGTCGCCGAAGCCTGCTCCTTCTTGTCGTCGCTGCAGGCGCCAAGCACGAGAGCAACGGTCGCGATGGCAACACCGCTAAGCAGGCGTTTGGAAAGGTTCATTGCGGAAGCGGACATGAATTTTACCCGTGTTCGGAGGGAATTGCAGTGCGGATTCGATATCTTGCCGCGCGCAGGGCGGCAAGGGGCAGCTTCTCAACAGAATTCAAAGAATTGTGACCGGCTGATGGTGCACCCTTGAAGCCATGTCGCGCGAAGGCGTGAGACGGTCCGGGATAATCACAGCCGCACGGGCACGAACATGCCAGGAGGACACGAAGCGTTGAGATCGCGGGGATCAGCGCCGGCGCGGCGACATGACGGCGGTCCCCAGCCGCCGCAGCGCCGCCTTCAGCTCTTCGCTCTCGATGCCCTCGACCATGGTTTCGAGCTTGCGGGCCGGTTCGCCGGTCAGTGGACGCGGGGTGCGATTGCGTTTGGGCGGCGGTGAGACCGGCTTTTGCACGATCCGCAGCTGGCCAATCGCATAAAAGCCGAAGAAGCCGTTGATGCGCTGGATCAGCTCGCCCTGGGCATGGGTCAGGAACAGGGCGCGCGCGCCCTCGCAAGCGACCGTGAGGACGCCGGGCTGGTGCCCGCCCTCACCGGCAATTTCCGAGGCGCGGCGCGGCCAAGCGATCTTTTCCGGCCGGGTGCAGTCAGCGAAATCAGCGCCGGCGATCTCGTCCCAGGAGCCGAGCAACATGGTGTTGATGCCGGCGCGCTTGGCGAGCACCGGATCGATCAGCCCATTTGCCACCTCTGCGATCTGGATCACACCCCGGCGGGACTTCTGTTCACTCACGAACGCGACTTTCTGTATGCAATGTCGATTGAGCCTTGATGCGCCGGCTCGCCTTCGCCAAGTATATGCCGGAAAAGGAACCTCCGGCAAATCATGGACAATACGATCACGGCGGCGAAGGCCGCCCCGCTCCTTCTTGAATGGTACGACCGACACCACCGCGAGCTTCCGTGGCGGGTTTCGCCGTCGATGGCGCGACACGGCGTGGTCGCCAATCCCTACCATATCTGGATGTCGGAAGTCATGCTGCAGCAGACGACCGTGCAGGCGGTGAAGGCCTATTTCGAGAAGTTCCTGACCCTGTGGCCGACGGTCGAACATCTCGCCGCCGCCGACAATGAGGACGTGATGAAGGCCTGGGCCGGGCTTGGCTATTACGCCCGCGCCCGCAACCTCAAGAAATGCGCCGAGGCCGTGGCGCGCGATCATGGCGGTCGCTTCCCCGAAACAGAGGAAGGGCTGAAGGCCCTGCCCGGCATCGGCGACTATACCGCCGCAGCCGTTGCCGCCATCGCCTTCAACCGCCAGAGCGCTGTGCTCGACGGCAATGTTGAACGGGTGATCTCGCGGCTCTATGCGATCGAGACGCCGCTGCCAGCGGCAAAGCCGGAAATGCGCGGTCTCGTCGCCGCCCTGACGCCTGCCGACCGGCCCGGCGACTTTGCCCAGGCGATGATGGATCTCGGCGCAACGATCTGCACGCCGAAGCGCCCGGCCTGTTCGCTCTGTCCGTTCCGGCCACACTGTCTGGCGCTTTCTGTTGCCGATCCCGAGACCTTTCCACGCAAGGCGAAGAAGAAGGACAAGCCGCTCCGGCTCGGCGCCGCCTTCGTGGCGATCGATGCCCGCGACACGGTCTATCTGCGCAAACGCGGCGAAACCGGCCTTCTCGGCGGCATGACCGAAGTGCCCGGCACCGCCTGGACCGCGCGGCAGGATGGCGACACGTCGGTCGCAGCGCAGCCCTTTGCGGCTACCTGGGAAGACTGCGGCACGATCACCCATGTCTTCACGCATTTCGAGTTGCGCCTGTCGGTTTACCGGGCCAATGTCGCGCGCGCCGAAACCGGAACCGACGGCTGGTGGGAGCCGGTCTCGTCGCTGAAAGCCCAGGCATTGCCGACGGTTATGAAAAAGGCGATCGCCCAGGCGATCCCGGATGCCTTCAAAGCCGAGCGCTGAGACGTTTAAAGAGGAACAGGTCATGAGCAGCATCGAAATCCGCCACATCGTCTTCGACATCGGCAAGGTGCTGATCCACTACGACCCGAACCTGCCCTTCAGCCGCATCATTCCCGACGAGGCAGAGCGGCAGTGGTTCTTCGCCAATGTCTGCACCCACGACTGGAACATCGAGCAGGACCGCGGCCGTTCCTGGGAGGAAGCGGAAGCGCTGCTGATCAAGGACCATCCGGAGCGTGAAGAGCATATCCGCGCCTTCCGCAAGCATTGGCAGGAGATGGTGCCGCACGCCTATGTCGAAACGGTTTCCCTGATGGAAAACCTGATCGCCGAAGGGCGCGACGTGACGATGCTGACCAACTTCGCATCCGACACGTTCCGCGAGGCGCAGCAGCTCTATCCGTTCCTGACGATGCCGCGCGGCGTCACCGTGTCGGGCGACGTCGGCCTGATCAAGCCGGATGTGGCGATCTACGAGACCCACGCCCGCTCCTTCGATCTCGATCCGCCGGCGACGTTGTTCATCGACGACAGTATGCCCAATGTCGAGGGCGCGCGTCTGGCCGGCTGGCATGCAGTGCATTTCACCGACCCGGAAAAACTGAAGGCCGATCTCGCCGCCTATGGCATTCAGCGCTGATCCCTGGTCGTCGCAATGTCCCTCGATCCCTCCGCGTTGACCGCACGCTACCATGCGGCGATCAACGCGCTCGACTTTCAGTCGATAGGCGACGCTTTCGCCGAGAATGCACGTTATGCCTCAAACGGCGTCGGCGCCCTTTGCGGACGAGCCGCAATCGTCTCCGCCTTTCGCGACTACTTTCTGGTTTATCCGGATCAAGTGGCTGAAGACAGCGTGATCGAAACGCTTTCGCCCTCGTCGGCGCGAGCCAAGTGGCATCTGACGGCAACGGACGCCAAGACCGGCGAGACGGTAGAGCGTTCAGGTGTCGAGCTTCTTCATTTCGACGGTGAAGGACGGATCGTCGCGATCGAGGTGTTCGACGACGATTGACAAATCCAAAAATACAAACGCCCGGAAACCTTTCGGCTTCCGGGCGTTTTAAAGCGTTCCTTCCGGGACTGAAGGTACAAAAACCGGTCAGAGCGCTTTCGAAGGACCTGGCGGAACTGGTTGATCAGTTCAGTTTTGCCAGGTCATTTCGAATGACGGTTCTGAGTTCGTCGATGGGCTTCAGGGTGTTCCCTTCTTCGAAATGCCAGAATGTCCATCCGTTGCAGGCATCGAGACCCTGGACCTTGGCGCCCAGGCGATGAATGGAGCCGGCCTCGCCGCCGGAGGCAAGCGTGCCGTCGGCGCGCACGATGGCGCTGTGACGCCGCTTGGCGTCGGTGAGCACGGTGCCGGGCTTGATCAATCCGCTTTCGATCAGCGTATTGAAGGCCACACGCGGTTCGGCCTTCTTGCCGGTCAGGACCGACAGCATGGCCTTGCCGAGCGGCTCGACGGCGTCGATGCGCGCCGATGCCGCGTCGATGTAATCCTGTTCGCGCTCGATACCGACGAAGTGACGGCCGAGACGCTTGGCAACGGCGCCTGTCGTGCCGGAGCCGAAGAAGGGATCAAGGATCACATCGCCGGGCTTCGTCGAGGCCATCATGATGCGGGCAAGCAAGGCTTCCGGCTTCTGGGTCGGATGCACCTTCTTGCCGTCGTCGCCTTTCAGGCGCTCGTGACCCGAGCAGATCGGAAACAGCCAGTCGGAGCGCATCTGCACATCGTCATTAGCCGCCTTCATCGCATCGTAGTTGAAGGTGTAGCCCTTGGCGTTGGCGTTCGGCGTCGCCCAGATCAACGTTTCATGGGCGTTCTGGAACCGGCGACCCTTGAAGTTCGGCATCGGGTTGGTCTTGCGCCAGATGATGTCGTTGAGGATCCAGAAATGCAGGTCCTGCAGGATGGCGCCAACGCGGAAGATGTTGTGGTAGGAGCCGATGACCCAGAGCGTTCCGGTCGGCTTCAGCACGCGGCGGCAGGCCAAGAGCCAGGCGCGGGTGAATGCGTCATAGGCTTCGAAGGAAGCGAACTGGTCCCATTCGTCATCGACGGCGTCGACGACCGACTGGTCGGGGCGGGTCAGCATGCCGCCGAGCTGGAGGTTGTAGGGCGGGTCGGCGAAAACGACATCGACCGAATTGTCGGGAAGCGCATTGAGCGCGGCCACGCAGTCACCCTTGATGATGGAATCGAGCCAGCCCAACGGGCGGGCGGCGCGGGAGACTTCGGCAAGCGAAACAACTGATGACATGGACAACTCGCAAATACGCTTACTCGGGACGGACTATGGAGCTTATGGTTACCGAAGATGGTTACCAAAGCCTGAAGGCCGCCAGAAAAAATCCGAATTAACGATGCGGTGCCAATCGCTTCGCCTGTCGAGGGCCGTCAAGCGGCGTGGAAGGCGCGACTGTCGCTCGGCGCCTGATGCCGCTCGTTCAGGCCGTAGTCGCGCACGACCGATGCGATGCGCAAACGGTAGTCGGCAAAGACGCCATTGCGACCCGCCTCCTGGGCGGCGCGATGCTCGGCGCCGTTGCGCCATTCCTTAACGGCGTCCTCGTCGCGCCAAAACGACAGTGACAGCACCTTGTCGGGATTGGCGAGGCTTTGAAAGCGCTCGATCGAGATGAATCCGTCGATGCCATCGAGCAGCGGGCGCAGGTCGGCGGCGATGCCGAGATAGGTATCGCGACAGCCTTCAGCCGGCAGCACTTCGAAAATAACGGCGATCATAAGCTCATTCCCCTCCAACGGGCGACGAAACGTTCTTCAGAAAAATGCGGTTCTCATTGAGGATAAACCGTTCCTTGCGCGCGAAGGCATAGTTTTCGCGGCCCAAGGGGTCGGCAAGGAGCCGGGCGCGATAGGCCTCGTAGGCCGCAAGGCTTTCGACATTGTAGACGCCGTAGGCCGTTGTCGCCGATCCTTCGTGCGGGCCGAAGTAGCCGATGAGATCGGCGCCACAGCGTGGGATGACCTCGCCCCAAGTGCGGGAATAGGCAGCGAACTCCTCTTTTTTGAAGGGGTCGATTTCGTAACGGATGAAACAGGTGATCATTTGCGGCTCCTCGTTGACGCGTTTCGATGAGCCACTATGCCCGCTTGCCGACCCTCAATGCTTCGACTACCATCGAAGTATGAAAGAAGGTCCAGACATCGCTCTCATCGGTTCGCTGATCGGCGATCCCGCGCGCGCCAACATGCTGACCGCCCTGATGGGCGGGCGGGCATTGACGCCGACCGAGCTTGCCGGACATGCGGGCATCACGCTGCAGACGGCGAGCTCCCATCTTTCCAAGCTCGAGAGCGGCGGGCTTTTGACCCAGCGCAAGCAGGGCCGTCACCGTTACTACCAGCTCGCCGAAGACGAGGTCGGGCTGATGCTCGAAAACCTCATGGGATTTGCCGCCAGCCTCGGCATGAACCGGCATCGCCCCGGGCCCAAGGACCCGGCTCTGCGCAAGGCCCGTGTCTGCTACAATCACCTCGCCGGTGACTACGGCGTGCGCATGCTCGACAGCCTGATCTCCGCCAAGCAGATCGAGATTGCAGGCGACGACCTCGCCTTGACCGATGCGGGCCAGATCCGCATCGAGGCGCTCGGCATCAACTACGCGTCCTTGAAGAAATCCCGCCGGCCGATTTGCCGGACCTGCCTCGACTGGAGCGAGCGCCGTTCGCATCTCGCGGGCTCCCTCGGCGAGGCACTGTTGACGCTGCTCATCGACAAGGGCTGGGCAAAGCGCGAAAACAACAGTCGTGCCATCCGCTTCACCGATAGCGGCGAGAAAGCCTTTTCAGAGCTCTTCCCGCAGTAAAGACGGGTCCTCGGCTGCATGCACGAGGGCATTCCCGAAACCACCATCGGCAACGCTGCGGCAGAGGCCGGCCCATTCGCATTCGGCACAGGCCGCCGCAGCTCTCCCCTCGGCGAAGGCCGATCGCAACCGCCGCAGTCTGTCGGCATCGAGCACCAGCACCGAGCCAGACCCGATGGACCTGTCGAGGACGTCCGCGACCGCCGCGAGCGCAAGACTGTCCCGTCGCGTGATGCTGTCTTCCCGGCAATGGGCGCCGGCTTCGCACAGCATTGGCGCACAAATATCGTCCGGGCCATCGACGACGGTTATGCTTTCACCGGCGGACAGGCGCTTGGCAATCCCGACATAGTTGCGGGTGAACGAGGGCGTATAGCCCTCGCCCACGAACGTCAGCAGACACAGCAGATGGTGCCCGCGCAGCCGGACGGTCAAATGAGGTCCTTCGGCTTCTGCGCATAGCGCTGGACGGCCTTCAGCACAGCTGCAGCAAGCGCCGACTTCAGCGCAGCGCCGAGCACGAAGGGTGCGGCACCGAGGGCGATTGCCTGCTCGAAACCGATCAACGTCGCAAGCCAGGCAGCGCCAAGAACAAGGCACAGCATGTTGGCGGCGAAATGGGCGGAGAAGCTCAGAATGACACGATCACCGGTCCAGCCACGCTGTGCCAGCCATCCCGCAAGTCCACCAACCAGAGGGAAGGCCGCAAGATAGCCGGCCGTCGGTCCGGCGAAATGCGCAAGACCGCCAGCGCCGTTGGCAAGAACCGGCAGGCCCATCACGCCTTCGGCGAGCCAGGCAAGGATCGTGGCTATGCCGAGCCGCCAACCATAGACGACGCCGATCATCGTCACGGCAAAAGTCTGCATGGTCACCGGCACCGGGACCATCGGCACGCTGACCTGCGAGGACAGAGCAAGAAAACCGGTTCCAAGCAGCACAAAGAGGGCCTTTACAGGCCAGGTTTTGCCATCGAGGCGGAGCGGATCAAAGAGGGGCGCGTGGGCGGAAGCGAGATTGGACATCTGGGTCTCCGTGGTTGTTTTTAAATTATAGATAATTTTTGATTCTATCTATAATACGACTCCCACTAGCGTCAGAAGGCGGGGCGGTCAATCCGCAGGCCGCGCGAAAACGGCGCACGAACTCACACCAGCAAGCTCGCAACAGACTGCAGAATAGAGAAAAACAAAATTATAGATAATTTTCCGAAGGAGACCGCAGCCGGAACGTAACGGCTGCGCTGGAAGCCTATCCGACGATGGAAAACGCCTCTCGCGTCGCGCCCGTAGCGGTCTTGACCGGCGTTTTGCCGATCCAGCCGACATGGCGCTCGAGGATTTTCGCCGCCTCGTCGCCTCGCCCTTCGCGCAAGGCGGCAAGGATCGCGCGATGATCGTGATCGGTGCGCGCTTCCCAGCTGCTCCGCCAGGCCGAAAACAGAAAGCGGGCGCTCGCCGCATGCAGATCGTCGATCGAGGCCAGCAGCCGCGGCATGCCGCAGGGCGTAAGGAGCAACCGGTGAAAGGCGCGGTTGGCAGCCTCCCAGGAGCGGACGTCGCGCGACGTATCGGCCGCGACCGTGGCCGCCTCCGCCCGTTCGAGGATGGCGGCCGTCAGATGCGGGATCGCATGGCGCAGCGCCAGCACTTCGAGAACCGCCCGCATTTCGGCGACCTCGCGGACCTCCTTCAGATCGAACGCTGCCACTCGAAAACCGCGACGCGGTTCGCTGACGGCAAGCCCTTGCGCCTCCAGCAGCCTGAACGCTTCGCGTACCGGCACGTGGCTTGCGCCGAATTCCTCAGCGATGTGGTCCTGGCGCAAACGCTCGCCCGGCGTCAGCGCACCCGAGATGATCCTCTCGGCCAGTGCCCGGCTGATGCGGCTTGCGATCGTATCGTCCCGTTGCTTGTCCATCGGCTACATCTAGAGGGGCCGGCAGGGCCTGTCGAGCAAGCGACAGCGGCCTTTCGACGATTTCCAAAGGTTGAGATTTCGGCCGCCATCGTATAAACCTTCGGCGTACAAAAGCACGCGCCGCGAAAGAGACCCTCCCCCTGCCTGCGGCGCCTCCTTCTCCCAGGGAACTGACTTAAATGAACGGTATCGATCTCATCATCTTCGATTGCGACGGCGTTCTCGTCGATTCGGAAATCATCGCCTCGGAAGTCGAAGCGGCCCTCTTGACCGAAGCCGGTTATCCGATCAGCGTCGAGGAAATGGCAGAGCGCTTCGCCGGCATGACCTGGCAGAACACGCTGCTGCAGATCGAAAAGGAAGCAAGCGTCCCGCTTTCGGCCCAGCTCATCAGCAAGGTTGACGCCATCCTCGACGAGCGTCTTGCGCGCGACCTCAACATCATCGACGGCGTCAAGCCGATGCTGGCGCAGCTCAAGCTGCCGCACTGCATCTGCTCCAACTCGACCTCGGCCCGCCTTGCCATGATGCTCGGCAAGGTCGGCATCAAGGACCACTTCGGCCGTCACATCTACTCCGCCCGCGACCTGGGAGCCGACCGGGTCAAGCCGAAGCCGGATATCTTCCTGCACGGCGCCAAGCAGATGGGCGTCGCCCCTTCCCGGGTCCTGGTCATCGAGGATTCGGTGCACGGCATTCATGGTGCGCGCGCGGCCGGCATGCGCGTCGTCGGCTTTACCGGCGGCTCGCACACCCACCCATCGCATGCCGACCAGCTGACTGAAGCAGGCGCCGAAACGGTGATTTCGCGCATGTCGGCCCTGCCGGGCGTGATCGCCGCTCTTTCCGAATGGTCGGAATCGATGACGGCCTGAACCGGCACACGCGGGCGCAAGCCGCCTGCAGATCCCTTTCGCCCCGGACTATTTCACCGGGGCGGGAAAAAGCTCTCGGCCATCACGGCGGGCGTCGGATTGGGCGCCGAGGGACACGATGTCACATTGATGTGTGATCACTGTCTCTCCGAAGATCTCCCCGGTTTTCGCACCGCGCACGAGGGCCATATCAGCCAAGCCCCACAAGGGGTATTTCTAGGAGGAAACACCATGCGTCTTTCACTGTTGACGGGCCTGACCCTGGCAGCCAGCGTTGCCTTCGGGCCGCTCGCCTTTGCCGATATCACCGTTGGCGTCATCACGCCGCTGACCGGCCCGGTCGCGGCCTATGGCGAGCAGGTCAAGAACGGCGCGGAAGCAGCCGCAGAAGAGATCAACAAGGCCGGCGGCATCAACGGCGAAAAGATCGTCCTGAAGATGATGGACGACGCCGGCGACCCCAAGCAGGCCGTGTCGGTGGCAAACCAGGCAGCGGGTGAAGGCATCCGCTTCGTTGTCGGCCCGGTGCTTTCGGGCACGTCGATGGCAGCTTCCGACGTTCTCGCCGAAAACGGCATCCTGATGGTGACGCCGACGGCCACCACACCTGACCTGACGACGCGCGGCCTCTGGAACGTGCTGCGGACCTGCGGTCGCGACGACCAGCAGGCCGAAGTTGCCGCCGCGTATGTGGTCAAGAACCTCAAGGACAAGAAGGTCGCCGTGCTGCACGACAAGGCGCCCTATGGCAAGGGCCTTGCTGACGGCTTCAAGAAGGGCATCAACGCCGGCGGCATCACCGAAGTCGTCTATGAAGGCCTCAACCCTGGTGACAAGGACTTCAGCGCCATCGTCACCCGCCTGAAGGCCGAAAAGGTCGATGTCGTCTATTTCGGCGGCTACCATCCGGAAGGTGGCTTGCTCGCACGCCAGATGCGCGACCAGGGCGTGACCGCACAGATCTTCGGCGGCGACGGCCTGTCGAACACCGAGTTCTGGGCAATCGGCGGCGAAGCGGCTACAGGCACGATCTACACCAATGCCAGCGACGCCACCCGCAACCCGGCGTCGGCTCCGGCCGTCGAGGCGCTGAAGGCCAAGAACATTCCGGCCGAAGCGTTTACCCTCAACGCCTATGCCGCCGTGCAGGTGCTGAAGGCCGGCATCGAGAAGGCTGGTTCCGCCGAGGATGCGACTGCGGTTGCGACCGCGATCAAGTCCGGCGAGGCGATTGACACGGTGCTGGGCAAGCTCACCTACGGCGAAGCCGGTGACCTGACCTCGCAGGCCTTCTCCCTCTACAAGTGGGAAGGCGGCAAGAGCGTCGCGGCCGAGTGATCGCTTAGCATCAAGACATGAAAACGCCGGGGCATGCCCCGGCGTTTTTCGTTTCAGGCAGTGGATACAGCCGCTTACTTCTTGCGCTTGGCCGGCGGACCTTCATCGAAGCCGACGTAGACCTTGGCATTGGAACCGGAACCAGCCGGCAGTGCGACGTCCGTCTTGGTGAAGACGAACTGGGTCGAACCGCTTGCGGGGACCTCGACCACGTGCTGGACCAACTCGGAATAGAGCGTCTTTTCTTCATCCGTTGCCGCTACGCGGATCGGCATGGTGACCTTGCCGGGGCCGCCGGCCGGACCGCTGACGACACGGCCTTGAACCACAACGGTGACCGTCATGGCAGTCTCACTCAGCACGCATTGCCGCGTCGTATCGGCAAGTGACACCTGATAGATGACCTTGGTTGGGTCGTCCTTACCGCCCTTTGCGTAGGTCCGGAACGACGAGGTGCCGTCTCTCAGGATTACCTGCGGGCATGCGGCCTGGACAACGGCCGGTGTCGGGGCGGCGGCGCTGCCGCCCGCATCGATTGCTCCACCGGATTGCGTCTTGTTACAGCCGGCGAGGATCGCGAGAAATGATATTGCGAGGACAGGCCGGGATACTTTGCCAAACACGTTGAACAACCTCTACTGAACCGGTTGAAACTCCTTGACCGAAATCTCGGCCGGAAGGCCTTTCATGGCCTTCGGGCATCGTCTATAGCAGCGGCGAATTGAAAAATCGATTGGGTCAAACGCCTCGATCGGAATTTTCCGAAACGACGCTTGAGACCGGAAATTGCACGGGTGACAAGAATGCGTGGGGACTTTGTCAAGGACTGACGCAATAAGACAGACGCACCGCGGCCGGTTCGCATAGGGTCGCCGCGATCCGAAGGCAAGACGAAGGACTAGGATGGTGAAGTATATCTCGACGCGCGGCGAGGCCGCCCCCCTCGGCTTTTGCGATGCACTGCTTGCGGGCCTTGCGCGCGATGGCGGTCTCTACCTTCCCAAGGAATGGCCGACCCTGTCCAAGAAAGAGATCCGGGCGCTGCGCGGCAAATCCTATCAGGACATCGCCTTCGCCGTCCTCGAGCCTTTCATCCACGGTGAAATCCCCTCGGCCAAATTTCGCGAGATGATCGACGAGGCCTATGCCACGTTCCGTCATCCGGCGATCGCCCCCCTCGTCCAGACCGGTCCCAATGCCTTCGTCATGGAACTGTTTCACGGCTCGACGCTCGCCTTCAAGGACGTGGCGATGCAACTGCTCGCCCGCCTGATGGACTATGTGCTTGCCGAGCGCGGCGAACGGGCAACGATCGTCGGCGCAACCTCGGGCGATACCGGTGGTGCGGCCATCGACGCCTTTGCCGGGCGCGAGCGCACCGATATCTTCATCCTCTTCCCGCATGGCAAGGTTTCGCCGGTCCAGCAGCGGCAGATGACGACCTCGAAGGCCGGCAACGTCCACGCCATCGCCGTCAAAGGCAATTTCGACGACTGCCAGGACCTCGTCAAAGGCATGTTCAACGATGTCGCCTTCCGCGACCGCGTCAAGCTTTCAGGCGTCAACTCGATCAACTGGGCGCGGATCATGGCCCAGATCGTCTATTATTTCACCACCGCCATTGCGCTCGGAGGGCCGGACCGCAAGATCTCCTTCACCGTGCCGACCGGCAACTTCGGCGATATCTTCGCCGGCTACGTCGCCAAGCGCATGGGCCTGCCGATCGACAAGCTTGTCGTCGCCACCAACGAAAACGACATCCTCGCCCGCACGCTGAAGACCGGCCGCTACGAAATGCGTGGCGTCAGGGCGACCACGTCGCCGTCGATGGACATCCAGATCTCGTCGAACTTCGAGCGGCTACTGTTCGAAGCCAACGATCGCGACCCGGCCGAAGTCCGCTCTGCCATGGACAGCCTCAAGCAGTCCGGCTCCTTTGCCATCCGCGAAAAGGCGCTGAAGGCGATCCGCAAAGAGTTCCGCGCCGGCCGCGCCTCCGAGAAAGAGGTCGCCAAGACCATCGCCAAGACCTTGGAAGAGACCGGCTACCTGCTCGATCCGCACAGCGCCATCGGCGTCTTCGTGGCGGCCAAGCACGAGAAGGCTTCGGCCCCGATGGTGACGCTCGCGACCGCCCATCCCGCCAAATTCCCCGACGCCGTAAAATCGGCAAGTGGTATTGACCCGGCGCTTCCGACGTGGCTTGCTGACCTGATGAACAGGGAGGAGCGTTTCGATATCCTGGAAGCGGATCTGAAGAGCGTCGAGACCTTTATCGGCGAGCGCACCCGCCTCCAGGGGTAAGAACGAGAAGAAACGTATGATGAAAGTTGAGTGCACCCGGCTCCCTTCCGGGTTGACGGTGGTAACCGAGCATATGCCGCATCTCGAAAGCGTGGCGCTCGGCGTGTGGATTAAATCGGGTTCACGCAACGAAACCGTGGGCGAACATGGCATCGCCCATCTGCTTGAGCACATGGCTTTCAAAGGCACCGGCCGGCGCACCGCGCGCCAGATCGCCGAGGAAATCGAGAATGTCGGCGGCGAAGTCAACGCCGCGACCTCGACCGAAACGACCTCCTATTATGCGCGTGTTCTCAAGGACCATGTGCCGCTGGCGGTCGATATTCTTGCCGACATCCTCACCGAATCGAGCTTCGACGAGGAAGAGCTGCGCCGCGAAAAGCAGGTGATCCTGCAGGAGATCGGTGCTGCCGACGACACGCCCGATGACGTCGTCTTCGACCGTTTCGCCGAAACCGCCTATCGCAACCAGACGGTCGGACGCCCGATCCTCGGCACGCCCGACACGGTGATGTCGTTCTCGGCAGACCAGATCCGCCAGTATCTCGGCCGCAACTACACCACCGACCGGATGTTCGTCGTTGCCGCCGGGGCCGTCGAGCACGAGGCTTTCGTGCGCCAGGTCGAGGAACGCTTTTCGACCCTGCCGCGCACACCGCTGGCAACGCCGGTTCTCGAGACGGCGATCTATACCGGCGGCGAAAGCCGCGAAACCCGCGACCTGATGGACGCGCAGATCCTGCTCGGCTTCGAAGGCAAGGCCTACCACGCCCGTGACTTCTACTGTTCGCAGATTCTCGCCAACATTCTGGGCGGCGGCATGTCTTCGCGCCTGTTCCAGGAAGTGCGCGAGCACCGCGGCCTCTGCTATTCGGTCTATGCCTTCCACTGGGGCTTCTCCGATACCGGCATCTTCGGTGTGCATGCGGCGACCGGCGGCGAAAACCTGCCGGAACTGATGCCTGTCATCGTCGACGAGCTGCGCAAGTCGTCGATGAACATCGAGCAGCAGGAAATCGAGCGCGCCCGCGCCCAGATCCGCGCTCAGCTGCTGATGGGCCAGGAAAGCCCGGCCGCACGCGCAGGCCAGATCGCCCGCCAGATGATGCTCTACGGCCGTCCGATCCCGAACGACGAGCTGATGGAACGCCTCTCCGGCATCACCATCGAACGCCTGACCGATCTGGCAGGTCGATTGTTCTTCGACACCACCCCGACGCTGTCGGCGATCGGGCCGCTCGAACAGCTGGCGCCGATCAACGATATCCTGTCGTCACTGACAGGAAAGCCCGCGGTCGCACACGCCGTCGCAAGCTGAACCGGCCACCGGGTTTCGACCGGGCGAACGATAGCGCCCGGTCGGCGAAGTGTTTGCGACTTTTCGTAAAATCGGATTCGATTTGTGCGCAAAGTTGTGCAACGCTTGGATTTGCGACAGCGCGAGGGGCACTGTGCGCCGGGCGGTCAGGAAACTCCGCGCGTTCAACTGGAAGGCCTCGGAGGCACATATGACACGATCGGTTTTTCGGTTCCTGTCGCGGCAGCCCGAGACGGTCGAGATCGCCAATCAGGATTATCTGCTCCGCCTCCCCCGTTACGCCGACTATCGCCAATGGTACCAGCTGAGAAGCGAGAGCCGCAGCTTTCTCGAGCCGTGGGAACCGAGCTGGCGCGCCGATGAGATGACGGAAAGCGCCTTTCGCAGCCGCGTCATCCGCAACGAGCAGGAATTCGCCTCCGGTCAGGCCGTGCCGCTCTTTCTTTTCCACAAGCCTGCCGAAACCCTGCTCGGCGGGCTCACCATCGGCCACATCCGCCGCGGCGCCGGGCAAAACTGCATGATCGGCTACTGGATGGGCGAGCGCCACGCCGGCCACGGTCATATGTTTGCCGCCCTCAAGCTTGCAATTCCCTACATCTTTTCGAGCCTTGAGTTGCACCGTATTGAAGCAGCCTGTATTCCGGAGAACTCAAGAAGCATCCGGCTCCTTGAAAAGGCCGGTTTTGAGCGTGAAGGCTACTTAAGACAGTACTTGAGGATAAACGGGCAATGGCGTGACCATGTGCTTTTCTCCCTCCTGTCCGATGATGCCGTACCGAACAGGAAATTGCCCCTTTGATGCCTCTAACCCGCTCGCCCTTCGCATGGTCAGCCTCGAAGCTGGCAGCGTTTCTGATCGCTCTCACGACACTTTTCGGCGCCTTGGGCGGCGTTGCCCATGCACTTGAGCCCGTCAAGATTTCGCGCGAAGACACCGCACTCGACCTGACCGCGACGACCGAGATCTATAGCGGTCGCAGCGAAGCCTTCCAGGTTTCGACGGCGCCGGGTGCCGACGGCATTGTCCGTCGCATCGAGGTGCGCTCCAGCACCGAGAACCACCAGGGCGACTGGGCCGTGTTCGCGCTCGCCAATGTTTCCGGCGAGCAGCTCGACCGGGTGATCGTCGCGCCGCATTTCCGGCTGGTGAATTCCAAACTCTTCTGGCCTGACCTCGGGTCGCAGCGCATCCTGTCGATCACGCCGAGCGAGGGCTTCGCACTCGAACGGCTGCCGAGCGACGATTCGGACGTGTTCCAGATCACCCTCAACCCGGGCGCCGTCATCACCTTCGTCGCGGAACTGGCGACGCCGGAACTGCCGCAGATCTATCTCTGGCAGCCGGACGCCTACAAGGACACGGTCAACGCGTTTACGCTTTATCGCGGCATCGTGCTTGGCATCGCCGGCCTCCTCGCCGTGTTCCTGACAATCCTGTTTGTGGTTAAGGGAACGTCAATGCTGCCGGCAACGGCAGCACTTGCCTGGGCAGTGCTTGCCTATATCTGCGTCGACTTCGGGTTCCTCTCCAAGCTCATCAGCGTGACGGCCGGCGACGAGCGAATATGGCGCGCGGGCACCGAAGTCTTCCTGGCGGCGGGCCTCGTGATCTTCCTGTTTACCTATCTCAACCTCAATCGCTGGCACCAGCATCTGGGCTACGCGACGCTCGCGTGGATCCTCGGCCTCGGCCTGCTCTTCGGCGTTGCCGTCTATGATCCGGCCATTGCATCGGGCATCGCCCGCCTCTCCTTTGCATTGACGGCAACCGTCGGCATCGTGCTGATCGCCTATCTCGGCTTCAACCGCTACGACCGCGCCATCCTGCTGGTACCCGCCTGGCTGCTCATTCTTGTCTGGCTGTTCGGCGCCTGGCTGACTGTCACCGGCCAGCTGGCGAACGACATCGTTCAGCCGGCGCTTGGCGGCGGCCTGGTTCTCATCGTGCTCCTGATCGGCTTTACCGTCATGCAGCACGCCTTTGCCGGCGGCGCCTATCAACAGGGCCTGTTTTCCGATCTCGAGCGCCAGTCGCTGGCGCTTACAGGCTCCGGCGACACGGTCTGGGACTGGGACGTGGCACGCGACCGGGTGGTCACCATTCCCGACATCTCGCTGCAGCTCGGCCTCTCAATGGGTTCGATGCACGGGCCGCTTCGCAACTGGCTGCCGCGGCTGCACCCTGACGATCGCGATCGCTTCCGCGCCACCCTCGATGTCCTGCTTGAACATCGCCGCGGCAAGCTCAACCACGAATTCCGCGTGCGTGCGGAGGACGGCCATTACCACTGGCTGTCGATCCGCGCCCGCCCGGTGCTGGGCGCCAATGGCGAGATCATCCGCTGCGTCGGCACGATCATCGACATCACCGAGCAGCGCAATTCGGTCGAACGCCTGCTGCACAACGCATTGCATGACAATCTGACCGGCCTTCCCAATCGGCAGGTCTTCCTCGACCGCCTGCAATCGATCCTCTTGATGGCCGACAGCACGACGACGGCACGTCCGACCGTGCTTGCCATCGACATCGACCGCTACAAGCAGGTCAACGACCTGCTCGGCATTGCCGCCGGCGACAACATCCTGATCGCACTGACGCGCCGGTTGCGCCGGTTGCTGCGTCCGCAGGATACGCTCGCGCGCCTCGGCGGCGACCAGTTCGGGCTGATCCTGATGTCGGAACGGGATCCTGCCAAGGTTGCCGATTTCGCCGACGCAGTCAGCAAGGCGATCATGGTGCCGCTCAACTACGGCAACCGGGAAATCAATCTCACCGCCTCGATCGGCCTCGTCTCGTGGCTCGACCAGGAACAGAGCGCTGCCGGCCTGATCGACGATGCGGAGCTGGCGATGTTCCGCGCCAAGAAGGAAGGCGGCAACCGCGTCGAGCCCTTCCGCCCGGCCTTCAGGACTTCCGGCTCGGATCGCATGCAGCTTGAGGCTGATCTCAAGCGCGCGATCGAACGTAAGGAACTGTCGCTGGTCTATCAGCCGATCGTGCGGCTCAGCGACGCCGAGATCGCCGGCTTCGAGGCGCTGATGCGCTGGGACCACCCCAAGCGCGGCAACGTCTCGCCGACCGAGTTCATCCCGATCGCCGAGAATTCCGACCTGATCAACCAGCTCGGAATGTTCGCCTTCGACAAAGCAACCAGCGACCTCACGGAATGGCAGATCCAAACCGGCGACCTGCCGATCTTCGTGTCGATCAACCTTTCCAGCGCGCAGCTGCTCAACAACGAGCTCTATGACGACATTCGAGCCGTTCTCAACAAGAACCGTTGCGACCCGACCAAGGTGAAGATGGAACTGACGGAATCTCTCGTGATGGAGAACCCGGAACAGGCGCGGCTGGTGCTCGAGAAGTTGAAGGAGGCCGGGCTGAAGCTGGCGCTCGACGACTTCGGCACGGGCCACTCGTCGCTCTCCTATCTCACCCGATTCCCCTTCGACACGATCAAGATCGACAAGGCGCTGGTGCGAGACCCGAGCGACAAACGCGGCATTTTGTTGCGCTCGGTGATCACAATGGCGCGCGAACTTGAAATGCAGGTAGTGGCCGAAGGCATCGAGTCAGAGGAGGACGCGATCCAGCTCGCGCAGATGGGTTGCGACTATGGCCAGAGCTTCCTGTTTGGCCCGCCGATCGGCTCGGAGTCGATCCAACGATTGTTGAAAGAGCGGTTTCCTCTGATGAAGCGGGCTTAGGCCCGCAAAGGGCGAAGCAACCGCGGGCTGCGGATAGGACGCAGCCCGATGGCCACACGGGCCAATCTGGTTGACGTGCAACACCTACATTGATTGTCGGTATTCTCAGCGCCTGGCTTCAGGCGTGGCCGGCTTCGATCGACAGCATCGCCGGGCTGACGCCCATCAAAGCGAGAGCGCGATCGTATTTATCGCCAAGCGCCTTGTCGAAGATCAACTCGTCGCGCGCGGGGCAAGTCAGCCAACCGTTCTGGGTGATTTCCGCTTCGAGCTGGCCCGGCCCCCAGCCCGCATAGCCCAGCATCATCGTGGCGCGATGCGGCCCCTCTCCGCGCGAGATTGCGCGGACGATGTCGAGTGTGGCGGTCAGGCAGATATCGTCGCTGACAGGGATGCTTGAATCGCTCAAATAGTCGTCGGAGTGCAGGACGAAACCACGTCCGGTCTCGACCGGCCCACCGGCCTGGATCTGGAAGTCACGCGTCATCGCCGGCAGGCGGATAGCCTCATCCTCGTCAAGGATGTCGAGGTGCATCAGCACATCCGGGAAGGTCAGTTGCTGCGGCCGATTGAGGATGAAGCCCATGGCGCCGTCGTCCGAATGGGCGCAGATGAAAATGACGGTGCGGGCAAAATTCGTGTCAAACATCCCAGGCATGGCGATCAGGAACTGACCGTCAAGGAAACCGCGTTCCCGTTTCTTCTGTGCCATGGTTATTGCCATAATGCAGATAGCCTACCAATTCGCCGCGAAATGAAAAGCGCTTCAACGTCGCGACCGCCAAATAATGCACGTAGCGCGTTTACCGTGCCCTGCCTGATCAAACATTTATGATCTCCGCGCCCAAAGGGGCGTCTGGAGCGCTGCCGGTAAAAGCGATATTGCTTTGGCCATGATCAAACGCCCCACATATGAGAACATGGTCCAGCGCATCGGCAGGGCAAGCCTTCTTGTTGCATTTTTTCTGCCCGTCGGCGCCCAGGCTGCGACAAGCGAATGGATGACATCGACAGGCGGCATGGTCCGTCTCGTCGCCGCCCCGCCGCAACAGGATGGCACGATCCCGGCAACGCTCGAGGTCAAGCTGAACCCCGGCTGGAAGACCTATTGGCGCGAGCCCGGCGCCAGCGGTATTCCTCCGCAGATCACCCTTGATCCAACCGAGGGCGTCGTCCTCGACAAGATCGGCTTTCCCGTTCCCAAGACATTCGACGATGGTGTCGTGCACTATGTCGGCTATGACAAATCCGTTGCCTTTCCGCTGACGCTGAAGCGCGTGCACGGTGACGGGGACGTGAACATCCGCGCCTCGGTGTTTCTTGGGATTTGCGAGGACATCTGCATTCCGGTGCAAGGCAAACTGGAGCTGACACTCAAGCAGGGCGACTTCGACAATCCGCTCGATGCCGCCCGCATCGATGGCGCGGTCGCTGCCCTGCCCGAGGCCCCGTCCGAGGAATTCAAGGTGACAACAGCCGTCTATGACGAGCAGAAGGCAGCGGTGGAGCTGACGTTGCAACTGCCACCGGATAGGGGCAGCGATCATCGCGAGCTGTTTCTGGCTGGCCCTTCCGGCGTCGCCTTCGGCAAGCCCGTCGTCACCCAGACGAGTGGCGCCGAGCTTCGCGCCGAGATCCCCGTGCGGCTCTCGGCCAAGGACAAGACACTCAAGGGAAAGCCGGTCATCCTCACGGTTCGCGCCGGTGAGCGCAGCATGGAAACGACCCTTGCCTTTGATTGATGCAGCTCTATAGTCCAGGCGTTTCAGGTGGTTGCGTCTAACGACGACCGCCGGAGACAGCCGGATGCAAGACAACTCGAAGCCGCGACAACGCCTTTCCGCAATGAAGGTCTGGCCGTACGCGCAACGCAAGGAGAATGCCGTGACCATTGCCGTCGGAGACAAGCTGCCCACCGCAACCTTCAAGGAAAAGACCGCCGATGGTCCGGTGGAAGTGACGACCGAACAGCTCTTCAAGGGCAAACGCGTCGTGCTCTTTGCCGTTCCGGGCGCGTTCACGCCCACCTGCTCACTCAACCATCTCCCCGGCTATCTGGAAAACCGCGACGCGATCCTCGCACGCGGTATCGACGATATCGCCGTGGTCGCCGTCAACGATCTTCATGTCATGGGCGCCTGGGCGACGACGTCGGGCGGCATGGGCAAGATCCACTTCCTCTCGGACTGGAATGCTGCCTTCACCAAGGCGCTGGGCATGGACATCGACCTCTCGGCCGGCACGCTCGGCATCCGCTCGAAGCGTTACTCCATGCTGGTCGAAGATGGCGTGGTCACGAAGCTCAACCTCGAAGAAAGCCCGGGCCAGGCGACCGTATCGGGGGCTGCGGCGATCCTGGAACAGCTCTGAGAGCAGATACCAGCAAATGGAAACGGGCCCTGACGGCCCGTTTTTTTATTTTACGAGAAGAGAATCCGAACGACGCCCCTTCTTGAAGGGCTCCATGCCCTTGCGCGCGAGTTCGTCGGCACGTTCGTTTTCAGGATGGCCGGCATGGCCCTTGACCCAGTGCCAGGTCACCTTGTGACGACGGTTGGCGGCGTCCAGCGCCTGCCAGAGTTCGCCGTTCTTCACCGGCTTCTTGTCTGCCGTCTTCCAGCCGTTCTTCTTCCAGCCGTGGATCCACTTGGAGATGCCATCCATCACATATTTGCTGTCGGTGTGCAGATCGACCTCGCACTCGCTCTTCAGCGCGTCGAGCGCCGAGATAGCTGCCAGAAGCTCCATGCGGTTGTTGGTGGTTTCCGCCTCGCCGCCGCACAGATCCTTTTCCACATCGCCATAGCGCAGCACCGCGCCCCAGCCGCCCGGCCCCGGATTGCCCGAGCAGGCACCGTCGGTGAAGATATCCACGTGTTTCATGTGGAGGCCTCTTCGATCCGCAGACCATATTCGGCGCTGGAAACGATCGCGCGGTGAAAACGGATCTTCGTCAGGTATTCGAGCGGATCCTTCTTGACGACCAGCGCGCCGGCCGGCGTCATCAGCCAGTCGTACAGGCGCGTCAGGAAGAAGCGCAGCGCCGAACCGCGGCAAAGCAGCGGCAGGGCTTCAACCTCCTCGGCCGTCAGCTTGCGCACGCTCTCGTAGCCCGAAAGCAGCGCCATGCCCTTGGTGATATTGTAGGAACCGTTCTTCTCGAAGCACCACGAGTTAAGGCAGACAGCAACGTCGTAAGCGAGGTGGTCGTTGCAGGCGAAATAGAAGTCGATCAGGCCGGACAACTGGTCGCCGAGGAAGAAGACATTGTCGGGAAACAGATCGGCGTGAATGACACCGTCCGGCAAGCTCTTCGGCCAGTGGTTTTCGAGATGCGCGAGTTCGGCGGAAATCTCGTCCTTCAGACCAACCTGCACCTCATCGGCGCGCGCCTCTGAATTGAGCCAGAGCGGCCGCCAGCCACTGACCGAGAGCGCGTTGGGGCGCTTCAGGTCAAAACCTTGGCCTGCCAGATGCATCTCGGCCAGTGCCTTGCCGACCTCGCGGCAATGCTTGGCCTCGGGCTTGCGCAGCCACATGCCTTCAAGGAACGAGATCACGGCGGCCGGACGACCGGACAATTCGCCCAGAAGCTCGCCATCGGCGCGCGGCAAGGGCAGCGGGCAGGAAAGTCCACGATCGGCCAGGTGATGCATCAGCCCGAGGAAGAACGGCAGATCACCGGCATTCACGCGCTTTTCGTAGAGCGTCAGGATGTAGGCGCCCTTAGTCGTGTGCAGCAGGAAGTTGGAGTTTTCGACGCCCTCGGCAATGCCCTTGTAGGACGTCAGCTGACCGACGTCATAGGCCTCCAGAAAGGCGCTCAGGTCGTCTTCCGTGATATCGGTATACACTGCCACGGTTGTTCACTTTCAAAGATGGGCGGGCAAGATAGGCTGGCAAGATAGGTGGATTATTCGCCGTTGACGAAGGCCATATCCGCCGCGGTCAGCGGCACATGGCGGATTTCGCGGTTGACGAGGAAGTTCTCGTTTTCCTCGACCGTGTCGGCAAGCTCGACGACGGCATCGTAGCGCTCGCGGAACGCTTCGATGATCTCGTTGACGATCACCTCAGGTGCCGATGCTCCGGCGGAAAGGCCGACGGTCGAGATGTCGCCGATCGTCTCCCAATCGATTTCGGCCGCCCGCTGAACGAGGACCGACTTCTTCGCGCCGGCCTTCAGCGCCACTTCGACCAGGCGCTTGGAGTTCGACGAGTTCGGCGCGCCGACCACCAGAAACAGATCGCAGCCGGGTGCCGCCTGCTTGACCGCCTCCTGGCGGTTGGTGGTAGCGTAGCAGATCGAATCCGCAGCGGGCGCTGTCAGGTTGGGGAAGCGTTCGTGTAGCCGCTTGATGACGCCTGCCGTGTCGTCGACGGAAAGCGTCGTCTGGGTGACGAAACCGAGATTGTCGGGGTCGGGCGGCATGTAGACGTCGGCATCCTCGATGGTCTCGACCAGGGAGACGGCACCTTCCGGCAGCTGGCCCATCGTGCCGATCACTTCGGGATGGCCGGCATGGCCGATCAGCACCACGTGGCGGCCGAGCCGATTATGACGCATGGCCTGCTTGTGGACTTTCGAGACCAGCGGACATGTGGCGTCGAGATAGAAGAGATTGCGTGTGTCGGCATCCGCGGGCACCGATTTCGGCACGCCATGGGCGGAAAACACCACCGGCTGCTTGCGATGTTCCGGCGGGATTTCGTCAAGTTCCTCGACGAAGATCGCGCCCTTGGCCTCAAGCCCCTCGACAACATAACGGTTGTGCACGATCTCGTGGCGAACATAGACCGGCGCGCCGAATTCCTTCAACGCCAGGACGACGATCTGGATCGCCCGGTCGACACCGGCGCAGAAACCGCGCGGCCCGCAGAGGCGAATGGTGATCGGAGATTTTGCCGCGGATGATGCCATGGGTCAGGATGCCAGTAGAACGAAAACAAGGGCTGCAATGGCCGGACCGCCCTGGATCAGCAGGATGCGCGGCTTGACCGACCAAGCGCCATATATAGCGGCAACGATCACGCACACAAGGAAGAACACCTTCAACTCGAAGGCAAATGCCGCATCCGGCTGTATGAGAGACCACAAAAGTCCAGCTGCGAGGAAGCCGTTGTAAAGCCCCTGGTTCGCGGCGAGCACCCGGGTCGCCTCCGCCTGCTCCGCGGTCATGCGGAAGACGGAACGCCCCTGCGGCTTTGTCCAGAGAAACATTTCCAGCAGGAGAAAGCCGAGATGCAACAGCGCTGTCAGCACGATCAGGATCGTTGAAATCAAAGCCATTCCCCATATCCCCCAACTGCGTCGGTCAGGGATAACATGGCGTCGACGGACCGCCTATGGCTTGCGCCTGAAGACGAAGACACCGCTGACAACCACCAGCGCTGCGGCAAGGCCATACCAGGTCAGAGCATATTGCAGATGGCTGTTGGGCAGATCGAACTGCGTGACGCCGCCGATCGGCAGACCGCCCGGATTGGGCGACGCATCGGCGTCCACGAAGAACGGCAGGACCTTGTCCGCGGGAAGCCCGACCGACGACGCCATCGCGTCGAGGTCCTTCCAGTAGAAGATGTTCTTGGCGAGATCATTGTCCGGAACGATCGATGACGGCTTTTCGCTGAGCTTCGGCCGGGCGAGGCCGTTGATGGCAACGGAGGCCGGGAGCTCCCCGGCGAGCCGGGTCGAAGACTCCTTCTGCTCGAACGGGACGAACCCGCGATTGACGAACAGAAAACGACCGTCATCGAGCCTCAATGGCGTGAAGATGTAATAGCCAGTGCGGCCGTTATAGGTCGCGAAGAAATGCCGCTCGCGGCTGTGGTCGAATCCGCCGGGGACCGAAACCGTGCGGTAATCGATATCCCCGCCTTCAGCCAAAATCTTTTCGATGTCGGCAATTGTCACCGGCGGCGCCGACCGGCGCTCGGCGATCGCGGCGAGCAGGCCCTCTTTCCAATGCAGCCGCTGCATCTGCCAGGTGCCGAGCGAGATGAGGATCGCGAAGGTTGTCGCAAGCAGGACGAATGCGCCGACTCGCCCGACAAGGCTGCCCTTCTTTTTGGTCAAGACTTCAGCCACGATCGATCTCGCCAGGCCGCGCGTTGTTGCGATATTGCAGGTTGATGAGGATACCCTTCAGCATGCGCGTCAGGCCGAGGCTGAAGGCGATTGCCAGCGGTATCCAGAGCAGGAAATGCAGCCACAGCGGAGGACTGAGATTGACCTCCGTCCAGAGCGCGGCGCCGACGACGATGAAGCCGACAATCAGAATGACGAAGACAACAGGACCATCACCGGAATCGGCGAAACGATAATCAAGTTCGCAGCTCGTGCAGGCCGGCTTGACCGTCAGAAAGCCATCGAACAGCTTTCCCTGGCCGCAGCGTGGACACAGGCCCTTGATGCCTGCCATGATCGGCTCGACCGGCGGATAGAGGGCTTTGTCGTCACTCACGGATTGATCTCGATCGGGGTGTTGTTGGGAACCATGTCCCAGATTTCGTCCATTTCGGCATTGGTAACCGCAATGCAGCCATCCGTCCAATCGAACATCTGCGTCATAAACGCCAGCCAGCCGAAATAATTGCGCTGGCCGTGGATCATGATCATGCCGCCGGGATCGACGTTCTTGGCTGCCGCTGCCGCGATGTCTTCGGGTCTGGGATAGGAGACATGTATCGACAGGTGATAGCCGCTCTTGTCGTTGCGCCAGTCGAGAACATAGAGGCCCTCGGGCGTTCGCCGGTCGCCTTCGCGCTCCTTATGGCCGATGGGATTGCCGCCAAGCGCGATCGAATACTCACGCAGCATCTCATCCCCACGGTAGAGCTGCAGGATGCGTTTTTCCTTGTGCACCACGACGCGATTGGCAACGTCGCCGGCCAGCGCAGAAAAACACCCCGCCAGGAGCCATGCCATTGCCATTGCCACGGCAACCATGCGCATTTTCATATCCACCGCCCTCCCGCTACAACCACAAGACACATAAAAAATAAGGCGGCTGCATGGCTGCAGCCGCCCTATTGAAAAGAGCGTGCGCTCTGTTCTTCTTACATGTGCGCGATCGGCGCACCCCAGCCACCCCAGATATAGATGGAGAAGAAGAGGAAGAGCCAGACGACGTCAACGAAGTGCCAGTACCAGGCGGCCGCTTCGAAGCCGAAGTGCTGCTTCGGCGTAAAGTCGCCACGCAGCGCGCGCAGCAGGCAGACGAGCAGGAAGATCGTGCCGACGAGAACGTGGAAGCCGTGGAAACCGGTCGCCATGAAGAAGGTCGCGCCGTAGATCGAGTCCTTGAAGGCGAACGGAGCGTGAGCGTATTCGTAAGCCTGAACGTAGGAGAACAGCACGCCGAGGACGACCGTCAGCGACAGGCCGTAGACCAGGCCCTTGCGGTCATTGTGGAGCAGTGCGTGGTGCGCCCAGGTGACCGTCGTGCCGGAAAGCAGCAGGATGACGGTGTTGTAGAGCGGCAGGTGCCAGGGGTCGAGAACCTCGATACCCTTCGGCGGCCAGACACCACCGGTAAAGGCGGTGCGGGTTGCCTGGATGGCTTCGCCCGGGAACAGGCTGGCGTCGAAATAGGCCCAGAACCAAGCAACGAAGAACATCACTTCCGAAGCGATGAACATGATCATGCCGTAGCGCAGGTGCAGCGAGACGACGCGGGTGTGGTGACCCTCGTGGGCTTCCTTCACCGTGTCCGACCACCAGCCGTACATGGTGTAGAGAACGACGGCGAGGCCGATGAAGAAGACCCACGGATTGGCGAGCTCTGCGCCGAACAGCTTGAAGGAGCCGCCCGAGAGATAGCGCATGTAGCCGACACCGCCGAACGCCATGACGAATGCGCCGATCGAGGCAAGCAACGGCCAGGGGCTCGGGTCGATGATGTGGTAGTCGTGATTCTTCTGATGCGCATCGGCCATGTCAGTAATCCCCGATAGGTCTTTCTCTTGTCGCCCTTCCGGCTTAGCCGAAACGGGCCTCCAGTCAAAGTTTGTTCTCAGTTTCGCCCGTCTTCACCCGTGCGACCGGCTTTGACGGCTCGCGCGGGTAGAAGGTGTAGGAAAGCGTCAGTGTCTTGATGTCCTTGGTCTCGACCGCGTTGACCATGTCCGGATCGACGAAGAATACCACCGGCATCTCCATCTCCTCTCCCGGCTGCAGGGTCGTCTCGGTAAAGCAGAAGCATTGGACCTTGTTGAAGTAGGCACCGGCCTGCATCGGCGTGACGTTGAACGTCGCCTGGCCCGTCGTCGGCTTCGACGAAAGGTTCTTGGCGCGGTACATGACCTGCACGGTCTCGCCGATACGGACGTCGATGTCGCGCTGCACCGGCTTGAATTCCCAGGGCAGGCCGCCCGAGGTGTTGGCGTCGAAGGTAACCTTGACCTTTTCGTCGAGGATGACGTCCGATGCCTGCTCGACGCGCTGTGTCGTGCCGTTATAGCCGGTGACGCGGCAGAACATGTCGTAGAGCGGCACGGCCGCATAGGCCATGCCGGTCATGCCGACGACGAAGGCGACGCAGGTGCCAACGATCACGCCGTTGGAGCGCTGCTTCTGCTCTGAGTTCTGAGAAGTCGTCATGCCGCGGCTCCTCAGTTGACCATGCCGTTGCCGAACTTGATCAGCGTGACGACGTAGAAGAGGACGACCAGACCAGCCAGGACGACACCGAGCGCGATGTTGCGGCCGCGGCGGGACTTCTTCTGGGCTTCGTTGAGCTTGACGGTTTCCATCAGGCAACACTCCCGGCATTCAGCCAGATATTGACGATCAGGTGATCCGCCATCAGGGCGGAGAAGATCACGAACAGATACATGATCGAGAAGGCGAAAAGCTTCTTGGCGGGCAGCATGCGCTCGTCGGTTTCGGGCATGCGCAGCACGCCGATCGAATACCAGACGAAGCCAAGACCAAGTGCCGCTGCGACCGCGCCGTAACCGATGCTCGCAAAACCGAGCAAGGTGGGACAGATGCCGATCAGCGCCGTCAGAACCGCATAGATGACGATCTGTTTCTTGGTGGTCGCCTGGCCGCAGACGTTGGGCAGCATCGGCACGCCGACGGCGCCATAGTCACCCATCTTGAACAGTGCGAGCGCCCAGAAATGCGCAGGCGTCCACAGGAAGGTGATGAGGAAAAGCACGATGCTCTCCACCGACACGCCGCCGGTCACACAGGCCCAGCCGATCATCGGCGGGAAGGCACCGGCAGCACCGCCGATGACGATGTTCTGCGGCGTCGAGCGCTTGAGCCACATCGTATAGATGACGGCGTAGAAGAAGATGGTGAAGGCGAGCAACCCGGCTGCGAGCCAATTGACGGCGAGCCCAAGGATGATCACGGAAAAGGCTGACAGTGTCAGGCCGAAGGCGAGCGCTTCCTCGGGCAGGATCTTGCCTGCCGGGATCGGGCGCTTGGCCGTGCGGGTCATGACCGCGTCGATGTCGGCGTCATACCACATGTTGAGCGCGCCGGAGGCGCCAGCACCGACGGCGATGCACAGGATGGCGATGAAACCGATGAAGGGATTGATGTGTCCGGGCGCAAGCACGAGGCCCGCAAGCGCGGTGAACACGACGAGCGACATGACGCGGGGCTTCAGAAGCTCGAAATAATCGCGCGCAGAGGCCTCGGACAGGCGCGGCGCGCCATCCATGCCCATTGCTTCGTGATTGTCGATGACCGTCATGTCTCGTCCTTGATCGTCTTTTGCCCATAGGGGCCGTCTTTTGCCGGTTCTCCGGCGGGGTGAAGCCGCCGGAACCGGCGGCTTCTGTTTCTTTCCCATCACTTGATGCGCGGGAGCTGTTCCCACTGGTGGAACGGCGGCGGCGAAGACAGCTGCCATTCGAGCGTGTTTGCACCCTCGCCCCACGGATTGTCGCCAGCGACGCGCTTCTTGGCGAAGGCTTCGGCGACACAGAAGAGGAAGATCAGTACGCCGACGGCTGCGATGTACGAGCCGTAGGACGACACCATGTTCCAGCCGGCATAGGCATCCGGATAGTCGATGTAGCGGCGCGGCATGCCAGCGAGACCCAGGAAGTGCTGCGGGAAGAAGATCAGGTTCACACCAATGAACATGACCCAGAAGTGCAGCTTGCCGAGGAACTCGGAGTACATGTAGCCGGTCATCTTCGGGAACCAGTAGTACCAGGCAGCGAAGATCGCGAACACGGCGCCGAGCGACAGAACGTAGTGGAAGTGAGCAACCACGTAGTAGGTGTCGTGCAGCGAACGGTCGAGGCCGGCGTTGGCGAGCTGAACGCCCGTGACGCCACCGACGGTGAACAAGAAGATGAAGCCGATCGCCCAGACCATCGGGGTCGTGAAGCGGATCGAACCACCCCACATCGTCGCGATCCACGAGAAAATCTTCACGCCGGTCGGAACCGCAATAACCATCGTCGCGAAGACGAAGTAGCGCTGCGTGTCGAGCGACATGCCGACGGTGTACATGTGGTGTGCCCACACGATGAAGCCGACGGCGCCGATCGCGACCATGGCGTAGGCCATGCCGAGGTAGCCGAAGATCGGCTTGCGCGAGAAGGTGGAAACAATGTGGCTGACGATGCCGAAGCCCGGCAGGATCAGGATGTACACTTCCGGGTGACCGAAGAACCAGAACAGGTGCTGGAACAGGATCGGGTCGCCGCCGCCTTCAGGCGCGAAGAAGGCCGTGCCGAAGTTGCGGTCCGTCAGCAGCATGGTGATGCCACCTGCCAGAACCGGCAGCGAGAGCAGCAGCAGGAAGGCGGTGATCAGAACCGACCAGGCAAACAGCGGCATCTTGTGCAGCGTCATGCCTGGAGCGCGCATGTTCAGGATCGTGGTGATGAAGTTGATCGCACCGAGGATCGACGAAGCACCGGCAATGTGCAGGCCGAGGATCACGAGATCCATCGCCGGCCCGGGCATGCCCGACGTCGAGAATGGTGGATAGATCGTCCACCCGCCCCCTGCACCATAGGCGCCAGCCGGACCTTCGACGAACATCGAAAGCAGCACCAGCAGGAAGGCCGGAATGATCAACCAGAACGAGATGTTGTTCATGCGCGGGAACGCCATGTCCGGCGCGCCGATCATGATCGGAACCATCCAGTTGGCGAAGCCGCCGATCAGCGCCGGCATGACCATGAAGAAGATCATGATGAGCGCGTGCGCGGTCGTGAATACGTTGAACATGTGCTTGCCGCCGTCGATGGCAGCGTCGCCCTCGAAGCCGTAAACCATCTGCGCCAGACCGTGGAAGATCTGAATGCCCGGTTCCTGCAGCTCGGCGCGCATGAAGATCGACAGCGTGCCGCCGATGATGCCCGCGAAGATCGCGAAGATCAGGTAGAGCGTGCCGATGTCCTTGTGGTTGGTCGACAGAAACCAGCGCTGAAAAAAGCTCAAAGGCTTGTGCGCGTGATCTGCGTGACCATGATCGGAATGATCATGGCGTTGGTCGTGATGAGCGGCTGTTCCAGCCATGGGTCGAGCTCCCCTTACCGATTACTGTGCGGCGTTGGCAGCGACGTCAACGGCCTTCGCCGCGCCGTCGATGGACGCCATGAGCGCCTTGTTCGCATCGCCGATATTGGTTGCGGCGGCAGCGAGCCAGGCGTCGTATTTTTCCTGCGAAACAACGCGGACGGCGATCGGCATATAGGCGTGGTCCTTGCCGCAGAGCTCGGAACACTGGCCATAGTAGAGGCCTTCACGGTCAGCCTTGAACCAGGTTTCGTTCAGGCGGCCGGGAACGGCATCGATCTTAACGCCGAAGGCGGGCATCGCGAAAGCGTGAATGACGTCGGCAGCCGTAACGAGCAGACGAACGGTCTTGCCGACCGGAACGACGACTTCGTTGTCGACAGCGAGAAGGCGCGGATATTCGACCTTGTCTTCCTTGCCGAGGCTCGCACGATCTTCTTCCTTCATCAGCAGGCTGTCGAAGGAGAGCGGGCTTTCACCGACTTCATATTCATAGGACCAGTACCACTGGTTGCCCGTCGCCTTGACCGTCAAATCCGGATTGGCCGGCGGCGTCAGCTGCGCGGTCAAAAGCTGGAAAGACGGAATGGCCAGGAACAGCAGGATGATGACCGGACCGACGGTCCAGACAACCTCGATAGCGGTGTTGTGGCTGGTCTTGGAGGGCACCGGATTGACGCTCTCACGGAATTTGACCACCACGACAATCAGCAGCAGGAGGACAAAGAGAGTGATCGGAATGATGAACCACAGGGTGTAGTGTTCAAACCACGTGATTTCTTCCATAATGCCCGTCGCCGCTGCCTGAAAGTTCGTCTGCCAATCGACAGGCTTGTCAGCGTAGGCGCTCGAAGCAAAAAGCAGACAGGCAAGCGCTGCCATAACTGCATAGGCCTTGTTTTTCACAATATGTCTCCCCAATGCGCTTGATCAGGATCAAACCGAAACGCAGAATCCCTGCGATACTGCTGCGCTTCAAACCACAGTTTGCCCAACGCCGCAACATCTGTGCAATCAACCCCATGCGGCATTTTTGCACAAATGCGACTTTTCTCACAGGCACCCCTCGGAAGCCTCAACGAATCGACTTATATGCCTCGATCTGCGCCACTGTTGGCGCTCTCACGCCACGTCAGCGCGACAATGGTGTTCCGCAAGCCCAATTTCCGCCATATGGCGCTGGAATGTACCCCGCAGGGCTTTTCATTTCTCCCCGCGCGCTTCAAGAATAGCCCTGATGATTCGACGTTTTGAGGTTTACATGGGCCTGCCCCTCTTCTCCCGACTGTCGGCTCTTGCCGCTCTCGGACTTGCCGTTCTCGCCCTTCCTGTGGCGAGCGCTGCCCAACAACCTGCTGGCGCGCCCGGAACGGTCAAGTCCAACCACGGCGCCTGGTCGATCGTCTGCGATCAGCCGGCAGGTGCATCGACCGACCAGTGCGCCCTGATGCAGAACGTCATCGCCGAAGACCGACCGGAAGTCGGCCTCTCCGTGGTCGTGCTGAAGACCGCCGACCGCAAGGCGAAGATTCTGCGCGTTCTGGCGCCGCTCGGCGTGCTTTTGCCGAACGGCCTCGGTCTCAATGTCGACGGCAAGGATATCGGCCGCGCCTATTTCGTGCGCTGCTTCTCGGACGGCTGCTATGCCGAGGTCGTGCTCGAGGACGAGCTGTTGAAGACCTTCCGCTCTGGCGCGACGGCGACCTTCATCGTCTTCCAGTCGCCGGAAGAAGGCATCGGCATTCCTGTTGATCTCAAGGGTTTCGGCGAAGGCTACGACGCCCTGCCCTGATGGCACTTGCCACCGCGTTTTTCCCAAAGCCGCGCCTCGTGCGCGGCTTTTTCGTTTCAACCATCAAGCGGCAGGCAGCAAAAAGCCCGGATGTTCGTCCGGGCTTCCAAGCTTCGAAGGCGTTCTCGCGGTTCAGCGTCAGATAATGTCAGTCGCGGCGATCTTGATGCCGAAGCCTTCGAGACCGACATAGTGGCGTTCGCGCGAGGCGAGCAGCCGGATCGAACTGATGCCGAGATCCTTGAGGATCTGCGCGCCGAGGCCGATCTCCAGCCATTCGCTTTCGCGGGCCTGCGCCTCGTCATGCGCTTCGCGATCATGCTTGCCCTTGCGCGCCGTGTGCGACACGCCAACGCCGACCGAGCCTTCACGCAGATAGACGATGACGCCCCTGCCCTCTTCGGCGATACGCTTCATGATCCGGTCGATTTGGCAGTCCTTGCCGAAGACGTCGGCTCCGACATTTTCGAGGTGCAGGCGAACCGGGATGTCAACGCCGTCACGGATGTCGCCGAAGACGACGGCAAGATGCTGCATCGGATCCCAGGGCAAGGAATAGGAATGCCCCTTGGCCTTGCCGTAGGGCGTCTCGATGTCGAAGGAGCCGCCCTGCTCGATCAACGTTTCCTTGCGCTGACGATAGGCGATCAGGTCGGCGACGGAGACCTGCTTCAAACCGTGCTTTTCAGCAAAGGCGCTGACCTGCGGGCCGCGTGTGACGGTGCCGTCATCGTTGACCAGCTCGCAGATGACGCCGATCGAAGGCAGGCTTGCGAGCTTGCAGAGATCGACGGCAGCTTCCGTATGGCCGGAACGCATCAGGACGCCGCCTTCGCGGGCGACTAGGGGGAAGATATGGCCGGGCCGCACGAAATCGGTCGGCCCGACATTGGGGTTGGCGAGGTTGCGCACCGTCAGTGTGCGATCGTCAGCCGAGATGCCAGTGGTGGTTCCGTGCTTGAAATCGACCGAGACGGTAAAGGCCGTGGTGTGCGCCGAATCGTTTTCCGCCACCATGGCATTGAGATTGAGGCGCTTTGCCTCTTCGCGCGGCATCGGCGTACAGACGATGCCCGAAGTATGGCGCACGATGAAGGCCATCTTCTCCGGCGTGCAATGCACGGCGGCGACGATCAGGTCGCCTTCGTTCTCGCGGCCGTCGTCGTCGGTGACGACGACGATCTCGCCCGCTTCGAAGGCACGGATGGCATCAACGACACGCTTCTGGTCATAGGACATCTTGTTCTTCCCGAACTATTTGAGCCGGCCGGTCTGGCCGCGGTCACGCAGGTAGTGATCTGCAATGGTGCAGGCAACCATCGCTTCGCCGATCGGCACGGCGCGGATGCCGACACAAGGATCATGACGCCCCTTGGTGCGCACATCCACTTCGTTGCCGTCGCTGTCGATCGAACGACGCTCGGTCAGGATAGAAGAGGTCGGCTTGATCGCAAAGCGGGCGATGACCGGCTGGCCGGTCGAAATGCCGCCAAGAATGCCGCCGGCGTTGTTGGAGAGGAAGACGGGCTGACCGTCAGCGCCGATACGCATCTCGTCGGCATTTTCCTCGCCGGTGATTTCGGCTGCACCAAAGCCGTTGCCGATCTCCACGCCCTTGACGGCGTTGATCGACATCAGGTTCGAAGCGATATCCTGGTCGAGTTTGGCATAAACAGGCGCACCGATGCCGGCCGGCACGCCTTCCGCCACCACTTCGACCACGGCGCCGATGGACGAACCCGATTTGCGGATGCCGTCCAGGTATTCCTCCCAGACGGGCACGATCGCCGGATCTGGCGCGAAGAACGGGTTGTTGTTGACCTCGGCCCAATCCCAGTTGGCCCGGTCGATCTTGTGCTTGCCGATCTGCACGAGCGCTGCGCGCACGACCAGCCCCGGGACAACCTTGCGGGCGATACCACCGGCGGCAACGCGTGCTGCCGTTTCGCGCGCCGACGAACGGCCACCACCGCGGTAGTCGCGAATGCCGTATTTGACGTCATAGGTGTAGTCGGCGTGCCCCGGGCGATAACGCTTGGAGATTTCCGAATAATCCTTCGAGCGCTGGTCGGTGTTTTCGATCAGCATCGAAATCGGCGTGCCGGTCGAGATCATCGTCTCGCCGTCCTCATCCAGCATCACGCCGGAGAGAACCTTGACGAGATCGTCCTCACGGCGCTGCGTGACGAAACGCGACTGACCGGGCTTGCGCTTGTCGAGCCAGGCTTGCAATTCGGCGAGCGTGAAACGAATGCCGGGTGGGCACCCATCCACCACGCAGCCAAGTGCTGGCCCATGGCTTTCGCCCCAGGTGGTGACGCGGAAAAGATGACCGAAGGTATTGTGCGACATGAGGCAACCGAACTCTGAGAAGCAACGGACGTACATGTTTCATGTACGGGCGCCACTCTCTTAGTGGAAAGCCGGGAAAGGGGAAAGTGTTTCCGATGGGCAGGCGGGATTTGCAATCGCCTCAGGAGGCGAGCCTCAATCCGCGCTCCGTCGCGAATGCCAGGAAGTTCTCCGCGCTCAGCGGCTTCGAGAAGGCGTAACCCTGCAGCAGATCGCAGCCGAGAATGCCGAGCATTTCGGCGTGTGCCATGGTCTCCACGCCTTCTGCCACCGTCTCGATGCCGAGCGAGCGGGCGATATCGATGATCGACCGGATCAGCGCCTGCTCCGTGCGGGCGCTGAGAACCGGAATCACGAGCTGCCGGTCGATCTTCAGCCGCTTCGGCTTGATCTTCAACAGGCTGACGATCGAGGTATGACCCGTGCCGAAATCGTCGATTTCGATGTCGATACCGAGCCTTTTAATGCCCTCGATATTGGCCGTGACGATATCGTCGCTTTCGTCGAGGAAGATCGATTCCACCAGTTCGAAGGAAAGCTGCCCCGGCGCGATGCTCAGGCCCTCGAGCGAGGCGAGCAGCCGTTCGTCCTGCAGGCGCTTGGCCGACACGTTGACGGAGATCTTCGGGACTCTCAGGCCGGCCGCTGCCCAGCGCATCTGGTCGGCCAGCGATTTTTCAAGCACGAGCCGGTCGAGCGCCGCGGTGACGTTCAGGTCATCGGCGATCGCCAGGAACCTGTCCGGCGTCAGAATGCCGTGGCGCGGATGGCGCCAGCGTATGAGCGCCTCCACACCGGAAAGCGCCAATGTCGAGGCGTCAAATTGCGGCTGGTACCAGGGAACGAACTCGTCGCGCTCGATGCCCTCGAGGATCTCGTCGGCGACGCGTTTGGCGGTGACGACTTCGGCCTGGAGGATCTGCGTGAAGAACTGATAGCGGTTTCGGCCATTCTCCTTCGCCCGGTAGAGAGCCATGTCGGCATTGACGAGCAGCTTGCGCGCGTCACCATGCGCCTGGCGCGCCACGGCGACCCCGATGCTGACGCCGAAGCGGCAGGGAAATCCGTTGTAATCGACGGGCTGGCGCATCTCCGCGATGATACGGTCGCACAGCGCCGCAAGCGCGACATCGCCCGGCGCTCCGGTTACGACGACGACAAACTCGTCGCCGCCGATGCGCGCCACGAGGTCATCCGGCCCAATGTTGGAGCGCAGGATCTCCGACGCATGGACCAGCATCGCGTCGCCGGCCGCATGGCCGAGCGTATCGTTGATCTGCTTGAAACGATCGAGGTCGATATGAAGGATGGCAATGTTTTGCGGCTTGTCAGCCCCCGCACCGGTCAGGCGCTCCAGCGCCTTGTCGAGCATCCGGCGATTGCCGAGCCCCGTCAGCGGATCGTGCAGCGAATTGTGCTCGATGCGGATCCGCGCCTGCTCCAACTCGGCGTTCTTGGCATCGGTCATTGCCTTGGCCGCGCGCAATTGTTCGGTCATCACGACGTCGTCGGTCACGTCGAGCGCGATGCCGACCAGCTTCCTGCGCCCCTCTGGCGACACATGCAGCTTGCCGACTGAGCGAATGTGTCGGACGGCGCCCTCGGCCAGAACCACGCGTGCCTGGTGGACATAGGTTTCGCGCGCGCCGATCGCCGTGTTGACGGCCAGAAGTGCAGAGCCACGATCTTCAGGATGAAGGGCACCGAGCCAGATTTCCTCGTTGGTAGCGCCGTCGGTATAGCGCAGCCCGTAGAGCTGGTGCATGCGCTCGTCCCAATAGGCGACGTTGTTGTCGAGATCCGCCTCCCACATGCCGCAACGATAACTGTCGAGCGCGAGGTCGAGCCGGCGCGACAGCTTCTCGAGTTCCTGCTCGCGCTCGTAAAGCCCCTTCAAGGCCCGCTCGAGTTCCAGGTTCTGCTGATCGACCTGAGCCTTGGCGGCGCCAAGACGTTCGTTCTTCAACACGTCATCGGTCACATCCCAGCTGATGCCGGTGATCTTCGAGCGACCGTCGACACCCTGATGGCCGGAACCGACATTGCGGATGTGCCGTATGCTGCCGTCGGAGAGGACGACGCGATATTGAGAACGGTACTCCAGCCCCTCGTCGAGGCTGCGAAACAGAGTGTTGGCGGCAATGCCGGCATCATCAGGGTGGACGGTCGATCGCCATTCCTCGTAGGTCGGCTCGTCGTCATGGACCGTCAACCCATGCAGGTGGAACATGCGGTCGTCCCAGGACCGCTCCTGCGTTGCCTGATCGATTTCCCATATGCCGATCTTGGAGGCCTCGAGCGCCAGATTGAGACGATGCGAAAGCGTCATCACCTCACCTTCGCGCGCCCTGAGCTTGGCGATGTTGCGCTGGCGCTCATTGACCAGACCGCCGGTCAAAAGAATGGGAATGACGACAACCGCGACCGCCGCGGCAATGGCCAGACGCAGGTCGGTGCTGTTTTCCGGCAGTTGGTCCCAGCCACCGATCGGTGTCGCCGCGAGCTCCCACACGCCGCCGGGCAGGACGAGTTGGCGCATGGCCGGAGCCGCCCGAAAAACGCCGTCGCTACCGAAGAAGGCATCCTGGATGCGTTCCGGTTCCGACACGTCTCGGATCGCGAGATGCACGTCGACGTGGCGATGATCACCCGTCGATTCCGGTGTTTCAACACCGTCCTCAAGCAGGCGGGCGGAGCGATAGAGAGCCTTTTCGTCAAGGATCGCCTCGACATAACCCCAGCGCTCCATACGCCCCTGGATCTTGGCGAAGACAGGCAGGAAAAGCTCAAAACCGTTGCGCCCGCTCGGCAGGCGAATGGGGCCGATCATCACGGGCTTGACGGTGGACGAAGCCCGCTCCACGGCACGCCGCGTCGCACCGAACTTGTTGAAATCGGTGCCGACGAACCATTGCTGGCTTTCGCGGGGAAAAGAGATGCGCACCACGCCGCCGGGAGCGGCCGACGCCCGCACCATCTGCGGGTTCTGCAGCAGCAACTTGGTCGACATGACCGTGAAATCGTCCGCGGTCATCTCGGGATGAACGCCGATGCTGTTGGCGAACCCGTTGAGGGCGGCAATATTGGTATTGACCTCCGACTGGAGGCGATTGGCGATGAGGTTCAGCTCATTCTCGACGTCGATCCTCAGATCGCTTCGGAAGTTTTCAAGGTTCTGGCGCTCATAGATGTGGCCGCCGCTGAACACAACGATGCCGGCGATCGCAGCCGGTATCAGCGACGGTTTCGCAAATCTGGCTGCGGCCCGAATGCGCTGGCGCAGAACGTCAACAATCTTCACTCTATTCCCCTCGATCCCCAACCGAAGGTAGCGAGCGAGTCTTAAGATTGGCTTTCGTGACATTTCTTTGGAAAACCCCATAATTCATGGGGATACAATGCGGAAGCGTCGCCGATCCCACCGGCCGAACGCTTGAAAACTGCACGTTTGGCGTTCAGTCTCCTCCAACCGGCCGGGCAATCCCCAAACGAGGGAAAATGCCTGTCAAAAGCGACGGTACAAGGCAATTTTTGCCACAATCGGGGATCAAATGGTGATGACAAGAAGAATCGCAGATACACTGAAGAGGGCAAGAAAGATGCGTTTTGTCATTGCCGCGCTCATGGCCACCGCAGGCTTGCTTTCGCCTCTGTCGGCCCTTGCCGAAAGTGCCGACGTAGAGGCTGTCATCACCGGCGTCGATACCGATCGCCTCAGCCTCCAACTCGACGACGGCAAGAGCTATCAGGCACCTGAAGAGTTCAACTTCGAAGGCCTCACCGCCGGCGTGAAAGTTCTCGTGTTCTATACAGAGGTCGATGGCAAGCGTGTGATCAACGACCTGGAAATCGTCCAGTAAGACTTTTGAGAGCCACGTCCCGCCCCATGGGGGGCGGGTGCCCTGATCCGGCGTTGCCGAAGCATTTCCAGGAAATGCGTGAAGACAATGAGAGAGCCGTTTCCACGGCTTCGCTCAGGCGCGATGCGCCAAAACCTCAGATCCAGCCGATGGTATTGCCGGCAATCCGCAACAAACGATCCTGAGGGATGGCGGCGGAAGCCGCCTCATCTTCGTCCATCTCGCCAAAAAGCTTGAACAGCGCGCGGATGACGCCGCCATGGCTGACACAGACCGTCGGCCTGTTGACGTCCTTGAGCCAAGCCGCAATCCGCCAGGACAGGATCTCGTAGCTTTCGGCATCATCACCGGGCGGGATGAAATCCCATTTCACCTTGCGTCGCTCGGCGATACGCTCTGGCACGGAGCGCTTCAGCTCCGGAAGCGTGAAGCCTTCCCAATCGCCGAAGGAGACTTCCTTCAACCGGTCGTCGGTGCGGTAGAGGGTGGGGTCAAGCCCCATGGCACGGCGCAGGCGCTCCATGGTTTCACGGGTGCGGCCGAGCGGGCTTGCGACGAAGTCGAACTGCGCTGCGTCGCCACCGAGGATGGCTGCGAGCGCCATCCCGTTTCCGGTCGCCTGCTGGCGGCCGGTATCGTTGAGAGGGATGTCCTTCTGCCCCTGGAGGCGGCTTTCCGCGTTCCAGTCGGTTTGTCCGTGACGGATCACATAGATCAGCACAACATTTCGCTCCGGGCAGGAGGCTGTTCGGGCCGGTCGGCGGCGCCGATCAATCCTTGATGACGGAGATATCCGGGGCGTCGACGGCCTTCATGCCGACGACATGATAGCCGCTGTCGGCATGGTGGACTTCACCCGTAACCGAGCGCGACAGGTCGGACAGCATGTAGAGGCCGACATCGCCTACTTCCTCGATGGTGACGGTGCGACGCAGCGGTGCGTTGTACTCGTTCCACTTGAGGATGTAGCGGAAATCGCCGATGCCGGAAGCGGCCAGTGTCTTGATCGGGCCGGCGGAGATCGCGTTGACGCGGATGTTCTTCGGACCGAGGTCGACGGCCAGATACTTGACGCTCGCTTCGAGGGCAGCCTTGGCGACACCCATAACGTTGTAGTTCGGCATAACCTTTTCGGCGCCGTAATAGGTCAGCGTCAGCATCGAGCCGCCATCCGTCATCAGCTTTTCAGCGCGACGGGCCACCGACGTGAACGAATAGACCGAGATCTGCATCGTCTTGGCGAAGTTTTCCGGCGACGTGTCGACATAACGGCCGGTCAACTCGTCCTTGTCGGAGAAGCCAATCGCATGCACGACGAAGTCGATCTTGCCCCAGTGCTTTTCAAGCGAGGAGAAAACCTCGTCGATGGACGCCTCGTCGCTGACGTCACAGTGGCCGGCCATGAAACCGTCGATTTCAGCCAAAAGCGGCTCGACGCGCTTCTTCAGTGCATCGCCCTGATAGGTCAGCGCAACTTCGCCACCCTGGGCATGGATCGCCTTGGCGATCCCCCACGCGATCGAACGGTTGTTCGCGACGCCCATGATGACGCCACGCTTGCCCTTCATCAAACCCGATGCCTGAGCCATGCATTGTCCCCAATACTATCTGCCGGCATCGATGACGGCCGACGCCAGACTTAACAAAATTCAAATACGCCAAGCCGGCGCTATCGGCGCACGTGCGGCAAATTGTCGAGAATTGCCTATGGCATAGCCGCTCCGGTGGTTCAAGCGCGGCCGAGATCAGGAACTGTTAGTCCCCGTAATATTGGGTCAATGTGTCAGCAAACCGTCACAAATAGAGGCCATCGCGCAGCGATTTCATCAGGTCTGTAACCTTGTCATCAGGCGTATCACGCAAGACGAGCCGCAGTTCGACCAGCAGATTCCCCCGCGCGCCATAGGCACCTGGCAGCCCGAAACCTTCGACGAGGATGACCTTGTCCGACCCGGACCAGGCAGGAACGACGAGGGTCACCTCGCCGATCGGGGTGGAAATGACATGCTCGCAGCCAAGCACCGCGCTCTGAAGGTCGACAGGCAATGTCGTCAGCAGGTCCAGTCCATTGGTTCTGAATGCACCGCTCTGGTCGACGCGCAAGGTCACGACGACATCGCCGCGTGTCATGCCGGTGACGCGATACCCCTGCTCTGCCAACCGGACCGTCTGCCCGTCAACGGCGCCCGGCGGTATCTGAACCTTGATGGTTTCGCCATCGGGCAGCTCAAGCGACAGGCGTTGACGATCGATCAGATCCTGGATGGTGACCGTCAGATCGACAGCAAGATCGGGGACCTTGTCGGCGGTCTTGGCCGCCCGGCCGCGAATGCGCCGGACAATAGCGGCCACAAGCTCGGCGGCGGGTGCGGCGGCGCGCTGCATCAGCGGCGGCTCCGTCTTGGCAACCGCCTCCTGCTTCGGCTCGCTGACCGGCTCTGGCTTCGGTTCGGGGGGCGCGGCGGGTCTCTCCGGGGCCCGTGCCGCTGCCGGCTTGGCGGCAGGCCTTGTGGTTCTTGCCCGCGTGTCCGCACCAAAAATCTGCGAGACCGCCTCCTCGGCGGTTTCGGCGTCGACCGGCTGCTCTTCCGGTTCGGGGCCGCGCATCTTTGCCTTCATCGCCTCCATGCGACGCAGTTCGGCTTCGCGACGGGCATAGTCGTAGCGGCTTCTCAGCTTCGGGTCGCGAAGCAGCTCATAGGCCTTGCCGGCCTCGGCAAAGCGCTCGGCAGCGGTCGGATCGTCCTGATTGTGATCGGGATGGATAGCCTTGGCGACCGAACGCCACGCCGCCTTGATTTCATCCTGACCGGCAGTGCGCCGGACGCCGAGGACTGCATAGGGATCACGCATGGTTTGCTACCATCTTCTCTGATCGGCGGCTTCTCCCGGATGCCCGCCTTATGCCTCAAACCGGGGATCACGCGCAGTGGTGGCATGTCCCGTTCGACGCCGAGGATGGGCAGAACTTGCTAAAGATCGGTTAGCCGCGGCGACGATGAAGCAGGCCAGGACCGCGATCGAGACGTTCCGTCAGCGGTTTGCCGAAATGTGGTTAACACAGGATTTCAGGCACGCGGGCCAAAGCTGGTGAGGTACCACTCGCCATCGCCAAGCTTGCAGGTGCTGCCGTCGAACTTGGCGATGCCTTCATAGGAATGGCGGGTCGTGGTGAAGCGGCGGCACAGCATGCCGCTGGCATTGTCTTCCTGAATGCTGCTGATGACGCCGGCGCTGCCCGACGACGAATTCGCCCAGGGAATGGGGTTGAGCGACCCCTGCCCGAGTTCGGCTGAGGTGACGGCATTGCGCACCAGGACCGCATCGGAAAGACCATCGGAGGTTTTGGCAACGGGAACGGTACCGGTTGAGACGGTGCGATCGACACTGCTGCCGAACAGGTCGAGACCGGCTCCCATGCAACCAGACAGGATGAGCACCGGCAGGCAAATTGCCGCGCCGCGCATCACCGCGAAGGAATACCCCTTCTTGCCATCGATCCACTTTGCTATGTCTTGCACGGCAATCCTGTCAGACTCGCAAGAGCCGCACGTTTCCCGAGGAAGTCAACAAGCAGGCTCTGACATTTTCGATGCGGAAACACCGCTCGGGCTCATCCCGAAGCGTTTCCGCGCCAGACATCACGGCGTTAGAAGGCAATATGGCGGTGAATGAGTTAACAAGCGGTGACTTCACACAAGCAAATGAGCCCTTTTCCCTTTTCGGCACATGGCTGAAGGACGCGGAAGGCAGCGAGATCAACGACCCCAACGCCGTCGCGCTGGCAACTGTCGACCCCGACGGACTGCCGAATGTGCGCATGGTTCTGCTCAAGGATTTCGATGAGCGTGGCTTCGTCTTCTATACCAATTTCGAGAGCCAGAAGGGCCGCGAGGTTCTGAGCGCGCGCAAGGCCGCCATGTGTTTTCACTGGAAGTCGCTCCGGCGCCAGGTGCGGGTGCGCGGGCCTGTCGAGATCGTCTCGGATGCCGAGGCGGACGAATATTTCAAGTCGCGGCCGCGCGGCAGCCGCATCGGCGCCTGGGCGTCGAAGCAGTCCCGCCCGCTCGAAAGCCGGTTCGCGCTGGAAAAGGCAGTTGCCGAATACACGGCCCGCCATGCGCTCGGCGAAATTCCCCGTCCGGAATACTGGTCCGGCTTTCGCATCCGCCCGACCTCCATCGAGTTCTGGCACGACCGGCCGTTCCGCCTGCACGACCGCCTGGAGTTTCGTCGCGAGACACCGGAAGGCGGCTGGGAGAAAGTGCGAATGTACCCCTGACGGACGCGTTCCGGCGGCTAACTGCGGGCAAGCCGGAACGGAATGCCTGAGGCAAGGGCCGAAACGTAGCGGGCGCGCTGGAAATGACCGTTGAGCGAAATGCGCGGCAAGGCCTGTGGCGGCGCTGCCGCCGCTAGCGTGCCCGGCATGGTGGTGACGGCGACCGTAAATCCCAGATCGGCGACAAGACGGTGATCGCGTGGCGAGACAGCCGGGCGGTCCCCATAGGGATAGGCGAAGCTGCGCGGTCTTTTGCCCGTGATCGCTTCGACGCGGGCGGCGGATGCCTCGATCTCCCGGGCTGCCTGTTCGTCGCCGAGCCGCGCGACCGCACGATGGCTGATCGTGTGCGCTCCGAGGCTGGCGAGTGGACTTCCGATAAGGCGGCGTAGGCCGGCTTCGTCAAGCGTCAGCGCTTCTGTGATGGCCAACGCATCGATCCCGTGCTCCAGCGCCGCTGCATTTAACGCGGCAACCGCGGCACTTTCATCGCGACGATGGATGTAGTCGGCCATTCTGCCAAATATCGCCTGCTTTTCCGCGGCACTTTCAGTGTCCAGCGTTTCCATTCCGCCGCCGAAATCGAACCGGAAACGGCTAGTTGCCGATAGCAGATCGGCGAGCGTTTCCCACCACAGCGTATGGGTGCAATCGACGAAGCCGCCGGCAACAAAAACGGTGAACGGCACCTCATGCCGCGCAAAAACCGGCAGGGCGTGATCAAGATTGTTGCGGTAACCGTCGTCGAGGGTGAAGCAGGCGAAGGGCCCGCGGTCCCTGTCGGCAAGCGCCTTTGGCAAATCGTCCAGCGCGATGAAGCGATAGCCGTCCCGCTTCAACTGCACGATGGCTGTATCCAGAAACTCCGGGGTGATTTCCAGATGGGCGTTCGGATCGAAGTCCCTGACGGCCCTCGGGCGGACGTGATGCAGGGTGAAGATGGCGCCGCGTCCGCGCGCATCCGGCATCAGGCCGGCTCGGCCTAGACCGCTTGCCAGTTCAAGCCCGCCGGAAATCGCGGCGCGTCGCACTTTCGTCTTTATCCCTGCCGTGATGCCGCCCGCCATATCAGTCCGTCCAAATCAGCCTTCGACAATCACTGAAGAACGCCTTGGACCTCGATCGATTTATCGAGGAGATCGTGTGGAGGCTTCAAGCGCTGGTGTGTGCTTCACGCGTCCTGCCAGACGCACCACCATGGAGGTTAACGGCGCGAGCGTTAAACCTTGCTGAAGGACGGTGGCGTTCATTTCTGGTTTACCACCCCGACGAAAGTCGCAGGAAAAAATCGCATTCTGCCTCAAAGTTGCAGCAAAGACACGGCCTTGTCGCAAAACGACACAGCTGCGCGCCTGCCCGACGGCGCTTTTCGATGGGGACCGACATGAAAACTATCCGCCGCCTGCTGCTGGCGATGTGCGCTCTCGCCTTGGGGTCTGCAACGGCTTTTGCCGGCAGCGCTTCCCTGGTGCTCGATGCGCGCACGGGCAAGGTTCTGTCGGCGGAAAATGCCGATACGCTGAACCATCCGGCGTCTCTTACCAAGATGATGACGCTCTACCTCACCTTCGAAGCGCTCCGGCGCGGCGATATCAGCTGGGACAGCAAGATCAAAGTGTCGAAGGCCGCCGCCGCCAAGCCGCCGATGAAGCTCGGCCTGAAGCCGGGCAGCACGATCACGGTGCGCGAGGCGGTCTACGGCATGATCGTTCGCTCGGCCAATGACGCAGCCGCCGCGATGAGCGAAAGGCTCGGCGGCTCGGAGCAGAATTTTGCGAAGAGGATGACGGCGAAGGCGCGCCAGCTGGGCATGAGCCGCACCGTCTTCATCAACGCCTCCGGCCTGCCAGCAAGCCAGCAGGTGACGACGGCACGTGACATGTCGACGCTCGCCGTGGCGCTGATGCGCGATTATCCCCGGGAATACCGGCTGTTCGCCACCCCAAGCTTCACGTTTCGTGGCCGCAAGATCCGCGGTCACAACAATCTGATGTACCGCTATGACGGCATGGACGGCATCAAGACCGGCTACACCAATGCCTCCGGCTTCAACCTCGTCAGCGCCGTCAGGGATGGCAACCGGCGGATCATCGGCGTTGTCATGGGCGGACGCACCGCCCGCAGCCGCGACGATAAGATGGCGGCATTGCTGAACCGCCATCTCGGTAAGGCATCCACTGGCCGCCAGTTGGTGGCCCCCGCCAAGACGCGCAACGCCGCCCCCGCGGAGGTCGAGGTCGCGTCAGCCGCAACGATGTCGGACGTGCCCATGCCCTACACGGCACCGCATCGCGCCAAGGGCGATAGCGTTGCGGCACTGATCGCTCAATCGTCGACTTCAGTCGTTCCGGCAGAACGGCCGACAGCAATGTTCGAAGCCGAAAATACCGCCGCCACTCCTGCTGCCGGAGGCTGGCAGATCCAGATCTCGGCAGCCCCTTCTGCTGACGCGGCCCGTGCCCTCTTGGCACAGGCGCAGGCGGCCGGCGGCGACATGCTGGCGCATGCGTCTCCCTATACGGAAGCGGTCGGCAAGGGTGCAGGCACCGTTTACCGCGCCCGCTTCGTCGGCTTCACGAGCCGCGATGCGGCAGCATCCGCCTGCAACGCATTAAAGAAGCGCTCCTACGACTGCGTGCTGCTGCCATCGAGAGGCTGATCAGTGCTTGTCCCTCGAAACGCTCAGGCGGAAACGCGGCGAACGTAGAATTTTGAATCGATCGCCATGAGGGGAAAGGCTGCAGGCAAATCGTACCGGCCGATCTCGACGAAGCCATTCTTCTCATAGAAGCGATGGGCAGCCACGAATTTGTCGGTGGTCCCGAGATAGACCGCACGGATCCCGGCTGCGCTCGCATGGGCAAACAGCGCCTCGAGCAGGCGCAAGGCGGCGCCATGTTCGCGCCCGCGATAGTCGGCAGCAACAAACATCTTGCGAAGCGCCGCATTACCATTGCCGATATCCTTCAGGCCCAATGTGCCGACGATATCGTCGCCGGCGGTCGCCACCCAGAAGCCGCCCTTGCCCGACTGATAGAAGTCCGGGATTTCCCGCAGATCCGGCTGGTCATCTGCCGTAATCGCGATACCGAATTCGACACTCTGGATCGGCACTATGACGTTTATGACGGCCTGCTCGTCCACTGCAGCAAACGGCCTCACACTCAACCCCATTGCCGGCCATTCACTCATGCAACTCACCCACGTCCTCTGCGCCAACCATCCGTGTTTCACCCACCCCGAGATCGACATCGATCTCGGGATAAGACTGTGCAGCAAGTCCAAAGTGGCAAGGCGTCGACGTTCGGTGGAGACTTCGTCTGGACTTGACGAAGAGGCCTTAGGCCTGCGTGCCGCCGACGGTGATCTGGTCCATGCGCAGATGCGGCTGGCCGACGCCGACCGGCACCCATTGCCCGGCCTTGCCGCAGTTGCCGATACCAGTGTCGAGCTTGGTGTCGTTGCCGACCATGGTCACGCGCTTCATCGCGTCGGGGCCATTGCCGATCAGCATCGCGCCCTTTACGGGTGCCCCGATCTTGCCGTTCTCGATCATGTAGGCCTCCGTGCAGCCGAAGACGAACTTGCCGGAGGTGATGTCCACCTGGCCGCCGCCGAAGGAAACGGCATAGATGCCCCTCTTCACGGAGGCGATGATCTCGTCGGGCGTCCTGTCGCCTGACAGCATGTAGGTGTTGGTCATGCGCGGCATCGGCACATGGGCATAGCCCTGGCGCCGGCCGTTGCCGGTCGGCTGCATGCCCATGAGGCGGGCGTTCTGGCGGTCCTGCATGTAACCAACGAGCTTGCCGTCCTCGATCAGCACATTGTAGCCCGATGGCGTTCCTTCGTCGTCGATCGAGATCGAGCCGCGACGCGCCTCGATCGTGCCATCGTCGACGACGGTGACGCCCCTGGCTGCCACCTGCTCGCCGAGCAGGCCGGCAAAGGCGGAGGTCTTCTTGCGGTTGAAGTCACCCTCAAGGCCGTGGCCGACGGCTTCGTGCAGCATGACGCCCGGCCAGCCAGAGGCCAGCACCACGTCCATCGTGCCGGCAGGCGCATCGATCGCGTCGAGATTGACGAGCGCCTGGCGCAGCGCCTCGTCCGCACCCTTCTTCCAGTTTTCCGCAGTGATGAAATCGCCGAAACCGCGCCGCCCGCCGATACCATAGGAGCCGCTTTCCTGACGATCGCCATCACCGGCAACCACCGAGATGTTGATACGCGTCATCGGCCGGATGTCCTGAACGCGGTGGCCGTCGGCGCGCAGGATGTCGACGAGCTGCCAGCTCGCGGCGATCGAGGCTGTTACCTGTCGGACCTTGGGGTCCTTTGAGCGCAGATAGGCATCGATTTCCTGCAGCAGTGCGACCTTCGCTTCAAAGCTCGGTTCACCGATCGGGTTTTCATCGCCATAGAGCTTCTTGTTGGTGCGCTGCGGAGCCGCCGCATAGGAGCCGGCATAACCGCGCGTTACCTGGCCGACCGCATCGGCGGCGCGGCCAAGCGCTGCCAGCGACAGCTCGCCGGCATGGGCATAACCGACCGATTCGCCGGCCACCGCCCGCAGGCCAAAGCCCTGGTCGGTGTTGAAGCTGCCGCCCTTCAGCCGGCCGTTGTCGAAGGAGAGCACTTCGGCCTGAGCATGTTCGAGAAACAGCTCGCCATCGTCGGCGCCGGCAAGCGTCTCCGACAGAACCTTGCGTATCGCTGCCTCATCGGCATCGAAGAGGCTCATCAGATCGGTGTTCATGGTCGTGCGCTCCCGCGTCATAAAATTCGATGGCCTTCATTTAGGAAGGCCAGCGGTTCAAGCCAAGGAAAATATCGATCAGGAGAGCGACGCGTTCCAGCCGTCGAGGCGTTCGATGCGCTCGACGCCGGTGAAGCGGGCAACGCGTTCCAGTTCCGCATCGATACGCTCCATGCGGCCGGAAGACGCCTTGACGCCGCGCTCAAGCCAGAGCCGCCGCACGTCAAGGCTACCGCGCTTGCGGTCGGCCTTCATGTCGATGCGGCCGATCAGCCGGTCGCCCTCGATCAGCGGGAAGACATAGTAGCCATATTCCCGCTTCGGCTCGGGCACGAAGATCTCGATGCGATAGAAGAAGCCGAACAGCCGCTCGGTGCGATTGCGGTCGCGCAGCAAGGGATCGAAGGGGCTCAGGACACGAACACGGCCGGGCGGCTCGGGAATGTCGCCAAGCGTGTCGGGAAAGCCGGAAAGCGCATAGGACGATCGCGGCTTGCCACCGTCAAGCGGTTCGATCGCCACGTCGATCAGTTCGTCGCGATGTTCCGCGACCCAGCTCTTCGCCTCATCCGGCGAAACCAGATCCCAGAAGGCGGCGATCTCACCATGGGTGGCAAAGCCCAGGCGTTCGAGCGCGCTGCGGCAGGCCCAGTCGATGAACTCGTGATGCTCCACCTCGGCATCGTGATGGTGGGGCGGGATCACCCGCTCGGTCAGGTCGTAGACCTTCTGGAAATTCTCGCGTCGCGCAATCGCCAGCTTGCCGGTGCGCCACAGGATTTCGAGCGCGGTCTTCGAGGGGTGCCAATTCCACCAGCCGCCCGACGTGTGTTCGGCCTCCTTGAGCTCGCGGGCAAGCACCGGGCCGCCCTGGGCGATGCGCTCATAGGTGTCGTCACAACTTTTCTCAAAACCCTCGCCGCGCCACTTGCTCCAGCGCTCGACGATCGTTTCGCCTTCCCATTTGAAGCGGTGCTTCCAGTAGCGGTAGAAGCTGCTGGGGATGATCGATGCATCATGGGTCCAGTGCTCGAACAATTCGCCGTCGTCTTCGAGCAGCGATGTCAGGTGCTCGCGGCGGTAGGTCTGGTTGCGCGAAAACAGGATCTGATGATGGGCGCGCTCCACGGTCGCGATGCTGTCGACCTGCACGAAGCCGATGTCATGGATCAGCTTCAAGAGCCCGTCCTTGCCGAGCGCGCGGTGCGGCGCGCCGGAAAGACCCTGCTTTGCGAGGAAGATGCGCCGGGCATCGCTATTGGAGAGCCGAATCGTCATGAGAGAAAGAATAGGCTTTTATTCCCATATTTCAAATGGGAAGCTTGACCCGAAGCGCATTGCCCTTCTGCGCCGTCTTGGCCTATAGAGCAGACCGCAAACCGCGAGGGACGGGATGGACATCCGCTTTACCGATTGCTCGGTCCGCTTCGGCGAACGGGTGGCGTTGCAGCCGCTGACGCTGGAAATCACCGAAAGGCGTGTCGGCATTATCGGCCTCAACGGCTCCGGCAAGACCACCTTCGCGCGGCTGATCAACGGCTTGGTGAAGCCTTCCGCCGGCCAGGTCACCGTCAATGGCCTCGATACGGTCAAGGACGAGCGCGCGGTGCTCTCCGAAGCCGGCTTCATCTTCCAGAACCCGCAGCACCAGCTGATCATGCCCGTCGTTGCCGACGATATAGGTTTCGGGCTGAAGAACCGCGGCCTCAAGAGTGAGGAAATCGATCGGCGAACGCAGGCCGTCCTGTCGCGCTTCGGCGTCGAACACCTGGCGCGCCGCCGCGTCCACGAACTCTCAGGCGGCGAGACCCAGTTGATCGCCATGGCGAGCGTTGTCGTTACCGACCCCAAGATCCTGATCCTCGACGAACCGACCAACCAGCTCGACCTGCGCAACCGCCGGCGGGTTGCCGACACGATCGCGACACTGGACGAAGATACGCTGGTCATCACCCACGACCTGCCGCTGGTCGAAAATGTCGAGCGCCTGCTGCTTTTCCACGAGGGCCGGCTGGCGGCCGACGGCAGCCCACACGAAACGATCCGCCGCTACCACGAGATCGCCGGATGCTGACGAGCCTGCACATCGAGGGCAACAGCTGGCTGCATCGCCTTCCGGTGCGCGCTAAGCTTTTGACTTTGGTGGCGCTGAGCATTCTGCTTTTCCTCAGCGGCTCGCTGCCTGTGCAACTGACTGCGTTCGTGATCTCGGGTGGGCTCTATCTCTCGGTTGGCCTTTCCTGGCGCGAAGCGCTGAAGCGCGTCGGCTTCGTCTTCTTCACCATCTTCTTTCTCGCGGCCGTGAACCTCTTTCTTCTGCCCTTGAGCGAAGTCTCCGTGCTGACCCTGCGGCTGATGGCGCTCGTGCTGTTTGCCGCGGCCGTCACCGCAACAACGACGATCGGCGCCTTCATGGACGAGATCACGGTGCTGCTGACACCGCTCGAACGACTGGGCTGGGTTCGTGCCGCCGATGTCAGCCTGGCGCTCGGGCTCGTCCTGCGTTTCGTGCCCGATATTTTCGCGCGCTACCAGGCCATCCGCGAAGCACACCGGGCGCGTGGGCTGCCGGTGCGGCCGTTGACGATCATCGGTCCACTGATCATCCTGACACTCAAAGATGCGGATACGATCGCTGCGGCGATTGACGCCCGCGGTTTTCGTCGCCAATAAATTCGCGCACCCTAATAAACAAGGAACAGGAACAGCATGAACACCAGAGACCTCGTCCTTATCGCCCTCTTTGCCGCGATCGTCGTCGTGCTCGGCCTCATTCCGCCGATCACGCTCGGCTTCATTCCCGTGCCGATCACCGCGCAGTCCATGGGCGTGATGCTCGCCGGCTGCATCCTCGGCGCCAAGCGCGGCGCGCTGGCTTTCCTGCTCTTCCTGCTGCTCGTCGCGATCGGCCTGCCGGTCCTCTCAGGCGGTCGCGGCGGTCTTGCCGTTTTTGCCGGCCCGTCCGGCGGCTTCATCCTCGGCTGGGTCGTTGCCACGTTCGTCACCGGCCTGATCGCGCAGCGCTTCGTCCGTGAGGGCCAGCCGGAAGTCCGCCAGTTCGTCGGCTTTTTCCTCGCCTCGATTATCGGCGGTATCGTCGTGCTCTATGCCATCGGCATGCCCTGGGTATCGGCCGTCACTGGCACGCCGTTCATCACGGTTGCGACCGGTTCGCTCGCCTTCCTGCCCGGCGACATCTTGAAGGCCGCCATCGCGACGCTTGCGGCACGGGCAGTTTTTGCCGGCTATCCGCTGCTGCACGTTCGCGCCTGAGCAATGCCTTTTGCCGCCGCGCTTGCGCGCCACACGGACCAAAATCCGCATGCCCCGGCCTTCCATATGGAAGGCCGGGTTTTCACATTCCGGGAGCTTGCGCTTTGCGCCGGCCAGCTCGTTTCAGCGTTCGGGAAACTGACGGTAGACGCACGGAGTGAAAACGCACTGCCCGGCACCACGAGGCTGATCGCCCTCGAGATCGGCAACCATCCCCTTTTCACGGCAGCCTTCCTCGCCGCAACATCAGGCGGCTATTGCGTTGCATTGATCGATCCGCATCTGCCGGAGGCGACGCGCGCCGCGATGCGGGAGCAATTGCGCCCCGACATCGTCGTTCGCGCCGACGGCGACGGGCTGCTGCTGGACGCACCCCTTGCCGGCAACGACAAGGCCTTCATCGCCGGTTCCGGCGACAACACGTCGCCGCTTGTCATCGGCGCCGACGAAGAACCGTTTCTCGTCGTCTTCACCTCCGGCACAACAGGCATGCCGAAAGCGATCGTGCGCGATCGCGGTTCCTGGCGGCGCAGCCTGAAGACGGGGCAGGATTTTTTCGGCATCGGCAGCGATACCCGCACCTTCGCGCCCGGCCCGCTGGCCCATGGGCTGACGCTTTATGCCCTCGCCGAAACCCTTGTCGCCGGCGCCGAATTCATCGGCATGGCGCATTTCGATGCGACGCGCGCCTCCGAAATCATCACGTCGCTGGAAGTCAGACGGCTCGTGCTGGTGCCGACGATGCTCCGGCGGCTCTGTGCATCGTCCTCAGTTTTGACCTCCGTCCAGAAGATCACCGTTGCCGGCGCCAAGCTGACACCGGCAGACCGCGCCGCCGCGGCGGCAACTTTTCCGCTGGCCGACATCGTCGAGTATTATGGCGCCTCCGAGCTCGGGTTCATCAGCGTTGCCGGCCCCGGCGATACCGCATCGGCAACCGCCGTCGGACGTGCCTTTCCCGGTGTCGGCCTCATCGTACTCGACGAGAGTGAGAGGCCGTTGCCAGCAGGCGAGACCGGCACGATCTTCGTCGACAGCGACCTGATTGCGAGCGGCTATATCGGCGCCGGCGACGGCGCGGGCCTCCGGCGCGTCGGCAAACTCGCAACCGTTGGCGATCTCGGCTTCCTGAATGCCGACGGCACGCTGCATCTCGTCGGTCGCTCCGGCGGCATGGTGCTTTCCGGCGGCAACAACATCTATCCGCAGGAAGTCGAGGCGACGCTTGCCGGGCATGTCGATGTGCATGCGGCCTTCGTTCTCGGCCTCGACCATCCCGACCTCGGCAGCGAGCTGGTCGCGGTCATCGAGCCCAACGCTGGTGCAATCGACCGGGCAGCCCTCGCCCGTCATCTCGATATCCATCTGCCGCGCTATAAACATCCGCGGCGAATCTGGCTTTGCCGTGCCTTGCCCATGACACAATCTGGTAAGGTGGCGGCCGGCACCCTCAAGCAATGGATTGTGGATGGACATGACGCCCTTGAGCCCTTCGTCTGACCCAGAGCGCATCCCGGTGATCGTGGCGGCCCTGCGCACGCCTGTTGGACGCGTGCGCGGCGTGCTCGCAGAGGTCGAGCCGGCACGCCTCGCCGCGCCCCTGATCAACCGCATCCTGAGCGACGTCGGCCTGGCTACCGATGTGGTTGACGACGTTATCCTCGGCAATGCCGCCAATTGCGCCGGCAATCTCGGGCGGCTTGCAGCACTCGAAGCCGGGCTTCCGGTATCGACGTCGGGCCTGACCATCGACAGGCAATGCGGCGCCGGTCTGGAAGCCATCATGCTCGCCGCACGCCTCATTCAGGCGGGCGCCGGACGCTTCTATCTCGCCGGCGGCACCGAAAGCGCCAGCCGCGCCCATATTCGCCTGAGGCCGCCAACAGCGCCGGGCGAAGAACCTCAACCGATCAAACGCTCGCGCATGGCTCCGGACGAGATCGGCGACCCCGATATGGGCGTTGCGGCGGAAAACGTCGCCACCGCCTGCGGCATTTCCCGCGAACGACAGGATGCTTTCGCGCTCGAAAGCCAGCGACGTGCTGTCGCCGCACAGGTCGCAGGCCGGTTTTCGAGCGAAATCGTACCGATCGAAACGACAGCCGGGGCCGTCGACACGGACGAATGCCCGCGCGCCAACGCGTCGCTCGAAACCCTGCAGCGGCTGAAACCCGTCTTCGTCAAGGACGGCACGGTGACGGCGGGCAATGCCTGCCCGATCAACGACGGTGCGGCGATGGTTCTTGTGACCAGCCTTGCCGAAGCGCAGCGCCGCGGCCTTCCCTTTGCGCTCGAATTCGTCGACGCGGCAACCGCCGGCGTGCATCCTGACCTGCTCGGGCTCGGTCCGGTGCCGGCGATGGACAAGCTGAAAGCGCGAAATCCCGGGCTCGATGCCGACGCGGTCGACTTCATCGAATTCAACGAAGCCTTCGCTTCGCAGGTGCTCGGCAGCCTCGACCAGCTGGGCATTTCACCGGATAAGGTCAACATCGACGGCGGCGCTATTGCGCTTGGCCACCCTTACGGCGCGTCCGGAGCGATCCTCGTGGTCCGGCTTTTCACGCAGATGCGGGCGGTCCTACAGGAAACGCGGGCACTGGCGATGATGGGCATCGGCGGCGGCATGGGCACCGTTGCGCTGTTCCGCAGCCTGCGGCCTATCGGTTAGCATTGTCAGAGAATGTAGCTGCCGAGCCATTCGCGGGTTGCGGCCGGCACCGGCAGCGGCGTGTGCCGCTCGCGATCGACGGCGACCCAGACGACCTCGAGCTCGGCCGCAAGCTGGCCGGCCGCCTCGACCCGCACGGCAAAGCTCACCGAGCTGCCGCCGATCTTGGCGACGGTGATGATGAAGCGCGCCGGCTCGTCATAACGCAGTCCCCGATGGAAGACGCAGGCCGAGCGGCGAACGAGATAGGCCGGCTCGTGAACGACCGAAGGCCGATGCCGCCAGAGATGAGAAAGGGCCGCTTCGGCGTGGGCATAGTAGGCGGCATTGTGCATGTGGCCATGCATGTCTATATCGCGAAACGGAATGCGGATTTCCGTGACGTTGTCCCTCTCCCTGCCGTCCATGCGAGGCCCTCTTAAAATGCGCTCCACCCTCGTTAGCCAGTTCGGCGATCCGCGACAAGTGATTGCACTCGTCGATGCCGAGCGTGTCGCGCCGGGGCCTGGCGAGGTCGAGGTCCTGCTCTCCCTGGCGGCCATCAATCCCTCCGACCTTATTCCCGTGACAGGTGCCTACAGCGCCCGGACCACCTTGCCCTTCGTGCCCGGCTTCGAGGGCATCGGGAGAATTGCCCGCGTCGGCGCCGGCGTTACGACGTTGAAGCCCGGCGATCGTGTGATCCCGATCGGCGCAAGCGGCCTCTGGCAGGAATATCTGGTGCGACCCGCCGCATGGTGCTTTTCCGTGCCCGACGATATCGACGACCGCCAGGCGGCCACCAGCTACGTCAACCCGCTGACGGCAATTCGGCTGATCGAAGCGCTGAAGGCGCATTTCGGGTCGATCGCCGGCCGCTGGATCGGTGTGACCGCCGCAGGCTCGGCCATCGGCGGCATGCTGATGCAGCTCATCGCAGGCGAAGGTGCACGCCCGGTTGGGATCGTGCGCAGCCAGCGCAGCGCCGAACGACTGGCTTCCGGCGCACCCGGCGAAGTTGTCGTGGCCGATCAGGACATTATCCCTTCGCCTCTCGCTTTCGACGCCATCCTCGATGCGGTCGGCGGCCCTTTTGCCGGAGACCTTATAGGCCAGACGCTGCAGCCCGGCGCTGCATTCATCCAGTATGGCGCCCTCAGCGGCGTGCCCGTGCCGATCCAGGCGATCCAGGCGCGGCCGGACGTGCGCTTTTCCTTCCTGTGGCTCAGAACCTGGGTGCACGCGGCCGGGCGGCCAGCCATCGAGGAGGCTTTCGCTGAGAGCTTTGCCGGGCTTCGAACCGGCCTCTTCTCAACCCGGATTGCGCGAACCTATCCGCTCAGCCGCCTTGATGAAGCCTTGACGCATCAGGAGGACCCCAAACGCGACGGCAAGCTGCTCCTCGATACGCGCTGTTGAAAATCAGGACTTTCCCTTGAGCGTGCCATGGACCTTGGCCGGTTGCAGCACTAGTTTCGGCGCATGACCACGCTGCTCTATGAAAATCCGGTCTTCCTGGAACACGAGGTTCCGGAAGGTCATCCCGAACGGCCGGACCGGCTGAAGGCGCTGAACCTTGCACTCGAACACCCGAATTTCGCCGACCTCAAGCGCATAAAAGCAGCGAAGGCGAGCGAAGACCTGGTGCTTCTGGTGCATCCGGAGGAGCATCTGCGCACCGTCAAGCGCGCCATCCCCGACGAAGGCATCAACGATCTCGAAGCCGATACCTATGCCAGCCCCTTGAGCCTCGAGGCGGCACTGACCGGCATCGGCGGCGCCGTCGAAGCGGTGGATGCGGTTTTCACAGGCAAGGCCGACAACGCCTTCGTCGCCGCCCGTCCACCCGGCCACCACGCCGAGAAGAACAAGGCGATGGGCTTCTGTTTCTTCAACACGGTTGCGATTGCCGCCCGCCACGCGCAGGTGGCCCATGGCGCCGAGCGCGTCGCGATCGTCGATTGGGACGTGCACCACGGCAACGGCACGCAGGATATCTTCTGGGATGACCCCTCGGTGCTTTTCTGCTCCACCCACCAGATGCCGCTTTATCCCGGAACCGGTGCGAAGGACGAGACCGGCGTGAAGGGCAACATCGTCAACGCGCCGCTCTCGGCCAACACCGGCAGCGAGCATTTTCGCGAGGCTTTCCGGTCGCGCGTCTTGTCGGCGCTGACCAATTTCCGGCCGGACTTCATCCTGATCTCGGCCGGTTTCGACGCCCACCACCGTGATCCGCTCGCGCAGATCAACCTCGTCGCCGAGGATTTCGACTGGGCGACCGGTCGCCTGCACGAGATCGCCGACCGCAGCGCCGGCAACCGAATGGTCAGCCTGCTCGAGGGCGGCTATGACCTGCAGGGGCTCGCCGAGTCGGCCGGCATGCATATTTTGAGATTGATGAGAGGGTAACCATGACCACCACCACGCAACCGGACGTTTCGGCCCTCTCCTTCGAGCAAGCCGTCGAAGAACTGGAGCGCATAGTCTCGGCGCTGGAGCGCGGCGACGTCGCGCTCGACAAGTCGATCGAGATCTATGAGCGCGGCGAAGCGCTGAAGAAACACTGCGAGGCGTTGTTGAAGGCGGCAGAGGACCGGATCGAGAAGATCAGGCTCGACCGCGCCGGCAAGCCGCAGGGCGTGGAACCGCTCGACGCGGAGTAATCGGCCCGGGATTGGTCAACGTCCGGAAACGCTGCGTCTTTGCCTTGTGCCTACCGGCAATCCGCGTCAGGCGCTAGGCTCGCTCAAGACGATACGAACAACGGGAGCGTGCACCATGTCCTTCTTTCCTGGCCCCGACCCGCTCGCGGGCGACAAGCCCGCCTGCGACGCCATCGAACATCTGATCATTCCGCGCACCAGCGACATCGGCGGACTTCAGGTTCGCCGGGCCTTGCCGACCGCCAAGCGTCGGCTCGTCGGGCCGTTTATCTTTTTCGATCGCATGGGCCCGGCGCTCCTGCGCGCCGGCGAAGCCATCGACGTGCGGCCGCATCCCCATATCGGCCTTTCGACCGTCACCTATCTGTTCGACGGCGAGATCAAGCATCGCGACAGTCTCGGCACCGAAATGGTCATCCGCCCCGGCGACGTGAACCTGATGACGGCCGGCCGCGGCATCGTTCACTCAGAGCGCTCGCCGGAAAACCAGCGCGGGCATGAACGTTCGATTTCTGGCTTGCAGACCTGGCTGGCGCTGCCCGACCACAAGGAAGAGATCGACCCGATCTTCGACCACACGGAACGGCACATGCTGCCGCAGCTCAAAGACGGCGGCATCGATGCCCGGGTGGTCATCGGCAGCTTCGAGGGCCAGAAATCGCCGGTCTCGGTCTTTACCGACACGATCTATGTCGACTTGAACATCGCACCCGGCAAAAGCGCGCCATTTGCGGCGAACTGGGAAGAGCGCGCGCTCTATATCCTCTCAGGCGAAGCGATCATTGCCGGCGACCACTTTGCCGACAATCAGTTGCTGGTCTTCCGTCCGGGCGACAACATCACCGTCACCGCCGGTCCGCTCGGCTGTCACGTCATGCTGTTCGGTGGCGCCGCACTCGGCTCGGCCCGCCACATCTGGTGGAATTTCGTGTCGTCGTCGAAGGAGCGTATCGAAATGGCCAAGGAGGAGTGGCGCACCGGCCGCTTCGATATCGTGCCCGGCGACGAGGAGGAATTCGTGCCTTTGCCGACCGGTTGAGCGTAAGAGACAACAGCGGTGAGTTGCCGCTTCCAGTTGCCGCATGTTTCCTTAAATCGATTTCGATTCAGGGAATCATGCGGTAGTGTCTTGGATGACGACGCAGGAAAGCCTACTTTTGCATTCAGCAACAATTGCGTCTAAAGAGCCGCTTTAACTATACCACCAACTATTCGCGCACCCGATCCGTGCGGTGCGCATGAGGCATGCAGCGTGACACAACTGCCAACCACCCCGATGCCGGCAACGCCCTTGCTCGACAAGGTGACCTTTCCCGACGATCTGAAGAAGATCGACGACAAGGATCTGCCGCAGCTTGCCGGCGAAGTTCGTGCAGAGATGATCGACGCGGTCTCGCGCACCGGCGGCCACCTTGGTGCCGGCCTGGGTGTGGTCGAATTGACGATCGCCATCCACAAGATATTCAACACGCCGCATGACCGCTTGATCTTCGACGTCGGCCATCAGTGCTACCCGCACAAGATCCTGACCGGCCGTCGCGACCGCATCCGGACCCTGCGCCAGGAAGGCGGTCTCTCAGGCTTTACCCGTCGCGCCGAAAGCGAATACGACCCCTTCGGCGCGGCCCACTCTTCGACGTCGATTTCCGCCGGCCTCGGCATGGCCGTTGCTGCCGACCTCGACGGCAAGAACCGCAATGTCATCGCCATCATCGGCGACGGTGCGCTTTCGGCGGGCATGGCCTACGAGGCGCTGAACAATGCCGGCGCGCTCGACGCCCGCCTGATCGTCATCCTCAACGACAACGACATGTCGATCGCCCCGCCGACCGGCGCGATGAGTGCTTACCTGGCGCGCCTCGCCTCCGGCCGCACCTATATGGGCATTCGCGAAGTCGGCAAGAAGCTGACGGCCTATCTCGGCAAGACGGTCGACCGGGCGATCACCCGCGCCGTCGAACACGCCCGCGGCTACGTTACCGGCGGCACGCTGTTCGAGGAGATGGGTTTCTATCATATCGGCCCGATCGACGGTCACTCCTTCGAGCACCTGCTGCCCGTGCTGCGCAACGTGCGCGACAACGCCAAGGGCCCGGTGCTGATCCATGTGGTGACACAGAAGGGCAAGGGCTATCCTCCCGCCGAAGCTGCTGCCGACAAGTATCACGGCGTCAACAAATTCGACGTCATCACGGGTGCGCAGGCCAAGGCAAAGCCCAATGCCCCTGCCTACACGTCGGTCTTTGCCGAAGCTCTGACGCAAGAAGCCGGGTTCGACGACAAGATCGTCGCAGTCACGGCAGCCATGCCGTCCGGCACCGGGCTCGACAAGTTTGCGCTTGCCCACCCCAAGCGCTGCTTCGACGTCGGCATTGCCGAACAGCACGCCGTGACCTTTGCGGCCGGTCTTGCCTCCGAAGGCTACAAGCCGTTTGCAGCGCTTTACTCCACCTTCCTGCAGCGCGGCTACGACCAGGTGGTCCACGACGTGGCGATCCAGGGCCTGCCGGTGCGTTTCCCGATCGACCGCGCCGGCTTTGTCGGCGCCGACGGACCGACCCATGCCGGTTCCTTCGACACCACCTATCTCGCCACCCTGCCCGGCTTCGTCGTCATGGCGGCGGCAGACGAGGCCGAGCTCAAGCATATGGTGCGCACGGCTGCAGCCTATGATGCCGGCCCGATCTCGTTCCGCTATCCGCGTGGCGAAGGCGTCGGCGTCGAGATGCCCGAGCGCGGCCATATCCTCGAAATCGGCAAGGGCCGTGTGGTCAAGCAGGGCTCGAAGGTGGCGCTGCTTTCCTTCGGCACCCGTCTTGCCGACTGTTTGATGGCCGCCGAAGATCTCGATGCGGCGGGCCTCTCGACGACCGTTGCGGACGCACGCTTTGCCAAGCCGCTCGACCATGACCTCATCCGTCAGCTTGCGCGCCATCACGAAGTGCTTGTTACCATCGAGGAAGGCGCTGTCGGCGGCTTCGCCAGCCACGTGCTGCAGTTCCTCGCTGAAGACGGCCTGCTCGACGGCGGCCTGAAGGTTCGCCCGATGGTGATGCCCGATATCTGGATGGAACAGGCCAAGCCGGAAGCTATGTATGCCGCCGCCGGCCTCGACCGTGCCGGCATCGTTTCGACCGTCTTCAAGGCGCTCGGCCAGAAGCAGGATATCGGCCTTGGCGCGGCCGGCTAAAAGCTAGAGACCCGAGAGAGAAACAGACGACCGCCGCGAAAGCAGGCAGTCCGAAAGAGAGAGAGACTCCGGCGCTGAACCGGGGTCTTTTGCTTTTCAAGGCAACGATCAGAATTCCTGCCAGTCGTCCTGCGCCACGGCCGCATTGCCGTGTGATATCGGACGTGCGGCACTCGCCGCGCGCACTGGTGCCGCGGGCGCCGCCATCGTGCGCGCCATGGCGCGCAGGTCGCTTGCCGCAGTCGCACCATTCGTTCGACCCGGCAGGGTGAAGCGGGCAATAAGCTCGCGCAGGCGTCCGGCTTCGCTGGCAAGCTGAGCGCTGGCGGCGTTGGCCTCTTCGACCATGGCCGCATTCTTCTGCGTCACCTGGTCCATCTGGTTGACGGCGGTGTTGACTTCGCTGAGGCCCACCGACTGTTCGCGTGCCGAAATGGCGATCGCGTCCATGTGCTGGTTGATCGTGGCGACGTGGCCACCGATCGCCTTCAGCGCCTCGCCGGTATCACGCACCAGCTTGACCCCACCTTCGACCTCGACGCTGGAATTGCGGATAAGCTCCTTGATCTCCTTGGCGGCCTTGGCCGAGCGCTGGGCAAGTTCGCGCACTTCCTGAGCAACGACGGCAAACCCCTTTCCGGCATCGCCTGCCCGCGCCGCCTCGACGCCGGCATTGAGCGCCAGGAGATTGGTCTGGAAGGCGATTTCATCGATGACGCCGATGATGTTGGAGATCTGGCCTGAGGAGCTTTCGATCCGGCGCATCGCCTCCACGGCGCTTGCGACCACGACACCGGATTTGGCAGCGCTTGAATTTGCCTCGCCGGCCACGGCGCGTGCTTCTTCGGCACGCCGGGTCGAGCTTGTAACATTGGCGGTGATCTCGTCGAGGGCCGCCGCCGTCTGCTCCAGCGAGGCGGCCTGCTGCTCCGTGCGCCGGGACAGGTCGTCCGCACTTTCGCTGATTTCGCGCGAGCCACCGTCGATCGAGCCGCTGGAATCGGCCACCGCTGCCAGCGCATCGCCAAGCCGGGAAACAGCCGAATTCAGATCATGACGCAGTTGTTCGAAGTCCGGCGCAAATGGCTCGGACAATTGGAAGGCGAGATCGCCAGCCGCCAGCCGCTGAAGGCCCCCGGCAAGACCTGAGGTCGCCTGGCGAAGGCGTGCCTGGGCGGCAGCTTCGGCCTCCTCCTGCAGGCGCACGCGCTCCGCATCGGCACGGGCGCGGTTTTCCGCAGCTTCCGCCTCCAGCCTCTGATTGGCGATCGCCGCCTGCCGGAAGATTTCGACAGCGCCGGCCATCTCGCCGATTTCGTCCTTCCGGCCGGCATAGGGAATAGCGGATGCAGTGTCGCCCTCGGCGAGACGCGTCATCGAACGGGTGGTGGCGACGATCGGTTTGGAAATTGTCCGACCGACGAGGAAGACGGTGGCGGCGATGATCGCGATCGCGGCGAAAATGGCGCCCAGCGCGATCTTCTCCACGAAAGCCTGCATTGAAGCGCTCTCCGTCTCGGCTTCAGCCTTCTCAGCCTCAATCGCGGTCGCCATCTGCTCGAAGATTGGCTCGACGTTGGAGAAAGTCTCGGACATCCGCCTGCGCAACGCAGTCTCGTTCTCAGCCAGCGCGGCGTAGTCCACAAAGGCAGCCCCATAATTTTTCAATGCTGCCAAGATCTTGGCTTGGTTTTCCTTGCCACCGAACAATTCGGCCGGGAAACCGGCGAAGGTCTTCACCTCCTCGGCATGTTTCTCGACGTATTTGTGATCGCGCCGCATGATGAAGTCTTTCTCGTGGCGCCGCATCGTCAACATGCTCGCCTGCAGCCCTTTGTCCGAAACGGACTTCAGCGCCTCCTCGATCGCGTGGACCGCGGCCCGCATCGCGCCTTCCTTGCCGGCCGACGGTTCAAGACCGAGTGTGCGATTGGCATCGGCAACGGCCACGAATTCACCGAGGTAGCGTTTGTACCCTTCGGAAATCAGCTTGAGTTGCGCCTGCGTCGACTGGCTGTCGAGCAGGTTGCCGAGCGCGGTGATCGTCTCGTTCGCCTTGGCGGCGACGTCCTGATGCGAAGCGGCATACTTCTCCTCCCGCCGCAGCAGAAAGTCCTTTTCGGCGCGACGATTCTGCAGGAACTGGCTTTCCAGAACCAGGAGCGCCCTGTCCGCGTCGCGATGCACTTGGACCTGCTCACGATACCCCTCCTCGATATCCCGCTCGACGATGAAGATGCCGACGATGGCGAGAATGCCGGCGACGGCGATCGGCACCAGCAGGCCGATACGGTGCGAAAGCCTGAGATGAAAGCGGGGCATGCGGAAACTCCTTGCGCCAGACGGCGTCAGGTCGAGGGATGATCAGATGTGTCGGGAGGTCCGATTAAGGGACGGAGATCCTGCTTCATGCAGGTTGCGACATTTGGCGAAATTGCCACGCATCATTTAAGGAGGCGTGAATATTAGCCGGTTTTCTTGGGGGTCTTTATTGCTGCGTCTTTCCCGCCGCAAAGCTCGCTTGACAGCGAAGGGGCTTGCCATAAGGCCAGCAAGCCGCCATGAGAGGCACATGTCAGAAGATCGTCAGAATGAAGAACACAAGAACAGGGTCCGCCTGGACCAGTTGCTGCTCAACACGGGACTGGTCGCCAGCCGCGCCCGTGCGCGCGACGCGATCCAGCGCGGCACCGTCAAGGTAGACGGCCGCACGGTCACCAAGCCATCCCTCGCTTTTGCCGAAAGCGTGACCATCACCATCGACGATCCGGCACAGGATTATGTTTCGCGCGCCGCGCTGAAGCTTGCCGCAGCGCTCGATCATTTCGGGCTTGATCCCTCAGGCGATAGCTGCGTCGATATCGGCGCCTCGACCGGCGGCTTCACCGAGGTGCTGTTGAAGCGCGGCGCCGAGCATGTGGTTGCGATCGATGTCGGCCATGGCCAGATCCATCCGCGCATCGAGAGCGATCCGCGCGTGACCAGCATCGAGGGCCTCAACGCCCGGGCGATGACCGAGGACGACATCGACAACCGCGACGTCACCTTCATCGTTTCCGATGTGTCCTTCATTTCCTTGAAGCTCGCCTTGCCGCCGGCACTCGAAATGGCGCTGTCCGGCGCGCACTGCATCCTGCTTGTCAAACCGCAGTTCGAGGCCGGCCGCGATGCGATCAGCAAGGCGGGCCTCTTGAAGGATCCCGACAGCGCACCCGCTGTTGCCGCCGAACTTGAGCGCTGGCTGGTCGAAGACATGGGCTGGCAAAGCCTTGGCCTCATCCCCTCCCCAATTGCAGGCGGTGACGGCAACGTCGAATTCCTGCTGGCCGGGAAAAAGCCATGAGCACGCAGACCCTGACGATCGCCCGCCTCGGCGCGCAGGGCGACGGCATCGCCGAGACCGAAGACGGTCCGGTCTACGCACCCTTTACTCTGCCGGGCGAAAGTGCTGCCCTTGCGGTCAACAAGTCCCACGGCACGCTGATCTCGCTGCGCGAAGCATCGCCGGATAGGGTCGAGCCGCACTGTCGGCACTTCGGCCCGGATGGCGAGAACGGCACCTGCGGCGGCTGCACGCTGCAGCATGCCGGCGATCCCCTCTATCAGACGTTCAAGCGCGACCTGGTGATCAACGCCCTGAAGTCTAAGGGCTTGAAGCCGGACGTCGCGCCGCTGATCACAGCCCATCCGGGCGAACGCCGCCGCGCCGTCTTCACCGCCCGCAAGACCGAAAAGGACCTGCTTCTCGGCTTCAACCAGGCGGAAAGCCACCACATCGTCGCGATTTCGGAATGTCCCGTCGCGAGCCCGGGTATTGTCTCGCGGCTCGCCACCATCAGCAAGATCGGTGCGGCCATGGCGGTCAACGCCGAGCCGTTCCGCATCACCGTTCTCGAGACGCTTTCGGGCCTCGACCTCTCGGTCGATGGCATCAAGGGATTTGGCGACCGCGAACGCCGGCGCACGGTCGAGACGGTTCTTGGCGAACGCGGCATTGCTCGCGTCAGCCTCAATGGCGAGATCATCGTCGAGCCGACCAAGCCCATCATCGAATTCGGAGGTGTCGCCGTTTCACCGCCTCCTGGCGGCTTCACCCAGGCAACACTTGCTGCGGAAGAGGCAATGGCGGCGCTGGTGCTCGATCATATCGGCAAGGCAAAACGCGTTGCCGACCTCTTTGCCGGCAGCGGCACGTTTGCGCTGCGCATGGCCCGCAAGGCGCGCGTGCATGCGGTCGAAGGCGAAGACAAGGCGCTGAAGGCGCTCGACTTTGCCGCCCGCAACACGCAAGGGCTGAAGCCGGTTACGATCGAAAAGCGCGATCTCTTCCGCCGGCCGCTGATGGCGCAGGAGCTGAAGGTCTACGACGCCATCGTCTTCGACCCCCCGCGCGCCGGTGCCGACGTGCAGTGTCAGGAGATTGCCCGCTCCGGCGTCAAGAAGGTCGTCGCCGTCTCCTGCAACCCGATCACGCTTGCGCGCGATCTCGCGATCCTTGTTGCCGCCGGCTACCGCATCACCTCGGTAACGCCGATCGACCAGTTCCTCTGGTCGGCCCATGTCGAGGCCGTCGCCACGCTGGAGAAATAGAAAAAGGCCCGGATTTCCGGGCCTTTTCTCATCATTCGTGTTGATATCGTAGCTTTATGCCGCCCGGCGACGGGACGTTGGTGCCGGCGCGTAGGCGCTCTGGGTGTTGCCCAGATTGAACTGGGCGAGAAGCGCGTTGAGCGAAGCTGCTTCGGAGGCAAGGCCATGGCTTGCCGCCGTCTGCTCTTCCACCATCGCCGCGTTCTGCTGCGTGCCCTGGTCCATAGTGTTGACCGCCGTGTTGATCTCTTGAAGACCGGTCGATTGCTCTCGCGTCGCGGTCACGATCGCGCTCACATGCTTGTTGATCTCCTGGACCTCGGCAACGATCGTCTGCAGCGCCTTGCCGGTATCGCCGACCAGCGTCACGCCGCTGCGCACCTGGTTGCCCGAGGTGGTGATCAGCGCCTTGATCTCCTTGGCGGCATTGGCCGAGCGCTGAGCAAGTTCGCGTACTTCCTGCGCGACGACAGCAAAGCCGCGGCCCGCATCGCCTGCCCGCGCCGCCTCGACGCCGGCATTCAGTGCCAAAAGGTTGGTCTGGAAGGCGATCTCGTCGATGACGCCGATGATGTTGGAGATTTCGCCAGAGGACTTCTCGATGGCGTGCATCGCCACGACGGCGTTGGCAACGACCTCGCCGGACTTTTCGGCACCAGCCCGGGTGCGGGCGACCAGCGCGCCAACTTCCTCGGCGCGACGGGCGGAGTCCTTGACCGTGGTGGTGATCTCTTCGAGCGCCGCTGCCGTCTCTTCGACGGAGGCTGCCTGCTGCTCGGTACGGCGGGCGAGATCGTCGGCCGCCGAGCGGATTTCCGTCGCGCCGGCATCGATGCCGCGGGCGTTCGCGCCGACGGCGCAGAGCGTGTCGTGCAGCTTGGCGACCGAGTTGTTGAAGTCGGCGCGCAGGCGGTCGAGACGATCGGCGAAGGGATTGTCGATGCGGTAGGCGAGATCGCCGTCGGCAAGACGACCGAGACCGGTTGCCAGACCATCGACGGCCTGCTGCACTTCGGCTGCCTCACGCGCATCCCGCGCCTGGCGTTCCAGACGTTCACGCTCCGACAGCGAACGGTTCGCATCCGCTTCGTCTTCGAGCTTGAGCTTGGCGATGGTCGCATCACGCAAGACCTGCAGCGAACGGGCGAGATCACCGATCTCGTCCTTGCGTTCTGCTTCCGACAGATCGACATCGGTCTTGCCGGCCGCGATTTCACCGGTGACGCCGATGACCGCTGCAACGCGTTTGCGGAAGCGGGTAGCGAGCGTCCAGCCGACCAGGATCATGATCAGCGCTGCGACGGCGATAACCGCGACGGAGATCATTGCAAGCTGCGAGAGACCGGCAAACACGGTCGCCTGCGGCACCGATACCACGACGTACCAGGTCGTATCCGGCAGAAGCTTGACTGGCACGGCAACGGCGATATGCACCGAGCCATCCGTATGGGTGAGTTCGAGCGCATGCTCGGTCTTGCCCAGAAGCTGGCCCCAGCCGCCGGCATCGAGCCCGGTGTCCTTCAGCGATTTACCGAGGAATTTCTCGTCAGGGTGGCTGATGATACTGCCGCCCTGGCTGACCAGCGAAACGAAACCGGTACCGAACGGCGCCAGCTTGCCAAGCTCCTTGGAGAGCTGGCCAAGCGCCATGTCGACGCCATCGACGCCGATGAAGGCATTGTCGAGCTTCAGCGGCACCATGATCGACGTCATCAGCACGTCCTGGCCGTTGATCTTGTAGAAGTAGGGCTCGGTGATCATGTCAAGGCCGGTCTTCTTGGGAACCTGATAGTAGTCACCCGCGCCCGGCTTGTCGTAGTCGATCAGCGCCTCGTGGACGATCTGGTCGCCGGAGCGCGCGATGTAGGGGATAAAGCGACCGCTGGCGTCATGGCCCGGCTTGCCGACGTATTCCGCATCCTTGCCGTCGAAGGCGTTTGGCTCCCAGGCGGTGCTGAGGCCGACGGCCAGAGGGTTGTCGCCGATCAGCGTCTTCAGCAGTGCGACCGTGCCTTCGCGAGATGCGGTGCCACTGTCCTTCATGGCGTAGAGGGCGGAGCGCATGTTGCTGGCGAGCGTCTTCGTCTCTGCGAACCTCGCTTCGACATTGGCAGCACTTGCATAGGCGGCGTTGGTCATCTCCGCGATGCTGCGCTCTTTTAGCTGCTGGTAGGATAGCCAGAACACGATGGCAGCCGTGACCATACAGGTCAAAAGGCCAGTCATTACGATGGCAAACATGTTGCGTGCGGTCGCAGTCTTAAGAATCACCGTTCGTCTCCCTTCGCGCGATCGCTTGAAAAGCGGATCACGAGCAAACTTCGAACGCGTGATGGAAAAGCCAAAACACGCGCAGCGTGAGGCAGGTGTCTGGAACACAGCGCGGCGGTCCTGAGGCGACCTTTTCAGGAGATGGACCCGATCGGCGGATGTGCGGTGCGAAGTCATTTCGCGGCAATCGGACGGTAGGCCCCGACACTTTATCAAAACGTAAAAAAGCAGAGTTCGAACAACGAATTACGGTTTCCGCGCTGGATTTTCGAGAAGCGGCGTCAAAACGCAAAGACCCGGGGTTGTGCCCCGGGTCTCATTTCGCATCCAGGATGTTTTATTATGCGGCGCGACGGCGCGGTGCTGCTGTCGGCGCGTAGGCGCTCTGGGTGTTGCCGAGGTTGAACTGGGCGAGAAGCGCGTTGAGCGAGGCAGCTTCGGACGCCAGACCATGGCTTGCCGCCGTCTGCTCTTCCACCATCGCGGCGTTCTGCTGCGTGCCCTGGTCCATGGTGTTGACCGCCGTGTTGATCTCCTGAAGACCCGTCGACTGTTCGCGCGTCGCAGTGACGATCGCGCTCACATGCTTGTTGATCTCCTGGACTTCGGCAACGATCGTTTCCAGTGCCTTGCCGGTATCGCCGACCAGCGTCACGCCGCTGCGCACCTGGTTGCCCGAGGTGGTGATCAACGCCTTGATCTCCTTGGCGGCATTGGCCGAACGCTGCGCCAGCTCACGCACTTCCTGGGCAACGACGGCAAAGCCCTTGCCCGCTTCCCCGGCGCGCGCCGCTTCGACGCCGGCATTCAGCGCCAGGAGGTTGGTCTGGAAGGCGATGTCGTCGATGACGCCGATGATGTTGGAGATTTCGCCAGAGGACTTCTCGATCGCATGCATCGCCACGACGGCGTTGGCGACGACCTCGCCGGACTTTTCCGCACCGGCGCGGGTGCGGGCGACCAGCGCGCCGACTTCCTCGGCGCGGCGGGCGGAGTCCTTGACCGTGGTGGTGATCTCTTCGAGCGCCGCTGCCGTCTCTTCGACGGAGGCTGCCTGTTGCTCGGTGCGGCGGGCGAGATCGTCGGCCGCCGAGCGGATTTCCGTCGCGCCGGCATCGATGCCGCGGGCGTTCGCCCCGACGGCGCAGAGCGTGTCGTGCAGCTTGGCGACCGAGTTGTTGAAGTCGGCGCGCAGGCGGTCGAGACGATCGGCGAAGGGATTGTCGATGCGGTAGGCGAGATCGCCGTCGGCAAGACGACCGAGACCGGTTGCCAGACCATCGACGGCCTGCTGCACTTCGGCTGCCTCACGCGCATCCCGCGCCTGGCGTTCCAGACGCTCACGCTCCGACACAGAACGGTTCGCATCCGCTTCGTCTTCGAGACGAGCACGTTCGACCGCATTGGCCTTGAAGACGGCGACGGCAGCAGCCATCGAGCCGATCTGGTCGGTACGCTCTTCACCGGGAATTTCGACGTTGTGGTTGCCCGAAGCGAGCTTTTCCATCGCGCCGGTCATGTCGGTGACGGGGCGGATGACCAAACGGTTGAGGAAGGTTGCAAGGAAGACGAGCATGACGCCGACCGCAAGAATGGTCGCGACGGTGGCGGCAATGCGGAACTGATCGATCGCGGAATAGGCGACATCGGCATCGATCACGAAGCCGACATACCATTCGACGGAAGGCAGGCCCTGAACGGGCACGAAGCTGACGATCATCGGCTTGCCGTCGAGTTCGGTGTTCATGATGCCGGAGCTGATCGTCGGTGTGTCGATCGGGAAGGCATCGGCAAGCGTCTTGGTGACGAGCTTGGAATCCGGGTGGACGAGGATCTGACCGTCCTTGCTGGCGAGGAAGGCAAAACCTTCACCGCCGACGTCGATGCCCTTGACCATCGAGACCAGTGTTTCCAGCGAGAAGTCGCTGCCGGCGACGCCGTATAGCTTGCCGTCACGCTTGACCGGGATGGCCGCGCTGATGATGAGTTCACCGGTCGAGGCGTCGACATAGGGCTCGGTGAGGACGCGCGCGTCGGCCTTGACCGCCTGCTGGTACCACGGACGCTGGCGCGGGTCGTAGCCGGCGGGCATCGGATTGTCAGGCCAGGTGATGAACTTGCCCGCCTCGTTGCCGACATAGGTCGACATGAACTCGCTGGTCAGGACGTCGTTCTTGAGGATCGGCTGGACGCCGGCGTCGTCAGCCGCACGGCCGGCGGCATCGGCCACCATCGCCGTCAAGGTGACGCGACCGTTCAGCCACTTGGCAACGCTCTGTGCCGCCTGATCGCCGGAGGACGAAATGTTTTCTTCGACGGCCTTCGTCGTGGTGTCGTACTGGAGGCTGTCGATGTAAACGGAAAAGCCGGCGAAGGCGGTGACAACGACACCGGACGCGGCAACCAGAATGCGCGTCATGAGGTTCGATCGCTTGGACAAGATGGGCTCCTAACAGGGGCCGGCGTGCTTCGCCGGACATGAGCTCTCGATGATTTTCACGCGCAGCATCGCTCAGCCGCCGGAATGGCGGTTGGGGCAAGCCTCGGGAAAACGTTGAACATGCCAAAAGGCGGAAGCGGCCATGCTTCATGCGGCCGGGGCCACCCTCGTGAGGATAGGCCTATCGCGCCGCACGCTAGCGTTTGCTATTTAAGAAGCGATTAAAATTGACATATGCGAGTTCGGGATGCCGACAGCAACGCGATCTTCACGATGGGACGGCTAGAAGGCCGCCCCCACCTTTGCATTTCAGGCGCCGAAAACACGTCTGGCAGAGATTTAGCGGCGCATGAAGGCTTCAAAGGCCGCCCTCGCCTCGGCGCTTTTCAGCTGTGCTGCGAAGTGCTTCGCCTCTTCGTCGATGCGCGCCAACACGTCGCTGCGGTCGCCGCGCACGAGATCGCGGGCAATACGCAGGGCCTCCGGCGGCTTCTTGGCAAGGCGGGCGGCGAGCGACAGGGTCTCGTCTTCGACCGCATCCTGGCCGACGATCTTCCAGATCAGGCCGGCCTCGAGCGCATCGCGCGCCTCCAACGGCTCGCCGGCGGCAAGCAGAGCGAAGGCCCGCTGGTGGCCCATGATGCGCGGTGCGATCAGGCTCGAAGCCGCTTCCGGCACCAGGGCCAGATCGACGAAGGGCGTCTTGAAGACCGAACGGGCAGAAGAGATCGTCAGATCGCAATGCAGGTGGATCGTCGTGCCGATGCCGATCGCCAGCCCGTCGACACCGGAGACGACCGGCTTGGCCGCGCTCGCGAGAGCCTTCAGAAAATCGATGACCTCCGTACCCATCGAGCCGCCCATGGCAAATGCCAGGAAGTCGGCCATGTCGTTGCCGGCGGAAAAGCAGCCGTCCGTGCCGAGAAACGCGGTGACGCGAACGGCCGGATCGCTACCGGCGACGGTCAAGGCATTGGTCATCTTCGCGTACATGTCGCGCGTGATGGCATTCTTCTTTTCCGGCCGGTTGAGGCGGATGACCTGAACACCGGGATAGGCGTCCGGACGCTCGACGAGGACGTGGTCGGTCATGATATTTCCTCTCAACCCAAGACAGCACGTGCGGCAGCGAGGCTGTCGGCACCGGTAACGACACGATCCTTCAAGGCGGAGGTTTCCGCCAGCATGTTTTCGGCGGCGAACCGGCTGAGCGCGATGCGCTGCTCGTCCTTGCCGTCAGACGCTTCGGCAAGACCACCCTTGGCAAGGTAGGCGCCGGTCAAAGCGAGGCCGAACAGGCGCTGATAGGCAGTGGCGCCTGCCAATGCCTCGGAGAGCTTGCCGGCTGACACGGCCGCGAGCAGCCATTCCGTCGCATCGGAGAGATCGTCAAGCGCTGCATCGAGCCGCGCGGCCGTCGCGCCGAAACCTTCGCGATTGGAGGCGCTGACCGCAGAAGCGATCTCGCGCAGCTCGGCGACGAAGCCGCGGACATGCTCGCCGCCCGAAAGCGGCAGTTTGCGGGTGACGAGATCGATCGCCTGGATGCCGTTGGTGCCCTCGTAGATCGGGGCGATACGTGCATCGCGCAGGTAACGGGCGGCCCCCGTCTCTTCGATGAAGCCCATACCACCGTGAACCTGGATGCCGAGCGAAGCGACGTCGACGCCGGCATCGGTGGCGAACGACTTGGCGATCGGCGTCAACAGGCTGGAGCGCTCCTGCCAGTAGGTCGCCTTGGCGCCGTCAGCGTGGCCCATGTCCACCGCGTGGGCACAGGCATAGGCGATGGCGCGCGAGCCTTGCGTCAGGGATTTCATCGTCAGCAGCATGCGGGCGACATCCGGGTGCTCGATGATCGGGCTCATGCCTTGGCCGGCCCAACCGGGTGCCTTGCCCTGCGTGCGTTCCTTGGCAAAGGCGATCGCCTTCTGGGTGGCGGCGTCCGCAATCGCGACACCCTGCATCCCGACCGCAAGCCGGGCGTTGTTCATCATCGTGAACATGCAGGCAAGGCCGCGGTTTTCCTCGCCGATCAGGTAGCCGATCGCACCCTTCTCGGCGCCGAACTTGCCGTCGCCGTAAATCATCGTGCAGGTCGGCGAACCGTGGATGCCGAGTTTGTGCTCCAGCGAATGGCAGAACAGATCGTTGCGCTCGCCGAGCGAACCGTCGTCATTCACCAGGAATTTCGGCACCAGGAACAGCGAAATACCCTTGGTGCCCGCAGGCGCATCCGGCAACCGCGCGAGCACAAGATGGACGATGTTGTCGGTAAAGTCGTGTTCGCCCCAGGTGATGAAGATCTTCTGGCCGAAAATGCGATAGCTGCCGTCGTCGCGGCGCTCGGCCCGGGTCTTCAGAACACCGAGATCGGAGCCGGCATGCGGCTCCGTCAGGTTCATGGTGCCGGTCCACTCGCCGGAAACCATCTTCGGCAGATAGGTCGCCTTCAGCGCCGCGGAGCCGTGCTTCTCCAGCGCGTCGACGGCACCCATTGTGAGCGTGGGCCCGAGCGCGAAGGCCATCGAGCCGGCATTCCACATTTCCATCGCCGCGACATGCAGCATATGCGGCAGGTTCTGGCCGCCGAATTCATCCGGCGCCGTTAGCCCGTTCCAGCCGCCGCCGATCCAGTTGTGGTAGAGATCGCGCCAGCCATCCGGTGTCTGGACCTTGCCATCGACGAGGCGCGAACCCTGCCTGTCGCCGACATCGCCGAGCGGCGCCACTTCCTCGGTCGCGAACCGTCCGGCCTCCGACAGGATTGCATCGACGAGGTCTTCGCCGAGATCGCCGAGGGCGCCGCTTTCCAGCGCGCCAGCCATGCCGGCCACGTGCTTCAAGGTGAACGCAATCTCGTCAACGGGTGCCTTGTACATGATGATCCTCCCAGATTCCGGGCCGCTCACGCGGCCGCCGGCGCATCTTCGTTTGGCCGAACACTATTGATTTTTACGTAAACGTCAACGTCAATTCAGACCACCATACGATGGCTGCCGGCGCAGGCCGCACCGTAACAAAACTGTCATCAACGGCGCATAGAAGCCAGTAACGATGGCTCTCGCCAAGGCGTTCACATGAACCTGATTTCCCCAGAAATACCCGGCCTCGTCTGGGCCTACCGCTTCCTGCCGGGCGAAAGCCGATGCCAGCGCATCGCCAACGATGCCTCGATCGACGGACTGCTGAAGGGCGACGGCTGGATCTGGCTGCATCTGGCGCTGTCGGACGCCCGCACGCCAGGCCTGATCGAGCGGATCGGCAACCTGCCGCCGGCCGCGGTGACGACGCTGACCAGCCACGATACCCAGGCCGCAATCACCGTGTCGGACGACATCGTGCATGGAACCCTTGTCGATTTCGAGCGTACGTTCGACGCGGTGACGAAAACGATCGGCTGGCTGCATTTCGCCGTCAGCGACAAAGTGATCATCACCACCCGGCTGCACCCGCTGCGCAGCATCGACCGAGTGAAAGCCGCGGTCGAAAAAAGCACCAAATGCGCGCGGCCGATCGATCTGTTCGAAATGCTGGTGGTGGAATTCCAGCGCACGCTGATTTCGCTCGTACTGGAGTTGACCGAAGAGCTGAACGTTATCGAGGACCACGTCTATGGCGAGGCCGGCCACCGTCAGCAGCCGGGCCTGGCGCCGCTACGCCGGACCGTCGTGCGTCTTCATCGGCACCTGCGCACGATCCTCGCCCTGCTTCGGCGCGCCGGCGCGTCGGAGGAAGACGAGGTGCCACCCGGCTTCATCGACGTCACGGAGCGCCTTTCGGATCGGCTGGAGGCTGTCGACCGCGACGTCTTTGCGCTGCAGGAACGTGCCCGTCTGCTGCACGAGGAGATCGACAGCAAGATTTCGTCCGAAACCAACCGGCACCTCTACATCCTGTCGCTGATGACGGCCTTCCTGCTGCCGCCGACACTGGTCACCGGCTTCTTCGGCATGAACACCGGCGCGCTGCCCTTTGCCGATGGCGGCGGCACGCTCTATGCGGCGCTGTTCATCGCGCTTTCGATGGGCCTTGCCTGGTGGATCCTCCGGCGGATCGGCATTCTCTGACCTTGCCGACATGCGAAAGGCCGGAGATTGTCCGGCCTTTTGCACCATCTATTTCCTAGCACTCAGCTGTAAGGCGAGTAGCACTGCCGGCGCGGGGCGCCATAGGGCTGGTAGGTATTGTCGTAGGCACGATAAGACCGATAGCGGTCATAGCACCACTGCACGTGGCGGCTGCCATAGGCAGGAGCGGGACGCTCGTAGCGCGGCGGCTGGGCGATCGCACCGCCGACGATCACGCCGGTGCCGAAGGCGGCCATCGGGTACCACCAGCCATCGTAGTAGCGATATCCGGGCCTGCGATAGTTATAACCGCGATAGCCATTATAATAATAATATCCGCCGCGGCGTTCGTAGCCGGGTCGGCGATACTGGATCTCGGTTGCGTCGCTCAGGCGTTCGACTTGGCGCTCGACACGCGGCGGAGCCGGCATGAAAGCCTGGGACGGCGCGGCCGACGTCATCAAGACTGCCGAAGCAATCACTGTGGCGAACCAATTGCCCGTCATTGTTCTCATTTAACCCTCCATAAGAGCCATGCGCGCTTCCGGCGCCTGCGAACCACCATCACGAGTTCTGTGCGATCTCATCCCGTTTCGGCACCGCGCGCCGGCGTCGCCTGATCGAAAGAAGCGAAATCGTCCATCAACGCCTAAGTGACGGGTTTTGTTCCATGATCCGGAACGAAAAATCGCGCCTCCGCCGACGCGACGGCGCATCGTGAGACGCTGGCGTACCAATCATGAGAGGCCCCTTGCGCTTCTGTGACGCTGCAGACAGGGCAATGGCCGAGCGAAATGACAGCAATAGTAGGCGCAGCTGATATACAGCCACAAGTCTCTATACATTCGCCGCGGTCTCAAGCACAGTCGGCTCGGGGACTGGGATTTACGATCCATTAACTGTAGTGTCGGCAATCTCACTGAATGGCAAAGCGGTATATCTCCACTGTACGGATGATTCTGCGCCTCGCGACCCTTCTGGGTCTGGCATTCGCGGCGGCAAACGCGCGCGCCGGTGAGCTGGAGCCCTGGAAGACGAAATCAAACGCCATCATCGTCGATGCCTATGAGATGAACAGCATCGACTGGGAGGCAATGTTTGCCGACAAGCGCATCTCCGGCTTCATTGCCAAGGCTTCCGACGGTCTGCCGGAAAGCTTCTCCTGCACCGGCGATCATGGTGGCGACACGTTTGCCCACTGCAAGACGATGTGGCGCAAATACGCGGTCAGCCGCGAGCTATATCAGACACGGCGGATGATCGCGCGCTCCCATGGGCTGCTCTGGGGCGCCTACCATCTCGCCCGCCCCGGCAACCCGGTCGATCAGGCCAACCATTTCCTCGACTATGCGGAGCCCCGCGACGACGAGCTGATGGTGCTCGATCTCGAAGGCATCGACCCCAAAAAATACATGTCGCTCGAAGACGCGGCGATCTTTGCCGGTCACATCAAGACCCGCACCGGCCGCTATCCGATGCTCTACACCAACCATGTGACGGCGAAATACATCGCGGCCAACCGCTCCAGGTATCGGCTGCTGTCGCGGCTGCCGCTCTGGTATGCCCGCTACAAGCCGGATATCCGTCAGGTTTTCCCGATGGGCAACTGGGACAGCTACGCGCTGTGGCAGTTCTCGTCAGGCGTCAATTGCGGCAAGCGCCGCTGTCCCTATCGTGTGCCCGGCACGCTCGACGACATCGACGTCAATGTCGCCGCGATGACCAGCACCGCCTTGCGGTCGATCTGGGCGGACGGTGTCTTGTTGCCGGAAAAACCGATGCCCCTCGTTCTCTTGGCGAAGGCCGACAAAGGGGCCGGCGTATCCAGCTCTGCCCAGGCAGAGGCCACAATCGAAACCCAGCCGCTGCTCATTAGCCGCGCGGAAGCCGCCAGCGCTGCGGGCGAAGGCGTCGACATGATGGCGACCGGATCGATCGATTTCGGCCGTCATGATCGCGCGGTGCGGCTGGCTGCCGCCAGCCGCTGACGGGCCTACAGGCCCGTGCGTCTTTTCAAACACACGAACGTTGCTGTCGATCTCCCAATCGCTGCAGGGAGGAACCTCCCCGCAACCATTGCCCGCGATCAGGCCTCGATCTGCACGTCCCCGAGCGGGCGCGAGCAGCAGGCAAGGATATAGCCTTCGTCAATTTCGTCGTCGAGAATGCCGCCGTTGTGGTTCATCTCGACCTCGCCGGCGACTTTCATCACCCGGCAGGTGCCGCAGATGCCGCCTTCGCAGGCAGCCCCGATCCTGACGCCATTGGCGCGTGCCGCCTGCAGGATGGTCTGGCCGGGCTTGGCCTCGATCTCCTTGCCGCTCATGGTGAACACCACCTTGGCGACCTGCGCGTCAGCATCGGTTGCCACCCCTGCCCTGACTGCGATCTCCTCGGCGGCTGGTGCTGCGGCCGGCTGGAAGCTTTCCTCGTGATAGCGGCTCATGTCGAAGCCGGCGGCCGTCAACAGCTCGCGCACGCCGCGCATGAACGGCTCCGGACCGCAGCAGAATACGGTGCGTTCCAGGAAGTCGGGCGCAAGCAGCGGCAGCTTGGCGCCGTCGATGCGGCCGCGCAGGCCGTGCCAGCCGTGCCGGGCCTCATGCCCCTCGACCACAAAGCCGAGGTTCAGCCCCGACATCTGGCGCGCCAGCACTTCGAGCTCTGAGCGAAACAGAATATCATCCGGCCGGCGCGCGCAGGAAATGAAGGTGACGTCGGTCTCCGGAATGCAGTCTGCCATCCATCGCGTCATCGACATCATCGGCGTGACGCCGGAGCCTGCCGAGATGAACAGGTATTTTTCGCCGGGATGGCGCACGAAGCTGAAATCGCCGAGCGGGCCGAAGGCCTTCAGCCGCATGCCCGGCTTCAGGTGATCGAACATCCAGCGCGTGCCGATGCTGTCGGCCTGCGCCTTGACGGTGACGGCGATCGAAAGCGGCCGGGAAGGCGTCGACGACAGCGTGTACGTGCGCATCACCGGCTCGTCGTCGGTCACCGGCAGTTCGAGCGTGACGAACTGACCGGGCAGATAACGGAACCAGGCCGGCTTCTCGGGCCGGAAGGTAAAGGTCATCACATCCGCGGTCTCCATGACCGCGGATGTGCATTCGAGCATGTTCTGCCTGTCGATCCAGACATGGAGTTCATCGAAGTGATGGAACGAGGATGCCATCTGCATATCAGGCGACCCTAAAGAGCGGAGCAGCTTCGCCCTGGAGGCGCTGCTCCATGAACTTGCAGTACCATTCGACGAACTGCATCACACCGCCTTCGTGATCGGGCGAATAGGGCCCTGACTGGTAGGCCGGCGAGCGGATACCGAAAGCGTTTTCCTCGACGATCTGGCGATCCTGATCGTTGGTCTCGGTCCACACGTGCGTCAGTTCTTCCAGATTGTAGTCGACGCCCTCGACCGCATCCTTGTTGACCAGCCACTTGGTCGTAACCTGCGTCAGCTCAGGCCCGAGCGGCAAAACGCGGAAGGTGATCGCATGGTCGGCCAGCACATGGTTCCAGGTCGACGGATAATGGAACAGAAGCAGCGTACCGATATGCTTCTGACTGACATCCGCCGACAATTGCCGCCGCACGGCGCGGGCGCCGGACATGGTGTAACTCTCGGCGTCGTCGATCAACGGCATGCGCGCCGAGCGGAACTGGCCGGTCTCGGACATGCGGAACTCGCTCGGAAGCCCGGACGCTTCGCATTTTTCCCAATGGGCGGCGATGACAGGATCATCCTTGGCGCCTTGCACGCCGGTCGCCGTCGGGGCTTCCGGATAGGTCCGGCAAAGCTCGGGATGGTTGGCTGCGCAATGGTAGCACTCGCGGTTGTTTTCCCAGACGAGCTTCCAGTTGCCCTTCTCTATGATGGTGCTTTCGAAGGCGACCTTGGTTTCGCCAAGGCGGTGCGGCGCGAGATAGGGCGCGACCATGTCGCGGAACGGAGCGAAGTCCATCGGCTGTTCGGACAGGTTGATGAAGATGTAGCCACCGACCGTTTCGCAGTGGATCGGCTTCAGGCTGTGGGCGGCCTTGTCGAAATCCTCGCCCATCTGACGGGCAAAGAGCAACGTGCCGTCGAGCTCGTAGGTCCACTGATGGTAGGGACAGACGAGCTTGGCCGATGAGCCCTTGTGCTGCGAGCAGACGCGGGAACCGCGGTGACGGCAAGAATTGTGCAGCGCGCGGATCGTGCCCTGCCGGTCGCGGACGATGACGACGGGGTAATCGCCGACCTGAACGGTGAAATAGTTGCCGGCGCGCGGGACCTCGCAGTCGTGGCCGATGAACAGCCAGTCCTTGTACCAGATGCTCTCGAGATCCTGCCTGTAGTAGTCGGGGTCGATGTAGAAGGCCCGGTCGAGGCTGTAGCCGTCGCGTCGGCCCTTCAGCTTGCGGAGCATATCGCCCTTGATGTCCATGTCCTATCCTCGTTGGCCTTGTTTCGGAGAGGCAGGACTGGAACCCACGCAGGCGCAATGCCTGTGCGATGACGGCTCCGATCCGGCTGCCCGCCGCAACCCGTTACGGTCTATTCGTGTCAAGGCTGGTTTCCGGGCTCAGGAGCTATCCGCAAGGACCAGCCCGGCGCCTTCCCGGACGGAACCGTCCAGTGGCTTTTTGCCGAGGCTTTCGCTCCACCACCGTTGCGGGGGCAGCGCCGGGTTTTGACCGGCTTCCCAATTCTCCGTCTTCCCTAAGAGGCGGCACCTTGAGTAGGCATATCTAATCGCGGAAGCCGTCGTCGCAGCTGCCGATTAACGACATCCAATTCCAGAAAGACGACACAGTGCATCCCGTGTCTGAAACACCACAAGGCCGACTATTTGTCATTATAAACAATGAGATAGATCAAATATTGGGCAGTTGTCGCTTTTTCCGGCAAAGCCGGCGCGAAAGCGCGAAGCCTTCGCCATTTTGCGACATCCGTTGCGGCGTCGGCTCATCCATCCTGGCCGGCGCAATGAAATCTTCCATTAACCATAATGCATTAGCGTCGCCTGACGGAGAAACCGGCCGAACCGGCAAACAGCGCATTGAAGTCCATGGCAAAGCTCAAATACTACGACGCCGCAGCCGAGAAGCTGCCCACGATCGCTCCGAAGACAGCGGTCCATACCGAGTTCCTGCGCACCGGCCGCATCGAAAGGCGGCAATGGTCGCAGCGCGAACGGCGCTATCTCAGCTATGACGAGGTTGCCCAGCGCACCGGCCACAAGCTGACAACCGCCGGCGAAACGACGCACAAGCGGATGAACGGCTTCCACACCTCGATCCAGTTTCCCAAGATGATCTTCCACCGCACGCTCGCCGGTCGGCCGCATCTGGGCTATTGCCATGTGACGGCGGCGAGAACACATCTCGCCCAATCCAAGGACGTGACCTGGTCCTTCTACTTCGCCAACTTCTTCTGCGATCTCGGCGACGAAAAGCACTTCTTCGAGCGTATCCAGACCGGCTATTCCCGGATGTACTTCGCCGTCGCCATCGAACCCGACGCGCAGGAAGGTCAGATGACCATCAATCGCAGCGTCAGCGACAATGGCCTGCTCTTTCGCACCGACGACCCGAAGGTCGCGCTCAAGAACGTTCTGATGCTCGGTGCGCGCGACGAGGCGCTGCGGCGCATCATCCGCAGCCTCTGAACCACCGGCACGCTTCCCTTGAAGAAAATCGTTCTGTTTTCATCGTGGCTCCTTTAAGGAGACCTCGAAAGGGAAACGGAAGCGATATGGCCGAAATCATCGACACACGGACCGAGCCGGAACGCGCGATCGAGCGCGCCTGCGCTGTGCTTGCCGAAGGCGAGCCCGTCGCCATTCCCACAGAAACGGTCTACGGCCTGGCCGCCGATGCCACCAACCCGGATGCGATCAGCCGCATTTATGAGATGAAGGGGCGCCCGCGCTTCAACCCGCTGATATCGCACGTGTCCGACATGGCGATGGCTGAAGCCCATGTGATATTCGATCCGTTGTCGCGACGCCTGGCCGACGCCTTCTGGCCCGGCCCGCTGACGCTGATCCTGCCCCAACGCCCGACAAGCTCCGTGCATGCGCTCGCCTCGGCCGGCCTCAACACCCTGGGCATCCGCATGCCCGATGGCTTCTCCCGTCGGGTAATTGCCCGTTTCGGCCGCCCGCTCGCCGCACCGAGCGCCAATACGTCAGGCAAGATCAGCCCGACGAGCGCTGCCCATGTGGACGCCGATCTCGGCCCACGCCTCAAGCTCATTCTCGACGCCGGCTCGGCCGAGATCGGGCTTGAATCGACGATCATCAAGGTCGAGGACGGGGCTTTGCGCCTGCTGCGTCCGGGCGGTCTCGACGTCCTCGATATCGAAAATCTGACCGGCCTTGCCGTGTCGAGACCCGAAAGTGCCGGCGCGACAATCGAGGCTCCGGGCATGCTCGCCTCGCACTATGCGCCGGGCGCTGCAGTCCGACTCGACGCAGGCGACGTGCGCCCGGGAGAAGCCCTGATCCGCTTTGGCAACACAGTGCTCCCCGGCGAAGAGCATGCAGCGATCGTGCTCGATCTCAGCCCGGCAGGCAGCCTGCGCGAGGCAGCTGCCAATCTGTTCGACTATATGAAGAAAGCCGATGCCAGCGGCGCCGCGACCATTGCCTTCGCTCCCATCCCCCCGGAAGGTTTGGGCGAAGCGATCCTTGACCGGCTGCAGCGTGCGGCAGCCCCAAGAGACTGACCGACAGACATTTTTACAGCGCCGTGCGTCAAATATGACGCGCAAAGGACGCTGTAACGCTTTAAGCTCGCTGCACAATTTTCTCCTTAAATCGATTCCGATTTAACGAATTATGCAGTAGCGCCGCCGGGCGCATTTGCGAAGGCAGGGCCATGACGACGACGCTCCCCTCTCCCGAACTGATCGCCTCCTTCATCGACATCGTCGGCAGCGCCAATGCGCTGACGAACCCGGCTGACCTTGCCCCCTATCTCATCGAATCCCGCGGGCTCTACAAGGGCACCACGCCCATGGTGCTTCGACCCGGTTCGGTCGAGGAAGTGTCGCGCATCATGAAACTTGCAAGCGCAACCCGGACGGCGATCGTTCCTCAGGGCGGCAACACCGGCCACGTGGCGGGACAGATCCCGCGCGAGGGCAAGGCCGACATCGTCCTGTCACTGCAGAGACTGAACCAAATTCGCGACGTCGACCCCGTCGGCAATGTCATCGTTGCCGACGCCGGCTGTATCCTCGCCGATATCCAGAAGGCGGCCGACGACAACGACCGGCTGTTTCCGCTGTCTCTGGGGTCTGAAGGGTCGGCCCGCATCGGCGGCAACCTCTCGACCAATGCCGGCGGCACGGCGGTGCTTGCCTACGGCAACATGCGCCAGCTTTGCCTCGGCCTCGAGGTGGTGCTGCCAACCGGCGAGATCTGGGACGGGCTGCGGCGGCTGAAGAAGGACAATACCGGCTACGACCTGCGCGATCTGTTCATCGGCGCCGAAGGCACGCTCGGCGTGATCACCGGTGCCGTCCTCAGGATGTTTCCGAAGCCGCTTGGTCACCAGGTGGCCTTTGCCGGCGTCGGCAGCGTCGAGCATGCGCTTGCCCTCTTCGACAGGGCATCAAGCCTCTGCGGGTCGGCGCTGACCGGTTTCGAACTGATGCCACGCCTCGGTGTCGAGTTTACTGCCAAGCATATTCCTGGCGTGCGCGACCCTATGGACACCGTTCACCCATGGTACGCGCTCATCGACATTTCCACGTCCGATTCCGCAGAAAGTGCCGAGCGCATGGTGCATGAACTGCTTGAGCAGGGCATCGTCGCCGGGTTGGTCGAAAACGCCGTGATTGCCACGAGCGAGGAACAGCGCAAGGCCCTTTGGCACATGCGCGAAAGCATGTCGCCGGCGCAGAAGCCGGAAGGCGGCTCGATCAAACACGACGTTTCCGTCCCCGTTTCAAGCATTCCCGCCTTTATGAAAGAGACCGATGCCGCTGTCATGCGGGCGATGCCGGGGGCGCGCATCTGCTCGTTCGGCCACATGGGCGACGGCAACATCCACTACAATATTTCGCAGCCCATCGGTGCCGACAAACAGGTCTTTCTCGATCGCTGGCGGGAAATGAACGCCATCGTTCACGGCATCGTCGCGAAATACAACGGCTCGATCTCGGCCGAACATGGCATCGGACAACTGAAGCGCGACGAGCTCGCCGAAGTCCGCACTCCGATCGAGATCGAGCTGATGCGCCGCATCAAGCACGCTTTCGATCCGGCCGGCATCATGAACCCGGACAAGGTCTTGCGGGCGGACTGATGGCGCGGGGGCCTACCGCCCGCCAGACCTCAACTGCGCGAGCGAAAACAGCGCATCGGCGCTGATGCCGCCGCCACTGCCGCCGGTGAGGATAGCGAGACCGGGAGAGACGTCGGTATTGTTCTCGACGTCGTACAATGCGGTGAAGCGCTGCATCAGCTTCGCAAGCTTTTCAGGGTCCTGCAGATCCTTTATATCCATCGTGCGCTCGATGTAGGCGGCCTGCATCTCGATCTTGGCGCTCGCCATGCCTTCGGGCATGCTGTAGGCGGTGCGGATGACCTGCATCAGGGCGTTGTCGGCGAGCAGATCGTAGGGCGTGGTGATTTCCGACGCCTTGCGCTTGAAATAGAGCGCCAGGCGAACACCGGCATTGTCCGCGCCTTCGTTCTCCTCGAGCGTCTGGTTGAGGTAGAGATCGATGGTGGTGATCAGACCGCGCCGTGTCTGTATCTGCCCGGCCTCACCGCTGACGATCTTTCCGTCCTTGTCGAAATTGAAGGCTGACACGATCTCGCGATACTTCAAGCCGTTCGGATCGGTGTTGATAAAGCTCTTGCGATCGTCGAGATCGGACGCGAACATCTGCTTGAGGTAGTCGGTCTTGACGCCTTCAGGATCGATGCCGGCGCCGATGAGCACGATATCGACGAGCCGCTTGTCCTTCAGAAAATCGTCGAGCGTCTCGACCTTCTGGATCTGCGTCGTATAGTACTTGCTTTCCTCTTCAGCCTTCGTCTTGGCGGTTTTCTTTTCGTCCTCAGTGCCAAAACGCGACTTCTCGACGATGTAGGCCTTGGCCATATTGACGATGTCGGCCTCGTTCTGCGCCAGCTTCGGCGCGCCGAGCGTGCCATCGGGGTTGAAATTGAACGCCTTCACCAGCTTGGTGTAACGCTCGTCCCGCAGGGAATTGGCGTAGCTTGCCGGATCGTTGAGATCGCTCGTCAGAATCTGCTTGAGCCTGCGCGGCGTCAGATCCTCTTTTTCAAGACCAAACGCGCTCAGCACGAACGATCGCAATTCGCTGTTGCCAATGAGATCATCGACCGTTTTCAGCGTCTTGATCTGGAGTTTGTACCGGCCGATCTTGGACTCGTCGTCCTCATCGTCAGCGTCGTTGTAGTGGACCATGTAGCCGTCGGTGGTCGTCTTGGTCTGCTCCGCCGTCTGCGGCTTTGTGTCCGCCGGCAATGTGCCGTCCGGTTTGAAATTGAACGCGGCAAGCAGAGCCTTGTAGGCCTTGTTGTATTCACCACCGAACTTGTTCACGTAGCTGTTCGGATCGTTGATGTCGCTGGTGAGAATGTTCTCGATCGTCGCGCCGACGGCTGTCGGAGGCAGCCCGAAGGCCGTTCTGACATAGTTGAGCATACGCGTATCGGCCACGAGCTCGGCCACCGTGGTGATCGAACCGATCTTCTGTTCGAAGTAATCCCTGTTGAGCACGGCGCCTGACGGCGTCAGACGCGGGCTGCTGAAGATATAAGCCTCATTCAGCATCTTCTTCTTTTCGTCGGTGATCGCCTTGCCGCCCGACGGCACACTGCCATCGGGCTCGAAGTTGAACGCGGCGTTCAATTGGCGATACGAGTCGAGCATGCTGATCTGGCGCGTCAACAGGCTCACTTCGGTCGAAAGCTGCGAAGCCAACGCATTCGTCTGATCACCGCGTGGCGGCAGTTTGGTGTTGAGATCGGCGACAATGGCGTTCTTGGCGTCGATCTGCGCCTGGATCGCCGGCTTGTCAGCCTCTGCCGCGGCGGCGAGCTGTGCCGTCAGCGTGCTGATGTCATTGACGGCTGTCTCGCGCGTCTCAAGGTCGGTCAGCGTCTTTTCGGCTTCAGTGCGCCGGGTCTGCGCCGCAGTCTGGGAGTTGGCGAGATCCGCCGGCTCGGCTGTCAACGCGTAGCGCACCTGATCGTAGGAGTAGTTGCGCTTGTCGATGTTGAAAATTCCGAAGGCATAGGAACGCAGGCGTTCATTTCCAAGGAATTGATCGACGTTGGTGACAAGGTCCATCGCCGCGTTGAAGTAGGCGTTGTCTCCTTTGAGAACAGTGTCGAGATTGGAGACACGTTCGTTGTAGAGACCGATCAGCGCGTCCTGCTGTGCCGTCGTCTGTGCGGTCGCCGACGATGTGCTGAAGTTGAACGCCTCGGCAAAGTTGCGGTAGCGCTCATCAGTCAGGCGGTTGGCAAAGCTGTCCTTATCCTTGAGGTCGCTTTCGAGCACCTGGCGCATGAAGGCCTTGGCATAGGCCATATCCTCAAGGCCATGCGCCTTCATGGCATAGGCATAGAGGCGGTAGTCGTCGAGGAACGCATCGACGGTTTTCACGCTGCCGATCTTTTCCTTGTAGTACTGGGCCTCGCGCGCGACCAGCGGCTGGTCGGCCACGCGATTGAGACTGGTCCTCAAATCGCTCGTGATCCGGCTGTAGTTGAGATAGGTCGAAACCATGCCTGCTGCCCCGTCGCTTAACTCAAGGGGTGGGTCACACCCTCCCCCGAAACAGAATTCTGACGCGGCATGATTGCACGACAGGCTTGTGTGTGGCTTTTCGCCGGCGTTCCACCACGATGCGACAAATGCCGCTGACCCTGTTGACGAAACAGAAACCTTGGCCGGTCGGCTTTTGCTAACCATCGAAAAACGCAAAGTTTTCTTAACCGCGATTTTTAAGTCGGCCGGAAGGGGAGCCGCCTATTCTCCAGCCCATAGAGGACGAAAAGTCCCGAAGAGAAGACCGGAAATCGGCTCTCAAGGAAAAACAAGGGCGATTGAAATGCGCAATACACTCTCTCAACCCGCATGGGTCGAAAATACGCTCCGGCTCGATCCGAAGCGTTTTCCTCAGCAGGCAAGCTACGTCCTGCGTGGCCACACAGGCAATGTCACGATCAGCCTGGACGAGCGTGGCGCGGTTCTGCGCAAGGTGCTACCATCAAGCGGCCTGCCGCTTTCGATCGCACTGCCGGCGCGGGCATTCAAAGGGGTCGCGGCACGCGCGATCGACCACGGCGACGGAGACGTTACAGTGACGCTTGAACTTCATCATGACGATCCGGACCTTTGCGTTCCGCTGCTCGTCGCACATGATCTTTCCGACATAGCTGCCGATTGGCGCGCCTGGGCCGAAGCCTATCGCATCCCGATGCTGATGGTCGAAGCCGATGGTGTGGCTCGCGCTTTGGAAGAGCATCTCGGCGACGTGCGCACCGCGCCGATCAAGCCGCGACGCCGCCATTCCTTCTTCGCCGACCGCCGGCCACGGTTCCTCGTGCGCCGCTCCACCGGCCGGCTTGGCGTTGCCATGAAGATCGACGGGCGAGAAATCATCGCCCGCAGCTAAGTATTCCCGAATTCCTCCAGTGCAAAAACCGGCCGTTCCCTGCGGCCGGTTTTTGTTTGCGGCCAATGCCAAATTGCCATCGTGAAAACCGGGATGTTCCTTCGGAAACAGCCGCTTCGCCTTCTTCGTGCCATATCCGGTCCATAGCCAAGGTCAGGAAGAAGGAGATATCCGATGCGCAAACATATCGCCGCCACCGTTGCCGCAGTCACCGCCATTTTCCGCGCGCGTGCCAAGGCGAAGAAGCGCAAGGCCGTGACGGACGTCAGCTGGGCTTAACCCGGTCCCAGCTTTGCCGACACATCGGCAAAGACAGAAAGCGTGCATCAAGCAGATTGCGTAGACTGCCCGATCCTCCGCCAAGACGGAGGATTTTTCATACCGCGCGCACGAGCAGCGCCGCGACGAGCCCGGTGAAGATAATCAGCCCCACGACACCATTGAACTTGAACAAGGCCAGGCATTGTTCTGGGTCGTGAATGTTCAGCACCAGGATCTGATAGATCAGCAGCCCGGCTGCAACAAGCAACCCGAAATAAGCAAACAGCCCGGCGCCGGCCGCGAGGAACGACAACAGCATCAGCACGACGGCAAGCCCGTAGAGTCCGATCAGCCAGGGACGTGGGTTGTCGCCGAAGCGGCGAGCGGTCGACCGCACGCCGATCAACTCGTCATCTTCCCTGTCCTGGTAGGCATAGATCGTGTCGTAACCGATCGTCCAGGCGATCGCTGCGCCATAAAGCAGCACGGGCGCCAGCGAAAGCGTTCCGAACTCCGCCGTCCAGCCCATGATCGCACCCCAAGAGAAGGCAAGCCCGAGGAAGAACTGCGGCCAATCGGTAAAGCGCTTGGCAAAGGGATAGATCGCCACAAGCCCAAGCGAGAGAATGCCGAGCAGAATGCTGAAGGCATTGAACTGCAGCAAGATCATCAGCCCCACGAGCGCCTGCAGCACCATGAAGGCCTTTGCCTGAAAGCGGGAGACCCGACCCGATGGCAATGGCCGCGAACGTGTGCGCGCCACTTCCATGTCGATGTCGTGGTCGATGATGTCATTGAAGGTGCAGCCAGCCCCGCGCATGGCAATGGCGCCGGCAATGAAGAGGAAGCTGTGAAAGACGAACCGGCCGACCGAGAACTGTCCGGCAGCAGCCGCCGCGCCCGAGGCCAGGGCGACCGACCACAGGCATGGCCACATCAGCAATTGCCAGCCGATCGGACGGTCCCAGCGAGCAAGTTGCGCATAGGGCCAGAGCGCGCGCGGCAACGCGCGATAGACCCAGTTGTTCGACGGCGCGTCGTGGACGCGCCCGGAATCGGCGGAGGACGTGTTCATGCCCCTGTTTGACGCCACGCGCCGGGACGGTCAAGCGGTTCGATGCCGCACCGTCCCGAAGCGGAGTGGCGCCGGTCAGTGAAGCGTGAAGTCGAAGCGATAGGTGGCCGACAGGCCGACGAGGACCTGGTTGCGGCTGCCGCGTTCGCGCACGAGGCTGGAATCGGCGGCCGATCCCATCAGGCGGCGATATTCGGCATAGGCGCCGGTTTCGAGTTTCTCGGTTGCCTGCCAGTTGATCGCAGCGCCAACACCGGCAGAATGAATGCCGCCATGCGGACTGTAGGGGCTGAGGCCCGACGCTGCCGATTCGGCATCGTTCACACCGTAATAGGCGCCGAAATAATCGCTGGTGGCAGCGGTCATCCGCGGACCGGCAGAAATGCGCACATTGCTGCTGATGTCGGTAAAGGCGTCGGCGGTGACATCGGCGACAATGCCGTGATGGCTGCGAATACCCTGGCGGACTTCCGCGCGCACGCGCATCCAATCGGTCGGATACACTTCGGCGAAGCCGCCAAGCTCGCCGCCGAACTTGACGGGAGCGAGGCCATTCAGATCACTGGATGTGCCTGAATCGCGTTCGAAGATCAGCTTGCCTGCGACACCGGCGCGGTACCCGCCCTGATCGAGCAGCGCATAGGACATGTTGTCGTTGCGCGAGGAGAAGCGAACGGTGCTGCCGGCCTTGCCGAGCGATACCAGCGGTGCGGCTTGGAACATGCGCTTGGAGGCGCCTTCGTACTTCGGGCCGAGAAAGCCGGTGGCACCGACCTTCAAATACCAGTCGCCGGACCAGAAATACTGGCCGTCACCGGCAGAGGCGGTGCCTGCGGACAACAAAAGGGTTCCAGAAAGGAAGAGAAAAGAACGGATACGCAAGGAACAACTCCGGAAGAATCATTCGCCGGGGCGAAGTTTGAACCGTGCCCCATGCGCGCGACAATGGCGCAATCTGAATGGGCACGGGGCGACTTATTGCCCCTTGTTCCTACGATTCCGTTAACCAGGTCAATTCAGCTCCCGTTTCCCATGACGGCCGCAGCTATCGCCCTTGATACATTTTCAAGTAGTGGCTGGGGGCACTTCCGAGCATGCGCCGAAACATTGTCGTGAACGCCGCGACGTTCTCGTAGCCAGCATCGAGCGCGACGTTGGTGATCGGCTCACCGTCCGCCAGCCGCGGCAGCGATGCGAAAATGCAGGCCTGCTGGCGCCAGGTGACGAAGCTGACGCCTGTCTCGTTGCGGAACATCCGCGTGAATGTCCGTCGGCTCAAACCCAGCCGATCGGCCCATTGGTCGATGTTCGCGGTCGCCGATGGCGCCTCCAGGAACTGCCGGCACAAAAGCGCCAGCTTCTGCTCGCGCGGAAAAGGCAGGCCGAGCGGCCGTTCATGCAGAAGGGCGATCTCTTCCAGCAGAAGATCCATGATCAGTTGCTCCCGCCGCTCGGACATGGTCTCGCTCTCGACGCTGACCAAGGCATCGACAAGAGTGCCCGCAAGCGGGGTGATCTCCATGACCATCGGCCGCTCGGCACGCAGCAGCGACTGAGTGAAATAGATCGAGTGCATGCGCACATCGCTGATCATCTCGGTCGAATGCTCGACCCCGGCCGGGATCAAAAGCGCGTGCCCCGGTGGAACGAGCCAGCGCCCGTGCGCCGTGCGCACAAGAACAACACCCTGGCGCGCCCACCACAATTGCGTGCGGGTGTGGCTGTGCAGCGGAACGGTCAGGCCCGCGCCGTAATCGCGGCCAAGGGCGAGGACGGCCGAATTCCCTGTCTCGATCCAGTCCAGGTTCCTGAAATGGTCGGCATCCGGCAGTTCGGGCAAGTTTACTCGATGGATCGGCATTGGCCCACTCGCGAAAGAAGTCGACCACATCACAAAAGCAGGCCACGAGCAAGATCAGTAGAGATATCCCGCGCCGCACACAACCATCGAGACGGCAAGGACACATTCCATGGCAACGGTTACTTCAACCGGGGGCATAACCCCGGAAAAGACGGCATTTTCCGTCATCCTGGCAGTGAGCTTCTGCCACATGCTGAACGACATCATGCAGTCGCTGCTGACGGCGCTCTATCCCTTGCTCAAGGCGAACTATTCGCTCGATTTCGTGCAGATCGGCCTTCTCACCTTCACCTTCCAGTTGACAGCCTCGATGCTGCAGCCGGCCGTCGGCATCATCACCGACCGCTGGGCGCTGCCCTATTCGCTGCCGGTGGCGATGCTGTCCACGTGCTCCGGCCTGATCCTGCTCGCCAACGCCCATGATTTCTCGATGCTGCTTCTGGCTGCAAGCCTGATCGGCGTCGGCTCGGCAATCTTCCATCCGGAATCCTCGCGCATCGCCCGCCTTGCCTCCGGTGGGCGGCATGGCCTGGCGCAATCGCTGTTCCAGGTCGGTGGCAATGCCGGCAGCGCCATGGGGCCGCTGCTTGCCGCCTTCATCGTGCTTCCGTTCGGCCAGGGCAGCCTCAGCTGGTTCTCGATCGTTGCGATCATCGGTTTCTTCGTGCTTTCCTGGGTCAGCACCTGGTACGTGCGCCACCGCCGCTCGTCGATGAGCAAGCCGGCGCCGAGCCGCGCGCTTCCACTGCCTAAGAACCGCGTGATCTGGGCCGTTGCCGTGCTGGTACTGCTGACGGCCACCAAGAACGTCTACATGGCGAGCATCTCCAGCTACTTCACCTTCTTCGTCATCGAGAAGTTCAGCGTTTCCGTGCAACAGGCGCAGCTGATGCTCTTCCTGTTCCTGGGTGCAGCCGCTGCAGGCACCTTCCTCGGCGGTCCGATCGGCGACCGCTACGGCGCACGCTTCGTCATCTGGTTCTCGATCCTTGGCGTCATCCCGTTCGCGTTGATGCTGCCCTATGCGAACCTTTTCTGGACGGGCGTTCTGTCTATCATCATCGGCTTCATCTTCTCCTCGGCGTTTTCGGCTATCGTCGTCTTTGCGCAGGAACTGGTGCCGGGCCGGGTCGGATTGATTGCCGGCGTCTTCTTCGGCTTCGCCTTCGGGTTCGGCGGCATGGGTGCCGCTCTTCTCGGTATTTTTGCCGACCGGCAGGGCATCGAGTTCGTCTACACCATCTGCTCCTATCTGCCGCTGCTCGGCATTCTGACGATCCTTCTGCCCAAGATGCCTGCGCGCCACTAGCGCGTGCATCGAACCGCAGATCTTCAACGGGCGCCGCCCTGCGGCGCCCGTTCTGTTTTCCGCGTGGCAGTGCTGTGCACCAACCCTGCTATTTCCCGCAGCCCTGCGTAATCATTCATCAATTTTTGCGCGCTACGGTCGCTGAATGGGGCTTGGGCAAGGGTAGACAATGCGAAGGCGATCGGCGATTCCTGCCTTTTTGACGACGTTGCTTTTGGCAACGGCAGGGCAAGCCGAAACGCTCAACCTGCTGATCTGGGAATCCTATATCGACCAGGCGATCCTCGATCGCTGGACGGCGATAACCGGCGTCGGAATCCACCAGGTTTACTACGACAGCGGCGACACCCGCGACGAGGTGCTGGCCGATCCGAACAGCATCGTCGATCTGGTGGTGACCGGGGAGAACGGTGCTGCGCTGTTCGGGCGCAAAGGGGTGCTGGAAGCGGTCGACGAAAGCAATGTCGCCTCGCTCAGGGACTATGACGAAAGCTGGCGCACGCGCTGCTCGAACCACGGTCTGCCGTACCTCTGGGGCACGATGGGCATTCTCTATCGATCGGACGTGCTGCCGGAAGCGCCGACATCCTGGCGAGACCTGATGCAGCCGGCGCCGGCACTCCACAAACACGTAGCGATGTATGACGATCACAACGAGGCTTTCGTTGCGCCGTTGATGCTGCTCGGCCAGTCGATCAATACCAACGAACCCGAAACGCTCAAGACCGCCTTCAACATGATGAAGGAACAGGCGCCGTCGGTTCTCACCTATGAATACGTCATCAGCTCGATCCAGAACCAGGCGATCGGCAAGGACATCCATCTGGCGCTCGGCTACAGCGGCGACCAGCACGTCCTGAACGAAAAGGCCGGCACCCCCGGCGTCTGGCGCTATGTCGTGCCCAAGGAAGGCACGCTTTCGTGGCTCGACTGCATGTCGGTCGTCGCCAAGTCGCCGAACAAGGCGCGAGCGCTCGCTTTCCTCGACTATATCGGTTCGCCCGGAAGTGCTGCCGCAAATGCGCAGACGCTCAACATGCCGACGCCCAGCAAGGCCGCGTTTGCCCTCTTGCCGGAAGCGATCCGCGCGGACCAGGCGATCTACCCGTCGCCGGACATTCTGGCCAAGAGCCAGTACCAGCAGGAACTGTCAACGACGTCGGTGCAGCTGCGCCGGCGCATCATCAGCACATTGGCGAATTTCCAGTGACCCTCGGCAAGCGCGCACTCATCCTGATCTTTCCCGTGGTGTTGGCCGGCTACCTGCTGGCGGCGGTTTCGGTCCATGTCACCCAGAGTCGCTCGATCCGGGCGCTCGAACATGCCAAGCTGTCGCAGCGGCTGGAGCACGCCGCCGCCGTCTTCCAAAACGAGATCGGCCGCAGCAAGGGCTTCCTCAACGCGCTGCTGAACAGCAATTCGCTGCGCCAGTACATCTCCGAAACCGACAAGAACTACCGGGCCAATGCGCTCGGCGTGCGGCTGCAGGAAAGCGTGAAATCGCTTTCCGACGACCCGATGGGCTACGTGTCGCTGGCGATCCTGACATCGGACCTGCAGTCCGAGTATTATTTTGAGAACAGCTGGGATCCCTTCGCCGAAATCGACGAGGCGCAGCTCAACCTGTCGCGGCGACTGATCCGCGAAGAGAAGCTAGCCGACTGGACCTATCTCTCCGACGTCGGACAGAAGGCCCGTATCGTCTATTCGTATTTCCTCGATCCCGTTACGTTCACGCGGCCGCTACCGAGCAAGAAATCGGGTGCGCTGCTGATCCAGGTAGCAATCCAGCCGGACCGTTTCCTCGATATGCAGGAAACCCTGAAGCAGGAATACGGCGCCGACGTCGTGCTTCAGCCGTGGCCGCTGGCGGTCACTGACGACCTTTCCGCAAGCGTGCACCTCGGACCATCGCTCTATGCGACGCTGACGGTTTCGAGCGATCATTTCGACCGGCTGATGGCACAGCAGAAGCTGCTGCTGGCGCTTGGCGCCGTGGCCATGAGCCTGTTCTCCATCTGGCTGATCATCGTGCTCATCCGCCGCTTCATCACCGATCCCATTGCTACGCTCGACGCCAACGTCATGGCGGTCATGGTCGGTGCCCATGACGAGATCCGCAACATGGCGGAGAAGGGCGAGATCGGGCGCCTGACCGAAAACATCAGAGAGCTGCATCGCCAGTCGGAACAATCGCTCAAGCTGGTGCAGCGCAGCTCCTGGACCGATACGTTGACCGGCATCAGCAATCGCGGCCATTTCAACGCCGTTGCTGCCGGCATCGTGCGCGAGGCGATCGTCTCGGGTGAAAAATGCAGCCTGCTGTTCATCGACATCGACAACTTCAAGTTCGTCAACGACAAGCATGGCCATGAGATCGGCGACGAACTCTTGAAGACGCTGGCGACGCGGATCGCCGAGAACGTCGAAGCGATCACCGAGCGGCGTGGCCAGAAGCCGGCAATTCTCGCACGGCTTTCAGGCGACGAATTCGCGGTGCTCGTGCGCTCCCGACCGGGTGACGGCACCGTACGGGAAGTCTCGGCCGCCATCCTCGCACTGTTTGAAGACGGCTTCGAAGTCGCGGGCAAGAGCTACCCGGTCACGGCCAGCATCGGCGCTGCCATCTGCCCCGATGATGCGACCAATCTCGCCGAGCTGATCTCGAATGCGGATGCCGCGATGTATCAGGCAAAGACCAGCGGCAAGAACCGCTCTTCAAGGTTCTCGCGCGCCCTTCACGACAAGCGCACGCGCCTGCGCCAGATCCAGGATGAGCTGCGCTCGCTCGATCCGGACGAACAATTCCATCTGGTCTACATGCCGATTGTCGATACCGATGGGCGGGTCACGGGTTGCGAAGCGCTTTTGCGCTGGTATTCGCCGGTGCTTGGCAATGTGACGCCCGATGAATTCGTACCGATCGCCGAAAGCTCCGGCCTTTTCACCAAGATCGACTGGTGGGTGATCAACCAGGCGATGTCCGACTGCGCGCAGCTCAAGGCACTGTTTGGTCCCGATACGATCCTGGCGATCAATATCTCCTCGGCCGAACTGCATTCCAAGGCCATTGCCGACTATTTCTCCGATTGCCTCAACCGACATGGCCTGCAGCCGCAATCAATCGAGATCGAGCTGACGGAGACATTCGCGGTCAAGTTCAGCGACCAGCTTCGCCGCAACATCGACGAGCTTCGCCAGAAGGGCTTCCGCCTGTCGATCGACGATTTCGGAGCCGGATACACCTCCGTCCAGCAGATCATCGAATACACCGCCGATACAATCAAACTCGACCGAGCGCTCGTCTCGAACCTGACCGCATCACAATCGCTGCCGGTTCTAAAGGCGTTGATCGCACTCTGCCACGCCAAGGACGTTGCCGTGGTCGGCGAAGGCGTCGATACGCCGGAGAAACTCTCAATGCTGACGGCTGCAGGCTGCGACCTGTTCCAAGGCTACCTCATCAGCAAACCGCTGCCGCTCGAGGATCTCGGCATCTGGGCGCTAACGCGCACGGCCCGCTACGGCAACGAAAGGGATGATCGCAAGAACCAGCAGGCAATCGCCTGAACGCACCGTCGCGCGTTTCATCTCGCAGCGCCCCCGGTGGGTGCTTTGCGTCGCGGGAATCGTGCGCCAACCCTCCCTGCCCCCTTGACCTGACAGCCGCCTCGCCTTAACCGCAACGCAACAATTTCAGCATGTCGGGAGCAGGCAATGAAGGTTCTTCTGATCGGATCGGGTGGACGCGAACATGCGCTGGCATGGAAAATTGCGCAGTCGCCGAAACTGACCAAGCTTTACGCCGCGCCCGGCAATCCGGGTATTGCCGAGGAAGCGACCCTCGTCGCGCTCGACACCGACAATCACGCTTCAATCGTCGACTTCTGCCTGAAAGAGGCGATCGACTTCGTCGTCGTCGGACCTGAAGGTCCGCTCGTGGCAGGTCTCGCGGATGTGCTGCGCGCCGCCGGCATCGCGGTTTTCGGCCCTTCCGCTGCTGCGGCCCAGCTTGAAGGCTCCAAGGGATTTACCAAGGACCTCTGCGCCCGATACGATATCCCGACCGGCGCCTACGGCCGCTTCACCGACGCTGAGACAGCCAAGGCCTATGTGCGCGACCAGGGCGCGCCGATCGTCATCAAGGCCGACGGTCTTGCCGCAGGCAAGGGCGTGACCGTTGCCATGGAACTCGACGAAGCGCTCGATGCGATCGATGACTGTTTCGACGGCGCCTTCGGAGCGGCTGGCGCGGAAGTGGTGGTCGAAGCTTTTCTCGACGGCGAGGAGGCAAGCTTCTTCTGCCTGAGCGACGGTAAGACCGCGCTGGCGCTCGCCTCGGCGCAAGATCACAAGCGCGTCGGCGATGGCGACACCGGCCCGAACACCGGCGGCATGGGCGCCTATTCGCCAGCACCTGTGATGACATCCGAGATGACTGAACGCACGATGAAGGAGATCATCGAGCCGACCATGCGCGGCATGGCCGAAAGCGGGCATCCCTTTTCCGGCGTGTTCTTCGCCGGGCTGATGATCACCGCCAAGGGGCCGGAGCTGATCGAGTACAATGTGCGTTTCGGCGATCCGGAATGCCAGGTGCTGATGATGCGCATGAAGAGCGACCTGCTGCCGCTGCTCTACGCCGCGGCAACGGGCACGCTGGCAGGCATGGAAGCCGAATGGCGCGACGAGACGGCATTGACCGTGGTCATGGCTTCAAAGGGCTATCCGGGCAGCTACGACAAGAACACGCCCATCGGCGCGCTGCCGGCAGCCTCGGCGCAGACCAAGGTGTTTCATGCCGGAACAGCGATGAAGGACGGCAGCCTGGTCGCAACGGGTGGCCGGGTGTTGAACATCACCGCGATCGGTGAAAGCGCGAGCACGGCCAGGGATCGCGCCTATTCGGCTGTTGCCGGTGTTTCCTGGGACAACGGCTTCTATCGCCACGATATCGGCTGGCGGGCGGTTGCCCGCGAGAAGGCCTGACCGCCGTCGGCAAATACACCGGATCATTCAATTTTTACCAATTCTCCTGACGGGAAAGTAAGAGAGAACGCATATTCTCGCCGAGAACAAACTCGGAGAGAAGACCGATGCGCCTGTTGCTGATCACCACCGCCGTTGCGCTTACAGCCGGCAGCGCCTGGGCATCGTCGATCGACACCATCGTTTCGGGCGAAGCCGTCAACTCCAGCGTGGCGGCGGTGACTTGCCCACAGTGCCCTCCCCTGCAGACCAGGAAGAAGATCACCTATGTGGTGCCCGAAATCGACAAGGGCAGCGACAAGGTAGAACTCAAGAAAATCAATGGCGAGATGAAGCTGGTGCGCACCGAAGCCTGGCTCGGCGGTTCGCCCGTTGTTTTCGTCAGCAAGCCACCCGTGGATGTGGTCAAGGCATCCGATGGAACCGGCCAGGCTGATGTGGCGACAGCGGCTGCGCTCGGCGACCTCGTAAACCCGGGCGATCATGGCACGGCCGCCCCAACGATCGACGAGACTGCCAAGACCGCCGCAGTTCAAACCATGACACAGGCGAAGCCTGCCGTTGCGGCAGCGGCGACCGGCGAAGCCTCACGGCAATTTGATCCGACCAGCCTCGAACTTCGGCTAAACTGAGGGCCTGAACGGGAAAGTTCCCTGCCCCAGTCAGCCGCCCCTGCATTCAAGGGCTGACGGGCGTTTCGCTGAAAAGCGAGAGATTGCGCTCCTGAGAGAAGCAGGGGCGCAATCTTCTTATCCGGGCTTTCTATCTGCGTCGCACACCCCATCGACCCGTTCGATCAACGCTTCGATTTCCCTGTCGGAATAAACCTCGATGCCGTTCCTTGCGAGCAGCGCTGCCGTCACTCCTTGTCCTGCGTGCCGGGCGCCGGAGAACGTGCCGTCATAGACGAAGCCCGATCCGCAGGACGGGCTGCCGTCGATCAAAAGCGCGAAACGACAGTCCGTTTCAAGCGCGAGCGATAGCGCATTTTCCGCGGCGGCAAGGAACTCGCCGGTTACGTCGCGGCCGGTGTTCTCGACCACAGTCGCACCACCGTCGAGTACATCCACACCTGACTTGCCCGACGCGATCTCGGCGGGCGGGCGCGGCACCGGCATACCGGCCGACATCTCGGGACAGATGGTGACCAGCCGGCCCTCTTCGCGCCAGCGGTCGATCACCGGGTGGACAAGCGGCTTCGACGCCCCATCGTAGCGCACCGCATGCCCCATGAGACAGGCGCTGACGAGGATCTTCGCCGTCATGCGCCCCTCCCCGTCATCCCGCGATCTTGGAGAAGTCGGCAACCGTGCCGGTCGCCGAGCGGATCAGACCAAGCAGCGCCAGGCGGTTTGCCCGGATCGACACGTCATCGTCGTTGACGAGAACATCGTTGAAGAACTGGTCGACCGGCTCGCGCAGCTTCGACAGGGCCTGCATGGCCGAGCGGAAGTCTTCCTTGGCGATCGCCTCGCGGGCTTCGCCGGAGCCGAGCTGGACTGCGGAATGCAGCGCCTTTTCGGCATCGAGGCGGAAGAGGCCGGCATCAACTGCGTCGGCAACCGCCGTGCCCTTCTTCTCTTCGGCGGCCAGGATCTGTGTGGCCCGCTTCGTGCCGGCCAGCAGGTTCTTGCCCTCTTCGTCAGTAATGAAGGCGGTCAGCGCCTCGACGCGGCGGGCGATCATCAGCAGATCGTCGGCATCCGGCGTCAGCACCGCATCGATCAGGTCGTGACGGGCGCCGAGATCGCGCAGATAGACCTTTAGGCGATCGTGGAAGAAGGAGAGCAGGTCCGCCGACACATCGTTCGCCAACGCCGGCTTCTGTGCCCTGAGCGCTGTCAGCGCGATCTCAAGGAACGGCACGAGCGGCAGGCGGGCCTTGCCTTCGAGGATCAGACGAATGACCCCGAGAGCAGCGCGCCGCAGGGCGTAGGGATCCTTGGAGCCAGTTGGCTTTTCGTCGATCGCCCAGAAGCCGACGAGCGTGTCGAGCTTGTCGGCAAGCGCAACGGTGACTGCGACAGCATCGGTTGGCGCGCGATCCGAGGGACCATTCGGCTTCCAGTGATCTTCGATCGCCGTGGCGACAGAGCCGTCTTCACCCTGGAGCAGCGCATATTTGCGGCCCATGATGCCCTGGAGTTCAGGGAATTCCCCGACGGCCTCGGTGCGCAGATCCGCCTTTGCCAGCACCACGGCCCGGTCGACCAGCTTGGCGTCGGCGCCGGTCACCTTGGCGAGTTCTGCGGCAAGCGCACGGATGCGGGCGACACGCTCGCCCTGCGTGCCGAGCTTGGCATGGAAGGTCACGTTCAGCGCGTCGAGTTTCGCCATGCGCTGGTCGAGCGGCTTGCCGAGATCGAGGCCAAACTTTTCGGCCGACGGTTTCAAGGTCTCCAGATCCGGCAGGCTGCCCTGGTCGCGGTGCCAGAAGTGGGCGGCGTCCGACAGGCGGGCGCGCACGACCTTGCCGTTGCCGTGCACGATCTCCTTGCCACCGTCCTTCGCCTCAATATTTGAGACGAGGATGAACTTGTTGGACAGCGTCTCGGCACCCGGCGCACGGGTCACGAAACACTTCTGGTTGGTCTTGATCGTCAGACGGATGATTTCCGAGGGGATTTCGAGATAGCTCTCTTCAAAGCTTCCCATCAGAACCTGCGGCCACTCGACGAGGCCCGAGACCTCTTCGAGCAGACCTTCATCCTCAACGAGTTCGAGGCCGTTGGCGAAAGCTACATTGTGCGCGTCGGCCAGGATCATCTGCTTGCGGCGCTCGCCGTCGAGCACGACCTTCGCGCGCTCCAGCTTCTCGGCATAGTCGGCAAAGCGGCGCACTGTGATCGCTTCGGGCGCATGGAAGCGATGGCCATAGGTGACGTTGGAGGCGATGATGCCGTCGACCTCGAAGGGGATCACATGGGTTTCGTCGGTTTCCGAGCCGAAGGTGCAGACGATCGACTGTAGCGGGCGCACCCAGCGGAGCGCCCCCGGCTTGGCCGAGGCGGCACCGGAGCGCATCGGCTTCGGCCAGGGAAAGTTGCGGATGATGTCCGGCATCGCCTCGGCGACGATCTCTTCGGCGGGACGGCCCGGCTTGACGATATGGGCAACGTAGAAATCGCCCTTCTTCGGATCGCTGTGAACATGGGCCTCGCTGATCGAGGACAGGCCGGCGCCACGCAGGAAGCCTTCGATCGCCTTTTCATTGGCGTCGGTGCGCGGGCCCTTGCGGTCCTCGCGCACATCGGCGGAACGGGCATTGAGGCCGCGGATATCGAGCGTCAGCCGGCGCGGCGTCCAGTATTCGCGCGCCCCCTCATAGGTCAAACCCGCTTCGACCAGTGCGTCGGTCAAGAGCTTCTTGAGGTCGCCGGCCGCCTTGCGCTGCAGGCGGGCGGGAATTTCCTCGGAGCGGAGTTCGATAAGAAGATCGGGCATGGGAGATGACTTTTTCTGTTCCGGACGGTTGCCGCCGACTTAGCAAGCTCTGGTGAAAATGTCACCAAGCCCGACGATGAATTTGACCCGCAGGCAAGAGGCTCGTGGCGGGATCACCAGCCACCGCCGCCACCACCGCCGCCGCCGCCACCGGAAAAGCCGCCGCCGGTGGAAAAGCTTGACGACGAGGATTTCGGCGGGGGCGGCAGAGAGGAGGTCATGGTGTCGGCCATTGAGCCGGCAAAGCCGCCGATGCGATCGCCGAAAGAGGTCGAGCCGAAGCCATCGCCATGGTACCAGGTGGGCTGGTAGGCGGCGGCTGCAGCGGCGCCTGCGGCGGCTGCAAGCAGCCAGCGATCGAAGGTTTGCGTCCACGGCTTTTCAACCCCGAGGGCCACGGCATAGGGCAGCAGCGTCTCGAAATGCCGGGGCGACATTTCGGGTGCCCCTTGCATGTTCATCCGGTCTTTCTCGGCAAGCGTCATGTATTGCCGGAGGCCGTCGATGCCGTCCATCATCCGGGTGCCGAGCGGCGTCGGGGCCCCCATCAGGAAGAAGAACAGCACGTTGACCAGCACGATGCCGCCGATCGCAAACAGCAGCGGCAAGTCGTCCGTCTCGGCGGCGGAATAGAACACCACCGCCAGAATGCTGGAAAAGATGGTGAAGGCGACGAAGCCGATGAAAGCGATCACCACGATCGACATGATGCGGCTCATCAGGCTCTTTTCGCGCTGCAAGGACTTGCCGAAGGAAACGGCGAGGATCGAAATGACAAAGGCGATGAAGACCGGGACGATCACCAGCGGGATGCTGTCCTCGCTCAAATCGCCGAACAGGAACACGGCAGCGATCGCCAGGATCGAGAGCACCACGCCAGCGACGATATAGCCGGTGTTTTCCAGATAGTACTTGCCGCGATGCTCGCGCTCCATGGCATTGCGGAAGTCCGCGCCGGTCGCCTGCACCTTCGTGCCGTTGGCCCGGTCGATCTTCAGCTTGCCGCCGGCGGCATTGACGGCCTTCATCAGGCTCGCCTCGCCGGTCGGCAGCTTTTCGCTGCTGCCCTTGCCGGTTGCGGCAATGACGATGGCGCTCTTAAGGTCCTCAAGCACCACATGGCCCTTGACCGCAAGGCTGAGCGCCGACGCAGACAGCGCCGTCCAGCCCTCACCGGAAAAGCCCCTGTTGTCGATGTAGTTGACCAGCGCCGGCGAAATGCCTTCGGGCGCGTCCCAACGCGGCACCATGACGCCGCGTGCCGGGTCCCGCCCCACCTTCAGCCAGGCGCGGCCGTAGTAGAGCGCCACCACCAGAAGACCCGATGCGGCGATCAGAAGCGCCATATGATCGCGAATCCACCAGGCATTTTCCTGGCTGGAGGAAGGCTGCTCGATGCTGCCTTTCGGCATCTTGACCGCAATGGTCAGCCCCTGCTTCGGCTCCAGCCGCCGGGTGGTCGCAAAGAAAATCTCGCTGCCTTCCTCGGAAGCCCGCGCATCCTTGCCGGTCGCGCCGTAGCCACCGGTGAAAACGTCAAGCGCCTCGGGTCGCACACCCTCCGGCAGATTGACGGTGGCGCTCGCCTCATCGATCGGGAACGCCCATTCGGTGCCTGTCACGTTCCAGTAGAGTTCGTCGTGATCCTCGAAGAAGCGAATCTGCCGGCTGGTCTCATAGGTGAATTGGAACGTGTGCTCGCCGTGCGGCAGAAATATCTCCGCCGAGCCGGTGTAGATACGGATGCCGCCCGAGATCGATTCAGTGCGGTAAGGCTCCTCCTCGCCGTCGCGCTCGACCGAAAGCAGCTTGAAATCCACCTTGCTGCGGCGACCCTTGGCGTCGGTAAAGGTCAACGGCAGGTCACGAAAGATCCCCCGCCGGATCTGGTTGCCTTCGGCATTGGCCGTGATCGTCTCGGTCACCGTCAGCGTGCCGTCCTTGGCGACATCGATCACCGAATGATAGGACGAGAACACTTCGTCCGCACGCCCGGCACCCGCCGTCGCCAGCAGGAACAACAACATGCCAAGCAGGGCGACGAAACGGGCCATACGGTCTCAGACCTTTCGATCGATCTTGAGGGACGATTTCATGGTTTTTCGCATTTCCTGACGGAAAACCGCTTCGCACCTTTCCCGAAAAGGCTTGAGGCGCGATATCAAGGACGGTCACCGGTGTAGGCGACGCCGAGCGATGCCAGCGCGTCCCAATAGGCCGGATAGGTCTTGGCGACGCAGCCGGGGTCCTCAATGGCAATGCCGTGGATCTTCAGCCCGGCAAGGGCAAAGCTCATGGCAATGCGGTGGTCGGCAAACGTGTCGATCGACGCCGGCAACGTCTGTCCGGCCAGTCCCGGATCGGAAGAGACGATGAGATCGTCGCCCTCCTCGTGCGCCAATCCCGGCCGGATGGCGGTCAGGCCCAGCGACAGAGCGCGAACGCGGTCGCATTCCTTTACCCGCAGATTGGCAAGGCCGACGAAACGCACCGGTGTCTCGTTGAATGCGGCAAGAACCGCAATCGTCGGGATCGCGTCCTGCATCTGCGATCCGTCGATGACGGCAGGAAGATGCGGGAACTGGGCGATGACGTCGTGGGCGCGGGCATCGGGCTGCGAAAAAACCGACGCCGGCACGCCGAGGTCGATGGCACCGCCCGTCAGCACTTCCGCCGCCCAGAGATAGGTCGCCGCCGATGCGTCCGGCTCGATAGCGAAATCGGCGGCGCGATAGCCCGTCGGCGCAACCTGCCAGACGGATGGGCTCAATTGCTCGACCTCGGCGCCGAAGGCGCGCATCGCCGCAACGGTCAGATCGATATAGCCACGCGCGCCGATCTCGTCGCCGGCAAGCTCGATGCGGACAGGGCCTTTGGCGCCGGGGGCCGCCATCAGCAGCGCCGACACGTATTGGCTGGAAAGGCCCGCGTCGATTTCGATACGGCCGGCAGGGAAACCGCCCTTGCCGTTGACGGTGACCGGCGGGCAACCTGTTTCCGACGTCACCTCGACGCCAAGCGTACGGAGCGCGTCGACAAGCGGCTTAATCGGACGCTTGCGCATGTGCTGGTCGCCATCGACGACCACCGGGCCGTCGACGAGGGCGGCAGCCGCCGTCAGGAAGCGTGTCGCGGTTCCCGCATTGCCGAGGAACAGCGGTGCCGACGGCGATGCCAGCCGACCGTTTCCGGTGACGACGAATGTGGTGTCGTCCGGCTCATCGACTTGGACGCCCATCGCCCGCAGCGCATCGGCCATATAGCGCGTGTCGTCGCTCTTCAGCGCGCCGGTCAACCGGCTCGTGCCCTTGGCAAGACCCGCAAGAAGCAGCGCCCGATTGGTGATCGACTTCGAACCCGGCGGGCGGACGTGACCGCGCAGGGGATGGTCGGTCGGCAGGATGGTCAGCTTCTTCACGGTATCACTCATGCTTAGGTCTCTTGATGCAAATAACGCCGCGCTCTCGGCTTCGGCAGGTCTCATATCATCTGGTTGCGGTCTCGGGTAACGTCCCGATCAGAATTTAACTTGCGGCACCGCACGGTCCGCCTCGTTGGCGATCTCGAAATAGCCGGCCTTCACGAAGCGGAACGCGTTGGCGATGAGGTTCGACGGGAAGCTCTCGACCTTGACATTCAGATCGCGCGCCGCGCCGTTGTAATAGCGGCGAGACATCTGGATCTCGCCCTCGATGGTTTCCAGCGAGCGCTGCAGTTCGGCAAAATTCTCGTTGGCCTTCAGATCCGGATAGGCTTCGGCAAGAGCAAAGAGTTTTCCGAGTGCCTGCGACAGGGCCCCTTCGGCCGCCGCCCGTCCCTCGACATCGCCTGATGGCACGGCCTGGGCGCGATTGCGCATCGCGATGACTTCCTCAAGCGTCGACTTCTCGTGCGCGGCATAGCCCTTCACGGTCTCGATCAGGTTGGGGATGAGGTCGGCGCGCCGCTTCAGTTGCACATCGATGCCCGACCAGGCTTCCTCGGCGATCTGCCGCGCCTTGACGAGGCCGTTATAGACGAAAACCAGATACAGGATAACGGCAACGCCGATGGCCAGACCAATCATGGGACACCCTCCAAAAAAGCTCGGCAGAGATTACTGCATAAATTCTTAAATCGGAATCGATTTAGGCGCAAAATTATGCAGCAAGTTTAAAGCGTTACAGCGTCCTTGACCCGCCATGTTCCATGCGCGGCGCTGCAAGATCGGCTCTCCAGCTTCAAAGCTCTTTCTGCAGCATCCGGACGGAGAAAAACACCCCTCCCGAAATGCCGGCCGAAGGCGGTGAACGCTCTGTTCACAGCCGCGGCCCGTCCCAACGTCAAAACACATCGATTCCTGTTCCATCGGGAACGGCGAGGATCCGGATGATGGACGATAGTCGGGATATCGAATAACCCCGAAGACGAAGTGAAGACCATGAAAACGCTCGCAACCCTCACCAACCTAGTCGCCTTTTCGGCGCTGTTCGTTGCCTATGCGAGCGTCACCTCGATCGAAAGGCCCTCAGGCGTCCGCCGCGCGCTGCAGACCTACTCCAGCCAGTCTCACGATGGCGCCTACCCCACACTTGAGCAGATAACGAAGAAGAGCGGATGCCCGCGCGATACCGCTGAAGCCTGACGTCAAGCCATCCGCGCTGCAATCTCGCGCGCCGCTTCGTCGGCGCCAAGGCTGGTGACGTCGAGCTCGACCAGCTGATCGCTTTTTCCCTTCAACAGGACGTGCCGACCCCTAAGATCTATCAGCACCTGCGGATCCGTCAGCTTGTGCGCCTTGGCACGACCGGCACGCGTCAACCGCTTCAGATTTTCCTCCATCGAACAATCGAGAACGACTGCAACGAAACGGGCGCCACGATCGGCAGCCAGTGTCGCATAATCGTCAAACGCCCGGCTGTCGAATGCATCATCCGACAGTGCATCGGTGAAGAGGAAGGATTGCGCGGCATCAGCCCTGCGCACGTGGTCGAGAACGGCCGTCCTGACCGTCGCCCGTAGCGACCGATAGAGCGGCGTGCCCCTCGCAAACAGCGCCTCGGCGGGATTGATCAGCGTGTGATTGTCGGCAAGCCTCGCGCCGAGATGGCCGGCGAGATGGCGCGCGATGGTGAGCTTCCCGGTGCCCGGCCAGCCATTGATATGAACGATGAGGCTGGCTGGCTCGGCGATCAAGCGGCGTCCCGGTTGAGGTTCGCGCCGCCGGCGTCGGTCAAGAGGAACGCCTCGCCGCAGGCCTTGGCGAGCGCGCGCACGCGCAGAATATAGCTCTGGCGCTCGGTCACCGAAATCACCCCGCGCGCATCGAGCAGGTTGAAGACGTGGCTCGCCTTGATGCACTGGTCATAGGCAGGGAATACGCACTTGTGCAGCTGGTTGTTGGTGCCGTCGTCAGGCGCGCCGGCGGCCAGCAACGCCTGGCATTCCGTTTCCGCGTCGATGAAGTGCTGGTGCAGCATGGCAGTGTTGGCGTACTCGAAATTGAAGCGGGAATATTCCTGTTCCGCCTGCAGGAAAACGTCGCCATAGCTGATCTTCTCGGCGCCTTCGCGGCCGTTGAAATTCAGATCATAGACGTTGTCGACACCCTGGACATACATCGCCAGACGCTCGAGACCATAGGTCAGCTCCCCGGAAACCGGCGAGCATTCGATGCCGCAGACCTGCTGGAAATAGGTGAACTGCGACACTTCCATGCCGTCGCACCAGCATTCCCAGCCGAGGCCCCAGGCGCCGAGCGTCGGGCTTTCCCAATCGTCCTCGACAAAGCGGATGTCGTGCAGCAACGGATCGAGGCCGATCGCCTCCAGCGAGCCGAGATAGAGCTCCTGCAGGTTGGACGGGTTCGGCTTCAGGATCACCTGATACTGATAGTAGTGCTGAAGACGGTTCGGGTTCTCACCATAGCGGCCGTCGGTCGGGCGGCGGGAAGGCTGAACGTAGGCCGCGCGCCATGGGCGGGGGCCGAGCGCACGCAGCGTCGTTGCCGGATGAAACGTGCCGGCGCCCACTTCCATGTCGTAGGGCTGCAGCACCGCGCAACCCTTGTCGGCCCAATAGTTGTGCAGCGTCAGGATCAGGGCCTGGAACGAGCGCTTGGGGTTCATATGGTCGGGCAGCGAGGCGGTGGTCATGGGGAACGTCCGAATTCTTCATGAAATGAGAGCCGGACAGGTGCCACGCCGGGCGGCAGGGGTCAAGCGCTCAAGGCGACCTGCGTGCACGCAAAAGGGCGCGAAAAATCTCAGTCGTCTTCGCGCTTCAGCCTGTATTCACCGGTCTCGGGATCCTTGACGAGGGTTCCACTGGCGCCGGTCTGCTGCTCGCGGCGCGTCTGATCGCGTTGACGCGTCAGTTTCTGGGCGTCCGCGATGAACTTGCGGTAACCGATCCATAGAACGAAGCCTGCGATCAGGAGCAGGATAAGCTGCGGCATTTTTCCTCCCTACTGCATATTCTCATCGTTAAATCGAACTCGATTTAACGATGAGAATATGCAGCCATTCAAAGTGCTACAGCGACCTTTGCGCGTCCCATCAGACGCGCGGCGCTGCAGGCCCGTCGCGCCGGTCGCGGCTCAAAGCCCGAAACGCGCCCACAATGCCCTTTCCTCGACTGCTTCGGCAAGACCCGCCATGGCAGAAGCGGCGATCGGCGCGGCGATATCGGCGGAAATCGATGCGCCCGTTTGCCGACGCCCGAACAGACTGCGTGCCGGCTGGATCAGTTCGAGCCGTGCCTTTTCGCCGTAGCGCTTCTTCACCTCGCCGCGCAGATCGCCGAGACCGTCGATCAGGCCGAGTTCCAATCCGCGCCGACCGGTCCAGAACAGACCGGAAAAGACGTCGGGATGGTCGGCGAGCAATTGCCCGCGGCGGGCCTTCACCATCTGGATGAAGGTATCGTGGATATCGAGCTGCAGGCTTTTCAGGAACTCGATGTCGCGCTCCTTTTCAGGCTGGAACGGATCGAGCATGACCTTGTTTTCGCCGGCGGTATAGACCCGCCGCTCGACGCCGATCTTCTTCAACAGTTCCGGGAAGCCGAAACCGCCGGAAACGACGCCGATGGAACCGACGATCGAGGTCGGATCGGCAATGATCTCGTCACCGGCAAGCGCGATCATGTAACCGCCGGATGCGGCCACGTCCTCGACGAAGACGAGCACACGCTTCTTCTTTTCCTGGGCGAGATCGCGGATGCGCTGGTAGATCAGCCGCGACTGCACCGGCGAACCGCCGGGCGAGTTGATCGAAATAGCAACGGCCGGCGCTTCCTTCACCGCGAAGGCCTTCTCCAGCAAAGGCGCGGCAGAAGCAATATTAAGCACCGGGCGAAACTGGCCGCCACCGGCCATGATGGCGCCGTGAAGCCGCACGACGGGGATCGCAACGCCATCCCGCCGAAAACGCTTCGGCATCAGCTTCTTGAAGAACCCGGCCATGTCAACTCCTGCAATACCAACACTTGTTCCTGCATGTATGCACTGGTCGCCCAAACGCAATGCCGCATACGGTAAATCAACGGCGCCGATAGGAATCGCGCCCGTTGTTGAGGTCGTCGACATCTCTGGAAAAGCGATGGCTGCCCTCTTCGTGCACGATCAGTGGCGCCCGCAGTACCAGCCGCTTGCGGCTCTGCTTGATCGCGGTGACGAGGATGCGCACGGCGTTTTCACCGATGCGCGGATGCAGCGGCGTTATCTCGATGCCGCCGAAACGACGACCGCAGGCGGCGATGACATCGGCGATCGATTCCGGCCGGGCAATCAGCGACAATTGCCCACCAGGCTTCGTGATCGCGCCCGCCGTCTTGATCCAGACCTCGAAGAGGTCATCGCTCATCGCGTGCGCCTCGGCCTTGAGGCTATCAGGCGTGCGCCGGTCGGACGCATCGTTGAACGGCGGGTTCATGATCACGTGATCGAAGACATCATCCGGCAAACCGGCGGCCCGGCGCGCCCGCCCGGCAAGCGAAACGTCAGCCTCGATCACTGAAACCCGCGCGGCGAAACGCCCGTTTTCCGGAAGCGCGAGGCTTCGGCGCGCGAACTCCGCCATAGTCGGCGAGCGCTCCACCAGAACCACGTCGGCCAGATCCAGCCGCGAGGCAACCGCCATGCCGGCGGCACCCGCACCCGCACCAAGATCGGCTACACGGCAGGCACGGTCGGAAGCGACCAACGAGGCGAGCATCATCGCATCCATGCCGGAACGATGGCCCTGCCCCAGCGGCTGCACGACATGAAACCTGCCGCGGTGGAACGCGTCGACGGTCTCGGACTCGACAAGTGTAACAGGTCCTTCACTCATGGCCGGCCATCACCGCCGGATGCCAACGAACCGGCAATCATGCCCGCAACTCCGCTTCCAACCCCGCTTCGACGAGAATGCGGCGCGCGGCATCGGCATCGTCGTCCGGCACCAGGAAACGGCGCGGCAGCAGGCCCAAGGATCCCTCCAGAATGCTCATGCCCTGATCGGCGATCAGGCTGTTGATACCGGCGTCCTTCATCAGGCTCTCGGCAAAAGAGAGCAGAACGACGTCGTTGGTGCGGATCAATTCCTTCATCCAGCGGTTTTTCCTGTCCTATTTCAGCAAGCGGGACAATTCGCCTCTTGCCGCACGTGCCCCCCCTTCCTATTGTCGAAAGCGACAATGAAAACAGGAGTCCCGGTGTTGGGCGTAGTGATACCGCTGGAAGACAGCAAAAACAAACAGGCGTCCGTCAAGCCGCTCGTTGACCTGACGTCTCCCGACATGGAACGCGTCAACCAGCTCATCCTGTCGAGGGCCGGCTCCGACGTCCAGATGATTCCCGAGGTTGCCAACCACCTGATCTCGTCGGGTGGCAAGCGCCTGCGACCGATGCTGACGCTCGCCTCTGCCGCCATGTTCGGCTACGAGGGCGACGCTCACGTCAAGCTCGCCACCAGCGTCGAGTTCATGCACACGGCAACACTGCTGCATGACGATGTCGTGGACGAAAGCGATCTGCGCCGCGGCAAGTCCACCGCCCGCACGATCTGGGGCAACCAGGCAAGCGTGCTTGTCGGCGACTTCCTGCTCGGCCAGGCCTTCCGCATGATGGTCGATGTCGGCTCGCTCGATGCGCTCGACGTGCTTTCGACCGCAGCCTCGGTGATCGCCGAGGGCGAAGTGCTGCAGCTTTCCGTCGCCAAGAACATGGAGACGACCGAAGACGACTATCTCCAGGTCATCCGTGCCAAGACCGCAGCGCTCTTTGCTGCGGCCGCCGAAGTCGGCCCGATCGTCGCCCAGACCAGCAAGTCCGACCGCAATGCGCTGAAATCCTACGGCATGAACCTCGGCCTCGCCTTCCAGCTCGTCGATGACGTGCTTGACTATGGCGGCTCGGCCAGCGACCTCGGCAAGAATGTCGGCGACGATTTCCGTGAAGGCAAGATCACCCTGCCGGTGATCCTGTCCTATCGCCGCGGTACGCCGGAGGATCGCGCCTTCTGGCGTGAGGCGATCGAAGGCGGCGACAGCAGCGATGCGAACCTCGAAAGGGCACTCGGCCTGATCAAGCGTTATGGCGGCTTGAGCGATACCATCGCCCGCGCCCAGCACTACGGCACGATCGCACGCGATGCCTTGGCACCGCTCCCGGTTTCGCCGTGGAAATCGGCACTGGTCGAGGTCATCGACTTCTGCATCGACCGGGTGAGCTGACGCGACCTTCGGCCGAACCGGGACATACAAGAGGAATTTCTTGCCGCGTTGCGCCAAAAAAGCCATTCTGTTCCTCAAGAGTTGTGCCGGGCAACACGTGGCTGATTCCAGAACAACCCTCAGTCGTGCGCAAGGCCGAGAGATCGGCAATGAAAGGTTTGACATGCGGCAAAAGACGATCCTCCGCCTTCTGAGCGGCGCTGCACTGATGGCTCTTGCCACCGTCGGCGGCAGCTACCAGGCTTTCGCCGAGGAAAAGGCCGCCGTCGAGGAGACCGAGCCTTTCGACATCACGACCGTCAACACCTTTTCCGGCGCATTCCTTGCCGCCCGCACGGCAGATACCGACCGTGACTTTGCCGCGGCCAACGAACTTTACCACATCGCCCTGCAGTTCGAGCCGAACAACAACGAAGTCAAGCAGCGCCTGATGATCACGCTGCTGATGGCCGGCAAGTTCGACGAGGGCGCCAAGATTGCCGAGCAGCTGAAGTCCGATCCGGCCGTCGAGCGCATCACCACCGTGATCCGGGCGATCGAGGCGATCCGCAAGCGCGAGTACCGCAACGCGCAGAAGCTCCTCAACTACGAGGGGCCGAACGATCTCGACCGGCTGATGAACGGCCTGCTTTCCGCCTGGGCCAAATTCGGCCAGGGCAAGCCCAAGGAAGCGCTGGCGCAGGTCAACGGCCTTGAAGGGCCGGAGTGGTTCCGCGTGTTCAAGAACTACCACGCCGGCGCCATTGCGATCGCTTCCGGCGACAAGGACACCGCACGCGCCAAGCTCAACGACGCTATCCTCGATCGCGAAGGCGGCAGTGCTGCGCCCGACACGTTCATGCGTGCAGTCGAGGCCCTGGCGCGTTTCGAGGCGCGTGAAAAAAACAAGCAGAAGGCCCTGGACACGATCGCCGTCGGCGAGAACATGGTCAACAACTACACGCCACTCGAGGCGCTCAGGAAGAATATCGAGGCCGGCATACCGCAGGAGCAGCAGGTCAAGAACGCATCGCAGGGTGCGGCAGCCGTGCTCTTTTCCATCGGCGGCGCGCTCAACCGTGACGGCGCCGAAGACATCGTCTCGCTCTATCTCCAGACGGCCCGTCGTCTCGACCCGGAAAGTGCCGACATCCTGGTGATGCTGGCCGGCATCGCCGAAAACCTCAAGAAGCCGAAGGAAGCAATCGAGCTTTACCAGAGCGTGCCCGAAGCCTCGCCGATGCGCAGGCTTTCCGAGCTGCAGCTCGGCCTCAGCCTTGCCAGCATCGGCAAGGTGGATGAAGCCAAAAAGCACCTGAAGGCGCTGATCGACGTCGATCCGAAGAACATCCGCAACTATCTCGCCTATGGCAGCGTGCTTTCCGATGCCAAGGATTACAAGGAGATGGGCGAGCTTTACGACCGGGCCGTTGACCAGATCGGACCCGTGCCGAAGCGCAGCGACTGGACCGTGTTCTTCCAGCGCGGCATCGCCTATGAGCGTCAGAAGCTTTGGGACAAGGCCGAGCCGAGCTTCCGCAAGGCGCTGGAGCTCAACCCGGACCAGCCGCAGGTGCTGAACTACCTCGGCTATTCCTGGGTCGACATGAACATCAACCTGGAAGAAGGGCTCGACATGATCCGCAAGGCGGTCGAGCTGAAGCCGGATGACGGATACATCGTCGATTCGCTCGGCTGGGCCTACTTCCGCATGAACCGCTTCGACGATGCGGTGGTCGAGCTTGAAAAGGCAGCCGAGCTGATGGCCGGCGATCCGACGATCAACGACCATCTCGGCGATGCCTATTGGCGCGTCGGTCGCAAGCTGGAAGCCGTGTTCCAATGGACGCAGACGCTTGAGCTGAAACCCGAGGAAGCCGAGATCCCGAAGATCAAGGCCAAGATCGAAAACGGTCTGCCGGCGCTGAAGGAAGAGGTTCCGGCCTCCGCCGACGCCAAGGAAACCGCGCCGAAGAAGGTCACCCCGGAAGCACCTGCGCCGGACAAGAAGTCCTGATACCAGCATGCCTGAAGGCGAGATCGCGGGCTTCGCGTTAACACGGGCGGCGCCCGCCAAGATCAATCTGGCACTGCATGTCGTCGGCCAACGGGCCGACGGCCACCATCTCCTCGAAAGTCTCGTTACCTTTGCCGATCGGGGCGACCGCATCGGCCTCGCGCCGTCGAGCGAGGACCGGTTCACACTCTCCGGGCCATTTGCCGCCGAACTTTCAGTGACGGACGATGACCATGACGGTAATCTCGTGCTCAGGGCGCGGGACCTGCTGCGCGGGACGCTGGCCTTTGAGGGCGTCGACACCACCCCGGTCCATATTCATCTCGAAAAGAACCTGCCCATTGCTTCGGGAATCGGTGGCGGATCCGCCGACGCGGCCGCAACACTGCGCGGATTGCTCGATCTTTGGCACGCCCGGATCGACCATCTGCTGCTCGCCACCTTGGCGCTCAAGCTTGGTGCCGACGTGCCGATGTGTCTCGACGGGTGGCCGCTTGTTGCCCGCGGCATCGGCGAGGAGATCACCCCCGCCCCGGAGCTTCCCGCTTTTCCAATCGTGCTGGTCAATCCCCTGGTCGCCGTTTCGACGCCGGTGATCTTCCGGACATTGGAGAAGAAGACCAACCCGCCGCTTGCCATGCCGGCCGGCCCCTTATCCGCCGCTGCCTGGCTTACGGCCATGGCCACCATGCGCAACGACCTTGAGCCGCCGGCGTGCCTGTTGCAGCCTGTTATCGCCGACGTTTCCGGCGCGCTGGCAACGGCCGGCGCCGCGCTGGTTCGGATGTCCGGTTCGGGCGCCACCTGCTTCGGCTTGTTCGATAGCGACGAAAGCGCACAGCACGCTGCACACACTCTTTCTGCCGCCCACCCCGAATGGTACGTTCTCGCCGCAAGAACCGTGGGCAGAGGGAATTAGTATGGCCGGGATCAATGACAATCGCCCCTTCGTCCCCGTCGGCATCGCCATTCTGACAGTCTCCGACACGCGCACGCTGGCCGACGATAAATCCGGCGATACGCTTGAGGCGCGCGTCCGCGACGCCGGCCATCGTCTCGAAGCACGCACGATCGTGCCTGACGATCGCCAAAAGATCCGCGACCAGGTGGAAGCCTGGACGCTTGACGACACGATCGACGTGGTGATCACGACGGGCGGAACCGGCTTTACCGGCCGCGACGTGACGCCCGAGGCGCTCGAGCCGCTGTTCGAGAAACGGATGGATGGCTTCTCGGAAGTATTTCACCGGATCTCCTACGAGAAGATCGGCACATCGACGATCCAGTCGCGCGCGACCGGCGGCGTCGCCAACGCCACCTTCATCTTCGTCCTGCCTGGTTCGCCAGGGGCATGCAAGGACGCGTGGGACGGCATTCTCAAGCAGCAGCTCGACTATCGGCACATGCCGTGCAATTTCGTCGAGATCATGCCGCGGCTCGACGAGCATCTGAAACGGGGCTGAGCGGCCAAGTAATCGACAGCTGGCACGCTTTGAAAGATTCCGGGAAACGCGCGGCAATCGATGATCGCGGCCGCACCGTGCCCCAAGCCTGTTCCCTGGGGAACTGGCAAGCACCTGCCGGTCTGCTAAAGCTTCATCCGTCAGCCCACTTCGAAGGGTCGCAATGAGACCCGAGCAAATCCTTCGAACGGAGCAAAGACGAGCCCATCGCCGATGTCCCCCCGGCGAGGGGAAATCAAACATACGACGCGCGGCTCGCCCGGTCGCTCGGATACGAATTTGCTAGCAAGGATATTTGGTAGCCGCTTGGAGGTGCCGTCCGCAGGACTGGCACCTTTTTTGTTGGCGCCGAACATGCCCTGGAGCGCGTCGCGCTCGTTCAGATCCGCTTGGCGGACCTTACGATGTTGTTCTTTCGAATGTCGTTGCCGCAAACTTCGGCGCAACAGGCTTCAGGCATCCTGCCTGTTGTCGAAGGCAACCCAGGCCGGCACCAACTCAGTTGCCAGCTTTCGAACGCTGCGGACGTTCGCCATCTCGCTCAGCTGCATCTTCCCGCGTGCGACCGCGAGAGCGTCGCCCTTGCGCACGAGGAAACCAGCCTCCAGCGGCTTCACCCGCCGCGCCAGGCGATGCAGCAGCGGCTTGCGATGCATCCGGGACGGCGAGAAACGGGCCGGTCCCTTGTGCAGGGACACATATTCGACGAGTTCGTCCACCCAGCGCCCGATCGGCCGCGCGCCCGGCTCAAGCAGCATCAGCCATTCGCCACGTGCCGAACGCACGATTTCGCCCAGATCCCAATCGACGCAGAAGCGGCAGCCAGCGGCATCGGCTACACGCACCGAACCATCCTTGGAGCCGTAATCGAGGATGATGACATCGCTGACCAGGCCCTCCACGGCACCTGCCACGAGCACCGATAGCGTCTGCGCCAGTTCCGCCTCGTTGTCGCGTGTTTCCATGATGATCGTCAGCATAGCTGTTCCTACCGCATTGCAGCGTAAAATGCTACAACCCTATGGCATGACCACTCTCGTCAGGCTCATGTTCCGTCCGATGGCTTTCGCTCCGAATTCAGGGCGCATGATTTTTTGTTCTTGAATTGTTCTCGCTTTCGCGTTAGGAAAATAATCAGAACAAAACGGGATCAAACATCTGATCCCTCGGAGATTCCGATGAACGAGCTGTCTCAGATCAGGCAGGGTGCTCTTGCACCCGCCAACACGGCAGAGGTTGCCGAAGCTTTGATGAGCGGAACCGGTCTCAGGATCGAGGTTGATCGTCGCCGCGGACGAGGCGCCGGGCTGAACATGTCGGGCCGGTTCGAACAGCAGGCGCGCGAGGCTTTCGACGACGGCTGGGAGAGCCTGGAGGATCTGCCGCCCTTCAAGACAGAAGTGCAGGTGGAAAAGCCGCGTTCGGTCATCAGTCGCAACGATTCTCCCGATATCTCTTTCGACCGCTCGATCAACCCCTATCGCGGCTGCGAGCACGGATGCATCTATTGTTTTGCCCGCCCGACGCACGCCTTTATGGGGCTTTCGGCCGGACTTGATTTCGAGGCGAAGCTCTTCGCCAAGCCGGACGCCCCGCGCCTGCTGGAACGCGAACTCGCCCGCTCGGACTACAAGGTGCGGCCGATCGCGATCGGCACCAATACCGATCCCTATCAGCCAATCGAAAAGGAATGGCGGATCATGCGCCAGATCCTCGAAGTGCTGCAGGCGGCCAACCATCCTGTCATGATCGTGACGAAGTCGGCGATGGTGACGCGCGACATCGACCTGCTTGCCCCCATGGCTGAAAAGGGACTGGCGCGGGTCGGTATTTCGGTAACGACGCTCGACCGGAAGCTGGCGCGCACGATGGAGCCGCGCGCTTCGACGCCGACCAAGCGGCTTGAGGCGATACGCTCGCTCACTGAAGCCGGCATTCCGACCGGTGTCCTGGTCTCCCCGATCATCCCGGCCCTGAACGACCACGAGATAGAGCGAGTGCTGGAAGCTGCGCGGGCAGCAGGTGCGCTGGAGGCGACCTATGTGCTGTTGCGCCTGCCGCTTGAGGTCAGCCCGCTCTTTCGCGACTGGCTGCTGCGCAACTATCCCGACCGCTACCGGCATGTGATGTCGCTCATCCGCTCGATGCGCGGCGGCAAGGATTACGACGCCGAGTTCGGCAAGCGCATGAAGGGTGCCGGGCCCTATGCCTGGCAGATTGGCCGAAGGTTCGAACTTGCGGCCAAACGCCTCGGCCTCAACCTCAACCGCCGACAGCTGCGCGACGACATCTTCGTCCCGCCGCTTGGGACCGGCGTCCAGCTTTCGCTGCTCTAGCGGCAACAGGTCTTGCGTAAGTCGCTGGGGACGGAGGTTCTTGGATTGAAGACGTCATGGAGTGGGAGGTGGGACGGCAGCTCCGATGGCCTCATTGGCCGACCGGACAAGGCCGCTGCAACCCCGCGCTTAGGTGTTAGGGCTTGCACCTTTTGATCAATGTCGAGCTGGGTGGCGCAGATGCCACCGGCTCGGGCAAAGGCATGCGTGCCGCGTCATTGCCGACGCGAGATGACTTTGGTGAATTCCGGCGTCTCCTTTGTGCCTCAGGATGACGCTGGCATACCCCCCGGCTGCTGCCGCACTCAGATCGGGGGACTTGAAGAGAATCGGTCGATCATGCGAGTTTCGCCGCATGTCACATCGCAGATCGACCGATTCTCCCCTTTTCCCGGATCTTCTCCTCGGACCTGATTTCAGCTTCGAACTGGCTGCAAGAAAGGAAGGCGCCTGGCCTGTCGCCGGCGCCGACGAAGCCGGACGCGGACCGCTTGCCGGCCCCGTGGTTGCGGCTGCCGTCATCCTGGATCCCGATGCGATCCCCGAAGGTCTGAACGACAGCAAGAAGCTGAGCGCAGCTCAGCGCGAAAAGCTGTTCGACGAGATCCTGGCAACCGCCACGGTTTCCATCGCCTCGTCCTCTGCCGCGACCATCGATACCATCGACATTCGCAAGGCGAGCCTTGAAGCGATGCGCCGCGCCGTCGACGGTCTGTCGCTTGCGGCCCGCTTCGTCCTGGTCGACGGCCGTGATGTGCCGCCCGGCCTTGGCTGTCACGCCAAGGCGGTGGTCAAGGGCGACGCCCGCTCGCTTTCGATTGCGGCAGCATCGATCGTCGCCAAGGTTACGCGCGACCGCATGATGGAACGTGCCGATATCGCCCACCCCGGCTACGGCTTTGCGGTCCATGCCGGTTACGCAACAGTGGTGCATCGCAGGGCGATCGATGCCAAAGGCCCCTGCCCGCTGCATCGCATGAGCTTCCGCCCGCTGCGCAAGGATTGACGGTTGGCATCGCCGAAGCCCGGCGATCTGGACTGCCGCAGGTACCGGCCTACGGCGCGTAAGCGCTCGAAACCCGCTTGCAACTGTGCCCCAAACAAAGGACCAGACGAGCGTGGGCTACAGCGCCTTGCCCAATTGTCCGCCGGAGATCTGGAGCGCGTCCCCTGCAGCCGGAGCGGCGGAGAGGCGCTAGCGTTCAGCACTTGCGCCTGCTCGGACGAAAAGCCGCTCCCGCACTCTCCTGGCGATTCCTGGAGCGCCGTGCGTTCGGAAGAATGGCACCACGGATGCTCGAGAGCGTGTTTTTAGAGCATCTTGTTCGCTTCCGTGATGTCACTTGAAACCGGGATACCCGGGCGAAGCCGTTCAGCCGCGCATTTACCTTCCGCCTGTCACCTTGTCACGCTCCATCGAGCCGACCTCAGGCGAACGCCTTATGCCGGAGCCGGGCCCAAACCGTAACCCTGGCCCTCCTGCGCCGCCTTCCAGCCCGAACTTTGCTTGCCACAACAATGTGGCCTCAAAAACGAAAAAGCCCCGCTCGAGGCGGGGCTTTCAAATCGTAGCTTGCAGCCGAGGCTTAGTTCAGGCGCGACTTGACTTCGCCAAGTGCCTTCTTGAACAGTTCGTTCTGCGCACCAGCGTCGGCCTTGGCAGCAACAACCTTTTCGGCAGCGCTGATGGCCAGATCGACGGCGGCCGAACGAACGGCGTTGATCGCGTCGCTTTCGGCCTGCTTGATCTTCTGCTCCGACAGTGCGGTCCGGCGGGCGACGAATTCTTCCGTCTTCTGCTTGGCTTCGGCGGTCAGCATTTCGGCTTCGCGCTGAGCGGCGGCAACGATGCCGGCCGCTTCCGCTTCGGCGTCCTTGCGCTTGCGCTGGTATTCGGCAACGAGAGCCTGGGCTTCTTCGCGCAGGCGCTTAGCTTCTGCCAGTTCATTGGTGATCTTGTCGGCGCGGGCGTCAAGCGCCTTGCCCATCATGCCCGGGACCTTGAGATAGGCAATCAGGACGAAGAACAGGATCAAGCCGACGAGGGCATAGAAGGTCGCATCAAGATGCATGGTTCAGTGCTCCTCAGTTACCCGATGCCTTGACGGCAGCGACGATCTCAGCCTTGGTGACGGTGCCACCGATGAGCTGCTTGACGACAGCGGTTGCAGTTTCCTCGGCGATTGCGCCGACGTCTGCAAGTGCCTTGGTCTTGATATCGGCGATACGGTCTTCCGCAGCGGCGATCTTCTTGGAAAGATCGGCCTCGACAGCGTTGCGGTCGGCGACAGCCTTGGACTTGGCGGCTTCACGCGCACCGTCGGCAATCTGATGACCCTTGGCCTTGGCGGTTGCCAATTCCTGCTCATAGGATGCGATGGCAGCGTCAGCTTCGCCCTTAAGGCGCGACGCTTCGTCGAGATCCTGAGCGATCCGGTCGTGACGGGTTTCCAGAATTCCGCCGATGCGCGGAATGATGACCTTCGACATCAGGAGATAGAAGAGGCCAAACGTGATCGCGAGCCAAAGCAGCTGCGATGCGAAATGGGTCGAATCAAAGGGCGGGAACACGCCGGAGCCAGCCTCGCCTTCGTGGGCCACACCCGTTTCGGTGTGCACCTCACCGGCCGCAGCGGCATCGTGTGCTTCGGCGCCTTCAGTGGTGGTTGACTGCTGGGCATAGGCCGCGGTCACAAACATGCTCACCTCCAGGTGCACTCAAGAATATGCGCGGCCGCGACCCTTTACGGGTCGCGGCCGAAACTCCAGCCGTTATTAGACGGCGAAGAGGAGGAGCAGGGCTACGAGCAGCGAGAAGATGCCCAGAGCTTCCGTAACGGCGAAGCCGAATACGAGGCGGCCGAACTGGCCGTCAGCAGCCGACGGGTTGCGCAGCGCGCCAGAGAGGTAGCTGCCGAAGATGTTGCCGAGGCCGAGAGCCGTGCCGGCCATACCGAGGCAAGCCAGACCTGCGCCGATGTACTTTGCTGCTTCCGCTTCCATGATTGAACTCCTTCGAATGGTGTTGCGGCTTAGGATTGCGCTTCCGGCGGAGGACCGGCCGGAAGCAAGCGACTGTATTCCTTAGTGGCTTCCGGGATGGACAGCGTCGTTGAGGTACATGCAGGTCAGTACCGCGAAGACATAGGCCTGGAGGAAGCAGACGAGGAATTCAAGACCGGTGATAGCGACGGTCATGATGAGCGGCAGGATCGCACCACCGATACCGAGCGCACCAAGCGCGCTCAGGGAGGTAACGAAGCCAGCGAAAACCTTCAGCGTGATGTGGCCGGCCAACATATTGGCGAAGAGACGGACCGAGAGGCTGATGGGACGGGAAAGGAACGAGATGATTTCGATCGACACGACCAGCGGCAGAAGCACGCCCGGCACGCCGTGTGGCACGAAGAGCTTCAGGAAGCCAAAACCATGCTTGTAGAAACCATAGAACAGCACCGTGCCGATGACGAAGAGCGCCAAGGCGAAGGTGACGATGATCTGGCTGGTGATGGTGAAGAAATAAGGGAACATGCCGAGCAGGTTCGCCGTCAGGATGAACATGAACAGCGAGAACACCATCGGGAAGAACTTCATGCCGCCGTTGCCAGCGCCTTCGCGCAGCATGGAAGCGATGAATTCATAGGACATTTCCGAAACCGACTGCAGGCGCGTCGGGACCAGCCCGCGCTGCGATGTCGTCAGGTAGAGGAAACCGGCCGCAGCACCCACGGTCGCAACCATGAACAGCGACGCGTTGGTGAAGGAAAAGTCAATTCCGCCAATTTCGATCGGGACAATCTTGTTGACCAGGAACTGGTGGGTCGGATCGTTTGACACCGCGCTTCTCTTTCGTTCTGCCCGCCTTTAGAGCGGATACCGTGTTTTCCGGGCGACGCCTCAGGCGCCATCTCCGTCCGTCTTGTCATTTCCCGAACTGCGCTTTACCGAGTCGAGTGTTGCCACCATCCCGGCCGAACGCAGTACATTCAACACGCCGGCGCAAAAGCCAAGGAGCAGGAAAATGATCATGCCCCACGGCCCTGTACCCGCAAAGTGGTCCAAAAGATAGCCCAGAAACGCCCCAACCACGATGCCAGCGATGAACTCGCTGGAGAGCTTCATTGCCGCCGCATAGCCTTTGCGGCTTTCGGCGGCTCTGGCCTCGGCACCATCCGGCTGACTGGGTCGCTTGGACTCAATCTTTTCGCCGAGCTGCTTCAGCCGCGCTTCCAGACTTTCCTCGGGTTTCTCCGTCACGTGGCTCTCCCATTGTTGTCCGACACGGTCACGACCGTGATTTCGGTCACACAAAAGGCTGCTGTTCAAGCCACGTTTCAGCCCCATTTGAAGTCGCGCGCAACATAGTTTTAGGCATTCGCATAGTCAAGGCGTGCGCAGCGCTTCGGCGTGGACAATATTTCGCAATGATTTCATCATCTTGACCGCATCCCGCGCCCGCGGCTGGCAGACAAAGGCAGGAATCGGCAGATCGCGGGCCAGAATCTCCGGCCCGCGATCAATGCTCAAAACGCTGCAGGATCAAAGCCGGCCCTGCGTCAGCTCCAGCCGCCACCATAGGTCCGGTAGAAGATGTGCAGGCCGATCTTGCCGACCCGCTTCATCGTCTTCGCCCAGGCGGGGTTGACGTAGGTGGCGTGGTAGTGGGTCGCCGAGCCGACTTCCGGCAACCAGATCTTGCCGGCGGTGACGGCCATCGCGACATCCTTGGCTTCCTTCCAGTGCGACCTCGAATAGACCAGATCGCGGATCATGTCGCAGGCAAAGGAAAATTGGCAGCGGTTGCGCCAGGCCTTGTTCTGATAGACGACGCCGCAGATCGTCTTTGGATAGGTCGGATTGCGGACGCGGTTGAGAATCACCTGCGCGACGGCCGCCTGCCCCTTCAAAGGTTCGCTGCGAGCCTCGAAGTATATGCCTTCGGCAAGGCAGGTCTGCTCTTCCTTGCTGAAGACCTCAGCCGGAAGGGGGGTCGCGGCCCAGGCATGATCTTCCGGGGCGATGTCGGGAATGAAGCGCCCGGCGTTCTTGTCTTCTCTCAGGATCGAATCGAAGGGCGATTCACGCGCATAGTCCGGCTCGGGCCGGACATAGGCAGTAGCAAGAATGTCGGGCTTGTCGTTGGTCACAAGCTTGGCCAGCATCGGCGAGAGGCCGGGCTCGATCTTCGGCGGCTTCTTCTTGTAGAAGGCCGTGGCGATCTCGATCTCCTTGCCTTTGATCTTCGGCTTGGCGAAGACCATCTTTTCGGCGCCCTCGAAACCGGGCTCCATCAGCGAACTCGTGCGCTGCAGGATCGAGCCGGCGGTGAAATCCTTCGGCGGCGTGACGGGGGTGACGGCGACGATACGCCCCTTCTTTCCCCGGCGGTTGACGCGGTCTTCGTCCGGCGTGCCGGCATGCTTGCTTTCCGCGGTCAACGCGACGCGGCTGCCATCGGGAAGTTCGATACCGGCCCCACCATCGAGCGCGCTCGTGGTGATCGGGTCGGCAAAGACCATCTCGACGTCGTGGATCGATCCCGCCGGCGACGGCGTCATGTACATCCGCCAGCGTTCGCCGCCACGATTGATACCGGAGAGGAAGGTCGCCAGGTCGGAATAGGCGGCGACCGTGGGGAAGCCGATATAGACCGCTAGTCCGATGAGAGCCGGAGCCAGCCAGGCGGAGACGTTCACACGAGATTCGCGACGCAGTTTTTGACTCTTACGCACCAACCCACTCCACGCAACGCTGATCGAAGGCACGGCGCTGCCCTCGCCGGCGATGGGCCAGCGGACAGATTCCGCGCGGGGACGCTAGGACAATGAAGCTGCCGGACGCATGGCCGGCAACGCTTCGTTCGAGCCTTGAAAATGAAGCATTAACCTTGATGTTTGGTTAATGCGTGTTCACTGAAAGACAGTGGTGGCGGACTTTTGGCCCGCCAGCCGCCTCCGCCACCGGTGACGTCAGATGATGACGTGCGAGCCGAGTTCGACCACGCGGTTGGTCGGCAGGCGGAAATAGTCGGAAGGGTCGATCGCCGCGTTGGCGAGCGCGATGAACAGGCGGTCCTGCCAATGCGGCATGCCCGACTGCGCGTCCGGAACGAGCTTGCGCCTTCCGAGATAGAACGACGTCGACATGATGTCGAACTTCAGCCCAGACTTGCGGAACAGGCCAAGCGCCTGCGAGACGTTCTGCGTCTCCATGAAACCGAAGCGCATTTCGAGCAGGGTGAAGCGCTCCGACAGCGGCTGCACGCTGACGCGTTCGGTCTTGGGAACCTTCGGCGTGTTGGCGGTGCGGATCGTCAGAATGAAGTTCTGCTGATGCAGCACGTGATTGTGCTTGATGTTGTGCAGCAGGGCCGCCGGTGTCGATTCCGGGTCGCTGGTCAGGAACACCGCGGTGCCGGGTACAGAAACCGGTGCGTGCTCGCTCTTGCGCTCGATGGACTTGACGAAGCTTGCGAGCGGAATGTCGATATGGCGGGTCTTGGCATGCAGGATTTCCGTACCGCGCTTCCAGGTCCACATGATGACGATGAAAGTAGCGGCGATCAGCACGGGCACGTAGCCGCCATCATGGATCTTCAGCATGTTGGCACCGAGGAACACGAACTCCAGTGCAAACAGCGGCAAAAGCACGGCGCCGGCCCAGAGCGCCGACCAGTTCCAGCGCGCGCGCAGGAACTCGAAGGAGAGAACCGTCGTCACCACCATCGCGCCGGTCACCGAGATGCCGTAGGCGGTGGCAAGCGATTCCGACGAGCCGAAGACGAAGACCAGCGCCATGACGCCGAACATCAGCAGGGTGTTGACGTTGGGCAGATAGATCTGGCCGGTATGGGTTTCCGAGGTGTGGAAGATCGCCATGCGCGGCAGGAAGCCGAGGTGGATCGCCTGCCGCGTCAGCGAAAACGCACCGGTTATCACCGCCTGGCTGGCAATGATCGTCGCGAACGTCGCGAGGATGACGACTGGCAGCAGCGCCCATTTCGGGAACATCAGGAAGAACGGGTCCGACATCGCCTCGGGGTTTTTCAGGACGAAAGCGCCCTGGCCTAGATAGTTGAGTGTCAGCGCGGGAAAGACCACCAGGAACCAGGCCCACTGGATCGGGCGGCGGCCGAAATGGCCAAGGTCCGCATAGAGCGCCTCCGCGCCGGTCACCGTCAGGAAGACGGCGCCGAGCACGATGATGCCGACATAGCCCTCATTGAACATGAAGCTGGCGGCATAATAGGGATTGAAGGCCTTGAAGATCGACAGGTCGTCGGAAATGTGGATGACGCCGATACCGCCCATCACCAGGAACCAGACGAGCGTGATCGGGCCGAAGAAGTTGGAAACGGCGGCCGTTCCCTTCGACTGCACCGCAAACATCAAAAGCAGAATGACGACCGCGATCGGGACGACGTAGTCCGACAGCGCCGGGGTCACGAGCTTCAGACCCTCGACGGCCGAAAGCACGGATAGGGCCGGCGTGATCATCGCATCGCCAATAAAGAGTGCGGCACCGGCAATGCCCATGAAGAACAGGATTGCCGTGTGGCCGTTCCCGGTCTTCATCAACAGCGCCAGCAGCGAGAGCGTGCCGCCCTCCCCCTGGTTGTCGGCGCGCAGCAGAAACAGCACATATTTGATCGTCACGATGATCGTCAGGGTCCAGATCATCAGCGAGATCAGACCGATGATTTCGACATCGGTCACGCCGTCGTGGGACACCGGGCGGAGTGCTTCGCGAAACGCGTAGAGCGGGCTGGTGCCGATATCGCCGTAGACCACGCCGATGGAGCCGAGGCCGAGGACGAGCAGCCGGCGCAGGTCTTTCGACCCTTGTGTGGAAGGGGCATGCGATTGGGTCATGCGTGTCCTACTGGCTGTTAGAGCCAGCCTTTCCAGCGAAAGAAGAAAAAGGGTATCACGGCGGATATCACCATGGCGGCAAGCGCGAAGGGATAGCCGAGCTGCCATTCAAGTTCCGGCATCGCGCGAAAATTCATACCGTAGACGGAGGCGACCAGCGTTGGCGGCAACAATACCACCGAAGCGATCGAGAAGATCTTGATGATGGCATTCTGCTCGACATTGATGAGGCCGAGCGAGGCGTCGAGCAAAAAGGTGATGTTGCCGGAGATGAACGAGGCATGCTCCGACAATGTCTGGATGTCGCGCGAGATCGAGCGGCAGAGTTCGCGGCTGTCCTTGTCCGCCTGGACTTCGGGAACGGTGTAGACGAAGGTCAAAAGGCGCGAGAGCGAGGCAAGACTGTCGCGGGTCTTGGCGACCAGACGGTGATGACCGGCCACGTCGCGCAGGCGCGCCTCGAGGAAGTGCGGCGGCCGGCGCTTGACGACCGCCTTGTCGCCAAAGACCTGCAGCGACAGATCGTCGATCTTGCCGACGGCCTGCTCGAGGATTTCCGCTGTGCGGTCGGCGATCGTTTCGAGCAGCCGCGTCAACATCACGACGCCGTTCGGGCAGCCGCCGGGAATCCGGTGCATCGCCGCCTTGAAGAGGGCGAAAGCGCGTGGTTCGGCGTAGCGAATGGTCACCAGCCGTCCGCCATGCAGGATGAAGGCAACGTCAGTCAGATCTGGAATATCGGTTTCGGAGCGGTAGACCAGCGACGCCGTCATGAAAACCGCATCAGCCTCAGAATAGAGCCGGCTCGACGGCTCGATGTCCTTCAGGTCCTCGCGTGTCGGGATGGAGATGCCCAGGAGCTTCTCCATCATCAGATCCTCGGCCTTGTTCGGCTCGACGAGATCGACCCAGACGATGTCGGGACGCAGCGCAACCGGCTCGTCCGCCACCGACAGGGAGACGATCTCTCCATTGGAGCAATAGCCCGTGATCATTCAGGCGCCCTTCCCGCGGCTGCGGTCCCGGGTGGAGATGCGAGCCCGCGCGAAAGTGAGCAACCGCATTGGCGCCACATTATTCCCACTATCGAAATCCATCGGATGAAGCGTTCCCAGTCAGGACAAAATCCTCAACTCGGTCATCGCGGGAGGACAAGGTCTCCGGCGAGAGGGCGCTAAGTTGGGCACCTTCGCAAGTGCGGCACGGCATATGGCGCAACACAGACGCAAAATCAATGCCCCCTCGATACATGACACAGGCGCCGTCTACCGTTCCGGCGCCACCCTACTGCATGTTTCGCCGAATCGAAATCGGGTTTCGGACAAAATTGTGCCGCTATTCGCAGGGCTTCGGAGCCGACCCGGCCTGTGTCGCGTGACGGGTCGACCCGATCGAACAGGCCGCGGACGACGGCCTATTCGAAGACGATATTCGGCATCGCGCGGCTCTTGTCGTCTCGTGCTGCCGAGACTTCGCGCCAGACCTTCGTCGCGATCTCACGATAGATGCGGGCGATTTCCCCCTCCGGATCGGAAACGACCAGCGGCGTACCGGCATCGGAGGTTTCCCGAATGCCCATGGTCAGCGGCACTTCGCCGAGGAACGGCACGCCGATACGCTCGGCTTCCTTGCGCGCACCGCCATGGCCGAAGATATCGTAGCGTTTTCCGGTGTCCGGGGCGACGAAATAGCTCATGTTCTCGATGATGCCGAGCACCGGTACTTCGACCTTGCGGAACATCGCCAGCCCTTTGCGGGCGTCGATCAGGGCCAGGTCCTGCGGCGTCGAGACGATCACCGCGCCGGCGAGCGGAACCTGCTGCGCCATGGTCAACTGTGCGTCGCCGGTGCCCGGAGGCATGTCGACCACCAGGACATCGAGATCGCCCCAGGCGACTTCGCGCAGCATCTGCAGCAATGCCGACTGGATCATCGGGCCGCGCCAGATCATCGCCACTTCCTCGTCGACGAGGAAGCCCATGGACATGACCTTGAGGCCGTAGTTTTCCATCGGGCGGATCATTCGTCCTTCGATCTGCTGCGGCCGACCCGAAATCTTCAGGAGGCGCGGCATGGACGGGCCATAGATGTCGGCGTCGAGCAGGCCGACCTTCAGGCCGTTGGCCTTCAGCGCCAGCGCCAGGTTGACCGATGTGGTGGACTTGCCGACACCGCCCTTGCCGGAGGCGACGGCGATGATGGCGCCGACGCCGGGAATGCCGGCCTTTGCAGGCGCGCCGCCTGCCGGACGCTGACCATGCGCGTGGCCGGCATGAGCGCCGGCCGGTTGCGGGCGCTGCACCGGGGCAGCCGCGGGTGCCGCCTTGCGGTCCGCGGTCAAGGCAACCATTGCGGCGCTGATGCCAGGGATTTCGCGCACCACGCGCTCGGCTGCAGCCCGCATCGGCTCCAGCTCCTTGGCGCGGTCGGCCGGCACGGTGATCGAAAAATAGGCCTTGCCATCCGAAATGAAGACATCCGACACGAGCCCAAGCTCGACGATGTTTCCTTCCATATCCGGACCGCGCACGGTTCGCAGCTTATCAAGTACCACGTCTCTGGAGACTTCCGGCATCGCGTCCTCTCATTCTACTGTCCTCTTAGATAATCGAGGCCGGGCGCTTCGCCAATGCGACATAACGGAAAAAGCAGAGCCGCCACTCATCCCTTGTGTCCGTACATCCGGGATCACAGTGGAATAAGGTGGCGGCCCTTTTTGTCGCGACCTTCTTGGGCGCTGTCTTGTTTTAGTCCCCTCTGGACATGCCAATAGCAATGCAGGATGCGTGCCAGATTCAAACTGAAAATGAACCTATAATGTTTTCAATAAGATAACGGAATTACCGCACGCCGACGCCCGCGAGAGCATCTGCCCAGTTTATGAGCAATGATCTCAAAATCGCACAGTATGGCAGCAACTGCGTGGGCGCACCACGTTTGACGGCGGCTTCGCGCACGCGCGAATGCGCCGCTCCAGAACTGAAGAATGTCGCGCAAAAGTGTGCCGCGGTCTTGCGATAACGACATGCGCAAAAACAAGAACTTAAAGCGCGCCACGCGAATCTGAAAGATCGCGACGCGCTTTAAGGCTAGCTGATGTAGCCCTTCTTCATCGCCTTGACGACGGCCTGCGTGCGGTTCACCGCATCGAGCTTTTTGGTGACGTGGTTGAGGTAGTGGTTCACGGTGTGCTCGGAGAGGCCGAGGATGCCGGCGATCTCGGCGCTGGTCTTTCCAGCCGCCGTCCAGCTGAGGCACTGGATCTCGCGCTCGGAAAGGGACGCACTGGCGTTCTTCCAGACCGAGCCGATCTCTGCCAGCCGGTTGTAGATATGGATTGCGATCATCTGCAATTCCATGGTCACGGTCATCGGCAGTTCGGCTTCCGGCCCCATCAGGATCACCGCGCCGCGACCACCTTCTGCGTCGTGCACCGGGAAATAGCTCGCCTGGAAGATGCCGTTGTCGCGCAGCATGGCAATGTATTCGCTGGCCGAATCGGGTTTGCCACCCTCGCCTTCCCAGGCTTCGAGCGTCACCTGGAAAGGTGTCGTCGTTTCCCGCAGCCGTTTGACGCCGGTGCTGAAGCGCAGCATCGACAGGCTGTCATACTTGTTCAGCAGCTCGGCAGGCATGTTGGATATAACGGTGGTTGCAGCCAGGCGGTCCACGTCGATGGACGGGATCGAGCAGATGAGAAAGGTTTTGAAGCCAAACATCTGCGTGACCCTCCGCATATAGCGGATGATATCGAACTGGGTCTCCAGTTTTGCGATCTCGGACGCGAAATCACCGCCCCGGGGCAGATCTGCGTCAGTCGTCCCGGTGGTCATCGTATCCTGCATTCGCGCGTTCCATGGCATTCATCAATTATCAAATAGACCGACCCGCAGGCCAATGCCAACAGATGATCGAGATTCCCTGCCCTACGCGCCCAAAAGCCTGTGTATTTCCCTGCAAGCGAACTGCGCCATGCCGCAGCATCCAGCTTTGATGTGCAGAAAGTGCCAGTTCTCAGTTGATCAAACCGGCGCGCATGGCCTTGGCGACCGTCTGCACGCGGTTGACCGAATCCAGCTTTCGCGTCGCTCGGTTGAGATAGTGGTTCACTGTATACTCCGACAGCGCAAGGATCCGCGCCATCTCGCTCGTGGTCTTGCCGGCAGCGGCCCAGCGCAGGCATTCCACCTCACGGCGCGACAGGCTTCCCGACCCGCGCCGATCGCGCTCGCGCACCTCGACCAGCTTGCTGAAGAGGATGCCGGCCCACAGATTGAGTTCTTGCATTTCATCGTTCGACACGACGGGGCGATCGCCGCCAAAGGCAATGGCAGCGCGGTGGCCACCGGCGTCGTGCACCGGAAGGTAAATCCCGCGCGGCATGCCCGCCTGCTCGAAGACGCAGATCGCCGCGTCGCCCTTGCCATCGGCGCGCCGGCGCGCCAGCTGGTGGGCGTCATAGGTGAAGGGTATGGTGCTGCGGCGCAGGCGCTGGATCACAGGGCTGCCATTGATCAGGCCAGCGCTGTCGTAACCTTTCAGGAACTCGACCGGATAGGTCGTCATGATCGCGTTGGCCTCAAGGCTATTGCAGCCGGTATCCGGAACGGCGAGCACAAGGAAGCCACGGAAGCCGTAGGCGTCCGCAACCTGCCCGATCACCCGTCTGATATCATCCTCGCAACAGATAGGCCCCCTCACGGACCGCCCGTCGGGGAGCATCAACGACGCCATATTCGCGCTGAAATCGATCATCTTCCGCCCTTCTCCACATCCGGCTCCGGGGAGGAGCACGGCCGCTGACGCCGCATGAAGATTACGTCAAAATTATTCTTAATGACAAAATCAAACCTGGTCGCGGTCAACCGCAAAGCTAACCTGATATATTAACGTTATCGAGGTTGGAACACCACGTCCAGTCGAAGTTTCTAATTTACCGTAAAGTGAACTCAAGGTCCACCGCGGCCCGGACCGAGGCGAATCGCGGCCTCCTCCCCGATCGCCGCCGCCGCCGCCCGCACCGCCCCCGACCAGGCGATCAACTGCTCCATGCTCACCCTGTAGGCCGGCCCCGTAACCGAGATTCCAGCTGTCAGATCGCTGCCCGACACACGGATCGGCGCAGCGACGCAACGGATCTCTATCTCATGTTCTTCCCGATCGAAAGCGTGTCCGTCGCGGCGGATGTCCGCAATCTCCGCCAGCAGCGTTTCGGCTGAGCGATGGGTATGCGGAGTGAAGGCGTGAAAGGCCATTTTCGCCACAAGCCGCTCAAGTTCCGGTTGCGGCAACAGCGACAGCGCCGCCTTGCCAATGCCGGTGCAATAGACGGGAGAGGCCTTGCCGATCTGCGAACTCATGCGCACCGTTTGCCGGCTTTCGACCTTGTCGACATAGACGATTTCGGTTTCCCTGAGGATGCCGAGATGCACGGTTTCTCCGGTCAGCTCGTGCAGGCTGCGAAGATGCGGCTCGGCAACATCGCGAAAACGATTGCCGGCCCAGGAGCGAGAGGCGAGCGTCAACAGGCGAAGGCCGGGCTCATAGGAGAGATCGCGGCGCTGCACGAGCAGCCCTTCCTCGACGAGGTGGCTGAGCAGCCGATGCAAGGTACCGCGCGGCTGGCCGGATCTCGCCAGAATATCGGTGAACCGCTGTGGCCCGTCCGCCATGACCACCGCTTCAAGAACGGCCATGGCCTTGCCAAGCGTACCGGTGCCGGCCGCCTCGCCGTGCGCAATTCCTGTGAGTTCCACGCTCATGTCGCCCGTTTCATTCCCGCCCATACAGCTCTGGGTCCGCCAATCCGATCTTGACAAAATAACCGTTGCCGCCCGATAATTCCATATAATAAAATCGCGTTCCACATATCGGAACATTAAGATCGACAAACGTGCCAAAGCGGCGCGAACGGGAGTGCCGATCAGATGCCGTTGCCTGCGGCCCAATTTCACGATCTCAGGGATCGCCGTGTCCTTGTCACCGGCGGTGGCGCCGGCATCGGTGCGGCACTCGTCGAAGGTTTCGTTCGTCAGGGTGCGCAGGTCGCCTTCGTCGACATCGACGCGACGGCAAGCTTGGAGCTCGCCGACAGGCTCTCGGCCGAGACCGGATACAGACCGCTCTTCATTCATGCCGATCTGCGCGATATCGACGCGGTGAGACGGGCCGTCGAAACGACTGCGGCGACGCTCGGCGCGCTCCACGTGCTCGTCAACAATGCGGCCCGCGACGACCGACAGCCACTCGAAGATGTCACCGAAGAAAGCTGGGACGAAAGCCAGGCGGTCAATCTCAGGCACCTGTTTTTCATGAGTCAGGCGGTGGCGCCGCACATGCGGCAGGCCGGCGGCGGATCGATCATCAATTTCTCGTCGATCGCCTTCCTGCTGAACATGGCGGAAATCCCGGCCTATGCGACGGCCAAGGCCGGCATTGTCGGATTGACGAAGTCGCTCGCCGGCAAGCTCGGCCCCGACAATATCCGCGTCAATGCGATCCTTCCCGGCATGATTGTCACCGAGCGGCAAAAAAAGCTCTGGCTGGACGAAGCGGCGATCATGGCGATGCTGGAGAAGCAGTGCCTGAAACGAAGCCTGACCGCAGACGACCTCGTGGGCCCTTGCCTCTACCTGGCTTCGAACTGTTCCACGGGCATGACGGCCCAAACGATGATCATTGATGGAGGCGCACTTTGATGACCGCAGCCTATTATGCCGCAGTCGACTGGGGAACCACGAGCTTTCGGCTCTGGATCATTGCGGAGGACGGCGCGGTGCTTGCCGAACGACGCAGCGGTGAAGGCATGACCACGGCTGCCAAGACCGGCTTTTCGACCGTCCTGGAGGCGCATCTGGCCGCGGTGGCTGCGCCCGCGCACCTGCCGGTGATCATCTGCGGGATGGCGGGCGCCAAGCAGGGTTGGGTGGAGGCCGGCTATCTCGACACCCCCGCCGCCCTCTCGACGATTGCCGCAGGTGCCGTCGCTGTGCCTGATATCGACCGCGACATTCGCATTCTTCCAGGTCTCGCCCAGCGCGATCCGCAGCATCCCGACGTGATGCGCGGCGAGGAAACGCAACTGCTCGGTGCCGCGACCAGCCTCGGCGACGGCCGGCATCTCGTCTGCATGCCCGGAACCCACAGCAAATGGGTGCGCCTCGAGGGCGGCAAGGTCACAGGTTTCTCGACCTTCATGACCGGAGAATTGTTCGATGTGATCTCCAAGCATTCGATCCTCAGCCACTCGATCGCGGATGCGCAGGTCTTTTCCGGCGAGCATCCGGCGTTCCTCGCAGCCGTTGCAGCGGCCTGCGCCAACCCGGCGCTCGCCACCAACCTGACGTTCGGCGTGCGTGCCGGTCAATTGCTTCACGGCGCGACGGCGACCGACGCCAAGGCGACGCTCTCCGGCACGCTGATCGGGCTTGAGATTGCCGGGGCACTCGCAGCAGCCGGTGCGGTCGACAGCGTCTGCCTCGTTGCCTCCGGCTCGCTCGGCGCGCTCTACCGCGCAGCACTAACAAGCCTCAACCTTAGCCCGCGGATCGTCGATGCCGACGAGGCCGTGCGCGCCGGCCTTTCGACTGCCGCTCAGGCAATCTGGCCCCTCTGACCGAAAGACTGCTGAGATGAACCGTATCCCCTTTCCACCGATGAAATACCCGCTGGTCGCCATTCTGCGCGGCTTGAAGCCTGAAGAAACTGAAGGCGTCGTCGGCACGCTGATCGAGACCGGCTTTACCGCGATCGAGATCCCGCTCAATTCGCCCGACCCGTTCCGCTCGATCGAAACAGCGGTGAAGATGGCGCCGCAAGGCTGCCTGATCGGCGCCGGCACGGTGCTGACGACAGAGCAGGTCGAACAGCTTGCCGATGTCGGCGGAAAGCTGATGGTCAGCCCGAATGTCGAACCGGCGGTCATCCGGCTGGCGGCGCAAAAGGGTATGGTGACAATGCCCGGCGTCTTCACCCCGACGGAAGCACTTGCCGCTGCCGCGGCGGGTGCCACCGGCCTCAAGTTCTTCCCGGCAAGCGTGCTTGGCCCGTCCGGCATCGCCGCGATCCGTACCGTGCTTCCGACCGACGTCGAAGTGGCGGCCGTCGGCGGCGTGTCGGAGGAGAATTTCGCAGACTACGCCAGGATCGGCATCAGAAGCTTCGGGCTCGGATCGAGCCTCTACAAGCCAGGCATGACTGCTGCAGACGTCGGCAAGCGGGCCATCGCGACGATCAAAGCCTACGACGCCGTCTATGGAGCACGCTGATGAGCGATACCCTTCCCTTTTCCGGCAGCATCCTCTGCCAATCGACCTCGATCCTCGGAGAAGGCCCGACCTATGACCCCGGCACCGGCACAGCCTGGTGGTTCAACATCAAGGGTCAGGAGCTGCATGAGCTGCATCTGGAATCCGGGCGCAAGACCGTGCATGACCTTCCGTTCCTCGGCAGCGTCCTTGCGGTTATCGATCCGTCCCGGCAACTGATCGCCTCCGATCAGGGGCTCTTTATCAGGGATACGCAGACGGGCGCGTTCAGCCTGCTGACAACGCTTGAAGACAAGCCCGGCAATCGCTCGAATGACGGCCGCGTTCACGCCTCCGGTTCGCTGTGGATCGGAACCATGGGCCGCAGCGCGGAAAAGGGCGCGGGCGCGATCTATCACGTCGCCGGGACAAAGGTAACCAAGCTCTATGATCGGGTCACCATCCCCAACAGCATCTGCTTTTCGCCTGATGGAACCGTTGCCTATTTCGTCGACACCGACATCAACCACCTGATGCGCGTCGACATCGATGCCGAGACGGGGTTGCCGAAGGGCGAGCCCAGCCTGCTCGTCGACGGCAGTGGCGAGAAAGGCGGCATCGACGGCTCGGTCTGCGATGCCGACGGCCTGATCTGGAACGCCCGCTGGGGAAGCGGCACGGTCGACGTCTACCGCCCAGACGGCTTGCGGATCGCGCGCTACGCGATGCCGACGACGCAGCCGAGCTGCACGGCCTTCATCGGCCCCAAGGCCGACCGCATGCTGGTGACGTCTGCCTGGCAGGATCTCGATGACACCGCGCGCACGGCCGATCCACATGCCGGCAAGACCTTCGAACTCGGCGTCAGCGTCAAGGGTCGTTTCGAACCGTCGTTCCGCCTCTGATCGGAAAGTGTTGGCGGAACGCCAATAAAAAGTCATACAATTCATCCACGCGATCAAACGCATGGTGAGGAGGAAGCTCGCATGAGCGACAAGAAGAAAGAACTGCGCAGTCGCCACTGGTACGGCGGCACCCACAAGGACGGCTTCATCCACCGCTCGTGGATGAAGAACCAGGGTTTCCCGGATCACGTCTTCGACGGGCGTCCGATCATCGGCATCTGCAACACTTGGTCGGAACTGACGCCTTGCAACAGCCATCTGCGCATTCTGGCGGAGGGCGTGAAGCGTGGCGTGTGGGAGGCCGGCGGCTTTCCGGTCGAGTTTCCTGTGTCCTCGCTCGGCGAAACGCAGATGCGGCCGACGGCAATGCTGTTTCGCAATCTGCTCGCCATGGACGTCGAGGAGGCGATCCGCGCCTATGGCATCGACGGCGTCGTGCTGCTCGGCGGCTGCGACAAGACCACCCCCGGCCAGCTGATGGGGGCTGCGTCCGTGGACCTGCCGACCATCGTCGTTTCCTCCGGGCCGATGCTGAACGGCAAGTGGAAGGGCAAGGACATCGGCTCCGGCACCGACGTCTGGAAGTTTTCAGAAGCGGTGCGCGCCGGCGAGATGAGCGTTCAGGAATTCATGGCGGCCGAAAGCGGCATGTCGCGTTCGCCCGGCGTCTGCATGACCATGGGCACCGCCACCACCATGGCTTCGATCGTCGAGGCGATGGGCCTGTCGCTGCCGACCAACGCTGCCCTTCCCGCTGTCGACGCCCGCCGCATGGCGCTGTCCCACATGACCGGCAAGCGCATTGTCGAAATGGTGCATGAGGACCTGCGCCTGTCGAAGATCCTGACCAAGAAGAATTTTGAAAATGGCATCATCGCCAACGCGGCCGTCGGCGGTTCGACCAATGCGGTCGTGCATATGCTGGCGATCGCCGGCCGCGCCGGCGTCGATCTCTGTCTCGAGGACTTCGACCGCGTCGGCGGCCAGGTGCCCTGCATCGTCAATTGCATGCCGTCTGGCAAGTATCTGATCGAGGATCTCGCCTATGCCGGCGGCCTGCCTGCCGTCATGAACCGCATCCAGCATCTGCTGCATCCGGATGCGCCGACCGTTTTCGGCATGCCGATCAGCCGATACTGGGAAGACGCCGAAGTCTTCAACGACGACGTCATCCGTCCGCTCGACAACCCCTTGCGCGCCGCAGCCGGCATTCGCGTGCTCAAGGGCAACCTTGCGCCAAACGGTGCGGTCATCAAGCCGTCTGCCGCCAGTGAGCATCTGCTGGCGCACGAGGGGCCCGCCTATGTGTTCGAGACGATCGAAGACCTGAAGGCCAAGATCGACGATCCGGACCTGCCGGTGACGGAAGATACGATCCTCGTGCTCAAGGGTTGCGGCCCCAAGGGCTATCCCGGCATGGCGGAAGTCGGCAACATGCCGATCCCGCGCCGGCTGGTCGAAAAGGGCGTGCGCGACATGGTGCGCGTGTCAGACGCCCGCATGTCGGGCACGGCCTTTGGCACCGTCGTGCTGCATGTCAGCCCGGAATCGAACGCCGGCGGACCGCTGGCGATCGTCAGAACCGGCGACCGCATCCGCCTCGATGCGCTGAAGGGGGAACTCAACCTGATGATCAGTGACGAAGAGTTTGCCTCCCGCATGGCCGCCTGGCAGCCACCGGAGCAGAAATGGACCCGCGGCTACTACAAGCTCTACCAGGACACGGTGCTGCAGGCGGACAAGGGCGCGGACCTCGATTTCCTCGTTGGCGGCAGCGGCAGCGAGGTTCTTCGCGAAAGCCACTGAGACTGCCGTCGCATCAAACGGCACTGCAGTACGAGCCCCGCCGTTTCGGCGGGGTTTTCTTCATCCCGCCATTGGTCGCCGCCCGATCCGCACCTCGCCGACCGGCGCCGACGAGCGCAGGCGCGACCAGGTCTCGTAGCCATAAATGGCAAGACCGACCGCAATGAAGAGTTCCTTGTATTCGGTCGGATCCCAGATGCGCACGAGGTCGTGTGCCTGCAGAACGAACAGTTCCTGGATCGCGACGATCAAAATGGCGGTTGCGGTCAGCAGGACGAACTCCCGCCACAGTCCACCCCGCAGAGCGAGATCGGCGATCACCAAGAGGATGATCACCGTCATCATCACCATCATCTGCGTCGGCAGCATGCTCCAGTTGTCGCTGTTGAAGGCCGCCATCGGTGCGCTTGCCGCCAGCACCAGCACGCTGGGCACGAAAGCTTCCAGCCGTCCGAGCGCAAAGCCCTTGCGAAGATAGAGCCAGATAAAGGGCACGAGCGTCAGCAACACGAAGCTGCCGGTGTAGTAGAGCAACTCGGAAAAGCCGGTGGAGATGTTGTGCAGGTTCAGTTCCTGCTGCTTGTTCAGCCCCAGCAATGCGTCAGGCGTGGCAAGGCCGAAAACGCGCTGCATCCAGGATATCTCCTCCATGCCGACAACGAAGAGGACAAGGCTGAAAGATGCGGCGGCGCCAGTTGCAAGCCATGCATCGCGACCGGCCTCCCCGCGCGCCGCACGCAATTGACCTGTCGCCACCAGCGCGAAGAACACACTCGAGGCGAAGATCAACAGAGCAGAAAGCCACTCGAAGATGTTGTCCTCGCGGGCCAGGGCGCTGAAAGTCACGGCGTCGACGCTGAAAAGCAGGGCGGCGGCGGCCGCAAGGACCAGCGTGGCGATGCTGATCGACAGTTCGCGGCGCGAAGCCACGCGAAGCATAGGCGCGCCCAGCCAGGAGGCATCACGCGTAAAACCTTGAATGGCCGCAAGCGAAAGGCTGAGCGCGACCCATGCATGCCATAGATTATAGGGCTCGACCCGCGGCATTCGCTCCGAGAAATAGCGCACGCCGAACAGGCTGCGCTCAATGCCGACAAGGCAGACCATCACCAAAACAGAAAGCAGGGAAACGGAGAGAAATCGCCGCGGCAGAAACATTGGGAACCGTCCAGATCAGCAGGATTGACTATCCACGATATGATCCGTTTCCCGCCTTCGCCAAGTATCGCCAAGAACACTCAAGATTGAGTGAATGTAAAGAAGCAATCAATAAATCACTAAAATACGAAGTTTGAATGATGGCATCAGATATCGGCCGAACGAACGACAACGGTCTCCGGAGATATTGATCTGCGGCCATCGAAAGCTGGCGCATGACTACCGGAATTCCAATGTGATCAATTCATTTTTTTTGGAACCGTCTCTGCAGTCAAGCGTTGCTTTGATATCACCGGTGCGGTGGAACCCTGGCTCTTTCAGGACCGCGCCTTGATCGACAACGTCAAGGAAAGGCATTTTGACATGACCAAGAAACTTGTATCTTCCGTTGCGGCCGGTGCGCTTATCGCAAGTGTTGCGTTCGCTCCGATGGCCTTCGCCCAGGACGCTGCTCAGCCTAAGCCGGCCGAGCCGCAGGCGATGGAAATCCAGCCGGCTCCGGGCACCGAAACGCCTGCCGACCAGGCGCAGACGACACCGCCCGCGACCACCGAAGCGCCTGCCGACATGGCGCAGTCTGACGGCACCTACATAACCGAGCAGGCCGCCGACCAGATCGCGACCAGCACCTATGTCGGCCAGACCGTTTACAACGCCGGCGATGAAAAAGTCGGCGAGATCAACGACCTGATCATCAAGAAGGATGGCGGTGTCGAAGCCGCGGTGATCGGTGTCGGTGGCTTCCTGGGACTCGGCGAGAAGAATGTTGCGGTCCCGTTCGATCGCATTCAGATTTCCGAACAGGCCAATACGGATGCCCTGAAGCTGACGACGACGGAAACCGCCGAAACCTTGAAGGCGGCCCCGGAGTTCAAGACCAAGGCGCAGCAGGTCGCCGAGCAGAACGCCAACCAGCCGGTTGACACCTCGACGACCTCCTCGACCACCGGAACGGCACCGGCGACAGCGATTGAGCCGGCACCGGCTGAGGGTACCCAGCAGTAAGCTGGATCAAGAGACGACCAGGAGATGGAGCGGCGGTGCTTTCACCGCCGCTTTTCTTTGTTAGAGCGCTTCATCTTTAAACGGAAACATTCTGCCGGAAGGAATTTCGGCCAGAACCAAGTCGGCTGGCGAAGAGCGCAGCAGAAGCTGCGGTCGAGACGGACGCCGCCGGTAATGGCCGAAATTCATCCGGCCCTTCGGGTTGGCTGAAAACGGCCGTCCACTGTGTCGAATGGCTTGACCGATGGGTCCGCATCGCTCTGCACCATCCTTCGTGTGGAACGGCCGTTTTGAGCCAACAGAATCGCTTCCGTTTAAAGATGAAACGCTCTAGATCAGAACGCCATAACGCAGTGCATCGTAAATGCCGGCATGGATGTTGCGGCTTGCAACCGCGTCACCAATACGGAACATGTCGAAGCTGCTGTCGGGATTGCGAAGCGCGATCGGATTTTCACCGCGAAGCAGCGCCTTATAGTCGACGGCGCCCAGATTGCGGGAAAGCGGCTTCAATTCGCGATAGAGATCGTCCATCGGCACGGTGCCATGCTCGACCACCACCTGCGCCACCCGCCGCTCGCTTAATGCGGTGTCCGAAAAATCGGACCCGAGCGTCGCGACCAGCCCATTGCCGTCCCGCCGAACCGATTTCAGACGGGTATTGATCGTTACACGCACATTGTGATCCGCGAAGGTCTTGGCATAGGGCACGTGGTTCATGCCGCCGACTTCGGGCGCAAACATCCGCTCGGGCGACACGATCTCCAGCTCGACGCCGGCGCGCGCAATGAGTTCGGCCGCGGTCATGCCGCTATGGGCGCCGTTGTCGTCGTAGAGCAGCACCGGTCCTTCCGGCTTGACCGCACCGGCAATGATATCCCAACTCGAAACGACCAGATCGTCCCCGGCCTCCAGAGCCGGGTTTTGTGCAATGCCGCCGGTAGCGACGACGACGAGATCGGGCGAACGCTCCTGAATGTCGTCGACGCCCGCAAAAACATTGTAGTGGACGGGCACGCCGAGCCGCTCCAGCTCCGACAGCCGCCAGTCGACGATGCCGATCAGCTCCCGGCGCCTCGGATTGCGCTGGGCAAGCAGGATCTGCCCGCCGGCCTGGCCGGTGGCCTCAAGGATCTCGACACTGTGGCCGCGCTCGGCAAGCACGCGCGCCACTTCGAGACCGGCCGGCCCGGCGCCAACAACCACAGCCTTTCGCTTCGGCCCGGAGCTCCTGGAAATCACATGCGGCACGATCGCCTCACGGCCGGTCGCCGCATTGTGAATGCACAGCGCGCCGCCGCCCTCATAGATGCGGTCGAGACAGTAGGTCGCGCCGACGCAAGGTCGGATCTCGGCCTCCCTGCCTTCCTTGATCTTCCTGACGATGTGCGGGTCGGCGATATGGGCGCGGGTCATCCCGACCATGTCGAGCTTGCCTTCGGCGATCGCGTGGCGGGCAGTCGCGACATCGGCGATGCGGGCCGCATGGAACACTGGAAATTTCGTCGCCGCCCTGACTTCACCGGCAAAATCGAGATGCGGCGAGGCCGCCATGCCCTGGATCGGGATGACCTTGGTGAGTGGCGCATCGTGATCGATATGCCCGCGGATGATGTTAAGAAAATCCACCTTGCCAGAATCCGCCATGCGGCGGGCGATCTCGATGCCTTCTTCTTTGGAAAGCCCCTTGTCCCAATCCTCGTCCGCGACCATGCGCATGCCGACGATGAAATCCGGGCCGACGGATGTGCGGATCGCGTCGAGCACCATGTGGGTAAAACGCAGGCGGTTGTCGAGCGAGCCGCCGAAGTCGTCGTCGCGCTGGTTGGTCGCCGGCGACCAGAAGCCGTCCATCAGGTGGCCGTAGGCCTCGAGCTCGATGCCGTCGAGGCCGGCTGCCTGCATGCGGGCGGCCGCTGCCGCATAGTCGGCGACGATGCGCTCGATATCCCAATCCTCGATCTCCTTGGGGAAGGAACGGTGCGCGGCTTCGCGAACAGGAGAGGCGGAAAGAACCGGCAGCCAGTCGCCCTTGTTCCAGCCGGTGCGGCGACCGAGATGGGTCAGCTGGATCATCACCGCGCAATCATGCTCATGACAGTCGTCGGCGATCTTCTTCAGCCACGGCACAATCTCGTCGGAATAGGCATGGAGATTGCCGAAGGCCGGCGGTGAATCCTCCGAAACGATGGCGGAGCCGGCCGTCATGGTCAGCGCCATGCCGCCCTTGGCCTTTTCAAGGTGGTAGAGGCGATAGCGATCCTTCGGCATGCCGTCTTCGGAATAGGCCGGCTCATGGGCCGTCGACATGATCCGGTTCTTGAGCGTCAGGTGTTTCAAGCTGTAGGGTTGGAGCAGCGGGTCTTTCGGCAGCGTCATTTCTGTTCCCTTGAGCGCCGCCTGTCCGCTGAGGCGGACCGGGGACACTGCATCATTCTTGTTCTTTGTATTCCGGCAAGCTGACGGCAGCTTAGTACCAGGCGTCCGCCATGTCGTTCTTGCGGCGAGTGACATAGTCGGTCAAAGCGTCATCAATTGCCACGTCCAGCGGCGGCGCTTCGTATTCGGCGAGCGTCTTCTTCCAGCTGCGGTTGGCACGCGTCGCCATGTCAGTGCCGCCCTCCTCCGTCCATTTCTCGAACGGCTCGTTGTCAGACAGGCCTGAATCCCAGAAGGCCGTCTGGTAGTTGCGCATGGTGTGGTCGCAGCCGAGGAAATGGCTGCCGGGCCCGACCTGAAGGAAGGCGTCCATGGCGAGCGTGTTGTCGTCGACGACGACGCCGGCGAGATAGGAATGCAGCGCGCCGCAGAAGTCCGTGTCCATGACAAATTTCTCGTAAGACATCGCCAGCAGCCCGTCGACGAAGCCGGCCGAGTGCAGGATGAAGTTTGCGCCGCAATGAACCGCCGACAGCATCGACATGACGCCTTCCTGCATCGCCTGGGCGTCCGGCAGCTTGGAGTTGGAAAAATTACCGGCACAGCGTAGCGGCAGGCCGAGACGGCGTGCCAACTGGCCGATGACCATGCTGCCGATCGCCGGCTCCGGCGTCCCAAAGGTCGGCGAGCCTGAGCGAAGCGACATGGAGGACAGGAAGTTGCCGAAGATGACAGGCGCGCCCTTGCGCTCCAATTGGGTCAAGGCGCAGCCGGCTAGCGTCTCGGCATAGGACTGCGCAATCGCTCCGGCGTTGGTGACCGGCCCCATGGCGCCGCCGAGGATGAAGGGCACGATGACTGCCGCCTGGTTTGCCCGGGCATAGGCGCGCAACGACTTCGTCATCGTGCCGTCCCAGACGAGCGGCGAATTGACGTTAACGTTGCCAAGGATCACGCAATTGGCATCGACGAAATCGCGACCGAAGAGAATGCGCGCCATTTCGATCGAGTCTTCGGCGCGATCCTCCGCGGTGATCGAGCCCATGAAGGCCCGGTCGGAGTATTTGATGTGGCTGTAGACCATGTCCAGGTGGCGTTTGTTTACCGGCACATCGACCGGTTCGCAGATCGTACCGCCCGAATGGTGCAGCCACGGGCTCGACTGCGCCAGCTTGATCAGGTTGCGAAAGTCTTCGATCGTGCCGTAGCGCCGGCCGTTGTCGAGATCCGTGACGAACGGCGAGCCATAGGCCGGCGAGAACACGACGTTGTTGCCGCCGATCTCGACGCTGCGGGCGGGATTGCGGGCATGTTGGGTAAACTGGCGCGGTGCAGAGCGAACGATCTCCTTCAGCATGCCCGGTTCGAACGTCACCCGGAGGCCATCGAGTTTGGCACCGGCACGTTTCCAGTGATCGAGGACCGCGGGATCGTCGCGAAACTCGATGCCGACTTCGGCAAGGATGCGGTCGGCAATCGCCTCGATCCTCAGCAGATTTTCCTCGCTCAGGATATCATAGGTCGGAATGTTGCGGATGATATAGGGCACGCCAAGGCCTTTGGCGCCAACACCGCCGCGCTGCGGCCTTGCCCCTCGCGTCCGTCTCGGCGCTTCACCCGCTGCTACAGCTGCCATTTCCATTGCCGTTCTCCCATCATTTGAGATGATGGTATTGGCGAAAAATTGCGTTGTAACGCTGGAAAAAATTGAGCCATGCGATAAGCCTAAGTTATGGAGAATCTACGCCGCCTGCTTCCGTCGGCAGCCAGCCTCATCGTGTTCGAGGCCGCCGGCCGCCACCAGAACTTCACCCGCGCCGCCAACGAGCTCGGCATGACCCAGGCCGCCGTCTCCTACGCCATTCGCGGACTGGAGGAACAGCTGGGCGTTCCGCTCTTCCACCGCGTGCACCGCGCCGTCGAGCTGACCGAAGCGGGAGAGAAATTCCATGCCGACGTGTCCGTCGGCCTGTCGCGTATACAGAAATCCGCAGAAGACATCCGCTCCAAGGGGCGCGAGACCAATGTGACGCTTGCGGCCTCGACCGCCTTTGCCTCGATGTGGATGCTGCCGCGGCTCAACCGCATGCGCGAGGATCTGCCGGAGATCGACTTGCGGATCCAGACGAGCGTGCGCGATCTCGACCTCGATGAGGAGCCGATCCCGCTCGGCATACGCGGCGGCGATCCCAGCCACTGGCCGCGCTATCATGCAGCCCTTCTGGCCGACGAGGTCGTCAACGCGGTGGCGACGCCTGCCTATATCGAGCAGCATGGGCTGCCCGCCACGCCGGCCGATCTGCTGCGCCACAACCTCATTCACCTGGAAGAACCGGTGCGCCGCGCCTGCGACTGGACCGAATGGTTTGCCAGCGCCGGCCTCGCCTATCCGCCACAGGCACGACGGCTTGCGATCAACGACTATGTCCTGGTGATCCAGGCGGTGCTATCGGGCGAAGGCGTGGCGCTCGGCTGGGAACATCTGACCGATCCGCAGGTGCGCTCCGGCGCCCTTGTGCCGGTTGGCAATCACGTGCTGAAGACCGGACTGGCGTTCTACGTCGTCTGGCCGCGCTCGCGCGAGCTCAATAACCAGGCGCGACGCGTGAGGGATTGGCTGCTGGCGGAAGGGACACGAAACCGGGTGGAGAGCGCCAAGAACTGAATCCGACATGAAGTCGCTTTGGGTGGTGTCGCAGAAGCGCTCTATCTCTCTGTATTCAAGCATTCCCTGGCAGGAGCCGTTTCACGCTTTTCCCGGAAATGCCCCGAGCAGTACCTAAAGCTGGGCTGCGACGCCGCGATAGCGGTCCGAAAGGTAGCGCATGGTGGCAACGGCATCGGCCGGCTTGCCGTAGAAATAGCCCTGGCCCATGCCGCAGCCGAGCGCCTTCAGTTTCAAGGCTTCGGAAAAATCCTCTATACCTTCGGCGACGACCTGAAGCTCCAGACCTTCGCACATCGAAACAATCGCCTTGATGATATGCTCGGACGCCCGATCAACCGAGATCCGCGACACGAAGGCCCGGTCGATCTTGACCTTGTCGAACGAGAAATCACGAAGGCGCCCAAGGCTCGACTGGCCCGTGCCGAAGTCGTCGAGGGAGACGCGAACGCCCGCCGCCCGCAGCTCGGTCACGATCTTCTGGGCGATTTCCGCGTCGGCCATAACGGCGGTTTCGGTGATCTCCAGTTCCAGCCGTCTCGGGTCGAGGCCGATCTGGTTGATGATCGTCAAAAGCCGCGAGCTGGTGGCCGGATCCATCAACTGTGCCGACGACAGGTTGAACGACAGGAACAGTTCCTTCGGCCAGGAGAGTGCCGCGTGGGCCGCCTTGCGCAACAGCGTCTCGGCCAACGATTCGATGAAGCCGCGCTCTTCCGCCAAGGGCACGAACACGGCTGGCGACACATAGCCGAGATCGGCGTCGCACCACCGGGCCAAGGCTTCGAAGCCAACGACTGCGTCGTTGCGCAGGTCGACGATCGGCTGGAAATGCACATCGACCTCGTTGGCGATGATGGCGTTGCGCAGAGCCTGCTCAAGCTGCGTCGCCCGCTTCATTTCCTGGGCGATTTCCTGGGAATAGACGGTGATCTGGCCGCGACCGCGGCGCTTGGAACGATAGAGGGCCGTGTCCGCGCTCTTCAGCAGATCTTCGAACACTTCGCCGGCAAAGGGATAAACAGCAAAGCCGAACGAGGCCGAGAGGCGGACGTTGCGGTCACCGAGATCGAAGGGCGCCGAAAGCACCTCCTTCAGCATCTGGCCGACTTTCTCGGCGCCCTTGCGCTCGAAGACGAGCGGCAGGACGAAAGCGAACTCGTCGCTCTCCGAGCGGATGATCGTGGCGCCTTCCGGCGCGCAGGCTTGCAACCGGTGCGCAACCTGGCAGAGGATCTCGTCTCCGGCTCGCGGGCCGAACAGGTCGTTGATCGGCTTGAAGCCGTCGATGTTGGCAAGGCCGATCGTAAAGGGAGCGGGATCGCTGGCGCGCTCTTCAGCCAGGTCGCAAACGGTCTTGCGGAGTTGGCGTGCATTTCCAAGCCCGGTCAACGGATCGACCGAGCTTGCGACAGCCGGTGGCTCCTTGCCGACACGATGATAAGGGGTTTCGCCTGACATCATTTGCCGGCCACCCGAACAGAAAGCGAGCGAGGCGAGCGACCGACCACTTTAGCCGACGCCACGCTCAGACCTGCGGAGCGGAAATGCGCCTCCGGCAGGGTATGGGCTTGGACGGCTGAGGGGCTGCGATGCATTACGGTGGGGCTCTACGCTTTCGGGCAATTCGGTGCAGAAGATCGCAATCGGGAGTTAACAATCCGATATCGCCTTGCTCCAACATCTGCCATCGACATCCCCAATTCTAGCGAGTTGACACGATTTTCGCTCAACCTGTCGTTCGCATGGCCTTTACCGGCATGAATTTTCGCAACACCGCCTCGATCATGTCCGGGCTGACCGGCTTCATGATGTGATCGTCCATGCCCGATGCCTTGCATTGCTGCAGGTCGATATCGAGGGCCTGCGCGGTCACCGCGATGATCGGGGTCTTCTGTCCCTTGGTCTTTTCAGCGGCGCGAATGGCCACCGCCGCATCGAAACCGTTCATGACAGGCATGGACACATCCATGAGGATCAGCGACGGCTGCAGCTCGTGCCAGAGTTCGACCGCCTCACGCCCATTGGCAGCGATGCGGTGCGAGACCCCCAGGCCTTCAAGGATCTGGGTGAAGACGAACTGATTGATCTGGTTGTCCTCGGCAACGAGGACATCGACCTGCGACACAGGCACGGTCGCGGCGCCCTCGTCCTCAAACGACAGCGACCAGTCCGGCTGCAACAGCGGCGAAGCTTGCGGGCGCTCGGCGCAAACGCGGAACACTTCGGCCAGCACTGCGGCAGCGTCCTGATCGGCTTCGATCGCAAGGACGGGGCAGTTGCGCCAGGCCGTGGGCACATGCTGACCATCTGGAAAAGCAACGTCAAGAAGCAGAACGTCGAGCTTCAGGCCGGCGCTCTCGGACGCCATGCCGAAGGCGGTCAATTCGTCGAGATTGCGCACAGCGCACGCTTCCAGGCCAGAGCCGCGCAGGCGCGTCACCAGGCGATCTTCCGTCAGCCGATCGGCCGTCGCAAGCAGAACACGCAAGCCCCGCGCGGGAAGCGTCTCGATCATCGAGCCCGCCTCCACCAGCTGCTGCACGTTCAGCGCGCGAAAGGGATCGTAGAAATTCTGAGCGGGCGCGAAAATGCTGTAGTCGCTGATCTGGAGACCGCCCGCGGCAACGGAGCCGTCCTCCGAACCATTGTACCAGCCGGCGATATCGGTCACGTCGTTCATGCAGGTGACGACGAAATGACGGCCGGGCATGCCGACGCGATACTTGCGGGTGAGAACCCAGAGATCGCTGCCATCGGCGCGCACGATATGCTCCGCTTCGGAATGCGGCTTGCCGGTTTCAAGCACGTGCCGATCGGACTGCTCGAACCGTTCGGCAAGATCGCTTTCAACCAGATCCCAGGCCGAACGCCCGAGGATCGCGTCCTGTGAAAGATCGTGGATCAGGCAGAACGCCTTGTTGACCGCGATGTAGTTAAGGTTGCGATCCTTGACGCAGATCGGATTGGGCTGAGCGTCGAGGATTTCTTCCGTCAGCTCGACCCTTTCGAGATCGGTCTGCAGCTGCTCGTCGCGCTTCTTCTGATCGGAGACGTCGGTAATCGACAGGATGCCGATACCGCTGGAGAGACGCCGCTTGCGCATCGATACCCAGCGCGTGCGACCGGCCCTCTCGACATTCTCGTAGCGCTCGCGCCAATGCAGCGCCATGTGCTCGGCAATCCAATCCTCGCGGTTCGTCCGGCGACGGCTGTTTTCCGGAACGGTGCCGGGGCGAACGCCGGTGTCGTAAACGGCGCCGAGGAAATCGCGCAGTCGCGTTCCCGGCAGCAGCATCTCGGATGGAACGGGAAAATACTGCAGCATCGTGCGGCTGGCAAAAAGGATGGTGTCGTCCCGACCGCAGACAAGCATCGCAAAGCCGAGCGCATCGCAGCTCGACTCGAGAATGATCCTGTTGATGTCCGCGCCGTTCGGCGCCCCATCGTTCATTGCGCTGTCCTCACTCGCCCCTGCGGCGGTTTCAGTTCGGGACATGCTGGGATTGCCTGGGAAGGCAGGCCTTCGAGCGGGGTGACACGACGTCCAGCAACGCCGCAGTGCTTCGAAGACAAAACCCGTGATCATTCAGGTTGTTGTGGAAAATCGCAGCAGAATATTAAGGGGCAATTAAATCCTCACCTCATTTTTGGGTGCACCAAGTGGTTGCACAACCAAAGCCCGGAGATCCGGGCAAGCGGACGGGGACAGACCTTTATTTTCGCTTCCGTTCCGCCGCCGAATCCGGGAAAATAGGCGATGGCCATCAAGCAGCTCTCCGAAACCCTCATCAATCAGATCGCCGCCGGCGAAGTCATCGAACGTCCGGCCAGTGCCGCCAAGGAGCTGATCGAGAACGCGCTCGACGCCGGTGCGACCAGGATCGAGATCGCCACCGCCGGCGGCGGCAAGACGTTGCTGCGCGTGACCGACAATGGCGCCGGCATGCAGCCCGCGGATCTGGAGCTGGCCGTCAAGCGGCACTGCACCTCGAAGCTGGACGACAACCTGTTCGATATCCGCACGCTCGGCTTTCGCGGCGAGGCCCTGCCCTCGATCGGGTCGGTCTCCCGGCTTTCGATCACCACCAGAACGGCCGGTGCGGCCGAGGGCGCCGTCATCACCATCGCCGGCGGCAGGACGGATCCTGTTCGTCCGTCGCCTGCCAATACCGGCACGGTCGTCGAAGTCCGCGACCTGTTCTTTGCGACACCTGCCCGGCTCAAGTTCATGAAGTCGGAAAAGGCTGAGGCATCGGCGATCTCTGACGTCGTGCGGCGCATGGCGATTGCATTTCCGAAGGTGCGCTTCGTGCTGTCCGGGTCGGATCGAACGACGCTGGAGTTTCCGGCAACCGGCGAAGACCGGCTCGCGCGCATGGCGCAAGTGCTCGGCAAGGACTTTCGCGACAACGCCATCGAGATCGACGCCGAGCGCGAGGACATAAAGCTGACAGGCTTTACAGGCGTGCCGACCTACAACCGCGGCAACTCGCTGCAGCAGTATGTCTTCGTCAACGGGCGCCCGGTCCAGGACAAGCAACTGCTGTCTGCCATTCGCGCGGCCTATTCCGAAACGATCCCGCATGGCCGCTATCCCGTGGCGGTTCTGTCGATCACGCTTGACCCGGCGCTCGTCGACGTCAACGTGCATCCGGCAAAATCAGATGTCCGCTTCCGCGATCCGGGCCTCATCCGAGGGCTGATCATCGGCGCGATCCGCCAGGCTCTGGCGCGCGAGGGCGACCGGGCGTCGACGACGGGCGCGAGCGGAATGATGCAAGCGTTCCGCTCCGGGCAGTATCGACCGCAGCAGCCCTGGAGCGCGGAGACCTCTCCTTCCCGGCCGACGCATTTCGATACCATGCTTCGCGGCCTGTCGGAGACGCCGCAGGCGAGCTTTGCCGCCTTCTCCGCCCCGTCGGCCCGCACGGCATCACTTTCACCCGAACCTCAACGGACCGTCGCGGACGCGCCCGCGCCGCAATCGTTTCCGCTTGGTGCCGTGCGCGCCCAGCTTCACGAAAACTACATCGTCGCGCAGACCCAGGACGGCCTTGTCATCGTCGACCAGCATGCCGCGCACGAACGTCTCGTGTTCGAAACCATGCGAACGGCGCTTCATTCAAAGCCGGTTGCCGCCCAGTCGTTGCTGATCCCGGAAATCGTCGATCTTTCGGAAGACGATTGCGACCGGCTGATGACGCATGCAGACGAACTGGGTCGCCTCGGTCTCGGCATCGAGCGCTTCGGGCCAGGGGCTATCGCAGTCAGGGAAACGCCGGCGATGCTGGGCGAGATGGATGCCGCGGGCCTCGTGCGCCAACTCGCCGACGAGATTGCCGAATGGGACACGGCCAACGGGCTTTCAAGCCGTCTTGAATATCTCGCCGCAACGATGGCCTGCCACGGCTCGGTCCGGTCGGGCCGCCGGATGCGCACCGAGGAAATGAACGCGCTCCTGCGCCAGATGGAAGCAACGCCTGGCTCCGGCCAGTGCAATCACGGCCGACCGACCTATATAGAATTGAAGCTCTCCGACATCGAGCGGCTGTTCGGCAGGAGCTGACCCCGAACGATCGGCAAGGCGAAATACGCTGGCATTTTGCCGAACGCCGGGCTAGATCAGAGACCAGACCAAGCAGACGGAATGGGCATAGACGATGATGAACCGGTTTGAAGGAAGCGCCTCGCGCGAAGCGAAGATCCGTTATCTCGACGGTGACTTCCAGATCGTTCTTGCCGGCTCGCACGTCATCTGCGCGATGACGGGCAAGACCATTCCGGTCGACGAACTGCGCTACTGGAGCGTCGCGCGCCAGGAGCCCTACATCGATGCGGAAGCATCGCTCGAAGCCGAGAAGCGCGCCGGCGCCCTGCCGAACCAGCGCCGCTAAGACTTCGCCGGAAAAAACTAGAGCATCCCGCTTTCAAAAGCGCCAGCATCACAATGCTGGAGCGCCCCTGGTCCATTCTTCTGAAACCCCGGCGGGCGAGGCGACGTTCCATCGGGACATAAGTATCACCCCGGTGATCGGGCCTTGCCGCAACTCTGGTCAAGGCGAAGTTGCCTTGTGCCTCTGTCCCCAGCTTACTTCCGCTCCGCTTCCCGCAGCTTTCGGGCGCGCGCCGCCGAGAGCGCTGACGTGACGATCTTTGCCGGTGCCGTCGGATCGTCGAAGCGCACGTCGATTTCGATCACCCGACTGGCTGCCGCCAGCTCCGCCGCCCGGCCGTGGCCCGGCTCAAGACGAACCATGTCCTTGGCGGTCGTCACGAGGATGCAGCCGAGTGCCGCGGCGCGGTCGAGCAGGTCCGATATCTCGTCCTCCGAGAAATGATGATGGTCGGGGAAACTTCGGGTTTCCTCGATCACGGCACCGGTTTCGAGCACGGTGCGATAGAATTTCTCCGGGTCGGCGATGCCGGCCCAGGCCAGCACCTTGACGCCGTTCAGCGAGCCGTCGTCGAGGCGCACGACCTCCGCTTCGTAGATCTGCTTGCCTGCCCGCGCGGCACGGCGGATCAAGGCGTCGGCTTCGGCGCCGCCTCCGATCTTCAACAGGGCCGTCGCATGGCGCAGTTGGTTGGAGATGGGTGCACGCACGGGCCCAGACGGGACGAGGTACCCGTTGCCGATGCCGCGGCGGGAATCGATGACCAAAAGGGCAAAGTCGAAGGCGAGACGCGCGCTCTGGAAACCATCGTCCATGATGATGATGTCGACGCCCTCGGCGACCAGCCGGCGGGCGCCATCGACGCGGCGACGGCAGACGACCGTCAACGCCTCACGCGACAGCAGCAGTGGCTCATCGCCGACGTCGCGTGCCCTGTGGTGCTCGGGTTCGACGACCGTCGTCACATCGAGTGAACCGCCATAACCGCGACTGAGGAATCCGGGCTTCAGCCCCTTCGCCTTGACGGCGCGCGCAAGTGCGATCGCCGTCGGCGTCTTGCCGGCACCGCCGACCGTGAAGTTGCCGATGCAGATGATCGGCACCGGCACGGAAGCGCGACGGGCGCGATCCATGCGCAAGCCGGCAACACGTCCATAGATCCAGGAAAACGGCCACAAAGCCCGGGCACGCCAATCCGCCTTGGTCCACCAGAACGGCGGCGCTTCCGATACCATAGTTCTTTCCGTAACCCCGTCTGGTCCTTCCGCGAAGGACGATGCACATCTTGACTGTCGCTGCCCAAAAAAACGGCGACGGCATTGTTGGCCGACAAAAAACGTCAGAACGCGGAAAAAGGCAAGCGGCACAAGACAATGTGCGGTTCCGTCAGACGTCTCGCCTAACTCAGGGTGCTGTTCTCAACGGCAAGGCCGGCTGCCTTCCAATCCGGAAATCCGCTCTCGAGCCGGCGGGCAACAAAGCCCCTGCCCTGCAGGACCGTCACCGCATCAAACGACAGGGCGCAATAGGGGCCGCGGCAATAGGCGACGATTTCGCCTCCGGCAGGCAGTTCTGCAAGGCGTCGTTCAAGCTCTTCGATCGGAATGTTGATCGCACCGGGAAGATGACCGGAGGCGAACTCCTCCTCAGGCCGCACGTCGAGCAACGTAACGCCTCCTCCGCGCAGCCGCAGCAGCAGTTCCTCGCGCGAAATCGCTTCGAGGCGGTCAGGTCGATGCAGACGATCAGCAACCAGGCCCTGGATCTGGGCGCGATTGTGCTCGGCATATTGGCGCAGCGCCGACAGCAGCCCGATCACCGGGCCTGTCCCCAGCCGATAGAGCACGCGCTTGCCGTCCCGTCTGGTTTCGACGAAACCCGCGCGCCGCAACTGCTGCAGATGCTGCGACGCATTGGCAATGCTGAGGCCGGACAGCTCGGCGAGGCGCTCCACCGAGCGCTCGCCCTGAGCGATATGCTCGAGCAGGAGCAGGCGATGAGCGCTCGCCAGCGTGCGGGCGAGGTCGGCGAATTCTTCGAAGACATGAAGCTGAACATCGGTCATTGACAGGAGCCTAGCATTTCTCCATCAATCATTCAATGAATCAATTGAATCATATTTTGACCTGCCGATGACGGATTGAATGCCCGCACTGTGCAATCTGCCGACGTGCGGCCATGAACATGATGTGAAGGGAAAAGAACATGGAAACGACTTTGGTGTTGCGAGCCGTCCTCATCGGGATCGGCGCGACCATAATCATGGATCTCTGGGCCGTGGCGCTGAAACGCTTTCTCGGCATACCCTCGCTGGACTACGCCATGGCCGGACGCTGGATCGGCCATTTTCCGCAAGGCCGCTTCCGGCACCAGCGGATCGCAGCAGCGGCGCCGGTTTCGGGCGAACGCCTGATCGGCTGGAGCGCCCACTATGCGATCGGGATTGTCTTCGCCGGTCTTCTTCTGTCGATCTGGGGCCAGGACTGGGCGATGCTGCCGACGCTTGCCCCGGCACTGATTGTCGGTCTCGCGACGGTGGCCGCGCCGTTCTTCCTGATGCAGCCGGGCATGGGTGCCGGCATCGCCGCCTCGAAAACGCCGGCCCCGAATATTGCACGGCTGCGCAGCCTGGCTACGCACGCCGTCTTCGGTTTGGGGCTCTATCTGTCGGCCTTGTCACTAGCGGCCGTCTGGCATCCGTGATTGCCCCCCCGTGACGGCTGCAATGGACGAATTGCGGCTCGGCGGGAAACCTAAAGGACGGCTTCGAGCTCGGTGATATCCGCCAGGCAATGGTCGGAGGCAGCGGCAAGCGACTGGCGCGAGCCGGTGCCCGTGAGCACCGCGACCGTCAGGCCGACGCCAGCGTTGCGGCCCATGTGCATGTCGTGATTGTTGTCGCCGACGACGACGACCTGCCGCGGATCGAGCCCGGTGGCGGCGCAGAAGCCGAGCACCATGCCGGGCTCCGGCTTGACGCCATAGCCGCTGTCGTAGCCGGCGACGTAATGCAGATAACCGTCGAAGCCGAAGCGCCGAGCTGTCTCGCGGATCGAGCGCTCGTTGTCGCTGGAGGCGACACCAAGGCGGTAGCCCTTGGCATGCAGGTCTGCGAAGAACGAGCCGAGGTCGGTGACCGGTACCGCATATTCGGCGGAGCGGGCAAACAACCCATCAAACAGCGTCGTCAACGCTTCCACGGAAAAGGGCGCACCGGCGGCAACGAACCCGGTTGCGATCTCGACCGTGTTACCGGCGGCAAGCAGGCTGTCGGGCAGCACATGGCCGGTGTCCGCATCCATGCCGCCTGCCCTGAGCAGCGTGCGGGCCAGAGCCTCGTCACCCTTGGCGGCGATCTTTGCCAGCTCATAGTTCACCGGCACCCAGCTCTTGGCATAGTCGAGCAGCGTCCCGTCCTTGTCGAACAGGATGCCAGCGATGGCTGTCGGTGCGCTCATGGTGATCTCAAGTCTCCCGGTGCGGTCAGAGGTCGTTGCGCGGCTCGAGCCGTGCCTTGACGACGAGCGGATTGATATAGGGCTCGAGCCCCTTCATCGTCGCCGAAAGCGCTCCGCGCATCTCTTGCACGGTTTCGAGGCCGGCATCGATCATCGAGCGACGCATGTCGTCGTTGGCGAGCAGATAGTTGACGCCCTTGGCCAGCATCTCGACATCGCGGACGATCTTGGCGCTGCCGTTCTTGGCCAGCATCTGATAGGTCTCGCGAAAGTTCTGGACGTTGCCGCCCGAAAGAACGGCACAGCCGAGCATGGCCGGCTCGAGCGGGTTCTGGCCGCCTTCGGCAAACAGCGAACGGCCGACAAAGGCAACCTCGGTCAGGCGCAGATAGAGCCCCATCTCGCCGATCGTATCGCCGAGGAAGATATCGACATCCGGCGTCAGCGGATCGCGGCGGGTGCGGCGTGCGACCTTCAGCCCCTTGGCCGTCAGCGCCGCCTCGATCGCATCGCTGCGCTCGGGGTGCCGCGGCACGATGATCGTCAAAAGGCCGGTGCGCTCCTTCAGCGCCCGATGCACGACGCCGGCAGCCGCTTCCTCGCCGTCGAAGGTCGAGATCGCCGCCCAGGTTTTGCGCGTGCCGATCTGCTGGCGATATTCCTTCAACGCTTGCGGATCGTGCGGCGGTGCGTCGGTATCGACCTTCAGGTTGCCCGAAACCATCACCGGCAGGGCGCCCAGCGTGCGAAAGCGCTCGGCATCGACATCGGATTGAGCGATGACCAGCGCGAGGTTCTCAAACAGCGCGTCGGCAAGCGCCGGCCGCTTCTTCCAGCGGGCGAATGTCCGGTCGGAAAGCCGTCCGTTGACCAGAACCTGCGGGATGTGGCGCCGCCCGAGTTCGAGGATCGTCATCGGCCAGATCTCGGACTCGGCGATGATCGCCAGATCCGGTTGCCAGTATTCGAGGAAGCGGTTGACCGCCGGCTTGAAATCGAGCGGCACGTACTGGTGAATGACCGCCGAACCCAGGCGTCCGGCCGCGACCCGTGCCGAGGTCGTCGTGCCGGTCGTCAGGACGACGTTGATGCCGCGGCGATGGATTTCCTTGATCAGTGGGATGACCGCATTCGTCTCGCCGACGCTTGCGGCATGGAACCAGACGAGAGGCCCCTGCGGCCGCGGCACGCTGGCATAACCGTAGCGCTCACGGCGACGGGCCGGGTCCTCCTTGCCCTTCGCGGCGCGCAGGGCAAGATAGGACCACACGAACGGATAGATCGCCGAACCGATCCAGCGGTAGCTCGAAAGCGCCAGCCGGGCGCGAAAGCTGCTCATGGCTTCAGTCCCCCGCCCGATGCAAAGCTCGGGCGAAGGTCAGACGCAGCGAGCGCGCGGAAACGCGCCACGCATGCCCTCGGCATCGGCATCAATCGTTTTCCGGATCGAGCAGGCGATGCATATGAACGATGAAATACCGCATATGCGCGTTGTCGACGGTCATCTGCGCCTTCGACTTCCAGGCAATGTGTGCGCTTTCGTAGTCAGGAAAAATGCCGACGATATCGAGCTTGTCCAGGTCACGGAAATGAACATCGGTGAGCGTGGTCAGTTCACCACCAAAGACCAAATGCAGACGTTGTTTCTTCTCGGAGTCGTGAGCCATTGGAGTTCCATTTTCTTATAGGATATGGGCGTTGGTTTGCGGCATTCGGCCTGAAAGGTCAATGGCCCTCAAGGGTCCTGGACGCGGCAAGCAATCCCGGCAACGCCGCCTTCGACGCCGCGCAAAGTAGGCCATGAACCACATTGGGGCGATTGTAGGACAGAGCTTGGGATTGAAGTGTATTGAGCCCTCCGCCCGCCCTCTCAAGGATGAGATCGGCAGCGGCGAGATCCCAATCATGGGAGTTCTTCTTGACCACGGTGCCGTCGATCCGCCCATCGGCAACCATTGCCAGCCGGTAGGCGAGCGACGGCACATGCGGCACCCGAACGATACCGTTGCGGTAGGAAGGCGCCAGGCTCGAAACGATGTCTTCGGCGACCGCCACGTGCAGGGCGTCGCCGTCCTGGGCGTCACGCACACGGATGCTCGCACCGTTTTTCAGCGCCGGGCCATCCACCGTTGCCTCGTAGATCTCGTCGAGCGCCGGCGCATAGAGCACGCCGGCGACAGGCAGACCTCGGTGGACGACCGCGACACTCACACACCAGAGATCCTTGCCGGCGATGAAGGCGCGCGTGCCGTCGATAGGATCCACGACGAAGACCGTCTCGCAGGACAGGCGGCTCTGATCGTCGTCTGTCTCTTCCGAAAGCCAGCCATAGTTCGGACGGGCGAGAAGCAGACGCTCCTTCAGAATGTCGTTGGCGGCGATATCGGCCTCGCTGACCGGCGAGCGTCCTTCGTTCTTCCAGCGCACATCGGGCTTGTTGCGAAAGTAGCGGAGTGCGGTTTCGCCCGCGGCAATCGCGGCGGAAAGGATCAAGTCCAGATCCTCCCTCCACGTCGCGATCGATGGTGCTTTGTGTGACATTCCAATCCTTACGCGACGGCATATCGCCGAACGCTTTTGTCATGGCATTGACGTGCGCAGCTTACAGGCCGGCGAGCGTCATGCCTTCGATGGCGAGCGTCGGCGCGGCAACGCCGAACTTCCGGTCGATATCGTCGGCCGGCGTGATGGCCATGAACATCTGCTTGAGGTTCGATGCGATGGTGACTTCGGACACGGCAAAAGACAATTCGCCGTTTTCGATCCAGAAACCCGAGGCGCCGCGGCTATATTCACCCGTCACCATGTTGACGCCCTGGCCAATGAGCTCGGTCACGTAGAAGCCGGTTCCCACACCACGGATCAGATCTTCGCGCGAAATGGAGCCCGGCTCGAGCGCGAGATTGGTCGAGGCGGGATTGACCGTCGGGCCACCGCGCACACCGCGACCGTTGGTCTCAAGGCCGAGTTCGCGCGCAGCCGAGGTCGACAGGAACCAATGGTTCAGCACGCCATCCTCGACCATCGTCAGTTTGGATCCGCTGACACCCTCGCCATCGAACGGACGCGAAGACGAGCCGCGCACGATCAGGGGATCGTCGGTCACCGACAGACCGGCCTTCATGATCTGCTTGCCCATCATGTCGCGCAGAAAGCTGGTCTTGCGCGCGACGGAAGCACCGTTGATCGCACCGGCGAGATGGCCGACGAAGCCGCGCGCCATGCGCGGATCGAAAACGACGGTGACGTTCTTGGCGGTCGGCACCTGGCGAGGGTTGATGCGCGCAACCGCGCGTTCGCCGGCAACCCGGCCGATATCATCGGCCGCCCGCAACTCGTCGAAATAGATGCGGCTGTCGTAATCGTAGTCGCGCTCCATCTTGGTGCCCTCGCCGGCAATCGCACTGACGGAGCGGCCGAAGCGGGTGGCCATGTAGGAACCGGAGAAGCCCTGCGAGGTGACGAGCACCAGCCCGCCCATGCCCGCCGACGCACCCGCGCCGCTGGAATTGGTGACGCCAGACACCGCCAGCGCCGCTTCTTCGGCGGCCAGCGCCGCTTCCGTCAGGGCGTCCGTCGAAACCTCGCGATCATCGAAGAGTTCGAGATCCGGGTAGGATTTCGCCAGCCGATCCGGATCGGCGAGCGAAGCGAAGGGGTCTTCCGGCGAGGCCTTTGCCATCGCCACGGCCCGCTCCGCGAGTACCTTCAGGTCGAAACCGGGATTGGCCGATACGCTGGCGACACGGTTGCCGACGAAGACGCGCAGCGAGAAATCGTCGCTTTCGGATGCTTCGGTCGCCTCGACCTTTCCGAGGCGAACCGAGACAGAGCGGGAGCGGCCGCGAACGACGACGGCGTCAGCCGCATCGGCGCCTGCCTTGCGGGCAAGATCCACCAGTTCGGCGGCGCGTTTTTCGAGGGAGGCGGAATCGATCGTTTCTGACATGATGTGGCCTTTCATTCCTGCCCCATTTATTGTGCACTGAAGCATGCATCAAGGGCATTGGCATGATTCCCGCCCAGACACCGTAATGTTACTCCCGCCGAAACGCTCGTCTGCCCCCGGGCAGGACGAGGCGATATCGAAAGCCGCACGCATGACGACGACCCCGATCCTCTACACCCAGGCGCTGATGCTGCTCGGTGGCGCCGTGCTGGCGGCACCGATTTTCAAGCGCCTCGGGCTCGGCACGATCCTCGGCTATCTCGCAGCCGGCATCCTTATCGGCCCCGTTGCCCAGAGGATCACCGAGGGGGAAGAGATCCTGCATGTGTCGGAACTGGGCGTCGTCTTCCTGCTGTTCATCATCGGATTGGAACTGAAACCGTCACGGCTCTGGCAGATGCGGCGCGACATCTTCGGTCTCGGCACCGCACAGGTCATGCTGACCGGCATCATCCTTTCCTACGTGATCGCCTTTTCCGGCCTGCTCGACTGGGGCGGGAGCATCGTCGCCGGATTCGGCCTCGCCCTTTCCTCTACCGCCTTCGCCATGCAGATCCTCGACGAAGGCAACGACCGCAACACGCGCTTCGGCCAGCGCGCTTTCTCGATCCTCTTGCTGCAGGACCTGGCGATCGTGCCGCTGCTCGCCCTGATCCCACTTCTGGCAGCGCAGGCACCGGAAGATACAACGCCACCGCTCGAAGATTTCGCCATCGCGATTGCCGCGATCGCCGTCCTCTTCGCCGCGGGCCGCTATCTGCTGAACCCGCTGTTTCAGATCATCGCACGCACCGGTGCGCGCGATGTGATGATTGCCGCGGCCCTTCTGGTGGTCATGGGAGCGGCAACGCTGATGCAGCTGGCCGGCCTTTCCATGGCGATGGGCGCTTTTCTCGCCGGCGTGCTCCTGGCGGAATCCTCCTATCGCCACGAGCTCGAGGCCGATATCGAGCCTTTTCGCGGTATCCTGCAGGCGCTGTTCTTCATGGCCGTCGGCCTGTCGCTGCAGCTCGACGTGATCATCGACAAATACCTTGTCATCATCATCGCAGTGCCGCTGTTGATGCTGGTGAAGAGCTTCGTGCTCTACTGGCTCTGCCGGCTGGCAGGCTCCCATCACAACGATGCTGTGCGCGTCTGCCTGCTCTTGCCGCAGGGCGGCGAGTTCGGCTTCGTGCTGTTCACGGCGGCGGCCACCGCAGGCGTCTTCTCCCAGGGCAACGCCTCGCTGCTCGTTGCCATCGTCACGCTGTCGATGGCGCTGACGCCGATCGCCTCCATGCTTGCGCCGCGGCTGATGCGCGAACAGGACGAAATGGTCGACGAAATGGAAGAAGATTTCGAAGGTGCCGACGCCGACGTTCTGATGATCGGCTTTTCGCGCTTCGGCCAGATCGCAGCCCAGATCCTGCTGGCCGGCGGTCGTGACGTGACGATCATCGATCACTCCGCCGCCCGTGTTCGCCAGGCGGCGACCTTCGGCTTCCGGATCTACTTCGGTGACGGCCACCGGCTCGACGTGCTGCGCGCCGCCGGCATCGAGCGGGCAAAACTCATCGCCATCTGCACCCAGAAGAAGGAAACGACCGACCGGATCGTCGATCTGGTGCAGGCTGAATATCCGGACGCCCGTATCTTCGCCCGTTCCTATGACCGGCTGCATACGCTTGAACTGCGGGCAAAGGGAGTGGACTACGAACTGCGCGAGACCTTCGAGTCCGGCCTGCTGTTCGGCCGAAAGACGCTGGAGGCACTGGGCGTCGGCAACGACGAAGCGCTCGCCATCATGGACGATATCCGCAGGCGCGACGAAGCGCGTCTCGTTCTGCAGGAGGCCGAAGGCATTACCGCCGGCCGCGACATGCTGCATTCGCAGCCCGTGCGTCCCGAACCGCTGGTCAAGCCCAAGCGCGATGTCGATCATTCCTCGGAAACCGGCGAGAGCATCCTGCCGGGGCTGCCTGTCGATCTGCGGGAAAGTGCATAGGGGCATTTCCAGGAAAAGCGAGACGCGGTTCCCGGCCCAGAACCGTGCGTGTCAGTACTGAAGCGGTGCAGCGGCCTCAGCCGGAGACGCTCACCACCTTCATTCGCTCTTCAAGCGTGCGCTTGAACTGATCCTTGATGCCAGCGGTCGCCGCCAGGATCTCTTTTGCGCGCAGAAAATCCATCACCCGGTAGCGGCCGACATCGGGCCGCAGCAGGATATCCGGCGCGCCCTCCTTCAGCTTCATCGCAATGATCGACTGCATCATCAGCTGGCTCGCCCCGAACAGGCTGTCGATACGGCTCGGGATCGTCTTGCCGTCACCGTCCGGGCCGCCGACGACGTCGACGCCGACGACGATCTCGGCAAGGCCGCGCAGATGATCGAAGGGAATGGGGTTGTAGATACCGCCATCGATCATCACCCGTCCTTCGATCTTCACCGGCATGAAGACCGCAGGCAGCGCCGCCGATGCGGCCAGAGCCTTCTGCAGATCGCCCGTCTCGCAAACGTGCTCCGTCTGGCCGTAATAGTCGGTGACGACGACCTTGAGCGGCACGTCCAATTCCGAAAACGTCGCCGGGATGGCTTCAGGCAGGAACGCCTTCAAGACACGCTCGACGTTGAACTGTCCGAAACGGAAACCGTTGGTCATCGCTTCCGACCAAGTTGCCGGTCGCAACTGCCACAAGCGATTGACGATTTCGCGGCGGTGGCCAACCGTCGCCAGCGTGTGCTCGCGGATTTCTTTGCCGCTAACGCCCGCCGCCATGCCGGCACCCATGATGGCGCCGATCGACGAACCGGCGATAACAACAGGGCGGATGCCCAACTCGTCGAAAGCCTCGATAACATGGATATGGGCGAGCCCGCGGGCACCGCCGCCACCGAGCGCCAGCGCGACCGACGGCTCGCTCGCGCTGGCCGGCGAAACATTCACGGTGGATACGTCCTGCTTCATCGACGTGCGCCTCAGTTCAATCGGCAGTCTAACTGTGCAAGCGAATCAAAAGTGTGACGTCAGACGCCACGGAAGCGGTAGAAGTGCATGCGTGTGTCGCCGAATACCCTGACGTCCAGCCGCTCGAAAACGGCTGTTGGCGCCGGCTGAACGTCTGCACGTTCCTCCAGCACCACCAAAGCATCCGGAACCAGCCAGTTGCCGAGAGCCGCCGATTCCAGCGCCTTTTCTCCCAGCCCCTTTGCATAGGGCGGATCGGCAAAAACCAGGTGGAACGGCTCCATCGTGCCGACGGAACCGAGGCTGGTCGCATCCCTGCGGAAGACCTTGGCACGACCCTGAAGGCCGAACGCCTCGATATTGTTCTGCAGGAGGCCTCTTCCCTCGACGCCCTGCTCGACGAAGAGCGCCTGGCGGCACCCCCGCGACAGGGCTTCGAGCCCGACGGCGCCGGTGCCGGCAAAGAGGTCCAGCACACGGGTGCCATCGAGAGCCTCCGGATGGGAATGGCTCAGGATGTTGAACAGGCTCTCGCGCGTCCGATCGGTCGTCGGGCGGATATCATTCGACTTGGGCGTGGCCAGACTGCGGCCACGGAACTCTCCGCCGACAATGCGCACGACCGCTTAGTTTCCTCTGCCACGCGGCTTGCCACCAGCCGGACGTCCACCGCCACCAGGACGGCCGCCGCCAGCCGGCTTGCCGCCACCGGGCTTACCGCCACGCGGACCGCCGGAGCGTTCGCCAAAAGACTTGCCGCCGGACGGTTTGCCACCGAAGGACTTGCCGCGGGGCTTGTCGCCGAACGGCCGGTCACCGCCTTCGCGGCGCGGCGGACGATCGCCCTCGGCGCGAGGGGCTCTCGGCTTGTCGGAATAGCTGCGCGGGCCACCTTCGGCGCGGGCGGGCCGATCACCAAACGGGCGGTCGCCCCCCTCGCGGCGCGGCGGACGGTCGCCCTCGGCGCGCGGAGCCCTCGGCTTGTCGGAATAGCTGCGCGGGCCGCCTTCGGCGCGGGCCGGCCGATCGCCACGCGGGCGGTCGCCACCTTCGCGACGCGCTGGGCGGTCGCCGTCGGCGCGTGGGAACCGCGGCTTGTCGGAGAAGTTGCGCGGGCCGCCTTCGGAACGGGCCGGCCGGTCTCCGCCTTCGCGGCGGGCAGGACGGTCACCGTGGTCGCGCGACCTGCGGTCGCCGGCGTCGCCCGACTTGCGTCGGCCGAAACCGCCATCGCGGCCTTCATCCTTGCCGCGACGTGCGGGTTCGCTGGCGCTGATCCACTCGCCCTCTTCGTCCCGGCGTTTGACCGGTGCGGAGGACGCAGGACGGTCAAAGTCCCTGGGCGCACCGCCCTTGCGGTCGGGGTCGAACTTGCCTGACGACTTCGTTGCAAAGCCGTCCTTGGTCCGGCCATAGCGCTTGGTGTTCGGGGCGCCTTCGGGGCGCTCGCGACGGGCCGGCTTTGCCGAAGCATCGCCTTCCGCCGATTTCGGCTTCTTCTCGGCCAGCGGACGCGCGCCGGGCGCCATCCAGACATTGGCCGTGCGGGCGCGCTGCGCCGGGGTACGCTTCGGCCGGTCTTCGAACTTGGCGTCGCTACGGTCGTCGCGCGGCCCACCCTTGCCACGGGGCGCATCCTTGCCGCGGCCACCGTCGCGGCGGTCGTCACGACGGGTGTCGAGCTTCGAAAGCGCGCGCTCACGCTTGTCTTCCGGCTTTTCCCAGCGATTGGCACGTTCGGGCTTGCGCGTGTCGGAGGCTTCGCTTTCCGACGCTTCGTTCGCGACGGTTGCGGACGGATCATTATAGAGCGGCGCGTCGAAGTTCGCCTTGGCGTCTTCGATCAGGCGAGGTCCGAGCTGGTCACGCAGCGTCCGACCACGGATTTCCTGCACGTGTCCTTCGGGCAATTCGCCGAGCTGGAACGGGCCGTAGGAGATGCGAATGAGGCGATTGACGTCGAGGCCGAGCGCGCCGAGCACGTTCTTGATTTCGCGGTTCTTGCCTTCGCGCAGGCCCATCGTGATCCAGACATTGGAACCCTGCACACGGTCGAGGGTCGCTTCGATGCCGCCGTAAAGCACGCCGTCGACGGCAATGCCGTCCTTCAGCTTGTCCAGTTCGTCCTGGTCGATTTCGCCATGGGCGCGCACGCGATAGCGGCGCAGCCAACCGGTCGAGGGAAGTTCGAGCACGCGGGCAAGCCCGCCGTCATTCGTCAGCAGCAACAGGCCTTCGGTATTGATGTCGAGGCGGCCGATCGACAGCACGCGCGGCAACTCGTCCGGCAAATTGTCAAAGACCGTCGGGCGGCCTTCCGGATCGGCATTGGTGGTCACCAGTCCGGCCGGCTTGTGGTAGAGCCACAGGCGTGTACGCTCGATGCCGCGGATCGCGTGTCCATCCACTTCGATATGGTCGGCAAGCGTCGCATTGACGACGGGTGTGTCGAGGACAACCCCGTTGAGACTGACCCGACCTTCCATGATCATGCGCTCGATATCGCGGCGGGACGCTACGCCGGCGCGCGCCAGGATCTTGGAGATGCGCTGCGGTTCGTCGGCGCTTGCGGCGGCGGTCTTCGGAGCAGCCTTGGGCGGACGCGAAGCTCCGGCCTGAGGCGCTGCCGCCTTCTTGCCAGCGAAGTGAGGTTTCTTGTCCCGGCCGGCGGGCTTGCCGCCAGGCCGTGTGGGCTTGTCTTTGGATGTCATTTGTGTTGCCTGCCTTTTGCGGCTGTCCTATCAGGTCAAAGCCCGTGGGTTAAGAGAAATTATTGTTTGAGCGATGGCTGATACGACACGCTTCATGGATGCGGCCCTCGAAGAGGCCAAAAAGGCGGGCCAGCGCGGCGAAGTGCCGATCGGCGCCGTCATCGTTTTCGATGGCGAGATCATCGCGCGCGCCGGAAATCGGACCCGGGAACTCAACGATGTAACCGCCCATGCCGAGGTCGTTGCCATCCGCGAAGCATCCATCGTGCTCGACGATGAGCGGCTGTCCGGCGCCGACCTCTATGTCACCCTGGAGCCATGCACGATGTGCGCGGCGGCAATCTCCTTTGCCCGCATCCGTCGCCTCTATTATGGCGCCGAAGACCCCAAGGGCGGTGCTGTCGACAGCGGTGTGCGCTTTTATGGCTCGCCGACATGCCATCACGTCCCCGACGTCTATTCCGGGCTGGCAGAGCGCGAAGCCGCGGACATTCTCAGGGATTTCTTTGCCGCGAAACGCTGAGGCGAGCGAACCTCTCAGCCGGCCGCAAAGGCTTCCAGTGCCGGGCCTGCGAGCCGATAGCGCGTCCACTCCGACATCGGCTCGGCGCCAACAGCCTCGTAAACGCGGATTGCTGGCTCGTTCCAATCGAGAACGCTCCACTCGAATCGGCCACACCCTTCCTCGACGGCGATCTTGGCGAGATGCTTCAAAAGCATCTTGCCGGCGCCGGAGCCGCGGCAATCCGGTGTGACATACAGGTCTTCGAGATAGAGCCCCTTGCGGGCCTGCCAGGTGGAATAGTTGTAGAACCACATGGCGAAACCGGCCGGCTTACCGTCCTTCTCGCAGATCACTGCGCGGGTGAGCGCACCTGGACCAAAAAGCGAGGCCTGTATCAATTCGACGGTCGCTTCGACCGCGTCCGGTTCCTTCTCGTAGATGGCAAGTTCGGTGATGAAGCGCAGAATGGTTTCGGCGTCTTCCGGGCGGGCGTCGCGAATGCTGATCGTCATGGCTTAGAAGGGCCAGTACCACTTGCTGCCGGAATCCTTGACCTGGGCTTCCTTCTTGCGACGGCGTTCCTTGGTCTTCTCCGGCTCGCCCAGATCGGCCTCCGAGCCTTCCGGCAGACGGCGGTATTCAAGCGGCGGGTCGCTCAGGAAGCGGCGCTTGTCGGAATAGGCGCCCATCTCGATCTTGCGGGCCTCGCGATAGGCTTCCTGCTGCTCCTTGGCCGAAAGACGGCGACCATTGGCGCTGGCCTTGGCGAGCGGCGAAACATAGTTCGGGTTATTCTTGTTGGCGTCGGCTTCTTCGCGCAGGCGGTTGCGTGCTTCTTCCGGAGACTCGACCCACTCCGGATTCGCTTCGCGGGTGGCAAGCGATTTCTGCGGCTCCACGAGGGCCGTCTGCTGGCCGGACGGCGGCAGCACCAAGCCAGGGCGGGGCTGATACTTGACCGGAGCACCGCTCTTGGGAGCAATGCTCACAGCGCTTCCGAGATCGTCCATCAGCTGCTCGCCGGCGGTCTTGTCGGTGCCGTAGGTCGGGCCGCCGATGCAGCCGGAAAGCACCAGGCCGCTCGCCATGATGGCGGCAACGCTAGCAAACAGTCGCAACTCTCGCGTCATTTCCATGAGATTCCTTCCAGCCGGCCACCGTCACCTGCGCGGCCACTCAGCGCCCATGGCGGAGAAATCCGCCAAATTTCGGGCAGGTTTTACCGGATGAATGCAGTAAGCGCAATTCATCCGGTAAATGATCCCTTAAGCCTTGAAGCCAAGTTCCCGAAGTGCGGCAGCATCACGGGCAGACACCTCAGGGTAGAGTGCGTCCGAACCGACATCGGTCGTGATCCGCCAGGAGCGGGCGCACTTGCGGCCGACGGCCGACTTCGGCAGGACGCTGACCTTGGCGACCTCAGGCAGACGGAAGGCGTCGGCAGGGCCCTCGCCCACTTCCACCGTGATTGACGAGGTGATGCAGATCTCGGCGAAATCTTCGCCTTCGAGCGCCTTCAACAGCTCCGGGTCGGCGATGTAGACGACGGGAGCCGCCTCAAGCGACGAACCGATGCGCTTTTCGCGACGTTCGATTTCCAGCGCACCCGTGACGACCGTACGGACAGCGCGGATCTTTTCCCACTTCGCCTCGAGAGCGTCGTTCTTCCATTCCGCCGGGATCGCCGGGAACTGCTCGAGATGAACCGAAACCGCATCGGGCTTGCGCGACAGCCAGGCTTCTTCGCAGGTGAATGGCAACATCGGCGCCAGCCACAGCACGAGGCTATCGAACAGCTTGCGGATGACGGCGAGCGCCGAGCGGCGACGAAGGCTCGAGGGTGCGTCGCAATAGAGCGCGTCCTTGCGCACGTCGAAATAGAAGGCGGAAAGCTCGACGTTCGAGAAATCGATCAGCGAGCGGGCGATCCGCTTGAAGTCGAAAGCATCGTAGCCTTCGCGAACGACCCGATCGAGCTCGGCCAGGCGGTGCAGCATCAGCTTTTCCAGCTCGGGCAGTTCGGCGTATGCGATCTCCTCGCCCTGGTCGTGCGCCAGCGTGCCCAGCATCCAGCGGATGGTGTTGCGCAGCTTGCGATAGGCGTCGATGTTGGTCTGGATGATCGTCTTGCCGAGACGCTGGTCTTCCCAGTAGTCCGTGGTCATCACCCAGAGACGCAGAATATCGGCGCCGGCATCCTTCATCACCTCTTGCGGTGTGACGGTGTTGCCCTTCGACTTCGACATCTTCTCGCCCTTCTCGTCCATGGTGAAACCATGGGTGACAACGGCGTTGTAGGGCGCACGACCGCGCGTCGCGCAGGATTCGAGCAGCGACGAGTGGAACCAGCCGCGATGCTGGTCGGAGCCTTCGAGGTAGACGTCGGCCGGCCACTTCAGATCCGGACGATCTTCGAGCGTGAAGGTGTGCGTTGAGCCCGAGTCGAACCAGACGTCGAGAATGTCCATGACCTGGTGCCACTTTTCGTGGTCATGGTCGTTGCCGAGGAAGCGGTCCTTGGCACCATCAGCGAACCAGGCGTCCGCACCTTCCTGCTCGAAGGCTTCGAGGATGCGGGCGTTGACGGCTTCGTCGACGAGGATTTCGCCCTGGTCGTCGGCAAAGATCGCGATCGGCACGCCCCAGGCGCGCTGGCGCGACAGTACCCAGTCCGGACGTCCCTCGATCATCGCGCGCAGGCGGTTCTGGCCGGCGCCGGGAACGAAGCGGGTATCGTCGATGGCAGACAGCGCGCGCGAACGCAGCGTCGTGCCGTCGCCGAAACCCTTGTCCATGTAGACGAACCACTGCGGCGTGTTGCGGAAGATCACCGGCTTCTTGGAGCGCCAGGAATGCGGGTAGGAGTGCTTCAGGCGGCCACGCGCAAACAGGGCGTGACGGCCGATGAGCGCCTTGATGACGCGATCATTGGCGTCGCCCTTCTTGCCCTTGTCGTCGAGCACGCGACCGGCACCGCCTTCGGCGTCCGGGCCGAAGCCGTGGGCGTCGGCGGTGAAGTAGCCGGCGTCGTCGACGGTGAAGGGGATTGCCGAGGAGATGCCGCGTGCTTCGAGCGCGCGCGCGTTATCCATCCAGGCGTCAAAGTCCTCGCGACCGTGGCTGGGCGCCGTGTGCACGAAGCCGGTGCCGGCATCGTCGGTGACATGGTCACCGTCGAGCAGCGGCACCTTGAAGGCGTAACCACCACCCAGGCCATGCAGCGGATGCGCGCAGGTAACAGCGGCCAGTTCATCGCCTTCGATATCGCGGACGAAAGTGAAGGTGAGCTTGGCCTTGGCGGCAGACTCGTCTGCCAGACGCTTGGCGAAGATCAGCTTTTCGCCGGGCTGCGGACCGAAGTCGTTTTCGGCGGTCGCAACCTCATAGAGCCCGTAGGCGTAACGCGAGGAGAAGGCGATCGCGCGGTTGCCGGGGATGGTCCAGGGCGTGGTCGTCCAGATCACGACGAAGGTGCCGGCGAGATCTGCCGCACCTTCAGTGACCGGGAACTTCACCCAGATCATGTCGCTCTCGACGTCGGCATACTCGACTTCGGCTTCGGCCAGCGCCGTGCGTTCGACGACCGACCACATCACCGGCTTGGAGCCGCGATAGAGCTGGCCCATCTTGGCGATCTTCATCAGTTCGCCGGCGATGCGGGCTTCCGCGTGGAAGTTCATCGTGGTGTAAGGATTGTCGAAGTCGCCCTCGATACCGAGACGCTTGAACTCTTCCGCCTGGATCTGGATCCAGCCAGCGGCAAAGTCGCGGCATTCCCTGCGGAATTCGTTGACCGGGACCTCGTCCTTGTTCTGGCCCTTCTCGCGATACTTTTCCTCGATCTTCCATTCGATCGGAAGGCCGTGGCAGTCCCAGCCGGGCACGTAGTTGGCATCGAAACCGCGCATCTGGAACGAACGGTTGATGACGTCCTTGAGGATCTTGTTCAGCGCGTGGCCGATATGGATGTTGCCGTTGGCATAGGGAGGGCCGTCGTGCAGCACGAATTTCTCGCGACCGGCGGCCGAGGCACGCAGCTTCTTGTAGAGGCCCATCTTCTGCCAGCGGGCAACCGTTTCCGGCTCCTTCTGCGGCAGGCCGGCGCGCATCGGAAACTCCGTCTGCGGCAGGTAGAGGGTGGAGGAATAGTCGATCTTCTCAGCGGTCTCTGTCATGGTCTTTGCAATCATCTTTTCCGCGCGGATCATCGCGCATGCGAAAGGGTGGTATCCGGCGCATGACCCGGAAATCGGGATCGATCTTCGGAAAGGATCATGCGCAGCTTCAAAGTGTTAGAGCGACTTGGCGCGCCCAGGAGACGCGCGGCGCTCTAGAGATGACTGGGGCGTTGGAAACGCCAAAATCCCGGACCTTCCGGCGGCCTAGAGCGCGCGGAAAGCCGGGCCAATAATTCGCTGATCGATGGTCAGTCGACGGTGCCGGGTCATGGTGGCCGGTTGTTTAAGGCGTTTTCGGCCTTTTGAAAAGGTCCGCCGCTTCGGCACGGCGGATTTCTTTCAAGCAAAGTTGATCCGACGATCGATGTCGCTCAAGGGCGCAACGCCGGAGAGCAGGGCCCTGGCCTCTTCCTCGTCCTGCCGGATCTGCGCCACCAGCGGATCGAGCCCGTCGAACTTCAGTTCGTCGCGCAGGTGACCAAAGAACGAAACCGAACAGATTTCGCCATAGAGGTCACCGGAGAAGTCGAAGACGAAGGTCTCGAGCAACGCTTCGCCGTCACTGTCGACGGTGGGGCGCCGGCCGAAGCTGGCAACGCCGTCATGAAGCGAGCCGTCGGCCCTGCGGAAGCGCACGGCATAGATGCCAGCCCTAAGCTCGACCTCGGGTGGCAACCGCATGTTGGCCGTGGGATAGCCGAGGGTCCGTCCGAGCTTCTTGCCGTCAATCACCTCCGCCTCGACCGTGTAGCGATAGCCGAGCAGACCGGCCGCATGGGAAACGTCACCCTGCCCGAGAAGCGAGCGGATGAAGCTCGAGGAGATCACCGAGGCGTTCTCGTCGCGGAAGGCATCGACCAGCGTGACGCCAAAACCATTGTCGCCGCCCGCAGCCATCAGGAAGGCGGGACCGCCTTCACGGCCCTTGCCGAAATGGAAATCGAAGCCGGTGACGACATGCGAGGCATGCAGCCATTCCAGGAGGACCCGATGGATGAAATCGGACGCGGAGAGCTCGGAGAAGGTGCGGTCGAACGGATACTCGATGACGGCACCGAACCCCATGCCTTCAAGGATACGGGCTTTGAGCGGCGCGGGCGTCAGCCGGAAAACCGGCGTATCCGGCCGGAAGACGGTGCGCGGATGCGGCTCGAAGGTCAACACCAGCGCGGGCACGCCGCGGGCCTTCGCCTCTTCCAGCGCCCGTTCCAGCACTGATTGGTGGCCGCGATGCACGCCATCAAAATTGCCGATGGCGACAACGCCGCCGCGCAGATGCTCGGGCAGCGGGTCGCGGGTTTCGTTGCGATGAAAAACCGTCATCTCAATCTTCCCGTCAGGCGAGCCTCGGCATCCACCATTTCGGCGAGGCGCCTTCCTTTTTCAGGAAGGCTGCAAGCTTCGCCTCGTCGGTCCGGCTTTCGTTCATATATTCCTGCGCGTGAATGCCGGCACTGATGTAGAGCAGGTCGAAGCCAGCATCCTGGGCGCCCTTGACATCGGTCGGCATGCCGTCGCCGATGGCAATGACACGCGTCAGATCGAGCCCGCCGCGCACGGCCTTGGCCTCCGTCAGAGCCGCGCGATAGATGGCGATGTACGGCTTTCCGGCAATGCGGGCTTCGCCGCCCAGTTCTTCATAGAGCTTGGCAATGGCGCCGGCGCAGGGGATCAGCCGATGTCCGCGCTCGACCACCAGATCAGGATTGGCGCAGATGAAGGGGATCTTACGCTTGGCAAGGCCGGTCAGCGTCGCACGGTAGTGTTCCGGCGTTTCGGTCTCGTCATCATAGAAGCCGGCGCAGACGACGGTCTTGGCATCTTCCGACGAGACGATCTCTGTACCGAGCCCTTCGAGCAGCGGCAGATCGCGTTCGGCGCCGATGAAGAAGATCTTCTTGTCGGCAGCGGCGATCAACGCGCGCGTCACATCGCCCGACGTGACGATGCGGTCATAGGCTTCATCGGGAACGCCAAGTCCGCGGATCTGCACCTTGACGCCTGGGCTGGGCCTCGGCGAGTTGGTGATGAGCACGACCGTCAGCCCGGCCGCACGCGCCTCCGCCAGGGCTTCGCATGCGGACGCAAACGCCTGAACGCCATTGTGGAGAACACCCCAGACGTCACAGAGCACGACGTCATAACGCCCTGCGATTTCCCGAAAACTGTTGATCCTTGCGGCCATGCGGGCTTCCTGCAAACTCGGTTTCCGGCTTGCATGGCAAGGAAGGGCCGAGAATACAAGCCTCGCCTCACGAAAAACGCTGCCATTCCCAAGGATTCGACACGCGATCGCCGCTCGCGCCGAGAAGGCCGCTCGCAGCCCGCCAGACATCGAATGCGAACTGCTTCACAACAACCAGAAATCGCTGATCCAAAGCATCGCGAAGGCCACCGGACCGAACCTCGGTGCCTGGCAAAGCCTCCTGGACCGGCCTGCCCAAATTCCGACTGCTTCATGCCGTATGCAAGCCAACCTTCCGGCTCGGCCGCCGTTCGTTGCCTTTCCTGCGCCGCCGATAACCATGTCGCCTGAAATTTTTTGAACGGCCAATCCTTGACTCGCCTCGGACCCAGCCTTATCTCGGCCTCGCTAGCACTCGACAAATGAGAGTGCTAACACCCATCCATCGGGTCGATGAGCGATCCGTAATGTCATTTGATCGAGGGATTAGACTAATGGCAAGCACCAATTTCCGCCCGCTGCACGACCGCGTTGTCGTCCGCCGCGTCGAGTCTGAGGAAAAGACAAAGGGCGGCATCATCATTCCGGACACCGCAAAGGAAAAGCCGCAGGAAGGCGAAATCGTCGCTGTTGGCTCGGGCGCCCGTGACGAAAGCGGCAAGGTTGTCGCGCTCGACGTCAAGGCTGGCGACCGCGTTCTGTTCGGCAAGTGGTCGGGCACCGAAGTCAAGATCAACGGCGAAGACCTTCTCATCATGAAGGAAGCCGACATCATGGGCATCATCGGCTGATCAGCCGTCGTCCACACCTTTCCATGACAACCAATGGGCAATGAGCCCGGGAGTTTTCTCAAATGGCTGCAAAAGAAATTAAATTCGGCCGCACCGCGCGCGAAAAGATGCTGCGTGGCGTGGACATCCTCGCTGACGCCGTAAAGGTCACGCTCGGCCCGAAGGGTCGTAACGTCATCATCGACAAGTCCTTCGGCGCTCCGCGCATCACCAAGGACGGTGTATCGGTCGCCAAGGAAATCGAACTCGAAGACAAGTTCGAAAACATGGGCGCCCAGATGGTCCGCGAAGTTGCTTCGAAGACCAACGACATCGCCGGCGACGGCACCACGACTGCAACGGTTCTCGCCCAGGCGATCGTTCGCGAAGGCGCCAAGGCAGTTGCTGCCGGCATGAACCCGATGGACCTGAAGCGCGGCATCGACCTCGCTGTCGGCGAAGTCGTCAAGGATCTCCAGGCCAAGGCCAAGAAGATCAACACTTCGGAAGAAGTTGCACAGGTCGGCACGATCTCGGCCAACGGCGAGCGTCAGATTGGCCTCGACATCGCAGAAGCGATGCAGAAGGTCGGCAACGAAGGCGTCATCACGGTTGAAGAAGCCAAGACCGCCGAAACCGAACTCGAAGTCGTCGAAGGCATGCAGTTCGACCGCGGCTACCTCAGCCCCTACTTCGTCACCAACCCGGAAAAGATGGTCGCTGACCTCGACGACGTCTTCGTTCTCCTCCACGAGAAGAAGCTCTCGAACCTCCAGGCCATGCTCCCGGTTCTCGAAGCTGTCGTTCAGACCGGCAAGCCGCTCCTGATCATCGCTGAAGACGTCGAAGGCGAAGCTCTTGCAACGCTCGTCGTCAACAAGCTGCGCGGCGGCCTGAAGATTGCTGCCGTCAAGGCTCCGGGCTTCGGCGATCGCCGCAAGGCCATGCTCGAAGACATCGCCATCCTGACCGGTGGTACCGTGATCTCGGAAGACCTCGGTATCAAGCTCGAAAGCGTCACGCTCGACATGCTCGGCCGTGCGAAGAAGGTTTCGATCTCCAAGGAAAACACCACGATCGTCGATGGTGCCGGCCAGAAGAGCGACATCGAAGGCCGCGTTGCCCAGATCAAGGCTCAGATCGAAGACACCACCTCCGACTACGACCGCGAGAAGCTGCAGGAACGTCTTGCCAAGCTCGCTGGCGGCGTTGCCGTGATCCGCGTTGGCGGCTCGACGGAAGTTGAAGTGAAGGAAAAGAAGGACCGCATCGACGACGCCCTCAACGCGACGCGCGCTGCTGTTCAGGAAGGCATCGTACCGGGCGGCGGCGTTGCCCTGCTGCGTTCCTCCGTCAAGATCACTGTCAAGGGTGTGAACGACGACCAGGAAGCCGGCATCAACATCGTTCGTCGCGCTCTGCAGGCTCCGGCTCGCCAGATCGCTGAGAACGCTGGTGACGAAGCTTCGATCGTTGTCGGCAAGATCCTCGACAAGGACCAGGACAACTTCGGCTACAACGCCCAGACCGGCGAATACGGCGACATGATTGCCATGGGCATCATCGACCCGGTCAAGGTCGTTCGCACCGCCCTTCAGGACGCAGCTTCGGTTGCTGGCCTCCTCGTCACGACGGAAGCCATGATTGCCGAACTGCCGAAGAAGGACGCTCCGGCAATGCCGGGCGGCATGGGCGGCATGGGCGGCATGGACATGATGTGATAGGGCGCCAGCCCAATCGCAGCACTGTCCATAAAGTTTCGCCCATGCACTAAGAGCGGTTCAGCGCGTCAAGCGCGCTGAACGGGCGGCATGGACATGATGTGATAGGGCGAAAGCTCTGTCGCGGACCTGTTCAAGCAGATCCACGATGATCCATCCGGATCGGAAAGGGCGACCCTCGGGTCGCCCTTTCTTGTTTTGCGGGCAATCCGCGGGCCGCATCGGATGCGCACGCCTAAGCTGTCCGCACGAAAAATTACCCGGCGGCTGTAGCGGCACTAAAAAAGCGTTGAAGTCGAAAAAAAACGAACTATAACAACGCCCCAAGTGGACAGAGATTCACGAGAGACTGGATGGCGGGCCTAAAGAGAGCGAAAAATAGCTCAAACTTTTCATATTAACTGTGTGTCCAAGCTCTCTTTGAGAATATCACGCAAAGCATATAAGTATTTAATCGCAAATTAAGCCGGCCTTTCCTGCGAAATCATTTCGCTTGGCGAGCTACGTCACAGTTTGGTGACCTTTCCGTACAGAAAGACGCAAACGACTTATCGTGCGTGTTCTTCTTCCTATGGGTTGATGGTTGGCGAGGGTTGTATAGTGGGGATGTGCCCGCCTGGTCGAACAACGACAGTCGCCAGGGGCCGTGCTGGGGTAGACCGTGTTTAAGATCACGAGAACAAATTCAGTTCCCCTCGGTGTCCCGGGACAGATGCATTCCGGACTTCCGCATCAGGAATTCCTGGAGCAGTTCTGCGTGTCCGAGGGCTGGTCGGGCGATCTGTCGACGGGCCTGTTCCGGCTCGGCGAAAAGGCGTCCGCGATCCATGGTCTCAACGAGAGCGAGTGCGGGCTGCTCAACTTCGTTCGCTGCTACGACCCCGCCGACCGCAATCACGTGCTCGAGCTTTTCGAGCAGGCGGCAACCAGTTGCTCGTCGTTCTGCTTTTCCACGACGATCAGCCTCGAAACCGGCCACAAGCAGCCGGTGTTCTGTATCGGCGAATCCTCCGGCCTCGAGGAGCGCTACTCGGGCACGATCCACGGCATCTTCTTCTTTCCACGCTTCCTCGTCGAAGGCGCCGGCAAGGCTCTGCTGCGCCAGTAGGCGCGCCTCGTCATTTTCGCAAGGTTTGGCAACCGCGGGAGCGGCATCCCCGAGGGTAAGGCGCAATGGCGTCCCCTCAGGCCGCCGCGACCTTGGACTTGCCGGAAACGAGGCTTGAGATCGGCGCCGGCCGGCCGAGCAGGTAGCCTTGCGCTTCGTCACAGCCTTCCGCCTGCAGGATGTCGAGCTGCGTCTGTGTCTCGACGCCTTCGGCCAGAACAGGAACGGAGAGGCTCTGTCCGAGCGCGAGGATGGCACGGACAATTGCCTTTGCCTGCGGGCTTGCCTCGACTTCCCACATGAAGCTCTTGTCGAGCTTGATCTTGTCAAACGGGAAGGCCCTCAGCGTCTCGAGCGACGAATAGCCTGTGCCGAAGTCATCGATCGCGATCGTGACACCCAGTTCCTTGATCTGGCGCAGGGTGAGCAGCGCACGCTCCTTGTCGTCGATGATCGTCGACTCGGTGATCTCAAGTTCGAGCCGCTTCGGGTCGAGGCCGGTCTCGGAAAGAACCGCTTCCACCAGGCTGACAATGTCGCCGTTGGCGAGCTGGACCGGTGAGAGATTGACGGCGATCTTGTGGGCACTTTGCCATCCTGCCGCTTCTCGGCAGGCCTCGCGCAGAACCCACTCGCCGATCGGCAGGATCGCGCCGCACTCTTCTGCAAGCGGAATGAACTCGTTCGGTGGCACCATGCCGCGCTCCGGATGGTTCCAGCGCAGCAGCACTTCATAACCGATGACGTCGCCTGACATCACCGACTTCTGCACCTGATAATGCAGTGCCAGCTGCCTCTTCTCGATCGCATCCCACAGATCGTTGGCAAGGCTGCGCCTTTGGCGCGCCGCCTCATCCATCGACACCTCGTAGAAGCAGACGGTCTGGTTGAGCGCCGCCTTGGCGCGGTACATCGCAAGGTCGGCATTGTTGATCAGCGTTTCCGCCGTCTCGGCGTCCTGCGGATAGATGGCGACACCCATGCTACCACCGGACTTCAACTCGAAATCGCCGAAGCGCATTTCCTCATGCAGGCTCTTTTCGATGCGACGGACGAAGTCGTTGAGCTCCGACAGCTCCTCGAAGCGCTTGACGGCAGCAAACTCGTCGCCGCCGAAGCGCGCCACGAATTCGCCCTCCTGGAGCAGCGACTTCATTCGCTGTGCGATCGTGACAAGCACAAAGTCGCCGGCGGCATGGCCGTGCAGGTCGTTCACTTCCTTGAACTTGTTGAGGTCGAGGCCGATGACGGCGACCTTGCGTGAGAACCAGGCAGCCGCGCCGAGTTCTTCTTCGAGGTAGCTGCTGAACTGCAAGCGGTTCGGAAGGCCAGTCAGGCTGTCGTGGCGGGCAAGGAACGAAATCTGTTCCTCGCTGTCGAGGCGCTCGGTGATGTCCTCGTAGGTGCTGACCCAGCCGCCATCGGAAAGGGTGCGGTGCTTGGTCAGGATCGAGCGTCCATTGGGCAGCTTTTCGACGATGTCGCCACCGCCCTTGCCGACCATATCGACGCGATGCTTCTGATAGAGTTCGTCGGACTTGGCCCGCGCGATTGCCGGATCGGAGTATGTCCGGGCAAAGACCTCATCCAGAATCTGATGGAACGTCAGTCCCTTTCCGGCGAGCGTTTCAGTGAAGCCGAAGATCTCGCGGCAGCGCCGATTGGACAGCAACAGACGGTCGCCGCTGTCGAAGAGGCAGATGCCCTGCGACATGTTCTCGAGCGCGATGTCGAGGTTCTTGCTCACTTCGGCGATGTGATCCGCATCGGCCCTCTGCTTGGTGATGTCCTTGACGATCTTGATGAAACCCGCATGGGTCCCATCGTCGTGCAGGAACGGGTCGAGCACCACATGCGCCCAGAACCGGGTGCCGTCCTTGCGGTAGCGCCAGCCTTCGCACTCGAACTTGCCGTTGGCGCAGGCTTCGTCGAGTGCCCGCTGCGGCAGCCCTACCCGCTGGTCTTCAGGCGAATAGAAACATGCGAAATTCAGGCCGATGATTTCGTCGGCAGTATAGCCCTTGTTGGCTTCGGCTCCGGCATTCCAGCTCGCAACGTTGCCTTTCACGTCGAGCATGTAGATGGCGTAATCCTTGACGCTGCGCACGAAACGGGCGAATTCGCGTTCGGAAGCGGCGGCCGAAAGCTCGGCATGGTGTGCGAAGCCGGCGGCAAGCAAAACCGTCGTCAGCAGGAAGAAGGCGGTTCCGGCGATGACGAAGGCCAGAAAATGCGGCTGTATCATGCCTTGGGGTGGCGCCAGCAGAAAATCGGCCTCGATCGTCACGGCGCCCATGGCGGTAAAGTGCAAGGCGACGATGCCGAGCGTCATGAACAGCGTCGCCAGAACCTTGGCCTTCAGCGGTCGACCGACGAACGCGATGGTCCGCAGTGCGCCGATATCGAACAGCGAGCCGGCCACGATCGAGGCAACAACCAGCGTCCAGTCCCAGCGGATGCGACCGGGAACATCGAGTGCTGCCATGCCGAGGAAATGCATGCAGGCCACACCGAAGCCGAGAACGATGCCGCCGACGATCCAGGAGACAGCCCCCTGCGCATAGGTGGCGATCAGAAGCGCCATCGTCGTCAGAACGACCGCGACGGCCAGCGACAGGGCCGTCAGATCGATCTGATAGCCGAGCACGACGCCCGGATCATAGGCAAGCATCGCGATGAAGTGGGTTGCCCAGATGCCGAAGCCGCTGGCTATGCCGGCAGCTACCGCCCAGATCGCCCTCGCCTTGCCTGCAGATGCACGCCCTCGCTGCAGCAAGGTCACGGCACCGTAGCTTGAGAGGAAGCAGATCAGGGCAGCGAGCACGACCAGCTTGAGATCATGCTCGACCACGAGGCATGTGAGAACCTTGAACATCGCCAAACGCCTAAATGAAACTTCTGGTCCGAAAGTGGTTTCCCACTTCCGGTTCATCGCTTCTGTTGGCGTCCTGCCATTTAAGGAATGGTGAAAGTCAGCACGCAACCGCCGTTTGGAAACTGGACGATGCTTTCGTCCTTAACGAAGGTTGAAACGCCACCGCCTTGTAGTTGAGCATCTCAAACCGGCTCAATGAGACCGTGACGGTCGTGCGGCTAGGCCTGTGCCAAAAGCGCCTTCAGATCCGACTGCGGATCGGCAATGACGGCCCTGTCCGGATGGATGCCCGTTTCCAGCAGCTTCTTGCCGGTGACATAGGCCTTGGCATCGTTGATGGCGTCGACGGCGATGAGCTTTCCCTCGCGGAAATACCAGACCGATACGCTGCCTTCGCGCTGGCCGGGGCGAACGATGGTTTCGTCGTGACCGAGGCCAAAACCGGCAATCTGTAGTTTCACGTCATACTGGTCGGACCAGAACCACGGTTTTGGCGCATAGGGCTCCGTCCCGCCGGCAATTACGGCGGCAACAGCCTCGGCCTGATCCACGGCATTCTGCACCGATTCCAGGCGGATACGCGTGTTGTCCCAGGGCTGAACGGCGCAATCGCCCATTGCGAAAATCGCCGGGTCGGCGGTCCGCCCATGGCTGTCGACAACGATGCCGCCAGCGGTTTCGAGGCCGGCGCCATGCGCAAGGTGATCGTTGGCGGTGACGCCGATGCCGACGATGACGAGATCGACCGGCAGCACCGAGCCATCGGACAATTCGACGCTGGTCACGCGGCCATTTTCGCCGATCAGCCGGTTCAGGCCCGTTGCCTCGCGGATGTCGACACCGCGCGACCGATGAATTTCGCGCACGATGCCCGACGTCGCGGCGGACGCAACGCGTTGCAGGATGCGGTCGGCCATCTCGATGACCGTCACCTCGAGCCCGAGCGTACGCGCGACCGCGGCAGCCTCGAGGCCAATGTAGCCGCCGCCAACGACGAGCGCCCGCTTGCCGGGCTTCATCTCTTCGGCCAGGAGATCGGCATCCCTGAAATCGCGGACTGTGAAAACACCGTCCAGGTCGCCGCCGACCGACGCCGGCAAACGGCGTGGGGTGGCGCCGGTTGCAAATGCCAGGGTCTCGTAGTCGAGCGACGTTCCGTCGCTCAGTGTCACGCGGCGGGCGACGCGGTCGAGTTCCGTTACAGTGGTCGATAGCCTGACGTCGACATTGTGCTCGCCGTACCAGGCCTCAGGCCGATAGAGCAGCCGGTCGAGGCTCATCTCGCGAAGCAGGAATTTCTTGGACAACGGTGGACGCTGATAGGGCAGACTAGCCTCGGACGCGACGATGGTGATCGGCCTTTCGTCCTTCAACGCCCGCAGTTTGGCGACCAACGCAAAGGCGGCCTGACCACCACCGATTACAACAAGCCTTCCGGTCACGCTCTCACCCGTCATTTATCCGTCCGTACAACAAGGCGTAGCCTTTCCGCCCGAGCCTCGTCAACTCGTACGAACGGCCATGCCCACCGATCGCTCAACCCTTGGCGGGGATTTCCATGCCCTTTTGCGCCGCAGGACGCGCCAGACCACGCTCGACCCAGGCCATCACGTTGGGGAAACTCCTGTAATCGAGTTCGTCGGCGCCACCATAAAACCGGCGCGCGCCCTCCACCCAGGGATAGGTGGCGATATCGGCGATGGTATACTCCTCACCCATCAGCCATTGCCGTCCCTGAAGCCTGCCCTCCAGAACGCTCAGCAGCCGCTTCGATTCATCGCGGTAGCGCTCGACCGGATAAGAATTGTTGGCGACCTTGTCGGCAGCGAATTTGAAGAAGTGGCCGAACTGCCCGAGCATCGGGCCGACGCCGCCCATCTGGAACATCACCCAGCAGATCGTCTCATAGCGAGCGGCCGCATCCGAAGGCAGAAGTTTCCCTGTCTTTTCCGCAAGATAGAGAAGGATGGCTCCGGACTCGAAGAGGCCGATCGGCTTACCGCCAGGGCCGTTCGGGTCGATGATCGCCGGAATGCGTCCGTTCGGATTGAGCGACAGGAATTCGACCGATTTCTGGTCGTTGGTGTCGAAGGAAATCCGATGCGGCTCATAGGGCAATCCCAGTTCTTCGAGCACAATCGAGATTTTCACGCCGTTCGGCGTCGGCAAGGAATAAAGCTGGACGATACCAGGGTTCTTCGCGGGCCAACGCTTGGTGATCGGAAAGGCGGAAAGATCGGCCATCAAATGCTCCTCGAAACGAACGGCGCAGGCAGCGCCCGCCGCTTGCGCCGCGTAGATAAGGTCATTCATGCGCATTTGTCAGCCGGTGAGGCAAAATTTACTGCGCTGCGTTAATCGCCTCGTCCGGACGAGGACGATACGGCCCGCGCTCGCGGGCGGCGATCAACGAGGAAAACATGCTAGAAAAGTCCACCCGCTGGCTTGCCCTTATCAGCCTGATGGCGCTTGCCCAACCGCTTCACGCCGAGGAGACGAACAAGCCGAAGTTCGGCCCCATGGCCGTGCCGGTTACCGTCGACAACGGCCATCTGCGGATGTCGGCGGCCCCCGACTATTGGGCGATGGCATCCTTCTACGTGCCGCAGCAGACATCGAGTGCTTGTTCGCTCGCCTCGCTCGCAATGCTGACGAACGCGTTGCGCGGTCTGCCCGGCGGGTCGCAAGACAATCTGGTCACTCAGGAGGGATTGCTGGAAGCCGTCGACAGCCGCAAATGGCGTGAGCAGACGAAGGAGGACGGTGACGGCGTTCTTTTCTCAGAGCTTGTCGCGCAGACGGATGCAAGCCTCAGGTCATTCGACATCAAGGCGACGGTTTCCGCCAACCATGTCGGTCCCGATGCGAACGCCACACTCGACGCCTTCCGCAAGGCACTTGCCGAAAACGAAAAGTCGGCCAACGACATGATCGTCGTCTACTTCAACCAGGGCGTGGTCACCGGCGACTGGGATGGCCCGCATGTCTCGCCGATTGGCGCCTACGATGCGACGCACGACCGCGTGCTGGTTATGGACATCGATCGCGAGTGGTACGTGCCCTACTGGACGGCGACCGAAACCCTGTTCAAGGCCATGCAGCGCCCGGCGCCCGCCGACCAGGGCGTGCTCGCCGGCGAGACCGGCGGCTGGGTGCACGTCTCCAAAGGCTGATAGCTGCCGCCCGGAAGCATACCGGCGCGGCGCGTTTCAGAGTTCAAAGCGCGTCGCGCACGGCCGAAAGAATGCGGCCGACGACCGGGTCACTATCATGCGCCGGCTTGCGGGCACGCACCAGGCAGGCTTCCGACCGGAGGATGACGCCGTCGGTCAGGATCTTCAGGTGGTTGGCAACGAGGGTCGAGCCGGTCGAGGTGATGTCGACGATGATATCGGCCGAGCCGGACGCCGGCGCGCCCTCGGTCGCGCCGAGGCTTTCGACGATCCGGTAGAGCTGGATGCCGTGACTGCCGGAGAAATGGTTTTGCGTCAGCCGCCAGTATTTGGTGGCGATCGCCAGGCGCCGGCCATGGCGGGCGCGGAAGTCGGCGGCGACGTCGCCGAGATCGGCCATGGTGTCGACGTCGTACCAGATCTCCGGAACGGCGACGACGACGTCGGCATGGCCGAAGCCGAGGCGGGCGCAGAATTCGACGCGGGCGTCGGCATTGGCAAGGCCCTCACGCACAAGGTCCTCTCCCGTAACGCCGAAATCGATCGAGCCGTTGCCGAGTTCGCGCGAGATCTCGGAGGCGGACAGGAAGGCGATCTCGACATCATCCCAGCCTTCGACGCGACCGCGATAGGAGCGGTCGTTGCCAACGGCGACGATCTTCATGCCGGCGCGCTCGAAGATCGCCGAGGCGTCGTCCTTCATCCGCCCCTTGGACGGTAGAGCGATGGTGATGGTCATGCGGCACCTCCGCTGGCAGCGATTGCCGCTTCGATCCGGTCGAGCCAGAGCGAGAAGCCGACGGCGGGGATATGCTCCTGCGCGCCCAACAGGGTCAGAAGCCGGTCGAAGCGCCCGCCACCGGCAAGCACGGCCTGTGTGCCCTCGACTTCGACTTCGAAGACGAGACCTGTGTAATAATCGAGCGGGCGGCCAAAGGCGGCGCGATAGCGAATGACGGAGACGTCGGCACCGACAGCGGCAAGCGCTGCCACCCGGGCGTCGAAACGCGAGAGTGCGCCGTCGAGCGTCAGGCCGGTCTTCTCGGCAAAGCGGAAAAGGGCGGCCGGCGCTTCTGCGAGCGGCATGTCGAGCGCCAGGAATTCACGCACGAGGTCCAGCGTTTCCGGATCGAGCCTTGTATTGGCCAGCTCCATCTTTTCCTTGAGCCGGCGGGCAATGTCCTGCGGAGAGCGGCTGGCATTGGTCGAATAGCCGGTTGCCTCCATGGTTTCGCCGATATGGGCGACAAGCCGCGCCTCGTCATCGAGCATGCCATTGATCGCGAGTCGCTCGACTTCGGGCCCGAAGACGCCAGCGGCTTTAGGATCGGCAAGCTCGGCCAGCAGCTTTTGCAGATGTTTCTGATCGCCGAAGGCGTGAATCAACCGCTTCTGCCAACCGCCGGGAAGGCCGCAGGCACCAACGACCGCTTCGAACACCGCCTGGTCGCCGAGCGTTACCGTCAGGCTGCGGCCGGGAAGCCGATTGGCAACCACCCGCATGGCATTGCCGACCGCACGCGCGTCGGAAGCGGCGATATCGGTATCGCCGAGATCCTCGATGCCGGCCTGATAGAATTCATTGCCGCCTTCGCGGCGCTGGCGGAACACTTCGCCAAGATAGGCATAGCGCTTGGGCGTGCCCGTCGCCGTTTCGATGTGGCGAAGGCAGACGGGAATGGTGAATTCCGGCCGCAGGCAGAGGCTCTCGCCGGTCTCGCTCTCGGTCATGAAGATGCGGCGACGAAGATCCTCGCCGGCCATGGCGAGAAATGGTTCGGCCGGCTGGATCACCGGCGTGTCGACCCGGAGCGTGCCGAGACGTTCGAAGTCGGCAAGCAGGTCAGCGGAGAAAGCGGGAAGGTTGATCAGAGGCATCGCCGTCAGCCAGCCCTTGCCCGATCCTCGGCCTGTGCCGCGAGCATCTCACGCACCTTTTCAACGAGATCGCCTGTTGGCACCGAGACCTGCGCCACCCGCGCCTCGCGCCAGGCCGCATTGTCCTCGATTTCGCCCGAGAGGCGCTTGCCCTCGATCAGGTCCTTGATCTGTACCAGACCAGCAGCGCGCTCGTCGCCGCCCTGGATTATCGCCAGCGGCGCACCGCGACGGTCGGCGTATTTCAGCTGGTCGCCGAAATTCTTCTTGTTGCCCTGGTACATCTCGGCGCGAATGCCGGCATGGCGAAGCTGCTGCACGAAGCGCTGGTAGTGGCCCATGCTGTCGATGTCACGATCCATGACGCATACGACAACCGGAGCGACAACCTCGGCCGAACCGAGCTTGCCGAGGTTCTTGAGCGCGGTCATCAGGCGCGAGACGCCGATCGAGAACCCTGTGGCCGGAACCGGCTGGCCCATGAAGCGCGAGACGAGACCGTCGTAGCGACCGCCGCCGCCGACCGAACCGAAGACGACCTTTTCGCCCTTCTCGTTGGTGACGGCAAACTGTAGCTCGGCCTCGAAAACCGGGCCGGTGTAATATTCGAGGCCGCGAACGACCGAAGGGTCAATCTTGATGCGGTCGGCCTCATAGCCGGCGCTGACAACCAGGCTGCGGATGGTGTTGAGTTCCTGGACACCCTCGCCGCCCTTGGCGGTGCCTGACACGAGTGCTGCGAGGTCGTCGGCGCTTTCGGCATAGTTCTGGATGCCGACAAAGAACAGGACCTTGTCGATCTGCTCGCTGCTCAGTCCTGCACCCTTGGTGAAGTCGCCGCTTTCGTCCTTGCGGCCCTCGCCGAGCAGCAGGCGCACACCTTCGGGGCCGAACTTGTCGAGCTTGTCGATGGCGCGCAGCACCGTCAGGCGATCATTAGCCTTGTCGTCGCCGCCAAGCCCGATCGCCTCCATGACGCCGTCGAGAACCTTGCGGTTGTTGACGCGGATCACGTAGTCGCCGCGCTTGATGCCGAGCGCTTCCATGGTATCGGCCATCATCATGCACATTTCGGCGTCCGCCTGGACGCCGGCGGCACCGACCGTGTCGGCATCGAACTGCATGAACTGACGGAACCGGCCCGGGCCTGGCTTCTCGTTGCGGAAAACATAGCCGGCACGATAGGTGCGGAAGGGCAGCTGGATCTCGTTGAAGTTCTCGGCAACGTGGCGCGCAAGCGGCGCCGTCAGGTCGTAGCGCAGCGACATCCACTGGTCGTCGTCGTCCGTCAGCGAGAACACGCCCTCGTTCGGGCGATCGCTGTCGGGCAGGAACTTGCCCAGCGCGTCCGTGTATTCGAACAGCGGCGTTTCGACCGGATCGAAACCGTACCGCTCGTAGACTTCGCGGATCTTGACGATCATCTCGTCGGTGGCGCGAATATCGTTGGCCGAACGATCGACGAAGCCGCGCGGCAGGCGCGCCTTGAGCTTCTGCGGTTTCTTTTGTTTCTCGGTCATGGGGAGCATTCCGGGCTGTCAGCGGGTTTGGAGCTTTCCCTACCGGATCGAGGCATGGGCGGCAAGGGTTTGCGCGGCGCAAAGCGCCTTCTTGCCTGCGCCTTCGACCCTGCTCGCCTATCTTTGCGAGCCGCGACCAAGAATACTCAAGCCAGTTGCGGCACCGGCCGCGAGAGGCCCTGCCTCAGGCCCTCGACCACGCCACGGCAATGGCAGCCTTCGATGTGATCATTGACGAGGCCCATGGCCTGCATGAAGGCATAGATCGTCGTCGGGCCGACAAAGGTCCAGCCGCGCTTCTTCAGATCCTTGGAGATGCGCGTCGAGGTCGGTGTCGTCGGGTTGGCGGCGATCACCTCGTAGCTGACAAATGCGGGCCGCTCGTCGACACCCGGTTCGTGCGACCAGAAATAGGCGGCAAGCGAGCCGAATTCGGCTTTGAGCGCCTGGGCACGCCGGGCGTTGTTGATGGTCGAAACGATCTTGCCGCGATGGCGCACGATGCCGGTATCGCCAAGGCAGCGCTCGATGTCGGCGTCGCCGAAGGTCGCGACCTCATCGAAGTCGAAGCCGGCGAAGGCGGCGCGGAACGCTTCGCGCTTCCTGAGGATCGTCAGCCAGGAGAGGCCGGATTGAAAGCCTTCGAGGCAGATCTTCTCGAACAGGCGTCGGTCGTCCGTCACCGGCCGTCCCCACTCCTCGTCGTGATAACGTCTGTAGTCGTCGAGATTGCTCTGCCAGGCGCAGCGCCCAAGGCCGTCTTCGCCGATCATTATGCCCTTGGTCGTCATCATCCGCCCCGTTTCATCCTGTTCCTGCCCATTTACCATTCACAAACCAGATTCCTAAAGCGACGGATAACCCTACCCAAAGCTTTATCGGCGCTTCGCCCCTTTGACAGGCTGCCGTTTACCATTCCGTGGCGCCGCGATGACACGATCGCCGCATTGCCAAGGCGCATGCCGACCGTCCAGGAGACCCGTTCTCCGGCTGGCCGCGCCATTTTGATACGTTTCGGCGAAAGGTAGCGAGTCCGTCCGATGTTAAAAAAATCCCTTCTTGTAGCCGCATCCATGCTCACCCTCGTCGCGGGCCAGGTGGAAGCCCAGGACCGGTACCAAAACCGGCCGCCGGTGATCGTCAGCCCCGACCTGACTGCCCCGTGGGTCATGCAGCTCGGCGGCCAGCCACAGCAGGCGCGCCGGGTCCTCTACCGCCAGCAGATTCCGGCAACCACCCGAAAACAGTTTTATCAGGGCCAGACGGTGCAGCCGCAGGCAAAGCGCCGCGTCGGCGCGCCGCTGGTCCAGCCGGTCAACGCCACCCGCGCCGCCCAGCGCCCCGTCAAGTCGAAATTCGATCCGCAGTACCTGCCGCAGACTGTCGCCTATGACGGCAAGGAAAAGGCCGGCACGATCGTCATCGATACCAACAATCGCTTCCTCTATCTCGTCACCGGCAACGGCCAGGCGCGCCGTTACGGTGTCGGCGTCGGCAAGCCGGGCTTCGAATGGGCCGGCGCCCACAAGGTCACGCGCAAGGCGGAATGGCCGAGCTGGACGCCGCCGAAGGAAATGATTTCGCGCGAAGCGGCCAAAGGTCACTACCTGCCGGCACGCATGGACGGCGGCCCGGAAAATCCGCTTGGCGCCCGCGCCATGTATCTCGGCTCGACGCTCTACCGCATCCACGGCACCAATGCGCCCTGGACGATCGGTTACGCCGTTTCGTCAGGTTGCATCCGCATGCGCAACGAGGATGTGGTCGATCTCTATGAACGGGTGAATGTCGGCACGAAGGTTATCGTCATATAATTGACACCGACCATAGAATATTCCCCCCGCTCCGCACGTCTTGCTGTTGTCTGTTCGTGATCTTCAGGCAACAGGCGAGGCCCAAGATACAAAATCCGTGATCACGTTTGATCTATCGGTTGTGTCCCGGACTTGCACTTCGGGTCGTTTTGCATAGCCTTGATGTAACGAGGGCTCAGAGGGAATCATATATGAAACGTCATGCCAGCAATTTGGTCGCGATCGTCATCGCGACCAGCACTATTCTTGCCGCCGCCAATGCCCAGGCTTTCACGCCAGCGCCGACATCCTCAAGCACTCCCAAGAGCAGCGATGTCGTTCTTGTCGCGGCACAGAAAAAGCCGCCGAAACAGTTCTGGCGCACCAAGGTTCGCTTCAGCACCGACGAAGCTCCGGGCACGATCATTGTCGATACCAACAACAAGTTTCTCTACTACATCGACGGGCCGAACCGCGCGACCCGCTACGGCATCGGCGTCGGCCGGGAAGGCTTCGGCTGGTCGGGCGTGGTGAAAGTGGGTCGCAAGGCGGAATGGCCGACCTGGACGCCGCCAAAGGAAATGCGTGTACGCGAAGCGGCCAAGGGCCGCATCCTGCCGGTCACCCAGGAGGGCGGCATCGACAACCCGCTCGGCGCGCGCGCCATGTATCTCTACAAGGGCGGCCGCGACACGATCTTCCGCATCCATGGCACCAACCAGCCGTGGACGATCGGCCAGAACATGTCTTCCGGCTGCATCCGCATGATGAACGACGACGTCGAGCACCTCTATGAGCGCGCCGACGTCGGCACCAAGGTCATCGTCATCGGGCCTGGCAGCAAGACCGGCGATACCTACTTCAACGACCGCGGCGTCGACATCTTCCGCCAGATCTTCGGCGGCTGATCCGCTTGCCTGAGACACGAATGCCGGCGCATGGCGCCGGCATTTTTCGTTTTACAATCCGGCTGGCTTGGCGCCGGCATAGGCCCAGTCGAGCAGTTCCACCGTGTGGACGATCGGGATGGACGTACCGGTGGCGATTTGGGTGATGCAGCCGATGTTGCCGGTGGCGATCACATCGGGCTTGGTCGCCGTAAGGTTTTTCACCTTGCGGGCTTTCAGCTTTTCAGAGATCTCCGGCTGCAGGATGTTGTAGGTGCCGGCCGAGCCGCAACAGAGATGGCCTTCGGCCGGATCGCGCACGACGAATCCCGCCTGCTTCAACAGTTGCTTCGGTGCCATGGTGATCTTCTGGCCGTGCTGCATCGAACAGGCGGAATGATAGGTGACCGTCATGCCGCGCGGGTCTTGCGCCGGCAGGTCGAGCGTCGCCAGATATTCGGTGATGTCCTTCGCCATGGCCGAGACCCGTGCCGCCTTTTCCGCATAGGCGGGGTCGAGGCGCAGCATGTGGCCGTAGTCCTTGATCGTCGTGCCGCAGCCGGAGGCGGTGATGATGATCGCATCGAGACCACCCTCCTCCGCCACACTCAGCCAGGCATCGACATTGCGCCGGGCGGCAGCGAGCGCCTGGCCTTCCCGCCCCATGTGATGCACCAGCGCACCGCAACAGCCCTCCCCGGGAGAGACGACCACCTCGATGCCGAGACGGGTGAGGAGGCGGATGGTTGCCTCGTTGATCTCCGGCTTCAATACCGGCTGGGCGCAACCGTTCAAAAGCGCGACGCGGCCGACGCGCTTGCCGCTGGGGGCATGCGTGCCCGGTACCGCAGTTATCGAAGGCTCCGGCACCGCCTTCGGCGCCAGATCGAGCATCACGCCAAAGGTCTTGAGCGCCGCCACTCGTTTTAGGACACTGGCAAAGGGCCTTCCAAGAGCCGCCGCCTTCAATGCGAAGCGAAAGCGCGAGGGGTAAGGCAGAACCTGCGCCAGAACCGCGCGGGCCAGCCTGTCCTTCAACGGCCGCTTGTAGGTCTTTTCAATGTGAACGCGGGCGTGATCGACCAGATGCATGTAGTCGACACCCGACGGGCACGTTGTCGTGCAGGCAAGACAGGACAGACAGCGATCGATATGGGTCACGGTCTCGGTGTCGGCGGCCCGGCCGTTTTCCAGCATGTCCTTGATGAGGTAGATGCGACCGCGCGGGCTGTCGAGCTCGTCGCCGAGCGTCACATAGGTGGGACAGGTGGCGGTGCAAAAACCGCAATGTACGCACTTGCGCAGGATGGCCTCGGATTCGGCCACATGCGGATCGGCAAGCTGCGCGGGCGTAAAATTGGTCTGCAAACGCTTACTCCAATGTCGGGGCCCTGCCCCTGATGCGCATCGCGATCCCCCGGAGATCGTTTGCGGCTTCAAGCTCTTGTATTCGCGTGCCGTTCTCGCAAGGCGGCACTGGTTCCGCGCGGCGCGCGATTAGACCATCCAGCTTTCGGGATTGCTGATCGGCTCTTCGCGGGCGGCGCGTTGCAGCCCGACAACACAGCGCACGACGATCCACACGGCGGTGGCGATAAACCCCAGGAACCCGATCAGCAAGACCATCAACAGAGCCGAGATGACGCTGAACAGCACTGCGATCCAGAACGTCCGGATCGCCCAGGTATAATGCGTCTGGACCCAGGGCGCCCCCTTGCCGCGATTGAGATAGGCGATGACCACACCGATGATGGCCGTGATCCCGACGGCAAAAGCTACGAGGTAGAGCACATAGATGACCTGGACGTTGATCTTTCCGGGCTCCAGCCAGCGATCGGTCTCTCTGGGAAGCGGAGCCTGCGGACCATTGTCACTCATCGATACCTCCCTGTCTGCTCATGTGTCGGTTTTTCAGGAGACGGCCTGCATCCGGCCGGGATTGAAGATCCGCTGCGGGTCGAATTTCTCTCGCACGCGTTCGCTCAAGAGCGCGACGGGCGCCGGCTGCGGCTCGAACGATGGGATGGCCGCGCGGAAACCGTCGTTCGCGCGAACGAGGGTCGCATGGCCGCCGCCGAGTGCCTTGATGTAACGGCGCACCAGCGCCGCCTCGGGATCGGCTTCCATGCGCAACCACACAAGTCCGCCCTGCCAGTCGTAGAAGGCATCGACCCCGGTTTGCAGCCGCAAGGCGGCCACCAGCTGATGGCCTGCCGAGGGCGCCACCGAGACGCGCCAGAGGGGTCGGTCCGTACCGTCGGCATAGGGTTTCACATCACGGATCTCCGACCAGAGCACCGCCGTCCGTTCCCCGTCGAGCCGCGTGACCGCGCCAAACCTTTCGAGCGCCTTTGCCAGTTTTTCGGCGCGGATCGAGACAGACGCCGGCAAACCCTCGAGCCGAAGCACGGTCGCGGCGCCATCCGGCAGGCCACCGCCGATGAACCGGCCGCGCACGCTTTCGGCCAGATGCGCAGCCCCCGAAACCTCGACCGTCTGCGCCATGGCTTCCGCCATCACGGCCGCAGCCTCCGCATCGTTCAAGCCGGAGACCACGACGGTCTCTGAGGTCGGCGGCTTCGGCAGCACGCGAAATGTCACCTCGGTCAGAATGCCGAGCGTGCCGTGCGAGCCGGCCAGCAGCTTGACCAGGTCGAGGCCGGTGACGTTCTTCATCACCCGGCCGCCAGCCTTGATCGCATCGCCGCTGCCATTGACGAAGCGCACGCCGAGCAGGCTGTCGCGGGCGGCGCCGGCGATAATCCGCCGCGGCCCGGAGACATTTGCCGCAAAGACCCCGCCGATCGTCGGCTCGCCGGTCGTTGCAAAGACCGGGCGATGGTCCATCGGCTCGAAGGACAGCATCTGCCGGTTTTCGGCGAGTGCCGCCTCAATCTCGGAGAGTGGTGTGCCGGCAAGCGCGCTGACGGTCATTTCTGCCGGATTGTAACTGACGATGCCGGAGAGGCGACGGGTGGACAGCACCCGATCGGCACGCACGGGATTGCCGAGACCGGATCGCGTACCGCCGCCGATGACGGCAAGCGACGCCCTTTCAGCGGCCATCGCCCGAACGACTGTCGCGATCCCCTCTTCGCTCGCGGGTTCGAAATGCACGATCATGCGGCGGGGCGCCCTTCGAGCGGAAAGACCTTGGATGGGTTCAGGATCCATTGCGGATCGAAGGCGGCGCGCGCCGCCATCTGCTGGTCGAGATCGGTCTGGGTGAACTGATGCAGCATGAGATCGCGCTTCTCGATACCGACGCCATGTTCGCCAGTAAGGCACCCGCCGGCGTCAACGCAGAGCTTGAGGATATCGTTGCCCGCACTTTCGGCGCGCGCCGCATCCTCGGGGTCGTTGATGTTGTAGAGGATCAGCGGGTGCATGTTGCCGTCGCCGGCATGAAAGACATTGGCGACGCGCAGGCCATAGGAGGCGACAATCTCGCCGGTGCGGCGCAGAACGTGGGAGAGCTGGCTGAGCGGCACCGTGCCGTCCATGCAGATGTAATCGGCGATGCGTCCGGTCGCGCCGAATGCCGACTTGCGCCCCTTCCAGATCAGCGCCGCCTCGAGCGCCGACTGGCTTTCCTTGATGGTGGTGACGCCATGGCGACGGGCAACCTCGATGATGCTGACAAGCATCGCATCCATCTCGGCTTCTGAGCCCTCCACCTCGACGATCAGTAGCGCCTCGACATCCAGGGGATAGCCGGCATGGGCAAAGGCTTCGCAGATCTCGATCGCCGGCTTGTCCATGAACTCGATGGCGACCGGAACGATGCCCGAACCGATGACGTCGGCGACGCAGGCGCCGGCCGCTTCCGACGAGGCAAATCCGAACAGCACCGGGCGGGCGCCTTCGGGCTTGGCGATCAGCCGCACGGTTGCTTCTGTCACGATGCCGAGTTGCCCCTCCGAACCGCAGATGAGACCGAGCAGATCGTAGCCCGCGGCATCGAGCGCCTTGCCGCCGATGTCGACGATCGTGCCATCAAACAGCACCATCTTGACGCCCAGGAGATTGTTGGTGGTGACGCCGTATTTCAGGCAATGGGCGCCGCCGGAATTCATGCCGATATTGCCGCCGATGGTGCAGGCGAGCTGCGAACTCGGATCGGGCGCGTAGAAGAAGCCGTCGGCGGAAACGGCTTCGGAAATGTTGAGATTGGTGACGCCCGCCTGCACCGTCGCGGTGCGGTTGAAGAAGTCGACGTCGAGGATCCGCGACATCTTCGACAGCCCGATCACGACAGCGTCTTCCTGCGGGATGGCGCCGCCGGAAAGCGACGTGCCCGCACCGCGCGGCACGACGGGAATGTTGTAGCGGCTGCAATATTTGAGCACTGCTGCGACCTGTTCGGTCGTCTCGGGCAAGGCGACAAGAAGTGGCATGCGGCGATAGGCGATGAAGGCATCGGTCTCGAACGGCTTCAACCCGCGCTCGTCGCTGATGAGACAGCCTGCCGGCAGCAGGTCAGCCAGATCGGCGGCGATCTCGCGACGCCGGGCAATGACGGCAGGTCTTGGCTGCAGAAAGCCGATCGTTTCCGCCATCAAATCCTCCGCCCGGATGTCAATTGGTTCATTTTCTTTACCACTAGGACTGCGCCCTCGCAAATGCTATTGAGTTTTTCCATTTCGGAAACAATGGCAACGATTGATGACGAATTTAGGCGATCTTGAGATTTTTGCACGCGTCGTTTCCACAGGCAGCATGTCGGCGGCCGGACGGACGCTCGGCTTTTCGCCGGCGGTCATCTCCAAACGCATCAAGCGGCTGGAAGATCGGCTGGGCACGCGGCTCCTGCAGCGCACCACCCGGCAGATCTCGCTGACCGAGGCGGGACAGGGCTTCTACGACCGGGTGCTTGGTATCCTGACGGGCATCGAGGAGGCGGAAGCCTATGCCTCGGGGCGTTCTTCGCAGGCACAGGGCGTGCTTCGCATTTCGGCGCCCACATCCTTCGGACGCATGCATATCGCGCCACATCTGACCGGCTTCATGAAGGACCATCTGGACCTCAAGCTGCATATCGTGCTGACCGACGACTTCACCGATATCGTCGCCGACGGCTTCGACATGGCGGTGCGCATCGGCGAACTGACCGATTCGAGCCTGGTGGCGCGCAAGCTCGCGCCGGTCCGCCGGCTGCTCTGCGCCTCGCCCGATTACATTGCCCGCAACGGCGCGCCGACCGAGATCGGCGAACTCGCCCGACATTTCTGCCTGCCCGCCCACAACAACGACAACTGGAAGCTCGAAGGCCCCGAAGGCTCGCTGGTCTGGCATCCCGAAGGACCGCTTGTGACCAACTCGTCGGAGATCGTACGCGCGGCGGTGATCGCCGGTGCCGGCATCGCGCTACGCTCGACCTGGGATATCGGCCCGGAGCTGCGCAGCGGCCAGTTGGTGCAGGTGCTGCCGCAATGGGAAGGTTCGAAGAACCTGACGCTGTCGGCGGTTTACCCGAGCCGGCAGTTCCTGCCGGCCAAGGTGCGCCTGTTCATCGATTATCTCGCCACGCTCTACGGGCCCGTTCCCTACTGGGAGCAGTAGGCGCTACTTGTGCTCACCGTCGCCGTGATGGTGGCGGATACGGCGAACGATGAGCCAGACGCCAGCCACCGCGAAGGGCACCGCAAGACCGGTCAAAAGGCCGGGATCGATCGGCAGCTCGTGGCTGACGGCCTTGGCGAGATAGCCGAACAGCCCGACGACATAATAGGAAATGGCGGCGACCGACAGGCCCTCGACGGTCTGCTGCAGCCGCAGCTGCAACTTTGCCCGACGATCCATCGAGTTCAAGAGCGCGCTGTTCTGCCGTTCCAGTTCGACATCGACCCAGCTGCGCAAAAGGGCTGTGGCGCGGGCGAGCTTGCGCGACAGGTTCGCCTGGCGCTCTTCGACCGACTGGCAGGTGCGCATGGCCGGCGCCAGCCGGCGTTCTAGAAAGGTGCCGATGGTCTCGTAACCGGGAACGGCCGTCTCGGCCAACGTCCGGATGCGTTCCTGGACGATGCCGTAATAGGCACGGCTTGCGCCAAAGCGATAGAGGCTGAGGGCCGCCCCTGCTTCCAGATCGGCTGCAAGCCTCGTGATCTCCGCGAGCATGTCGTCCGCCTCTTCGCGGACGTTCTCCTTCATGCACTGGGTGATCGCCGTCAGGCCGTCTTCGGTGCGGCGGATTTCCGGTGACAGCGACTGCGCCAGCGGCAGGCCGACCATCGCCAGCGTGCGATAGGTTTCGATATCGAGCAGACGCTGGATCAGCGCGCCGGTGCCGGCCTCGGTCATGCCGCGGTCGATCACCAGGATCTGTGTCAGGCCGTCGCCGTTCTGGCGAAAATCGGTGACGAGGATCGCCTGGCCGTTTTTCGTCTCGCTGTAACAGAGGCTGGTCGGGTCGAAGGCCTTGATCGCTTCGCGGGTCTCCGGCGAATCCGCGCGGATCTCGAGGCGAATGCCCGAGATGAGCGAACCGGGGGGCGAAAAGCCATCGCCGAACGGGTGGATCGCCACCTCGCCGCCAAACCGGTCCGGCGCCGGGCCGTCCCAGAAATAGGTGGAAAATTCCGTATGCCGCTCCCAGCGCAGCGTTCCCTGCCCCCAGGCCATGGCGTGGTGGTTGGCATCGCGTCCGGGCGGGGCGATACCGCGCGAACGCGACAGTTCCGACAGAACCGCATGATCGACGATCGAGCCGCCCTCGGTCATAAAGGCGAGCTGAAAGATCACGCGCGGCGTCGCCACCAGGGCATAAGGCCGCGAATGGACCTCGCCCAGTGCCTGCGCTCGCATCGGCGCAACCGGAAATGCAAAACTTCCCTTAGCCATGAAGCGCTTTGTCCCCCTCACGCGTTCATCATCACTTTCTTATCAACCGAATGAGCAAAAGCAAAAGGACGCATTGCCGCAGTTTGACTTTTGTCAGACGCAGCGAGTGAGGGCCGCGAAGTGGACAAGGAAATTGACCAGTTGACTGCCGATGCCTAGATTGCGGCGCATGGGAGACCCAAGCGTGACCGAAGACCAGATCGACCTCTATGCCCGCATCAGCCACAGCCGCACTGCGGACGAGGTGGTCCAGCAGATCGAGCTTCTCATCCTCGAAGGCATCCTGCGCGACGGCGACCGGCTGCCAGGCGAACGGGAACTGTCGAAGCGCTTCGACGTATCGCGGCCGATTCTGCGCGAAGCATTGAAGGAACTGGAGACGCGTGGACTGGTCGAGAGCCGCCACGGCGGCGGCACCTTCATTGCCGATGTCGTCGGCGAAGTCTTTTCCAAGCCGCTGATCGAGCTGATCGGCCGCCACCACAAGGCGACGCAGGACTATCTGGAATATCGCCGCGAACTGGAAGGCCTGACTGCGGAACTGGCAGCGACCCGCGCCACGGATTTCGATCGCGACATCCTCACGCGCATCATCGAGCGCATGCGAACCGCCCATCGCGATGGCGATTTCAACGACGAACTGGCCTCAGACGTCGAGCTGCATCAGGCAATTGGCGAAAGCGCCCACAACATCATCCTGATGCACACGCTGCGCGCCTGCTATCGGCTGTTGACGCAGGGGATCTTCTTTCACCGCAATTCGGTCTTCGATGCACCCGGCGCGCGCGACCGGCTGCTTTCGCAGCACGAAGCGATCTACGACGCGATCATGGCAGGCGACCCGAAAGCCGCCAAGGCCGCCGCCCAAAGCCATATCGATTTCGTCGCCGCTTCCACCCGCGAGGCGGAGCGCACCGGCGAATGGGCACGCATTGCAAGGCTGCGGCTGCAGCAACGCGACCAGGCGAGCTGAAGCCTGGCCAGCGCCCGGTTGCCACCCTGCTGGCAAGGCCGGCGCGGAAGCACCATGTTCTGTCGCATAGGGACCACAGTTTGCAGCGATGCTGGCCGCATATCCGCCAGCCGATGCGGCGCGACATTTACACGCAACGCTGCGCTGGCATACTGGCCGGTAAACCCAGGGAACACTGATTCGCTAAGAGGAGAGCAAACGACCTTGAACTTCCTGAACCGGCTCGCATCCGATGTGCAGCTTATGCTGCGTCGACCGGCGCGCATGCAATATGCGGCGCTCTGTTACCGGGTTCGCAAGAAGTCCAAGGCGCTCGAGATTCTGCTGATCACCAGCCGCGACACCGGCCGCTGGGTCATTCCCAAGGGCTGGCCGATGCGAGGCAAGCGCGCCCATGAAGTGGCCGAACGTGAAGCCTACGAAGAGGCTGGCGTGAAGGGTCGGGTGCAGAAGGCTGCAGCCGGCCACTACCTCTACAAGAAGCGCATGGATCACGGCCTGAAGATCTCGGTCAAGGTCCAGGTGCATGCCCTGGAGGTCGACGACCTCTGCAAGCACTTCCCCGAGGAAGGCACGCGGAAACTGGAATGGGTCGCCTACCAGGAAGCCGCGAGCCGCGTCGCCGAGCCGACGCTGAAGGATCTCATCCTGGCCTTTGGCAGCCGAATGGCGACGCCGCCCTCGCCCGCCCCGAAGGTCGTCAGCGGCTAGCCCCAGCGGGCGATCTTGCCGCTGCCTTTTGCACAGCTTTGCAGACCAACATCAATTCCGCTTGAATGCGTCCCACAGTGGCAGTAGTGGCCACTGTGACAAAGGAGATCACCATTGGCAAAGCCGCGCATGCGCCTTGAAAAGCAGACGCTCGACAAGGACCTCGACAAGTTCAGCCTTGCCGAGGAGGCGTCGCAGCAAGTGATGCGTGGTCTGGCCGCACCTGGCCTCGCCTTCCTGTTCCTGCTGCTCAGCATGGCCTTTGCCGCAAGCTTCGTGACGAACTCGGCAACCGCGCCGATCATCATCGCCGCCGCAGCGATCGCCGGCTACATGGCCATGAACATCGGCGCCAACGACGTGACCAACAACGTCGGCGCGGCGGTCGGCGCCAAGGCAATGTCGATGGTGACGGCGCTGACGATCGCCGCCGTCTTCGAAATCGCCGGCGCCATGCTGGCCGGCCGGCAGGTAACCCTGACCGTCGAGGCGGGTATTATTTACGGCGAGCATATTCTCGGCCCTGAGACGATCGTCTGGGTGATGATGGCGGCGCTTGCCTCATCGGCCGTCTGGATCAACATCGCCACCTATTCCGGCGCGCCGGTGTCGACCACACATTCCATCATCGGCGGCATCGTCGGCGCAGGCATCGCCGCTGCCGGCGTCTCCAGCGTGCAATGGTGGCCGCTGGCCGGCATTACCGCGAGCTGGTCGATTTCTCCCATCCTCGGCGGCGTCATCGCCGCCGCCTTCCTTGCCTTTCTCAAGGAATTCATCATCTACCGCGAGGACAAGATCGCATCGGCCCGACGCTGGATGCCGGTGCTTCTGGGCGTGACGGCCGGGAGTTTCACCACCTATCTCGCCGTGATCGCGCTGGTTCAGGTTGCCGCAATCTCGTTGACATCAGGCTTCGGCCTCGGTGTTGCCGTCGGCATAGCCACCTACTTCCTCAGCAAGCCCTGGATCCGCCGCCAATCGGAGGGGCTGGACAATCGCAACCAGTCGCTGCGCAAGCTGTTTCGTGCGCCGCTGATCCTGTCGGCCGCGCTGCTCTCCTTCGCTCATGGCGCCAACGACGTCTCCAACGCCATCGGCCCGCTCGCAGCGATCGTCTCCGCGCTTGATGGCGTCATCACCACGCAGACATCGCCGACGCCGCTTTGGGAACTGGCGATCGGCGCCATCGGCATTTCCATCGGCCTGCTGCTCTACGGCCCGCGCCTGATCCGCGTCGTCGGCCAGGAAATTACCCGCCTCAACCCGATGCGCGCCTTCTGCGTTGCGCTCGCAACCGCGGTCACCGTGTTGCTCGCGTCTGCCTTGGGTTTGCCGATCAGCTCGACCCACACGGCGGTCGGCGCCGTCTTCGGCGTCGGCTTCTTCCGCGAATGGTATACCCGCCACTCGAAACGGCGGCTCGAATATGTCCGCCAGAAGACCGGACACGCAGACTTCATGGAGCAGACCGAGACCAACTTTGCCGAGGTCCGCCGCCGCCGTCTTGTCCGTCGTTCGCATTTCCTGACGATCATTGCCGCTTGGGTGATTACCGTTCCCGCCTCTGCCGCCCTTTCGGCCGTCGTCTATCTCGTTCTTTCCGCCATTTTCATGTGAAGGTATTCCCATGCGCGCCAATTTTCGCATGCAGCGTCTTTTCGTTGAGCACCCCCTTCTGACCGGCTCGACACACGAGGCGACCAAGGAACAGTTCAATTATCTGATCAACGTGCTGCGCTACGAGGACGGTGCCTCCATTCTCGTCTTCAACGGCCGTGACGGCGAGTGGCGGGCCGAGCTTTCGCTTGCCTCCAAGAAACGCCTGATCCTGACCGCCGTCGAGCAGACCCGGCCGCAGCCGGCCCCTTGCGATCTCGTCTATCTCTTCGCGCCGCTCAAGGTCGGCCGCCTCGACTATCTCGTGCAGAAGGCCGTGGAAATGGGCGCCGGCGTGTTGCAGCCGGTGATGACGCAACATGTCCAGGGCAAGATCGGCAATCTCGATCGGGTACGCGCCAATGTCGTCGAAGCCGCAGAACAATGCGGCGTGCTCGGCATTCCCACCGTGGAAGAGCCGCGGCGGCTTGAAGACCTGCTGCAGGGGTGGCCTGCGGATCGTCGCATCATTTTCTGCGACGAAGGCAGCGACAGCCAGAACCCACTGCCGATCCTCACCGGCATCAAGGATAGGAAGCTGGCATTGCTGATCGGGCCTGAAGGCGGCTTTTCCGACAGCGAGCGAACCCAGCTGCGCAGCCTCGATTTCGTCACCGCCATCCCACTCGGGCCCCGCATTCTCAGGGCCGATACCGCAGCGGTTGCGGCGATGGCCGTCATACAGGCAACGGTCGGTGATTGGCATTGACCGGTCGCCTGCAAGCAAGCACGGCACATACTTTTTTTGAATAGATCTTGAAAGAAATTGACTTGCACCGCACCTGATTACGGTTCAAGCAGCCACCATCCACTTCCGCCTTCCGGCGGAACCGCTCAAGCAAAAGAAGACGCTCATGGCCCGAGATACCACCGACCAGACGCCGGTAACCTCTGTCGCTGACCTGACCGCTTACCTCGCGGCGGGCTCGAAACCGGAGGAACGGTTCCGGATCGGAACGGAGCATGAAAAATTCGCCTTCTTTAAGGCGGACAACAGCCCTGTGCCCTATTTCGGCGATGCCAGCATCCAGGCGCTGCTCGACGGCATGGCTGCAAAGAGCGGCTGGGAACCGATCGTCGACGAGGGCAACATCATCGGCCTTGCCGAACATTCGGGCAATGGCGCGATCTCGCTGGAGCCGGGCGGCCAGTTCGAACTTTCCGGTGCGCCGCTCGAAAACCTGCACCAGACCTGCAAGGAATCGAACCAGCATCTGGCCGTCCTGCGTGAAGTGGCCGAGCCGCTCGGCATTCGCTTCCTCGGTATCGGCGGCAGCCCGAAATGGACGCTTGACGAAACGCCGCAGATGCCGAAATCGCGCTACGGCATCATGAGCCGCTACATGCCCAAGGTCGGTACCCAGGGTCTGGACATGATGTACCGCACCTGCACGATCCAGGTGAACCTCGACTTCTCCTCGGAAGAGGACATGCGCCGCAAGATGCAGGTGTCGCTGAAGCTGCAGCCGCTGGCGACCGCCTTGTTTGCAAGCTCGCCCTTCACCGACGGCAAGCCGAACGGGCTTCTGTCCTGGCGCGGCGACATCTGGCGCGACACCGACAACCAGCGCTCCGGCCTGCTTCCGGCAGCCTTCAGGCCAGACTTCGGGTTCATCGACTATGTCGAGTGGGCGCTCGACGTGCCGATGTATTTCGTCGTTCGTGACGGTCACTATCACGACTGCACCCATGTCACCTTCCGTCAGTTCATGAACGGGGCGCTCAAGGGCGAGATTGCCGACTGGCAGCCGAACATGGGCGATTGGACCAACCATCTCTCGACGCTCTTCCCGGATGTCCGCCTCAAGCGCTTCCTGGAAATGCGTGGCGCCGATGGCGGCCCCTGGCGCCGGATCTGCGCGTTGCCGGCCTTCTGGGTCGGCCTGCTCTACGACGGCGAAGCACTCTCGGCCGCAGAAGAACTGACGCGCGACTGGACCTTCGAGGAGGTCGGCGCCTTGCGTGACGCGGTCCCCGCCCAGGCACTCAACACCAAATTCCGCACCGGCAACCTCTACGATATCGCCCGTGAAGCGGTATTCATCTCGCGTGGAGGCCTGAAGCGGCGCAACCGGCTGAACGGCGACGGCATCGACGAAAGCCAGTTCCTGGCACCGCTTGACGAAGTGCTCGCCAAGAAGGCGACGCTCGCCGAGGATCTGCTGTCGCTCTACAACGGCCGCTGGAACGGCTCGGTCGATCCGGTCTTTGCCGAGTACCAGTACTGAGACCGTAAGTCTGGGATCAAAAAGCGGTTTCCCACGTCACATTTCCCGTTATAGTGCAACGACATACGTCGTTTGGCCGAAGGGAACCGGGGATGGCACCGCTTTTTGACATGTTCACGCAGGCACAGAACGGACAGGCCACGGAGCTGATGGCCCGGCAATTCGGGCTTGCCCAGGAGCAGATGGCCAAGGCCACGGCTGCACTGCTGCCGGCCTTTTCCGCCGCCTTCAAGCGCAACACGACCAACCCTTACGATTTCGGCGCCCTGCTGACGGCCATGTCCAGCGGCAACTATGCCAAATATTTCGAGGACGTCAGCCAGGCGTTCACGCCGCAAGGCATGGCCGACGGCAACGGCATTCTCGGGCAGCTCTTCGGCTCCAAGGAAATGTCGCGCGCGATCGCAGCCCAGGCGGCCCAGGTCACCGGCATCAGCCAGGAGATCTACAAGCAGATGCTGCCAGCCATGGCCGATACGCTGATGGGCGGTCTGTTCAAGCAGGCAACCGGCCAGTTTGCCGGGGCGAATGCTGCCTTTGCCAACAACCCGATGGCGACGATGATGCAACAGTGGATGGAGGCGTCCGGTCTTGCCAGGAAGCCGGAGCCGCAGGCCAACCCCTTCGACAATCCCTTTACCCAGGCAATGCAGGGCTTCTTCGGCGCCGGCAAGAAGGAAGAGACTGCCAAGGCGCCCGACTTCTTTGCCGATAATCCCTTCCTGAAGGCATTCCAGGACATGATGCAGCCACCAGGGGCAGGCGCGACAGCCAAGCCGGCTGCGGAGAACCCTGCCGCCGCCCAGTTCTCGCAGATGATGAACAGCATGTTCGACAGCGGACTGGAGATGCAGAAGGAATATCAGAAGAACATCGAGGCGCTGTTCGACAGCTACAAGTCGGGCAACGGCAACAAGGCCTGAGCCCAGGCACTCCCCACACATTCAAACTGCGCGGACAAGAAAAAGGCCCGGTACATGTCTTGGTTCATGTACCGGGCCAAGCGGCAGGGTCTATTGGCTCTACCCTGCGGGGAACGTTTGGCGCGCGATAGAAGCGGCAGCACCGAAACTTTCGAAACTCGGAGCATGATCCGCGTTGGCGGCAGCTTGCGCGGATCATGCTCGATTGGCGCATCTCAAGCGGCGGGATGCGCCATGGGGAAATCAGTCGTGACGGATCCCCTTGTAGAAGAGGCTCACGCGGTTTCGCGACGCGCGCGTCAGATAGCTGGCGGGATTGTCGAAGAAGGGCGAGGTGATCGCCTCGCGGACATCTTCGCGTCGTAACCCCATATCGAGCAGATGACGGTCATCCAGTTCATTCAGACGCGCGATTTCGCATCGGTTCCTGAACATGCGCCATGCAGCCGTCATCACGCCGACAACGCCAGCGGCGCGGGAAGCATGGGACTGCTTTCCTGCAACGAGGTCGAGATCGAGGACGTGGTCGGTCGTGCGCATGACGGGACTCCTTTTTCAGGCACGAAGAAACCCGTCCCCTGCGCGAGGTCATGCGCAGGGGTGGGCCAGGGAACTTGGGGTGAACCGGCACTTGCTGCCGGCCGGGATCAATGAAATTTGCCCCTGATAGATCGCAAATCCTTATTGATCAGTCCAACGAATGTTTTTAATGATATTCATCAAACAATCTTATGGATGTATCACGGCCATGTCCGCACCGCTTGACATTGATCAGCTGCAAACCTTTGTCGCGATCGCCGACACGGGCAGCTTCACCAAGGCCGCCGACCGGGTTTTCAAGACACAGTCGGCCGTATCCATGCAGATGCGGCGCCTGGAGGAGCGCATCGGCAAACCGTTGTTCATGAAGGACGGCCGCGGCAACCGGCTGACCGTGGAGGGCGACCGGCTGCTCAATTTCGCCCGCCGGATGATCCGCCTCAACAACGAGGCGATGGCCTCCTTCGACGACAATCGCCTGGAAGGCACGCTACGCATCGGCACGCCGGATGACTATGCCGACCGCTACATGCCCGAGATCATCGTGCGGTTTGCCAAAACCCATCCGAACGTCGAGCTCTACATCATCTGCGAACCGTCGGTGGACCTTGCGGAAAAGATGGCCAAGGGCGATCTCGACATCGCGCTGGTCACGCACAATCCGCGCGCCCGCGCGTCTGACGTGGTGCGCACCGAACCGCTCTGTTGGGTGAGCTCGATCAACCATCCGCTACCGGAAAACGCGCCGATCCCGCTTGCGGTCGGGCGACGCGACTGCCAGTGGCGGCAGGCGGCCTGTGCGGCACTCGACGCGACCGGCAAGGAATACCAGATCCTGTTTACCAGCTGGTCGTCGACCGTGGTCGCCGCGGCCGTGCTCGCCGGCATGGCGGTTTCGGTCCTGCCGGAATCGGCCCTCCGTCCAGGCATGAAGGTGCTGACGCTCGCTGATGGCTTTCCGGCGCTTGCGCCGGTACAGATCGGCATCATGAAGCGCCCGGGCCTTTCGCCGTCGCTGTCGAACGCGATCACCAACCACATCACCGCCTGCCTCGACAACATCACGCCGATCACCGTCAACGATGACATCGATGGCGACATCAAGGGCTTTCCGCGCTATCCGCGCCTGCGGCAGAGCCATATGCTTCCGGGCTGGTAGGCACTTCGGCGCACACGACATCGCATCCCAGGGCGCGCGGCCTTTTTGTTGCAACGCGGAGTCCGGGCGGCAGGAGGATTATCATCCCTGCCCGGTCGGCCCGAACCGACTGCTCGATCGCGCCGCTCAGGCGAGCTTCGCCTTCAGGAACTCCACGGTGCGGCTCCAGGCGAGGTCGGCTGCAGCCTTGTCGTAGCGGGCGGCCGACGTATCGTTGTTGAAGGCATGGTTGACGCCGTCATAGACATAGATCGTCGCGTCCTTGCCATTGTCCGTCAGGGCCTTGCGATAGGCGTCGATACCCGCATTGATGCGCTCGTCGAGGCCCGCGTAATGCAGCAGAAGCGCTGCCTTGATCTTCGGCACGTCCTCGGCCTTGGCCTGGGCACCGTAGTAGGCGACGCCAGCCTTGAGATCCGGTGAATTGACCGCAAGCCGATTGACCAGCCCGCCGCCCCAACAGAAGCCGATGGCGCCGACCTTGCCGGTCGACTGCGCGTGCTGTTCGAGAAACGCGACGGTTGCCACGGCATCCGCGTTGGTTTCGCCGGCATCGAGGGCGCCGATCATCTCGCGTGCCTTGTCTTCGTCAACAGGCGTGCCGCCCGATGGCGACAGGAAATCAGGTGCGAGCGCGATGAAACCTTCAAGTGCCATCCGGCGGGCGACATCGCGAATATGCGGATTGAGCCCGCGGTTCTCGTGGATGACGATGACGGCGGGCAGCTTGCCCGTCATGTTCGCCGGACGGACCAGATAACCCTTCATGTCACCGTCAGCACCGGGATAGGAAATGTCCTCGCCGACGATGCGATTGTCAGTATCGGCGATTATCTCGGCCTTGGCGCTGCTGGCGGCAAGAAGTGGTGCGATGGTGGCGGCGGCCGCGGCCGAGCCGGCAAGCCCCGTCAGCGTTTCCATGAACCGGCGGCGATCAAGACTGAGGTGTGTATATTCGTCGTAAGCGTCGATCATTGCCTGCGTGATGACAGGTTTGTTCATGACGGCCTCCTTCGGTTTCTTCCTCCGCGGCAGCCCAACGGACAACCGCCCGCACCAGAATAGGTCAGCGGGCGGCTCCGGATATACAAACTTGCGTTACCACTCATGCGCGGCCATGGTCGCGCTTGGCTACCTAAGGCTCAGCTGTTGAGATCCAGCACGATGCGGCCGTCGATCTTGCCTTCCTCCATGCGCTGGAAGATGGCGTTGATGTTCTCGATCTTGTCCCAGGTGAAATGGGAGGCGACCTTGCCCTCGCCGGCAAATTCTAGCGATTCCTCGAGATCCTGCCGGGTGCCGACAATAGAGCCGCGGATGGTGATGCGCTTCAGCACCGTATCGAAGATCGGCACGCACATCTGGCCCGGCGGCAGGCCGACCAGCGCCATCGTTCCCTTGGAGCGCAGCATGTTGAAGGCCTGCTCCATCGCCTTCGGGGCCACCGCCGTCACCAGGGCGCCATGCACCCCTCCGGTCGCCTTCTGAACCTGCTCGACGGCGTCCTTGTCGCGGGCATCGACGACGAGATCGGCGCCAAGCTTTCTCGCCAGCGCCAGCTTGTCGGGGAAGATATCGACGGCGGCGACATGCATGCCCATGGCCTTGGCATATTGAACCGCCATGTGGCCGAGGCCACCGATGCCGGAGATCAGGGCCCATTCGCCGGGGCGTACCTCGGTTTCCTTCAAGCCTTTGTAGACCGTGACGCCGGCACACAGGATGGGGGCTGCCGGGCCGAATTCGAGCTTGTCCGGCAGGCGTCCGACGTAATCAGGATCGGCGAGACCATACTCGGCAAAGGTGCCGTTGACGGAGTAGCCGGTGTTCTGCTGGCTGCCGCAGAGCGTTTCCCAGCCGGTGCGGCAGGGGGTGCAGCCGCCACAGGCGGTGTGCAGCCACGGCACGCCGACACGGTCGCCCTCCTTCAGCCGCTTGACGCCGGCACCGAGCTTGGCGACATAACCGACGCCTTCATGGCCCGGGATGAACGGCGGGTTGGGTTTGACCGGCCAGTCGCCGTTCACCGCATGCAGGTCGGTGTGGCAGACGCCGGTCGCCTGAAACTTGATCAGCACCTGGCCGGGGCCCGGCTCCGGTATCGGCATTTCCTCGATCACGAGCGGCTTGCGGAATTCGCGCACCACGGCGGCTTTCATCGTTGCGGTCATCTCGATCTCCGATGCTGTCTGTTCGACGTCGATGGGCACGAGGGCGCCGACGACGGAGCTACGCTAACAACAGCCAGACTATCCGCAAAGTAGTGACGAGCAATTGATACGCATCAAGGCGCGAAGATCACCTTGGAAAGTGTCGCAGATTTGCGTCAGAAACCCCTGATCGGCACGCGCTCGATAACACCGCAGGCCCTAAGGCATAGGCAGCGGTCAGCTGTTCGCCATCCAGACGGAAAGCCAGATCCACATGCCTCCGAGCGTCGCAACGCCCGCCATGAACAGTGGTCGACGGTAGCGGATGCGGTTGCTGGTCACGTGAACGAAGGCATGCAGATAGCGCGAGGCAATGAACAGCCAGGCGAGGACCAGCGAGACGATGTTATCCGCCTCGGTGATGTAGAGGAGCACGCAGCAGACGTGGAACAACACCGGCAGTTCGAACTGGTTGGCGATGCTGTTGCGAACGACCAGGCTCTCGCCCGGCTCGTCCCGGTTCTCACGAAACTGCGAGACCTGCACCTTGCCCGCCCGCACCAGGCCGACGCGACGGAACGACAGGAGGGCGTAGAGGACGAAAACGAGCAGCACATGCGCCACCATCGGCCAGAAGATCTCGAAGCCCGTCATCGCTCTTACTCCACTCGAAACAATCCACTCAGGAAAGACAGGGGCGCCGGGCGGCGCCTCGTATCAGGAAGGAACGGGGGCGCCGGAAGGCGCGCCCGAGAAGATGCTTAGTGCGACCCCGGATAGTTCGGGCTTTCGCGCGTGATGGTGACGTCATGGGCGTGGCTTTCGCGCAGGCCGGCACCGGAGATGCGCACGAAGGTTGCGCGCTCCTGGTAGTCCTTGATCGTCGCGCCGCCGACATAGCCCATCGACGCCTTCAGGCCGCCGGCGAGCTGATGCAGGACGCCGGAGACCGGGCCCTTGTACGGAACCTGGCCTTCGATGCCTTCGGGAACGAGCTTCAGCGTGTCGCGGACTTCGGCCTGGAAATAGCGGTCGGCCGAGCCGCGCGCCATTGCACCGACGGAGCCCATGCCGCGATAGGCCTTGAACGAGCGGCCCTGGTAGAGGAACACTTCGCCCGGGCTTTCGTCAGTGCCGGCGAGCAGCGAGCCGACCATGACGGCCGAAGCGCCGGCAGCGATCGCCTTGGCGAGGTCGCCGGAGAACTTGATGCCGCCATCGGCAATTACCGGAATGTCCGAGGCCTGAGCGGCTTCGACGGCTGCCATGATCGCGGCCAGCTGCGGGACGCCGACACCGGCGACAATGCGCGTGGTGCAGATCGAGCCCGGGCCGATGCCGACCTTGACCGCGTCAGCACCGGCGTCGATCAACGCCTTGGTGCCATCAGCGGTGGCGACGTTGCCGGCCATGATGCGAACCGAGTTCGACAGCGTCTTGACGCGGGTGACCGCGTCGAGAACGCGCTGCGAATGGCCGTGGGCGGTATCGACGACGATGAGGTCGACGCCGGCATCGATCAGACGTTCGGCGCGCTCGAAGCCATCATCGCCGACGGAGATGGCGGCGGCGGCGCGAAGACGACCCTGCGCATCCTTGGAGGCATTCGGGTTCAGCTGTGACTTTTCGATATCCTTGACGGTGATGAGGCCGACGCAGCGGCCATCGCCGTCGACGACCAGCAGCTTCTCGATGCGGTGCATGTGCAAGAGGCGCTTGGCTTCCTGCTGGTCGACGCTTTCCTTGACGGTGATCAGGTTTTCACGCGTCATCAACTCGTAGATCTTCTGGTTCGGATCAGACGCGAAGCGAACGTCGCGGTTGGTGAGGATACCGACGAGGCGGCCCTGCTTCTGGCCACCGTTGCCGCCGTTCTCGACGACCGGAATGCCGGAAATGCCATGGATCTTCATCAGGCCGAGCGCATCTGCCAGCGTGCCATCGGGCCCGATCGTCACCGGGTTGACCACCATGCCGCTTTCGAACTTCTTGACCTGACGAACCTCTTCGGCCTGTTCGACCGGTGTCAGGTTGCGGTGGATGACGCCGATGCCGCCGGCCTGCGCCATGGCGATCGCCAGGCGGCCTTCGGTCACGGTGTCCATGGCCGAGGAAAGGATCGGGAGGTTGAGGTCGATATCCTGCGCGATGCGGGTCGAGATATTCGTCTGTCCCGGCATGACTTCGGAATGCCCGGGCTGGAGCAGAACGTCGTCGAAGGTCAGAGCCTCCAGACCGGTTGCCGTTTCGATGATACGCGCCATGGCCAATTCCCTTCAATAACGAAAATCCCCGGGAAACGGGCTGCGATTTGCCCACCGGGTGACTTCAAAGCTTGTCTTGGAAGTTGGCGAGGGCTCGTAACACGGATATGTCAGGATGAAAATAGCAAAGCCCGGGAAATGTCCCGGGCTTCCCCTATTGTTGTTGCGGAGCAACATTTTGGCTGTCAAATGCTCAGATATCGAGCTGATAGCTTGCCGGCACGAACCGATAACCCTGGTCCTGCGCTTCCACGAAGCCGACGGCGGGGAATGGCATGTGATAGCCGATGAAAGGCAACCTTTCGCTCGCGATCATGCCGAAAACCTTGCGGCGCGAGGCGGCAGCTGCCGCCTTGTCCATGTCGAAACGGACCTCCCAGTCCGGTCGCTGCAGAGACAGGACATAGTGGTTGGCGGTATCGGCTGTCAGCATCATCGCCTTACCGTCCGATTCCAGACGAAAAACCATATGGCCGGGCGAATGACCGAAGGCGGCGATCGCCGAAATGCCCGGAGCGACCTGCGCCCCGTCGCCGATGAACGTCGCCTTTTCGGCGAGCGGCACCACTTTTTCCAGCACGCCCTTGTGGCCACCTTCTGCCGGCGTGCCGACCCGGGCCGGATCCTTCCAGAAGGCAAATTCCGCTTCACCGATGACATAGCGGGCATTGGCAAAGGCCGGCTTTCCGCCTTCCATCAGACCACCGATATGATCGCCGTGCATATGGGTGAGGACAACGACGGAGACGCCCTCGGGCGTGTAGCCGGCAGCGCGGATACCATCGATGAGACGGCCGGATCCCGCTTCGCGCCCGGCTTCGCCCAAGCCGGTGTCGAACAGGATCACCTCTGTCCCGGTATCGACAAGGACTGGTGAATAGCTGTTGACCAGCGCGTCGGTCGGTAGAAAGTTCAGCGCCAGCAGCTCGGATACCGCCTGTTCCGACTGGTTGGTGCCATAGGTCTCGTGCGGTTTGGCAGAGGTGCGTGTGCCATCGCAGATGACCACGACCTTGAAAGCGCCGAGTTTGAGCGCCCGGATGGGCGGATGGGCTGGTTGCATGTTCTGACTGTCCGTCTTTTCCTGGGCCGTGGCAAACCCGGTCATGAATGAGGGTGCCGCCAATACACCCATTGTTCCCGCCGTCATCAAGGTGCGGCGCTTCATCTTCATGTCACTCGTCATCATTTTCTCCCGCGATCACTGCCTCTTGCTATCACCGGGCGAGAAGTAGCGTCTTGACAGCAATGGACAGGCGGGATCACAGGCTTTTGATCTGCAATCGTCGGTTTGGTCCCGACAAAGCCATCGGAAGCGCTAGCTTGGAGCCCAAGCTGACGCCGCCCACGCCCAAGGCACATTCGCATGAACCGTATCGTCCCGATGATCCTTGCCGTCGCGCTCTTCATGGAGCAGATGGATTCCACCGTCATTTCCACGTCGCTGCCGGCCATTGCCCGCGACATCGGCGTCGGGCCGATCACTCTCAAGCTGGCGCTGACCGCCTACATGGTGTCGCTGGCGATCTTCATTCCCTTGAGCGGCTGGATGGCCGATCGCTTCGGCGCCAAGAAGATTTTTCGCGCGGCTATCCTTGTCTTCATCGCCGGCTCGATCCTCTGCGCCATCTCCAACAGCCTGCTCGCCTTCGTGCTGTCGCGGTTCCTGCAGGGCATGGGCGGCGCGATGATGACGCCGGTCGCCCGCCTGGTGCTGGTGCGCAGCGCGCCGCGCAGCGAGCTCGTCTCGGCGATGGCGCTCCTGACGATCCCGGCGCTGGTCGGGCCGCTTGCCGGCCCGCCGCTCGGCGGCTTCATCACCACCTACTTCTCCTGGCACTGGATCTTCCTAATCAACGTGCCCGTCGGCATCGCCGGCTATATCCTCTCCGGCATCTACCTGCCCCACATGGAACCACGCAATCCGCCGCCGGTCGACATTGTCGGCTTCCTGCTCGGCGGCGTGGCGGCGTCAGGCGTCGTCTTCGGCCTGTCGGTCATCAGCCTGCCAGCACTGCCGCCGATCATCGGCATCGGTTCGGTGATCACGGGCGTGATTGCCACGCTCCTCTACATCGCCCATGCCAGGCGCCATCCGCACCCGATCCTCGACCTCAAGCTGTTTCACGACAGCGCCTTTCGCGCCGCCCAGATCGGCGGCACGGTGTTCCGCATCTCCGTCGGCGCCGTGCCCTTCCTGATGCCGCTAATGTTGCAGGTCGGCTTCGGCCTCAACCCGTTCCAGTCCGGCATGATCACCTTCATCGGCGCGGTCGGTGCGATCACCACCAAGTTCTACGCGCGCCGGGTGCTCGCCTTTGCCGGCTTCCGCACGACGCTGATCATCGCGGCCATCATTGCTGCAGTCACCACCTTCGCCAACGGCTTCTTCACACCGGCAACGCCCTATCTTGTGATGATCACGATCCTCCTGATCGCCGGTTTTGCCCGCTCGTTCTTCTTCACCAGCGTCAATGCGCTGTCCTTTGCCGATATCGACGACGCCGACGCCAGCAAGGCAACGTCGATGAGCGCCGTGTTGCAACAGATCAGTCTGGCGCTTGGGGTTGCCGTTGCCGGCGCAATCCTCGAAATCGAGACAACGGTAAGCGGCCAACCGCTGCAGCTCGACAACTTCCACACAGCGTTCATGATCATTGCGATCGCCAACCTTCTGGCGGCAATACCTTTCCTGACGATGGCGAAGAATGCCGGCGCCTCGGTCTCCGGACACAGGCTGCCCGTGCGCGAGATCGAAACGTCGGCAGGAAAATAATATCGGGGCGGGTTGACCTAAGGGCTATTCCGGCCGCTCGCAGACCGCCGACAGCTTGTTGCCGTCGAGATCGCGCACCCAGGCGCCGTAGAAATGGGCGTGGAATGGACGCAGGCCCGGCGCTCCCTCGTCGATGCCACCTTGGGCAAGGGCTGCCGCGTGGAAAGCATCGACCGCCGCGCGCGTTTCGGCCACAAGCGCGATCGTTACGCCGTTGCCGAAGGTTGCCGGCTTACCATTGAACGGTGTCACCACCCAGAACCGGCACCTGATGTCGCCGTCGGCGCCATAGCCGATTTCGGTCTCGTCCTGCCGCTGACGGCGGTACCCCAACGTCGCCAGAACCGGGTCGTAAAACGCGCCCGCGCCGTCGAGATCGTTGGTGCCGACCGTCACGTAAAGCAGCATGGCTCAGTCCGCCGCCTCGTCTTCTGCGGGCTCATCCGCGTCGGTCGCACGGCGTCCCTTGAAGCCCTTGGCAAGCAGGAACATCTCCACCGATTCGGCGCGCGAAGACGCCGGCTTGATGTGAATGACCTGGCGGAAGTTCTGCTTGAGCATGTTGAGCAGGTCGCGCTCGGTGCCTCCCTGGAAGGTTTTTGCCAGGAAATGCCCACCTTCGGCGAGAACGTCGACGGCGAAATGCGCCGCCACTTCGCACAGATGCATGGTGCGGAAATGGTCCGTCTGGCGGTGCCCCGTCGTCGGCGCCGCCATGTCGGAGATGACCAGGTCCGGCGTGCCGCCGATCGCTTCCATCAGCTTTTCAGGCGCCTGAGGGTCAAGGAAATCCATCTGCAGGATGCGCACGCCAGGCAGCGGATCCATCTCCAGGAAGTCGATCGCTGCAACACGCGGGTCGCCATCCGTCGAATTGGTCACCTTGGCGGCGATCTGCGACCAGCTGCCGGGGGCGGCCCCCAAGTCGATGATGCGGCGGGCACCATTGAGGATCTTGTGCTTCTCGTCGATCTCCAGAAGCTTGAAGGCGGCGCGGGCCCGGTAGCCTTCGAGCTGGGCGCGCTGGACATAGGGATCGTTGATGTGGCGCTCGATCCAGCGACGGGACGACGCCTTGAGCTTGCCCTTCTTGACCTTCTGGCCAAGCTTTCGGCCGCTGCGGTTGCCGCCAACAGGAGGTTTCGTCATATGTTTTATCCTTCGTGGCGGCGACGGCCGCGCATCGCTTCGGACGCGCCGGGCCTGCCGTATCTGCAGATGTTATCGCACAATTGCCTAAATCGATTTCCGATTGAAGGAATTATGTGGTCGAGCTGCGCTGATGCCTGCGCGGCCGCGAGCGTCGCCAGGCGCCATCGTCGGCCATCATGTCGGTGAGCAAGCCTTCCCGCAGCCCGCGGTCGGCAACGCGCATGCGTGTCGAGGGCCAGCGGCGGCGGATCGCTTCGAGGATCGCGCAACCGGCCAGCACCAGATCGGCGCGATCGGGGCCGATGCAGGGATTTGCCGCCCGCGCATCAAAATCCCAGGACAGAAGCCGCGCCTGCATGGCGGAGACCTCGTCGTCGGACAGCCAGAGCCCGTCGACGCGACGGCGGTCATAGCGCGGCAGATCCAGGTGAACGCCGGCAAGCGTCGTCACCGTGCCCGAGGTGCCGATCAGGTGGAAGCCGCTGCCGGCAATGCCCGTTGCGAGCGCCTCGACCGGCGGGCTGTCGAAACGCGACAGCATGCCCTCCACTTCCTGCACCATGGCTTCGAAGCTTGCGGGCGTCACATGCTGGCCGCCGTGGCGCTCGGAAAGGGTCACGACGCCGACCGGCAGCGAGGTCCAGTGGGTGATGTGGTTGGCGAGGCGGTTGGATCTGTTGTCGCCAATGCGGATAACGGCGATCTCCGAGGATCCGCCGCCGATGTCGAAGAGCACGACGGAGCGCGTCTCGCGATCAACCAGCGACGAGCAGCCGGACACGGCAAGCCGCGCCTCCGTCTCGCGGTTGATGATCTCCAGCTCGAGCCCCGTTTCCTTGGCGACGCGCTCAAGGAAGCTCTCGCCGTTTTCGGCCGCACGCGCGGCCTCGGTTGCGATCAACCGGCTGCGCCGAATGAGACGCCCGCCCAGCTTGGTGGCGCAGACCTTCAGCGCCTCGACGGCGCGGTCCATCGCGTCGTCGGACAACCGGCCGCTGGCGCCCAGTCCCTCACCCAGCCTGACGATGCGCGAGAAGGCGTCGACCACCCGGAACTGGCCGGGACGAGTCGGCTGCGCAATCAGCAGACGGCAATTGTTGGTGCCGAGATCCAGTGCCGCATAAAGCGGCGCCGGCGGCTCGCTGGCGGCAACGAAGGGTGCGCGAGGCTGGTCGGAACGCGACGGCGCTTGTCCGCCAGGCTGAGGCGCCGCGGGCCTGGATACGGCCGCCCCGTCATTGGGGCGCGACTGCGCCTGCTGCCGCTCGCCCGAGGTGAGTGGCCGCCCCTGAATGCCACGACGATGCCGCGCCTTCTTGTTGCGCTTGTGCCCTTTCCTGTCGCCCATGGCCGGGTCGACAAGCTGCACATCGCGGCTACCCGCAGATGCGGGTGCAGCCTGAGCCTGCTGTTTTGCGGATTTCGAACGACGACGCCGTTTGCGCTTGCGCGCCGGTTCCGCATCGTCTGGTCCTGCGGGACGCCCTGCCATGCCGGCACCGCCGGGTTGGCTGGCAATTGCAGACGGCGAAGCAGACGACTTGCGCCGTTTCCGCTTGCCCTTGCCGTTGCGCGGAACCATCTTGTGTCCATCGCTACGGCCTGCTGCCGACGCCCCGGATTCGGACGGCTTTTCGCCGTGATCGGGGTCTTTCACTTGTCTCAACCATCGCGCCGCGCAAAGCTTTATCAGCCGCTCAAGGCGCTTTCTCGATTTTTCGTTGGGGCGACTGTACCAGCGCCGCCCCCATTCGCCAAACTTTTTTTGAGAAACGGCTTGTGCACAACAATTCGGACGAGCGGCCGGTCCGGCCTATCCCCTCGCAAACAAGGCAAGTTCAGCGCCAAGCCGTCCCGTTCCCTTCACCACCGCGAGACGATCTTCGCTTCATGCACGATTTTTTTGCAAAAGGTATTTGCATCGGCCGCTGATTTGTTTATAAGCCCGCCAACCACACCGACGGGCTTCGCCCCGACGGCGGCTTTGGGGAATAGGTTAACGGTAGACCCACGGACTCTGACTCCGTTAGTCCTGGTTCGAATCCAGGTTCCCCAGCCAACCACTTTCACGGCAAAATCAAGTACTTAGCGTGCGAAATCGATTTCGTTGCCGCCTTTGTCATGTCGCGCATGTTGCAACGGGATTCCGTTGATTCACAACGGTTTCCCAGAGACGCCGGCAACTCCACGCGACATGAAATGCAACATGTTGCGCCCCTTTCTTCGTGCTCCTACCGAATCTTGCGGATCAAAGCGCGCTCAAGTTCACGCTCGAACATGTAGTAGATGTCCTTCTTCTTGGATGAGTGGGTGGGCCTTAGCCGAAAACACCGCCCTTCCTTAACGTGATCGAAGGCGCCAAAGCGCGCGACGTTGTGAATAGGACGGTGTCTATCCGAGAGACGGATCTCATAATCCCCGTCGCCTTGAAACGGCACGATCCGCGGCTTTTCCGGCTCAAGAAAGCTGACGATGTGGTTTTCGTTACGGATGATCCGGACGCCCTCGCCATGTACGGCGACCATGGCAGCCTCCATCGCGGCGACAGCTGCCTCAAGCTGTTCCTGTGGCGTTAGCTCCGGGGCTACAGTGTCGACCTGGATGAATGGAGTGGCGGCAGCAGCCACGGCCGGGGTAGTGGCAGCAACTAGAGCCCCTTTCAGAAAGCCTCTCCGGTTCATTGGATGTTCTCCTGCTCGATCGCGTAGAAAGCATCGCGGAGCTTGGTCGCGCGCATGGCAACGTCATTCCACGCAAAGCTGAGAGTGCTGAGTTCCGACTTGGTGATGAGAATGGCCGGCATACCCTCAACCTCCCTCGTCGGCTTCAAGCTGCGTTCGAGCATGTCGGATAGGATTTCCGACATGTGGTCGATCGAGCAGATTTCATTTTCCAGATCGCGATAGGCAAGCAATCTGTCTACCCGCTTTCTGCTGGTCATAGCTTCGCCGGCAGCCGGTTTCATCGTCGGCATCGAAGTCTCCCTGTATCTGAGCTACTATTAACTGTGTATGGTAACTATATGTTAATTCGTATGCTGTCAACGTAAACCTGTGTGTGGTACATGTTTTCGATATTAGGAGATCGGGAATGCTGACAACTGGGAACCAACTTAAGGCCGCGCGGGCGCTGGCGGGCGTGGAGCAGACCGAGGTCGCCACTGCGGCCAACGTTCACGTCAATACAATCCGGGCGATGGAAGCCTCGGGAGCATCGCCGATCAGCGGACGCGCTCAGAATGTTCAGGCTGTGCAGCGCGCTCTGGAAAATTTCGGAATCGAGTTTCTTAATCATGGGCAGCCGGGAGTACGGCTTCGCAAGAGCGAATAGACAGGTGCTTGACATGAGCACAACACGTCGCTGACTGTGAAGGTCGCAAAAGCACGCGATGCATGAGGATCGGGCCATGAGCGACGCAATAGGCGATGATGACCCTATCCCCCTCGCCCAGGCCGCAAGCGTTTTCTTCCACGGCGCACTGACAAAATCGGCCCTCCGCACTGAAGCCCGGAAAGGCAACCTGGAAATTGTGCGGATTGCGAACAAGGACTTCGTAACGCGCAATGCCATTAGGAGCATGATCGACCGGTGTAAGTTCTCCTCGCCGGCACCCGAGCCTCCTAAGTCGAGCCAGATCTCTGCTCAAGAAGCTCTCCGGGAGATTCTTGCAAAACGGAAGCAAAAGCGAACGCGGCCAGGGAGCCATTCGGATGTCGACCGCCCAAATGCCTTCACTCCGCAGGGGCTAGCCGATCGATGGGGCTGCTCAGAAAGGCACGTGCGGAACATGTTAAAACGGGGAGACATTCGGTCATTCCTGTTTGGAGGGAGGCTTGTGAGAATTTCGTGGGAAGAAGTTGACCGTTTTGAGCGGTCTGGCGGATCGCCTGCTCGAAAATGACCGCACCGGCCGTCGTCAGACAATCAGATTTGCGCCGAATGGCCTCCGTTGCTCGCGAGTACGGTGTGTGCGTCGAAATGGAGGTAAACGGCGCTGTTATCAGAGTCCGGCCTGACAACCAGCAACTGAAAGAGATCAGCGAACCCAGCAGAGGCGGCAGCTTAGCTCAGTGGAGAAGCCGCCACGAAAATCTCGATATACCCTTCAGTCAGATACCCAGGGAGCCAATTCAACCGCCGTTAAACCATCGCGAAGCACGTGCGATGGCGCAGTTGGTATCGGTTGGTATTGACCAACCAATAGACTGGTATGCTCTGAAAGGTTTCGGAAAAGATACACAGAAGAAGCTTTCAGACCGAGGCTTTATTGGAGTCGGCGAGGAGAAGGATAGGTTGGGCAATCCGGACAGGATATGGCTGACGAGCACCGGTGCTAAAGCAATGCGCGATCAGCGTTCCCATCATCAAAAGTACCCAATTCTCTAAGAGACCTTTGCGCATTTCACGAGTCCGTTTATCGGTCACAGTACGGCGCGAAGGCTCGCGTAGAAGTCCCTCATGATTTAGCATAGAACAATGCCGACGACGCGCCAGAAAGAGGCGTTCTCGGTGGGCTCCCCTTTGCAGCGGAGAGAGAAACTATGCCCCAAGGCATCCCCGGCAACTGGGCCAATCCGGACGGTGAAACTCGCTTCGATCGCGCCATAACGCCCGCTGACGCAGTTGCGATCCTTCAGCGACTAAATATCGCTGTTTCGGAGCGCGCTCTCCGCGAGAGAGCGAGAAAACTTGGCGCTTGCCGTATCATTGGGCGAGCTATGTTTCTGCTGCCTGAGGATGTCGACACGATCCTGGAGGCTAGTCGGCCATGTCCCTCATCATCTATCGTCGTGGCAAGATCTGGCATTACCGGGGCACGATTGCCCGAAGGCGGCTACGAGGCTCTACTCGCACGACTGACAAAGAAACAGCAGAAAGGATCGTCGCCCAAAGGGAGTCGACCGAGTGGAAAAGCGAACTCTACGGTCCCGAGGCAGTCCTGACATTTTCACAAGCCGTCTCGCTCTACCTAGATGCCCAAAAGTCCGATCGCTTCCTCGTTAAGCTAGTGAGCTACTGGAAGGATACCCTTGTCCGTTCAATCAACTCCGGAAAGGTAAGGCAGGCAGCAGTCGCTCTTTATCCGAACGGCTCAGCGGCCACGAGGAACAGACAAGTCATCGTGCCGATGCAGGCGGTCATCAACCATGCAGCGGACATGGATCTGTGCCGGCATCTCAAGGTGAAGCGCTTCCCGGTCGAGACGAAAGCCAAGGAACCGGCAACTTGGGAATGGGTGCAGAAGTTCATGGCGCAGGCGAACCCGCATCTTGGGGCGCTGTGCTGCTTCATGTTTCTGACTGGAGCCCGGATATCGGAAGCCGTGAACGTTCGTTGGAAAGACTTGGACTTGTCTTCGGGTACGGCGCTTATCCGACAGAGCAAGGTCAGAACAGAGCGGAAGGCTCACATGCCGTCGGTCCTCGTCGAGGCGATAGGCGGCATTCAGAGCAATAGAGAACCGAGTTCGAAGGTGTTCAAGTATTCATCGCTGAACAGCGCCAGGTCGCCATGGCGCGGAGCCGTCCAGCGCGCCGGAATCAAGCCCCTGACCTATCACGCCTGTCGGCATGGGTTCGCTACGGCGATGCTGCACAAAGGGGTCGATCCGATCACAGTCGCCAAGCTGGGAGGCTGGAAATCAGCCCACCACGTCTTTGCCACCTATGGGCACGCAATGAACGACGAGACGTTGGCAGATCGAATTGTAGAAACCGCCGATCCCTCCCAAGTCTGATAGTTGACGCCCGCCGATGGCCCGATACGTTTACCGCCGTGGAGGACGCTGCGATGCTTGAATGGGAAACTGTGTCGGACGAAGAAGCCATCGAATTCGCAATCGAAGAGCACGGAAAGGACGCGACAACTTCCGTCGCCTACTGTGGGCTTGAGGCGAAACTGAACGGCGATAGCCCGGAGTCCAGGTTCTGGTTCGACCTTTTCATGAAGCTTCAAAAGAAAGACCATGTCGGGTGGGCTTAGTAGATGTCGCTGACCACTGCCTTCATCTCCGAACTCGTCTGGGCCGCCAACCAAGCGGGAAATCTGACCGCCTTTGAGAACCAGCGCTTGCTGGAGCGTGCTGTGGCGACGATCCGCGACATGCGCGAGCAAATTGGCATTCCCAGCAGCAAGACGGCGGCCGACGCTGTGATCGACCTTCAGACGACCGCCGCGGCGATCGACAATCGAACCGGAGAGCAGATCAAGGCAGCACTGCTCGACGCGGCGGATATGATCCGGACGTTGCGGATAATTCTGGATGGGAAGGAATGAACGAGACTGCTTGCCTGCCGCGGAAAGGTAGTGTCTTGTCAGGTCACAACTGGGGGATTAGCAATGCCGACACAAACTTGGCAGCCTCGATTTCCGAAAGACTACCCTTCAGGCCCGCCAGGAGAGTTGCGGAGGTTTTTCGCGAACTCACCTTATCTCGCGTTTATTAAGTTGGCCCGCACCGATGCTGTTGAGGGCATCAAAGTTGTCGCGCACATGTTGAACAAGAACGGCGAGACGTGGGAGCACGAACTCCTGATCGGCATGCCGCCCTTCTACGACACGGCTCAAAACCTGACTTTGACAGCGTGGTACACTCAAGGCGTCGTTGTGCCGAAACCGGTCCAGGCAAAGCTGACAGTCACCTGGCAGCGTGACGATTTCCCTGAACGTCGGGACTAGCCTGCATCTGCTCAAGGCAGTGCCAAAGCTAAAACTTGGGCGGCCATTTCTTTGCCTGACGTTCGCCCCTGTCCCGAAATCTAGCTTGTAGAATACTGCAATAGCCAACGAGGATGGGATCAGCGTAGCCTCCGCACAAGAGGAGACGCTAATGGATGAAATCTCTGCAATCACCGACCTTGCCGACAACGAGCTCCGAGAGGTCTGCCTGGTGGCCGTGTTCCTGCTTGCCCAAGCAAACTGGGCCGAAGGGTCCGACGACGATATGTGGCGGGACGTCCTCGATGAGGCCTATCGGCGCGGTTGGACGGATAGGCGCGTCTCGATCGAGACAGTCTCGGTAAATTAGTGAGGCCTTGCAGAACGTGGGGCGCGCCCTACTATTCTCGGCAGGAGGACTCGCCATGTCGAAAGTTCCCACGCCGAAACATCCAGATCGCGACATCCTTAGCCATGATGCGATGAAGTCCCACTACCAGACGCTGGCTGATCGAATGGAAGAAAAGGGCTGGTCGCGTGTGGATATCGCCATTGATCTAATGGTTCAGGATGCGGCAAACCACTTCCTCGGGATGAACGGCAACGCCGAGATGTTCGAGCGTGGCGCCGGCGCTGTGCTGCTCGCACCGAAACATCACTGACGCCCCTTCCTAAATCTGGTCGTTGACTCTCTGAACCAATGAGAACATTTGTAGAACGAATGAACTCTGAAGGCGACGAGCATGAGCGACGAAACCGGCGCGGTGAAGGCTGCGACAGCCGGCCCGTATTTCCACTATTGCGAACACCCAGGCTGCAAGAAATGGGGCAGCTTCGGCTTTGCCGTCGGAAGAGCCACCCCAAACTGGTTCTGCCTCGAGCCTCGGCCTGAATGGAAGAAGGGCAATGCCTAGGAACGGTGCCTGGTGGCTTTCCGAACTGGTCGCCAAGGTTCGGGTCGAATGTTCATGCGGCATGAAGAAACAATATGACGCCAAGGCGCTGCTGGAGCGTGTCGGCGACATGCCGATGCCCTCTCTCTTGGGCAAGCTGGCCGAGGCCAATGGCTGCTCGAAAACCAAAAACACCTTCAATGATCGCTGCCAGCTGAAATACAGCGACCCAATGCCTTCGGAGGCCCCGCCCTCCCGATCGTACCGGCTGGCAATGCGGAGCCAGCCGGACGACCGGAAGAAATCACCTTCGCCAATCTGCCGGAGTGGTATGAGCTTTTCTGCCAATGCAAACGCTGCGGCCGAGAACGTCACCTCGATCGACACGGCCTGGCGCGTCGGTTCGGCACGACGCAGTCGATCGTCGCACTTGGTCGACGCATGCGCTGCAAAGTGTGCAGCAACAACAGCGGAAATATGATCCGGGTGGGGAAACAGCGACGGTGATTGTCGACCGCCGCGATGGACCATCGTTGCCGCACGCGAATTATACGAGCGCCCCAACGTATCAACCACCAAGGCCCCTCTTCCCCGGGCCGGCAGGGACGCATTTATTCGAGGGCCGAGACGCGGCTATCGAGCGACTGATTTCTGCTCTCGACATCGTCGACATCACTCCTGACGCTACTTATCTCACTGGTCAGGTTGAGAATTTCCATCTCGCGGTCCTGGAGTGCGCTCTCTGTCTCCCGCAGCTTCCGCTCAAGGTCGCCGATTTTGGTGTTGAGGGCATTGATTATATTCGCGTGCTGGTTAATCGCGTCGTTCTGCTCATTGTGCAAGCACACGAGATACTCCAGCCGCTTGTTGAGCTTGCTGTCGAAGTCGTATCCAAAACCCTCACTGCAGAATGCCTGAGCTTGTGCTGCAGAGCCAAGCAGAACGAGCGTGGCAATAGTCTGGCGCATAATTGGTCCCTCAATCGATTCCCCCAGGCATGAAGCCATGGAAGCGCGCAAAGAAAAAGCCCGCAAGGGCGAGACGGCGCGCGTGGCGCGCACGAGGCTTCATGCGTTAACTGAGAACCGAAGCAGCAACGCTAATTTAGCAGCGCAGACTCGACTCTTCGTTAAGTTGTGCCATGATCCCCATGGGTATTGAGGGGAATACAATTGAAATCTTTTATCTTTTCGCGGCTAAGCTTGGCCGCGACGATCGCGTTTGCCTTATCGAGCTGCACAACGACGCAGGCAGAATTTCGCAAAGATCCCGCGCGCGTGACCAAGTCCGCGCTCTGTCGGACCTTCATAACGAATACCGATCTAGCCTTTACGCAGGAACTCACCGGCGAGTTGGCACGTCGCCGCATCGACCCAATCGAATGCGTCAACATGGTGCAGCAGGAGAATCAAGCTGCGGCCGCTGTTGTCGCTGTCGCACTGGTGGGGACCGCCATTGCCGTCTGCGCAAACAATGACTGCGGTGGCGGCTCCTATCCTACCTACCGGGGGAATTGCCAATACGACTGGCAGCGAGACGCCGCGGGCAACCGTTGTGGCAGAAGAAGTGCCTCCTCTAAGCCGGGGGGATGGTAATGCGGTTTGAGAAGTTTCCGATCCTCACGCTTGCATTGGCTATAGCGCTGATTGTCACTTCAACCAGCTTCGCAACGGCACACGGCGGCGGATGCAGAAAAAGCTCGCCTCCTGGTCAATGCTGCCACATGGACAAGAAAGCTGGCTCCGTACATTGCCACTGAGATCAAGCCCAAAGGGAGGACTAAATGAACCGCGTGATTTTGCTCGTAGTAGCCGCTCTGCTTTCGAGCCCCGCTTACAGCTGGGATGGGACCGACACGGAAACGGGCGCGTCGATTGAGATCGGAAAGGGCAACTTGGTTCGCGAAGGGCGGGACATCGAGATCTACGACAACGAGACTGGCGACTATCGTGACGTGACGATCGAAGACATAAATCGCCATGGATCGGGCGTTGAGATCGAAGTTTACGACAGCGAAAGTGGCGAGTACCGCACCTTCGAAATGGAAGACGACTGACAGCCTAATAACTTGACTCCGGAGTTGGCCCCAGCAATCTTCCCGCTCCTTCCTAGGAGTCGTGGAGTACAATTATGCCTGGAAAATTCAACCCTTATCGACCTGACAAGGTTGCTCCTCCAGGAATGTTCGCGGGCCGATACCCCGAGATCCAATTCATCGATGGATGTTTGCGACAAACAAAGCATGGCAATCCGAAGCATTTCCTGATCACCGGCGAGCGTGGCATCGGGAAGTCGTCACTCGTTTTGCTGCAACAAATGGTTGCTTCTGGCAGAGTTTCTGTGGCCGGGGATACCCGTTACACCTTCATGGTGATCAACGTGGCGCTTAGACGAGAGGATACGTTCCTTTCGATCATCGATCGCATAGCCCGCGAACTACGCAAACAAATCTCAAAGGAAAATGCTCTAGGAAGCATCGTTCTAAAATCCATCGACTTCTTGTCCCGCATCGAGGCGGCAGGAGTGCGATTCAACAGGGATAGCCTTGCGGGCAGCGAAGAAGAAAGCATGGCGTCGCTGCAAGATGATTTCGAAAACACCATACTAAAAATGGGAGATGCGAAGGACGGCATCTTGCTTCTGATAGATGAGGCCGACCGACCAGGATCAGATGCTAATTTGGGCCTTTTCTGTAAGCTGCTTACAGAAGAAATGTCGATGCGCGGCTGCGATAAAATTTGCATCGGTCTGGCAGGTCTCCCAGCGCTTACTTCCAAATTGCGGGAGAGCCATGAATCGTCCCTAAGACTATTTCATGTTCTAAATCTCAAGCCTCTTGAACCGGCCGAACGACGAGCCGTCCTCGACGCCGGCATTAAGGAAGCAAATAGCAAGAACCCGACGCCCGTAGTTATCGACGAGATGGCATACGACATGATCGGAAATTTTTCGGAAGGGTACCCCCATTTCCTTCAAGAGTTTGCCTATTGCGCCTTTGAAGCGGATAGTGACAACGAGATAACGCCCAAGGATTTTCTGAATAGCCTTTTTGAAGAAAATGGAGCCTTCGACCAACTGGGTGTAAAGTATTTCGACAAGAATTATTCGACGCCTGGGTCTGACGACTACCGCAAAGTTCTGGACGCTATGTCGGAGCACGCCGACAGCTGGGTTAACAGGGCGACTTTGATTTCCGAGTCCAGCCTCAAACCTTCAACTGTCGATAATGCCTTGCGGGCTTTGAAGGGGAAAGACATCATCGTCCAAGATGAAACCCGGGCGGGCTTCTACAAACTTCCCAACCGATCGTTTGCTGCGTGGATCAGCCTTCGTAAAAAGGCCAAGGCCAGTGGAGCGCACTTGCCGGATTCTGATGAGGGACCTTGATCCGCCGCTCGCACCTTGGATAACTTCCGCTATGGATCTGCAAGCGTTTAATGGAACCTACAGACGCCTACTGACAGCTACAGACGTCTAATGAAGCCATGGTCATCTAATGACGCCTACTAACGGCTACAGACCTCTAATGTGAGCTACAGACTGCTACTGACGCTTAATGGGCACTAATGCAGACAGAGAGACCCGACACGTTTTAGTGAGATCTAGCGTCGCAACTGATTCCCGTCGCGCTGCCCTACCTCGATGCGCTGCAGGATCTCGCGCATCACCTTCAGGTCGCCGGATTGCTGACTGCAAGCGGCGGCGGCTGTGCATCCGGTAGAATGCGTATTTCCTCATGATTGCAATTGTGCATTATGCGCCACCGAGAGGAGAGCAAGATCATGTCCTATGATTGGCAAGGCGCCCGTCGGCGTCGCTATAGACAGGCACGCCTTTGGCTTTTAATCGCGTTGGCAGCTTGGCTGACCGCTCTCGCCCTAGCGCCATAATCGCGCGTCAAGGGATGTGAAACCCGCCCTTGATCATGAAGCCGATCACCCCGGCGATCAATCCGCCGATGATCAGCTTGTTGACCCATTTCAGCGTCCCTGTCAGATCATCCATCTTCCGATCCATGACGCCGAACTTCTCGAGCAAACTTTTCCACTGCTCGTCCTTCTTCGCGTCGGCGATGTCGGATAGCTGCTTCCAAGCCTCAAGATTGGTCAAGCGTTGGTCGCTGGCCGCTGATTTGTGCTCTAAGGCAACCACGCGTGAGCGAAGGTCGGTTTCCATCGGTTGATCCTCAATGCCCATTCCTGCCCCTCGTGCATGCATGCCATGCAATGCTGTTCGCGGTGGAAGGGCGCCCGCCGCCGAGCGCCCCGCTATGCCGTCACTGTTGGTTCTTCGGCGCCAGATAGGTCAGCACCGCCGGCAGGCCGATCGTGATCGCGTAGAGCGCCAGATAGCCGTACCAGGGCGTGTCATCCGGCATGAAGGGAATGCCGACAGTGCCGACGCCAGCGCCGCCGGCTGCCGCAGCCAGCGCTTTCGAAATGCCGCCCATTATTGAGCCTCCTTGAGTGCGAGAGAGACAGTCGCGTAGGCCGTGGCCACGACGACAAGCGCGTTGGCCGCCGTGACGCTGCCAGGATCGGTGCAGATGACGCGGACGCCGTTGTAGGCCGCCGCTTCCTTGGCGATGGTGGATGCCTTGATGTTGCCGGAGACAGATGCCGCCACGAACGCGGCATGCGCCGTCTCGAGCAAAGCGCAGGTCTTCGGCAGGCTGGTCTTGATTGCCGTGTCGATCGACGAGGTGGTGGTGCAGGCGGACAGCCCAAGGGCCGCCGCTGCTACGAAAAGCAGAGAGCGCATGTGGTTTCCTTCGATGTTGGGAGGTTGGTTAGAGGCGGGCTTTTACTTCGGCGCGCATCTTGTCGCCGCATGCTTTGGCGCCGATCACGTTCGGAGCGAACGGCAACCGGGTGAAATCCCACTTTCCGGCCTGCTTGATGCCCAGGTTCGGCTGAACCTCGGCATGGGAGAGGATCGTCTTCGAGGTGACCGGGATCTTGTAGAAGGCGGCAAGGTGAGCGATCACGTCCATGGCGCGATGCCACTGCGTTTCCGTCATCGGGAATTTGCCCGGGTTGAACGGGCTTTCGATGGCCCCGGCCATGCAGGCGAGTGAAACGCCGATCGAGCCGGTGTTGCAGCTGCGCGTGTGGGCTGCATAGTCATCGTCAGCCGTGTTCACGTTGTCGGAAACGGTATGGTCGCCGCGGACGACGTTGCCAGTTCCCTCGATGATGAAATGATAGTGCTCTTTGTCGAGATCAGAGGCTCGATAAGCGCCGGCGCTCCAATGCGCGATGATACGCGACATCTTCACCGGATGGAGCCATTCCAGCGGCAGGCGGTAGGTCATCTTGAAATTACCTTTCGGTGAGCCAGGTTGGATATGCAACTCTGAAGCAAGCGGGAGGCAGCCTTGGATTGCTCCGACAGCTTTGAAATTCAGTGCCCGACGTGCGGTACGCGCGAAAGACTCACAATCTCGAACATGAAGGCGAGAGAAGTGGTTCAGTGCTCTGTCTGCGGAACGGCCCGCAGTATGCAAAAAGAGGACATTCTGGAGACTTGTCGCGATGCAGCGAAGATGACGCGGCAGAGGCTCTGAAGGATTTCACGGATGAAAGGCCAGACCCTTTTGGCAACGCTGTCGTGCCGAGGACGCTTTAAAACGCAAAAGGCCCCAGAATCCTACGAGGATGATCCGGAGCCTTTCCGTCTGAGCGTTCGAATTCACAGACCGGCGGACCTATCACTGAAAACGTGGAGAATTCAAGCCGTGTGCCCCGCCTATTTCGCGTCACGTTCTGCGCTCATAGGCTGATTGCCGCCAACCACATGTTGTCGATCTGCTCGTCATTCAGGCCCAACGCGGCGCCAACGGTCGCGATCAGCGGATGCATGCGGTTGAACGTGCTGGCGTACTCCCATTCGATCTGGGCCTTGTCCTTGTCTGGCCCGGCCGGCATGCCGCCGATCGTCGCTGTGACCGATGAAAGGGAAATGCCATTGCTCACCAGGCCAAGCCGAAGCTGGCGAGCCGTCAGGGATGGCATGGCCGCGCGCAATTCCTCGACGGTCGGCGGGATAAACGCGGCAATCACGCCGTAGTCGCCAGCGTTTGCCTTCTGCCAAAACTCGGCTTCATGCTCGTAATTCACCACAGTGCTTGCGCTCATTCCGAACGGGTGTGGCTCTTCGAACTCCGCAAACTTGATGGTGGCAGTGAGCGCGTCATGTGCAGCATCGCCCCAGCGAAGGTCAGATACGGTTTCGATTGTCAGGGTTGTCATCAGGAAATCCTCATTGCGACAGAGGCGGAAGCGTTGGTGATTACGCCCAGGGCTCGCCATGTCCCGGCATCAATTCCGAGCACGGCGCTGTTGGTGGAGTTCGACCAATAGAGATCAGTGCCGGCAACTGTGGAGCCCGGATTGATCGTGCCCGCCGTCTTCTTGAGGGCGAAGGCATATGTTCCGATCGCGCCTTGCGCGTTACCCGCGTAGAGGCTGCCTATCTGAGCGGCTGTAGGTTGGTTGCCGTCACGCCAGACGGTGGTATCTACAGAGACCGTGGTCGCAGCAACGGTGATGCCTGTGCCTTGCCCGACAGTCAGCGTGCGGTCGGCCGCCAAGGTTCCGCCACCAGTCAGACCGTTGCCGGCGATGACTTGCTGAGCGGAAGCAGCAGCCCCCATGGACGCACGAGCCGTGGCGCCACTTTCCGCAACCCAAGTCGTGCCGTTGCCGACGATGAAGTTGCTATCCGTGACGGCGAGCCCTGCAATGGCAGCCAGGCCCGCATCATAGGCCTGCACTTGCGTGCCGATCGTCACGCCTAGCGTAGCCCTAGCCGCTGCCGCATCAGCATCATCGAGCAAAGTGCGGGCGAAAGATGTCAGGGTGGCGACGGCGTAGGTGTTGAGTGCAGTCGTGTAGATCATGCGATCTGCAGCCGTCGTCAGGCCTGCGATAGAGGCAAGACCGGCGTCATACGCCTGAACGTTCGTTCCGATCACAAGACCGAGGGTCGATCTGGCTGCTGTCGCGTCGGCGTCATCGATCAGGGTTCGACCGAATGCCGTGAGCGTGGTCACCGCATACGTATCGGAGGCCGTCGTGTAAATCATCCGGTCGGCAGCCGTGGTGAGGCCGGCGATTGAAGCCAACCCCGCGTCATAAGCCTGGACGTTGGTCCCGATCGTCAGACCCAGCGTCGACTGCGCGGCGGCAGCGTCCGCATCGTCAAGCAGGGTTTTAATGAAGGTCGACACCCCGAGCGTGGTCAGCGCCGTCGACGCATTTGCGTCATCAAGCAGCGTACGGGCAAAAGGCGTCAGCGCAGTCGTCGCGTACGTGTCCAGCGCCGTCGTGTAGATCATCTGATCGGCGACGGTCACCAGTCCCGAGATCGACTGAAGACCGGCGTCATACGCCTGCACATTGGTTCCTATGGCCACGCCGAGCGCGGTTCGGGCAGCGCTTGCCGACGTCGCACCGGTCCCGCCTGCCGTGATTGGACGGGCAGCGTTGGCATCGGCCGTCAGATCGTCGATCAGCGTGTTGTACGGCACGCTCTGGATGGTCGTGTTCGGCACACCTTTGGTGCCGGCCGGAGGGCTATAGACGCCGCCTGTTCTGGGCATGAGCATTCTCCATAGAAAAAGGCCCCCGAAGCGGGAGCCTTGCAAGTTCTGCGGGATTTCGGTTTCATCGCCTCGGGGAAACCAAGGATGGTTCTTGATGGAGCTCGAGGAAGATATTGAGCGTGGCGTTCGCCGGTTCATGGCCGAACAGGACATAAGCCGTGAGGAAGCAGTGAAGCGGATCCTTCGCGACTGGCTGATTGGCAACGGCTATCTGGCTTTTGTCGACGAGGATTGAGCAAATGCTGTTCTCGTGTATTTTAAGCCCATGCTCCGGATCGTCCAAATAGCCTGCATCGCAGTGACTGCCGCCATCCTATACGCCGTCGGCAGGGGAACTGATGTCCTTGCGGGGTACTTCGGCGAAGGATTTGACCCGGGTTTCGTGTTCGGTATGTTATTCGCGGTAGGTATTTACCTGCTCATCATCTGGATTGACCCGTCATCGCGCCCCAGAGGTTCCGCTTCCAAGCAGGATTGATCTGGTCAGATCCTCAACCAGTCTCGGGTTTTGCCCGCTGCGCTGCGCCTGGGCGATAGCGTCGACGAGCGCGGTGCGATTGCTCACCATCGCATTAGCCAGCGAAGCGTTTGCCACCTCACGCCGGCCGCCCATAATGGCATTGATCAGCTTATCGACCGTCCTGACACCAGCAGCCCGGATAGCGCCACCTGTGCCGCCGGCAGCATAGGCGTTCCGAGCAAAATTCGGATCTTCCGCGCCGCCGAGGTCGGCAATGTGCTGCTGCCGGCGAGCGGTCTCCGAATTGCGGGTGACGACGTCGCGGGTACGAGCGAACTGCAACTCGTTGTCCAGCACCGAAAAAAGCCTGTCCGCCTTCTCCTGCCCGAATAGCTGGGCCAGTCGAGCCCGGTTCCAATCGCCATCAGATTTCACCAGCTTGTTGAGCCGCGCGATATCGTTGGCGTTGCTGCCAAGGATGCGATCGACCTCCGCACGCGCGCCCTGAGACAAGCGCAGCGGCACCGCCGACGGCCCGATTTGCCGGCCCTGAGGCAGTGCTCCCTCTTCGATTTCGCGTGCCAACTCTGCCGGCCGTGGAGCGGTTCTGCCGTGGTCGAGAACCGACTGGCCACGCGTGATTGCCCCTCGTTGGCGGGCAAGCTCGGCATAGGAGGCATCGACTTCTTTCAACCGCGGCACCGCCTGCGCAAGCGAATCGTCAATCATCTGCCGAGCATCCGACAGTGCGGCGATGACCTTTGTGTCGGCTTCCGTTTCGAGCATGCCGTCGATGGCCTGGCGCGTCTGGAACGCAACATTGGGATCGTTCGAAACTCGGTCGGTTCCATTAGTGTTGAGCATGCCCCGGACACGCTGCAACGCACGCTGCGCATCACCGCGAAGTGTGTGGATCTGGCGATCGAGGTTGTCCGCGATCGGCAGGAAATCGTGTGGCCTCACATTCTGGAAAAGCCGCTGATACTCCGGCGCCAGAACACGCTGGTTCGCCTGAATTCCCTCGTCGATCGTCGAAGGCACGACATTGCGCCCCATGGTTTCGTCGACCACGTTCGCGATACGAGCGTTTGCGCCGGCTTGGCGTGCCTCAAGGGCCGATCGCATGACTTCCTGCCCACGGCCTGGCATAGCCGCGAGCGCGGCCGCCTTGCCTTGGGTGTTCGGACCGAGATCGGCGATCATGGCTTGCGGACCCATCGCGTCGAGGCGTGACCGAACAGCCGCTTCATCAAGCCCGTCACCGGCAATTGCCTTCGCAAGCTGGTTGATTGTCGATGCCTTGGTGCCAGCTGCCTTTGCCGCCTGCGCCGTGCGGTAGACATCCATGACCTTACGTGCGCCCGCGCCAACTGCTTTTCCGACCGTCGGTCCGGCCAAGCCCAGGGCGCCGCCCCACTTGGTGCCGTTCCAGATTTCGCCCGCATCACCACCAGATCGGACGGCAGCATCAGTACCGCCGACGACGCCTCCGCCGAGCATGGACATGCCGGATCGCGCCAGCAATCCCGCACTGCCACCGCCGAAGGCAGCAGGGGCAGCGACGACCATCGGCAGGGTGCCGGCGACGGCCCCAGTAACACCGGCAGCGGTCGAAATATTCGGGTGCGCCTCCTGGGCCGCATCCGTGAGCGCCTGGGCTTCCTTCAGGTTGTCGTCGTAGCTCCTGCCGTTGATCGCAGACGAGAGCGCAGCGGCGCCACGCTGAGCGCCACCGAGGAGGACAGGGCCGGCGATGGGCATCCCCTCGAGGTAGCTAGTCGTTGCGGCTCCGAAAGCACCACTTCCGCCAGTAGCTCGCTCTTCTCGATCGAGCATCGCCGCACCTTCCTCGAAAGACAAGTGACGGCCGGAATCCGGAGCGGGCGTTCCCGACCGCATCCGCGTGATTTCGGCAGCTATGCGCGTTGCGGCCGCGACGTCACCAGCCTTGTCGGCGTTGCGCAGCGCCGTGCTCAGTTGTTCGAGTGTGGCCACGTTCAGCCCCCATATTTCTTGACGAGGTCGTCGATACTCTGGTCGGTTTGCCCCGGGTTTTTCACCGAGTTTCTGATGTTCCCGATCATCCGCTTCAACTCTTCGACCGAGCTTTTCGCCCGAGCGCCGGGGTCTCCGACTACCGCCGTGAAAAGCTGATCCGGCATGTTAACGATTCCACCCTCCTTGAAAGGGTCGACGACGGGATCGTAGATCATGCGCTCCATCAGCCCGAGGTCGGGGCCGTTGAGGACGCCGAGGTTGAACAGCTCCTTCAGCTGAAGCATCACGCCTTGCCGAACCGAGTTCAGTTGGTCCTTTTGCGCCCCAGGCATCGCTTCGATACCGGTTTTCCCGACAAGGTCTGAATATCGATCCAGTTCAGTCGTGAGCGCCTTGTAAGCCTGATCAACGGATGCTTGCCGGTTTTTCTGAGCTTCCGGAACCTTTGGCTCGGTGAGCTGGATATTTCCACCGCGCACAGCTTGCCCCGGCGGCAATGCAGCCGGCTGGTTCTGTGAGCGCTGGTCAGGCTGGCCCTGTGGCAACGCCTCGGGAGCGGCCTGCGGCACCGTCTGCAGACCGACCTGACTGCCACTCTGCGGCGCTGTCTGTGCTGCGGTTGGCGTGATCGACTGAACCGCCCCGCCGGCCTGAGGAGAGGTGCCGAACACCCCTTGCGGCGTCAGGAAGATGAGTTCGCCGTTCGGGCCGGTGATCGTCTTGCCGGCGCCGAGCTGCTGCGCCTGGTCTGGCGTCAGCTGCTTGCTGTCCATCAGGCCATTGAGAGCCTGCGCCTCGACAGAATTGCCGCTGAAACGGAACTCGCCGGCAGCACCCGAAGCACCGGGCGGAGTAATCCACGTCTTGTCGTTCGGGTCGTAGACGTTCCCGTTCCCGGCATTGATGAGCGGCTGACGCTTGCCGTCCTCAAGCTCCTTCTGGGCCTGCTGAAGCTTCAGACGATACAAAGGGTCGCTCTGCGCCGCCTGCTGCTCGTATTCCTGCCGCTGGCGCCACGTCTGGTCCTCGCGGGCGGCTTCCTGCCGGGCAAGCTGCTGCTGGATCATCGACCGGGCCACGGCCTTCATTTCCGGCGTAGCGAAGTCGTTCGACAGAAGCTCATATAGACGCGGATCTACGCCGCCTGCCGACACCTGTTGAGCGGCTGCCTGTTCCCCACCCGCTGCTACTCCCTGGCTGCCCGCCGCCCTCGCCTGCGCAATCTGCGCTTCGCTGGCCGGCGTGCCGCTATTGAGCGCGTTCATGATTCCACCGCTTGCGTTCATCAACTGCTGCGAGCCCTGAAACTCCGCCGGGATGGCGAGAGACTGGGCAGCCGCCGATTGAGGTGCCGACGCCTGCGGGGCGTCTCTTCCTGGGAACCGAGCCGCATATTCTGGCGTCTGTTCATAGGCTGCAACCTCGTCGGAAAGCGAGCCGCCGCCCTGTTGCATGGCGGGATCGACGAAGGGCGAGGCAAATGGGCTCGTCGCCGGCATCGTGCCACCGGCCATCGCGGTCACCGCCTCGGCGGCATTTTGGGGGGCGCGGCCATCGACTGTCGATCGAGCATCGCCCGCCGGCCGCGTCTGTGCATCCGGATAGAACGCAGGCTGACGGTTTTCGACCGACAGACCCTTGTCATCATAATAGGCCATCGGGCCGCCTACGGTCGCGCCGCCGGCACCGTCACCGATGAGAGCAAGCGCCTTTGCTCGGTGGCCGGCCATCTGCTGATTGACCTTGTCGGCAACCGTACCCGGGGCGCCGCCGTTGTTGGCGTCGGAGGCACCGTAGCGCCCTACCCCACCGGCATTGATGGCGGAATAGATGTCCATCATGCCCATGCCCGGTTTCACGCCCGCCTTGCGCAGGTAACTGACGACGGCACCGTTCTCGCCGAGCTGCGATCCAACCGGGTTACTCCAGTCGACGCCGTGCTCTTTCGCCTGGGGCTCGCCGAACTGAATGAAGCCTTCATGCTGGCCCCATTGGGTCCGTGGCCCCTTCTTCCTCGGGTCGAACGTGCCGGCGGTCTCGTAGGAAATCGCCGTGGCCAGGTCGACCGGGTCGATGCCGAGCGCAGAAGCTGAGGAAATGATGCCGTTGCGGATCACGTCATTGCCGACGGTCGCAACTGGCGTGTTCCCCTTGCTGTCAACCTTAGGCATGTTGCCGCCCATGGCGCCGGGCACTGGCGCCGTCGAACGCGCGGGCGTGCCCAGGATCGAGTTGTAGAGGGTCGAGGCCGCATCCGTCCCGGCTTTCTCTGCCTTGTCGGCGCGATACTTGCCGAAACCAACAGCTGCGCCCTTCAGCACCGCCCCGATCCCTTCAGCGGCCGTCTTCGGCTGAGCACCCATGATCTGCTGAGACAAGGCATCGATCACCTGCCGTTTGCGAGCGAGCGACTGCGCCGTCTCGCCGGTATCACCGCCAAAGAGAAATCCGACCATTAGTAGAGCCCTCCATTACGGCCCATCGTGAAGAAGTTGGCGAGGCCCGTCAGCGCCGACGGGTTCGCGCCCCCTGGCGCCACGGGAAACGCGGCATTTCGCTTCGCCATGCCAGCGGCAACGCCGGTCATGAGCGCGCCGGCGCCGTCGGCGACGTTCTGGGGCATCGGCTGCCCAATGATCTTTGCTTGCAGTTGCTCGGCAAGCTTCTGGCGGTTCTGGGCGCTGTCGGGCTTCTGCAAGCCGGCGTAGAGAGCAAACGGGTTCATGCGCTCTTCTTTCTAGCCGGGGTGGAGAACAGCATGCCGTAATCAACACGGCGGAGGCCATCGGCGCCCTTGGTCACGGCTTCCGGACGCACCTTCTCGACTTCCTGCGCCATGACACCGATGCGCTTCGGAGCGTTCTTGCCTTCGCCCTTGTAGCGGTACTCATAGAGCCCGCCGATGAGCTTCTTGTCCTTCTTGGCGCGCTCATCCGATAGTGCCGCGAAGCCTGCGAGACCACCAAGGATCGAGCCGATGCCCGCCTGCTTTTGATTGTAGGCGCCGACCTTGTTGGCATAATCCTGCTGGACCATGCCGGCGTAGTCGATGTTCGGGATGCTCTGCCCCTGCGTCGGTACAAAATTCGGGTTGTTCACCTGAGCGCCGGACATGAGGCTGACGATTTCGTTGATCGGCTGATTGCGCAGCGCGTACTGCTCATTGAGATACTGCGAGCGAGCAGCGTTTTGCGCTGCCAGCTGAGCCTGCTGAGCATTGAACGTCTGGTCTTTGAGCGCGTTGTTCGCCGCAGTGGTCGTCTGGTTGTTTTGGAACATCTGCTGATTGGCGGAGTTCCCGAACGTCGCCGAGGCCAAGCCCTGGTCGAACTTCTGCTGTTGAGCAGCGTTGTTCGCCTGCTGCTGTGCCTGGTTCTGGCCAAACTGCTGCTGCTGGGCAGCATTGCCGAGCTGCATGTTATTCGCGTTCTGCCCATACTGCTGCTGCTGCGCGGTGTTTGCGAACTGGCCGCTCGACAGCATCTGGTTATAGGCCTGCTGCTGAGCGCTATTCTGGAAACCTGCCTGATCACGCGCGAGGCCGGCGAGGCGCGATTGCTCCTGACCTGCATTGAGGATCGCGCCGAACCGAGCGTCATTCTCCTGCCGCGTCGCAGAATCGATCGCACGGTTAAACGCCTCTGAACCCGGCTGCAGACCCTGGTTCGCCAACTGCGTTTCTAGGGCGGCGCGGCTGCGTTCGAGCTGCGGGTTCATCCGCTCCATCAGCGCATTTTCATAGCGGGAGGTGTCGGCGCTGTAGTCGTACGTCTTGGTGATGTCGCCCGCGTCGCCCAGTGTCTTCTGGATCGTGCCGGCGTCGGCGACACCCTTCTGGATGTTTCCTGCGTTCGCAATCGTGCTCTGAACGTTGCCGGCATTGCCGAGGCTGGTTTGCAGGTTCGGGCCCTGGCCATACTGCGCGTACTGCGGAAGTCCGACCTTGGACGGGTCCCCGGCAGCCGGCGCGCCGCTCAGATTGAACGGTTTGCCAAGGAGATCCTGCAGCCGTCCCGACTGAGAATTTGCGAGCTTCGACAGATTGAGCTCTGCCGCGTCGTTCTGAGTCTTGATGGCCTGCTGCCCAGGTGACAGCGTCTGAGTGGCTGTCCACGTCGGCAGATCGTAAACGGCGCCGCTCATCGGATCCGTCCACTTGTTGGTGCCGGTCTGCGAATACGTCAGGCTGCCGTCGGGCGTGACCTGGTTTACGTTGCCGAGATAGCCGTTGGCGATTGCCGTGCCGATGTTCGTCGACGTCTGAGCCGCCGCCGTCGCCTTCGGGTCTGGTGCTGCAGGAGCTTTTGACTTGCCCATATTTTACCTCCGATTGACGGGGTGCGCCCGCCAGTCGTCATCTGTCAGAGTGAAGAGGATTTCCGCCTCGTCGCGACCACGCAGGCGAGGAATGCGATATGCTTTGAAGCCGAACCGCTCGGCAATTTCGATCATGACCGGGTTGCGCTCAGAAACCCGCAAGACGACCATCTGGCAGCCGATCTGATCGAACGGATAGCCGAACATGCCTTTGAGCATCGGCCGCGTGAGCCAGCGCCGGCTGACTGACGCAGACGATAGTTCAATGACGCCTGCCTCTGGCGCGTAGTTGTGAAACACGACGCCCGCGACCAGTCGCTCCCGGTCGACGAGGCCGAGCGTCGTGAAGTTCTCAAAACCCCGATCGCAGCCGGGAATATGACTGGCAACGAACTGAGCGATGGTGACGTTGTCGATCGGGTTGGCTGCGCCGCCCCACACAAGCCTCATGCGCTGGCCTCGCCGACCGAGACTTGTAGCGTGGCGAGGTCAACCTCGATGTCGAGCTTGACGGCCCCGCCGGAGGTGATCACACAACCCACGGCAAGCATATCGCCGGTCGCCCTGACGTTCTGGCGGAAGTCGTAGCGCATCAACTCAGACACGCCGTCCCAAACAGCAACGTCCCAGAGGCCAACGTCCCACTCGGACGACGTCGTATTGCCCTCGGTCACGCTGTTGAAGTTTGGCGTGCTCTTGTCGAAATCAGCCCTTGCGAACAACCGCACTTTCGGCCGGGATTTCCCGCGAAAATACATGTGCGCCATGGTGCCGGTCGCCCGCTGACCGAACTGGCCCGCCGGGGCGAACTGCGAAAGATAGGTCGCACTGAACGTCAGGCCGTCGTCGGTACCGCTGGTATCACCCTGCCAGACATACCCGTCGAAGGAGCCGAAGAAGAGCCCGCCCTGCAGGGTTTCGTAGCAGAACGCCTGCCAGTTCGTGATGGTCGACCATCGACCGGTCAGGACATTCAGGACGAACGTGGTGTCGGTGACGACGGTGTTTTCGGGGAAGGCAACGAAGACAAGGTTTTGCTCCGGCCATTGCTTTAGCGTCCAACCGCCGCCTGTTGCGTTGGCCGCCCGCTTCCAATCATCCTCGATCGGCCGCGAGACGGAAACGAGGCTGAGGGCCTGCCGGTCACGCTGGAAAACCTGCGAAATCGGGGTGAGCCCATCGCTCGTGGCAATGAGGATGTCGGCACCTGCCCGGATCCACGCATTCTTTCCGAGCGGCTTGCCGATCTGATAGACGCCCTTCAGCGCGAAGTTGTTGGCATCGCTCGGGTCGGAGCCGGCGTAGACCGCAACCTCACCTTCGGAAGAGACAAAGACGCACATGTCCGACAGGCCGTCGCCGCTTTCGAGCGACCAGGAAAAGCCGGTCAGCAACGAACCGCCGCGCTTCATAACCCCACCGAGCGGGAAGACGACAGCCGCGCCACCCATCGCATTGACGGGCAGATAGTAGGCATCAAGCGTTGCGTTCTTCAGGAAGAACTGCCGGTTCTTGAACAGCCAGCCATAATTGAGCTGGGGCATAGTCGTGCCGTCGACGAAGGTGATGGCGGGTGATGTCGTCCAGCTCGTGCCGTTGTAGAGTTGCCGATCGTTCGCACCGTTAAGGCAAATCAGGTTCGAGACGCCCGCGTTGGTATGCTGGAAAGTACACCAGTCACCGCCAGCAAGACCTGAAACGTCTGCTGCGGTTGTAGTCGGCGGAGCGGCCGGCGCGGTCACATTGTAAATTGCGGTACCGGTCGCCACGAACAGCTTTTCGTTGATCCCGTACTTGTACTTGAACGCGCTCTTGATATCGCCGCCGTCGGCCGCGAGAGCCCGTTTCTGCGAACCGCCGCGGATCTTGCACCCCACCAGCGTCGGGAAGAAATTGCGCAGCACGATTGCCGATCCCGGTTTTTGCGACGCCATGTCCGTCGCGGTCACAAGGCCGTCGCGCGGCGCAGGGAACGTCACCGGCTGCGATGACTGCATCTGGCCCACGCTCACCGACCCTCGATTGCTTTGGCCCACACGAGCCGGCCTCACGGTCATTTTCATGATGCACCTCGATCGGCGTTAATCTCCTGCAGGAGGTCGGCCTCGAACTCGGCAAGATTGTCGTCGAAAGGCAGGCCCTTCTGCCGCTTCCAGCGCCACAACACGCCCTTTACGAGCAACCGCTCCGGGAAGAGCGTCGTGTCGTCGTCGGCTTCAAGCGTGTCACCTGGGCCGTCCGGATCATGGAGCACCCAGAACTTCGACACGTATTCGATGACCGAGCCGACACCGGTAGCAGCCGGTGAAAACAGGATCTGGTTGCCCTTGATGAAGAAATACGGCTGCGCGGATACCACGCCGACGATTACGGCCCACTGCGAGCCGTTCGTGATCGGCCGATAGAACAAGCCGGCTGCGCTGCGCACGGCGCCGCCAGGCGTTAAACGCTCGTAGTCTTCCGGCAAAGGCTCAGGCGAGCTGAGAGCAACCCGTTCCTTCAGCAACTGCTGCCAGTCGGCACGGCGCGCGATTTCGTCGCCTGCCTCCTGGGCAAGCGCAACCATGGTCTGAGCGTTCGGATCGTTCGAGCCGTAGACGCTTTCGAACTGGCTGAGGGAGACAACGTCGCAGACCTGATTGATGGCAGAAAGCAGGGTCATGGCGTAGGCCCTCCGACAACAACCTGCGCATTGCCCCAACGCGAGCGCTCGTCGCCGATTTTCAGGCCCGAAAGCGCAAGCAGCTTGAGTTGTTGGGCGGCGCCGACCTTGCCGACGTCGCGTTCCCAGATCGCGATTTCCTCAACCAGCGAATACAGGTAGAGGTCCGCCGCCTTGTCGAGCAGCCAGTTCGTCGGGTTTTCCGGCGTCAGCGCCGGGATCTTGCCATAATAGGTGACGGTCAAATCCTGATCGCAGACGGGCCGTACGCGCATATTGCCGCCGACGACCGCATATCCGGAGGGAATGCCGCTGCGAGCGCCAAAACTGTCGGTCAGCTGCTGCAGGGCAACGGCGCGGATCGGATGGCCGGCCGCCGTCTTCACCTCACGCGCCTCTAGGAAATCGGTCGGCACCGGTCCTTCGCCGTTGACGAGCGACACCGTGCCCACGACTTCCATGTCAGCGACGCGAAGGCCCCGGTTGAGCTTCAGCTCCGCCAGGCCAAGAAAACGCGGGAAGAGATGCGCGATGTCGTTGCGGCCGGAATACTCGCCAGCATCGACAAGCAACGACGCATAGTCCGAGATGGTCATAGCGGAACCTTCCGCGCGCGATCGGCAGCTGTGAACATGCGGGAATGATCGATGAGGCGGGTAATTCGCTCATTTGCTTCTCGGTGAACCTCCGGGGCGTCCTCGGCACTGGGCCGGGTCGCCTCGATGGCCTTCACCTGCGATCTGATGCGATCATACTCGACGCTCATAAATGGCCTTCCTTGGTCCGCCAGGCGCGATTGTCGGAGTTGTTGAGGAAGCGCTTCACGAACTTGTCGTCACCCTCGGAGTGGGCCTGAACAATTCCGGAATCGTGGGCGATATTCAGCGGGATCGAGGCGACCCGGTGCCAGTCTCCGCGCCATGCCTTTTCGGCGCTGTTGCGGACGTCCTGGTTTTCGCTGATGAGATTGTCGACGGGGTAGTCGACGCGAAACACGTCTTTCTCCCCGTCGAAATAATGCCAGACCGTGCGGCCCGTCATCATATCGTGTTCGTAGAGCGTCCAGCCCCCGTCACGAATGATCATTTGGAATCGCCCGGAAGCGGATCATTGCGCTTCGCCTTGCCTTCCTCGATGAGCTGTTTGGCAAAATCGAGGGGAAGGTCGAGCTCGTCGCCCTTCGGCAGGCGGGTGCCTTCCTCGTCCCAGACATCGCGCAACAGCTTGACGGGAACAAGCTTCTTTTCCTTGGCGCCATCGGCCGGCTTGATTGGATCGGTCATTTCCATTTCTCCTGAAACGGAAAAGGCGAGCCGAAGCCCGCCCTTTCACAGATGATGATGAAACCGACGCGATCAGCTCGCGGCGGACAGGCCGAAGAGGTCAGCGGCCACCCCGAGACCCTTTTCGTTCTTCACCTTGAGGGTGCCCTCACCGATAAGAACACCCTTGTCGGCGTCGCCGGTCTTGGCGACTTCCTTGTCTTCCTGGATTTTGCGGAGCCAGAGGAACTCTGCCATGTCCGGATCCAGGAAGAAGGCATTGCGAGCAAGGCCAGCACTGCCGGCCTGGACGCGGTTCGGGTGGATCATCACCGTGCCGAACGGACCTTCGTAATAGTCGGCCGTGGCAACGATAGTGTTGCGCTCACCGCCCTTGGAGACGGCATAGCGGAACGGTGCCACGTTGCTGTCCGACATGAAGGTGACGAACACGCTCTTCACGTAGGGCGATGCGGAGACGTGACGGAAGTTCGCCCCGTTCTGGAAGCCCTGCTGCATGACACTGTCCAGGATGGCCTTGGTGAACGCACGCTGTGTGCCGTTGGTCGGCGCGACCGTGAGACCGGTCGGGGTATCGAAGCCGCCGTTGGCGCCGCCGGCACCGCGGGAGACGTTCGTTTCGATCCAGGTCGGCAGCGAACCGGCTTCGCGCGTCGCACCGCCAACAGAGGCGTTTGTGTCAACGATGGCGAATTCGACATCCTTGCGGAGTTCGACGCCCTTCTTCAGCTTCTGGTACTTGCGCTTCTGGACGTTGCCGGCTTCGGAAACGACTTCCTGCGTGCCGGAGATGATCCAGTCCTTGCGCATGATCTGGGTGTAGTTGCCCAGACGCTCCGGCGGGATGATTGCGCCGAAGCTATATTCGTCGCCTTCAGCCTTGATGTTCGCGACCGGCGCGGCGAGTTCGTCGGTTTCCCACTCAGGATGCACCGACTTGGTCGTGCCCTTCTCGATCAGAGAATAGATCGGGGTATCTTCCGGCGTGATGCGCGACACCACGTCGGACAGTTCTTCGCGGTTGCCCACGGCCTGGTTGGTCGTGAACGTGTTAGCCAGTGCGGCCATGTCCATATTCCTTCGATTGAGGGGTTAGTCGAAGTCGATCGACATTGCGTCCTTGATCGACCCGGTTTTCGACAACCGCTGCATCGCATCCTTGTTCTTCCGAACTTGCTGGTTGGCGCCGCCATTCGGTCGAGGGTTCGGCGTGGCAGGTGGTGCCGCCGTGACCTTCGTTAGCGCCTTGGTGCGGGCCTGCTCGGCCTTCATCCCGATCTGGGCATAGTAGGCCAGGCCGAACAGCCGATGATCCGAAACGCCCTGCAGCTCCTGATCCGAGAAACCAAGCTCACGCGCCGCCGTGAACGCCTGATCGAAGAAAGCCTTGCGGCCATCTTCCTTCAACGTCTGCGGGAACACTTGGGCCAGCCTCTCGCTCTCGGCTTGAAGCGTCTCCTCGCTCATCGACGATGTCAGCTCGCCGGCAACCGAGGTGGAGTCGTTCGCAAGTTCGATGATCTGGTTGATGTTTGCCAATCCCTCATCGTACATCGCCTTCTGGCGCGTATATTCGACGGGGTTCTGAAACGCCAAAGTGCGCGGCGGCTCAGGCGGCAAACGTTCCGCCAGATAGGAAGCGATACCCTTGACCGTGTTGGTCACGCGGGTTGTCATGCCCTCAAGAGCGCGGCGTTTGTTGCCGGTTTCCTGAGTTTTATGGCGGTAGTCACGATCCCGCATGTACCCGAGCTTGAGCTCGGACAATGGCACCTGTTCGCCACCCTTCAGGGTGATGATCTGGCTGTCGGCTTCGTTGGCTGCCTCGCCATTCTCGGCATCGGTCAGCTCGTCGCCTTCGGCATTGTCTGCGGTGTCGTCGGTCTCTTGACCATCCTCGATGGTCTCATCCGTCGCATTCGTCGACTGCCCGTCTTCCTCTTCCTGCGCGTTGGCCTCTTCGGGCTCGGCAAAGTCGAGATTCGCGGCGTCGTCGATGGTGAGTGCGGGGCGACCGCTATCACTCTCCCCGACGAACGGGGAGTTGGTGGCTGCGTCTGTCATGTGCGTGGTTGCCTTCTAAGGTTTGGCCCGGGCCCTATGCCGGGGCGTCCTTCCCGTCAGCATTGGCTTGTTCCTCGGCGAGAAACTTGAGCTTGCTGCGGAATTTCCTGATGGCCCGCGCTTCGGCCGCATAGGCGCCGCGGGTCTCGTCGTCGGTGACCGGTGCGTTGATGCACCCGTTGATCGCTGCGGCTTCCAGATCATCCATGACGAGGTGAAAGAGCGGATTGTCGAGCATGGCACGCGCGGCGGCCTGCTTCTCTGCGGGCTTCATCCTGGCATGCCTCCGATTTGCGTCGCTGTGACACTCTGGCTTGTCAGAAGCTGCGCGGCGTTCTGCTGCCGCTTCAGCGTGATTTCCTGGTCGATCTGGTACCGCTTCAACTCGGCTTCGGTTTCGATCTTTTTCAGGTCGACCTGCGTTTGCGCCGCAAGCTTCTCCCGTTCGAGCTCGGCGTCGAGCTTGGCTTTCTCCATATCCGCCTGAGCCTGCATCTGGGCTTTCTGCACATCGGGGTTCGGCTGGTTGGCCTGCGCCTGCATGCGCTTTTGGACCTCTTCAGGCGATGGCTTCGTGAAATACAGATCCGGCGACTTCAAGCCGGCCGCCTCAACCATCTTGGCGATGCCGTTATAGAGGTTGTCGGGCGACACATATGGATTGTCGGGGCCGAGCGACGCGAGCAGCTTCTCCTGTAGCTGCTGGATCATCTGCACCATCATCATGTCGCGCTCACGCGTACCGGCGCCGAGGCCGGTGTTCACGGTGGCGTCCATGTCGGCATTCCAGTGGCGCGGGTCGAACGTCACCCACTCACCGCGCAGCCGGACCGCTCGCGGCTTGTCCTGGTGTTTGATCGTGAGGCGCAACAGCCCCTGGAACACCCGCTTCAAACCTTGCGCAAAGGTACGGACCATCAATTCAGTCTGGCCGATGCCGGCAGCCTCGATCATCGACGAGGCCTTGGCGGTCATGTTTTGCAATGCATCCGGCGCCATACCGCTCGAGGCGTCGGAAATGCCGGTGCGGTCGGTCGCCTCCTGATCGAGATAGCCAAGCATGTTGAACGACTTGTCGGCGACCACCGGCACCGTGTTGTAACCGATCGCGTTCCCCACGGCCGTGCCCTGGCTGACGCGGATGGGCTGGCCGAATTTCGGGTTCAGCACCGATTCCGGGTTCTCGATCGTGCCTTCCTGGACAATCGGCTGCAGGTTGTTCTGCCAGTACAGGTTATCCAGCGTCTGGCGCAGCAGCACCGTCTTGATGCGCTGAATTTCCGCCATATCGTCGGTGATCGAATTGCCCTCGCGCTGATGCGGACGGCGCTCGGTGATGAGGTCGGCGAAAGGCGCCTCGTCCCACTCCTCATTTTCGAGGAGGTTTTTCTCGGCGAGACCACCCGCGAACACGATGCGGCGCAACTCGGCAATGCCGTCGTCGTCGGCGTCGATGCGGACATACACCTCGTAGTATTCGACCTCCTGAGAGGCCTTGTCGATCTGGTCCTTGCTGTCGACGACATCACGACGGCGGGTGAACTCTTCCGCTTCCTTGTCGTCGTCGCTGGTCGCTTCGGCCAGGCTCTCGATCTTGGCCCTATCGTAGCCCATGGCAACGAGGTCGGAACGACGCATCCGCATGTTGATGCCGGTGCAGAGGCTGTCCTCGATCGACATCGCGTCCGGGTGGATTAGGAACTCTTCCAACGGCACCGCCGCAAGTCGAGTGCATCCCTTCTCGATTGTGCGCCTGATTTTCAGGTCGAAGACGGGCACCTGTGCCGGTCCCTGCGGCGTGTCGATGGTTGCGAGCGACTGAGCTTGCTCCAGCACCTCCACATCGTCACCGGCCACGAGCTGGACCATCGACGCCTCATCAAGGCCGGTGTGGCTCGAAACGGCAACGCTGCGCTTCTTCTCGTACCACCAGCGAATGACGCCATTGCGCAGCTTCAGCGCGTCGTGGGCAGCATCCTGGACCGCGTCGTATCCATCGCTCTCGGGGAAGACGATGTAGTTGATGTAGTCGGTTGCCTGCTCGGCGCTGGCTTCGTCGCCCTGGTTGACGGGCTCATACTCAACGACCTTGTCATTGCCGAGGATCGTGCGGATGAGGGACGGCAGAACCTTCTTGATTGACGAGCGGACGTCACGCGAAACCACCTTCGATCGGTTGGCGTCGGCCGGCACGTCTTTCATTGTGCCATCGTAATACTCCATCGCCGTCATACGGTCTTTCGACAGCTGGTCGCGGAAGCTCTCGCAGTCTTTGACCAGCTGTGAGACCTGGACAGCAAGCTGCTGCGTCGACAATGCCGGCATTAGACAACCTTCCGATCTTGGAACTTCCAGGCGGTTGCATCAGCCTTGACCTTGGCAAACCGCTTCATCATCAGTGCGTACCGAGACGCCGAAATCACGTCGTCGCGCTCTTTCACGACCTTGCCGTCCTTGCGGTGGTAGAGACGGAACTCTTCCAGCCAGAGCGGGCAAGTCCGAAACACCTTCCAGCGCCCGGTTTGCATCCGCTGCAGCATGTCTGACAGACCGGCCTCGACGCCGTTGGTGCCGTCGTCAAACGTGGCGCGTTCTGGCAGCATCATGAGGCCCTGCCCCCGATATTGTGCCGCAAGCTGCTCACCGCTGCCCTTGTCATGCTGCAAACCATCGTGAGGCCAAGCCCACGGCATCCATGCGCCCCAGGGCTTCAATGCCCCGGAGTGAATGAGCGGCGTTGCTTCGCGCTCGCGATATTCCTTCGTCAGATAGATGACGTCGGCGTCCCGGTCCCAAGCCAGGCAGACAGCACCGAATGGGTGATCCCACCCGAAATCGAGGCCACCGATTTGCACCCAATGTTTCGGGATCTCGAAAGGATCGACAACGATGCTCTCTTCCGCAATCGGGAAGATGCGGCCGGAGCCGAGCGACGGCACACCTTTCGTGCGGGCCTCGCGCTCGTGCGCTGGATAACTGGCAATGATACGTGCCCGTTCCTCTGGGCTGTAGTGTTCCGCGTCGTCGATCGTCATGGTGATGACGGTGCGATATTTGGCGCCCTCGTCGTCACCTGGCATGATGAACCTCGCAACGACCGTGCTCATTCCCTTCAGAGGCGTAAACGTGACAGCAACAGAGCCGCCGGTCGCATTAGTGCGGGTGATACCCTCTAGATAAACGTCCTCTGGTGGCTCTTCGTCGAACCACACATAGTCAACCGTGTTTGCCTGCCACTTACTGCGCCCCTGGTCATAGCCTTTGAGCAAGAGCGTCGACGCTCCACCCGACACATGCCGAACCGTGACGCTATCAAGGGTGCCAGACACGCCAGCGCGGCGCGTTGTGTCCAGAATGGCGGTCCTCGGAATATAGCCAGTACCCCAATCCTCGTCATTGAGCGGCGGACCGATCAGAAGGCGTTGCACGCCGTCGCGGGTCAGCTCGTACGATTCAGAACCTGCCAGCGCCGTGATCGGCCGCTCCCATCGCCGACCTGGCCACCAGTCTGGATATTGCCCGGTGAGATGCATCGCCGCTTCGGCAGCACCAGATAGCGTCTTGCCCAGCTGGTTACCTGCCATGAACAGACGTTCGCGATAGGCCGCGCCCGCCTTGTGAAATTCGACCTGCTTGGCATACGGCTTATACGTCGCCAGCCGGTTCTGACGTTTCCGCCTCGCCTTCTCCTCCAGCAACTGCAGCAGCTCCCGTTTTTCCGAGGAGCTTAGAGAGGCGAGCATCGAGGGCGTCATCGGTGAGATTGTCGATGCTGCCCGAATGGTTGAGGTCAAGCCGATCACCGTATTTCTTTGGAGCGATCTTGCTCATGATCCATTTGCGAGTATCGACCCGCAGCTTCGCCCTCTGAATGGCGTCGTGGTTGACGATCTCGCGACCGTCGTCCGTCTTGATGATGTCGCCTTCCTGGCTGTCGGCGATCTGCAGGATCTCGTCGGCGAGCGCTTCCATCCCGGCTTCGCGCGCGCGTGCGAACTGCGTACCGAAGTCCTCGTCCTGACTAATCCACTTTCTAACCAACCCTTCCGAAGGCATGCCTTTGACCGCGCAGATTTCGCGAAGGCTCTTGCCGATGGAAAGCTTTTCGAGGATGCGATCTCGGGTTGACTGACCCCACTGTGATGTGCGGGGCTTGCGTGCCTTGGCCGGCTGCTTTTTCGGCTTCCCTCCTGCCTTAGCGGCCATTGTCTGCCGCCCTTGCCATCCGAGGCGGGACCAAATGCGGTTCGACCTGCACAGCGTCGTTGGGCGGGGTGGGCGGCTCTGGGTATTTGATGCGGTCGTCATCGAGCGGCCAGCCCAAGCGCTGGTGTTCGTCGCGGCACAGGGTGTAGCCGACCTGATAGGCCGTATCGAAACTATCGAACTCCCCCTTGCCGTCGGAGCCGGCACAGTTCCCACCGTTGGCGAGGTCGTAACCTTCGAAGCGGGTGACCACGTACCGAGTGACGGGGCGAACCTTGTATTCGATCAGGTGGTTGTCGAGCTTAATTGCCATTGTCATTTCCTCATGTTGAAAGCGACGGCCGCAGCCGCCTATCCGAACCATTCGATCTGGGAGATAGCCTTCGCCGACTTTTGCTTGTGAATTGCTGGGATTTCTAAAATGGATGTTGCGACTCAAGGTCGTTCATCGTTTCGTGCTCATGCAACTAGAAACGGAGAAAGCAATGGCTGCGCCATACGTGATCAGCTACGACCTGAGGAAAGTACGAAACTACGACACTCTCCTGAAGACCCTCCGCCAGTGGGGCTGCATATCCCCACTGGAATCCGTCTGGCTGGGTTATCTCAACGGAACCGGCACTACCATTCGTGACGCGCTCTCGGCTCACATGGACGCAGACGACGGCTTGATGGTTGTTCAACTGCAATCGGGAGGTCAGTGGGGCACCAGGAGTGTAAACGAAAGCGCTCCGGAATGGTTCAGAAAGTATGTTTCAGCCTGAACACTGGAGCGCTAGGCCCCTAGCCAAACAAAAAGGGTGGCTTTCCGGCCACCCTTTCGAAGATACGCAAATCACGCACCTTACCCGTATATGTGGCAGATAATGCCACGTTTGCCAACCGCAAAGTTGCGGGAATCCTCTGCTTTCGTTCACGGCCTGTTCGCAGCCAACCAGACGTCGGTCATCGCGTTTTCGTATCGCTTGCGCGCCGCCTCATCACTCCGGCCGATCTGCTTCCCGATGAGACCGAAGGAAAGGCCGAAAGAGCGCCACCAGACGATGCGCCATTCCGCCTTCTCCAAATGTCGAAGCCAGGCGAGCGCCGTGAGGCAATCGGAGACGTCATTGGGCGTTGGGCGGAAACGAGGCTCATAGTCGTTGTCTGGGCTGTAGGCGGTCACCGCCTCTTGCACGTAGTCTGGCGAAGACGAACGGACGATGAAATAGCGTCGTTCGTTGTCTGGCAAAACTCGCAACGTATTCATGGCCCTAAGAACACGCTCCTCGACTTCGGTGCGAGGCAATCGCGCATTGGAGACCACCCGTGGCGCCGGCCGGCGTGGCGGCTGCTTCGGAAGACGATGAATAACGGTCACCCGATATATGTTCTCCGGAAGCTGCGCTTTTCCAGTCTTCGGCTGTCGTGTCTTCCGGATCTTAGGCAACAGGCGATCCTTTCCGTGGAGTCTTCTGGGCTGAGCGAATGCACTGGTAACCGTGGCCGCGTAGGACGTTGACCATGGCATCAAGGGCGGCTTGCGAGCCGCGATCGGACGTCACGCGCTCGGCGTCGTTCTCCTGAACGACATAGACCTGAGTGGCCCCAGGGAAGTCACCGCCGACAACCTTTGCCGTTGAACCGAAGGGGCCAACGCTTACGGTCTGTGGCGTGCGGGTTCGGTCAAACGATTCCGCCGCATGAGCCAGTTTCGCGCCGAAATCGCGGTCGCGAGAGATGGTGTACGTCGCGCTCTCGCGAACGACGACGATGAGAGACTTGTTCATGCACCTTCCTTTCCGAGCGGCTGGTAGCTTTCTGGGATTGCTTCGAAGCGCCGATCGGCGCCGACGAATTGGAACTTCACCGATCCGACCGTGCCGCACATTGGCTGCCGGCGGATCTTTTTGGCGATGACGTAGGTCGCCTCCTTCGCGTAGTCGCGATAGACCACCAGGCCGGCGTCGGCTTTGTTGCGCCAGTGAGCGCTGCCAGCCAGATCGTAGAGATTCGGCACCGGGTCCTTGCCGTCGTCGGTGGCCTTCAGCTTTGTGGGATGGATGACCATCCAGACGGTGCAGTCGTGCAGCTTCCCGAACCGTTTGCATTTGGAGATGAGCTGCGAAACGAATTCGGTCTCGGTCAACTTGTCCGGGCGCGAAGCTTCGATCTCGTTATAGGGATCGAAGACGATGTTTCTGACGCCGTGACGTATGACGGCGGCGCGCGCCCGCTCTAATAGCCAATCGATTGACGGCGTGTGCTCGATGGTGCCTAGGAGGAACACCCGCTCCTGAAGCCACTGCATTGCATTGGAGACGTCCTGAGGCGACATCCGCAATGAGGGTCCGTCGTAGAACGGGTTTCCTGCCCAGATTTCGCAGAGATCCGCGATCTGGTTCGCCTGGCCGGTTTCGGGCGAGAAAATGGCCCATTTCTCGTCTCTGAGCCGTGCTGTCTGGACGATGACCTGAGACAGCCATCGGGATTTTCCGTGGTTCGGCACGCCAGTGAGAGCGATGAACTGCCCCGGTATATACCGGAACGCCCTGTCCATCTCCGGCCATCCGGTTGAGACCGGTTGAGGTCCGCGACCGTGGTAAAGGTCCATGACCTCGGTGCTGAAGTCCTCGACGCCATACAGCCCGTCAATTGGCCACGGCGTCGCTTGATCGACGCAACGGCGCAATTCTTCCTCGCCGTGCGCAACGAGGCATTCATTCCCGTCCTTGCTGCCTGCTGTCATCTTGACTCGGTAACAACGGTCCCTACCGACGCGGCGCGCTATTTCCTGCGCAAGCGCCTCCCCCGCTTCGTCCATGTCCGTCGCAATCAGGATGCGGGAAACCTTCGTGATCAGGTCCCAATGTGTGCCGAAGGGCTCATAGCGCTTATCGCTCGTCTCTGGGCCCGATGGCGCACCATTTGGAAGCGACACCACGTGAGGGAAACCCGCTTGCGTGAAAGACATGACGTCGATTTCGCCCTCGCAGATAATCAGTTCTTCGCCGGCACCGATGCTATCCGCGTTGAAGAAAACCGGCTCCGGGTCCTTCTCCTGGCGGAAATGCTTGCTCGCGGTCCGGTACTTGACGTTGCGCAGTTCGCCGTCCCACTCGTATGGGAACGCGATGCAGTCCTCCTCCTGGTTCGTTTGGGGGAACCAGGCTCGGGTCTTGTGGACGCCGAATGCTTGAACAGTCTCCGGGGTGATACCCCGCTTGAGGAACCACGCAAGCATCGTATCAGGCTGTTCCCGACGGGCCGGCCTAGCTGGCTTGCGGTAAACGCGCCTCTCGACGGCTGGGCGGAAACCTTCGCCACCCGCTGCACCAGCGAACGAGCAGTGGTGGCACTTCCAGATGGCTCGGTCGTCCTGATCGATCGTGACAGAAAGGCAGGGATCGTTTTTCTTGCGACGGCTGCTCGAACAATTCGGGCAAGTCGTTTTATGGCCCCCGATCTTGTAATCGCGCAGACGGATGCCGTGCTCGGCTAGTGCTGATCTTACGTCCACCATGGTCAGCCCCTAGCGAACAGGAAATCGTTGGTCAGATCGCCAGTGGGACCGCGATGCCTGCCAGACTGTGCCACCGATGATTTCCCGAGATTGCCGCCCGAGTTGATGATCCAGTTACGCCAGGTGGCAAGCCAATCGACCTTGACCCCGCGTTGGCCAGGCTGAGAGATCCAGTGGTTTTTGAACTTCTCTGCCTCCAGGGCGATCTGTCGATCTTGAAGCCCCTTTCCGACAGCATAGGCCCGCCAATCGTGCGGCAGTGCCCAATCCTGCGAAAGCCTAGAGCCCCGCTTTTTGGAAGAACCGTCAGGTTCTTCTTTTTCTATCTGGTTGCTGGTTGGTGGTTGCTGGTTGGTGGTTAGTTTTTCAGGAAAAGAACCGTCCGCTTTATCGGTTCGTTGTTTTTCTTCGACTTTCCGGCCCGGTCGCCCGCCGTTTGATCCATTTTCGGATGCAGTTTGAATGCGGTTTAGGGACTTTTCTACCTCACTTTGAGCACGTTTCTGGGACAGTTTGCCGTCACTTTGACGAACGATCTTCCCCTTTTCCACGAGCCCTTCGATGAGCTTTCGAACGTCCGCCGGCCGGATTTGGCAAAGGGCAGCGAGACGTCTTTCGTTCGGCTCGATCGCTCCGCCCTCTGACATAATCAGTGTGCAAATCATCCAATACATGCCCTGTTCATCAGCGCGAAGGACACCGCCAACACCCGCGATGTACTCGTCGGGGAAGAAGTCAACACGCCTCGCCTTCGGTTTACTCATTGCGTTTCGTCCTATCCGTAGGCGACCAGCGCAATAGAGCGCGGCAGCGGTGACCATGTTCGGGGTAAAGGATTTGCGAAGCTCGCCGAGCGCATCTAAAAGCCGGCCCATTGATCGGAAATCCGATTGAGCTCTTCGACGCCGTTCAGCGGGCGGTCGTCATGGGGCAGCGTCTTCCGGCGCGCAGAAAACTTTCATGAACTGCCGGAAGGCTATTGCGGCCGCCCTGCCGTCCTCGAACTTCAGTGTCCGGTTGGCAATAGTCAGCGCCGAGACGTAGGTGTTCCAAAGCAACAACTCTCGTTCTGTCCTAGCGTCGAGACGGATAGGCTTGCTGTATTCCGCGCGTGGAACACAGCTTGGGGATGCGCCAACATTCGCCGGGTCATTTGCATTTCTGAACATGGTCACGCCGCCTCCATGAAAAAGTCGATGAGTTTGTTTCGCTCAGCGACCCAACGCCCGCCAACCTTCTTCGCGGGCAACTCCCCGCTATCGAGCATATGGAAGGTTGCTCTGGTGGAGCGACCGATGATCTTCGCGATGTTCTCAGCTCCCCAGATAAGGTCGAACCCGCCGGCACTTTCTTCAGTATTCGACATGAAGTGGTAACCTTTCGTTAGATATTACGGTATTAGGGGTAATACGGTAATAGGGTTGACGTCAAGCGAAACCTAAGACAGTGCTATGTAAAATTTCGGAGTTGGGGAAAATGGCTAAAGCCGGACGTGGTGATGCTCAGTACATGGTGCGGTTCCCAGAGGGCCTCCGCGACCGAATTAAGGAAGAGGCTGAAAAGAACGGCCGCTCCATGAATACCGAAATCGTTGAGCGTCTCGAAGGATACGAGATGCTCCGATGGAATTTGGACCAACTAGTGGCAGAGAAAAAACAACTCGCGGAGCAATTGGATGCCAGAGAAGGGGCCTTGGCAAACCAGCAGATGGCAAACCTAGACCTTCGACAACGCCTGCAGAAAATCGCGGAAGATGAGCAAGCTATCATTCAGGCCCAGGAAGAGATCCAGAAGAGCTTCAACGACCTGAAAGCTCAGTCTCAATACCTTGAGAGCCTGAAAGCTGAGCTGCTGGAGCTGTCGAAAGAGCGCCACGAAATCAACCTCGACAAGAATGAGGATCATCTAATCGTTCGTTTGCCTGAGGATCTGGCCGAGAAAATCAGCCAAGCCGCTGAATTTATGAAAAGGACAATGGAAGATCAGGCTATCGATACACTTGAAAAGTCATACTTGCCGCCGAGGCATTTGAAATAAGATGTCTGTCCGCAAACGTGAATGGACCACTCCGAAGGGTATGACTAAGTCGGCTTGGGTGGTCGATTATACTGACACCAAGAGTAAGCGCCGCCTCAAGACCTTCGCGAAAAAGAAGGATGCGGATGCTTTCGCCGCGACTGCCTCTGTTGAGGTTCGGGAAGGCGTTCATGTCGCGGATAGCGCCACCATCACTATTGAGGAGGCCGGCAAGCTCTGGCTTAAATCTGGCGATGCGACGGGGCTGGAGCGCACGACGATGGATCAGCGCCGACAGCACCTCAATCTCCACATAGTCCCCTCGGCCGGCGCTGTGAAGTTGACGAAGGTCACGGCGCCATGGGTGCGCTCTTTCCAGGATGATTTGCGCGATAAGGGTCGATCTGCCGCGATGGTGAAACGCATTACCGTGAGCCTCGGGAGCATCCTCGCAGACGCTCAGGGACGCGGCCTCGTGGTGCGCAACGCGGTGCATGAGCTATCGAAGGCCCGCTCCGGCACCAAGGCTTCAGAGAAGCGCGCCAAGGCGAAACTGCGCGTCGGCGTGGACATCCCGACTAATGCCGAGATCCGGACAATCCTTGATGCTGCCACGGGCCGATATCGCCCCCTAATTGTGACGATGATCTTCACCGGCATCCGGTCCAGCGAGGCGCGCGGGCTTCGGTGGGAAGACGTGGACCTGCAGAAGGCTGTCTTGCACGTCAGGCAGCGTGCGGACCGCTACGGAGATATCGGGATGCCAAAATCAGAAGCGGGGCAGCGAACCATTCCCCTTCCCCCAATCGCAGTCAACACACTGAAGGAATGGAAACTGGCTTGCCCCAAGAGCGAGGCCGGGCTCGTCTTCCCAAATACGGCCGGGAACATCGAGAACCATCAGAACATGCTCAGGCGTGGTTTGTGGCCAATCGAGATAGCTGCGGGCGTCACTATCATCACCGACCAATTGGACGAGGAGGGGAAGCCGATCCTGGCGGCGAAGTATTCTGGATTCCATGCCCTACGGCACTGGTACGCGAGTTGGTGTATCAACCGGAAAGCAGACGGAGGCCTGGAGTTGACGGCCAAGGCCGTCCAGACGCGCATGGGTCATAGTTCCATTCAGGTCACTTTTGATACCTACGGCCACCTGTTCCCGGCGCTCGACGAGGGTGCCGAAATGGCCGCTGCGGAACGTGCTCTATTCGCAGCTGCCGCGACATAGACGCGACATCCCGCAATAAAATCGCATGTTTTCAACGCAGCGAAGAACACTCTGACTCCGTTAGTCCTGGTTCGAATCCAGGTTCCCCAGCCAATTCTCCCTAAAAGCCCTTAATTCCTTGATTTTCCAGTCGTGCCGGATATCGTTTTGGCATCATCGGCGACCTGATGCCCAAAGCTGGTGCCCAGAGGTGATGCCCACGCGAAACAACGCGATGGACGAGCCCTGGGGAAGACAGGGCATTCGTCATGGCCGTACGCCACGAGGTCGAGAATCTGATCCGCCGCGGAAACATCTTCTATTGGCGGGCACGCGTACCGGCCGTCTTCGTCCACTGCCGTCCCGGCACTCGCCTTTCACTCAGCCTTCATTGTTCCGACCATAGAAAGGCTCAGATGATCGGCCGGAAGCTCAATACGCGGCTGGCCGAACTGAAGATGAATTCGAAGGACGTGATGACCACCAAGAAGCAGCTCCAGATCCTGTTCGAGCACGTACGGGATGAAGAAATCGAGAGGCTCAATGACATCAGCACGATGGCCAAGCGCAACGGCCGCGGTGGCGATGTCGTCGAGATGGAGCTCGATCTCGAGGTTGGATGGGCTTGCCAACTCCTGGCAAAGTTCGGGACCCGGTCGGAGCTCATCTTAGAAGGCGATTGCCCTGGTCTCACCTATCTGCTGAAGAACGGCGTCCCCGCCTCGCATGTCGATGCCATCCGGGCGAACTATCGCGGCGAGCTGAGTACGGCGCGTAGCCCTGGATTTGAAGACGGCATCAGACGACTGATCTACCACTTCGAGATTGAGGACACGGCGCTCAATCGCGAACGCGCCATGTCAAAAATGTTCGAAGGCCGCGCTGCGGCTCTCCTGGATATCGACGAACGGCATGAGCTGGTCGACCGGACTTCAAGCGAATTCACGGGTGGCGGCAGAGCAAACAGATCCGTGATCGAGAAGAAGACCGTCGAGCTTGAACCTGCTGCCGCTTCTTCGTTGAGGCTGGCCAAAGTGAGCAAGCCGGCGCCGAAGGAGACCGACATCCCGGAAGCACCGGAAATTGCTTACCTCGAACTTTCGCCACGGACGGCACCGCCAACCGAGAATGAGGCGCTCGGCATTCAAAAGCCCAGCCAGAGAATGGTTGCTGTCGCGGATTTCGAGCAAGAGTGCGAGAAACTCATCGCGAACATGGGCGAAGAATGGACCGCAGAAACGGGGCGAGACGCCATGGCGCTGGTGCGGATGTTCAAATCGGTTCTTGTAGAACATGGCGTGGAGCATTCCGGGCAGGTCGAGCAGTACCACATCGGCCTGCTGCGTCAGCACTTCAACGACATCCCGACAGACTGGGGTCGAAGCAGCCGGATGAGGATCATGTCGGCGCCGGAACTGCGCGCCAAAGGCCATGAGCTGCGCAAAGCAGCCGAGGCCTCGGGTGCCGATGCGAAGGTTGGCCTTGCTGCCGGAACGATCCGAAAGCACTTCGGAAACCTACAGCACTTCCTGAAGCATCTGAAAGGCCATGGGTTCGAAATCGAAAACTGGACCTTTGAAGGCCTGCGCCCACGAAAGTCCAAAGCAGGCGACATCCGTCACCAACAATACAAACCGAAGCCCGAAGACATCGCTCCGATTTTCGCAAGTCCGATCTATACGGGGTCGCAGGATCATCTACGCGGAAAACGGAGGAAAACGGGCAAGCACGTCTTCCACGATTCGCTTTACTATCTGCCGATCCTGTTCACTTACCTGGGCCCCCGACGCAAAGAGTTCGCGGGACTCGCGGTCGACGACATTGCAAAAGACGAGGACGGATATGTCATCCTCCTTCGCACGAATGGCATTAGGCGATTGAAGACCGCGCAATCAAAACGACTACTACCCATGCCCGACGAATTGGTCCGATTGGGCTTCCTCGACTATTATCAGGCGATCAAAGGACTAGGATACGAAGCTCTCTTCCCAGACCTGTTCTCGGATAAGACAGAGAACGATCCGGGAGATCGTTTTTACGACACTTTCACCCCTGTCATGCGGAGCGCGCTCGGCGAAAAGATGTGGGAGCGATCCATTCATGCCCTTCGCCACGGCATGGCAGACACCCTGAAGCAGGCCGGCGTCCCGTCTGAAGTGATCGATGACATCTCGGGGCGATTGAGCGAAGGCAGTGAAACGAACACGCGATACACAAATCCGGCCGGCCTTCCATTGATGCGCAGCGCGCTCAAGCACTATCCCATCATTACGTCGACCATCGAACCGAAGCCGCTGCGACTTCTTCCGTGGATCGAGAACAAGCAGCCGCCGCCATGGGCGCGAGAAGGCAAGAAGTGAAGCCCGGGGCGGAAATGATTTCCGCCCCGGGCATGCTGCGTGACTAGGCCGCTTCCCAAACCTGATTGAGAATTCGTGCAGCCAATGCCGCCTTGTCCTGCGGAAGGAACCGGCCGTAGTGCTTTGCCACCATGTCCGCCGTATCCTGGATCGCATAGCTCGCCTGTTCGTATGAGCCGGTCTGCTTCAGGATGTGGGTCGCCAGCACATCACGAATGTTGTGAGGCCCATGGGGCAACAAACCTTTAATCGCCCCACGGCCGGTGTATGGATTGTAGATCCCATAGCGCTGGATCGTGAGCCGCCATGCCTCATAGAAGCTGGTGATGTCGTAGGCTGCGTCGGTACTCGTTATCTTGACCGTCTTCACGAAAAACGTCCCGGGATCGGCAGCACTTTTAAGAAGGACCGAACGATGCCGCTCGACGTAGTCATCGATGTGGCGGTAGAGGTCGAGCAGATCGGGCAGCACCAGCCTAAATGGTTTGTCTCCGAAGAACGACGAATGGGCGTTCTTGAAAGCCACTGCCGGGATCAACACCTCCCAGCCACCGTCTCGGTCACTCCAGCGGATTTCTCCGCGCTTGAGCTTTTCGAGCACCCGTTCCGGACGCGGCATCTGTCCCCGTGGGCATAGCATCAACTGCCGCAGATTTTTCTGGCGAAGCCCGAGATGCAGCCCTAGCCTCAGCATGAGGAACGAGCGAACCGCCTCGGCAGCCGGACGCGGATAGCGCTCCTCGTCAGGCATCAGGCGGATGATCTCTTCGGTAATCTTCCGGTATTCGCCGACCGGGCTGTCGGCTTCAAGCACGGGCATGATCGGCTCGAAGGGATCACGATGCACCCGGGCGATGCGCTGGATCTCTTTGACACGGTGGGATGCGTGTTTGTGAAAATCCTCGCAGGCGCCATGCCAGTCCTCCCGGGCATAATCGATCTCGTTCTGCGAGACGAGACCGGCAATAGGCTGGACACGCGCCAAGAGTTCAGGATGTTGCCGAAGCCACCCGGTGCTTTCCTTGGTGATTGCCAAGGCGATCCGCAGCATGTCAACTTCCCACGCCGTATAGAAGCCCCGGCGGCTTTCGCGCCATTGCAAATACCAGTCCCAGACGCCAGGAAAGACTAGCAGCCCGAAGGTCAGTTGACGCAGTGGCACCCCATATCCCTTGATCTCTCCCGCCTTTGACGCCGCAAGTGCGCCGAACATCAGGCCGAGATGCTCGATCTTCTGGGAAGCAGTTTCCTCGCCCCAGACACCATTTCGCTGAAATCCAATCGAGGTCAGCGCGGATGTCTTGAAGCGAACCAGATCGGCCATCTCCATGGCAAGTGTCGGCGGCGCATCGATGACGCCGGACAACAGGTCGGGATCCTCAATCCAAGTCTCCTCATAGTTGGCCGGTACCGCGATCTTTCCATCACGCGGCGCGCGCCCACCATACGATACGCCGGGAAAGCGGATGGCATAGCGCTGCTTCGCCGCGGCAGCCTGAAACTTGCGATAGTCCGTCGACCCGCTGATGATGACGCGACGGACCCAATCGAGGATTTCCTCGCGCTTGGCGAACGGAAGAGAATTGAAGTCATCTGGCAGATGCCATGCGATCCTCCGTCGCTCCGCAGGATCGATACCCGAGAGATTAAACCCGGACGCCGATCGTGACTGGTGCGGCAGCTTCGCTTTGAAATAGCCTTCCGGGAGGCGGTAACGGCGTTCGATACGGCCAAGGACATCGAAGCTGTCGGTGCTGCGCGGGACACGCCGACCTTCGATCCAACTCAGCAGCGTATTCTTGTCCATGGGCTCATCAGGTCGCACCACCGATCGATAGAGAACCCAGTAGGTCTCACCGTGGCGACGCATGTGAAGCTGAAGCGCGGCGGCGAAATCGGCAGGGTCATCCCACTCTCGAAACAAGGGTTCCGGAAACTCGACCTTCACGCTAGGCGAATGCACCGCGGCGGCAACTTGGGGACGCGCAATTTTCGGAGGTGCCGACTTGATTATCGGCTTCGGTTTCTCGGTGCTGGCCTTCTTTGACCTCGGTGCGTCTCCGAGCTTCGGGAGGCCCTCTTGCGCCGCTTCAGCAGTTTGTCCGCCGTCCCGGTTCCAACGAACGATGGCATCAAAGCCGGGGTCAATCAAACGGTGATGGGATGCAAGCGATCGAACATCGACCCCAGTCATGCGGGCAACGACATCCCACTCGGTGCGGCCCGCCGTCCTGGGCGGCCCGCACCTCCGCTCGATGAGTCGCCGCATGTATGCCCTAAGGGCTTCGGCTTCGGCGCTGGAGAAGGCGGTCGAGAGGCGCAGTTCGCAATAGGCGTCGATCTTACGCTGGAAGGCTTTGATTGCAGTTAGCTTGGTCATTTCACTTCATGATGTTCGTTACTCGGACCCTCCACGAGGAGGGGCCGGCCGAGCTAAGCGAAGCGAATTAAGGAAGGATTGGAGCCGCCTGCTTCTCGGGAAATCCGATTCAGAATCAAACGGCGTTTTACGAAGTAATGGGGGGAGCAGTCGTAATCCCGTCAAACGCCGTTAGGCGTTGATCGGCTTCGGCGGGCAAGCAGAGCCGATGCCAAAAGACCAAATGGACGTGGGCGCGCTCAATCCTCCTCGTCGAAGCCGTCGGGATAGATCAGGTGAATTTTCCTGCGAAACGGCAAGCCACCCGTACGGTACTTGGCGACCAGGTCGTCGAACACTGCGTCGGATTCGCGCTCATCGAACCCCTGGTCTGCCAGCATCGAGACGATCTTGCTCTGGAACTTCTCCAGCTCCATCTGCTGACCCATTTCGATCGCCCGCCGGATTAGCCAGAACAGCGCCACCCGGGCAACATCATCCCTGTCAGGCCGCTTCGCCCTTCTGTTGGCGTCGCGAAACGCCTTCTGTCGTTGCCTTGCTGCCTTCAGGTTCATGCTGTTCCTCCCGGTGCCTAACCTCTTCAATGGTCAGGGGACCGGTCCACCGGCGCAAGCCTTGTTCGGCAGAATCGGAAATATCGGGATTTGAATCGACGGCGCTGAACTATGAATCAAATGACCACAATTTGTTTCGAGTTGCGGGCACGTCATCTCACGTCAAGACGACCTGTTCGACCTCGAACGGCGTTGGTGAATCGTCGTATTCGAGTTCCGAATCAAAAATCTGGGAGTCGGAATCAAATGAGCGCAATTTGTTTCAGGGTGCCGGAGACTTGATGTGAGTTGCCGCCAACGTGCCGCACCTTTTTTCAAGTCACGTCACATCACCACGATGATGTCCGAGGATCCAGCCTTCCCATTTGCGAACAGCCCCAATTGCTGGAATGCCTTCACTCCTCCGGCCGCCGACGACATCGAGCATGCCCAGCAGTCCAACCACGGCATCGAAACGATCCTCGCCTGCCTTGTCCGAGCCAAAACCATCATCGATGAACGGCTGAAGCAGACTGGTATCGAGATTCGGCCGCGTTGCAAGCCAGGGCAACATAGTCTGTCCCATCACAATCCGGTCCGCCTGGCGCCGCTTGCTCCATCCACTTCGGGGCATGCCGAGCCGACGGTACACGTCACCGGGATAGGTTTCCGTGACGATGACCGGCTGGCTGCCCGCGAGTTCGGCCAAGTTTCCATCGAACGGCCACAGCCCGATCTCATTCAGTCTCGGCACGATGATTTCCCGCCATCCCGAGATCGCACCCTTGCCAACCTGATTGCCGCCAAGCGTCCAGAACAACATGCAGGCGGCCTGCCGATCGGCGGTCGCCCGTTCGCAGATGCGAAGGAGCGATGACGCGTCAGAAATCCCGAGGGCATAGAAGAGATGGGCACGCGCCGTGCCACCTGGGCGGACGGGATAGAACGGGCGCTGCAGCGAGATATGGTCGCGATGATCAGCAACATTGTACCAATCCGACCAGATCCCGGAGCCGAATGATGCCAGTGCCTCCCGGAAAGAGCCGATGTCGGCTGCTCGTGCATAGGCCTCCGGCAGGCCTATCGGGAAGTCGAAGCCGATGAGGAGCGAGCCAGGATCTACGGCGCGACGCTGCAGCCGGTCGAACAAGCTCGACGTGTCACCGACGAGTTCCGGAGGCTGAACATGCCAGTTTCCGCCGCGTTTGATGGCCACAGCCATCCAGCGCTTTTTCTGCGCCATGCTCCAATCGCAATGGGCGACAACCGCGACGCTCATCCTGCACTCCGCTTATCCTCATCGGCCGCATGACTATCAGGTTTAGGGTGGCAGATCACCGTCTGTCAGGATTTGCAGCACCGCCGTCTCATCCATTGCCTGGGCATCGAACAGCGCCTTGGCGAGGGCATGAAAGGTCGGCCTGCGCTTCCTGAGGATCGCCGTCGCGCGATCGAGCGCCACCTCCAACCTGGCATGGACGCGCGCGGCCAGTTCGGAATCACGAACGAACACCTCTCCCGGATCGCGATGGGGTCGATAGAGGAGCGGATGCTCGGCCCCGAAGCCCAAGGTCCGCTCCATGTCGAAGGCGATCCGCGTGGCTCGCGCCAGATCACTGTTGTCGGCGCCACCGGAACCGCTCGAGACGCGCTTGAGCACCAGTAGCTCGGCGGCCCGCCCGGCCATCAGCATGGTCAGCATGTTTTCGTACCAGTCACGGGTATCGGTCGCCCACAAGTGGAAGCCGACGAGATTGTAGCCACCCAGCCCGGTGTCGATGTTGAGGCCGCGGACGGGTCCGAGATCGAGGGCGTGATGAACAACCGCATGCCCGGCCTCGTGGAAGGCAAAGCGCCAGCGTAGATCGTAGGGCACCGGTGGACGATTGCCGCGAATGCCCTCTTCGATGTCCTCGTAGCTGATCGCCCGCTTGCCACGACGCGCCTTCAGTCGCGCTTCCCGGACGATGCGTTCGATATCGGCGCCTGTCAGTCCCATGGCGCGCGTGGCGAGACGCCGCAGGATCGAGTCGGCGGGATTGGCCTGGTGCGCGGCGGTCGGCGTTTCGGTCGTATTGATGTTCTGCGTCGCTGTCATCGGGTTGCTCCGTTCCGTTCGCTTTCTGCTTCCTCCCTCAGATGGTCGGCGACGATCCTCCTCAGCGAGAATCCGTCGTTGGCTTCTCGCTCGGCGCCTGGTACCGGCCCCCGGAACAGAGCCTGCACATCGTCACCGAGATGATGAGCCAGGATGTCCGCGAGTGTCGGCACATCGGGTTTGGGGATTTCGATATGGGTCTCCAGCCGTCCGGATCGCTTGATCGCCTCGTCGATATCGTCTGGACGATTGGTGGCGCCGACGATGATCAGCCCTTCGTTTTTCACGGCACCATCGAGCAGTTCCAGCGCTTTGTTGACCACGGCGTTCCAGTAGTCGGAATACTCACGCTCCGCCGGCTGCCGTTTGCCGATGCCGTCGATCTCGTCGATGAACAGGATCGCCGGCGCCATGACGCGCGCCTCGACAAACGTCTTGACCATCTTGTCGATGACATCGTTCAGATGCCCACCCTGCAGCCAGGTCGAGACCGAGGTGGCGACCAGCGGGACCTGCAGACTGTTGCAGAGCGCCCGAGCAAAGGTGGTCTTGCCGGTCCCGGGCGGGCCAGACAGCAACAGCTTGGTGCTCATCTCCGACCAGGTGAGGATGCTGGCCCGGTAGTCATCGAGGTCAGCCTTGAGATCGAGCGCCCAGCCCTTGGCCCTGCCGTATCCGGAGAGCGTCTCGACCGTCATCGCTGACCTCCCACCGATCTCTCCTGTCGTCAGCAATGGCTCAGGCTGGATGACGTCCGCGCCTGATGGTTTGTCCTTTTTCCAGCGACTATTGCTGTCACTGTCGGAAGCCTTCGGTTTCTCGTCCGATCCTGACGCCTTCTCGTCGGATTTCGTGGAGGGCTCCGATCCAGCCCCCTTGCCATCAACGTCCTCTTTCTCGGAGTCGCCGCGATTGCGTTCGATCAGCGTGGCAAGGACATGCAGCACGTCGCGAACATGCCGTCCCGGCCGGAACGCAAGGACCAGATCCTCAAGCGACAGCCAACGCGCATGCGAATCCGACGGCAGGCCTAGCTTTTCGATTGCCGTGTCCGGATAAAGTGTCTCGACCAGATCAGCGACGAACCTCCGATCGAGTTTACCCGTTGCGAGCGACAGGTCGGCGGAGATGCGCAGAAGCGTGGGAATGTCCGATCGCTTCTCGGCAATGGCAAGGATCGGGAAGTCGCGGGACAACGCGCTGATCATGCGTCGACGCAAGGCGTTGCCGGTGACGCGATGCAGGCCTGCGCCAGAGAATGTCATAAGACAACTGCGCGGCTCACCTTCAAGGACATCGAAGTGATCGTCATTGAACATCAGATCTGACTCGATCATTGCAAACGGACCGCCCGGCACCAGCCGGGACTTTTCGAGGAGCCGCAGCACTTCCCGCTCGAAGCCGTCAAGCGGCGCATGGAGCGTGACGACCGGCGTCACATGGGTCAGGGTGTGAACGATTTCCCGAAGCGACCGTCCGCTACTGCGCACCGCGCGCGCCAACACCAGCGCTGCCACGACATGACTGACCAGTGGGGAGGCGGCTGCCAGATCGACAAGCCGAACCGAGTAGGCACGTCGATCAATGTCGTTACTCAGGGACGCGTCCTGCGCGGTCTCGCTACGGCGCTTCAGGGGGAAGACCACCAGCGGCGACGGAAGCGTCTCGCCATCAGCCTCCGTCGCCAGGGCGAGATCGCCACCTCTGCCGGGTGTGAGGTTGGTCTTCTTGTTCGGCGCGACGAGCCTCGTGCCAAAATGCCGCCGGAACCAGAGACCATCACGAACCAGATCGCCGGTCAGCCCAGCCGTGTCGAAGGCTGGTGTGTAGCGGCAAAGCACATGACCATCGACATCAACGATCCTGGCTTCGAGCAGACCGTTGCGCAGGGCGACCCGGCGTGCCTCGCGGCGAGCGAGATGCCGCAGACGATGGACGAGCAGACGAGCGAGTTTATCCATCGGCGCGCCCTCCGGTCTCCGCAGCAATAATTGCCATTTCGGGGTTTAGCATCGGATCACGCGGCCTTGTCCGGATGCGCCGTCGCCCATCAAGGTGACCCGGTTTCGCGAAGGTTGCCTCCACGCGCTCGCCGATAGAGCGAGAAAGCGCCTGTGTCTTCGCCGACATGGCAGCCGGAGCCGACCGGGTCAACTCGTCCGAGAGCAGACCGAGATGCCGATTGCGGTTTCTAAGCCAGTCGAGCACGAGGCGGCAGGCGGCGTCGTCATGATCGGCAAGCACACTCAACTTGGCCGTCAGAGGCACGGGCACCAGTGGACCTTGCCGGACGCAGGCGAGCGCGAGGCCGATCAGAACGGCGGGATGGTCGCGGCTGCCATCGGCGTAACCGACGCCAGGGGCTTGAGAGTCGGGGATATTCGCCAGCCTGCTGTGAACGCAAAGCGGAGCGACGGTATCAGGCGTGACCGCTTCACAACAGAAGCCGGCCACAGACGGATTGCGGGTATCGATGGACATGAGGATCTCCTCGCCGGAGCACATCGGCATCCGGCGTTCTCGGAATGGAGGAATGGGAATCCGGCCGCGCGCTAGACGGCTCGGCTGTGTTCAGTGCCGTTATCCGAGCGGTCTGTCAGTGCCGGCGGGGACGGCGGGCGAAGCCGACCCGGATGCGGACCGGTTCCGGCTCGTCCTGATCGTCGTCGAAGTAACCGAGATCGCAGTCGCCATCGTCCTCGTCCCGCGCGGCAATCGCCTGCTCATCCTCGTAGCTGCGTGCCGGACCGTTCAATGCGATCAGCGACTTGCTCGGCATCGTCGAGGAATGCGCCGCACCCAACGCGACCGTTGCCATCACACCCAGCGCCTTACGCGCTTCGGCTTCGAGAAGCTGTTGCACACGGCGGCCAAAGCGGAGACGCAGTTCGGCCATGCAGGCGGCGACACCGTCGATCTCCAGCAGGTCGTCGATCTCTGACAGAGCCCAGATGCCGGTGGCATGATCGCTCGGGCGGCTGGCGCCATCGATGATGGCGACCTCGACGGTGTCAACCATCATGCGCTTGTGGTGCTTGTAAAGCCAATCCGGAAGCACCATCGCCGACGTCATCATCTTCAGCTTCAACTCTTCCAGACGGCTGGTGTCGCCATAGGAAGCGAGCGAACGCTTGAGGTCGAGGATGTAGGCAGTACGACGGGCGCGGTTCACGACGATCAGGTCCGGCGTATAGCTACCCTTGGCTGGCGCCTCGCAGTCGAGCTTGATGCCATCGAGGCAGGACCAGTCGTTTCCGGAAACGGCTTCGAGCGCCGCCTTGACCAGCGGCAGTTTGAGCGACTGGGTCAGGACCGTGATGTTCGGGTTGGCCTTCGCCAGGCGCTCGACCGCCTGCTCGAGCAGCTTGCCTTCCCGGAACGAGACTGCGCGGACCAGCGAGGCGATGTGAACGTAGTGGCCGAGGATCTCGTCGTCGATCGGTTCGCCGTCGGCGATGGCGGCGATGGCGCGATCGATCAGCAGATCGAGATCGGCCTCGACCTCGGCGAAGCGAACGATATGCGGATGGCGGCGCAGTGCGGCCGGTTCGTGGATGCCGGCCCGGGCACCGGGACCGAACGGACGCTGGGAGAACATGGAGGCCGCGGCGGCGGTCGAACGGAGAACTTCCCCGGCGGGGAGTGTCGATGTAAACGTGGTCATAGCCCGATTCCTTTGTACGAAGGCTGAGGGTCAGGCCCTTGTCAGTGGTGCAAACACTGGCTTGGGCCGTTTTGTGTTCGGTCTTCCGAACAGCCCTAACCTGGCAGGACCGGGAGCCGGGCTCAAGGACCCGGAACGCAAATTTAGAACAAAGCCGGCACAAAGTTAATGGCGGGCTCACAAAGCCTATGACCGATGACGCTGTCGGGCGATCGAATTCGCCGGGAAGCGAGTTCGCGCCGCCATACCGAGGCAAAAAGAAAAGGGCCGACATGCGGCCCTTTCGAGTTTGGTGGGAAAGCAGGGCTTCCAGTCGTCCGGTCTTGCGCCAAGCACATTACGCGGCGGCGTTCGGTGGCGTTGCGGATTTCGTACCGATCCTCGACTCGGACTTGATCCGGTCGATAATCTCCGGACGCGTCAGGCGCTTTTCAGGCCTGGCAAGTGCTTCAGCGACGGAAGGAATGTCGGCGTTCGATGTGCGCTTGGACTTAGGTGCCTCGATCGTGGCTGTCGCTCCAAAAGCCTCAGCGATTGACGTCAGGCTCTCTTTCATCAAGCGGGTATCGGCAACTACCAAATCGGGGCTGCCACTGGCATCCGCAGGAACCGGCTCGGCCGCATCAACCGCGACAGCGACGCTCGCACTCGAAGCTTCGTTGGTTTCGACACCTGACCAGGCCGGGGCACGTGATTTGGAGACGGCCCACTCCAGGATCGGCACGACATCTGCTTCCAACCAAGTCCGAAGCTCACCTTTATCCGGCCACGTCGTTTCGCTGCCCATCTTGTAGAGCAGCTTGCTGACCGCGGCCCAACCAGACTTGCCTGGAAGGGCAGTATTGGAGATCACATATGCTGCGGTTGGATAGGGCTCAACGAACTGCGCCAGGCTCTCCAGTTCCTTATGAGCGACGCGCGCCGTCAGATGTGTCTTTTCAGCAAGGGCCTTCTTGACGATGTTCTTCTTCGGCAGCGCCTCGCAAACATGGGCGCGGATCTCCTCGATGTGTCCGACGAAGGATTTGATGCCATCCCGGACCTTGATCGCAATGATCGCTTTGAGACCGTCAAGGCCGCCGACATCGTACGGATCGATCTGCGGCCGGGCCTCAGCATTGTTCTTCGAGCCAGCCATAATCGCTGCGATGTCCTGGACCCTGAGCTTGCCGTTCTTGGCGGCGAAGCCAATAGCCTGCTCGATCTGCTCGGGCTCCGCAGCACTCAGCTTTCCAAGAACCGTCGGGCCGACGGCCATTTCCACCAGAATGTCCTTGTAACGAGCCAGGTTGCGAAACACAGCGCGCTGGGTCCGGACGTGGCGCGCGGTGTAGCCGCAGCGCTCGACCGCCCACCTTTCCAAGGTTCCTTCCGGGAGCAGCCCGGCTGCGCGTTCAAGATGCTCGCCGAGCTTGAAGGTTTCTTCGGTCGAACGGCGCGACACGCTGATGAGGAACAAGGCCGTCTCTTCGAGCTGGCTTTTGGCCTCCTCGGCGAGAGGATAGACTTCGTAGAACGTGGCGGCGGTGGATGCGAGAGCGAATGCGTCGGTAGTGTTGCCCATGGGGGGTCTCCATGTAAGAGGAAAGATCGTAAAAGCATATCCGCTTCTACCCCTCTATTATCTCAGATCACCCAGAGAACAGGAAGCAATTGTAAGTTTTGCAATAAATTGTATCCAAGTAAAAACTCATTTAATATTCAAATTAATACCTATATATTCATTAAATATCCGCTATGACTGCATCAATAAAAAAACTTTTACTTCGGGGCGCGAAAGTAACAACTGCAATTAATGCGTGCACAGTCTCCCCTCGAGTCGGGGCTGAAAAGGTGGGAGCATCCGGGCCTTTTCAAGTCAGCCTACCTCCTGGTAACAAGGTCCCACAGCCTGTTTTGCAGAGTGAGAGCACATTCATCCGATGGCCAAGGCCATACTCACGACCAAGGTCGACCCGACCTACGACGATCTGCCGGAAGAGCGGTATCATTTTCCGCGGACCTATTTACGTCAGGTCGAGGCGGCCCGCGGCGACTGGATCGTCTATTATGAACCGCGGCGTCCGAGCGGCGACCTGATGAAGACCGGTGGCAGACAGGCGTATTTCGCGACGGCGCGCATTGCCGACATCATCGAAGATCCCTCGAAACCCGATCATTTCTACGCGCTGATGGAGGACTTTCTGCCTTTCGATCATGCCGTCCCATTCAAAGAAGCGGATCATTATTACGAGAGCGGCCTGCGCAAGGAGGATGGCTCGACAAACAAGGGGGCGTTCGGCCGCGCCGTCCGGAACATTCCCGACGTCGAATATGACCTGATCCTCGCCGCGGGCTTCGCGCATGTCCTCGGGAAGCGAGACCGCGAACGGCCGACGCCAGATCCGGCCGAAGAAGCGAGCGTCGGATTTGGTGAAAACCCGCAGATGCCCTACGGGGCCGACAGCATCGATCGCCGTATCGTCACCCAAGTGCTTCAACGCCCCTTCCGGGACCGCGCTTTCTCTGCTGCCATCAAGGCGGCCTACCACGACACCTGCGCCGTCACCGGCATAAAGCTCATCAATGGTGGTGGGCGCTCGGAAGTCCAGGCGGCCCACATTCGCCCGGTGGCACACGGTGGGCCGGACAGCGTTCGCAACGGCCTCGCACTGTCGGGAACTGTGCACTGGATGTTTGATCGTGGGCTGATTTCAGTCGATGACGATTACAGTCTGCTGATTGCGGGCGGGGGTGTTCCCGACACGATCACGCGGCTGATCAACTCGGAGCGGCGCTTGCTCGTGCCGACACGGGGGGACGAACGACCGCATTCGCAGTTCCTGCAGTATCATCGCGAGTACATGTTTAAGGGATAAGGGTGGCGGAAATTATTTCCGCCTCTGCAGATCCAATTGCCGCCAATTCGGCACATGGGTGGTCATGAGCGCTTTGAAAAGCCGACCGTGGTTCGGCACGCGAAGATGAAGCAGCTCATGTGCTATGACAAAATCCTGAAAGTCCACTGGCTGCTCGTCCAGATCGATCGCCAACGTGACAATCCCCGACGTCGAGCAAGAGCCCCACTTCCGGGTCATCCTTTGGACCCGGACATGGCGCGGCATTACCCGCAACCTCACCGTCCAGGCGTCCACTCGGCGCTTCAGGCGCATTGCGGGCGTGAGGCAGGCCTCCATCGGCCACTTCATCGAGTGACGATTTCGACGATCAGGTCGACGATTTTCGTGCGGGCTTCACGATCGACGCCAAGAAGCGGGCGGTATAGAGCCGCCCTGAGCTGGCGTTGCTCATCGGCATTGACCGGAGCATTGGGGAATCTGGCCATCAGCTTCTCGGTTTCCTTGGCGAGGTCCAAGGGTAAGACGCTGCCTTTCTTGAGCGCCTCGTCGTCCTTGAGCACCCAGAAGATGCCGAAGGCCTTCGGCGAAAGTCCGGTCTCCTTCGCCGCCTTCGCCGCCGCGTCCTTCTCGACGGCAAGTGCTGCCAGTAGGTCCATGGCGGCTAGACCGGTCACTTTCCGGCTTTCCATGTCTTTCAGGATTCGCTCGGCACGATCCTTCAGCGGCTGCAGAACCGGTGCGGCGTTGGCATCTTCGTCGATCTCGTGTTGGAGACCCCTTACAAGGTTAAGGACCTTACCCTCGTCAGTACCTTTCTCTCCGCGAAGAGCCTCAAGCGTCTTCAGGTCGAATGTCACGCTCTTTGTGAGCGTGCCGAGACCGCTCTGTGTGGCGCTTTGTTCCACCAACCGTTTTGTTTTGTAGGCGAGGTCAGCGACAAAGCCGATCTTTTCGGCATAGGCGTTACGTACGGCGGCGTAGAGCTGCGCCAGACGCTTGAAAGTGGCGATATGGTCACGCAGCTCCGGCGACGGCGACAGGATTTCCCAAAGCGCCTCGATGTCCTTGTAGGCCTCGAAAAACGCCTTGCGTGGCTCGGGCTCAAGGAAGCGGCCATAGACGATGCGCTCCAGTCGCTCGTCGGCGTCGCCGCCTTCTCCGGCATCGAGATAGTCCGTCTCTGCCTTGGCTATCTTTTCGAGAAGATCCTTCAGCAGCAAGTCGAGGTCTTCAATCACCCCGTTCACGTCGGACGAATCGAACTTCAGCGCCTTCTTCAGCTCCCGCAGCACGCCGACGAAATCCACGACTAGGCCGACGCGCTTCTGGATACCCTGCGGATCGACATAGGGCCGGTTGACCCGCGCCACCGCCTGCAACAGCACATGGTCGCGCATCGGCTTGTCGAGATAGAGGCAATACAGTAGCGGGGCGTCATAGCCGGTCAGCAGCTTGTCGGTGACGATCAGGACTTTAGGGTTCTTGTCCGCCTTCTTGAACAACAGACGGACATCTGCCTCGCGCTCGTCGCTCACCTGCAACTCGGCCACCAACGGGCGGTCGACGATGTCGGCGACGTTCTCGGTATAGATCGGCTCGCTCCACTCGGGCGGCAGCAGCTTGTCCAGAGCCCGCTTGTACTTGGCGCAGGCCTCGCGGTTCACGCCGACCAGAAACGCCTTGTAGCCGAGCGGCAGCACGTTCTCCCTGAAGTGCTCGGCTACGAAGGCTGCCACCTGTTCGATGCGGTTGTCTGCGGTGAGGAAGGTGCGCAAGCCGACGGCCCGGTCGAGCGCCTTGTTGAGCTCGTCGATGTCGGTGACGCCTTCGGTCTCGGCTAGCTCGAAAAATTCCTTGTCTAGCCGCTCGGCTGGAACAGTCATCGTGCTCGGCGCCATCACATGCTTGATCGGCAACGTCGTTTCGTCGTCGATCGATTCGGCGATGGAATACTTGTCGAGATAGCCCTTGTCGTCGTCCTTGCCGAAGATCTTGAACGTACCTTCGCCCTGTTCGGTCTTGGCGATCGGCGTTCCGGTGAAGCCGATGATGGTGGCATTCGGCACTGAGGCCATCAGGTAGGTGCCGAGATCCTTGGCGACCGAGCGGTGGGCCTCATCAATGAAGACATAGATATTGTCGCGGGTGTTGCTATCCCTGTCGACGCCCTCGAACTTGTGGATCATCGACAGGATCAGGCCCCGCTTGTCGCTCTTGAGCAAGTCCTGCAATTCGGCCTTTGTGTTAGCCGGCCAGGTCGCGATGTCCTGCTTCTGCATTTCGCCGAGTAGCTTTTCGACCCATCCGCTCATCTGGGTTTCGAGCTCTTTGCGGTCGATCACTACAATGACCGTAGGATTACTGAAGCGATCTTTTTGTTCAAGGATCAGGCGCGCCGCTGTAAGCAGAGTGAAGGTCTTGCCGGACCCTTGCGTGTGCCAGACGAGCCCGCGCCCCTTGGAGGGATCGGCGCAGCGCTCAATCACGCTGTCGATGGCGCGCCGCTGATGCTGACGTAGAACCGACTTCCGGGTCTCGCCGTCCTCGACGTAGAATAAAATCCAGTGCTGGAGTGTGCGCAGGAAGTCAGTGCGCTCGAAGAAAGCTTGAACGGCGAAGCGATAGGCCTCGTCGGGGGTTTGCTTCCAACGGGCGAGAAACCGGCGATTGGAGTTCCAGGTTACGCCGTACCAGTAATCGATGAGGTGAGTGACGTTGAAAAGTTGAGGTGAGCCGATCAGCTCCGGCGTCTCAATCTCATAGCGGCGCAACTGCTTTATGGCGCGCTCGATGGCATCGCCATCCTTTGGGTTCTTGTGCTCGACGATGCAAACCGGAACGCCGTTGATCAGGAACATGACGTCAGCGCGGTTACCCTTGCGGGCTGGCGGCTTCAGCGCCCATTCCCAGGAAACATGAAAGGCGTTGGCTTCGGGATGCTCGAAGTCGATCAACGTCACCCGGCGGTGGCGTTTCTCCTCCTCGTCATACCATTGCCGCTCGCCGCGCAGCCAGGACAGCATCTCGCGATTACCCTCGACGGTCGGCGGCAGGGCGTCGAGCGTCTCGATGACCGAGCGAATGGCGTCCTTGCTCATCCAGCCATTGAACTGGGAAAGCTTCTCCTCCAGCTCGTCGCGCAGCAGCATCCCGGCCTCGCCGCCGCGCTTCTGCTTGGCGACATCGGGGGTGAGCGGCGCCCAGCCGATCTCGACGGCGTGCTTGACCATCGGAAACTGGACGGTGCCGGCTTCACTGATTTTCAGTTCGCTCATGCCGCGACCTCCGTTTCCTTCACCGGTTCGAGCGCCGACAGATCAAGGTCGGCGACGCGGATTTCGCCCGTCATGAGCTTGTGCAGCAACGCCTTGAACAGCTCATCAAGGACCGTCCGTTTGCGCCTATGCAGGTCGATCTTGCGGTCAATCGCATCGAAGACAGCGACGATTTCGCGTTGCTCCTCAAGGGTCGGCGGCACAGGAATGACCAAGGGATCAAGGTTCTTCTTGTTGAGCTGCGGTGTCGGTCCCGGCTCTGTGATCGTCCGCAGATCGAATGCCTGAAACCATTGAAACAAGAAGTCCTGATCCAGATCATCTCCGGCTAGGACGCCAATCACGTTGGGATCAAATGCTGTCCATCCGGTTGAAAGGCGCTTCTTGTTCGTTGCGATCGCCGCTCCCCTTTTGGGAAAAATGATCGTACGAGGAGGCGCACAACGGTGCGTCACGACGCTACGAGCAACCGTCTTTTCCAAAAAAGCTGATTGGAGTCTTATTTCATTGCCGTCCAAATTCATGTCGGCGACTTTAATGCCGAGGACAGAGATTGCATCCTCGTTGTGCTCATTCTCCAACGCTTCGAGTTCAGAATAAGACATTCGCGTCGAAACAACTTTTGCGCACTCGTCGAGCCGAACAACATTCCAACTGTCCGGCACCGGGCCGATTTTGGTATCCTTCTGCGCCTCGCTACGCAGGCCCTTCGTGAACAGCGCCCGCATCGCGGCGCGCTTGAGGTCCTGGGCCAGCCGCTCACAGTTCATCTCAGCGGCGCGGGCTTTCTGTATCATTTCCAAGCAATCGGCAACGCGCCGTTGTTCTTGCTGTCGAAAAGCCGGGATCGACAAATCGAGCAAGACATTCTCGGGAACACGCTGACGCCCGGTCGATCCTTCCATCCGCTCGGCAACGTAGGACCGAACGTCGGGGTGAAGTAGATAAAAGAACAAGAAGCGAGGGTCGTGTTCTTCCGTTCGGGGATGCAGGGGGATCACTTCAGTCGTTGCATACCCAAAATCAGCATCCAGATTCTGGACAAGTGCCTGCTTGCCGTTTTCAAACGAGGGAGTGATCTTGCCAATAAGAAGATCACCACGTTCAAAATAGGTACCGCTTGCAATCGCACTCGGCGCTTTCAGCGCGAACGCCGGCATGTAGGTGCCATCCTGCGGAATGGCGTCCATCGCGGCAAAGGCGATTTCTGGAAGGGTTGCGCGGTCAAGATTACGAGGCTTCTTGGTCACTTCATAGCCATCGCCGACCCGCGACCAGTGCCGAGCTGCGCCAAGATCGGTTTCAAGCAAGCTCATCGACCACCCCCGCCAACAACTTGGTGAGCGTCGCAGAAAGCCGATGCGCTTCCTTGTCCAGTTCGCCGAGTTCACGCACTAGCGCGGAAACAGAGCCCACTTCGGCGGAGCTGGATTGTCCAACCCATCTACTCGGGCTGAGGTTGTAATCCGCTTCCTCGGCCTGCGCCTTGGTGATGACGGCAATCTCGCCCTCGACCGGCTCGCCCTTCAGGAAGGCAGCCGCCAGCGGCCGGATGTCATGCTCAGGGATGTAGTTCTTGGGCTTGCCTTTCTTGAGCCGCTTGCTGGCGTTGAGAAGGACGATCTTGTCCTTGCGCACCGCCGGTTTGCGCTTGTTCAGCACTACGATCACACCTGGGGCGCCTGTATTATAGAACAGGTTTTCCGGCAGCAGGATCACTCCATCGATCAGGTCATGATCGACGAACCATTTGCGGATGTTGCGTTCCTTGTCCTCGTTCTTGCTGCCCGAGCCGCGCGTCATCGCGCCGGTATCGAGCACCACGGCGGCGCGACCGTGATCACCCAGGCAGGCGAGAGTGTGCTGAAGCCAGGCCCAATCGCCCTTGCCGGTTGTGATGCCGCCCGCCGTGCGAAAGCGATCGAACGGATCGTTGGCGAACACATCCGGCGCGAAGGGTTGGTTCCACATCGGATTGGCGACGACGACGTCATGCGTCTTCACCTTGCCGTCCGCTGTGCGGAACTTCGGATTGATCATCGTGTCACCGCGCGCGATCTCGATGCTCATGTCGTGGATGATGCCGTTCATCTGCGCCACGGCGTAGCTCTCGGCCTGAAGCTCCTGGCCGGTGAGCTTGAGCGGCACCCTGCTGGTGGGATCGAGTTCGCGCGCGACCAATTGCAGCTTCACTAGAAGACCGGCCGAACCGCAGGCATAGTCGTGGCAGTCTTCGCCGGGGCGGGGCCGCATGATGTGCGCCATGAGAAAGCCGACCTCGGTCGGCGTGAAGAACTCTCCCGCGCTCTGCCCCGAACCTTCGGCGAATTTCCGCAAGAGGTACTCATAGGCGCGGCCGAGGAAATCCGGTTGCACATCGGCAAGGCCGAGGCGGTAGCGGGCATCGGAGAAGGTTTCGATCACGCCACGAAGCTTGGCCGGGTTGACATCCCGCTCGCCATTACGTTCGGCGGCGAAGTCGACCACGTCGATGACGCCAGACAGCGCGGGATTCTGCTTAACCACGGTACGGACCGCTTTGGTCAGATGCTCGCCGATATCCTTCGGCTTGGTTGTCTCGCCCTTGCCGTCAAGCGGCCAATCATAGGTGGCGCGGCCGCTAATGACACCCCAACGTGCCTCTGGAGGCAGATAGAAGCGAAGCAGGGAATGATCGCTTTCCGCGATCTCCAAAGCTGTCTCAAGGTCGCCATACTCTTCCGACAAGCGCTCGATCTCATCGTCAAAGACATCGGACAGGCGCTTCAGGAACAGCAGCGGCAGCAGATAGTCCTTGAACTTGGCAGCATCCTTCTCGCCCCGGATCGAGCAGGCGGCGTCCCACAGCATTTGCTCCATTGATTTCGTCGAAGGCGCTAACGTTCTTACGCTCCTACGCCTGGTCACGCCGACTGCCGCAGCCGTTTCAGCGAATTCGCCGATCCCGACGTCCACGCCCGCCTCGACCGCCAGCGCGGTTATGGCTGCGCGCGCGGCCTTTTGGGGCGCGTTCAGACCACCCTCCCATCGGTTGATTGTGGCGAAGGAGACGCCGAGACGTTCGGCGAGCTGCTCCTGGGTTAAATCGAGTTTCGCACGGATGGCGCGAAGGATGGCGGAGGGGTCTTGTGCGTTTGTCATGTTTGCTATATTTGCTATATTCAGCATTGAGTCAAGCGTGAATAGCTAGCCCCAGGAGCATCCCTCGAATGGCTGTGCCGGTCCCTACGCACCTGTTTCACATAACCGCGATCGCCAACCTTGCGGCGATCGCGTCATCGGGGGCGCTGTTGTCTAAGGAGCGATTGACGGCAAATGGGCTCAGTCCCACCAACATCGCGTACGAGACAATTCAGGACCGCCGGGCGCGTACAATGGTGCCAATAGCTCCCGGAGGGACACTCCATCATTATGTGCCGTTTCATTTCGCTCCGCGATCGCCAATGCTGATGACGATCGACAAAGGCAACGTTCCTGGCTGTGACTTAACTCAGAATGATATCGTCTACTTGACGACAACAGCGCAGATCATCGCCAACCAAGGTGCTCCATTTGTATTCACCGACTACCACGCGGTCATGGCAATCGCTTCATTTTTCAGCGATTTGAATGATCTCAATCAGATCAACTGGAGTATCTTTTTCGAGAATCCGCTGCTCGGCGGATATTGCAAGTATTGGCAGAATCGATCGACTCCAGCCCATATGATGCGGATGGAGACACGCCAGGCAGAGTTTCTAGTACGTGACTCGGTGCCGCTTGCTGTAATTACCCAAATCGGGGTAAAGTCCCCGCAAATGGCCAGCCAAGTTCAAATGGCGCTGGCGAATACGGGCTGGAATCCACCGATCCAGATCGTTCCGGGTTGGTACTATTGAGAGGAAATCATGGCGGTCGAGATTGCTCACGGCGATCTGCTAGAGCAGCGCGTTGACGCGATTGTTAACACCGTCAACACGGTCGGCGTCATGGGCAAGGGCATTGCCCTCCAGTTCAAGCGCAAGTGGCCTTCCAACTTCAAAGCCTACGAAGCGGCGTGCAAGGCCGGTGAGGTTGTGCCCTGCAAGATGTTCGTGTTCGACAACGGGCAACTTGCAGAACCGAAATTTATCATCAACTTCCCCACCAAGCGCCATTGGCGGCAGCCGTCGCGTTTGTCCGATATCGAATGTGGCCTTGAGGACCTCGTAGAGCAGATCCGGAGGCTCAAAATCAGATCCATCGCACTGCCGCCACTCGGATGTGGCAACGGTGGACTTGAGTGGAGTGCGGTAAAGCCTCTGATTCTTGGGGCGTTCGCAGAAGTGCCGAACGTTGAGGTCAAGCTTTTCGAACCCAGTGCAGCCGAAAACGTGCGCGAATTGGCTCCGGAAGCCGCTAAACCGAAGATGACCGCAGGTCGGGCAGCGGTTATCAAGGTACTCTCGATCTATCGGCAGATGATGTACCCATTGAGTCAGATTGAGGTGCAGAAGCTCGCTTACTTTCTGATGCGTGCAGGTCAGGACCTGGGAACCCTTAAATTCCAAAAATATACCTACGGGCCCTACGCGCCTGCCCTTAGGCACGTCCTGACAAAGATGGATGGAGCCTACTTGAAGGGTGTCGGTGACGGAACAAAACCTTCAGAAATCACAGTTCTGGATGCAGCACTGAACGATGCGGAAAGTTACTTTTCTGCTGCCGGCGATCCGACAACAAATGAGCGCGTTCAGCGAATTGCTAAACTGATCGATGGCTTTGAGTCACCTTACGGCATGGAACTTCTGGGCACAGTCCATTGGGCCGCTGGGGAGAGCGAGAGCAAGAGCTTGGACGAGGTTATCCAACGAGTCCACGCTTGGAATGCTCGCAAGCGCGAGCTTATGAAGCCGGCGCATATCAAGGTCGCTTATGAGCGGCTGATGAGCGAAGGTTGGATCAATTAGAAGATCTTTTTGTGCGCTGAGATATCGGAAATAATTTCCGTCTTGTGGTCAGTCCATTTGCCGTGGCGCCGGTACGATCAATCGAAAGCGTTTTCCATCCAACCCGAGTTTTTCGACGGAGCCGCGATCGTTCGTCCCGCAGGGGAGCGACATGAGGACTGTTTCTCCGACGCTACCGCGCCACAAGGCCCCTGATGGTCTCCGGACACGTCCCCTGGTCTCCTGCCACGTACGGGCCGTAGTGAAGTGGGTTGAACTTAACCAAGCGATTGCAAGATGATCGGCCCGCCGCGTGTTTGCAGATTTCCAAAATCACGGCATTCGGATCGCTCCCTGCTGCTAGGCGGCGCCCAAGGCCGTTGCGGGCAACATAGTCCACAATCTCGCCACCGTTGCGGGCCATGCCCTCTACCAAATAGCTGGTAAGCTTGGGACCCAGGTCCTGACGCCAATCCAACAAAATCCGCAAGGTGCGTGCCAGCGTGCCGATATAATGTGGATTGGCTTCGAGGTTGATATCGACGATGCCGTGTTTGATACTTGTCCAGAACCGGTCCGAACTTGTGATTTCAAGCGTGCGACAATGGAAGAGCACGGCATCGCAGTCGAAGAACGTGGTCTTGATCAGATCGTTCAGAGAGTGCGCGGCCACGTAGCCATTGCTTACGGCCCATGTCGATTGCAGCGCCCACACGTCGAAATCGAACCGACCATATTTGAGCCTGTATCCGCCAAAGCGGTTGCGGTGACCGCCAAGCGCGGCAAGAAGGGTATCCAACACATCCGGCGACGCATCCACCACCACATCGACATCGGAGTTGAAGGCGTTACGCCCTTCGCGCGCGAAATCACGCGGCAGACCGCCAAAAATTGCACTATCGCCAGCACCGCTCAGAATATCTACCAGGCTGCCGATGTCGCCGCCGTGCGATCCTCTGATGAAGTCGGCAATGTCGTGACTTAGATCCAGGTCCCGAACGTGGTGGACAGCACTCATACCGCTCCTCGCTCACGCAGATCCTCCAGCAGCGAAATCGCGAAGCTATCCGTCATGCCCGACATCATGTCCGTCATCAGTTGCAGTTCACGGTAGCGGATTGGCATGCGATTGTCCGGAGATTCAGCAACTCGCCGATAGTTCTCCGAGATACGTGAATAGACGTAGCTGTGCACGGGAGAGGTTCGCTTCGACCCTATATCAAGCGGATCTTTCCGGTTGGTGATCGCGGCCCAGAAGATGTCCATGAGCCCATGAATCGTTTGATGTCCCTTCAACTCGACCTCCAGCACCTGGCGGTGCGGATATATGTGCTTGCCGGCGAACTCTTTCAGCAGTGTCCACAAGCGTTTGGCATCGGATTCAGCCATGAGTTCCTTGTCGAAAGTGCCCGCCATCATGGCCGGCAAGTTTTCGGCAAAAGCCTTGGTCGCCGCCACGATCATGACGCCGATGGCATTAACTCGGAACATCTGCATGGTGATGTCGTCGAGTTCGGCGGCAGACAAAGACTGCGCACGAAATTCTTGGTGTTGCTGCCTTGCCTTGACGATGACAGAAGCAATGCATGCATCATCAGAGCCTTCGAACTCAAGGAACCCTGCTAGCCGATCGAAGTTTACCAAGCCCTTCTTGGCAGCATCTTCGACATCGACAATGGAATAGGCGATGTCATCGCAAGCCTCCATGATGAAGGTCAGTGGATGCCGAACACCCTCCGCCAAGCCTGTTTCCGCCCACACTTCCTTGGCGATATCGGCTTCCGATTGAAAATAGTTGAACTTCTTGCGCGCCAAGATCTTCTTGTTCACCTTGTCCGACGGGCTGGGATACTTCATGAGCGCTGCGAGGAACGCATAGGTCATGTTCAGACCGTAAGAATCATTGACTATTTGCAGTCGCGTCAGAAGTCGGAAAGCCTGGGCGTTTCCCTGAGTGCGGCTCCGTCGAGCCCCTCGAAAATATCTGGTGCCCGAGCCTTCATCCAGGACTGTATGGCGTCCTCGCCTTGGTGGCCGAACGGTGGATTGCCGAGGTCGTGTGCAAGACCAATTGCTTCGAGCAGGGCTGGAACGTTTCGTTCCGCGTTGAGGCTCTCTGGCAGATTGAACTGTTCTGGATAGACGTACACAAGGGCCGTACCAAAACTGCGCGCCATGTTAGCTACTTCATGGCTATGTGTCAGGCGGGTGCGAACACTGTCATGAGGATCAAGGGGAAAGACTTGGGTCTTGTCTTGCATGCGCCGGACCGGCGTAGAGAACAGAATTCGGTCGTGGTCGCGCTCGAGTTCGGTACGATGTTCGGCGGTCTTGGCAGAGCGCTCTGCCCTCTTTCCTTTGGCCTTGTCCTTACGGCGCTGCGAATTGAGCAGCTTTTCCCACTTCAGATCACCCAATGTCCATTCCCCTGTGTCGGCCAAGTTCTCGGCGGAAGGCCCTGATTCGTCAATTGGCTGGGCTCCCAAGGCTACAAAACCATGTTGATGGATAAGCAATCGCAAACAGACGTTCGATCACGGCATAGAAAATAGCTATGTTCACTTTCTGTTCTATGGCAGCCATCCTCAAAATTCAAGAAGAAGCTGAGGCGTGAACTGCGCGGCGGGCGTTTCCGAGCACAGGGCGCACCTGATCGACCAGATGGAATGCAGCTCAACGAACTGGCGATGGCAGCGACGGAGGATTAAGCTGCTCGGACGGCATCCTGCCGGCTTCCGATCCATCGGAATCCTTGATCTCGGCACATCGAACCGCGTGCCGGCATCGAAGGCGGATGAAGTATTTTTATAGCCAGGAGCCCCCCACGCCTTTCAAGGCCCCGGAAACCAATTGAGGCACGCTTTAACGTCATGGCGGCATAACGCCCGTTCCACCTTTAAGCGTCTGATTTATTCATGGCTTAACCGGGTACCATGACGCCTTTGCCGGTTGCGGGAACAATGATTTTTTTTAGCCGTGCAACGATATCGTCGTCAGCGCCAAGTGCCACGTCGATGCTCACAGTTTCAAGTGTCGTGGCTTGTCCCGAAATCCAGAACTGCCCTTGGATGCCATCGTGCCCCGAAAGTCCTGTGTGGTGGGGGTAAAGCAGGGTCAAGTGAGGTGCCTTGTAAAGGTGGGCATAGGCCATCATCTGGTAAACATCAGATTGGGAAACGCCCTGTTTAGGATCATCAATCCTAGAGGAAATCCTTTTCCACTTGGTGTCTATCACTTGCACAACCTCGCTGCCACGGCGGATCAGGATGTCAGGTTTGGTTTGAAAAACCTGACGCCCGCTGTCTTGAGCCGTCAGACAATACTCCCGCCCGCCCTGTAGCGTGACGCTGTACTCTGTTCCTGCCATCGCGCGTGCAACCAACCGTCCGACGTACTCCTCGAAAAGCGTGTTCATTTCGAACAGAAGCGCTGTTCCCTGGCCGGCCCCGGCGCTTGTGGTCTGGAATTGGCTGCGCAAGAACATCCGCGCCATTCCGACTAGATCCTGCCAGCCACGATTGGTCCGGTCGATCACGACTTCATCCCACCGCAGAGCGGGAACCGGAATGGCCGAAATGTCCGCATAGACAAATGCCAACTCCCGAAGCCGGTGGAGATTGGACGTACTGCGCGACAGCTTGGAAAGATGGGCAAGTGCCGCCTTCATGACGCGGTTCAACGCGATGTCGGTGGACAGCTCGTCAAATCGGCAAGCGAGGCGGCTGGGATTAACCGCATGGCGAGTGAATTGGCGGGACACGTCAAGCGTCCCGCGCAACGCGGGTAAGTCGTCCTCTTGGCCAATATATTTACGTGGCATACCGCGACGGACAGCTTCCGTGAGCTTTCCACAAAATATCCGGACCAGGATTTCGAGAAGCGTTTCGTGCTGCCAGTCCAGTTCCGACAAGCGCCCAGTCTCGATCTTCATGTCCAGCGCCACGGCGAGCATGTGGACAAGACGCTTGCGGATTTCGCCCCGCTCTTCTATCGAGCCATGTGCGGCCGGTACGTCGATCTTAGGAAGGATCTCCAGGCTGCAATCCTCGGCCGCGATGACACCAACCACCCCGCGGGCGCGCAACTCATGCCGGCGGTCCTCGAGCACGCCCCTTTCGCCCCGTCCAGCAAAAATCGACGTCTTGCTAACTGCGGCCAGGCGGTCGGCCATCCTGTCCGGGATACAGCCAGGCCCGTCACCGCGGGGGAGCGACCGGTATTCCAGCACGCTGAAAGCGGTCATTCGACTTCGAACTCCGTGAAGTCAAAACCGCCATCGCGATCACCTTGAACCTCGGGACGGACGCGCCAGCGATAGCGAACGCCAGATACCGTGTCAGAGTCCAATCCGGGTGGCGCGGATATGACATCTCGCACCAAGAACCGCGGATTGCTCTGCGCCGCGTCGCCGAGGACCGCGGCAACCTTTGACCAATCCTCGTAGAAATACTCGGATAACAAGGGGATCACCTTGTATCGCATCGCCGCTGCGATCTTGGCGCGGGTATCGCAGCCGGTGAGATAGGCATGACCGATCTGATGTTCGCGGTCGAACAGATACTCAATCCGTTCGTTGATTGTGCGCAGAAGCTTCTGAGGATTGATCCCTTCAACATTATTTGGCAGCACATGAGGATCTGGCATTAGCTCGCGGAACGCGAACCGACGCCGTAGCGCAGTGTCCAGAAGCGCAATTGACCTGTCGGCCGTATTCATCGTCGCGATGATGTGCAGGTTCGCGGGCACAGCGAACGGCAATTTGGAATATGGCAACGCAAGACGGATTTCGTTCGGCATACCCAACCGCTTGTCGGGCTCCAAGAGCGTGATCAGTTCGCCGAAGACCTTTGAAATATTGGCCCGGTTGATCTCATCGATGATCAGCACAAAAGCCTCGCGTTCAGCGCCGGCATCAACCCCCTTGATCGTGCTATTCATGTAGCGCTCGAGGGCAGGAATATTGAGGCGCTCTTTCCTCAACCCGTAGATCGACCGCATCGTAAAATTGCCATCATAGATCTCGGTGACCGGCACACCCGCAACGTCGTGCCAGAGCCAGCGAACGGCACGCCTGTGGCCATAGTTTCCCTCTGGCCGCGGATGATATTCGTAGTCGCCGATCACTTCACCTATAGCTCGGACCAACCGGTTCCCTTTCGACACGACAATGATATCGCCTCGCTTGAGACGATTTCGAAACGTGTCGGTGATTGACACCTGGCCAGACTGTAAAGTGACCGGTCCCTCGATCTTTCCTTCTGACTGGCAAGTTTTCAGGATTTCCTCAGCAGCCTCATACTTTGGGTCGCTCCAGTCGATGTCTTCCCAGTCCAGAACGGTGTAGCCGCCCTCAATCACTTCCTCGAAGAGGTCTTGATCTCCGGCGTCTCGGCTGAAGCCAACTGACATCTTGTAGATTTGTCTACCATCAATCGTGATCCGATTGCAGATCGCCGTCTTGCCTAAGCCCGTTTCGGCTCGCTTGGCAATGCGCCGAAAAATTCCAGGCACGGTTTCTAGCCGGAAACCCGCTGAAGACGTTTCTTCACTATCGTCCGATCCTGTCATGGGCTGACGGCCCTCGACGAAATCCTCATAGGTCATCGACTGGTGAAAGGTAACGAACTCAATCCGACCCTCGCTGGAAAGACGGTGATACTCGACCATCAGGGCCTCGCGTTCAGCGCGCAGAAGTTCGGCCGCTGAGTCGCCCAAACACAGTCGAACGGCTTCCAATGCGGTGGCGTAAGTCTTGCCGGTTCCCGGCGGGCCGTAAAGAATCAGGTTGGTTGCCGAGCGTGTTGGTGTTGTTTTTGCTTCTATCACGGTGGCTACCTCCGCTTGCGATGCGAGCTTGTAAGTGAAGATGGTTGAGCTGCTGGGGTTCGGCTCGGTATGAGTTGGGGGTGGCACCTGAGCCAATTGCTGGAACTTCTTGCCACCAAGTGCACTGCAGATGTTCGGAAATGCGTCTGGTAGGTCCATTGCCTCGGCGATCTGGCTGGCGCGAATAGCCACCTTTGGAGCATTCCGCTCTCGCCCCGGCTCAATGAAATAATTTCGCGCGCAAAGACGAATGCGGTCAGCGTCGCGTATAAGGTGGTCGTAGCGTTCGGGAGGCGGAACAGGCTTGTCATCCTGGTCCACAATAATGAAGCCCGAATTGTGTAGTCGCGCAGCCGCATCCGCTTTCTGCCCCCATCCTCCGTTCAGGTCGATCTTCTGCAAGATGAAGCCGACCAGTGGCTTCGTGGGATAAACGCGCTTTGGGCGCTCACGACTGGAGCGCACCCAGTAATCACGAGGTTCTCCGAACTGACTGAATATCTCTGCGTTTTCACCGGTCAGGCTGTGGCGATCAAAGGCATCCATAGCCGCTTCAATCTCGGCTCTCGTGAAGATACTCCTTGCATCGGCTTCAATCGGAGGAACGCTTGTAGCTGGTCGCCAATGACTACCATTGCTATTTCCATCGATTACCACTCCCGCCGCGCGACTCTGACTGTTGAATACATGATCGACAGCAAAACGGAAAAGCGCTGGGTTCTCATCGGGAACTAAAACACCCTGCTCTAACAATCGATCTCGCTCGGGCCTATCCCGTTTCTTGTCTGGAGATCCCACACGCATCGCGGTTGAACCCTGGCGAACAACGAAACCAGAAGGGACTGGCTTGCCAAAGGCTACAGCTTGTTCCTTTTGGATCTGAACCCAACCGCTTTCATCTTCTGTCATCGTTTGTTTCACTCTGAATTTCCATAATGCTCAATGCACACAACGTGTTCACCAACCGAATCTGCTCACCCGTCCCACATTTCGTTTCGCGTATTCCTCCAAACGCGTACTAAAGAAAGTCAGAAGACCCTCAAGCGCCCGTGCCTCCACGGCGCGATCATGCGCCCAAAAGGCCCAAAACTGCCCGTCGTGCCAGATACCGTGCACATACTCGAGCCCGCCAAGCGCCGAAGGGCGGTCCACTCGCATCAGAAATTCAACCATCCGCCCCAGTTGCCCGACAGGAACGCTCCCTGCAACACGACCTCAGTCCCTAGCGCTAAAGGCATCTCAAGTGGCGTCGGCATCGGCGGTCAGATCATCACGCGGGATGGCGAACGCCGACCAGCCGGAGGCTTCAATTTTCTAAGTGCGCCGCTTCGTGTGCTTCGCCCTGTCTCTGCAGCAGGGCCGCATCTTCGCTGTCCTCACCAGGCTCCGGTCTCTCGCCGCACCGCAGCATCAAGTCGGTTGCCGAAAAACAGATACTGCCGCAATGTCTTTCATGGTCGCCCTACAATCTCGAACAAGAATGAGCCGAAGAAGAATCGTTTCACCGGATCGCAGCTTCTAAAATAAACGCCATGGGTGTCAATTCGCGTCAGACACCGCAACTGGTTGAATTGATGCGCAGTGCCCGAAAAGCCTTCTCTTGTCAGCCGGCAGGGCGCCGCGGCGCGCACGATCCCCAAGCTTTTCGACGCGGTGGCGGTTAGGCAAAGCACCTGAGCAGGCGTTTCATCGCCCGATGTTCCTTGATAAAGCGGCTGACTAGCGGTAGTCGCGCCTAAAATCGTCGCACTACTTCGACACACAATGGGCCTCGTCCGCAATCGCCAGGCAGCTCAACGAACGTCCAAGGAAGACCGTGCTTTATCAGACGCCCGCGGAAAGATTTGCAGAGTGTGTTGCGGCGATCAATTGAACCCACTGCCGATTGCGAACATCGGTGCAGATGGTGGAGCTTTGTCTCCAATCAATGAGCATGCGTCGGTTCCCTCGGGCAGCGGATTGTTCACCGCCTATCGTGACGATGCGCTATCGCGAGGCCCCATTTGTTAACCCATGACATGCCAACACTGTTGGACGTCGTCGATCACTTCGCCAACCATTCACCATAGGCGTCGATGTCGATCATAGGGACGGTGCCGCTGAATTGTAGCCGAGAGATCAGCTTGAACAGGAATGCGGTGGCTGGCTTGTTCTCGGACACGAAGTCATATCCGCCTGCGCCGTTGCGTGCGAAGTGGCCGTGCGACGCCACACACCCGATATCCAACTGGCGGTCGCCGGTGCCATCGAGGAGGATCGCTTCAAGCGACTTGCCCATTGGCGGACTCCATTCGCTCTCGAAAGTCAGGATTCCGCCGAAAATTGGGATCAAGGGCTTCGCTGGATAGACGCCGCCCGCGTGCGGTATCGGCAGGCTCGTCCGATGGAGCCGCCTGGCACTAGCAACCTTTTCCTGAGCATATTTGACGAGCTGCGCGTCGGCAGTCTGCTTCGCCTCGAAGACGGCGTAAACGCTCTCGGCGGGAATGATCGTCTGGTTCTCGTAGGTGAAGATGAACGGCGAATACTGCCGGTCGAAAACGACCACGTCGATCTGCTCGCTGAATTTCCCCCTGCTGTCGACGACGTGGGCCTTGGCGACGCTGTATCGGGAGGGCAGGTACTTCTCCAGCAGGCTGATCCAGACGCTTTCGCTCGCGTCGCCCTTCATCCCGGGGTGCTGGAAGCTCTTGCGCGCCACCGACAGCCGCGATTGGATGTCTTCGTGCAACGAGGAAAGGAGTTGTGACAGGGACCATTCGGACATCAGGTCTTCCTTTTCTTCAGGAGAGCGGGAACTTGGGACCGAACAGTGCGCGCCATGCTTTCAAGGCGTCGCCGTTGCGTCCCTGCTTGGCGAGATTTATGGCGCTTCGAGCATCGCGGCCGGCTGCCATGAGAAGATCGCGTGCACGCTGCTTGCGGGTGCCGTCCATGCCGTCGCTGATCGGCGGGCCGAGCCTGGCGGGATCGGCCCAGGTGTCGAAGATGCGGTCGGCCAGTGTCGAGAACAGCCCCTCGATTTCGTAGTCGAAGCGGCCCTGCCATCCGCCGTAGAGGCACTCGAGCGCCATGACCTCGATGAGGAACGACGGCTTGACGGGCTTGTCGGCTCCGTGCCTTGGATTGTTGTTCCAATATTTGACCATGCGGACCAGGCCCTTCCATTCGTTGGAGAAAGCCTGGTGCGCATCAATCGCTTTCTGAGCGTGAATCTTGGGATTCGTCTTGATCCACTCGCCTTTGTCCGTGTCTGGGATTTCAAAGTCGTCGCCAGACGGGAAGGCAGGAACGACGTCGACGCTCAGGATGCGGTAGTCGGTATTGTCCTCGGCGTCTACCGCAACGCCGAAGTCGACGTTCACCGAACGGCCCTGCTTGCGCACCGCCTTCTCGCCGTATTTCTCGACGAGTGCCTTATGGAAATCGTCGAGGACAACAGAGGGGGTCTTGTCACGGTACTTGGAACGTTCGCTTTCCTTGAGGACGAAGAAGATGTCGATGTCCTTGAGCGGCTTGGTCTTGGTGTGACGCTTGTAAGACCCTGTCAAGAAGCTGTTGGCTATGGCGAACTTGGTATCGAGATAGTCTCTCACCTCGTTCTGCCTCTTTGACGCGTTTTCCTGTTCGCGGTCGTTAAGCTCAAGCCTCGACTTGAATTTCCTGAACGCGTCGTCGGTCGTAAGCATCAGCTCTTCCTCCAGTAGGCTGCGCTTCCGCCTAGGCCATTGTGGTCGATCGTCGATCCGAGATTGTGACGAATGAAGCCATCGGTAGAACGGTAAGAGCCGGGGCCCCAGCCCTGCACGTCCGGTCGTCCCGGTTTGCTTTTCATCTTGATGTCGTAGCAGGCGTCGGAAGGTGCGACACCCGCCTTGCGAAGGTGATACTTGAGCTGATCAGTGTCAGTCCAAAAGCCGCCGCCGCCGTTCCAGCTATAGACGATGTCGATGTCCCAGCGGACGATGAGCGCACCTGTCGTCTTGTTGTAGATTTCCAGCACAACCCTTTCGAGGTCTTGCGTCCCCAACCACGTCTTGAGAGCCCGCATGTTGGTGTCCCAGTCGTTGACAAGGTTCGAAGGATCGAGTCCACTCAGACGGATGATGTCTTTGAGGCTCTTGAGGATATTGTCGGCCACGTAGGTTACCGAGTGGGTGTAGGTGTTTACGGCAACGGTGGTCATGAGCCGAGGAAACCTTTCGGATTGAGGACGAGCGCGCCGCTGGTGGAGGGCTTCGTGGTATCACTGCCAGCGGTTTCCGCGCTGTCGCGGGCGGTGATCCGGTTGCTCTGCTTCTTCAGCGAGTTGTTGACCCATTCGAGGTCGTCGGTGGGGCAAGGTAGCGACAACTTCCAATCGCCCTTCAGAGGGTCGTAGCCCAGCGTGTCTTCCTTTGCATCCGACCCATCGATGGCATCGTCATCATGGAGGGTGTATATGCGCGTGCGCGGGCCGTCGCAGGTCACTACAATCGCAGCGTCCTTGGCCGCCTGGTCGGCGATGACGCTCGCCGCCGTGCCGCCTGCCGCGAGAAGTTCGTTCCGATCTGAACCATTACGCCCCTGCGTGAGCAGCTCGACAATCTCCTCCCAGGTGTCGAGCGCATCGCGGTGAGGATTGCTGCGGAAGACGCGGGAGTAGGTGCTGCTCATGTACGGGTCTCCTTGACGCGAGTCTTATGGGCTGATTTTGCGGCAGCGATGATTGCCGACATTGTCACGCTGCCCGGGTTCATCGCGGTGGCCTGGTCGGAAGCCAGTGCGTTAGCCACCATCTTGCGAATGGCGCGGCCATCCAAACCGACGCAGGCAGCAGCGCACTCTTCCAAACCCTTAGCGTCCGTGAGCTTCCCCATCTCCGGGAAGACCTTAGCAAGGCCGCCAAGGCAATCGCGCAGGATGAGCAGGCAGGCTTCCTTGGTGGGGAGCGGGACTTCGAGAATGAGATCACAACGCGAGAGAAACGCGTCGTCAACGGCCTTGGGGAAGTTGCTCGTAGCTACGAACAGAAGGTTTGGATGCTTTTCTGCAAGGGCATCGAGCTGGACAAGGACTGCATCCGTGGCGCGGTGGACATCGACGGGGTTTGCCTCAAGGCTTAGCTTGCCGCGGTCCGCCGCCAAAGTCTCAACTTCGTCCAGCAGGACGATCGTCGGACCGACCTGTGCGGCCTCTGAGATCGCCTGGCCGAAAAGATCGGTCACTGCGCGCTGGGTCTTGCCGTGGGCAGCACTGGCGAGAGAATGAGGCTCCACTTCGAGAAGGCGGAAGGCATCGCTGCGGAAAGCTTGGGCAACGCGATGTGCCAGCCCCTTGGCGAGCGAGGTCTTCCCCGTCCCAGGAACGCCCGTAAGCATAATGACGCCATGCAACGGGATCACCGAGCGCGAAACCTTCGAACGCAGCGTGAAATTGAGCACGGCCTGCGACAGCAGCTTGGCCTTGGTGCCCTCGTCTAAGACAATCGAATTCCAGAGCTCGCCGAGCGGCGCGCTCGGCAGACGGGTTATGTTGTGAATACCTTTAGGCAGTTCGTTCATTGGGAATGTTTCTCGCTGGTTCATATCGATCCCTTTCCAGGCCACTCAGCGCCTTGGGTAAGCCTCGCGTGGAATTGGGATCGCCGCCATGGCTATGGCTGTCGATTATGTGACGAAAGCTGATGTCTCAAAGGTGCCACTTCATCACCGCACAGTCGCACACGCGGGTGTCAGAAGCTGTCACCCCCATATTCGCGTAACGTGCAGAGTGCGTTGACCAGCGCGATTTCCTCGATCGTCCGGCACGGAGTCTCAAGAAGCGCTGGAGCGGCAAATACCATCGCTGCGACTTGGGCACGCGAGACTGCCACGTTGATCCGGTTCAGCGAGAACAGGAATGCGATGTCGCGCGGCAGCTCCTCGCCGCTCGAGGTTGTCATGGACACTAAGCATATGGGCGCTTCTTGGCCTTGGAAACGGTCGACCGTGCCGACCCGGACCGTCCCCGGCAGCCGCGCCCGTAACGCGTTTACCTGTGCGTTGTAGGGCGCAACGACGAGGATATCGGCATGACCGACGATACGCTCGCGACCATCTCTGTCGCGATATGTCGAGCCTTCCACCTCCGCGATCCGTGCAACAATGGCGTCGATTTCCTCAGGGCTGACCTGCGAACGGCCGAAGTGTGCGACGGCACGCATGCCAGCGCCGACCAAGTCGTCGCCCCTGCGGGAGACGAGCGTCTGGCCGCCGGCCTCCTCGTCGCTCCTTAGTCGGCTCTCGTAGACTGCCGTCGAGATGTAGCCGCATACCCGCGGATGCATGCGGCGACTGATCGGCATAAAGACACCACGGTCGGACGGCACGACCCGATGGCCGTCGATTAGGTATTCCAGACACGACCTGCCACTGTCACCGGGATGGCTGCCCTGCAGTGGTTGCGGCAACTGCATAGGGTCGCCGACAAGCACGATGTTGCGAGCGCAGCGGGCCATGGCGAGGATGTTGGCGATTGAGACCTGCCCTGCCTCGTCGACGACAAGGTAGTCGAAGGCGAAATCAGCGTAGCGAGCGAAGTGCCAAGCAGTCGCACCGACCACGTGCGCCGTCGCGATCTCTGGCGCGTCGTTGTCGTTAACGACGACAATGCCGGGGTGCCCCTCGTCATCGCCGTCATCGGACGCCTTCTGGACGACGCGGCACGCCACGCCCTCTGAGCGTGCCCGATCGACCACCGCCTCGAGGAGGTTGCTGATCGCCTTATGGCTGTTGGATGAGACCGCGACGCGCTTGCCCGCGCGGACGAGGTCCACGATCGAGAGCGCGCTGACGAAGGTCTTGCCGGTGCCCGGCGGGCCCTGGATCGCGAGCGTCGTTCCCGCCATCGCCGCGATCGCGCGGCTAGTCTCGATGGGAAGGTCGCCATCGGTCGGAATTACACTGACGGGTCGCAGGCCATCGACAAATACCGGCGGCGACTGCGTCAGCAGATGCTCGACAGCCGGGAGCCGGCCGGTGTTGGCGATGATCTCCTCGGTCACCGCAGCGACTGCGTCTTTGAGGACGCTGTTGCGGAGCGGCTGCGGCGGTATGAGGTCGAGCCTGTCGGGAAGCGACCCTTTCGCCGTCGAGCGCCGTAGCACCAGAGTGTTTGCCTCGTGGTTAATGGAACGGAGGTTGACGTCCTCGGGCATAGCCGCCGGCTTCACGCACGGCGACTTGCCCGCGCGCAGCTTCGTTTCCTGCGGCGGGAAGCGGTAGGTACGCTCGAACGACTTCGCGGTGACTTTTACAGGCTCACCTATGGCCTCAAGTCCCTGAATACACTCGAGGTCGTCAAGCAGTTCCTCGCTTTCCTGCGCGAGGCGGTCGAAGATCGCCCACCAGGTCGGCTTGTCCTCGCGCTTGTGGAACTGGCTGAGGTCAAGGAGCAAGTCGGCAACGCGCTCGCCGAGCCGCGCGCGGGCCGGCTGCAAGCGCGTACGCAGCACCGCGACCTCCTCGTCCTCGGCATCGACGTTGGAGAGATTGCCATCCTCGGGCATGGCGCCGAGCATGGGCCACGGCATACCTGCCGGGCGCACGTCGCGGATCAGCCAGTCGCGGAGCATTTGCGTCGAGACGCAGTCGGTGCGGTTGTAGTCTTGTATCTCGTCGAGAAGTCGCTGCTCCCGCGTCTGCCGCCACTCCTCATAGAAGACGACGCTAGCGCCGGCGGTCGCGACGTCAGCCGCCCGCTTCTCCATGTAGAAGGCCTCGAGGTCCTTGATTGAATAGCCCTTCTCGGACGCGACCATCCCGCCAGCGACCACCTTGAACAAATCAACAAAGCGCCGCTCCCGCTGGAGCTGGTCCATCGCTGCCTCGCCGGTGCGGTGCTGCGCGGTTAGCCGACGGAGCGCGGCGATCTCATAGTTGGCGTAGTGATAGACGTGCGCGTTCGGGAAGTGCCGTATGCGGTCGACGAGGAAAGCCAGCAGGTCAGCGGCGGCGCGGCCCTCGTCCTCGCGGGTATGCGCCCAGAAGGCCCGGAACTGCCAGTTCGCGCCCTCACGATACCAGACGCCATGAAGGTATTCGAGGCCGCCCGGAAAGTAGGGATCGCCCTCGATGTCGTAGAAGATGTCGCCGTCGTCGGGGGCGGGAAGGAGGCCGAAGCCCATGCCGGGTTCCGCGTCGCGCAGCTCGAACGAGGGTGGGCCGCCAGCGCGTCGCGCCGACTGGAGGCGCGCCTGCGCGACCAGTTTGCGCTGTGTCTCGGCCGCCATCCTCGGGACGCGCTCACCGCGGGCGGCGAGGCCTGCCATTGTGCTCACGCCGACCGCCTCAAGCTTCTGGCGTTGCGACCGGCTGATTCCGGCGACAAGTGCGAGGCTGTCTTCCACCTCCCACTGCTTCCCGCACAGGTCGCTCCAGCGACAGAGCGCGCATGCCGACACCGGCTCGGGTCGCGTCTCGGGCCGTTCGACGAGGAACGTCTCTAGCAAAAGGCGGGCGTGGCGCGCATAGGAGGATACCTCCGAAAGACGCACGGTGAAGCGGCTGCCGTCGCCAAGCTGCAGATGGGCCGCCTCGGGCGCCACCCCCTGCACCTTCGCGATCAGGTCGCTGTAGAGGCAGAGTTGAAGGACATGTTTTGGGTCGGGCTTACGCTTTAGCTTGGTGTCGACGACCTCGTATGACCAGACGCCGAGATCGGACGGCCGTTCGACACGCTCGAGGAAGTCGCTGTAGCCGCCCCATGCGCCATCGAGCAGTGCGCCCTGGAAGATGATGTCGGGTCCATCCCGCATCGCATCTAGGGTGAGGCGCACAGACTCTTCGAGCGGGATTCCATCCTTGGGTATCTCGACGACCCGGCGGCCGCTCGCCTTGATCTGCTCGAGGAACGCGAGCTCGTGCTCATCGCCCTGACGCTGCAGCAATTCGGCCTCGGTGCCGTCCTTGCGTGGCTCAAGGTCGCCGACTTCGATCAAGCGTAGGTCGAGTGCGGTCGCGTGCCGACAACCCTTAAAGCGCATCAGGTCAGAGGCCGAGAGCCTCAAAGCGTCGTCTATCTTACGCATGCGCATTTCCCTTTCCTTATGCGCATTCCCCTTTCCTGCCATATAGCATATAAGGGTGACAAAAGCTGTCGTGGTGATTTCCATGTCGTTTGCGAAGGCTCAGGAACTGCTCAAGCTCGCAATGATGGCGACGCGCCGGAGTGGCGTATCGCTGGAGGAGATCGTCGAGGAATGGGGCTGCTCCCATCGCACCGCGCAGCGAATGATGGAGGCGCTCCAGGCCGCATTTCCCCAGACCGAGTCCGAGGACGGAGAGGACCGCAAGCGCCGGTGGCGCATCCACGCTAAGGCAATCGCGCCGTTGCTGACTCCGTCGGCCGAGGAACTTGCAGCCATAGCCACCGCGATCAGCGAGCTCGAGGCGCAACATATGACGGCGGAGGCTGCGATGCTACGACAGCTTCAATCCAAAGTCCGCGCGCTCCTACCACCCGGCGCCGGGACTCGGCTCGCCGTCGATGAGGAGGCGTTGCTTGAGGCGCTGGGCCATGCAGCCCGTCCCGGCCCCCGGCCGGCAATCAGCAGCGAGGTCGATGCAGCGATCTCGGAAGCCCTGAAGGGGCCATTTTTGCTACGAATCGTCTACCGCAAGCGTACCCAGGACAAGCCGAGCGAGCGCGTTGTCGCGCCGCACGGGCTGCTGCTCGGCGTGCGTCGCTATCTCGTTGCCCGCGACATGGCGAAGAAAGGCGGGGGGCTCCAGCACTACCGTGTAGAGGAGATATACTCAGCCGAGGTCCTGGGCGAGAGCTTCGAGCTCGACCCCGGCTTCAGCATCCGCGCCCACGCCGAGAAGGGCTTCGGCTCTTACGAAAGCGCCGCCGAGCATGGCGACGTCGTGTGGCGCTTCAGCCCTGACGCTGCGCCGCACGCGAGAAGGTTCGTGTTTCACCCAACGCAGACTGTCGAGGAGGAAGCAAATGGCTCGTTGCTGGTCCGTTTTAGGGCTTCGGGCCACCTTGAAATGTGTTGGCACCTCTACTCGTGGGGCAAGTCGGTCGAAGTGCTGCAGCCAGCTAGGCTGCGGGAGATGGTGCATGGCCATCAGCGGGAATTTGATGCGCTACCCTAAACACCACTGCTGGGCTCGTCCGGCGATACCCGCGCCTGGCAGATTAACGTCTGCCTATTAAAGTTCACCGCTACCGCCCCCAACTCGGTCGCTCATTGCGAGCGGGTTCGTTCGATGGCGTAAAGCGGCCATCCGCGCGGCGACCGCAGGACGGTGAGCTTCGGCCTCGAAGCGGAAATTATTTCCGCTCCACACCCATATTGACTGATGCCCAAAGCCAGGGCACAAAGGTGGCATCCACGGCCGCTCGCGATGGAAAAACAGAGGGAATTCAAAGGCGATTTCATTAAGTCTCTGAAATCATGTGAGAATCCAGGTTCCCCAGCCAAACTCTTTCAAAAACAAGTGCAGTAACATGATCGCGCCGGCAAGCGTGTGTTTTGCGCGCACTGCGCCGCCGCCTTGAGCGCCTCTTTCAAAAAGACACCAACGCGTTCGCTGCCTTCACGTCAGATGCCGTGCAAGCTCGATACGCCTTCAGATTGCATTAACGATGTTTGCTTACTCTTCGGCAGGGTTTCCAGCGGGGTGGGCAGATGTTTCGGGCAAACAGTTTTCTTGTTTTTCTTTTGTCGAGCGCACCGCTCGCAGCAGCCGCCGATATTGACGGGCCGCTGGTCGGGACGGGCGACTACTATGAGGCGCCGGTCGAACAACCGTCTCTTGGCGTCACGGGATACATCGAAGGCGCCTATGGAAGCGTCATCGATTCGCCCGGCGATATCGATGCCGATGCCTGGGCGCTGCGGGGCGCCGTCAACTTCGACGCGGGCGGCGGCTTCAATCTCCAGACGGATCTCGGCTACACCAGCGCCTCGATCGAGGACGCCAGCACGAATAGCTACAGCGGCACCCTGCACGGTTACTACCGCGACAGTGTCTATGCCGTCGGCGCGTTCGTTCAGGCGGCGCGTCTCGATGCAGGGTTCGACAGCCACATCAACGACTATATGGGCGGCATCGAAGGCGCTTATTTCCAGGATACGTGGACCATTCACGGCGCGGCCGGCTACGGCCAGGCGCGGTGGGAAGGTTTGGACGCCGATCATTACATGGTCGCGCTCGGCGCCCGCGTCTATGCCACCGACCATATACGTTTCGATCTCGACGGCGCGCTCGACCGCATCACCGACAGCGGCATCGACTACGACATCAGTAGCCTGAAGCTGACGGCCAACTATCGCCCTGCATACTTCCCGGTCACCGTGTTCGGCGGCTACAAGTACGCCAACGAGGAGATTTCCGGTTTCGGCTCTTCGGTGTCGGGCGACACCAGCACCATCTTCGGTGGCCTGCGGTTCTCCTACGGGACGAACAGCATCAAGGAAGAAGAGCGCCTGGGACCGATCTGGTCGAACAACACCCGGTCATTCTGACCGCAAGGCCATTCGTTGTGTGGCAACGGCTTCGGCGTCCATAGAGGACGTCGCATGCCGAACATCGCGACGAATTTCTGCCGAACCGGGCTTGCCACCATGGCCGGCACGGCCGCTCCAAGCCCCGGTGCGCAATCAATCAGGTGATGCTTGGCAAGCCCGAGATCGCAGGCTCCGGCGCGGCAACACTTGCGAAGGCGACCGCCTCGAACTTCCAATCATCGCTTGTGCGCCACGATGTAGGGACTGTTGTCGTTACCCCTGGCTGCGTGATCTTCCGTTGCAACGATATCGAAGCCCGCAGCATCGATGCTCCGGCACAGGTCCGCAGCCCGAAAGATGCCGGTATAGGGCGCTTTGCCCAGCGCGCGCATCGCCGGCAACAGGGCATGCCGGATGAGAGGGTTCATATCGCCGATGCAAGGTGTCTTGGAAATGAACTGGCCGTTCCTTGCAAGCAGGGCGTAGATACGGCCGAGCGTGCCGGGCAGGTCTCGCAGCAGATGCAGATAGTTGAACCCAATGACGACATCGAACTGCATGTCGGTGGGTGACAGCATGTCGGCGGTCGCGGTGCGGAAGCTCAAGCCCGCGACGGGGTCGACGGCGCGTTTTTCCTCGGCGATCGCGATCATTTCGGTCGAAAGATCTGTCGCGACATAGCTGTATACGTGGCCGGCAAGCTCGAGCGCCGTCGTCCCGGTGCCGCAGCCAAGCTCGAGGACCCTGTCACTTGATCCCAACAGCGCGCGGGTTCGCTCCAACGTGCACTGATATCCGGCGCGGTCGACAATCTTGCCGGCTGCGTACGCCCGCGACGTCCGATTCCAGAAGCGGGCTTCGGTCTCCGTGCTCATCGTGGGTTCTGCCTTTCCAGTGCGGAGTTGGTTGGTGCGCGAAAATTGCGCAACCAGCCATGCGCTCATCAAGACCACATGAAGCGGACGTGTCGATTTGAATGAGACCGCCGACATCTTGTCAACGCCGCTTGCAACTGCCACGCTAGTCCTTGCGTGATTCACCGTTACATATGGGAGGGCACATGGCTCATAAGTTCGAGATCTACAAAGACAAGGCCGGCGAGTACCGGGTTCGCTTCAAGTACAACAGCGAAGTGATGTTTTCGACCGAAGGCTACTCAAGCAAGGCCAGCGCTCAAAACGCTATCGATTCGATCAAGAAGAACGGACCGGACGCACCTGTTGAAGACAACAGCCAGGCCTAAGCCGTACAGTCACATGAAGGGCCCGCCGATGAAGATCGGCGGGCCCTTCGTCGTTTAGGCCGGCCACCTTGCCAAGCGGCTGATCTGGACGCTGGATTCGGGCTGCATGGGCAAGCAGCAAAGGGCGATGTTAAAGCAAGCCGCGCCTGGCGAGGTTGCGCATCAGCGCGGCCGTGCCGAAGGTCCAGGGCGGGCAGTCCGTCGACAGGCGCACGGTGTTCGTCAGGCTGCCGAGTTCGGCGTTTGAAATCGTCACGACGTCGCCGATCCTGTGGGTAAAACCCTGGCCCTTCTCGTCGCGGTCTTCGACCGGGGCAAACAGGGTCCCCATGAACAGCATCAGTCCATCGGGGTACTGATGATGCGGCCCGATGGTCTGGGCAACGAGGTCGAGCGGATCACGACTGATCTCTGCCATGCTGCTCGCTCCCTTCAGGCGGTAGCCATCGGCGCCTTCGACCAGCAATTCGAGTTCGGCCCTTCGGACATGATCGATCGTATAGGTCTCGTCGAACAGGCGAATGAAGGGCCCGATGGCGCAGGAGGCATTGTTGTCCTTTGCCTTGCCGAGCAGCAGGGCGGAGCGGCCCTCGACGTCGCGCAGATTGACATCGTTGCCGAGCGTCGCGCCCTTGACGGCGCCGTCGGAGGCGACGGCCAGCACGATTTCCGGCTCCGGATTGTTCCAGCGCGAGATCGGATGGAGCCCGACCTCCGCCCCTGAGCCGACCGAAGACAACACCTGCGCCTTGGTAAAAACCTCCGCATCCGGGCCGATGCCGACCTCAAGATATTGAGACCAGACGCCCTCCTCGATCAGCGCGGCCTTGACGCGCGCCGCCTCGGGCGAACCGGCCTTCAGGTTGCGCAGGCTATCGCCGATGACGGCGGTGACGCGCGCGCGGATCGCCTCGGCGCGAGCGGCATCGCCGGCCGCCCGCTCTTCGATGACGCGTTCGATCATCGAGCGCGCAAAGGTGACGCCGCAGGCTTTCACCGCCTGGAGATCGCAGGGGGCAAGCAGCCGAATTCTCGAGCCCTCTCCCTCGGCCGCGAGCAGATCCGTCACCGACGCAAGCCGTTCACCATCCAGCTGGCGGATATGGGCGATCGGGTCGGGAAGCTCCAACAGGTCGCGCATGGTGGGCGCCAGTTTCGAGGTGATGTCGACAATCGCGCCATCCCTGATGGTCACGAGCGCCGGACCGTCGACATCGGAGCGCCAGACACGTCCGACAAAGGTTCCGCTTCGGTATGCCTCAAGCGTCATGATCGCCCCCCCCAAAGAGACGACTTTCTTGCAGCGAAAACAGCGGGCTGTAAAGCGTGCGCGATCCAACCGGTTGTACCCGATGGAACATTGCAAGTTTTCGCGCGTTTTTGTTGCAGAACGCGTCCAGTCGAGCATGCAGGTTCGCAACGACAGGTTTGCGGCCGCACAATCCGGTCCCCGGTCCTTGCCGAGGCCGTTCCGGCCAGACAACACCCATAGCCGGTGGACGCCCAGAAAGGATGTAAACGCGATGAATCAACATGAAGAGTTTAAGGAAAAGCCGCTCGTCGACCCGGTGACAGGTCAGCCGACACCGCTGCCAAACGATCCCGCACCGGTCCGCTCCGGGCGTAGCAGCTGGCCGCTCGTCATCATCCTGCTTGCCGGCCTCGTGCTCGCCCTGATCGCTTGGCTGCCGGCCGAACTGTCGCGGGATACGACGGAAACGGCAACGCCACCGGCCACGACAGACCAGTCGACATCAGGCCAGACGGCGACCCCGCCAGCAACGGATACGACGACCACGCCGCCGGCAGACACGACCACCGCGCCGTCGGGCGGAACGATGACCGCTCCGGAAGCGACGCCGCAGCAGAGTACGACGCCGCCGGCAACGGATGGCACGACTACACAGCCTGCACCGGCGCAGTAACGGTTCTGTCGCCATGCTTTGCCTTTGCCGGAAGCATCTCTTCCGGCAAAGGTCTGCTATTGCGTCCTTCGAAATGACAAGACGGCGCGGGGCAGGCACATAAGTTGGGCCAGGATCCATGCGGTCTGAAGACCAGCTAGGCGGGCCGACGCCCGCGGAGGCATCGACGGCCGAAATTACCCTTGAGCCTTCGTCGCTACGCCCGCTACCATTGTGTCCCATCCCGCCGCACAACAGTCGGCGATCGCCAGGAGGGTCTGGCGCGTCGCTCCGTCGCGGGCATGAATCGACATCCCGTGTTGGATCGCCGTCACATAGGCGGCAACCGCATCGCAGTCAGTGCCCTCAGGAAGATCGCCCTCCGCCACGCCACGCTTGAGGCGGCTCTGCAAGGCGACCTGCTTTTCCAACCGTCGGGCCTTCAGACCGTCGCACACCGCCGGTTCGCCACCCTCCATCTGCGGAGCCGAAAGCACGACCATGCAGCCCCGCGGTTCTGCCCATTGGGTGAAATTCTCGGCCGATCGTCGCAACAGGTCGTGGACCGCCTCCTTTGCCGTCGGCGCGCTGTCGAGAAACTCCCAGATGCCGGCGCCGTCGGTGCGGCCATAGAGATCGACAGCCTCCAGGAAAAGTTTCGCCTTGCTGCCGAAGGCGGCATAGAGGCTCGGCGGGTTGAGCCCCATCACCCGGGTGAGGTCGGCAAGCGAAGTGTTGTCGAAACCCTTGTCCCAGAAGATTTCCATGGCACTTTTCAGCGCTTCGTCCCGTGAAAAGGTGCGGGGTCGGCCGCGGCTGGACATCGCCTGAACTCCATTTTGTATCGAGCAATACATAAATGACTTGACAGGATGAAGCAAGTCGACATCCTTATATGTATCGATCACTACAAATATGGAGCTGGACGTGACGAATTTGAAGGACAGGATAGCGTTGGTGACAGGCGGCGCGCGCGGCATTGGTGCGGCGATCACCAGGCGGCTGGCAAGCGAGGGGGCCGTTGTTGCCATCACCTATGGCCAATCGCAGGCCAAGGCCGATGCGCTGGTTGCCGAAATCGAGCAATCGGGTGGCAAGGCGCTCGCCATTCGTGCCGACAACCGCGACGGCGAGGCGGTGGAAGCCGCCGTCAAGGCGGTCGTCGAACGGTACGGACGCATCGACATTCTCGTCAACAATGCCGGCATTTATGAAGCGACCGCCATCACCGAGGTAACGGCGGAGGATTTCGATCGCACGGTGGACATCAACGTGAAGGCGGTGGTGCTGGCCACGAGCGCTGCGGCCAGACACATGCCGGATGGCGGGCGCATCATTTCGGTCGGCAGCAATCTGGCCCAGCGCGTCCCCTTTCCGGGCATCAGTCTTTATGCGCTCAGCAAGTCTGCGCTCGTCGGCTTTACCAAGGCGGTCGCGCGCGACCTCGGGCCGAAAAGCATCACCGTCAATATCGTCCATCCCGGCTCGACCCATACCGACATGAACCCGCAGGATGGCGCGCATGCGGATCCGCAGCGCGGCCTGATGGCAATCCCCCGCTTCAACGATGCGGACGAAGTGGCGGCTCTCGTCGCCTGGCTCGCTGGATCGGACGCGCGTGGCGTAACCGGTGCCGAATTTACCATCGACGGCGGCACCAACGCCTAGAGCGCCATCTGCGCGGATGCAGATCAAATGCAAAGAGGCCGGATGCGATGCTTCCGGCCTCTTTTGTCGATCGGAACAACGATCAGGAGAAGAAGCGCTCTGGCCGATAGGGCGCGATATCGATCACGGTCTTCTCTCCGGTCATGGCTTCGGCGAGTGCCCGGCCGGTGACAGGCCCGAGCGTCATGCCGTGATGGGCATGCCCGAAGGCAAACCACAGGCCCTGATGCCGCGGCGCCTTGCCGATGATCGGCATCATGTCGGGCGTGCAGGGCCGAGCGCCCATCCACGGCTCCTCGTCGCGGCGCTCCGCCAGCGGGAAGAATTCACGCGCCACGCGCTCGGCGCGGGTGAGCTGCACCGGTGTTTTCGGCGCATCGCGCCAAGCAAATTCCGCACCCGTCGTCAGGCGGATACCGCGTTGCATCGGCGCCAGGAAATAGCCCTTCTCTGCGTCCAGCACCCAGTTGTTGAGCTGTGCGCCCTCTTGAGTTCCGTAGTGCATGTGATAGCCGCGCTTGACGGCAAGCGGGAAGTGGTAGCCGAGCTTGCGCGTCACGGTATCGGCCCAGGGGCCAAGCGCAACGACCACCTCATGCGCCTCAAGCGGACCTTCGGGCGTTGCCACCCGCCAGCCTGGGCCTTCAAGGATGTGCTCCACCGTTGCCGCGTCGCCGGAAACGAGACGCCCGCCGAGCGACTGGAAATAGGCAAGATAAGCCTTGTTGAGGCTGTGCGGATCGCGGATAGACCAGGGATCGCTCCAGCGCAGGCCGCCGACGAGATCGGCCTTGATGGAAGGCTCGATCGTCTTCAATTCGCTGGTCGAGAGCTTCTGGTGATTGACGCCGAAACCGGCCGACAGTTTCTCCGCATCCTTGTAGGCGGCGTCGCGTTCCTTCTCGGTGCGGAAGACCTTCATCCAGCCGTCCTTGCGGATCAGGTCGCCGGCGCCGGATGCGTTGATGAGATCCTCATGCTCGACGATCGAATGTTCGATCAGCGGGGCATACATGTGGGCGATACGCTGGTGCTGGGTGAAACCCGAATGCCACCAGTAGCGCGCCAGGAACGGCACCAGGCCCGGCAAGGCGCGGATGTGGTAATGCGCATCGATGGTGTTGTTGAGCGCGTAGCGGAACAGCGCTCCGAAATCATGCGGGAAACCGTAGGGAAACACACCCTCGCGCTGGATGAGCCCGGCATTGCCGTAGGATGTTTCTTCGCCTGCACCGCGGCGATCGAGCAGCACCACCGATTTGCCGCGCCGCGCCAGGTGGATGGCGGTGGATATGCCGACGATGCCGGCGCCGAGAACCACTACGTCAGTCTTCATATCCCACTGCCTCGCTCCTCGATCCCTACCGGCCACGGCGCCATTCGCCGCCGGGGCCAAACGCTACTTCTTCTTCAGTCCAGTCATGATCTGCTCGAGATAGCCGAGCAGAACTGCCGAAACCACGAAGGCAAGATGCATGATCGTCGCCCACATCAGCTGCTGGTTTGTATATTGCTGCGTATTGAGGAAGATCTGCAAAAGATGGATCGACGAGATCGCGACAATCGACGAGGCGACCTTGATCTTGAGGCTGCCGGCATCGAGCTTGCCAAGGAAGGAGACCTCGGCGTCGGCCTCGTCGAAGCGGCTGACGAAATTCTCGTATCCCGAGATCATCACCATGACGATCAGGCTCGCCACCAGCGCGGCATCGATCAGCCCGAGCATCGCCAGGATCATCTGGGCATCGTCGTAGACGAAAACCATGCCGGCAATCTTTGCGAGCTTGTACATGAACGAGATTCCGTAGAGGCCCAATGCTGCAACAAGCCCGAGATAGAAGATGACCAGCAGCCAGCGACTGGACAAGATGATCCGCTCTACGAGGAGCTCCAGCGATTTCATGGTGTTCGCATTCCTTTGGTGCGCGTCAGATCCGTTTCGGCATGAATAGCCAAGCACATCTGTGAGGGCAAGGGATGTCGCGGACCGTGACCGAACACGCGAAAGGGACGAAGTCTTTCGACATTCGTCCCTTGTTCATGTCCAGCGAGAGGATCTTTCCCTGGATCAGGTCCTGCGCATCAAGCCTGCAACCAGCGAGATCACCAGGAAGGCCAGGAACAGGAAGAACAGGATCTGCGCGATACCTGCGGATGCGCCAGCAATACCGCCAAAACCAAGTACACCGGCGATAATCGCCACCACCAGAAAGACGAGAGCGTAGTAAAGCATAGGATATCTCCTTGTGTGCGTCGCTGGAGAAGAAACGTCATGATCCCGGACTTTGTTCCGGCGCATCCGTAAAGATGGAAAAAATCTTCGACCCTGCCAAATGAGGATCGAAACGATCTATTAACCACAATCATCAAATCAGTTTCGAAATGGCACAGCCGAGACGAATTCCGCCAGGAACCTTCGAGATAGTCCTACGTTGTTCCCTCAAGGAATAAAGCAGGTTCGACATGAAGATGCCAATGTCACATATCTGGAAGTCCGCGGCTGAAACGGCACGCCGAAACGCCGAACGGCCGGACAGTAATCTTCACATCGGTAGAACGATGCGTGATCTCTACGCACACAACGCAGACAAACAGAGCAAAAACTTGGAAAGTCTTCTTGAGAAACTGAAAAAGACTGAGCCCAAACCGAAGAGATAGTTGCTGCGCAACTGCTCTTTGCGAAGACCACAAAAGCAAACGCCGCTGCGCTTAATTACCGCGGCGGCGTTTGTTTTTCGTTCTGCATGGCTGTGAGACACTCTTGCCAGCGACATAAAGCGGCGGAGGTCGTCGCACTTCTCGATGGCAAGTTCAGTTGCGGAGTTTGGGCTTATCGTCCGTGCGTGTGGCAACAACGTAGGGGCTGTCGTCGGCAATCACTTTGACTTCGAGCTGGCGTGACGGCGTGATCCGCCACTCGATCGTTGCGTCTTCGACGAACAGGGCCGGATCCACTTCGGCGCATTGGCCGTAGGCGCCCTTGAACACCTTCCCGACCTCTTCGATCGATGGCGAAAGCAATTCGTGACATTCTTCGACGGTTTCAAAACCGACGACCGGTGTCGGGACCTCACGGCAGGCGGTACCGCCCTGCATGCAGCCGACGAGGACCATGATGGCAGCGATATGTTCCATTCGCATGCTCCTTCGATCAAAAACTTCATAAGCAAACGATCATGGACCGTATGAAGTTCCATCGGTCGGACCGAAATTTTGTCGTAACCTTGCTGGGCCCTGCTCATTCGGCGCGGCCTTTCACGTCGGTACGATGGGTAACGGCCTGGGCATTGTCGGGCGGAACGGGGCGTCGGGCACGTCTGCGGGCGGTTGCTGCGGACCACCCGCCAAAACGCCGGATCGATGGCAAGTTCCAGGAAGACTTCGCCCAATGGAACAAATCGGCGTGATCGTCGTTTCCATAGCAATAACAAGCGCTGCGCCCGCAGCGATACCACACAGGGAGACATTGATGAGCGGTGCATTCCCGCCCGTTGCGAGCAAACCAAAGGCCGCTAAGTTGATCGTGAGGCTCGGGTCAGGGCTGGTGTCGACAACGGGCGCCTGCCTCGGTGAGCGGCCTCATTGTCGTCATTCTGTTCGTCCTCATTCCCCGCAAACGGCCTAGGCCGAATGCATCCTTCAATGTCCAACAAAGAAAACCTCGGATAGGAACGCGTCATGAAGAAGATACTTATTGTAGCAAGCCTGATCCTCCCCCTCGCGGCCTGCACGCAAACGGAGAAGGGTGCGGCGATCGGCGCGACCGGCGGTGCGATCATCGGCGGTGCCGCAACAGGCAATGTCAGAGGCGCTGCCGTGGGTGCCGCCGTCGGCGGTGTCGCCGGTGCGCTCATCGGTAACGCCAATGAGCCTGGGCGCTGCATCTACCGCGACCGCTACGGCCGCCGCTACGAAGCCGCCTGCTAAGGCAAAAACGTCTCGAGAGAGCGACAGAAACGGGCTTTGGCCCGTTTCTCATGCCTTTGACGAAAGCGTCTCGTCGACCCGCGTGTGCGCCTCGGCATCATCCAACTTTTGCAAAAGGTCGATGAAGAGGTCGGGTACGGGCTCCTGTTCGATAGTCCGATAGAGCGCCTTCAGTTTCGAGCCAATCAAGCCATTCGGATCCAAACCGCTTTCGGCCTTCGCTCTTCCGCCCTCCTTGGCACTGCGTTCGTCCACAGGATCTTCCATCCCACCTATCCCCACGTCGCACGGCGCTCGAAACACCTCGAGCGCGCATCGCTGTTGCCAGCTTCCCATAGGCCGAAAAACGTGTTCAAAACATTCACGTCTTTCGCGGGATGTCCATTGTCCTCAGAAAACAAGCGAATCACATCAGACCCAAGGAAGTACTTAATGTCACTTTCGACCCGTATTGCGCCACACCTTCCCTTTCTGCGCCGTTACTCCCGCGCCGTTACCGGTTCGCAGGCTGCCGGCGACGGTTATGTGGCTGCAGTTCTGGAAGCGCTGATCGAAGACATCAGCCTTTTTCCCGACGGTTCCAACGACCGGATCTCCCTCTATAAGCTGTTCTGCTCGCTGTTCGAGAAAGTCTCCATCGACCGGACCGGGAACGTCTCTCCCTTCGCCTGGGAGCAGCAGGCAGCGGCCAATCTTTCGCTGATCGCGCCCGCAGCGCGCCAAGCCTTTCTGCTCGTCTCGGTCGAGGGCTTCTCGATTGCCGATGCCGCCGAGATCATGGGGCAGAGCCAGGCGGCGTTTTCCAAGCTGCTGACGGTTGCTTCTGAAGACATATCGCGCCAGGTGGCAACCGAAGTTCTGATCATCGAAGACGAACCGCTGATCGCACTTGATATCGAGGACATGGTGACGAGCCTCGGCCATCGCGTGACCGGCATCGCCCGCACGCACAAGGAAGCGCTCGATCTCTATCACAAGACGGCCCCGAAGATGGTGCTGGCCGACATCCAGCTTGCCGACGGCAGCTCGGGCATCGACGCCGTCAACGAGATCCTGAAGGACGCGGCAGTGCCGGTGATCTTCATCACCGCCTTCCCCGAGCGGCTGCTGACCGGCAAGCGGCCGGAACCGGCCTTCCTGGTGACCAAGCCCTTCAATCCGGATATGGTCAAGGCGCTGATCAGCCAAGCGCTTTTCTTCGACGAACACGCCCGCTCGACCCGCGGATAATTACACAGCTCGGGCGCATCATGCCGGCAGCTGCCGTTCGGGCGGCTGCTCGCGCACCTCTTCGAAAATCGTCATGGCGATCAGCGACAAGGGCAGCGCCAGCATGGCGCCGACCGCGCCCCACATCCATGTCCAGAAGATGATGGCGACGAAGACGAGGAACGGGTTGACCTCGAGCCTGTTGCCCAGGATCGACGGTATCACCAGATTTTCCATGACGAGATGAACCACGAAGAACGTGGCAGCCGGCGCCAACGCCAGCAGAATGGCGTCATGCGTCATCAGCCCGCCGACGAGCAGCGCCAGCGTCATCATTGTAACGCCGAGATAAGGAATGAAGCTGGAGACGAAGGCGAACAGCCCCCAAAGCGGCGGCATGGCCAAGCCGCCGACCAGCGCGATGATCATGGTGACGACGCCGAGGGCCAGATAGATCAGGCTTGCTATCGAAAAATACTGTGCCAAGGCGGTTTCGATCGCGTTCATGATCCGGATCGTGCTCAGGCGTCTTTCTCGGCTGGTAAAGGCAAGAATGATGGTTCTGCGCAAATGCAGGCGCCCCAGCAGGAACAGCCCGAGTGCTGCCAGAAAAATCAATGTCTGGACCAAAGCGGGCGTCAGCCCGCCGGCGACGGCGCCGAGCACAGGGGCGGCATTTTTCATGACGGTATCAGCGAGTGCTTCGCTGCCGGTGCCTTTCGCCACCGCCAGGCGGAGCCACTCGAAGCGTTCGATGAACGGCAGCACGCGCTCGACCACCCCCTCCGCCAGGGCCGGCGCCTTTTGCGCCAGCTCCGTGATCGGTCCGAGCAGGACGCTGACCACCGATGCAAGACCAAGCACGAAGACGAGCGCCAGCAGCAGCCCGCCGATGATTGGCGGCAGGCCGAACTTTGACAGGCTGTCGGCCGCGCGCCCGAGCACGATACCGACGACGACGGCCAGCGTGATCGGCATCAGAATCGTTTCCATCGAGTAGACAGCGGCCGACCCGGCAATCACGAACAGGCCGATGATGCTCCAGGCGACCATCAAATCGATGCCGTCCCGCTTCGGTTCAGCGGGCAAGGCCGCTTCGGCCGTGGCCGTTTCCTCCTCGGCGATGCGTTTCAGCTTGTAGTAAGCAGCCGTGTGGCCGGATGTATCCAATGCCGTCCCTCGCCTCTTTTTGTCACGCGGACACCTTTCGGCATACCTCGTCGTTCAGTGTCGTTCCGGTGGAAACACGTGCAAGGTCAGCGACAAGAGCCCGAGACCGAGGACGATGACGAGCAGCGTGTGCGCTACGCCGGTGGCGGTGTCCGGGACGAAGCCGAAACCAATCAATAGACCTGCGAAAGCAAGCACGCAGATCCGCGGCAGCCAGTAGAGCATCGAATGCCCTCCCATGTTTTTGTGGAACTGAAGGTAAACGTGCAGACTGGCGAATGGTTCCTGGACGAGGGAATGCGGGGGCAGGTCCGGCAAAAGAAAACGCCGCCGTGCGCAGGGCACGGCGGCGGAGATGCAGTGTGGCGGCAAGACCGCTCGGTTTTGGCAAGCGACTGAAAGCGCGTCGCAATCTTTCAGATGCGATTGCTGTGCCTTAGGCGGCGGCTGCGACGACGATGACTTCGACGAGGTATTCCGGGGTTGCGAGCTTGGCTTCGCCGGTCGCGCGTGCCGGGGTGTTGCCCTGGGGTGCCCAGGCATCCCAGACCGAGTTCATCTTCGGGAAGTCAGCCATGTCGGCGAGCCAGATGGTGGCCGAGAGGATGCGGGTCTTGTCGGTGCCGGCGAGCGCCAGAAGACGGTCGACTTCGGCAAGCGCCTGCTTCGTCTGGGTCACGACATCGTCACCGGCATTGCCGACCTGGCCGGCGAGGTAGACGGTGTTGTTGTAAACCACGGCCTGGCTCATCCGGGGGCCGGTTTCGAAACGCTTGATTTCCATGATCGTGTTCCTGAAGTTGGGCCGAACGCTGAATGGTCGGCCGAAAAGCGGCTGCCCGCCGCCGGAAGGCGAGAAGTGAATGGCGGCGCGAAAGCTCTACACCATCGGCCCCTCAAGGCCAAGAAGCCGGGGAACTCTTTCCCCGGCCTCCGCTTTTGTCAGACGCTGCCGATAAGGCTCAGGCGGCCTGCTTCTTGGCAAGCCGTGCCTTGATGCTGGCAACGTCGGCACGCGGCGTCGCTGCAAACAGGGTCTTGGTGTAGCTGTGCTTGGGATCGGCAAAGACTTCGTCGCGGCTGCCGTATTCGACCGCTTCGCCGAAATACATCACCATCACGTCGTCAGCGATGTAGCGCACGACCGAGAGGTCGTGGCTGATGAAGACGTAGGTCAGCTTGAGCTCGTCCTGCAGATCGGCGAGCAGGTTCAGCACCTGAGCCTGGACCGAAAGGTCGAGCGCCGATACTGGCTCGTCCAGCACCAGAAGCTTCGGGTTGAGCATCAGCGCGCGCGCAATGGCGATACGCTGGCGCTGGCCGCCGGAGAACATGTGCGGATAGCGGTTGAAGTGCAGATCGGTGAGACCGACCTTCTTCAGCATCGTCATTGCCCGGTCGCGACGCTCGTCAGCCGGCGTATCGGTGTTGATGACCAGCGGCTCCATCAGGATATCGCCGATCTTCTGGCGCGGGTTGAGCGAGCCATAGGGGTTCTGGAAGACGATCTGAACCTTGCGGCGCATCTCCGGCGTCATGTCGCCCTTGGAAATGTCGATCTTCTTGCCTTCGATTAGCAGATCGCCTGCGGTCGCCGGATCGATCAGGGTGAGGATGCGTCCAAGCGTCGACTTGCCACAACCGCTCTCGCCAACGATTGCGAGCGTCTTGCCTTCCTCCACGCTGAAGCTCACGCCCTTCAGGGCGTGAACGGTCTTTGCCTTTTTGATAAGGCCTCCAGGGATGTGGTAGTCGCGCACCAGGTTGCGCGCTTCGAGGATCACGCTCATTGGGCCGCTCCTTCATCGACGAAGAGTTCGGAGATCGTCGGCAGACGGTCGCCGGTTGCGTTGTCAGGAAGGGCAGCCAGAAGTGCCCGCGTGTAGTTGCTCTTCGGGTTTTCGAAGAGCGTCAGCACGTCGGCCTCTTCCATCTTGCGGCCCTTGTACTGCACGACGACCCGGTCGGCCGTTTCGGCAACCACGCCCATGTTGTGCGTGATCATGATCAGGCCCATGTTGTGCTCGGCCTGAAGCTTCATCAAGAGGTCGAGGATCTGCTTCTGGATCGTCACGTCGAGCGCGGTGGTCGGCTCATCGGCAATCAGCAGCTTCGGATTGCAGGCAATCGCAATCGCGATCATCACGCGCTGGCACTGGCCGCCCGACATCTGGTGCGGATAGTGGCCCAGCCGCTCGGCCGGATCGGGAATGCCGACCGCTTCGAACAGTTCGATCGCCCGCTTGCGGCAACCGGCTTTGTCGAGACCGAGGTGAATGCGCAGCACCTCCTCGATCTGGAAGCCGACCGTGAAGCACGGATTGAGGCTTGCGACCGGCTCCTGGAAGATCATCGAGATATCCTTGCCGATGATCTTGCGCCGCTCGTTCGCCGACATGCCGAGCAGGTCACGGCCGTTGAAGGTGAGCTTGTCGGCGGTAACCTTCGCCGTCCAGGGCAGAAGACCCATGGCAGCCAGCATCGACACGGACTTGCCCGATCCGGATTCACCGACGATCGCGAGCACTTCGCCTTCATGGACCTTCATCGACACGCCGTTGACGGCGCGGAAGGGACCGGAGGCCGTCTGGAATTCGACGACCAGGTTTTCGATTTCGAGAAGCGCCATGATCAGGACCTCTTCAGCTTGGGATCGAGCGCATCGCGCAGGCCGTCACCCATCAGGTTGATCGCCAGCACCGTGATCAGGATCGCGATGCCAGGCAGCGTGACCACCCACCAGTGGCTGCTGATGAACTCGCGCGCTTCGGCGAGCATCGTGCCCCATTCCGGTGTCGGCGGCTGGGCGCCCATGCCGAGGAAGCCGAGCGCGGCGGCGTCGAGGATGGCGCTCGAGAAGGAGAGCGTCGCCTGGACGATCAGCGGTGCCATGCAGTTCGGCAGGATCGTCTTGAACATCAGACGACCGTGGCCGGCGCCGGCAACCTTGGCGGCAACGACATAGTCACGGGTCTTTTCGCTCATGACGGCCGCGCGGGTCAGGCGCACGAAGTGCGGCTGGAAGACGAGCGCGATGGCGATCATGGCGTTGACGAGGCCCGGGCCGAGAACGGCCACGAGCACCAAAGCGAGCAGCAGCGACGGGAAGGCAAGGATGATGTCCATCACGCGCATGATGACGGTATCGACCCAGCCACGGAAGTAGCCGGCGATGACGCCGAGCGCGATGCCGCCGACGAGCGACAGGGTCGTGACGATGACGCCGACGAACAGCGAGAAGCGGGTGCCGTAGATCAGCCGGGACAGCATGTCGCGACCGACGGCGTCCGTGCCGAGCAGGAAGCCGGCGCGTCCACCCTCCTGCCAGATCGGCGGGACCAGCACCGCATCGCGGTACTGCGCCACCGGGTCGTGCGGGGCGACCCACGGCGCAAAGACCGCGAGCAGAACGAGGAAGACAAAGAACACGAGGCCGATGACGGCGCCACGGTTCTCGGAGAAATAATACCAGAACTCGGCCAGTCGCGCCCGGCGGGACGGATCGGTCGAAACGGTGCTTGTTGCAGCAGCTTGAGACATGACGCCCTCCTTAATGCCGGATGCGCGGATTGATGAGACCGTAGAGCAGGTCGACGATGAGGTTGACCAGCATGATCACAGCAGCGATGACCAGGAGGCCGCCCTGGATGACCGCGTAGTCGCGACGCGAAACCGAATCCACCATCCACTTGCCGATACCCGGCCAGGAGAAGATCGTCTCGGTCAGGATCGCGCCGGCGAGCATGACGCCCACTTGCAGGCCGATCGTGGTGATAACCGGGATCATGGCATTGCGCAGCGCATGGACGCCGACGACCCGGAAGGTCGAAAGGCCCTTGGCGCGCGCCGTGCGCACGTAATCTTCGGAGAGAACCTCGAGCATCGCCGAGCGCGTCTGGCGCGCGATGACCGCAAGCGGGATGGTCCCGAGCACGATCGTCGGCAGGATCAGGTGGCTGACCGCCGACTTGAAGGCGCCGGCCTGGCCGGACAACAGCGAGTCGATCAGCATGAAACCGGTGACCGGAGGGAAGAAGTACATCAGCGAGATGCGGCCCGAGACCGGCGTCCACTGCAGCATGCCGGAGACCAGCATGATCAGGAGCAGGCCCCACCAGAAGATCGGCATGGAGAAGCCGACGAGCGCCGTACCCATCATCGCCTGATCGACGGCGGAACCGCGCTTGATCGCCGCGATCACGCCGGCGGGAATGCCGAGGATGATCGCAAACAAGATCGCGCAAAGCGAAAGCTCGACGGTTGCCGGGAACAGATCGAAGAACTGGTCGAGGACCGGTTTCTTGGTAACGATCGACGTACCGAAATCACCGTGGAGCACGCCCCAGAGATAATCGAGGTACTGGACGACGATGGGCCGGTCGAAGCCAAGCGCGTGCGAAATTTCGGCATGTCGCTCCGGCGACATGACACGCTCGCCCGAAAGCAGACCCACCGGATCGCCCGGCAGCAAGCGAATGAAGGAAAAGGCGATGATGGAGACACCGATAAACGTCGGTATCAGGACAGCCAGTCGCCCCAAGAGAAATCGGAACATGTTAAACCCCGCGCCATGTTGCCGCGGCATTGTATCCCGCCGCTGGCACCACTGCATGCCTTCCCACCTTGACGGCGAAACATGCAGTAAGTCGAAATGCCACAGCGACCTTGTGCGCTCCAGCTGGAGCTCGGGTCGCTATAGTGGATGCAAAGAGGGGCGCTTGCCCTTGGCAAACGCCCCCTTAAGGATCAGTTAACTAAATTACTCGGTGATGTCCACGCCGTCGAAGGCAAAATCGCCGAGCGGGCTCTGAACGAAGCCCTCAACGTTCTTGCGCATCGGCACGACCGAGAGAGAGTGGTCGATCGTGGCCCACGGCGCTTCGCGCTTGAAGACGACCTGAGCTTCTTCGTAGAGCTTGGTGCGCTCCGCGAGATCGGAGGTCTCCTTGGCCTTCTTCACGAGGGCGTCGAATTCCTGGTTGCACCACTGTGCGCGGTTGTTGCCGCCGACAGCGTTGCAGCCGAGCAGCGTGTCGAGGAAGTTGTCCGGGTCGCCGTTGTCGCCGGTCCAGCCGAGAATGACGGCACCGTCACGATCCTTGGCCTTCGACTTGTCGAGGTATTCGGCCCATTCGTAGGACACGATCTCGGCCTTGACGCCGACCTTGGCGAAGTCCGACTGCATCAGTTCAGCCGCACGACGGGCGTTCAGCATGTACGGACGCGAAACCGGCATTGCCCAGAGCTTCATCGACAGGTCCTTGACGCCTGCGTCTTCGAGCATCTTCTTGGCGACTTCCGGCTCGTAGGTGTCGTCTTCGAGCTTGTCGTTGTAGGACCACATCGTCGGCGGGATCGGGTTGACGGCCGGCTGGGCTGCGCCCTGGAAGACGGCGTCGACGATTGCCTGCTTGTTGATCGCCTTGTTCAGCGCCTTGCGCACTTCCGGCTTGTCGAACGGAGCCTGGGTCGTGTTGTAGGCGAGGTACGAGACGTTGAGACCGGCCTGTTCCATGACCTTCAGGTTCGGGTCAGCCTTCATCTTTGCAACGTCGGCAGCGTTCGGGAACGGCATCAGGTGGCATTCGCCGGCCTGCAGCTTCTGGTAGCGAACCGAAGCGTCGGACGTGATCGCGAAGACGAGGTCGTCGATCTTCTGCTTGCCACCCCAATAGTCCGGGTTTGCCTTGTAGCGGATGACGGCGTCCTGCTGGTAGGCGACGAAAGCGAACGGACCGGTGCCGAGCGGCATCTGGTTCATCTGTTCCATCTTGCCGTCAGCCTGCAGCTTGTCGGCGTATTCCTTCGACAGGATCGAAGCGAACGGCATCGCGATGTTGGCGAGGAACGGCGCTTCCTTGCGCGTCAGGGTGAACTTGACCGTCAGGTCGTCAACCTTCTCGACCGACTTGATGACTTCCGGGAAGCCCATGCCGGCGGCATACTCCCAGGAAGTACCGGCGATGTACTTGTTCCAGGGGTTGTCAGCCTTCAGCTGGCGCTCATACGAGAAAACCACGTCGTCTGCGGTGAGGTCACGGCTCGGCGTGAAGAACTCGGTCGTCTGGAACTTGACGCCCGGACGCAGCTTGAAGGTGTACTCCAGGCCGTCATCGGAAATCGTCCAGCTCTCGGCGAGGCCCGGCTCAACTTCGGTCGTGCCCTTCTTGAACTCGAGCAGGCGGTTGTAGACCGTGTGCGCAGCCGCGTCGAACGTCGTGCCGGCGGTGTACAGGCCCGGGTCAAAACCCTCAGGCGAACCTTCCGAGCAATAGACGAACGTCTTCGACCAGGCAGAGCCGGCCATCAGCGTGGCAAGCGCCGTCGCTGCAAAGAGAGTAGTGAGCTTTTTCATGAGCTTTGCTTCCCAGATTTGTTTTTGTTCTCGTGTTTTCCTGACGCGGAATGACGATTGCCCCCGGTCAAGGCCGGATGGAACGACATTTGGCGTCGCATTGCAATAAGTCGCCCAACAAATTTGTCTATGCGAAAAATTCTACCCGCAGCGGAGCTGGAAATCTGTCCACTGTTTTAGAATACCCTGACATTTCCGTGGCCTTTGACAGCCCCTGCACGGGCAGTGCGCCGCGTGCTCATCCGGTCTATCGTCGACGGTGCGGAGCGATGTTCGACGGGCAAAGCGCATGCGCAGAACGGACTGGTTGTAGCCATCCTTCGCTCCCATTCACCCGCCCTGCGTGTATCGCCACAGACGCAAGGGGCAGCGATTCGATGAAATCGCAAGAAACGGTCAATCCCAAGATAGTTGGGTAGAAATCACCCGACCGATTGTGCAATAGAACCTAGACAAAATCTCGGGGGAGACAATCGACGTGCCACAACGTCCTTGGGAGGGGGCGGCATCCGCCTCACGGCGCTTTCGGTCTCGCGGCAATGCCGCCGAGAGACGGTCGTGACGATGCCAATCCGCAATTTCGCCACCGGCCTCATGCGGTTGATTGAGCCGGCCTTGCGCGTAGACTGCCGCCTCGCGACAAAGGGGTAGCGCATTCGTGGCAAGTTTGCTGGAAAATCACAGGCGCTATGATCTCCGCAACGATCTGGAGAAAGCGCTCAACCGCGTCGACTTCTTCCGCATCTTTCACACGATGGCGCTGCGGTTCGGCTTCAATCATTTCGGCATTCTGCAGCTCGGCAACGAGAACGACGCGTGCATGCTGTCCACCCGGCTCGTCCTGCACGATCTTCCGTCGGGTCTGGCGGAAGAATACGACAAACGTCACCGCTTCGGCGATTCGCTCTTCTACAAGACCCTGCACACGTCGATTATTTCCTCCGTCTGGAGAGCTGATGACCCTGACTGCGCCAACGGCCAGAACCTGCTTGTCCAGCTCGGCTTCGAGCTGCTCTTGAGCGTGCCGGTGCACGCGGCGGCGACGGGCGCGCGGTATGCCGTACTGTTCCTGGGCGACGGCAACGATATCGCCCGCTCCGAGCATTTCGAGCTGACCTACGATGCCATCTGCGCTTTCGACTATTTCTACCGCATCGCGCTTTCCAACAAGGCCGGGATGGGCCTGACGCCGCGCGAAACGGAGATTCTCAAGTGGATTTCCCATGGAAAGACAGCCAGCGAGATTGCACTGATCGTATCGGTATCGGAACACACCGTGAATTCGCATACGGCGACGATCCTGAAGAAGCTGGATGTCGTCAATCGGACGCAAATGGTGGCGAAGGCGATACGCGAACAGATCATTCAGTGACGCCGGTCGACGGGACGATTTGAACATGGCAGCGCCGCAAGGCGGAAAGGCTGCAATCGGACGCCGCAGAAACAATACACACCCACCACCCAGCCGCTTGCCGATGGCAGGCGAGCACCGCAGAATGGCTCCCGGTCACTCAGGTACTTGGACGATCATGACACAAAAAGCCCATATCCTGCTCGTTGACGACGACCCTGCGGAGAACCTCATTCTGCGCGGGCTGATCAAGAAGGTCAGCACGATCGCGATTGAACTGCATTACTGCCAGACGATCGAAAGCGCGCTCGAATTCCTACGGTCGGGAAAACCGGTCTCGATGGTGCTGATGGACAACCGCCTTCAGCCGCAGCGCGACTTCCGCGAAACGGTACCGGCGCTCCGGCACCAAGGCTTCATCGGCCCGATCGGTGTTATCTCGGGGTCGCTCGTCGAGCCCTATTTCCAGAACCTGGAAGAATACGGCGCGGATTTCCGCATCGACAAGTCAGAGATCGATCCGACGGCAATAGAGTTCATACTGAGGGAGTATCTGGCGCCGCACTGAAACGGTGGCCGGAAGCAGCCCTGAACCGCGAAATCATGCGGCAGAATCAGGCGGTGCAGCGCCGGGCGTCATGACGGACACGCGGCGCCGCGAAACTGGGTTCAGGCCGCAGTCGTCTGCGGACGCTTGGTCTCTTCGATACCAAGCAGGAAGTTGATCTGGGGACGCGCCTTGACCAGATCGTCGATGGTATAGCCCTGCAGCACTTCGAAGAATGCGTTCAGAGCCTTGCGCAGAGCGGAGTTGAGACCGCAGCTGTCGACCAGCGGACAATCGATTTCGCCGGCCTCGAAGCATTCGGCCATGGCGAAGCTGTCTTCCGTCACCTTGACCACATCAAACAGGGTGATGGCCGAAGCGGGCTTCGGCAGGCGTACGCCGCCGTTGCGGCCACGCACGGTCTCAACCAGGCCGGCGCGGGTCAACGGCTGAAGGATCTTGAACAGAAACAACTCGGAGACGCCATAGGCCTTGGCGATTTCGGGAACGCGGCTGAGCCTCTCGCCGTTTGCAGCGCAGTACATCAACATGCGAACTGCGTAGTTCGTTTGTTTCGTCAGTCGCATCATTTGCTCCGGAATCGAGAGGTTTATCGAACCTTCATATAGGACGGATCGTAGTTTGGAACAATTCCAAAAAACCGAAAAAGTCACATCTGCTTGATCGTTAACCGTTACCCGGTTGACTGTTGGCCAGCTGCGGATCAAAAAGATGAGCGATTTTGTTAACTTAGCTCAAACCAAAAAATGGAGGAAACCATGTCCGTTTCAAGAGCTGCAATGGGCGTATTGTCCCTCACCGCAAGCCTGCTCGCGTCCACGGCCGCCTGGGCCGATGGCGAGGTCAACATCTATTCCTATCGTCAGCCCGACCTGATCAAGCCGCTGCTCGATGCCTTCACCAAGGAAACCGGCATCACGACGAACGTGCTCTTCCTCGACAAGGGCCTCGTCGAGCGCATCCAGGCCGAAGGCGCAAACTCGCCGGCGGACGTGATCCTGACAGTCGACATCAGCCGCCTCACCGAAGCCAAGGACGCAGGCGTGACCCAGCCTGTCGTCAACGAGACGATCAACAAGGACATTCCAGCACATTTCCGCGATCCTGAAGGCAACTGGTTCGGCCTGACCACCCGCGGTCGCGTCGTTTACGCCTCCAAGGACCGCGTCGCTGAGAACGACATCACCTACGAAGAGCTCGCTGATCCCAAGTGGAAGGGCAAGATCTGCACGCGTGACGGCCAGCACTCCTACAATATCGGCCTGTTCGCCTCGATGATCGCCCACAACGGCGAAGCCGAGACCGAGAAGTGGCTGACCGGCCTGAAGAACAATCTGGCGAAGAAGCCCGATGGCGGCGACCGCGACCAGGCCAAGGCGATCCTCGCCGGCGAATGCGACCTTGCGCTCGGCAACACCTACTATGTCGGCCTGATGCTGACCAACGAGAAAGAGCCGGAGCAGAAGGAATGGGCAGCGGCCATCAAGGTCCTCTTCCCGAACGCCAAGGACCGCGGCACGCATGTGAACATTTCGGGCATGGCGCTCGCCAAGAATTCCCCGAACAAGGACAACGCGCTGAAGCTGATGGAATTCCTGTCGGAAGGCGAAGCGCAGAAGATCTATGCCGAGCAGGTCTACGAATATCCGGTGCTGCCGGGTGCCGAGCCCTCCGACGTGGTCAAATCCTTCGGCACGATCAAGCCGGACGAGCTGCCGCTGGCCGAGATTGCCGCCAACCGCAAGAAGGCATCCGAGCTGGTCGACAAGGTCGGCTACAACGACGGTCCGCAGGACTGATCAAAACCCATTGCATGAACGGGAAACGGCGGGCCATGTGCCCGCCGTTTTCGTTTCTTGATCTACCGTGGGCGACAAAGTTCGAAGCCCCTTCCCCTACTGACCCTGCGCCTTGAGTTCGCCGGCATAGTCGAGGATTGCCTTGCGGCGCTCCGGCGTGCCGGGATGGGTCGCAAGGATGCTGGTATCGGAACTGTCGCCAAGCTCTTTTTCGAGCAGATCGAAGAACCGGGCGATCGCCGTGGGATCCCGCTTGGCCTTCACCATCAACTCGACGGAATGCCGATCCGCCGCCGCCTCCGCTGCCCGCGAGTAGGAGAGCGACAAAAGGCCGGCGCCCTGCACCAGAATGTCTTCCGCACCTGAGCCGATGTCGCCGCCAATCATCATCACCAGTCCAGCAACACCGGCCGCGCGGTAGATCTGCCGCAGGCTATGTTCCAGCTCGACGTGACCGATCTCGTGCGCCAGCACGCCGACGATCATTTCGGTGTCGTCGCCGGCAAGCTCGACCAGTTCATCGGTGACGATCAGCGTGCCGTCCGGGAGCGCGAAGGCGTTGGGTCCGATGAGCCCCCCCTTGCGGAAATTGAGCGTATAGCCCGCTTCACCGCGGTTGGAGAGGGCAGCAATCGACGTGAAGCCTGCCCGGATCCTTTCTTGCCGCTCGGCCGTCACCTGCGACTGGTCCAGGATGCCGCCGTCCAGCGCCTTCATGGTGCTTGCCGACATGAGCTCTGGCACGACGGGAGGGGTCACCAAAACGGCGACTTCGACCAATGCCGGAACAGCAAAGCGATAAACGGCCCATCCGAGAAATACCGTTGCTGCGACCACGAGGACCAGGTGCGGACGGAAGCGTTCCAGTTGGTGAACAACGCCGTGGACGCTCTTGCCGCGTTCGATCATCAGCCGATCGATGGCGTCGTTGTCGGTCGTCTCGAAAAGCGATCCGTCCGGGAACTCGACCCGCCGCGCAATCGTGCCGACACGCGCAGAGATATCGAGCTGCACGAAATCCGCAACCGCGAGGTTGGCGCGCGTCTCGTCTTGCGCGGCAATCTTGCCGCCCGTCTCCACAAGCCGCGAAGGCACCGACCGGCTCGAACCGGGCGGATGCCATTCTCCTGAGGCGATTGACGCGCGATCAGAAACCAAAATCGAAGCCTTCGAATTCGATGAATTCTGCGCCGACTGCCGAACCTTGTTGTTCAAGTTCGCTGACGAGGATTCCGACCGATCCGACGACCAGCACGCTGGTATGCTCCCAAGTATAGCGCGCCATTCGCACGGCGGCCCAGGGCCGCATGAGACCGAGCGTCAGGATCGTGACGAGAAGGTTCGAAATCGCGATCCAAGTGTAGCGCCCGCGGGAAAGGCTGCTGAGAAACCGATGCTTTTCATCGAACTTCGACCAACTCCAGACTGTATTGCGTACGGCAGCGCGATAGAACAGCGTTGCTACACCATAGACGAGTAGGAGCAGGACATAGCTGCTGCTCGCAACGGCAAAGAGTAGCGTGGGGGAACCCACTCCCGTCGCCGCCAGACCCGTCGCTCGAAGCGTACCCATGATGATTGCCGCGACCAAGATACCCATGGCGACCCCGAACGCAGCGCCGATGAGCAGCCCACGATAAAGCGGCGCAAGCGGTGGGTCCGTGTGAAAGGCCTTGCCGCCAAAGCGCAAGTTCGATCCGACGTATCGTCCGACCCAACGGCTGGCGAGCGGCGCCAGCAGACCAAGCGAGATTACCGCCAGCAGACCACCGAGGATAAACGCCTTGAAAGCGCCTCCGACTCCCCCAACGAAGTCGAAGCGGACATTGCGATAGCTCGTCACGCGCGCATTGAACCGCAGCCCCCTGACAACCAGCCAAGGTAGGGCGACGATGACGGCGAGTGTGGGCAGCAGCACCAGGATCGGCACGAGCGTGGCGATAATGTTCAGCACCACCAATACTCCAAGAACGATGAGCCGCCCGATGAGGATCTGCTTGCCCTTGGCGTGGTATTCAAAGCCACGACCGAGGAGAACGGTGTTGCCATAGAAGTACCGGTTGCGACGCACTTTCGCCCAGGCGGAATAAATGCCGAGCGTGACGATCGTCAGAAGCACGTTGACGATCCAGATCCCGAAGTATTCCTTGCCGCTTCCCATGAACGAGAAGCGGTGAAAATCGCTCGACACATCCCGCTCTTGCACTGCCTGAAACGACGTCGCCTCAGCTACGACCATGGAAATCCCCCTAGATCCATCCCATACGACAGCAGCTCCAAAATCGCCGCCGCGCGCAACCGCACAAAATCACACATGACTGGCTTGGTGTGCCCCCGCTCACCAGTTTCCGCGAAGGACATCGGTGCCGCCATCAGCATTCGCACCCTCTCCGCGATTCTCATCCTAGTTGTGCTGGATTGCAGAATGCAACAAAAAAGGGCCTCCCGAAGGAGGCCCTGGAGGCGGGAGGATCTTTATCCCGTTGTTACTTCATCGTCGGCATGACGAATTCGGCACCATCCTTGATACCAGACGGCCAACGCTCGGTGATCGTCTTGGTCTTGGTCCAGAACTTGATCGAGTCCGTGCCGTGCTGGTTGAGGTCGCCGAACGACGAGGACTTCCAGCCGCCGAAGGAGTGGTAGGCGAGCGGAACCGGGATCGGAACGTTGACGCCGACCATGCCGATGTTGATGCGCGAGGCGAAGTCGCGGGCAGCATCACCGTCGCGGGTGTAGATCGCGACGCCGTTGCCGTATTCGTGCTTCATCGGCAGGTCGAGGGCTTCCTCGTAGTTCTTGGCGCGAACAACCGAAAGAACCGGTCCGAAGATCTCTGTCTTGTAGATGTCCATGTCGGGGGTGACGTGGTCGAACAGGCAACCGCCGACGAAGTAGCCATCCTCATAGCCCTGGAGCTTGAAATCGCGGCCGTCGACGACGAGCTTGGCGCCCGCCTCAACACCACTGTCGATCAGGCTCCTGATGCGCGCCTGGGCTTCCTTGGTGACGACTGGGCCCATGTCGGCCTTCTCGTCAGTGTAAGGGCCGATGCGCAGGCTTTCGACCATCGGCGTCAGCTTGGCGATCAGGCGGTCGGCGGTGTCTTCGCCAACCGGAACGGCAACGGAGATTGCCATGCAACGCTCGCCGGCCGAGCCGTAGCCCGCACCCATCAGTGCGTTGGCAGCCTGGTCCAGATCGGCGTCCGGCATGATGATCATGTGGTTCTTGGCGCCGCCGAAGCACTGGGCGCGCTTGCCGTTCATGGCAGCCGTGCCATAGACATAGCGGGCAATCGGCGTCGAGCCGACGAAGGACACGGCAGAAATGTCGGGGTTGGTGAGGATCGCGTCGACCGCGCCCTTGTCACCGTTGACGACGTTGAGGATGCCGGCCGGCAGGCCTGCTTCGATCATCAGTTCGGCGAGGCGGATCGGAACGGACGGATCACGCTCGGACGGCTTCAGGATGAAGGCGTTGCCGCAGGCGATCGCCGGCGCAAACATCCACATCGGGATCATGGCGGGGAAGTTGAACGGCGTGATGCCGGCGCCGATGCCGACAGCCTGGCGGATCGAATACATGTCGATGCCGGGGCCAGCACCCTCGGTGAACTCGCTCTTCTGCAGATGCGGAATGCCGATGACGAATTCGCAGACTTCCAGGCCGCGAACGAGATCGCCCTTGGCGTCTTCGATCGTCTTGCCGTGCTCGCGCGACAGGATCTCGGCAAGCTCGTTCATGTGGGTGTTCAAGAGTTCGACGAACTTCATGAAGACGCGGGCGCGGCGCTGTGGGTTGGTGGCGGCCCACTTCGGCTGCGCAGCCTTGGCGCTGGCGACGGCTGCGCCCAGTTCCGCGTCGCTTGCCAGCGCCACGGTGCCCTGCACTTCGCCCGTTGCCGGGTTGAAAATGTTGCTCGTGCGGCCGCTGGTGCCGGCAACGCGCTTGCCATCGATGAAATGACCGAGTTCGTACATGGATGTCTCCTCCTGATCTTGATTGTGGCGGCATGATCGCACTACGATTTGAACAAAGCAATTTCCGATATTCAGCAACCGTTGTGCGTAAATTGAAGTCCACGAGGTCAGAAACATGAATTGGGACGATGTGAGAATGTTCCTGGCGGTCGCCCGCACCGGGCAGATCCTTGCCGCTTCAAAGCGGCTCGGCCTCAACCATGCCACGCTCAGTCGGCGGGTGACGGCGCTTGAGGAAACGCTGAAGACCCGCCTCCTCGTGCGCCGGCCGAACGGCTGCGAGCTGACGGCAGAGGGCGAGATCTTCCTGTCGGCCGCGGAGCGCATGGAAACGGAGATGCTCGCCGCACAGTCGCAGATCGGCCGCATCGACACGGCGATCGCCGGCACCGTGCGCATCGGCGCCCCTGATGGCTTTGGCGTTTCCTTCCTCGCACCCCGCCTCGGCCGGCTGACGGCGCGCTATCCGGAACTGAAGCTGCAGCTCGTGCCGGTCCCCCGCTCCTTCTCGCTGTCGCAGCGCGAGGCCGATATCGCCATCACCATCGAACGGCCGGAACAGGGACGGCTGGTCTCATCGAAACTGACCGACTACACGCTCGGCCTCTACGCGTCGATGACCTATCTGGCGCAGCACGGCACGCCGAAGACCATCGACGACCTCAAACACCATCGCCGGATCGGCTATGTCGAAGACCTGATCTTCACGCCGTCACTCAATTTTTCCGCCGAGATCATGCGCAGCTGGGACGCCTCCTTCGAGATCTCCAGCGCCACCGGCCAGACGGAAGCCGTGCGCTCCAGCGCCGGCATCGGCATCCTGCACAACTACATCGCCCGGCACACGTCGGAGCTGGAACGCATCCTGCCGGAAACGACGATCCGGCGCGCCTACTGGACCACCTACCACGAAAGCGCCCGCGACCTTGTGCGCGTGCGCACCGTCGCCGCGTTTCTGCAGGAATTGGTGACCGCCGAGCATCAGATGTTTGCTTGAGGGGAAAAGGTGCCGGCGGGCGCAGGTCTGGGCGTGGAAGCTGTGCATTCAATGCGGATAGCTAATCACAGTCAGGCCTTGTCGGATAACGCGCTTCGCACGATGCACAAAGCTTTCCTTAACTCCCCGAAGCGAGGAGGCAGATGGCCAAGCAAGCCAACTCACCGGGTGAATGCAGAAGCGTAGTGTTCTTTTTCAGACACATAGAAGCAATCCTTGTCGCCTCGGTCACGCCCCAACTTCACATCGACGTCTTCAGTCTCGACGGAAAAATGCTCAGCACCACGCTCGGCAGCTTCTTTTTCGGATCGCGAAAGCCCGAGATGAAGAACGTGACCTTCATACTCACCGGGTTGATCTGCAGACCACTTTACGGCGTACGTATCCAGCATTTGGAACCCCATTTTTGCTTGCTCTTCTTAGGCACAATTACCAGCATCACGTAACGTCCAGCGCGCCGAGCCTTCGTTCAAGTTGGGAACCACGTTGGGTGGCAACGCGACGGAAAAACGACCTTCACGAAGCTTAGTCCCGCAGCAGATAGCAAATGGGCCACAACCAAGGTTACGACTGCAAACATTTGACAGCGAGTATGATTTTATTGTGGAAAGAATGGTACGGTTGGGGGGTCTCGAACCTCCGACCTCAGGTGCCACAAACCTGCGCTCTAACCAACTGAGCTACAACCGCACAAACAAGCGACATCAGTCGCTTGGCGGCTCACATACGGAGACTTCCGTCGCATTGCAAGCCTAAACTTGAGATTATCCTGCAAAAAGACCGGATGGCAAGCCACCCGGTCCCATTCAAACCCAGCGCGGCCAGGGGCCGGCGCGGATCAGGCCTTCTTGAAAGAAGAGATCGCCTTTTCAGCGGCATCCTTGCCGGGCTTTACGACATTCTCGGCAACCTTCTTGGTTGCTTCCTGCATCGACTTGGTCTGCTCGACGGCAAGTTCAGCCTGCTTGCGGAAGAACGAGGTCTGCAGTTCGACGAATTCGGACAGCGACTTCACGCCGAGCAGCGCTTCCATGTGCGACAGCGAGTTTTCGGCATTGGTGCGCAGCGCGTCGATAGCCTTGAGGCCGAGCTCGACGCTACCGGTCTGGGCGCTTTCAAGCGTCGCTTCGACGGTCTTGCTGGCTTCCTCGGCAGCGGTCTTCATCTTGGAATAGGCATCCTTCGACTGGGCAGCGCCCTTTTCCGCGAAGTCGCGGAAGCTGTCGGCAACCTTGGCCGGGTCGAAAGAGGAGAAGGAAAATGCGTCGTCGATCTTCTTGGTAGCCATGAAAGCGCTCCTTGGTGTCAGGGCCCTCATTTGAGGCGCCGTTGATTGATGCACCTTATATAATCGATCTTCTTGTGCATTGCAATAAAATTGTGCAGTGCACAAATTCACCTGCGTTAACCCTTCGCGGTGAAAGGGGTGAGCGAAAGGCCCGGATTGCTGGACCCTCAGCCGCTCGGCGGGTATTAATAGAGTGTTAACGTACCCGCGACCCGTCAATAGGCCCGTCCATGCCCGCAAGACAGTACCCCTTCATCGACATTGCCGTGCACGAGCGGGTGCGCGAACATTTTGCGCGCGGCGATGCGGCGATCCTGTTTTCGCGGGATTTGAGCCGCGTTCTCTGGGCCAACGATCAGGGTGCCGCTTTCTTCGGCGCAGACTCCATCTACGACTTCATCGAATCCGGGCCTAGCCCGAACGACCTGTCGGCGCGCCAGCTGAAGGCGGCGGCGACACAGCTCGTTTCGGTCGGCGACCGCCGCCAGCTCCTGATGCGCATTGCCGCGGGCTTTCGAAGCGTGCCGCTCAATACGGCCGTCGAGCTGATCCGCGTCCGGCCGGACGAACTCGGCGTGCTGTTTACGGCCCCCCATTCCGGCAAGCCGCTTTCGACGGAGGATCGCGCAGCACGCATGATCGCCGGCCTTGATGGCCCGGACACGCACATGGCGGTGCTCGATGCCGACGGCGCGATCGTTGCGCAGTCGCCGGGCTTTGCCAATCTCGGCATGTCCGACGAGACGCGCCGCCAGCTCGTGCTGGCTGTTGCCCGCGACCACGACTGGCTGATCAAGCGCCCGGTCGCCACGGCAAAGGGACACCTGCCGGCCGCCATCGGCAAGATTGCCGACGAGCCGGCGCTGCATCTTCTCTTCGCGGTGGAAACCATTCTCGGCAACCTCGATCCGGACGAGGCACCGGCCGAGGCGGCGGTATCGGCGGATGATCAGGTCATCGCCGAAGACGAAATCGAGCAGCCGCTTGCGGAAGCCGACGAAACCGTCGGCGCGACTGAAGCTGATGCCCCCTTCCCCAATCAGGAAGTCGTCGGAGCTGGCGAGACGCCCGTGGAAACGGCGCCCGCTACAATGGCGGAAGATGCGCGCGAACAAACCGATGCTGTCGTGGACGCGCCCGTACAATCGCTGATCGCCGACACGGCACCTGCCACCGACGCGCTGCCGACGGCACCCCCTGCACAAACGGACGTCACCGACGCTCCGTCGCACTTCGCCTTTACCGCCGGCGGACGGGCGGTGCGGTTCGTCTGGAAGATCGACGCAGCAGGACAGTTCAGCGAAATCTCGGAGGAATTTGCCTCGGCCGTCGGGCCGAAGGCCGCCGACGTGATCGGCGCCAGCTTCGCTTCGGTTTCCGCCCGCTACGGGCTCGACCCCGACAACAAGATCAACGAACTCCTGCATCGCCGCGACACGTGGTCCGGAAAGACGATCTTCTGGCCGGTCGAAGGTACGAGCCTCAAGGTTCCCGTCGATCTCGCCGCTTTGCCGACTTATTCGCGCTCGCGGGAATTCGACGGCTTCCGCGGCTTCGGCATTGTGCGCGTTGCAGACGCGATCGAAGACGAAAACGCCAACGGCCTTTCGCTCGACCGGGACGAAGATCCGGCAGAGGCCGACGATATCACCACCGCCCCGGCTGCTGCGGAGCACCTGCCGGTCGCCGAAGAGGCGATCAATGCGGTTCAGAGCGACAGCGATACTGACGAGCCCTCGCTTTTTGTCGACGAGCCGCAGGCGAACGAGACGACGACGACCGCCGACGAACCTCAGCTGTCGACCGATCCATTCCTTGGCGAGCGGCCGGCGCTTCGCATCGTCGAGACGCCAGGACGACGGACTTCCGACAAGATCATCGAGCTCGAGCAGCACCGCCCGGCCGGGTCAAGCGCGCTTACCCGCGGCGAGCAGGCGGCGTTTCGCGAAATCGCGCGGCAGCTCGGCGAGAATTTCGTAGCGATGCCAGAGGCCCAGAATACGTCCTCGGACGAGGCTTCGGCCGACGCCACCCATGGCGAAAGCGAACGACCGGCATCGCAGCTTGACAATGAAGCAGATCTTGAGGCGATCCCGACTGCCGCCAGCGAGCCCGAACGGACGCTTGCGACGCCGACATCGAGCGAAGCCGCTGCAGCCGAACCTCGCTCCGACGACCTGGCCGAAGCGGGCATCGATCCGGCGGCAATAGCAACCGTTGGCTTTAGCGGCGAGATCCTCGACAGCCTGCCTGTCGGCCTGCTGGTGCATCGTGGCGACGATCTGTTGCACGCCAATCCGGAATTCCTGCGACTGACGGGATACGAAACCCTCGACGATTTCGAGCAGGAAGGCGGCATCGACGCGCTGTTTGCCAATGACGAAGAGATCGGCGACGCAGAGCCTGATGGCACGATGACGCTGATCCGCAAGACCGGCCAGCTGGTTGCGGTGACGGCCCACCTGCATTCGATCCGCTGGGACGGCAAGAGCGCGCTGATGCTGGCGCTGGCATCGACCGAAGCCTCGCAACCGCACGAGAGCGAAGCCGACCCGGCTGAAACCGTTCAGCCTGCCGTCGTCCCCGACGAACAGGTCGGCAAGCTCAAGACTGAAATCGACGAGCTGCGCTCGATCCTGGAGACGGCGACTGATGGCGTCGTCATTCTCGGGCATGACGGCGATATCCGCTCGGTCAACCGCTCGGCGAGCGCTCTCTTCAACTACGATGAGAGCGAAATCCGCGGCAAGCCGTTTGCGGCGCTCTTTGCCCATGAGAGCCAGAAGGCTGTTATCGACTACCTGCAGGGCCTGTCCGGTCACGGCGTTGCCAGCGTACTCAACGACGGCCGCGAGGTGATCGGCCGCGAGGCAGCGGGCGGCTTCCTGCCGCTGTTCATGACTATCGGCCGCCTGTCCGCCTCCAACGGCTATTGCGCCGTCATCCGCGACATCACCCAGTGGAAGCGCACCGAAGAAGAGTTGCGCAACGCCAAGCGCGCGGCCGAGACCGCAAACGCCCACAAGACCGAGTTCCTGGCGCGCGTCAGCCATGAAATCCGCACACCACTCAACGCGATCATCGGCTTTTCCGACATGATGGCCAGCGAGCATTTTGGCCCGGTCGGCCATCCCCGCTACATCGAATACGCCGGCGACATCGGCCGCTCCGGCCGCCACGTGCTCGACATCGTCAACGACCTCCTGGATATTTCCAAGATCGAGGCGGGCGAGATGGATCTCGACTTCGGCTCGGTCGAAATCAACGATGCGGTTTCCGAGGCGGTCTCGCTGGTGCAGCCGCAGGCCAACAGCCAGCGCGTCATCATCCGCACGTCGCTTTCGGCAACGGTGCCGAGCGTGGTCGCCGATAGCCGTTCGATCAAGCAGATCGCGCTCAACATCCTGGCGAACGCCATCCGCTTCACTCCATCGGGCGGTCAGATCGTCGTATCCACCTCCTATGAAGCGAACGGCAGCGTCATCCTTCGCATCCGCGACACCGGCGTCGGCATGACGCGCGTCGAACTCGATCAGGCGATGAAGCCGTTCCGGCAGGTGACAACAGGTGGCCGCAAGCGCGGCGACGGCACCGGCCTCGGCCTTCCGCTGACCAAGGCCATGGCTGAAGCCAACCGCGCGCAGTTCGCCATCACCTCCGCACCGAACGAGGGCACGCTGGTGGAAATTTCCTTCCCGTCACAACGCGTCTTGGCGAACTGACGACAGATGCTGTAAGGAAATGTTGACTTGGGGAAGCCAGTTTGTTGGCGTCCTCACGGCCATTCCTTGCCGTTTCGCTCCGGATCCGATCGATTGCAGTCCACGTCACAAAGCCTCAAGCGGCGCCGCACCGGCGCGAAAACCGGTCTTTCGCATCCACTGCTCGCCGTGTGGGCCGGGGGTGCCTCGCTGATTGTGCTGATGCCGATCCTCGCCATTGCCTGGCTGGCGATCTCGGGCGGCGGCGCAGACTGGCCGCATCTCATGCAAAACGTCATCCCGCGCGCCACCATCCGCACGGTGCTGCTGATCGGGCTGACCGGGGCGACGACAGCCGTCGTCGGCATCCTGACCGCGTGGCTGGTGGCAAGCTGCGAGTTTCCCTTGCGCCGGTTTCTGTCTGCAGCACTCGTGCTGCCGCTCGCTATTCCCGCCTATCTGGCGGCCTATGCCTTCGGCGAGCTGTTTACCTTCACCGGCCCGGTGCAGGGGGCGATCCGCGTCCTTTTCGGCTTCAAGACGAGCCGCGATTATTGGTTCCCCGACATCCGCTCGCTCGGCGGCGCCGTGCTGGTGCTGAGCTCCGTGCTCTATCCCTATATCTATCTCGCCTGCCGCTCGATGTTCCTGATGCAGGGGCGCGCAGCCGCCGACGTTGCCCGCACGCTTGGCGCCGGGCCGCTGAAAGTGTTCTTCCGCATCCAGATCCCGATGGCGCGACCGGCGATCATGATCGGCCTGACGCTGGTCGCGATGGAGACGCTCAACGACATCGGCGCCGTCGAATTTCTCGGCGTGCAAACGCTGACCTTCTCGATCTTCGACACCTGGCTGAACCGCGGCAGCCTTGCCGGCGCGGCCCAGATCGCCTGCATCATGCTCGTCTTCGTCATCGGGCTGATGATGATCGAACGAGCGGCGCGGCGCAGGCAGCGTTTCTCCAGCCAGAAGACGACATCGGCCGTGCATGACGCCTCCAGGCTTTCGCTATCCGGCTGGAAGAAGTGGGCCGCGACGATCGTCTGCCTGCTTCCGGTTCTCTCCGGCTTTGCGGTACCGTTCCTGATTCTGGGCAATTACGCGCTGAAGCGGCTCGATCAATTCATCGAGCCAAGGCTCTTGAACGCACTCTTCCACAGCATCCTGGTGTCCGGTGCCACCGCTCTGGTGACGGTGCTGCTTGGCTTCGTGCTCGCCTATGCGGCGCGGACCGGGCGCTCGCGCTTCACCGACACGGCCGGCCGCCTCGCCTCCTTCGGCTACGGCGTGCCCGGCACGGTTCTGGCCATCGGCGTGCTCTTTCCGCTGGCAGCGCTCGACAATTGGGTCGATGCCGGCTTTCGCAGCGCCTTCGGCATCTCCACCGGCCTGCTGATGACCGGAACGGGCTTTGCCATCATCTATGCCTGCACCGTGCGGTTTCTCACCATGGCCGAAGGCACGCTGGAGGCGGGCTTCCAGAAACTGTCGCCGCATCTCGACATGGCCGCGCGCGCGCTCGGCCGCACCGGCGGGCAGACGCTGCGTACCGTGCTTCTGCCGATGATGCGCCCTGCCGTCCTGACCGCGGCACTGCTCGTCTTCATCGAGACCATGAAGGAACTGTCGGCGACGATCATGCTGCGCCCGTTCAACTTCAACACCCTTGCCACCCTTGTCTATGAGGACGCCTCGCGTGCGAAGGTCGAGGATGCGTCGGTGGCGGCGATGATCATCGTTATAGCCGGCATGATCCCCGTGATCCTGGTGTCGCGATCGATGGAACGGCGGCCCTAAGGTCTATCCCGGAAAAGGGAGAAGAGGTTCTCTCCGCCTGAAGCGCGGCAAGACCCGGCACCCTCAAGGCAAAAAAAGAGGCGGCTGGGAGGCCACCTCGTTAATCGAATGCTAAACCAACAAATGCTCGAGAAGTAATGACATCATGTCTGCGGCGGCATCGCTGCCAGGCGCCGACCACTCATCGGCCGGCCTCAAGTTGGGATGACCATGCGCTCCCAATCCTTAACAAGACCTTACCAGCCGATCCGACAATTTTAGGGATTTATCAGCAAGTCTGAAGCCTTGGTTAATTCCAAAAGCGCGAACAAGTTAACGCCCCTTCAATTTTTAAGGGCATCGAGCCCGGCAAAAAGATCGAGCGCTTCCGGGTTGGCAAGCGCCTCCTTGTTCTTGACCGGGCGCCCGTGAACGACGTCGCGGACAGCCAATTCGACGATCTTGCCGGATTTCGTGCGCGGAATATCGGCAACAGCAATGATCTTCGCCGGCACATGACGGGGCGATGCACCCGTGCGGATGCGGTTCTTGATCGCCTTCTCAAGCCCCTCATCGAGTGACACGCCGGACGCCAAGCGCACGAACAGCACGACGCGCACGTCATCCTCGAAATCCTGGCCGATGCAGAGGGCTTCCGCGACCTCTTCCATCTGCTCGACCTGGTTGTAGATCTCCGCCGTGCCGATGCGCACGCCACCCGGATTGAGCGTCGCGTCGGAGCGGCCGTGGATGATGATGCCGCCATGCGACGTCCATTCGGCAAAATCGCCATGGCACCAGACGTTCTCGAAGCGCTCGAAATAGGCCGCGCGATATTTGACGCCTTCGGGATCGTTCCAGAACATGACCGGCATCGACGGGAATGCCTTGGTGCAGACCAATTCACCTTTTTCGCCGCGCACGGAGCGACCCTCGTCGTCCCAGACATCCATCGCCAGGCCAAGGCCCGGCCCCTGGATCTCGCCGCGCCACACGGGCTTCAGCGGATTGCCGAGCACGAAGCAGGAGACGATGTCGGTGCCGCCGGAGATCGAGGCAAGCTGGACATCCGGCTTGATGCCCTCATAGACGAAGGTAAAGCCTTCGGGCGACAGCGGCGAGCCTGTCGAGGTGAGCAGGCGCAGATGGGAGAGATCGTGGGTTTTTGCCGGCTCGAAACCGCCCTTGCGGACCGCATCGATGTATTTTGCCGACGTGCCGAACACGGCGAACGTCTCTTCCGCCGCGTAATCGAAGAGCACGTTTCCATCCGGGTAGAACGGCGAGCCGTCAAACAGGCAGAGCGTCGCGCCGACCGCCAGACCCGAGGCGAGCCAATTCCACATCATCCAGCCGCAGGTGGTGAAATAGAAGAGTTTTTCGCCGTCACCGAGCCCGCAGTGGAAGCGATGTTCCTTCAAATGCTGCAGGAGCGTGCCGCCCGCGGAATGTACGATACACTTGGGAACGCCCGTGGTGCCGGAGGAGAACAGCACATAGAGCGGATGGCCGAACGGCAGGCGCTCGAAAGAGAGCGACCGGGCTTCGAATGGCGCGATGAAGTCCTCGAGCGTCACACCTTCGGCAATAGAAGCAGCCAGCGCTCTCGCCTCGCCCGCATAGGGGACGATAAGAGTGGGAACGCCGAGAGCCGCGGAAACCGCGCGAACCTTTGCGTCAACGTCCTGGCGCTTACCGTTATACCAGTAGCCGTCGCAGGCGATGAAGAGTTTCGGGCTGATCTGGCCGAAACGATCGAGCACGCCCTGCTCGCCGAAATCAGGCGAACAGGACGACCAGATCGCACCGATCGAGGCCGTCGCCAGCATCAGCGCGATCGTTTCGGGCATATTGGGCATCATGGCGGCGACGCGGTCGCCGCTGCCGATACCACGCGCCTTCAGCGCCTGCTGCAGCCGCGAGACCAGTGCGCGCAGATCATCCCAGGAAAGCCGGTAGCCGACCTTGTCTTCGCCGCGGAAAATCAGCGCGTCGTCGCTGCCGACGCGGCGCAAAAGGTTCTCGGCGAAATTCAGCCTGGTATCGGGAAAAAACCGCGCGTCGAGCATGCGGTCGCCGTTGACGAGAGCCGTCGCGCCACGATCGCCGATCACCTCGCAATGCTCCCAGACCGCCGTCCAGAAGTCGCCGCGTTCGGCAACCGACCAGGCGTGAAACGCGTCATAATCGGCAAAGTCCTTGCCGAAGCGCTCGCTGCACCAGGCGATGAACTGCGCCATCGGGCTATGCTCGCGGATCTCTGGACCGGGAACCCACAAAGGTTGCTCAGACTGCATGCTTTCCTCCACTCCTACTCCACGCCCTCTATATCATGCTGCAACGCAAAATAAACAGCAGGAGAACCTGCGCGGGCGTCGCATTGGCGACATTTCCATGTCGGCTGCATTTGATTTATGCAAGCCGAAAGCCTATCCAATCTGCGTGATCCCTAGGGATGGGCAACCAGGCGGAAATGACAAGAAAAATCCTGCATATGTTGGGTCGACCACGCCTTTGGTCGCGGCTTCGCCGTCGCCATTTCCTCTGGCCCGCGGCGATCGGCATCGCGCTTGCCGTCGGGTACAACGCGGCCCTGCCGCTGGTGATCTCGACCACGGACGTGCGACCGACGATGGAGCGCATGCTCGACGCCTGGTCGGGTGGCAAAAGCAGGATCACCGGCGAGCCGGACATCCGTTTCTGGCCGAACCCGACGCTGACTTTGTACGGCGCCACGATCGAGACGACCGACGGCACCCCCCGCACACTCGCGCGGATCGGCAGCATCACGGCAGCCTTCAGCCTGCTTTCAGCACTTCGCGGCGAACCGGCACTTGAAGACATCCGCCTGATCGAGCCGGTGGTGACGCTGGAGCGCGGCGCGGACGGCACGCTCAACTGGGAGCGGCCGCGCTGGCTTGCGCCGCGCGAACCTGCCGCTGCCAACGGCGACACACCCTTCGGCGACATCACGATCGAGAACGGCCGCTTGCAGGTGTTTGATCGGACGACCAATTATGCGCGCGAATTTCCCGGCATATCCGGCACGGTGAAGTGGCCCGCCTTTGCCGGGCGGCTCAACGCGCAACTGTCGAGCGTGATCGGTGGCCAGACAGTGAGCTGGTCCCTCGCCTGCGACGAGCCGCTGACACTGCTGGCCGGCCGCAACACGACGCTAAAGACGTCGCTGACCTCAGCACCTCTCAACTTTTCCTTCGACGGCGTCGGCAATCTGTCGATGAAACCCTTCGCGTCGGGCCGGCTCCAGGTTTCCACCGCGTCGCTGCCCGCACTTGCGGCCTGGTTCGAGGGCGCTTCGCACGAAGGGCTGCCTGAAAGCAGCTTCAACCTCAATGCCAATGTCACCACCGGCGATGCGACGCTGAAGCTGGATGACCTGCATCTGTCGCTCGGCGGGGCAAACGCAACCGGTGTGCTCGACGTTGCCATTCCGGCCGACGACACGCCGCGTGTCGAGGGCACGCTCGCCTTCGACAAGATCGACCTCAACGGGCTGCAACCGTTGTTCGTCGAGCTTCCGGTCGATCCCGAGGAACTTGCCAGACATATGACCGACGCCTTCGCCCGCACCTGGCGCGTCGACGTTCGCCTGTCGACGCAGGAGGCGGCGATCGGTCCGCTGCGGCTGACCGACGTGGCCGCCGGCGTCATGGTCGATCACGGGCGTGCTTCGCTCGATATCGGCGACAGCACCTATGCCAATGGCAGGCTCAGCGGCCGGCTCGTGCTGTCTGAAGCTGGCCTTGCGCGTGGCGGCAAGTTGGCGCTGGTTCTGAAGGACGCTGACCTTGCAGCGGCCGCTGCCGACTTCGGCTTTGCCGGCCCCGTGCCGACGGGACGCGGCAGCGTCAATCTCGACCTTGCCACCGACCATCCGTTCTGGACGCCGCAGGCAGCCGACGCATCCGGGCGCCTGACCTTGTCGCTTGCCAACGGCAAGCTCTCGGAGTTCGACGCCAACGCCTTTTCGGACCTGGTGCGCAAGGGCGAGTTCTTCTCGCTGTCGCAGGCGAGCAGCGGCACGTTCGATTTTCAGCGCGCCGATATCGAGGCGCGTTTCAGCAACGGATCGGCCCGGTTGAACCGCGCAACCTTTACCGGGCCTTCGGGCAGCCTGTCGATCAACGGCGTCATTCCCTATCGCACCGGCAGCCTGGCTCTCGCCGGGACCTTTACCGACGCCAACAATGCGGCGCAGCGCTTGCGGTTCTTCGTCGGCGGCTCCTGGCCGAACGCGGTGATCTCGCCGCTTTCGGTTCTCGGCGAGCCCAACTGAAACGGCCGGCGCTTGACGCACCGGCCGTCGCGAAGAACGGATTTAAGCTTTACTGCGCGAAAGCGGCGCGCTCGTCCCTCTCTCGCTGTGCTTCACGCTGTTTGGTTACAACGGAGGCGACGACGACCCCAATGGCGACGATGCCGATCAGGATCGTGCAGATGGCGTTGATTTCAGGCGTCACCCCAAGGCGCACCTGGCTGTAGATCTTCATCGGCAGCGTGGTCGCCCCAGGTCCCGTCGTGAAGCTTGAGATCACGAGATCGTCGAGCGATAGCGTGAAGGCCAGGACCCAGCCGGAGAACACCGCCGGCGCGATCACCGGCAGGGTGATCGCAAAGAAGGTCCTGACCGGCGTTGCACCCAGATCGAGTGCTGCCTCTTCGATCGACTGATCGAAGCTCAGGAGCCGCGACTGCACGACGACGGCAACGAAGCACATGGTGAAGGTGATGTGCGCGAGCGTGATCGTCCAGAAGCCGCGGTCGAGCCCGATGGCGACGAACAGCAAGAGCAGCGAGAGGCCGGTGATGACCTCGGGCATGACCAGCGGCGCATAGACCATGCCGGAAAACAGCATGCGACCGCGAAAGCGCGTGTAGCGCACCAGCGCAAGCGCCGCGAGCGTTCCAAGCACCGTCGCGCAGGTGGCCGAGATCAGCGCGACGCGGATGGTGACCCAGGCGGCGTCGAGCAGTGCTTGATTGTGCCAGAGCTGCGCGTACCACTTGGTCGAGAACCCGGCCCAGACGGTAACGAGCTTCGATTCGTTGAACGAGAAGATCACCAGAAGCACGATCGGCAGATAGAGGAAGCCGAAGCCGAGCACGATCGAGGCGATGTTGAAGCGTGACCAGTTGCCCATGAACTACCTCCCCTCGCCGTCGGCCTTGGCTTGTGCGTTCTGGAAGAACACGATCGGTATCACCAGGATCAAAAGCAGGATCGTGGCAACCGCCGAAGAGACCGGCCAATCGCGGTTGGCGTTGAACTCGTTCCAGAGTGTCTTGCCGATCATCAGCGTTTCCGAGCCGCCGAGCAGATCGGGGATGACGAACTCGCCGACCGCCGGGATGAAGACGAGCAGGCAGCCGGCAACGACGCCGGCCAGGGACAGCGGGAACGTCACTTGCCAGAAGGCCGAGAATGGCGTGCAGCCGAGATCCAGCGCCGCCTCCGTCAGGGTGTGGTCCATCTTCTCCAGCGACGAGTAGATCGGCAGCACCATGAACGGCAGGTAGGAGTAGACGATACCGATATAGATCGCCCAATTGGTGTTGAGGATGATCAGCGGCTGGTCGATGACATTGATGCTCATCAGGAACTGGTTGAGCAGCCCTTCCGGCTTCAGGATGGCGATCCAGGCGTAAACACGGATCAGGAAGCTGGTCCAGAACGGCAGGATCACCAGCATCAGAAGCGTCGGACGGATCGATTTCGGCGCCTTCGCCATCCCGTAAGCAACGGGATAGGCGATCATCAATGTCAGGACCGTCGAAATGGCGGCGATGATGACGCTCGACACATAGGCATTGAAATAGAGAACGTCCTCGGTCAGCCAGACATAGTTGTCGAGCGAGAACTCCCGCGCCTTTTCCATGATGCCGGAAAGACCACCGAAGAGGTCGAAGACTGGCGTGTAGGGCGGCATTGCCACCGCCGTCTGCGACAACGAGATGCGGAAGACGATGAAGAACGGAATCAGGAAGAAGAACAGCAGCCAGGCATAGGGGATGATGATGACCAGGCGGCTGAAGAGGGCTGATGCAACTCTCGCCATGGCTTCAATCCTTCAAGACGACGCCGGCGTCTTCGCCGAACGAGATCCACACCTGCTGGTCGTAGCCGAAGGGGTCTTCGACGGCGCGCACCGCATTGAGCGACGACGCTTTTACCACCCTCCCATCCTTCAACCTGACATGGAAAACGGTCATGTCGCCGAGATAGCCGACGTCCCAGATCTCTCCCTCGACAGCGTTGAGGGGCGCATGGGCCGGTGGCTGTCGGCTGACGCGGATCTTTTCCGGACGAATGGCGACCGCGGCCTTGGCGCCAACGGACGGCTTGTCCGGCGATGCCATGCGGATCGGAAAACCGTTGCCGGTTTCAATGCGGAGGTAACCGTTTTCGACGGCGGAAACTGTTCCGTCGAAGATGTTCACGTCGCCGATGAAGTCGGCGACGAAGCGGGAATTGGGCGCTTCGTAGATTTCTGCGGGCGTCGCCACCTGCACAACCTTGCCGTGGCTCATGACCGCGATGCGGTCGGCCATGGTCATGGCCTCTTCCTGGTCGTGCGTAACGACGACGAAGGTCAAGCCGAGCTCCTGCTGCAGGTCCATCAGTTCGAACTGAGTTTCCTCGCGCAGCTTCTTGTCGAGCGCACCAAGCGGCTCGTCGAGCAGAAGCACCTTCGGTCGCTTGGCGAGCGAACGCGCGAGCGCGACGCGCTGGCGCTGCCCGCCGGAAAGCTGGTGCGGCTTGCGCTTGGCAAACTTCTCGAGCTTCACCAGCTTGAGCATCTGGCCGACGCGCTCGGCGATATCGGCCTTCGGCATGCCGTCCTGCTTGAGACCGAAGGCGATGTTGGTCTCGACGGTCATATGCGGAAACAGCGCATAGGACTGGAACATCATGTTGACCGGCCGACGATAGGGCGGGATGCCGGCAAGGCTCTGGCCGTCGAGGATGATTTCGCCCGAGGTCGGCTGCTCGAAACCGGCCAGCATGCGCAGGAGCGTCGACTTCCCGCAGCCTGACGCGCCAAGCAGCGCAAAGAACTCACGCGTGTAGATGTCGAGCGAAAGATCATCAACGGCGGTGAAATCACCGAACCGCTTGGTGACGTTCTTGACGGAAATGAATGGCTTGGAAGCGGGATCCGCCCAAGGGGCGAACGAGCGCCTGATACTGCCGAGTGACTTCATCATCTATCCCCGAATGATACAGCCGATGGGCACTCTCGTTTTCCCCGGTGCCCCCTTGAAAGAAAATTGCCCGGATTTTGAGGTCCGGGCAATTCGTTTCGCTCTTACTGGCCGGTAACAACCTTTGTCCAGAGCCGGGTCAGCACCCGCTGCTCCTTCGCCCCGAACGGCGTGACCGTGAACAGTTTCTGCATCACTTCGTCCGTCGGATAGATGGCGGTGTCTTCGAGAACCGCCTTATCCAGGAACTGCTGCGAGGCCTTGTTGCCGTTGGCGTAGAAGACATAGTTCGACGCCTTGGCGACGACTTCCGGCTTCATCATGTAGTTGAGAAACTCATGCGCTTCGGCAACGTGCGGAGCGTCCGCCGGAATGGCGAGCATGTCGAACCACATCTGCGCGCCCTGCGAGGGGATCGCATAATCGACGGTCACGCCGGCCTTGGCTTCGGCGGCACGGTCACGCGCCTGGAAGACGTCGCCGGAAAAACCGACGGCGAGGCAGATGTCGCCGTTGGCAAGGGCGTTGATATATTCCGACGAGTGGAACTTGCGGATATTGGGGCGAACGCTGGCAAGCAGTTCGGCCGCCTTTTCCAGATCCGCCGCCTCATGGCTATCCGGATTGAGACCGAGATAGGCGAGCGCCGACGGCATCACATCCGTCGGGGAATCGAGCACGTGGATGCCGCAATCCTTGAACTTGGCGGCAAGCTCCGGCTTGAAGATGACGTCCCAGTTGGGCTTCTCGTCGGTGCCGAGAATCGCCTTCATCTTGTCGACGTTGTAGCCAATGCCGGTGGTGCCCCACATGTAGTCGATGGCGTACTCGTTGCCGGGATCGTACTTGGCGGTGCGCTCGGTGATCACGTCCCACATGTTGGTGAGGTTCGGAAGCTTGGACTTGTCGAGCTTCTGGAACACGCCGGCCGCGATCTGGCGCTGCAGGAAGGTCGCCGTCGGCACGACGACGTCATAGCCCGAGCCGCCTGCGAGCAGTTTGGTTTCAAGAATCTCGTTGGAATCGAAGACGTCGTACACGACCTTGATGCCGGTTTCCTTGGTGAAATCTTCCAGAATGCTGCTGTCGATATAATCAGACCAGTTGTAGACGTTGACCACCCGCTCCTGCGCAGAAGCGAGCATGGTCGAGCCGGCCAACATGACCGTCGCCATGGTTGTAACGATGAATTTGGACATGCAGTTCCCTCGTTATTATCGGTCCGGACAAGGCCGACCCGTGACACGGATCCAGGCCCATTCTGGATCGCTCCGTGGCGAAGTTAGGCATGTTTCTCGACAACCTCAAGCGGTTTCGTGCCGGAAAGAGGCGGACCTCTTCCAGCGCTCCTTGTTTTAGCAAGCCAAGGAAATTCGGGCACTTATCCGGACGGCAGCGCGTCCGGCGGCAACTGGCAGTCCGACGACGGCCGTTAACCATGGCAGCAACCAGCCGGTCCACGCTCCCGTTTACGATTGATTAACCATAGTGGACATGCGATTTTCCCTCAGGTTGTGCATCAGCGTCTGGGTAGCGTCATGAGTGAACGGAACCGCAGGATCGATCCGAGGGACTTGAAGCGCCTTTCGATCCTCGACCCACGGAAATCGCTTGCCGCGATCGTTGCCGACTGGGCGATCATCGCCGCCGCCATCGCCGCCAGCGAAGTTGCCGGCAATGCCTTCGTCTACCTCTTGTCCGTGGCGGTGATTGCCGGGCGCATGCATGCGTTCGGTTGCCTTGTTCATGAGGCGGCGCACTACCGCATCATCAAGAACCGCAAGCTCAGCGACTGGATCAGCGATCTTCTGCTCGCCTGGCCGATGCTGGCAACCGTCGACGGCTATCGGCTGAACCATCTTGCCCACCATCAGCACGCCAACACCGACGACGACCCGGACTGGATGGCCAAGCTCGGCATGGCCCAGTTCACCTTTCCACAGAAGGTCGCGCGCGGCGTGGTGCAGCTGCTCGGCTACCTCGTGGCCATCAACTCGATCCGCGACATGATGCACATGGCCAAACGCATGTCGAAGAACGATCGCTCGACGCGCGGCTACAAGGCAATGCGCCTGGCATTCTATATCGCTGCCGCCGGCCTCTTCAGCGTGCTTGGTATCTGGCGCGAATTCGCACTCTACTGGCTGGTGCCGTTCTTCACCGTCTTCTGCCTGTTCCTTTATGTACGCAGCGTTGCGGAACATTTCGGCAGCATGGACTATGGCGACGAGCTGACGAGTTCACGCACGGTCTATCCGCATGTCTGGGAAAAGCTGTTCTTCGCTCCACACAACATCAATTACCATCTGGAGCATCACCTCTATCCCGGCGTGCCGTTCTACAACCTGCCGGAACTGCATGCGATCCTGATGCGCGACAAAACCTATGCGGGCAAGGCGCACATCACGCGCGGTTACACCACCGGGCTGCCGGCCGAATGCTTTTCGCCCAGCGCACCGCTGCTGCCGAACCATCACCCGGTCAGCTACTGAAAGCGCCAGCGCCTACTGAAAATCAAAGACGCTGAGGCCCGTCGCCATCTCGTCGAGCCCGAGCGGGCGCGTCACGGGAGGCTCGGCGCGCGCTAGACAGCCCTGCCGCTCGCAAAGACGACAGGCCGCCCCGATGGCGATCGCCGGCGAGCGTACCGCCCCATAGACGACGTCATCGGCAAAGGACGCCTCGCAGCCGACCAACAGCGCCGTGCGGCGAACCCGCTCTTCAAAGCCCGCCTGTGGACCGTCGAGCGTGCGCGACACGGTGAGGAATGCCAGCCCTTCGGTGGTCTCCACCCGGTCGACGAGGATCTGCCCCGGCACGGAAAATGCTGTGTGGATGTTGAGCTTCGGACAGCCGCCGCCGAACCTTGCCTGCGGAAAACCCGATGCGCCTGACCGCCGCAGCCGATGGCCGGCATTGTCGATCTCCATCAGGAAAAACGGAACGCCTGTCGAACCCGGCCGCTGCAGCATGGTCAGTCGGTTTGCGGCCTGTTCGAACGACACCTGAAAACGCGCGCGCAGCACGTCGATGTCGTATCTGGCCCGCAGCGCCGCCGCATGAAACGCCCCGTAGGGCATCATCAAGGCATGGGCGGCATAACGAGCGAGTTCGAAACGACCGATGCGGCGCGCCTCGGCAGTCGACAGACGCAGCGTCTCAAGCTCCTGGACGACCGCCTCGTGGCAGGCGATGGAGGCGACCTCCATGGCGATCTCGCGCAACTGGTCATAGGGCGACAGGCGCTCGGAGATGAACAGTCGCATGGAATGCCGATCGAAGCGGCGGCGCAGATTGGGCATGGCGTGAACGGGCAGATTGCGCACCACGAGGCCGTGCTCCTTCTTCAGCCAGGCCTTGAGCGCACCGATCAGATCGTCACCAGGTGAAAGCGTGGCATGAAACGCCTCGGCCACCTCCTCGATCCGGGCGAAATGATTGGGCCTGGCTTCGAGCGTCTCGCGCACCTCGTCCATCGGAAGGCGTGTTCCCGACAGCGCTTCCATGTGCCCTTGGCCCGCAAGGAGGTCGGCAAGGTCCTTCAGTCGCGCCGCCTGCTCGCGATAGGCACGGTAAAGCTTGACCACCCCGCCGGCGGCGTTCGGTGCCGCTTCGGCCACCTCGATCAGTTCCTGATCCCCCGGCAGTTCCGCCGCCAGCAGCGGATCGGCGAAGACCTCACGCAATTGCGCCAGCCCACCGCCCGTCTCGCCCTGCAACTCCTCGAGGTCGACCTTGTAGACCGATGCGAGCTTCAGAAGCAGCTGGACGGTCAGCGGACGCTGGTTGCGCTCGATGAGATTGAGGTAGGACGGCGAAATGCCAAGCGCTTCCGCCATGGCCGTCTGCGTCAGCGAAAGCCCGTTGCGGATGCGGCGGACGCGTGGCCCGGCAAAGATCTTGTTCTCAGCCATTTGTCACTGCCTTTACAATATCGACACCGAATGACGATTTACATAATTTACAAATTTACTGCTTGTGATTGTCAAACGCAAGACAAGATAACCCTTTTGAAACAGCCATAGCTGCAATTCTTGTGGCTCTATTGCGCAGCGCAATGTAAAAACTGTCACATCAACTCGGAGATAGAGAGGCCATACGACAAATGTCGAATGGTGAATGAATTCCAGCAGGAGGAAGTAATGACTGATTTTTACAAGCTTGTTCCCAGTGCCCAGCAGGGCCGCTTTGACGGCATCGAACGCCCCTACACCGCCGAAACCGTGAAGCGGCTGCGCGGCTCGGTCGAGATCCGTTATTCGCTGGCCGAAATGGGCGCCAACCGCTTGTGGAAGCTCATTCACGAAGAAGACTTCGTCAACGCGCTCGGCGCGCTCTCCGGCAACCAGGCCATGCAGATGGTTCGCGCCGGCCTGAAGGCAATCTACCTTTCCGGCTGGCAGGTCGCGGCCGACGCCAATACCGCGTCGGCGATGTATCCAGACCAGTCGCTCTATCCGGCAAACGCCGCCCCGGAACTGGCCAAGCGCATCAACCGCACCCTTCAGCGCGCCGATCAGATCGAGACCTCGGAAGGCAAGGGTCTTTCGGTCGACACCTGGTTCGCCCCGATCGTTGCCGATGCGGAAGCCGGCTTCGGCGGCCCGCTCAATGCCTTCGAGATCATGAAGGCCTTCATCGAAGCGGGTGCCGCTGGCGTCCACTACGAAGACCAGCTCGCGTCCGAAAAGAAGTGCGGCCATCTCGGCGGCAAGGTTCTGATCCCGACGGCGGCCCATATCCGCAACCTCAACGCGGCACGGCTTGCAGCCGACGTCATGGGCACGCCGACGCTGGTGATTGCCCGCACCGATGCGGAAGCCGCCAAGCTTTTGACGTCTGATATCGACGAGCGCGATCGCCCCTTCGTCGACTACGACGCCGGACGCACGGTCGAAGGCTTCTACCAGGTGAAGAACGGCATCGAGCCGTGCATCGCGCGCGCCATCGCCTATGCGCCGCATTGCGACCTGATCTGGTGCGAGACCTCGAAGCCAGACTTGGAACAGGCCCGCAGATTTGCCGAGGGCGTGCACAAGGCGCATCCGGGCAAGCTGCTCGCCTACAATTGCTCGCCGTCGTTCAACTGGAAGAAAAACCTCGACGACGCGACGATCGCTAAGTTCCAGCGCGAACTCGGTGCGATGGGCTACAAGTTCCAGTTCATCACGCTCGCCGGCTTCCACCAGCTGAACTTCGGCATGTTCGAGCTCGCCCGCGGCTACAAGGCTCGACAGATGGCCGCCTATTCGGAGCTGCAAGAGGCGGAGTTCGCCGCCGAGGTCAACGGCTATACCGCAACCAAGCATCAGCGCGAAGTCGGCACCGGCTATTTCGATGCGGTGTCGCTCGCCATTACCGGCGGCCAGTCGTCGACGACGGCCATGAAGGAATCGACCGAGCACGACCAGTTCCGCCCGGCCGCAGAGTGAAGGGCCGGGGGGCGCGGCAATCCCTGCCCGCCGCGCTCCCCGCGCAATCGAACAGACCTAGCTGACACCAAGGAGAACCCCAATGACAGTCCAGACACGCGTCAAGGAACGGGCCGAGGAACAGTCTTCGGCCATGACCCCGGACCAGCAAGCCGCGATCCGCATGGTCGCCAACGACCTGCACCGCCTCAACCAGGCCGTCATGAAAGCCGTCGACGCCGGCGTATCGGTCGAGCTCGTGCGCTCGGCCCGCCACCACGGTGGCGAAGGCAACTGGGGCGACCTGCTGATCCCCGTCATCGTCACCCAGGGACGGGCATGATGATGGCGCTTGCGGCAGCGGTCGCGTTCATCGCGTCTCTGTGCACGGCCGGTCCGGGCGTAGGGTCGCGGCGAGTGATACCAATCGTTGCCGCCGGTCGCCGGCCATATGCGTAGCACGCCCAACCAATACACCTTTAACGGGAACAAGCCGGCAGCAATGTCGGCTGTTTGCTTTTCAGCGCCCGGCCCGCGGCGCAAAATACCATTTCAAGTTGCTTCTGATGCGAGCTTCACCTATATTAGCTGTGACTATTGCGAGCGGGGGCGCGCATGCTGCAGCCGGGACATTCCGGAACGGAAGAGCTGACTGAGCTGATCTACGGCGCCGCCTTCGGCGAGTGCAGCTGGCAAGACTTTCTCGATCGGCTGGCCAATACGCTGCCCAACGGCCGATCAGCGCTGCACTATCACGATCTGGCAACACCCCGCAGCTATGTCCCTTCCGTCTCGGGGTTTGACGCCGAGGATATCGAGCAGTTCAACCAGCACTTTGCCGCGGTCAATCCCTGGATCCCAAAGGCGATGCTCGTGCCTGCAGGCCAGGGCATCTGCGGGGAGCAGATCGTCGCGCGCGGCGAGCTGATCAAATCCGAATTCTATAACGACTGGCTGAAGCGACAGACCGGATGCGAGACCAGCGTCGGCGTGACGATTATCAGAAGCGCAAGCCGAACCTTCATGCTCTCGACCTGCACTTCCTCGACAGATGACGACCTCAATCAGCAGGCCGCCGAGCAATACACCTTTCTGGCGCCGCACTTGAAACGGGCTTTCGATCTGCTGCGCAAGCGTGACATGTTGGCGCCCGGGAACGGCGAAGGCCGGGATTTGCTCGATAGCGTCGGCGTCGGCGTGGTCTATGTCACCGAGAATCTTCGGATCCGCTCGATGAACGAGAGCGCCGAGCGCATGATCGCCAACAATGCGCCTCTTCGGATTTCGGCAGGTGGGCGTGTGACGCTGCCAAGCGCGGGATCGGCAGTAGCTCTCGAACTGTTGTCCTTGCGGATCAATACCCATGCGGAGCCACATGTCTCCCTTGCCAGAGCCACGGATGGCGCGGCCTATCGCATCACACTGGTGCGACTGCGGTCCGATATCTTCGTCGAACTTCTGAACGGACCGACGGTCGCGGTTCTGATCGAGCCGGCGACATCGCTTTTGCCTGAGGAACGACGGGAACATCTCAGGGACATTCACGGCCTGACGCCCGCCGAAGTTCGCATCGCGTCCGGCCTTGCGGCCGGCCTGTCGCTCCGGGAGATGGCCCAGGCCAACGGTGTCAGCTACGAGACCATCCGCACGCAGCTGAAGAACATCTACACCAAGACCGACGTGAACTCGCAGGCGGCGCTCGTCAGCCTGTTGATGCGCTGACCACGTCAGCCACGGCGCGGGCGCTTTCCGGCGAAGATGTCAGCGTGGCTTTTCAAAAGCTTTGTCATGCGATCGACGACCGTGCGGATTTCCTGGCGGTGGCGATCCTCGTTGTTCATGACGATCCACTGGCGATGTCGAAGCGCCGGAATCTCCTCGCCCGTCCGCTCCAGCAGCGGGTCGAGGTCACCGACGAAACAGGGCAGCACGGCGCAACCGGCACCGGCGCGTGCAAGGTCGAGCAGGGAGCGCGGCCGCGTCACCGTCGCCACGATGCGACCGGTCGCATGCTCATGCGGCCAACGCAGATAGGACGAGATCGCATCCTCCTCGCCGACGGCGACCCATCGGCCATTTGACGCCGGCAATGCATTCTTCTGCCGATAGGCGGCGTAGGCGACGTCGCCCACCGGGCGGGCGGCCAGGTAGCTTTCCTCCGGCTCGAAGGCGCGGATACCGATATCGCTCTCACGATATGCAAGATTTGCACGTGTCTCTCCGACATTGATCGCGAGGCTGAAACCGTCACGCTCCGTACAGAGCGCCGGAAAGTTTTCGGCAAGCAGCCAGGACACCCAGGTTCCGGCAGTGATGCGAACGACAGCCCCCTCGCCTTCCCGTCGCCAGCTCTCGACGCGGCGGGCGGCGGCCTCCATCTCTTCAAGCTGTTCGAACAGCAATTGCCCGTCGCCGGTCAACTGATAGCCGGTCTGGCTGCGCACGAACAGGCTGCGCCCGGTACGCTCCTCGATTTCCAGCATGCGCCGGCCGACAGTTGCCGGGCTTGATCCCAGCGCCTGCGCGGCGCCGGTCAGGCCGCCGGTGCGCGCCACACTCATGAAGCAGCGATAGATGTCCCAATCCATGTCTTTCATTGGTGAAAGACATAGGCCGATATCTTGCGTATGTAAAACAGCTTTTGCTGCATAAAAGCGAGGATGCCACTCGATGAGGAGCATCACCATGGAAACGCTGGCAGCCGCCTATATGGCCGATCTGATACTAAAATCCCGCCGCTGGGACGAGCATTTCGATCCCAAGCCGCCGAGCTTGTTGCGGCGGATGTTTTGCCGCTGCATCGCCGCGCTTGCGGCACGCAGACGGATTGAAAGCGTCGAACAGACTGCGCAAACGAAATGCACCGCGCAACCGGTGGGTTGCGCGGTGCAGTGCTAGGATGACAAAGCTGTCGCGGTGCTGGCCGATCAGGCCGCGCGGTAAGCGTGGATATCGGCCGTTTCCGGCTCCAGCCGGAATTGCTCGACCAGCATCATCAGCGTGTCGGCCTGGTTGGAAAGCGCAAGGCTCGTTGCCGTTGCCTCTTCCACCATCGAGGCGTTCTGTTGGGTCATCTGATCCATCTGGTTGACCGATCCGTTGACTTCGTTAAGCGCTACCGCCTGGTCGCGGCTTGCGGTCGCGATCATTTCGACATGTTGGCTGACGGTGACGATCTGGGCACTGATCGAAGCCAGCACGGCGCCGGTTTCCTTGACCAGCAGCGAGCCGGAATTGACCTCGTCGGTCGACTTGTTGATGAGGCCCTTGATTTCGCGGGCCGCTTCAGCCGAGCGTTGCGCCAGTTCGCGGACTTCCTGTGCGACCACCGCAAAGCCCTTGCCGGCTTCGCCAGCGCGTGCTGCCTCGATGCCCGCGTTCAGCGCCAGGAGGTTGGTCTGGAAGGCGATATCGTCGATGACCTCGATGATCTGCTCGATCTGGCGTGACGCCTCTTCGATGCGCCCCATGGCGGCGATCGCATTGGTGACAACGGTTGCCGAGCTGTCGGCGCTCTTCTTCGTCTGCGTCACGGCGACGTTGGCCTCGTTCGCCCGCTCTGCTGACGAGCGAACGGTCACGGTGATCTGGTCGACCGCAGCCGCCGTTTCTTCGAGTGAGGCGGCCTGGGCTTCCGTCCGCTTCGACAGGGAATCAGCGGCGTGGTGCATGTCGGCGCCACTCTGCTGGATCGCCTGCGCATTGCCACGGATCTGAGCCAACGTGTCCTGCAGGCGGATCAGCGAGCCGTTGAAGTCGGTGCGCAACTGCTCGAGACGCCCATGGAAGGGAATGTCGATCTGACGCGACAGGTCGCCCTGTGCCAGACGGCCGAGGCCGGCCGCCAGTTCACTGACGGCAAGATCGATCTGTCGGTCGAGTTCGCGCTTTTCAGCATCGTTGCGGGTCCGCTCGACTTCGGCGCGGGCGCGCTGCTCTTCGCTCTCAGCCTCGATGCGCACCTTGGAGAGCGCATTTTCCTTGAAGACACCCAAGGCGCGGGCCATGTCGCCGATCTCGTCCTGGCGGGCATCGCCGTCAATCGACGTATCAAGGCGACCGTCTGCCAGGCGACGCATGGCGGCGGTGATCTGGCCGATCGGCTTCTTGAGCGTCAGCGTCAGTGCAATGCCGGCAAGCAGGGCGATGACGACGCCTGCGACGGTGGCGGCGACCGAAATCTGGTTTGCTTCCTGGCGCTCGGTGCCGGCGGCAACCTTCTGCTGTTCGGCAAAGCCGGTGAGATCGCTCCAGATCTGGTTGATCGACTGGCCGGCCGCGTCGAAATCGGCTGTCCGCTTCACGGTGATTTCGACCAGCGACGCCGCGTCCTTCTTCATCACGGTGATGATCGGCATCAGCGTATCGGCAATCGCATCGAAGGATGCGCCTTCGCTCGCAACACCACGCAGGGTCGCCATGTTCTGTTGAACCGCCAGGAACTTGTCGAGCAGCTTCTGTCGGTTGCTTTCCGTGGTCGTGCCCATGAAGGTCGCCGCGGAGATCTGGATATCGGTGATCGAGCTTGAAAGTCGGCGTGTGGCTGTCAGGACGGATTCGGTGCTGACGATCAACTGGTCAAGCTCGGCGAAGATCCGTGTCGCATCGCGCATCTTGCCGACCGACGCGGCTTCAAGACGGAAGCTCGCAGTGCGGAAGCGGTCGACGTATTTCGAGATACCGGCAAGCGTTTCCGGCCCGGCGGGCGCCTTCAGAAGTGCGCCGATCTCGCTCGATGCGGAGGTGATCGTCTCGGTCAGCGACTTCTCGTCCTTCGGCAGCAGCCGGAAGATGTCGCGCTCGGTGCGGCCGATCATCGGGAACCGTTCCTTGACCGCCTTGAGCTTGTCCTCGACCGTCGTCGCCTTGGCGACTTCAGTACCGAACTCGTTGAAGAAGCGGCTGGCGCGCATCAGCTTTTCGGCTTCGCGCAGCATGGTCTTGGCGGCGTTCTCGTTCTTGCGCACGGCATATTGCAGCCGGTTCGACTCGTCGTTGATCTTGGCGCGCTCGACCAGGAGAGCATCGAGGTTCGCCGACATCGCGGCGCGCATTTCCTGCTCGCCGACATGCAGCTTCCACAGTCCGTCGATGCGGGCTTCGATGTCGTTGGTTGCGGCAATCGCGGCCTTGAGTTCGTCCTGGCCGTTCTGGCCGGCGACCTGTGCGGCGGTGTCGGCAAGGATTTCCTTCTGAGCAGAAATCTTGCCCTGCAAGGCGTCGCGGGTTTCCTCGGTGGTCGAATGCAGGAAGTTGTTCATCCCCGCATAGACGTCCTTGAACCCGCTCAGCGTCTGCAGGACGCTGTTTGAAATCTCCATCCGGCCCTGAAGCAGGCCGGACGCATAAAGACCGGTAATGCCGACGGCACAGATGCTGACGACGAAGGGCAGAATGAAGAAAAGCACCTTCGTCTGGATCTTGAAACGGGCAAGAATTCTATCGATGAACATGGAAAACACCTTGGCTCGCAGCTCGCATTCGCCTCCCCCGGCGGCTCGAAACATGTCTCGCCTTTGAGCGTAACCGCCGAAAGGACGAAACGATCGAGAGCCACCCGATGCGCAAACAGGCTGATGTTTTTCGGAAAAATCATGCGGCGCACACCGCCAGTCCGTCAGCAATCATTGCGGGACCACGCCACCTCCCCGGCAGCGAAGTCCTGACGGAACTCACTTCGTCGCAATAATCATTTTGAACGATTAAAAATTGTATAAGCGCGCAACACTCGCCAACGAATTTCCGAAGGCGCTCGCGCACTCAAGGCGCGCCAGAAGTTCGGCCGCCAAGCGGCCGACCGGCAGCGTCAATGCCAAAGGGCCGGAAGCGTTGCGAAGGCAGCGACGGCAAAGAAGGCAAGCAGAGCAATGCGGGTGAGCATCACTCTCTGGGCGCGGCTCTCGTCGGTGCGAGCGATCGCGATGGCGCGGGGACGACGGCGTGGCTGGTTCATGACATCCTGTCCTTCTCACTGACCGGCAACGTTCGGCCCGGATAAACCGGCTTGCCAGTCGAGATCATATTGCAGCCATGCCGCGGCGGAGAAAAGCCCTAAAAATGGAAACAGTGTGATTTCCGTTTGCGGAACAGTCCATCTCGCCAACCGCCGGCTGTGCCGACATCGAAAGAGGTTCAGGCATATCCGTTAACAATGGCTGAAGCGGCGCGCCACAAATGCGGGGATCAGGCCTCCTGGCCGGCCGCAAAGCCCGAGGCCCAGGCCCATTGGAAATTGTAGCCGCCGAGCCAGCCGGTCACATCGACGCATTCGCCGATGAAATAGAGCCCTGGGACGGTCTTTGCCTGCATCGTCTTGGAATCGAGACCGCTGGTATCGACACCGCCGAGCGTTACCTCGGCTGTGCGATACCCTTCGGAACCGGCCGGCTTGACCGTCCAAGCCTGGATCGACGCCGACAGCGCGTCGATGGTCTTGTCGGAAAGGTCGGCAAGCTGCTTTCCCGTGAGCTTGGCGCCATCGGCAAAGAATTGCGCCAGCCGCCGCGGCAGGATATCGGCGAGCGCTGTCTGGACCGCCTGCTTGCCGTTGCTGCGGCGCGCAGCTTTCAGGATCGAGGCGATGTCGATATCGGGCATCAGCCTCAAGACGATATCCTGCCCCTCGCGCCAGTAGGACGATATCTGCAGGATCGCCGGGCCGCTGAGGCCGCGATGGGTGATCAGCACCGCCTCGCGAAAGGCCGTCTTGCCGGACCGCGCCTCGGCGTCGGCGGCGACGCCTGCCAGTTCGCCGATCGTCTCGAGTTGGGCCGGATCGAGCGTCAGCGGCACGAGCCCGGGACGGGTTTCGACCAGCGCCAAGCCGAACTGCTCGGCGATCTTATAGGCAAGCCCGGTCGCCCCCATTTTCGGGATGGACTTGCCGCCGCTGGCAATAACCAGCGACTGGGCATCGACAGGCCCATCGCCGGTCATCACCCGGAAGCCGTCGCCGTGGCGCTCGACACTGTCGATCGTTGTCTCCAGCCGAAGCTCGGCACCGACTTCGCGCATTTCGGTGAGCAGCATCCTGATGATGTCCTTGGCGGAATGATCGCAGAACAATTGCCCGAGCGTCTTCTCGTGCCAGGCGATGCCGTATTTTTCGACAAGCGCCAGGAAATCGCGCGCGCCGTAGCGCGCAAGCGCCGATTTACAGAAATGCGGATTGGCCGAGAGGAAATTCTTCGGACCGGCATGGATATTGGTGAAGTTGCAGCGGCCGCCGCCGGAGATGCGGATCTTCTCGCCCGGGGCCCTGGCATGGTCGATGACGAGCACGCGCCGGCCACGCTTGCCCGCTTCGATGGCGCACATCATGCCGGCGGCACCGGCGCCAATGATCACCACATCCTTTTTTTCAGCCACGAAACACCTTTGAGCTCTTCAGCGCATTCCTTTCCGGTCAAGCAAGCGAAAGTCAATCGTCCCGCTCTAGCCAATTGGCAATCTCCGGTTATGATGCGCCATCCGAAGCCAAAACCGGTGATTTATGCCCTCCAAGAGAAGTGCTGCCCAACAAACAACGAAAATCAGCAAATCCTCGAAAATACCCGCCGCCCTGCATTCCCTTCGAGGGGTCAAGACCTGGAAGGAAGCAACGGACTGGCTGAAGATCCGCGGGATCGAAGACATCGAATGCATCACGCCCGACCTTGCCGGCGTTCCCCGCGGGAAGATGATGCCGACCTCCAAGTTCACGTCTAACACCTCGTTGGCACTACCGTCCGCCGTCTATCGCCACACGATCTCGGGCGAATATCCTGACGAGACCGGCCAGTTCCGCTACGATTCGCGCGACAGCGACATCAAGCTCGTGCCCGATCTGTCGACGCTCTCCGTCGTCCCTTGGGAAACCGACCCGACAGCGCAGGTGATCTGCGACATCGTCGGCTCCGAAGGCGAGCAGATCAGCTACACGCCGCGCAACGTCCTGAAGCGCGTGGTCGACCTCTATCGCCAGAAGGGCTGGAAGCCGGTCGTCGCCCCTGAGATCGAGTTCTACCTCGTCGCCACCAATGATGATCCCGACTATCCGCTGCATCCGCCGAAAGGCCGCTCCGGCCGCTCGATCCTCGGCGGCCAGGGCTACTCGATCGCTGGGATCAACGAGTTCGACGAACTGATCGACGACATCTATCATTTCTCCGAGAAGCAGGGTCTGGAGATCGACACGCTGATCCACGAGGAAGGTCCGGCTCAGCTCGAGATCAACCTTCGTCACGGCGATCCGATCGAGCTTGCCGACCAGGTGTTCCTGTTCAAGCGCACCATCCGCGAGGCGGCGCTGAAGCACGGCATCTACGCCACCTTCATGGCCAAGCCGATGCAGGGGCAGCCAGGTTCTGCCATGCACATCCACCAGTCGGTGATCGAGATCAACACCGGACGCAACCTGTTTTCCAATCCTGACGGTTCCGCCTCCAAGGAGTTCTTCAACTTCATCGGCGGCATGCAGCATTATGTGCCGCGCACGCTGGTGATGATGGCGCCCTATGTGAACTCCTTCCGCCGGCTGACGCCCGACATGTCGGCGCCGGTGAATACGGCCTGGGGCTACGACAACCGCACGACAGCCTTCCGCATCCCGGTTTCCGAGCCGGTTGCCCGACGGATCGAAAACCGGCTGCCAAGCTCGGACGCCAACCCCTATCTGGCGCTGGCCGCCTCGCTTGCCTGCGGCTATCTCGGGATCATCGAGGGTCGCGAGCCCTCGGCGCCGACGGAAGACACGGCCAACGAAGGCGAGATCGATCTGCCGCGCGGGCTGCTCGAGGCCGTCGCGCTGCTGGAATCGGCACCCTCGCTTGCCGAGGTGCTGAGCCCCGAATTCATCGCCATCTATGCCGGGGTGAAACGCGGCGAGTTCGAAACCTTCATGCAGGTCATCAGCCCTTGGGAACGCGAGTTCCTGTTGCTGAACGTCTGACCTGAAAGGCCACCCTATGCCCTGGCAAAGCCCGATCTCGCCCGGTTACTCCTGGTATGAGGCGACCGTTCCGGATCGACCGGAATTCCCTCAGATGCCGGGATCGCGCAAGGCCGATGTCGCCGTCATCGGCGGCGGCTATACGGGGCTTCAGGCGGCCTACAATCTTGCCCGGCAGGGCGTCGATGTCACCCTCATCGACGCCTGCCGCTTCGGCGATGGCGCCTCGGGGCGCAATGGCGGCCAGTTCGGCACCGGCCAGCGCGCCTGGGCCGACGAGACCGAGGAAACGCTCGGCCGTGAACGGGCGCAAGCGCTGTTCGACATGGCCGAGAATGCCAAGCGGCACGTGCTCGATTTTGCCGCGGAACACGCCATCGACATCGAGTTCATGCCGGGGCAGCTCTCTGTCGGCCACAAGAAGAGCCTGGAGAAGGATTATCGCGACCACGTCGAGGCGATGGCGAGCCGCTTCGGTTATCCGCATCTCTCGTTCATGGAGCGTGAGGAGACGGCAAGTCGCCTCGGATCGACCCGCTATCACTTTGGCATCCGCGACGCCGGCACGGGGCATATCCATCCGATGAAACTGCTGGTGGGGCTCGCCAGGCAGGCAGCCCTTGCCGGCGCCAACCTGTTCGAGCGGACCAAGGCCGAGAAGATCGAGCGCAAGGGATCGGCTGTCGTCATCACCACCGATCGCGGTACTATCACGGCAGACCGGGTGCTTGTCGCCTGCAACGCCTATATCGGCAATCTCGAGCCAGTCAGCGCCAGCCATGTGATGCCCATCCGCTCCTTCATCGGCGCGACCGAGGTGCTTTCCGCTCATCCGAATGTGCTACCCGGCGGCGAATCGGTCGACGATTCGCGCTTTGTCGTGCGCTATTTCCGCAAATCGAAAGACGGACGGCTGCTGTTTGGCGGGCGTGAAGCCTACACCGCCGACAATCCGCGCGACATTTCCACCCATATCCGCCGGCAGATCAGCGAGATCTATCCGGAACTCGGCAACGTCCAGATCACCCATGGCTGGGGCGGCTCCGTCGGCATCACCATGCCGCGCACGCCGTTCTGTCGCGAGGTGATGCCGGGCGTCACGTCGATCGGCGGCTATTCCGGCCACGGGGTCATGCTTTCCAACTATTGCGGCAAGCTCTACGCTGACCTCGCACTTGGCAAAGAGACGGAACTCGACCTGTTGAAAGCCTTGAAAATACCGGCTTTTCCCGGCGGAGCACGCTTCCGTTCGCCGCTTCTGTTCCTGGCGCTCAGCTGGTACGCGCTTCGCGACAAACTCTAGAAACCGCATTGAAGGGCATTTTATTGCGTCGCACCCTAGCGCCTTTAAATCGATTAGATTATATGTGTCCCTGACCTGAACAAGATCGAGATTATCCCATGAGCAGCCAGATCATTCCCGTCGAACCGTTTGACTATGTCGTGTTCGGGGGCACCGGCGATCTCGCCGAGCGCAAGCTGCTGCCAGCGCTCTACCACCGCCAGATGGAAGGCCAGATCACTGAGCCGACCCGCGTCATCGGCGCTTCGCGCGCCGCGTTGACACATGAGGAATATCGCAAGTTTGCCGCCGATGCGCTGAAGGAACACCTGAAGCCGGCCGAATACAATGAAGAGGAAGTGGCGAAGTTCACCGCCCGCCTCTTCTACGTCTCGGTCGATGCCAAGTCCGACCAGGGCTGGGATCAGCTGAAGAAGATCCTGGAAGAGGGCAAGGAGCGCATTCGCGCCTTCTACCTCGCCGTCGGGCCGGCGATCTTCGGCGACATCTCCGAAAAGATCCGCGATCACAAGCTGATCACCAAGACCACCCGCATCGTCGTCGAAAAGCCGATCGGGCGCGACCTGGCGTCGGCGACCGAACTCAACGACACGATCGGCAAGGTGTTCCGCGAAGAACAGATCTTCCGCATCGACCACTATCTCGGCAAGGAGACGGTGCAGAACCTGATGGCGCTGCGTTTCGCCAATGCGCTCTATGAGCCGCTGTGGAACTCCGCCCATATCGACCACGTCCAGATCACCGTTTCGGAAGCCGTCGGCCTCGAAAACCGCGCTGGCTACTACGACAAGGCTGGCGCGCTTCGCGACATGGTGCAGAACCACATCCTGCAGCTCGTCTGCTTTGTTGCGATGGAAGCGCCGACCTCGATGGACGCGGAAGCCGTGCGCGACGAAAAGCTGAAAGTTCTGCGCGCGCTGAAGCCGGTCAACGCTTCCAATGTGGAGCAGGTGACGGTACGCGGCCAATATCGCGCGGGCGCATCTGCCGGCGGCCCGGTCAAGGGCTATCTGGAAGAGCTCGAAGGCGGCGTCTCGAACACCGAAACCTTCGTCGCGATCAAGGCCGAAGTCAGCAACTGGCGTTGGGCCGGCGTGCCGTTCTACATTCGCACCGGCAAGCGCCTTGCCGGTCGCATGTCGGAAATCGTCATTACCTTCAAACAGATCCCGCACTCGATCTTCGACAACAGTGCCGGTCGGATTTCCGCCAACCAGCTCGTCATCCGCCTGCAGCCGAACGAAGGCGTCAAGCAGTCGCTGATGATCAAGGACCCAGGTCCGGGCGGCATGCGCCTTCGCAACGTTTCGCTCGACATGAGCTTTGCCGAGGCCTTCGACGTGCGCAATGCCGATGCCTATGAGCGGCTGCTGTTCGACGTCGTTCGCAACAACCAGACGCTGTTCGTGCGCCGTGACGAGGTCGAGGCGGCATGGAAATGGGTCGATCCGATCCTCAAAGCCTGGGAAGAAACCGGACAGCAGGTGCAGGGCTATACCGCCGGCACCTGGGGTCCGAGCCAGTCGATCGCGCTGATCGAGCGCGACGGCCGCACCTGGCACGATGCGATATAGGTTGGAAATGAGCACGACGCTTCACACATTCGACACTGGCGCCGCGCTTGCCGAAGGCCTGGCCGACGCCGTCAGCGCAGCCCTTGCCGCCGGTATTGCCGCGCGCGGAACGGCAAGCATTGCCGTTTCCGGCGGATCCACGCCCAAGGCCTTCTTCCAGGCGCTCGCCCAGAAGGACATTGCCTGGGACAAGGTGACGGTCACGCTGGTGGACGAACGCTTCGTTCCGCCGGAAAGCGATCGTTCCAACCACGCGCTGGTCACGGCAAACCTGCTTCACGGGCCTGCTGCGAAAGCACATTTCCTGCCGCTTTACCATGCTGCCGCTTCGGCAGAAGATGCGGCCGTGCTCGCAAGCAACGAAACGGCCAAGATCGGCGTGCCCTTCGACGTCGTCGTGCTCGGCATGGGAACGGATGGCCATACGGCGTCGTTCTTCCCGGGAGGCACACAGCTTTCAAGGGCGATCGACGCGGCGACGCCGCGTGGCGTCATCACTATGGAAGCGGAAGGGGCCGGCGAACCGCGCCTGACCTTTACCTTTTCCAGCCTTCACGATGCGCGGCTCCTGGTCCTGCACATCGAAGGTGAGGGCAAAAAGGTGGTGCTTGCCAAGGCGGAAGGTCAAGGCGACGAAGCCGAGATGCCGATCCGCACCATGCTGCGCCGTGCAGCCTCGCCGCTGCAGATATACTGGGCGCCATAACGGCCGGATCACCGGCCGGTTCAGGACGCTTTCAACCGGTGGACGCCCCACCGGAACGCGAAAGTGTTGAGAGAGCTCATACCGGGGCGTGGCCTGCACGTTCTCCCAGGCAGGCAACGCTCCGGATCGATGACTGGATGAAGATGAGGAGCGTGAGCGCTCCGGAACAGGATTTGCCATGTCCGCCGATTCCCGCATTGCCGCAATCACCGCCCGCATCGTCGAGCGTTCTAAGCCGCACCGAGAACCCTATCTCGATCGCGTGCGCCGTGCAGCCTCAAGCGGACCGCATCGCAGCGTTCTCGGCTGCGGCAACCTTGCACACGGGTTTGCCGTCTGTTCCCCCGCCGAGAAGGTGGCGCTCGCGGGCGACCGCGTCGCCAACCTCGGCATCATCACCTCCTACAACGACATGCTTTCGGCGCATCAGCCGTTCGAGACCTATCCGGCGATGATCCGCGACGCGGCGCGTGAGGCAGGCGGCGTCGCCCAGGTTGCCGGCGGCGTGCCCGCTATGTGCGACGGCGTGACCCAGGGCCAGCCCGGCATGGAACTGTCGCTGTTTTCGCGCGACCTGATCGCCATGTCTGCCGGTGTCGGCCTGTCGCACAACATGTTCGATTCCACCGTCTATCTCGGCGTCTGCGACAAGATCGTGCCGGGCCTCGTGATCGCAGCGCTGACCTTCGGCCATCTGCCAGCCGTCTTCGTGCCGGCCGGACCGATGACGACGGGCCTGCCGAACGACGAGAAGGCGCGCGTGCGCCAACTCTTTGCCGAAGGCAAGGTCGGCCGCGACGAGTTGCTCGAAGCGGAATCCAAATCCTATCACGGCCCAGGCACCTGCACCTTCTACGGCACCGCCAATTCCAACCAGATGCTGATGGAGATCATGGGCTTCCACCTGCCCGGCGCCTCGTTCATCAATCCCGGCACGCCGCTGCGCGACGCGCTGACGAAGGAAGCAACGAAGCGGGCGCTGGCGATCACGGCCATGGGCAACGAGTTTACGCCGGCCGGCGAAATGATCGACGAGCGTTCGATCGTCAACGGCGTCGTCGGCCTGCATGCGACGGGTGGCTCCACCAACCACACCATGCACCTTGTCGCCATGGCGCGTGCCGCCGGCATCCTCTTGACCTGGCAGGACATTTCCGAGCTTTCGGACATCGTGCCGCTGCTTGCGCGCGTCTACCCGAACGGCCTTGCCGACGTGAACCACTTCCACGCGGCCGGCGGCATGGGCTTCCTGATCAGCCAGTTGCTTCGTGGCGGTCTGCTGCACGACGATGTGCGCACCGTCGTCGGCCAGGGCCTCGACGCCTACAAGATCGATGTCCGCCTCGGGGCGGATGGCGGCGTCGAGCGCGTGCCGACGCCGGCTGAGAGCGGTGACCCGAAGGTGCTCTCCACCATCGACCATCCGTTCCAGCATTCGGGCGGCCTCAAGATGCTGACCGGCAATATTGGCAAGGCGGTGATCAAGATCTCAGCCGTCAAGCCCGATCGCCACGTCATCGAGGCACCGGCGAAGATCTTCCATGACCAGGGCGAGCTGAACGCCGCCTTCAAGGCCGGCAAGCTCGAAGGCGATTTCGTCGCCGTCGTGCGCTTCCAGGGACCGAAGGCAAACGGCATGCCCGAGCTGCACAAGCTGACGACCGTGCTCGGCATCCTGCAGGATCGCGGCCAGCGCGTGGCGATCCTCACCGACGGCCGCATGTCGGGTGCATCGGGCAAGGTTCCCGCCGCCATTCACGTGACGCCGGAAGCCAAGGACGGCGGGCCGATCGCCCGCATCCAGGAAGGCGACATCGTTCGCATCGATGCCGTGACCGGCACGATCGAGGTGCTGGTCGAGGATATCGCCCTGAAAACGCGCATTCCCGCCCATGCCGATCTTTCGGACAACGAGTTCGGAATGGGTCGCGAGCTGTTCGCACCGTTCCGCGCCATTGCCGGCTCTGCCGACCACGGCGCCAGCGTGCTGTTCAACTGAAGGAAGCCTCGGTGGCATCGCCGAGGCGTTCACTTCCACCGAGCCCTCACTGCCGAGCATCGCCGTCGGCAGTGAGCCGGCGCGCGAAGGCGCGCGTTACTTCAGTGGTCCCGGATACATATCGTTTCGACCGTCATAACGCTCGACCTCGAGGGTGAAGATGTCGATATCCTCGATGCAGCGCGCATTGAGCGAGACGCGATCGTTCGGATAGCCGCTGCGCATGATGGCGACGCTGCAGGTGGGGCAGAAATGATGCCCCTCGGTCACACCGCGCCAGACATAGGTAGAGAGGCGCCGTTTCTCCGTGATCAGCCGGATCTTGCTGGCATCGACCTTCCAGTGAAGGAAACCGGTGCGCCGGCAGGTCGAGCAATTGCACTCGATCAGCCCTGAAAGCTCCACATCGACTTCAATGGCGATGTCGCCACAATGGCAGGAAAGACGGTAGGGTGGCGCCATCGATGGATTGCCTCGCTTCCGGTGAAGACGAAAACAGTTCCAAACTGAAGCACGAAGTCAAGTGCATGCGGCCGCCACCAGGTGATGACTGCCCGTCCCGCAACGATGCATCAACCGCCAGCCCGCTTGGTTTGGGCCGGCGTTTCATACGGATTTCCGTCGTTCAGCGATAGATGTCGAGCGTGCGGTTCCGGTGGTTCGGATGCGTGCTGTAGACGAAGATGCGATTGAGATCGCGGTCGGTCAATAGCCGCAGGAAACGCGCTTCGACGACATTGTTGGCGTGCACGCGCTTCAGCAGGCAACCGACCATCTGGATGCGGGCGCTTGGAATGTCGAGGTAGAAATTCTGCGGCAGCTGGTACTTCGTCAGGATACCGAGGACGGCGCCGCTTTTCGACAGCTTGATGATTTCGCAGCGGCGCGAGCTCAGCTGCGTCATGCCTTTTTCCGTATATTCGATGCGCGCCTCGTTCCGCGTGTCCTCCATCGGGAACGTGGTTTCGCGATCGTACATGAAAGATTCTTCCTTGTTCAGGAAGTGCTGCTGCATCATCGGTGCCGCGGTCGTCATTCAACAGGCCTCTTAATATCCCCTGCCCATCAGGCTAGAGGAAGAAATTTAACAGAGGGTAGATTGAGGGCACGGACACAGAAAAACCCGTCCGAAAATCGGACGGGTTGATGGGGAAAAACAGCGATGCTTTTTCTCAGGCGCGGTAGCTCTTGCCGGCGGCGTCGAACAGATGCAGCTTGGTCTTGTCGGCGGTGAACCGGACTTTCTCGCCGCGATGCACGGGCAGAATGCCGGGGATCTTGGCGATGATCGGCTCTTTCTCGACCAGCCCTTCGATGTAGAGCAGCGTCACTTCACCGAGCGCCTCGACGATCGCCACCGTGCCTTCGAAGAGGAAGTCTTCGCCGCTCGCCGTTTGCAGATCTTCCGGACGTACGCCGAAGCTCGCCGTCTTGCCGTTCTCGGAGGCGTTGGTGGGGATATCGAGCGTCACCGACTTGCCACCGGCAAGCTTGACTGTCGTCTGTGGACCCGTCGCCGTGATCGCGGCGGGAATGACGTTCATCGCAGGGGAGCCGATGAAGCGGGCGACGAACAGGTTCGCCGGGCGCTCGTATAGCTCGAGCGGCGGGCCGACCTGCTCGATATGACCGGCCGACAGCACGACGATGCGATCGGCAAGCGTCATCGCCTCGACCTGGTCGTGGGTGACATAGATCATCGTCGTGTCGGCCATCTGCTCGTTGAGCCTGGCGATTTCGATGCGGGTGGCGACGCGAAGGGCTGCGTCGAGGTTCGACAGCGGCTCGTCGAACAGGAAGACCTTGGGATCCCTGCAGATCGCCCGGCCGATCGCCACGCGCTGGCGCTGGCCGCCCGAAAGCGCCTTCGGCAGGCGGTCGAGATATTTGGTCAGCTGCAGGATATCGGCGGCCGCACGCACGCGCCGGTCGATCTCTTCCTTGCTTTCCTTGGCGATCCGCATGCCGAAAGCCATGTTGTCGTAGACGGTCATATGCGGATAGAGCGCATAGGACTGGAACACCATCGCGATGCCGCGCTTCGACGGCGGCACATCGTTGACGCGCTCTCCATCGATGAACATGTCGCCGCCGGTGATCTCCTCCAGGCCGGCGATCATGCGCAGCAATGTCGACTTGCCGCAGCCGGACGGACCGACGAACACGATGAACTCGCCCTGCTTAATCTCGAGGTTGATGCCGTGAATGACATCGACCGCACCATAGGACTTGCGGATATCTTTAAGCGTCAGACCTGTCATCGCACCCTCCCCTTCGTCTCTTATGTCTGTCTCAAACCAGGCGCGCGAAGAATGCGCTCCAAGCCGGAAGTTTGACCCTGTTGTCCCTGATCTCGGCTGTAAAGCCATGACCTTCAAGCGCTTCCACTGGCTCCCCAGGCAGATCAGCCGTCGCGGCCGCGCCGCTCATGTTGAAGGCGCAGAAAAGCTTCTCGTTGCCGTGGCTGCGCACGAAGGCCAGAACCGGCCCATCGGTGCCGCGAAACTCGATCTCGCCCTTGGCAAAGGCCGGATGCGCTTTGCGGAACTGCAGGAAGCGGCGATAATGCTCCATGACGGAGGCCTCGTTGCCCTTCTGCGTGGAGACTGCCCGCTTCAGATGCTCGGCCGGCACCGGCAACCATGGCTTGGCATCGCCGAAGCCGCCGTTGACCGCAGCGCTGTCCCAGACCATCGGCGTGCGGCAGCCGTCGCGCCCCTTGAAGTCGGGCCAGAACTGAATGCCGTAGGGATCCTTCAGGTCTTCATAGGCAAGCTCGGCTTCGGTGAGCGCCAGCTCTTCGCCCTGATAGATGCATACGGAACCGCGCAGCGACATCAGCAGACTGGCGAGCAGCTTGGCGTAGGCGTCTTGATCGGTCACGCCATCGCCCCATCGGCTGACATGGCGAACGACGTCGTGATTGGAAAAGGCCCAGCAGGCCCAGCCCTCGGGGGCCGCCTTGTGAAAATCACGCAGGACTTCGGCGACACGTTCCGGCGTCGGCGCTTCTGGCGCGAGGAACTCGAAGGCGTAGCACATGTGCATCTTGTCGCCGCCGGAGGTGTATTCGCCGGCGATCTCGAGGCCGCGCTGGCTGTCGCCGACTTCGCCAACGGCCGCGATTGCCGGAAATTCGTCCATGACGGAACGGAAACGCTTCAGGAACGCCAGGTTCTCCGGCTGGTTCTTGTCGTAGAGATGTTCCTGATAGTTGTACGGATTGACCGCGGGTGCGGTGGAGGCGTTGCGGCGCTCGGGCGCCAGCGCCGGGTTATCCCGCAGCTGCTTGTCGTGGAAGTAGAAATTGATGGTGTCGAGACGGAAGCCATCGACGCCGCGCTCCAGCCAGAAACGCTCGACGCCCAGAAGCGCCTCCTGCACATCCGGATTATGCAGGTTGAGGTCCGGCTGCGAGGTCAGGAAGTTGTGCAGGTAGTATTGCAGCCGCGTCGGATCCCAGGCCCAGGCCGAGCCGCCGAAGATCGACAGCCAGTTGTTGGGCGGCGTTCCATCGGGCTTGGAATCCGCCCAGACATACCAGTCCGCCTTGGCGTTGGTCCGGCTTGAGCGGCTTTCGACGAACCAGGGGTGCTGGTCCGAAGTGTGGGACAGGACGAGGTCGATCATCACCCGAATGCCGAGCCTGTGCGCCTCGGCGATCAGCGCATCGAAATCGGCGAGATTGCCGAAGATGCCGTCGACGTCGGTGTAATTCGAAACGTCGTAGCCGAAATCCTTCATCGGTGAGGTGAAGAAGGGCGAGATCCAGATGGCATCGGCGCCGAGCGAGGCAACATGCGGCAGCCGGGCGGTGATGCCCTTCAAGTCGCCGATGCCGTCGCCGTTAGAATCCTGGTAGGAGCGCGGATAGATCTGATAGATCACCGCGCCGCGCCACCAGTCCTTATCGACCTGCAAGATGGATTCGCTCATTTCAGTCATGCTCATTGCGTTCAGAAGTCCCTGTGAGATCAGCCGCCCTTGACCGATCCCGCCAGCAGGCCGCGCACGAGATAGCGCTGCAGGCTGAAGAAGACGATCAGGGGGACGATGATGGTGATGAAGGCGGAGGCGGTCAGGATCTCCCAGTTGCCGCCGCGAGAGCCGAGAAGATTGACCAGCCGGCCGGTCAGCACGAGTTCATCCTGGCCTGCGCCGAGGAAGACGATGGCGACCAGCAGGTCGTTCCAGGTCCACAGGAACTGGAAGATCGCGAACGACGCCAGCGCCGGAAACGACAGCGGCAGGATGATCTTGACGAAGATGTCGAAGTCGCTGGCGCCGTCGACACGCGCGGATTCCATGATCTCGCGCGGCAGGCCGGCCATGTAGTTGCGCAAGAGATAGATCGCCAGCGGCAGGCCGAAGCCGGTATGGGCAAGCCAGATGCCGACATAGGTCTTGGCCGGCACGCCGAAGAAGGCGCCGACGCCGTTATAGAGCTTCAGAAGCGGGATGAGCGACATCTGCAGCGGCACGACGAGCAGGCCGACGACGACGGCGATCAGGATCGCGCGCCCCGGAAACGGCATCCAGGCGAGCGCATAAGCGGCAAAGGCTGCAATCAGGATCGGGATGATCGTCGAGGGAATGGCAACCGTCAGCGAGTTGATGAAGGAGGCGCCGATGCCTTCGGCACTCAGGACCTCGACGTAGTTGTCGAAAGTGAAGCGAGGTGGAATGGCGGCAGTGAAGAAGATACGCTGGCCGCGCGAACCTTCCATCTTGGTGTCGGAGACAATCTCGAAGCTGCCATCGGCCTGTACCGTCAGCTTCTCGCCGTCATTCAGCTCGGCCGTTTCGCCGGCCTTGAACGCCGTCGGCTTTTGGCTCGAAAAGCCGAAGGCGGAAACTTCGCCGGCGGCGGTGCCTTCGAGTACATCGCCTGAGATCACGAACTTGCCGTCGCGTTCGACCTGGGTATCGGCCCCCGGTGCACGGGCGACGATGTTCTGGGTCGAGGTCGACAGGGCCGTCCACCAGCCGGAGACTGCGAGCTGATCCTTGTCGCGCAGCGACGAGATCAACAGGCCCGCGGTCGGCAGGGTCCAGAGCGCGACCAGGAGAAGGACCGAGAGGTGTACGGCCCAGGTGAGAGGGGAGCGGGTCGCCGGGTTCATCTCAGTGCCCCTTCATTTCTTTGGCCGCGTTGCGAATGTTCCAGACCATGATCGGGATGACCAGCACCATGATGACGACGGCGATCGCAGCACCACGTCCGAAGTCGCCACCGCCGCGGAACATCCAGTCGAACATGAGATTGGCGAGCACCTGGCTCTGCCACTGGCCGTTGGTCATCGCCAGCACGATATCGAACACCTTGAGGACGAGGATGGTGATCGTCGTCCAGACCACGGCGATCGTGCCCCAGATCTGCGGCACCATGATCTTGAAGAAGATCTGCCATCCGTTGGCGCCATCGATCACGGCGGCCTCCACCGTTTCCTCGGGGATGCCGCGCAGCGCCGCCGAGAGGATCACCATGGCAAAGCCGGTCTGGATCCAGACCAGGATCGCCATCAGGAAGAAGTTGTTCCAGAACGGTAGCGTGATCCAGGCCTGCGGATCGCCGCCGAAAGCGACGACGATCGCGTTCAAGAGACCGATCTGTTCGGTGCCCTCGGCGCGATAATCGTAGATGAACTTCCAGATGACGGCAGCGCCGACGAAGGAGATCGCCATCGGCATGAAGATCAGGGTCTTGGCGATGTTGCCCCACCAGATCCGGTCGGTCAAAGCGGCGATGACAAGCCCGAAGAAGGTGGCGAGCGCTGGCACCACCAGCAGCCAGAGGAAATTGTTGAAGATCGACTGGCGAAACTCGCCGTCGTTCAGCATCCAGATGTAGTTGCTGGCACCGACGAAATTCTGGCCGGCGCGATCATGCACGCTGAACCAGACCGACATGATCACGGGGTAGATGAGGTAGATCGTCAGCGCAAACAGCGCCGGGGCGAGAAACAGCCATGGCCGGATGGCGTTGGTAATGCGCAGGTTGCGCGACGCCTCGACACCGGATCGCCCTTTCGACGGGAAGATCAAATCGAGAATGTAGCTGGTTCCCCAGAAATAGGCCGCACAGCCGAGCACCCCGGCCACCATGGTGCCTACCGCAAAGACGAGCTGTTGCATGACATGTCCCTCCCCCAAGTGCACATTTCGCGCAGGGCATGGCGATTGTCGCCGTTCTCGTTGGGGTCCCGTCGCACTGAACGTTCAACGGACCCGGAGGACTGGGCGGGCGGCGCAATCACCGCCCGCCGTCCGGTTTTTACTTGATGGCGTCCCAGGCCTTCTGAACGCTGTCGGCAACGTCAATCGCCGACTTGCCGCCGACGAAGTCGACCATGCCGGTCCAGAATGCGCCTGCGCCGATCTTGCCGGGCATCAGGTCCGAGCCGTCGAAGCGGAACGTCGTCGCGTTCAGCAGGATCTCGCCCTGCTTCTTCAGCGGCGGATTGCCGTAGGTGTCGACGTTGACGCTCTTGTAAGGCGTCAGGAAGCTCGTCTGCGCCATCCAGACTTCATGCGCGATCGGGGTCTTCAGGAACTCGATGAAGGCGCGTGCTGCCGGCGTGTCCTTGGTGATCATCGCCAGCGTGCCGGCGCCCAGAACCGGATTGCCGAGGTCCTTCTTGCTTTCGTAAGGCGGCATGTAGAAGAAGTCGGCATCCTCGCCGATCACCGTGCCCTCAGGGAAGAACGACGGAATGAACGATGCCTGGTGATGCAGGTAGCACTTCGGCGGCGATGCGAAGAGGCCCTTCGGGCTGTCGCGGAAGTCGGTCGACGCGACGGCAGCCGCGCCACCATCGACGAACTTGTCGTTCTTGGCGAACCAGCCGAACTCGTCGATCGCACCAACGACGGCCGGATCGTTGAACGGGATCTCGTTCTTGACCCACTTGTCGTAGACATCGGCGGGCTGCGTGCGCAGCATCATGTCTTCGACCCAGTCGGTGGCGGGCCAGCCGGTCGCGCCGCCCGAGCCGAGGCCGATGCACCAGGGCTTCTGGCCGTCAGCGGCGATCTTCTCGGTCAGCGCCTTCAGCTCTTCCATGGTCTTGGGCACTTCGTAGCCGGCGTCCTCGAAGTTCTCCGGCGAGTACCAGACCAGCGACTTCACGTCGATCTTGTAGGGGAAGGCATAAAGGGCGGCGTTGCCGTCCTTGCCCTTGTAGGTCGAAAGGTCGACCCAGGACTGGCCGGCGGCATAATTGTCGAGCAGCCACTTCTGGGTGTCATCGCCGAGCGGCGTCAGGTAACCCTTGGACGCGAGATCGCCGATGAGGCCCGGCTGCGGCAGGATGGAAATATCGGACGGGCTGCCGGCCTGGGTGTCGATGACGATCTGCTGTTCGTAGTTTTCAGAGGACGAATACTTGATCTCGACGCCGGTCGCCTCGACGAAATAGGCATAGACGCTCTTGAAGAGCGCCTCGTCCTCGCCGCGCCAGGGGCCGAAGATCGTCAGTGTCTGCCCCTTGAGGTCATGACCCTTCTTGAATTCCTCGAAGCTCGCCCAGTTGAATTTGCTGTCTTCGCCAGGCTTGAACTTCAGATCCGCAGCGCCGGCAGCGCCCGCAAACAGCGCCAGCGCGGCCACGCTCAACAGAAATGATCTCTTCACGTTGTTCTCCTCCCAAGATGAACCCGGACCCCGCCGGGCAGATCATCAATGCGCAAAATTCAAAGCGCTTTGAGTTTGCTAACAAACCATTGCGACACTCCAGGAGTCAAGCGCTTTCGATTCACCGTCTCTCATCCGACATTATTTTGCTTTGCGGCAACTTTTTGCAGCGCGAAGCCGGCTAATTCTGCTTTGTATGATGAAAAACGAGTGCTACAGAAATTGAGGGCGCTGGATGAAACCACAAAAATCAAAGGGATATCCAAAGCGCTTTGGGAGGAAAATTGACCATGGCGGTCAATCTCAAGCAGCTCGCGGAACTTCTCGGCCTGTCACAGACGACAGTGAGCCGGGCGTTGAACGGCTTTCCGGAAGTCAATGCGGAAACCCGCCAGCGCGTGCTGCAGGCCGTGCGCGAAACCGGCTATCGGCCGAACCGGGCGGCGCAGCGGCTTGCCACCGGCAGGGCCTATTCAATCGGCATGGTGATGCCGATCGCCGCCGGCATCGATTCCGACGTGCATTTCGGGGAATTCCTGGCGGGGCTTGGCGAGGAAGCGGTCAAACACGACTTCCACTTCGTCCTCAATCCCAGTGCGCCGGAGGATGAAGAGGCGACCTTCCAGCGGCTTGCCGCCAGCGGCAATGTCGATGCGCTGTTTCTTGCCTATATGCGCGCGAACGATCCGCGCATCGCGATGCTCAAATCGCTGTCCATGCCCTTTGTCGTGCATGGGCGCTCGATCGGCGAGACACGGGATTATCCTTTCCTCGACATCGACAACACCGGTGCTTTTTACGATGCGACGCGCCTGCTGATCCAGCTCGGCCACCAGCGGATCGCACTGATCAACGGTCCGGATTATCTCAGCTTTTCCATTCGCCGCCGGAAAGGCATGGCGAAGGCGCTGGCCGAACACGGCCTCAATATCGACGAGGCGCTTGTCCATCACTCGCTGATGACCGACGAACACGGCTACCGCAGCATGCAGCGCTTCCTGCAGCAGCCCGACGCGCCAACTGCCGTTCTGTGTTCGAGCACGGTGCTGGCGCTCGGCGCCGTCAGGGCCGTCAATCAGGCGGGAATGGCGATCGGTCGCGACATCTCGCTGATCGCGCATGATGATGTGTTGCCGATGCTGAAGCCGGAAAACTTCAGCGTGCCGCTGACGACGACGCGCTCATCGCTGCGGGCAGCCGGCGGGCGCATCGCCACTCGGTTGATTGCAGGCATCCTCAAGAGCGGCGCTTTTCCCGACCAGGAACTCTGGCGCGCCGAATTGATCGTCCGAGCCTCGACTGGCCCGGCCCCGCAGAAGTAAAAAACGCGCCGCGGACGCGGCGCGCCCGGTAACGACAGATACCAGCTGGCGCTGATCAGAAGCGTGGTGGCTTGCGTCCCGCCTTGCGATAGGCGGCAATCACGGTGTTTGCCATCAGCATGGCAATGGTCATTGGGCCGACGCCACCCGGCACCGGCGTGATCACGCCTGCGACCTTTTCCACTTCACCGAAAGCGACGTCGCCGACGAGCTTGGATTTGCCCTCGCCTTTTTCCGGTGCGGACACGCGGTTAATGCCGACATCGATCACGGTTGCGCCAGGCTTCACCCAATCCGCCTTGACCATTTCAGGTCGACCGACAGCCGCGACCAGAATATCGGCATTGCGGCAGACCGCCGGCAGATCCTTCGTGCGCGAATGCGCCGTCGTCACCGTCGCGTTGGCGGCAAGCAGCAAAGCCGCCATCGGCTTGCCGAAAAGGTTCGAGCGGCCGATGACAACTGCGTTCAGGCCCGAAAGGTCCTCACCGTGGGTCTGGCGCACGAACACCATCGCGCCGGCGGGCGTACAGGAAACCAGACCGCCTTCGAGATCGCCGGTCGCCAGCTTGCCGGCGTTGACCACATGCAGACCGTCCACGTCCTTTTCCGGCAGGATCGACTGGATGATCGGCTCGGAATTGAGATGCTTGGGCAGCGGCAGCTGGACGAGAATGCCGTGAATACTGGCGTCCGCGTTGAGCTTGGCAACGAGGGCCGCCAGATCGTCCTGGCTCGTGTCCTCAGGCAGGGTGTGCTGGACTGACTGGAAGCCGCATTCCTTGGCCATTTTGCTCTTGGAGGAGACGTAGGCATGGCTGGCCGGATCGTTGCCGACGATCACCACCGCGAGACCGGGACGCACGCCCGCATCCGCTTCAAGCGCTTGCGTCGCGGATTTTACGGCCTCGATAACCGAAGCGGCGACCTGCTTGCCATCAATCACAGTCGTCACGGCATTCCTCCTGGCTTCCTGTTCGTGGCACACTCTAATTCGCCTCGGGAAAGGCGATTGCCTCAAAGCGCCCTATGCTGTCCCAAACGCATAAATGCAAGGGGCAGGCATCGCCAGACGCACGTTTACAGTGCAGGCAGCGTCATTTCCTCTCATCACTGAAGGGCCGCATTGATGACACCCGCAAATCCTGAGGTTCAGCGACGCGCGACTTTCTGGCGGGAATAGCTCTCGACGCGGGACCTGAGCGCACGAAGATCGTCCTGAACTTGGGCGATACCGACATCCTCGTCAGGTTCGAAACCGCGAGGCGAGCGCTTGCCGGAGGGCTCCTGCTTCACCAGTTCGCGGGAAGCGAGATAGGCGGCGGTCAGCGACTGGGCGTGGTGCGCCGCCGGCGAGAACGGCGGCGGCAGGTCCATCTCGCGCAATTGCTCCTCCCGCTGACTGTGTGTGCCGGGCAAGGGATCCGGGTCCGTGCCGGGCTCCGGCGGCTCCGGGTCGACGGTTTCCGTCGGCCCGCCCTTCGGCCTGACAAACAAGCCGTTCAGGCTGCGATAGATTCCGAGCAGGATACCGAGACCGAAGCCGGCGAAGAAACCGGCCAAAGTTGCGCCGATGACGATGATCTTTCGCGACGGCCCCTTGGGCAACAGTGCAGGTTCCGCCCGCGAAACGACACGGATGTTCTTGGTCGTCAGCTTTTCTTCTTCGCGCGTTTCGCTGGCGCGCTTCAGGAAGGATTCGTAGATCTCGCGGGTCGCTGCCGCATTTCTCTCCAGCTCACGCAACTCGACCATTTCGCCGGACGAGTTGATCTGGCGGGCCTTCTGTGCCGCAAACTGCCTCACGAGGTCCTGTTCCGCCCGCTGCGCACGCTCGAGATCGGTCTGCGAAGCGGCAGCGATACGCCGCAGCTCGTTGGCAATCTCGGCACGGGAGGAATCCAGCGACTGCACAACGGCGATGCGCTGCGGGTGACGGGGGCCGAGGCTTGCATCGAGCGAGCTCAGTTGCGCCCGGGTTGCGGCATATTGCTTGCGCAGTTCGGCAAGCGCAATCGAACCGACCTCTTCGGGAAACGCGCCCGTCAGCACATCGTCGATCCGGACCCTTCCGGAGACTTCGGCCTTCGCCTTTGCTTCCGCAATGCGGTTGCGGGCAGCCGCGACCTGGTCGCTGAGACTGAGCAATTGCTTGTCTGCAATCAGCTCGCCGCCTGCGCCAACGATATCGTTGCGCGCCTTATACTCCTCGATCGCCTTTTCCGCAGTGTCGAGCTCGGACTTGAGGCCGGCGATGCGCTGGTCGAGAGCCGCGGTCGTCTTCTGGAAGAAGCCCGATTGCGCAGCCGTCTCCTCGCCGAGGAAGGTTTCGACCAAGTGGTTCACGATTTGCGCCGATCTCTCCGGGCTTCTGCTTTGCGCCTCGACGATGGCGATGAAGGTCTTGGGATCGCGCCAGACGCGGATGGCGTCGCTCAGCTTCTGCAGGGTGCGTGGTGGCACCTCGCCGTCCGCTGCGCCGGTTCCGGAAAACTCGCTATCGTTCTGCAGGTCCAGATCGCGTGCGACCTTCTCCATAACGGTGCGCGAGCGCAGCACTTCGAGCTGGCTGTCGACAAGCGCAAGAATGCCTTCCGTTGCCAGCGATTGTTTGGAGAGATCGGAATCCGTCAGCCGCACCTCGCGCGGGTCGATATAGAGCCGGCTCTCCGAGAGGTAGATGCTGGGTGTCGACAGCGCGATCGCCACGCCGGCGACGGCGCCGAGAACCGTCGTGGCGGCGATGACGAAACGAAGCTGCCAGACGGAGCGAAGCACGGCCTTGATATCGACCAGGGGACGGTCGCCGGGAGGCGGCGTGTCTCCACCGCCGGTGCCGGACGCATCGTTGCCCGCCAACCACCGCGCCATCCTGCCCCCGGCATCGCCGAGCGCGCGCTTGGGTCGCGCGCGGGTAGCGGCGGCCTTGGGTGCCGACCTTGTCTTGGGTTGGGCTGCCTGCGGTTGCGGTTGGGCTGCCTTTGGCTGGGATTCGCGAGCCTGGGATGTCGGACGGATGGCGGTGTGCGATTGCGCGGCAGCTTCATCGACTTCGACGAAGCGATTGAGCAACGACGCGCTTGAGGATGCACGCAGCGCGGCGTCCGATCCTGTCGCCGGCTTCGAGGTTCGCGAGCTCCCTGCTGAGATATCGAGCAACGATGCACGCGGAACCGGGCGTTTTTCGTCGTCGACGTTGAACATGACTTATCCCGCGGCTGCCGATATGGCGAATTCCGAATAGTGAACTCAACCTAAGGAAACAGGGAAAACAAATGGTTAATTTTGGCGAAAGAAGCGGTCATGCAACCGGCCAATCTCACGCCTTATTAAACATTCCCGCATATGAGGAGAAGGACTAATGGAAGCTGGACCTTGTTGCCTCGCATCAAAGCGCTTTACCTTCGCCATCAGGCGCTTATCCACGCCTACCTCTCGATGACGGGGGGCTCGGCGGGCCGCCTCGTCCTGTCGCTTGCCTACTTTATCGCGATCGCCAATACCCTTGCGATCTCCGACTTCGGCCTCTTTGCCACGGCGTCGGCCGCCGGCATCATGATCTCCAGGGCGCTGGCCTTCGGCTTCATGTCGCCACTCTACCGTGTGGCGACGGTCAAGCCGCTGCTGGTTGGCACCTACAGTGCCGGATTTCTTGTGGGCGCGCTGCTTTCCCTGCCAATGATCGCACTCATCTGCGCCGGCACCTTCCTGGCGCTTTTTTCACGCGACATGTCGGCCGGCACCTTTGCGGCCTTCATGATCGCCGAGATCGTCTGTTGGCGCGGTCTTGAAACTGCGGTCATCGTTCTCAACGGCCTTGGCCGGTTCGGCCGCGGTGCCCTGCTTGTCGTCATCGCCACGGCCATCCGTACGGCAGCGGCCGTTCTGTTTGCGCTGTTGCAGGCCAAGACGCTCGCGGCCTGGTCGCAGTTTTATCTTGCTGCCAATGCCATCAGCCTCGTCGTCGCGCTGGTCGTCTTTTATCCAAGGGTGCGCCTTCGCTGGCAGCCCCGGCTATATGTGCGACGCTGGGCCGATTCGGTTTCGGTCGCCGGCGCCGAGATTCTGTTCTATGTCCAGTCGGAATTCGACAAGATCGTCGTGCTGGCAATCGGCGGCCCGGCCGTATCCGGCATCTATGCCATCCTGATGCGGCTCGCCGATCTGACGGCCCTACCCGTGCGCTCGTTCAACACACTGCTCGTCCAGCGGATCATGCGCACGCCCGACGCAATCGCCCGATGGCCGGTACGCCTGTCGATCGAGCTTGCCGTGGCGGTAGCCTCGTTCGCAGCCATTGCCGCGATGGCGATCTATCTCCACGTTTTCCCGAACGGCCTTGGGCACAATGTTTCGGCCGCCGCACCGATCGTGGCGATGATCCTGCTGGTGCCCTCTTTCCGCAATCTGATCGAGTATCATTCGGAATTGCTTTACGCGACCGGGCGCACGGTCCGTCGCATGGCCAATCTGCTCGTCGCGGGCGTGGTGAAAGCCGGATTGTTATCGCTGTTGCTGATGGCGACGACGGATGTCGCTGGGTGGGCGCCGTCGCTCAACCTGATCTTCCTTGTGTTGTATGTTCTATCCTTCGGCCTGACCTACACGGCGCTCACCAAGCCGGCCAACCGGGTCATCTGACGGACGCGAAGCTCAGGCGGCGAGTTCGACGACCGCCTTGCGGATATCGTCCAGGTCGTGGCCCACGAACGACTGCACGCCGATGCCGATCTGGTGCGGCGCCATATCCTTCAAGAAATCCCTCAGACCTGCGATACCCTGCCGATAGCTGTCGTCGAACCACAGCACGTGACACAGCGCATCGGGCGACGGCATGTGCCCTTCCCCACCGAGCACCTCGTCGACGAAGCGGCCATAGATCGTGCATTCGGAAAAGGCGCGGGTCTTGGTGATCGCGCGCACCCAGTTGCGTCCGTGCAGCGCCTCGATGTGCTCGACCAGCTTACGGCATGTGTCGCTGCGCCAGGCGATCAAGGTGTTGATATAATCGTTGGCCGGCAGCGCATAGGGGCCGATGCCGAGAAGCCGGTCCGAGTGGGCAAGCCACGCCAGATGGTTCGATCGCATGTTCGCGTCAATCGCGGCATCCTTGCGATAAAGCGTCAGGCGTCCATCCTGCCAGAGCGCGGCGGGGTCGAAATCCCTCAGGAAAACCACATCCGAATCGACCGCAAACATCGCCGGTTCATCGATATGACGCGCGAGCGCCAGACGGCGAAGCTGCTGCACGTGCCAGCCGCGCAATGGAAGGCCAAAGGGGCTGAGCCAGATCTTTCGGCGCCCGCCCGACAGGGGATCGGTGACGGGACGCAACCACCAGGGCAAGAGGTCGCGCTCGCTCACGACCTGCCGCCGAGATCCCTCGAGTTGCCGGAAGAGCGTCACGTCGAAATCGGCGACCAGCAGATAATGCACCCAGTCCCCTTGCAGCCGGCGATCCATGCTCTCGCACATCAGGCGACAGCGCTCGAAATCATTGGCGTAGGATGCGGTCACAACAGCGGTTCGCGTGGAAGGGCGGGTCAATATTTTCGCGCTCCAAGGCTGGCTTCGCCGACATTCTTGCGGCCCCTGCCCGTCAGCTTGTGAACAGCGACATGCCAAAGAAACAGGGGATTGCCAAGAATATAGCGTCGCCACATGCGTTTCGGCTCCAGGGCAAGTCGATACAGCCATTCGAGCCGAAGCCTGCGCATGAGCTTCGGCGCACGCGGGATCGCATTGGCAACAAAATCGAACAGCGCGCCGACGGTGATCACCAGCCGGGCATCCTGAGCACCGACATAGGCGTCGACCCATTTTTCCTGCATCGGGCTCCCCATGGCAACGATAAGAATATCCGCCTTGCAAGCCCGCACCTCTGCAAGGATATCCCGCGAGCGGTTGCGATCGAAGAATCCGTCTGACACCGGCACGAACTCATGCCAGGGCGCATGTCTGCCAAGGTTCTCCGCCGCCTGCACCAAGACGTCCGGCCGCGCACCGATCATCGCGACCCGCATGGGCCGATCGATATAGGTGAGGAGGGCCGGAACGAAATCGGTTCCATTCAGATTGGCCGGAAACATGTCGCCGTGGAACACATAGGAGGCGATATCGACGCCGTGTCCATCTGGGAAGACGACTTGTCGGCGAAGGACCTCGCGAAACTCGGCGTCTTTCATCATCAAGTTGGCGTTGTTCGCATTGAGAAAGGCGATCCTGACCTGACCTGTCGGGCGAGACGCCGCGTCGGTGGCAAAGTCGAACGCATTCGCCCAGCCCGGATCGGCAACGGGAATGCCGAGGATCACCCGCTGCGACAGAGATGTGTTCGTGGCGGTGGGCATAACCGTCATCACCGCCCTCCGTCGTGAACGGTCCATCGAGCATGTGAAGGCCGCGCCGCGCGATCGCTTTTGCCGCGCACGGCAAGGTTGGGCAGGACATCCCGCATCACCTGCATCATCCGGACCTTCTGGACCTCGTGGAACAGCGTTCCATCCAGGCGCTGCGAAGCGCCCGCTCGCGCGCGGCCAACTTTTTCGACCAAGAGCCGGGCGAACTCCGCGGGATCATCGCTCGCGGTGCAGTTTGCCGGGATGGTTTCGATGCCGCGCAACGAAGCGCTGGTGGCAACCGACGGCATGCCGAGCTCAAAGGTCTCGATGCTTTTCAGCTGGACCCCGGTGCCGCCGCGGCTGATCAGCGGCACGACTGCACTCGCTGCAACGAAGGTGCGCGCGTCCGGGACGCGACCGACGAAACGAATGCCGGGATGTGAAGCGGCAGGTGTCGCCTCCAATTGGCCGGCAATTGCAATCGATATGTCCCCCGGCAGATGCGGCACGACCTCGTGCAGAAACCAGTCCAGACCGAGCCGGTTTGGCCGCCAACTCCAAGTCCCGATCAGCCCGAGGTCATGTTGGCGCGGAACATCCGGACAGGCCGGCGCGTCCCATCCCGTCACCAAAGGCAGCACGAACGCCCGATCGGCAACCGCTCGACCAAAACCGAGACGATCCGCTTCGGCAAACGTCCACAACGCCACTGCGTCTTGTGCCAATTGCTGCTCGTAGCGTTCGAGATAACCCGCCTCTCGCCTGAACAGATGCCGCTCGACGGCCCCCTTGGCGCGATCGGCGTTCTCCAATGCGGAATTGGCTTCGACATTGTGCGCGACGTAGATCGAAGGGTACGGGCGGAAGACCTGCGCAAAGGCGGCAGGCAGTTGCACCGAGTTGAGCACCAGGCCATCGAACGGTGCGAGACTGTCCAGGATCGACTGGATCCGGCCTGCCGATACACCGAGCATCTTGGCTGAAGACACGGAAGTCCGGTTGAGAAAGGCGGCCCCGAGCCAGCGCAGCTTTTGCCGACGGCCAACCTTGGCATTGGTCACCTCCAGCTCGCCGAGCAAGCGCATCTCGCAACCGGGTGCGGGCTTGCGTCCGGGCTGCAGGAAGCCGACGACACTGACCCGATGGCCGAGCGCAAGCAGACCGTCAAGCAGCGCACGGTTGGCGATGTCGAAACCGGAAGCGGGATTTTCGACGGGAACGAGCGAGGAGACCAGAACCAGGTGCATTGTGCCAAACGTCATGGATGGAGCATTGCGTCCTTCTTTAGCAGGACGGGGTGAAGGACCACTTAAAGCATTCATTCAAAAGTCGTTTTCCCGGTTCAGCATCTGTTTAGGAAGATTTGCTTTAGTGGTGGCCAGCAATCCGCTTGCACAGGTTTCATGATGACGTCTACCGGCCAGGATATTTCCATCTATTTCCGGACCGAGCTGGAGGACGTCGGTGACATCGAGCTTGTCGTCGTGCTGCCGACCTTTCGGCGGCCCGAACATGTCATCAAGACGCTGAAAACGATTGTTTCCCAACGGCCTGACATCGCCTTTGCGACCGTCGTCGTCGAGAACGACGATAAAGATCTGGCAGGCGCTGCGGCTGCGAAAGATTTTTTCCTCGGACATCCGTCGGACTCCATCGTCATCGTCGCCCACCAGCGCGGAAACTGCTACGCTTACAATGCCGGATGGGCGACAGCGCTTGAAACCTACCCCAACCTGCGCGCCATCGCCATCATCGACGACGACGAGATCGCCGCACCCGAATGGCTCGATTGCCTCATCACGGCACAGGAAGCGACCCAGGCTGACATGGTCGGCGGACCTCAGCTGCCCGTTTTCGAGGATGTGAGCGGACAGAAATGGAAGCGGCACCCGGTGTTTACGCCCCATTATGAAGCGACCGGACCTGTGCCGATCCTCTTTTCCTCCGGTAACGTGCTGGTGACGCGGCGGGTTCTGGACGCCATGCCGCGCCCGTTTCTCGATCCCGCTTTCAACTTCATCGGCGGCGGCGACGCCGACTTCTACAGCCGCGGCAAGGAAAAGGGGTTTTCGTTCGCCTGGGCCAACGAGGCGTGGGTGGCGGAAACGGTGCCGGCGCGGCGCACCAGTTCATCATGGGTTCGCGCGCGCAGTCTCAGAAACGGGGCGATTTCGACAATGCTAGAGCACCGCCGGGATTCAAGCTTTTGCGGACGGGTGAAAACCTTCGCGAAGTCGCTTGCCCTGCTCGCTGCCTCGCTGCCGCGCGGCATCAGATTATGGAGGAAGACCGGTCTCTTCTCAGCCGGGCTTTACCACTTCTATGTGGCCGTAGGCCGGCTGATGGCTGAGTTCGGCTTCGTCAACGAACAGTACCGCAATCCGGAAAAGAACTGATACGACCCTGCGCTGGTCCTCAGCTGTTGCGTAGGCGATCAGTGGCCGCTGCTGGCGCTGACGCCGCCTTCAGGCAGCTTGTCGTTGGCAACGTTGCCATTCTTGTCGACGATGGCGACAGGCTTCTGGCGCGGGACGTTCTGGCCGTTGGCCACGCGCTTGACGTCGTCCTTGGTCAGATATTCGAGCTGTTCGACGAGGACCTCGGTGATCACCTCGCCGCCGAGCTTCTTGTTGAGCCCATCCTTGACCGTCGACTTGAAGGTCAGCAGATCGAAGGTGCCGGTGTCAGCAACGTCGATGAAGCGCGAGCCGACGAGCATGTCGTAAAGCTCGTCCGTGACCATCTGGCGAAGCGGCGCCCGCAGATTGTTGATGCCTTCCTTCGTTGCCGAGAAGGAAAGCTTCGTCAGGAAATAGCCCTGTACGGCCCCGTCCTTGATGACGGGGACCGTGATCATTTCCCCCGGAACATATTGTTCCGATGCACGCCGCGTTGCTTCCGCATCCGAGACGACGGGCGCCGAAGCGCTCTGCATGGAATAATAGACGGATCCGAGCGTGACGGCGCAGACCCAAACCCCGGTGAGAATGAGCTTAAGCATTAGAAATCGCTGTAGCGGAACTGCGCTTCGGAATAGATGCCATCGGCATCGGCGTCCTGAGCTGCGGTCTTCAAGAGATCGACGACCGATCGCACGGCATCGAGATGGGCTTCGACCTTTTGTGAATTGACCTCGAGCTTGTCGCGCAGGTGACGGGTCTGCGATGCGAAGGCCGGCGAAAACTCACCCGGCAGCGTATCGCGGTGAAGCATCGTCAATTCGTAGAGGCAACGGCTCTTGTGCGCGTTCGACGTCTTGATATCGAACTCCGGATCAACGCCGATCCGGCTGTTTTCATTGTCGATGATCATTTCCAGCCGTCCGAGCACGTTCTGGATCCGGACGTCGTTGGATGCCACAGCTTCCATAAATGAACTCCCAATTAAGCTTGTTTGTTTTTATCGTCGTCAGTCGAATAACCAGTGAGCGTCTTGCGCTCGTATTCCTGCACGAGGCTTGCGGCCAGGTTTCGGCTGTTGCCATCGAGCGAGGCATTGACGCGCTCACGCGCATCGCCCGCGGCCAGCTGATCGGCAATGCCGATACCGCCGCTCTTGGAGATGACGTCGCCGATCTGCTCGGCCATCATGCTCTTCCAGATATCACCGGATGTGCCCTTGCCGAAAACGTTCTCGCTGTCGTTCGGGAGCATGGATTTCACGAAGTTCTGCAAGATCATCGCCTCGAACTTGCGGTAGGTCTCGGGAACCTTCTTCTGTTCGACGCGGTTGTTGATGTCGCCGAGACCGCTCGATCCTTGCGAAGAGTTGAGTACGTTGACCGCAGCGGCGAAGCCATTGCCGTTTTCCGCAAGGCTCGTCGCCTGAAAGGCGGCGCGATTGGCCTTGAGCCGGGCCTGCGCTTCCTGCACCTCGGCCGGATCGGCGGCGCGTACGACGTCCATCACCAGATCGCTGGGCGGAGAGATAGCCATGACAATTCCTCTCGACAACGGTACCGCGGCGTCCTTGATCAGGACCGACGCAATCGCGCGTTCAACATTCGATCCGAACGCCCTGCCGATCGGCGAGCGTTGCGGATGTCACACTATCGCCGCTCAACCTTACCGGAAGCTGGCGCTTGGCCGCCGACGTGTTGGTCGATCAGGTCGTAGATGGAATTATCGGCCTCCTCGCGGTCTTCCGACTGCCGGGCCTCCTTCATGTTTTCCTCAAGCCGGTCGGCCTTGGCACGCTCCTTCAGCATGCGCGCTTCGTGCGTCTGCTGGATGCCGAGCAGCATCTGGTCCTTCTGCACAAGGCGCCCGACCTGAGAGGAATAGTGGCCGGAAAACATGCGATGCATCGGATGGCCAGAGCCCATGGCATCGACGACGACGTCGATCGTCTCGGCCAGGACGTCGCGCTGGCGCGTCATCTCGACGAAGTCCGCCTCAGCCATCTGCTCGAGATGACGCTGAACGGCGACCAGGCGCTTGAGCTTCTGTGACCGCGTCTTCATTTCCCTAACCTCCCTGCATGACGGGTGCAAAGCCGTCGCCGAACAGGCGCAGCATCGCGGCGATGCCGAGATAGAGCAGGAACATGCCCCCCATGATCAGATAGGGCTGCGAGATGAAGTAGATCGGGATCTGCGGCGCCAGCTTGTTGACCATGCCGATGGCGACGTTGAACAGGAGGCCGTAGATCAGGAAGGGGCTGGCAAGCCTCACCATGATCATGAAGGTCTGCTCGAGCGAATCCGTCAAGGTAATCAGAACGCCCTGCGGATCGAAGACACTGCCGACGGGCATGACCCGATAGGACTGGGCGATCGCTTCGAACATGACGTGGTGAAAGTCGAGCATGAACAGGATCATCAGCCCGGCAAAGCTGATCATGCTCGTGATCTGGTTCTCCGCCGTGTCTTCGAGCACGTCCGACGATGGCGGCGGGTTGAAGCCCATCAGCATCGTTATCGCCGTGCCGGCGAATTGAAGGCCGAGCACATAGTAGCGCGCGACCAGACCGATCACCGCGCCAACCGCCGTTTCGGCCGCGATCAGGTAGATATAGGTGTGGCCCTTGCCGGTCACCTGCGGGTAGATGTCGGTCCACATGACAGGCAGGATCGCCATGGAGATGGCGACCGCGATGAACAGCCGGATCTGCATGGGAATGCGCGCGGTCGAAAACCCCGGCATGATCATGATGCACGCCCCGATCCGGCAGAACGCCGCAAACAGCGCGAGCACCGTGCCCTCGGGGTCGGTTATCATGAAATCGAGCCGATGATCTTGATCTCGAGTCCCTTGGCAAGCTCGACATGCGAGAGCACGGGCAAAGTGGCAAAAAGACGTTCGATGATCATGCGGACATAAGAGCGGGATTCGGGCGAACTTACCAGTACGAAGGGCATGCCGCGATCGAGATGTTCACGGATAACTTTCGTCGCCTGTTCGCTGAACTCTTCGAGATGGCGCGGATCGATGTCGAACTCGACGACCTCCCCCTTGGCATCACGCTTCAGCGCCTGGTGGAATACCATGTCCCATTTGTTGCCGAGGCGCAGGACACGCAGGATGCCGTTGTCGGCGAGGTCGCCGCACAGCTGCTGCGACATGCGCACGCGCACATGCTCGACGATCTGTTCTGTCTTTCTGACATGCGGCGCGAGTTCGGCCACCGCTTCGAGGATCAGGTGCAGGTTGCGGATCGATACCCGCTCCGCCAGGAGCAGCTTCAACACCGCCTGCAGCCCGGAGTAGGACATGTGCGAGGTGCAGATTTCGTCGGCGAGCTTGCGGTATTCCGGATCCAGCCGATCGATCAGCACCTTCACGTCCTTGTACGACAGGAGATGCGGCAGGTTGTTGCGGATCACTTCGGAAAGATGCGTCAGCACCACCGAGACGTTGTCGATCGGGTGGAAACCTTCACGCTTCAAGTCTTCGGTGAAGGTTTCGAGGATCGAGACCGCCGGCATGCCGAAGGCGGGTTCGCGGATCTCGTCTCCCGGCACGCTCGGACGGCGGCCGCCGCCGGTAACGACAAGAACTTCACCGACACGCACCGTGTTGGAGGCGATCGTCGTGCCGTGGATGCGGACGTGGTAGGCCTTGTCGGGAATGCTGATATCGTCGGAGACCTTGATCTCCGGAATGACGAGGCCGTATTGACCGGCGAACTTGCGGCGCATCTTCCCGACGCGGAACGCCAGTTCCTGGTGGGCGCCGAGCAACCGGGTCGACACCTGCTTGCCCAGCAGCAGCTCGATCTCGGCGGTCCTCAGCACCGATTTGACCGAGTCTGCTTCGCCATCCTTGGTCTGCTGGGCCGTCGCCGCTTCCTGCATCCGGCGCGCCTCGTTTTCCGCTGCGATCTGCCGCGGAATGATCCAGCTCAGGAACGCCATGCCACCGCCGAGAACCGCGAACGGGAAGAACGGCAGGCCCGGAACCAGCGCGAGCAGGATGATCAGGCCGGAGGCAACCATCAAGGCGCGGGGATAGCCGCCGAGCTGCCCGACAACAGCCTGGTCGGTGGAACCGGCGGTTCCGCCGCGCGACACGAGCAGGCCAGCGGCGAGCGAAACGATCAGCGCCGGGATCTGGGAGACCAGACCGTCACCGACGGAAAGCTTGACGAAGACGTCGGCAGCTTCGCCGATCGGCATGTCATGGCGCAGATAGCCGATAATGATCCCGCCGAAAATGTTGATCGCAGTGATGATCAAGCCGGCGATCGCATCGCCGCGTACGAACTTCGAGGCACCGTCCATGGCGCCGAAGAACGAGCTCTCCTGCTCCAGCTCGCGACGGCGATGCTGCGCTTCCTTCTCGTCGATCAGACCGGCCGAAAGGTCGGCGTCGATCGCCATCTGCTTGCCGGGGATGGCATCGAGGGTGAAGCGCGCGCCGACTTCGGCGATACGCGTCGCACCCTTGGTGATGACGATGAAGTTCACCGTGATCAGGATGAGGAAGACGATCAGGCCGATGACGAAATCGCCGGACATGACGAGGCTGGCGAAACCGGAGATGACACCGCCGGCAGCGCCGTGGCCTTCATGACCGTGGGAAAGGATGACGCGGGTCGTTGCGATGTTCAACGCCAGGCGAACCATGGTCGAAATCAGCAGAATCGTCGGAAAGGACGAGAATTCGAGGGGCCGCTGGATCCACAGCGCCACCATCAGGATCAAGACCGAGAAGGCGATCGAGAAAGCCAGCCCCATGTCGATCAGGAACGGCGGGATCGGCAGGAAGAGAATTGCGAGGATCGCCACGATCCCGAGCGCAAAGCCGATGTCCCGGCCCTTTGGTGCTACTTTCGGGATAATCAACGCTGCTTGTTGTGCCATGTCTCTTCCGTCTCTTCATGAGAGGTCGGGCAGCATTCACACGCGCTGCCCCAATCTAAGACTGGAGATAGAGGCCCAAGCTTGCGCGAAGGTGGTAGCGCGAACGCGCAATCAGAATCCGGATTGGATTCGGGAGAAGACGATGTCGGTGAAAATAGAGATCTGAGCGCCGATGAAAGGCGCAGAAACGGCGACCGTGATCATCACCGCAAGGATCTTCGGGACGAAGGTCAGGGTCATTTCCTGAACCTGTGTCAGCGCCTGAATAAAGGCGATGACGACACCAACGATCATCGCGGCGAGAACGGCGGGCCCTGAGGCCACGATCACGGTCCAGATCGCAGCCTGTACAATATCGAGGGCATCCGCCTCATTCATTCGGGTATCACTTTACCTTGACGCCTGGGCCGATAACGAGCTCCTTGCCGTTATCCAGCACTGCAATGATTCCGTCAGAGTATAGTTTGACTTCCTTGACGACGCCAGTGACCGTTCCGTCTGCATTGGTGACAGTTTTGCCGATCACCGCATCCGCCTCGCTGAGCGACGTGCGTTGCAGCAGGCTCTCGAGGTTCTTGTTGGTCTTGATCGTCTGCTCGACCTGCGAGAAGGTCGCAAGCTGCGCGATCTGCTGCGTGGCGTCCATCGGCTGGGTCGGGTCCTGATTCTTCATCTGGGCGACGAGCAGCTTGAGGAAGCTCTCATAGTTCAGCGACGCCTTGCTGGCGTCGTTGCCGGAATCGGCACCCGAGACGATCGGGGTGTAGTCATTGTTGCTGACGCCACTTACCGCCATGGTGCAATCTCCTTGCGAATCTGCTCGACCGTGGCCGGCGTGATTTCCTGCGTGTTGAGGATGCGGTCTTCGATTGCATAGAGCCCGCGGATCGCCTTCAGCGCCTCGAAGGCGCGGCCATTGGTGACCAGCCCGTCGACCCGCTTCAGCTCCGCCAGAATCTCTTCATTCTTGAAGCAGTTAAGCAGCATGACGATCGACTTGCGGAACATGGCGGTCGATTGCTCGGCACCTTCCGGGTTGATCAGGATCATCTGGGCGATGAAGTAGAGCTGCTTCAGCGGCGTCGTTGCATCTTCCGGCTGAAGCACGTGGTTTTCCAGAAGGAAGGTCACGTCATTCAGGAATTCGACGGCGACCTTGCGGTCAACGCGAAGCACCGCGCCGTTTACAAAAATTCTTTCGCCCGATTTCAGCGAGATACGCAGTGTGCTCTTCATTTCAGTCCATCCCTGATGATGGTGGTAATGTCAATTATGCCCTGGAAGTTGGAGGATTCGCGTTTGCGGATCTTTTCCGTCTCGTTGAGTATCCAGATGGCGATCGAAATCAGATTGGCGCGCAGCTCTTCGTTGAGCTGGTTTTCCGGTGCACGAAGATCCTCGATGAAGCGGATCCAGACGCGCCGGGTAAAGTAGATGGCCTCGATGGCCTCTCTCGAATACCCGTTCTGCTGTCTCGCGGCTTCCAGGAGCGCGATCGAGCGATCGAGTACCTGCCGTTCTCGATTCTTGGAGTCGGCAACGCCGTCCTCCATGATCTCGGCATAGGAAAATTGGTACATTCAGACATCCTTCATGTTTGTCCGGTCGCCTCTTCTCAGAGGTAGTTGAGCAAGCTCATCTGCTGCAGTCTCGACGTCAGCGCGTAGGATGTATCGAGCTGGGTCTTCAAGGTGTTCACACGGGTCGCCGTTTCGATCTGATCGATGCCATTGATGTCCAGGATGTGGGTATTGAGCAGCTTCTGCTGCGCCTCGAGCGACGTGGTCGCCTTCTTGACGCGCGATTCGGAGATGCCGAGCGAACTGCGTTCGCCATTCAGACCGGCAATGGCCTGCTCGGCGTAACCGAATGCGGCATTGCTGATCGTGTTGCGAACCTGCGAATTGACGTTCTTGTCCATCAGCTCCGACGAAATCACGCTTGCAAGCGCGAACATGCGAAAGCTCTTGGTGTTGGCGTTGGTCGAGCTCTCGATGACCTCGCTCGCGCTGATGCGGCTCGTCATGTTCTGGCTCGACGCATCCGACCAGTTGGCATCCCAGCCAGGGCCGGTGAACATCGGCTCCAGCGTGTTGCTGATGAAATCCTGCATCTGCGCCGGTGTGAACTGGCTCATGTCAGTGAGGCTGTTCGCCGACATGTAGGTGGTCAGCGCCGTATCAAAGGCGGCCTTTGCCGCAGACGGAGGCACGGAGTTGTATTCGGTCAACGGCTTGACGTCGGTGTTGATGCCCGAGAAGAGAAATTCGCCGTTGAAGGAGGTATTGGCCGCCGACGTAAAGATCTGAAGGGCGCCGTTCACTTCCGTCTTCAGGATCTTCATCGCGTCGACGCCGTCGTTACCCTTGTAGGTAACGAGCGTATCGCGCACCTTCTCGGCCGCCTTCTGCATCGTTTCGAGCGCACCCTGGGACGCCGAAAGGCGCTGCGTGACGACGGCGTTGGTGCTCTTCATCGCCGACATCCTGTCCAGCTCACGCTGAAGGTTCAGCGATCGCGACGTCGTTGCGCCGAGCGTCAGCCCGAGATCGTAATGGATGCCGGTTGTCTGTTCCTGCGACCGCTTCAGCAACTCGGCTTGAGTCTGCTGAATCGTCAGGCGCATGGCGCTCTGGATCGCTAGGTTCGAAACGAAGGACGTCTTCATGATTACCTCACAGCTTCCATAAGGGCCGCCATCATGGCGTCCACCGTGCTGACCAACTTGGCCGATGCTTTGTAGGATTGTTCGAGATCGAGGAGCAGCGACAGTTCCTCGTCGATGCTCACGCCCGTCTGCTTGCTCAGTGCTTCCGCCGTGCGTGACAAGAGCGCGGACTTGTTGTCGTCGGCTGTCGACGCCGTCTTGCGGAACTGCTCCAGCCAGCCAACGGAGCTGGTGGCGAAGTTCATGATGCTGCTGCTGTTGTCGAGGCCGGACAAGGGGTCGAACGCCATGTTCTCGCCCATCTTGTTGACGAAACCATCCAGCAGATCGGTATAGCCGGCATTGCCGGTCGGGTTGTTCGACGTGCCGTCGAAACCGCCATCGCGCAGCATCAGCGGGTTTGCCTTGGCAAGCGCATTGACCGCGATCTTCGATGCCATGCCAGGCACGATGCCGACAGGCGGAATACCGGGCGAACCCCAGGTAAACAGACCGGGTTGGCCGCTTTCCTGGAACAAGGTCACCAGACCGCGCGCGATCTCGTCGAGCTGCGACTGGAATTTCGGACCGACGTCGTCGCGCAGCTGCACGAGTGCGGCAAGTTTGCCCTTGGCCGTCGTATCGGCGCCGGTGCCGGCGGCGATCGGCACACCGTCGACATAGATCTTGTTGCCGACAGTCGTTGCGTCATAGGTGTTTTGCGAAGCGAAGGTGACGGACCGCGGAATGGTCTCGAACAGAACGGTTCCGTCGGTGGTAAAGATCACCGTGTCGTTGTTGTTGCGCGTCGTGGTCGAGATACCGACGATCTCGGAAACCTGCTTCAGGATCTTGTCGCGCTGGTCGAGCGCGTCGTTCGGGTCGGTCCCCTGCGCCGTTGCCGCCTTGACCGCGTTGTTGGCCTTTTCGAACTCCGCCAGCAAGCCATTCAGCTTGTCGACCTCCAGCGCGATTTCCTTGTCAGCGTCCCCACGCATGTCCTGAACGGCCTTCGAGGCCTTGTTCAGCGAATCCGCCAGGTCTCCGGCGTCGGAGACTGCGGCGGCTGCAATCGTCTTGTTGCCCGGGGTTGCGGCAAAGGTCTGAAGGCTGTTGCGGAAGTCGGCCAGCAGCTTGGACGGCGCCATCTCGTAATTGTTGCCGCCGAGCGCCGATTTCATCAGCTCCAAGCCTTCGCGGAGCCTTGCCTGACCGGAGGCCGCGCCCATGCCGGCGATGCCCTGTTTGAGCAACGCCTCGTTCTGGGCACGGTAGATGGATACGACCTGCGCTCCGTTCGCCGTGCTCCCGAGCAGCGCAAGCCGACGCGAGTAGTCCGCGTTGCCCGCGTTCGCGATGTTCTTCGACACGATCGCGGTTTGCTGCGCCGTGTTGCTGAAGGCCTGTTGTGCGATGGATATTGCGGAGGACAGCGACATGACGCGGACCGTATCTCTTTCAATTACCGTTTCAGGTTGACCAGAACTTCAAGCAGGTCAGACGCGGTCTGGAACACCTTGGAGTTTGCCGTGTAGTTACGCTGCGCCTCGATCATAGAGGTCAGCTCGTTGGCGATGTCGACGTTCGAGTTCTCGAGCGCCTTGGACTGGATGTTGCCGAAAGCGCCGGAGCCGGCAAAACCGGTGACGATGACGCCGGAATCGGTGCCCTGCGAATAGACGTTGCCAGATTGCGGCAGGAGCCTATCCGGGCTCTGTACGGTGGCAAGCGCGATACGGAACTTCGGGATGAGGTTGCCGTCGCCGTACTTGACGTAGACGATGCCTTCCTTGTCGATCTCGAAGCCCGACATCTTGCTCGGCTTCGAACCGTCGATGCCGCCGCCGGTGCTGGTGAAATCGCCACCGAGCTGCGACGTCTTTGTCGTGTCGATCGTCAGGGCGCCGAGATTGGCGCCTGTGCCCGGCAGGTTGTTGATAGGCGTCGTCGTCAGCGTAGCGGGCGTGGCCGAAATGCGCTTGCCGGCCGCATCGAAAGTCATGCTCTGCGAGCCGATCACGCCCGTTGCCGGCGGGCCAGCCGTGTATGTCGAACGGTCCCTGATCTCAACCGACCACTGGTTCACGCCGGTCTTCTTGTAAACGAAGTCGAGGATGCGGGTGTTGCCCTGGCTGTCGTAGACGACGAGCGACGTCGGCTTTTCGTCGCCGATGGCAGCACCCGACGGCAGGTTCGCTTCCATCGCACCCTTAGTCGAGCCGGAAGCCACCAGGCCCTCGTCCTTGAGCTTGACTTCCGTCAGGCCGTCGAAGCCGTTGACGACAACCGTCGGGTCGGCGCCAGCCTTGTATTCGTAGCCCATCAGCTTGAAGCCGGCGGTGTTGACGAGGTTGCCGTCCTTGTCGGGCACGAAAGAGCCTGCGCGGGTCAGGAAGTTCTCGCCGCCATTGCCCTGGACGATGAAGAAGCCGCCACCGTTGATCGCAAGGTCGCTTGCCGACGTCGTGTAGCTGGTGCCGCCCTGCTGCGAGATGCTGTAGCGCACCTGGGTCTCGACGCCACCGGAATTGTAGTTGCCGCCGCCCGAGGGCAGGATCATCGATGAGAATTCCGTCGAGGCGCGCTTGTAGCCCGTCGTGTTCGAATTGGCGATGTTTTCAGCCACTGTGCCGAGACGGTTCGACTGAGCGTTCATACCGGAGACGCCCGTTCTCATGCTGCCATAGAGACTCATATCGGATCCTCATTTCCACGTTGCAGCGACACTAGGAAGCGGGCCTTGCGTGAACCTGTCTTAGGTGCCGCATTCGACCGCTTGAGCGCGCCTTAGTTCCAGTCAATGCAGTAGCCAAGGAAACGCTTGGAATCGATCGGGTCGAAGCCGAGCTTCTTGCGCAGTTTCTTGCGCAGCTTGCTGATGTGGCTCTCGACGACGTTCTCCTCGACGTCTTCATCGAAGATGCCGTAAATCGCGTTGAAAATCTGAGACTTGGAGACGCGGCGACCGCGGTTCGAGACCAGGTATTCGAGAATGCGGCGCTCGCGGCGCGGCAATGCGAACACGTCGCCGTTGATCTCAGGATCGCGGCCATCCGCAAAGACGCGGATCGGACCGATATCGGTGTAGTTGTTGATGGCCTTCAGACGCCGGCGGATCGCCGCCACCCGGGCCAGGATTTCGCGCGGATGAACCGGCTTGCGAACGACGTCGTCGACGCCGCAGTCAAACAACGCCAGCGTGTTTTCGAGCGAGGGCGTATCGCTGACGGCGATGACGGGCGCCATCGACCGGTCGCGGATCGCGCGCGGCAAGGCAAAGGTGCTGTCACCCTGACCGATCAGAAACGCTTCGACCGCATCGATATCCGAATCCGCCGCCGCATTCACCCACTCACCGAACTCCTTGGGATCGAAGCCCGTCGAGGGAATTCCTTCACGCCCGAAAAGCGACGTATAGCCGTCCTTCACGAGTTCTCTATCATCAACCACTACGATCATTCGTCCGCCTCCGAATCAGTATGGCACCGCACTGATTGAGAGGTACGAATCGAGGGATTCATGAACAACTAGAGGAAGTTAATGGGTGGAATTAATAATTGATTAACCATGTCGCACCGATTTGATCTACATCTAGTGGCTTGACGTTAATGATCACACTAAAATAATGTGGAAAAGTTAACGGTCCGCGACAAAACCACTTGCCGTCACATTCTCCGCGCATTGTCGCCACAATGCGGCAAGGCTCGCGATCAAGCACTCAATGGTTGTTTATTGGCAGAACTGCGTGGCGTTAGACGTCCACTTGCCGTAGCCCGTCGCGACCAGATTCGCGATCACCCGGCAGACATATTTCTTCTGCGCCGGGTCGTTGTTCGGGCCGGCGTGATAGCGCGCAACGGCCATGGTCCAGCTCTCGTGCTTCGCGCGGAGGTTGGACAGGAAGCGCGCGGCATATTCGACATTCTTGCGCGGGTCAAGCATCTCCGTCGGCGATGCGAACTGATCGCCATGGAAGTAGTAATTGATCTGCATACAACCGAGATCGATGAGCTTGGCACCCTGCGCCTGGGCGTTGGCAAAGCGGACCAGGACGTCCTGGGTGCTGTTGCCGAAGTAGGCCTTACCCTCGATGTTCATCGCGTATGGCTGCAGCGATCCCTTGCGGCCCGTCTCCGTCAGCCCGACGGAATAGAGAATGCCTGCGGGGACGCCGTATTTCGACGCTGCCGAGATGATCTCGCGCTCGCAGATGCCGGAGTCAGCACTGGCGAATGCGCTACATGTAGACGTGACCAGTGCGAGAACGCTCAGTGCCGGCAACCGCATCATCCGTACCGCCATTGCCAACTCGCCTTTCCGCCATTGAAGCCTGGCTGTCGCCATCCTGTCGCTGCCGTCCCTGGCCGCCACCGTCCTCGGCGCGCTCGCGGCCCTGCTGGCCCGCCTGAGCCTGCTGCTGCGAACTGCCGCCGCCTGCAGAGGCATCGCCGCCCGAATTGAACACGACGTTGATCTGATCGACTGCGAAGCCCTGGGCCCGCAGTGCCTTGACCATTTCGCTCTGGTCGTCGCGCAACTGGCGGAAAGCGTCGGCGTTTTCGACCTTCAGCTCCACCTGCAGCTCGTCGTCCTTCAACCGCAACGTCGCGGTAACAAGGCCGAGCTCGATCGGATGCATCTGGATCTTGAGCGTGTTCAAGGTCTTGCCTGCCTGGGTCCATGCGCCCGGCTGGCCAAGGGCCGCACTGGGCTGCAACGACTGGGCAAAACCTGTGTCCCCGGCGATCGCGCTGGTGACATTGCTGGAGTTCGTGTTCATCGAAATGCCGAGATACCGGCGTGCCTCGAGCACGGTGACGTTTTCGGCCTTGGCCGACGACCGCGCCGCGTCGACCGTCGCGCGTTCACCGTCTCTCGATATGCTCATCGAGATCTCCTGGCCCTTGCCATCGGCGCGGGCAAAGCGAAACAGCCTGTCCGTGCCCTGTTCGCCTTCGCCGCCTTCGCCGTTCGTACCATGCGCATCGGCCATCTCGCCATGCGCTGCGCCCTTGGCCTTGCCGTCGCCGAGCGCATGGACGCCGGCCGTTCCGGCTGCACCGCCCTGCGCTTCCGCACGCGCCGACGGCATCGCGCTGCCGCCGAGCAACGTCAGCAGATCGTCCACGCTGGCGTTCGGCGATTGTTTGGCATCGGAAGCCGCCTGCCCGTCAGTCGCCTCGCCGCTGCCTTCGACGCCTTGAGTGCCGCCGGCCTGGGCTTTGCCAAGTCCGTGCGACAGCGAAGCTAAGTGCGCAGCCACGTCGTCCGTGTTGCCGGCCGGGTCGGACGCGCCCGCATTCTCGCGCGCCAGCGTTGCCCTGGCGGCAGCAAGACGTTTGGCGTCCTTGTCACGCGCAGCGAGCGAGAAGCGCTCGTTCTGACCATTCTGATTCTCGGGCGACGGATCTTCGAGATCCCCGGTCGCCCTGTGCGTCGGCTTGGAGATCGAGATCTGAGCGTCACCGCCCTTGATGCCACCGTTACCGATCAAAGCCGCAGCTCCCGAATTGTCGCCCTCTGCGGCATCGCCGGCTCCCGCGATCGAACCCTGTGCGCCCTGCCCGTTCGCCTTCTGGCGCCCGGCGGTCGCGACGGCATCCTCGAAGGCACCTGGGGCCTGGTCCTTGCCACCCGCGCGGGCGCCCGCCTTGCCCGTCGGGGTTTGAGGCGGTGCGCGCAGGCTTTCATCCAGAGCTCTCATTTGCCTTCCCCCCTAAGCAGCGCATCGATCTCGTCGACCTTTGACCGGCCCTTCGCCACGAAACCATCGTGGGCGGGGTCGGAGGCGGCGGCAGCGTCGGCGCTGACCTGTGTCGTCTCTTCCGCTGTCGGGGCGCTGGCCTGCGCCGTCGGTTTCCCGAACGGGCTCATGCCGCTTCCCGTTTCCGCGCCTTCGACATCTTCGTTCGGCGTGACTGGTTCAACCGGTCTAGCGGAGAACGCTTGCGTGAGGCTTTCATCGTCCGGTGGTCTGACGACCGCATCTGCAACCGCCTTGGCGGCATCGCGCAGGGCGCGGTCGCGCGGTGAGAGTTCCGCGTCCGGGATCGCGGCGATGCTCTGGGTCGCGGCGAACACGTCGGACGACGGTACCGCCGCCAGCCCGGCATAAAAATTGGCAAGCACGCGCGGCTCGGAGGCGCCATCGGCTGCAAGCTGTTCGGCTCGCTCGGATGCAAGCTTTGCCAGGGTCTGCTTGCCGCTGATGGCGGCGCGGCGCGCGACGCGCAGATAGACCTCCCGCTGGCGCGGCGCGTCCATGAAAGTCAGGATTTCAGAAATCCGCTCATGCGCGCCTTCTTCGAAATGCCCCACGGCCAGCTCGACGAAGACATCGGCGAATTGGCTCGCATAGGGCGACGTCAGGAAGCGGCGGGCGTAGTTCAGCGCGTAGCGGAAGCCCTTCTCCGGCAAGTTCGCTTGCACTGCGAGGTAGACGGAGCGGCGAAGCGCCGCCTCTTCGATGATCGTGCCCGGAGCCGTCAATCGCGCCCAGTCGTAGAATTTCATCGCCCCAACCGGATCTTGCTGTGAGGCGGCATTGCCCAGAATCAGAAACAGGTAGGGACCGACACGGGAGTTGCGGTACTCGGGCGCCGCCTTCGACAGGCTCTCGACGATCAGGCCGCCCTTGCCGCCGAGATACTGGCGCAGCGCATCGGTAACGCGCGAATCGAAATTGCCGTCGACATCGTGGTCGGCGAGATAGTTGAGCGTCTCCGGATTGCCGCCGCTCATGGCGTAGACAAGTGCGGCATCGACGTTGCGCGGATCGCGGAACACGGATGCGTCTGCGGCCCTCAGCCGCTTGTCGATCGCCCCCAGCATGAAGCGCTGCATCTCGATGGCCGAATGATCGCCGAGCACCACCGAGTCCTGCACATACTGCAGCGATCGTATCATCTTGAACGGTGCAAGCTCCTCGAGATCGTTGGCACCGGCCATTCCCGCCGAAAGCGGGATGGCAAGGACCGACATCATCAAGGCGGATCTCAGGCGTCGCAGCATCGGTCCTAGCCCTTTGCCGACTGCAGCAGGATTTCGATACGGCGGTTGCCGGGCGCGTAGGGATCGCCAGGGATCTGCAGCCGTCTGTCGGCAAAGCCGGTGATCTGGCTGACGCGATCTTCCTTCAGACCGCCGCGAACGAGCATGTAGTAGGCGCTCTGGGCTCGCGCTGCCGAAAGGCGCCAGTTGTCATAGGTGCCATCCTTGAACGGCCGACCGTCGGTGTGGCCACGGATGGCAACGGCGCCCTGGCGCTCAGACAACAGCCTGCCGATCTTTTCCATCGCCATGACCAGTTCCTTCTGCGGCACTGCCGAACCGACGGCAAACATCTGGGAATCCGTCTGCTCGCTGATCGTCACCAGCAGGCCGCCCTCTGCCGGCGTCACGACGAGGCCTTCCGCCAGTTTGCCGGCATCGCCGCCGAGCTCCTTGGTGATCTCGGCTTTCAGCGCTTCCGCTTGCGCCGCGGCATCCTGCTTCAGCAGCTCGGCCTTTTCGGCATCGCTCTTGCCGGCATCGGCAGGCTTCGCGCCATCCTCGGTCTTCTGGTCTTCCGCGGTATTCTGCAGCGGCGCTGCGCCGCTTTCCATGGCCGACTTGGACGCCAGGGCTACATCTGTCTCGGCCGTGTTGCCGGCATCCTTGACTTCGACCTGCTTGGTCCAGAAATCCGGGTCGAACGGGTCGCGATAGGCTTCGCCGCCCTCCGCACCGGTCGATGGCCCGGATTGCGCCGCGCCGCCGTCACCCTTGACGCTGATGTTTGCCTGCTGTCCCACTTCCTGTGCGATCTCGGAAAGCACGGAATAGGGATTTTCGAAAAAGTCGGCGTCGGAATATTTCGTTTCCTCGCCCGAGGTCGCCGTCAGCTGGTCGCCGGTCTTGGCAGAGCCACCGGACTTTTCCTGCTCGCCGTCCACCTTCGATCGTTGTTGCGTCTCTTCGCCCTGCGCATCCTTGGCGGGGTCCTTGAGGCCACGTTCGGCGGGCTTCTGGTCGGTCAACTGCACCGGGTTGAAATAGGAGGCGATCGCCGCCTTGGTCTCTTCATTGGCAGCATTGATCAGCCACATGACGAGGAAGAAAGCCATCATCGCGGTCATGAAGTCGGCGTAGGCGATCTTCCACGCTCCGCCGTGATGGCCGTCATGATGGCCGCTCACGCGCTTGACGATGATGATTTCGTTCTTGCCGTTGTGGTGGCTTTCGTCGCTCATGCGAGAACCTTCCGGACAGTGTCGGCCCAAGCCGCCATTCTGGTGACGAGGATCGTGCCATCCATTTCGATGGCGAGATCGACGTCCATTGTTTCAATGTGGCGGAACACCGGCATGTCGTCGCCGAGGCTGCTCTTCAACGCTTCGAACAGGGGAAGCGGCCCCTTGACGGTGATCGCACACCCTTCGCCGGCGACGATCCCCTGCCGGATCATCTGGGCCATATCGGCAACGGCCCGCTGCAAGAGCGCATCCTCCATGACGGGAGCAAGCACACGGGCGGTCTGGTCACCCAGCGAAACGGCCAGTTGGTCCGTCATCTCGTTGAATCGTTCGGCAACGCGGCTTGCCGCCTCATCCTCGAAGCGCTTGGTCAGGGCTTCGATTTCGGCTGCGTGGGCGGCCTGGAGGTCGGCAATCTGGTTGGCATGTTCAAAGGCAAGCTCTGCCTGCGCTTCCGCGCGGCCCTGCTCGAATGCTTCACGACGCTCGGCATCGACATCGATCTGAGGGGCGATCGACCGCGGTGCGGACCGGTCGCTATCGGAGTAGTCGATATCCAGATCGGGAAAATATTTCGGCGGCATCATCGACAGTTCGACTTTCGGCGCGCTGAAATCCTTGAGATAGCGGGACAGCATCGCGCTCATGGCTGGAACCTCGATGCGCGCAGACCGACAGCCGGCGATCCCCGTCTGCCCGACAGGCGCCGCCTTACGGCGCAGAATTCCCATGATGCTGACACTGCTGAAATGTCTCCCTCGGGTCCGGTCGCCGATAGCGGCGAACCCTGCATGCTTGGACTTACACAGGTCGCGCTCGAAAACTCTCGTCCAAGCGGCGGACCAATGCAGGCGGCGGCGCAAATCTCATATTGGCCGGCAGTCAACCGACAGGACTGCGAGGGAAGGCTATTCGGTCAAACTTGTGCGAAAATGAATGTGTTGGACCGCGCCAGGGCAATTAGCGCGGTCCAACCGTTTCCACCGGGTGCCGTGACCGACGACATGGCAGAACTCAACCCGTTCCGGCATCCGCTTCTCAGCGGATGCGGCCGAGCGATCTCAAACCGGCGGGCTAGAGCGCCACCGGCTGGAAAACCTTACTGCTGGAAGAGACGCAGGATGTTTTCGGAATTGGTGTTGGCGATCGAGAGCGCCTGAATGCCGAGCTGCTGTTGCGTCTGCAGCGCCTTCAACCGCGTCGATTCCTCATTCATATCGGCATCGACAAGACGGCCGACGCCCTTGTCGATCGTATCCATCAGGTTGGCGACGAAACTTTCCTGCATGTCGATGCGCTTGGTAATCGCGCCAAGTGTCGAGCCGGCGTCCGTCAACTGTCCGAGGATCTTGTCGACGACGCGGATCATCGCGTCCATGTCGGCAGGCGTGGTGGATGCGGACAGCTTGATTTCGGTGCCGGTCGGAGGAGCTGCGGGCGGTGCGACGATCAGATAGTACGGAGCCGCGGTGCCGGTCGGAGTTCCCAGGAGCGCGTCGGCATCATAGCCTCTGGTCAGCAGGCCGCGCGCCGAGCTGCCTGAGTCGATCAGCATCGATTGCGCCGTGTCGAAGTCGAGCGTCGTAATGGAAACATTGCCGTTTCCGTCGCGGTTGAAGGAGGCGACGATCGACTTTGTGCCGACGGCGGCGGTATTGGTGTTGTAGAGCCAGTTCTCACTCGAGAACGACGCCGATTGCGCGGCGGACATGAGCTGGTTCTTCAGCTCGGTGATTTCCTTGTTGATCTTGAGCTTGTCGACACCTGGCTCGCGCGCGGCAACCAGTTTCGTCTTGATTTCCGTGACGATGTCGATGGAAGCTTTCATCGCTTCATAGGCGGTATCGACCTTGGCCGCACCGAGGCCGAGTGCGTCCTGTACCGTCGACAGAGCGGCGTTGTCGGATCGCATGGTGGTTGCGATCGACCAGTAGGCGGCATTGTCCGCTGCGGTCTGCACCCGGTAGCCGGACGAGATCCTGTCCTGCACTTCGGCCATGTTCGTGTTGATCGAGCGTAACGTCTGGAGTGCGGCCATGGCGGCCGTGTTGGTCATGATGCTGGTCATTGGTCACTTGCCCCGAATGATTTTCTGAGAACATCCCGGTGTGAATGACCGGCAGCGACGGGACCAGCGTCATGCGAACCGCCCCTGTTTTGCCCTGGGGGCGACCCTTCGCTCTTAACGAATGTGTAACGATTGTTTGGTTAACAAACGGTTAACGCCATTCATAAGTCAGTAACGAAGGTGAACAAAAATAAGGAAATATGAAGCAGGCGTTAATGGCAGCAAGCCACAGACCGGAAACGGAAAAACCGCGCCGCCCTCTCGGGCGACGCGGTTTCCTGGAGTGGATGATCATGAGGGCGAATGCGCCCCCACGCTCGATGCGCTGATTACTTGAACAGCGACAGGATGTTCTGCGAGTTGGTGTTGGCGATCGTCAGGGCCTGGATGCCGAGCTGCTGCTGCGTCTGCAGGGCCTTCAGGCGGGTCGACTCTTCGTTCATGTCAGCGTCAACCAGCTTGCCGACGCCCGATTCGATCGAGTCCATCAGGTTGTCGACGAAGTCCTTCTGGAGGTCGATGCGGCTGTCGATAGCACCGAGGTCCGAAGCGGCATCGGTCATGCTCTTCAGCACGGTGTCAACACCGCTGAGGTAGTTCTTCAGCGCGGTCGTATCGGCAGCCGTGATGTTGAGGTTCAGAACGTTGATGCCGGCGATAGCCGTGCCGCCTGCATCCTTGAGTTCTGCGGTCAGCAGGCCGCTTGCCGTGTTCGTTTCGTCGATCAGCATGGTCTTGGTCGTGTCGACGTCGAGCGTCGTCAGGCTGACATTGCCGTTGGCGTCGCGGTTGAACGAACCGACGATCGACTTGGTGCCCGGAGCCGTTGCGCCGGAAGCGGTGTAGAGCCAGTTTTCGCCGGAGAACGAGGCGGACTTGACGACGCTCTTCAGCTGTTCCTGAAGCTGCGTGATTTCCTTCTGGACCTTGGACTTGTCAACGCCCGGTTCGCTGGCAGCAACCAGCTTTGCCTTGATTTCGTCAACGACGGAGATCGCAGCCTTCATGCCGGTGTAGGCAACCGAGGTCTTCGCAGCGCCGAGGCCGAGTGCGTCCTGAACGGTGCCGAGAGCCTTGTTGTCCGAACGCATGGTCGTTGCGATCGACCAGTAGGCGGCGTTGTCGGAAGCATTGCCAACACGGAAACCGGACGAAATACGGTCCTGCGTCGTTTCCATCGAGGAATTGATCGAACGCAGCGTGGAGAGTGCGGCCATCGCGGCGTTGTTGGTCATGATAGAAGTCATTGGCTGAGTGCCCCTTGGGAATTCTGGATTGAAAGGGACATTCCGGGATTACCGGGAAACGGCGGCCAGCTTCATGCCTGCTAACGCGTTAATCTTGTTGGTTAACCCGCCGTTTCGATAGGCATAGAAAACACCAAGATGGTTAACGAACGTTGAAGCCGCGACCCAAAAAAATCGTATAGCCAAAAGAAAAACCGCGCCTCGATCGAGACGCGGTTTTTCGTATTGCAGACCGGGACCGAAATCGCCGGTGTCTGGACCGATTAACGGAACAGCGACAGGATGTTCTGCGAGCTGCTGTTGGCGATCGAGAGAGCCTGGATGCCGAGCTGCTGCTGCGTCTGCAGAGCCTTCAGGCGGGTCGACTCTTCGTTCATGTCAGCATCAACCAGCTTGCCGACGCCCGATTCGATCGAGTCCATCAGGTTGTCGACGAAGTCCTTCTGGAGGTCGACGCGCTTGTTGACAGCACCGAGGTCCGAAGCGGCATCGGTCATGCTCTTCAGCACGGTGTCAACACCGCTGAGGTAGTTCTTCAGCGCGGTCGTGTCGGCAGCAGTGATGTTGAGGTTCAGAACGCTGACGCCAGCGATAGCCGTGCCGCCTGCATCCTTGAGTTCTGCCGTCAGCAGGCCGTTTGCCGTTGCAGCTTCGTCGATCAGCATGGTCTTGGTCGTGTCGACGTCGAGCGTCGTCAGGCTGACATTGCTGTTGGAGTCGCGGTTGAACGAACCGACGATCGACTTGGTGCCCGGAGCAGTTGCGCCGGAAGCGGTGTAGAGCCAGTTTTCGCCGGAGAAGCCAGCGGACTTGACGACGCTCTTCAGCTGATCCTGAAGCTGCGTGATTTCCTTCTGGACCTTGGACTTGTCAACGCCCGGCTCGCTGGCAGCAACCAGCTTTGCCTTGATTTCGTCAACGACCGAGATCGCAGCCTTCATGCCGGTGTAAGCAACGTCGGTCTTGGCAGCGCCGAGGCCGAGTGCGTCCTGAACGGTGCCGAGGGCCTTGTTGTCCGAACGCATGGTCGTTGCGATCGACCAGTAAGCAGCGTTGTCGGAAGCGTTACCAACGCGGAAGCCGGACGAAATACGGTCCTGCGTCGTTTCCATCGAGGAATTGATCGAACGCAGCGTGGAGAGTGCGGCCATTGCCGAGTTGTTGGTCATAATAGAAGTCATGAGACTGTCCCTCAAATTTACAAGGTTACATGGTTGGGGACATACCGGACTAAAACGTCTACCGGTAATGACGGACCGGCTTCATGCCACTCGGCTCCGCTCACTCAAGTGAAGGAAACCAAACCCGTCATGTGAGGGTGAATATCGCCCCCAATGCTTGCGATTTCATTAAGGCGGCAAGATATTTTCGAAGCAAAATCCTATGGTTAACAGTACGTTACTTTCGCTTCACCCAAGCTCGCGAGAATGACTTCGGCGACACTGGATTTATTGGAAAACAATACGCTATTCGCCCGGCAATCCGGCCTCGGGCAAGGTTTCTGCTTCAAAACGGTATCTTGGTACATTGACGTTGCACAGGCTTGCGCGGTGACAACGGTTGCGCTTATTCCATGGAGCTTCCCTTGAACGCCCACACCATCTTTTCTTCCGCTTCTCGGCAGTATCAAAAAGGCCAGTACACCGAGGCCCTCGATTCCCTTAATCAGCTGCTCGATCTTACCCGTGATGCCAAGACGTATGCGCTTTTGGCAAAGGTGTTGCTGAAGCTCGGCTTCCGGAGCGATGCGGCGCAAGCCTATCAACTGGCGGGTGAAGAAGGCGGATTGCGTTCGGAGCATTTCCTGGCAGAGGCCATGAAGCTGCATTTCGCCTGCGGCAATGACGATCAGGCCTTGAGCCTCGGCCGACCCTTGCTCGAGCAGGCCAAGACTGATCCCGAACTTGCCTACATCATCGTGACCTTGTTCCTGAAGCGCGACCAGGCCGATATCCTCGGCCCCTTCAAGTCGACGCTCTCGGCGAGCGCCCGGCAGGAACATCAGGTGCTTGCGGCCAAGCTGCTGACGTCGGACGTCGGCAACAACGAAGACCGAGAGATCGTCACCAACCTGTTCCGGCGGACGCCTTCGAACCCGGTCCTGTTGTCCGCCTATCTCGTTTTCATGCAGGAAGTGAACAACTTCAATGAAATCGAAAACTATGCGCAAGCGCTGGAGCGCGTGATTCAGTCGAACAACAGCAAATTCCTGCGCGCGGAAACGCCATTCTACAATATCCACTGGTGCCGCGACGAAAAGCTGAACCGCCTGGCTGCAGCACTCGATCAGCCATTCCCGCCCGGCCTGCCAAAGGAGCGTCGCTCCATGCCCCATAGCTGGGGCAAGAAAATCCGGATCGGCTATCTGTCCAACGACTTCTGGGGCCTGCACGCCACCATGAAGCTGCTGCGGGCCGTGCTGACCGCCCATGATCCTGAAAAATTCGAGATCGTCCTGTTCTGCTACACGCCGGAAAAATATCTCAAGGTCGTCGGCGAAGGGCGGGAGAGCTGGGGCAGGATCGTGCGCGTCGAACACCTTTCCGACGAGCACGCGGCCCAGGTGATCCGCGACGAAAAGATCGACATTCTCGTCGACCTCAAGGGGCACACGATGAACAGTCGCGTCTCCATTCTCAACCACAAGGTCGCTCCGGTTCAGGTCGCCTGGCTCGGCTTCCCCGGCACCACCGTCAACACCGACCTCGACTATATCATCGGCGACCACTACGTCCTGCCGGATGGCAGCGAGGAACACTACCATGAGCGGTTCTGCCGGTTGCCGGAGACCTACCAGCCGAACGACCCCGCCGGCCGTCCCCTGCCCGCAACGACGAGCCGCGCCGAGATCGGTTTGCCGGAAGACGCGTTCGTTTACGCCTCGTTCAACGCCAACCGCAAGATCACGGTTGAGACGATGAAGGCATGGGCGGAAATCCTTCGCAGAACGCCCGATAGCGTGCTCTGGCTCATGTGCCCGAAGCCCGAAGCCCAGGCTCATATTCTCCGTCGCTTCCAAAGCTACGGCATCACCACCAAGCGCATCATCTTCTGCGCGAAGGTCGACTATGAAAAGCACCTTGCCCGTATCCCGGCGGCAGATCTCGGCCTCGATACCTTCCCCTGCAACGGCCACACCACAACCTCCGAACAGCTGTGGATGGGCTTGCCGGTCCTGACGCCCAAGGGCACCCACTTCGCGTCACGCGTCAGCGAAAGCCTGCTGCACGCGATCGGCGTGCCGGAACTCGTCACAGCAGACATCGAGGACTACATCGAGCAGGCGGTCGCTCTTTACGAGAACCGTGACAAGGTCGCCAAGTACAGAGAGCGGCTCACGGATAACCGAATGCTGAAGCCGCTCTTCGATTCAGAGCGCTTCTGCCGCCACCTCGAGCAGGCTTACGAGATGATGGCCGAACGCGCCAGGGACGGACTGGAGCCTGCGCTGATCGACGTGCCGGCCCTGCCGGCGCGAACAGGGACATTTGCTCAGTAAAACACCACGGCGGCGCAACCGCCGACACGCCTTGTCTCCCCTTGACCCCGCCCACACGGCGGGGTTTTTCGTTCGGGGTCGCGGACCGGAAGCGGGTACACCGCGCCATAGTTTCGCATCTGCGCGGCAAGGACGCGGCGACGCTTTGCAGAATGCCGCTATCGAGCAGGTTCTCTGAAGGCGGATCAGATGCTCTGGAATCGAAGTGCTGGAGTGTCCTTGGTGCGTTCTTCTGAACGCACGTCACTCTGGACGGACCGGATAAATCTGTAAAACGCGACAGGCAGACGGCAAGACCGACGTGCCGAGATCCCATATGGAGCGCGCCACATGTCGGCAAGGCGATGCCGTTGCTGCGGCCAGAACAGGCGAAAACTGTTCAGCTAAACGAGCGCACCAGGCTGCCGACGAGCAGGTTCCAGCCGTCGATCAGCACGAAGAAGAGGATCTTGAACGGCAAGGAGATTGCCGTCGGGGGCAGCATCATCATGCCCATCGCCATGGTTATGGTGGCGACGATCAGGTCGATCACCAGGAACGGCAGCATGATGAGGAAGCCGATCTCGAAGCCGCGGCGGATTTCCGAGATCATGAAGGCGGGAACGACGGCGCGCAGGTCGACCTTGTCGTCGACCACAACGGTCTGACCCTTTTCCTTGGCGATATCGATGAAGAGCTGCAGATCCTTGTCGCGAGTGTTGGCGAGCATGAATTCACGGAACGGCTCCGCGATGCGCGGCAACGCCTCCGTTTCCGTGATCTGGTTCTTCATCAAGGGGTCGATGCCATCGCGCCAGGCGCGGTCGAAGGTCGGTGCCATCACATAGAACGTCATGAACAGCGCCAGCGAAACCATGATCATGTTCGACGGCGTCGTTGCCAGGCCCATGCCGGTGCGCAGGATGGCAAACGCGATCACGAAGCGTGGAAAGCTGGTGACCATGATCAGGATGCCGGGCGCGACCGACAGAACGGTCAGAAGGCCGAAGGTCCGGATGATCCAGGACGCAGCAGAGCCGTCGATAGGCGTGTTCAGGATGTCAGAGGGAAAACTCTGGGCGCCGGCAATTCCGGACATCGCCGTCATGGCGACTATGAAGGCGATGAGCCGGATCATTTAGCGAATCATTGAATGACGAAGGTTCTGAACATAACGTTGGTTACGCGCCCATCCGAGCGCAGGTCAACCCGTTCCTGGATGTCATCCCTGAGATATTGAAACCCGCGCGGTCCCTGGATCTGCTGCAGCGATACGGTTTTCAGATAGGCGGCGATATCCTGGTGGATCTGCTCGGCCACGGCCGGGTCCGGGATACCGTCAAACTGCAACGCCACCTCGAGCCGGACCCAGTTTTCAGAAGGGTAGGCAAGGTTCGTGGTAATCGGCTCCAGCTGAACGACGCCGTTGGCCTCCGTCGCGATCTTCGGCACGCCCTCCTCGCCTGTTGCGTTCGGGGCGACTTCCTTCGCCGCGTCCACCTGCTCCTTGGGCGGCGGCGGCGCCAGCATGCCGCCGACCAGCCAGCCGCCGCCACCGGCGACGAGCGTCAGGACGGCGACGATGGCGATCGTGATCACCTTCGACGGTGACTTGGCAGGCGCGGCTGTGTCGAGTTCTTCCATCTTGCCATTCCCTGCCGATCAGATCGGCGAAATCAGATCCATGACCTGCTGGCCGTAAGGCGGCTGCTGCACTTCGGTCAGGCGGCCACGGCCACCGTAGGAAATGCGTGCCTCGGCAATCCGGTCGTAGGAGATCACGTTGTTGGCGTCGACATCCTGCGTGCGCACGATACCGGCGACATTGAGGATGCGAAGCTCGTGGTTGACGCGAACTTCCTGCGAGCCGCTGATCAGGAGATTGCCATTTTCGAGCACGCCGGTGACAACGGCGGCGACGAGCAACTGCAGCTTTTCGGAACGCTCGGTCGAGCCGTCGCCTTCCGTCTTGGTGTTCGAACCATATTTCAGATCACCCGACCAGCCGAAGTCGCTGGCCTCCGACTGGCCGCTCGCACCGATGTTGAAGCCGCTGGTGTTCTTGCGGCTCCGATCGGTCTTGTTGTCGAACGAGGCCTTGTCATTGATGGCGATCTCGACCGTCAGGATGTCGCCGACGTTCAATGCGCGCGCATCCTTGAAGAGCGCCGACTGCTGATCGTTCCAGAGCGAGAAGCCGTTGGAGACCTGGCGCGGCTGCTTGGGATACATCGCAAGCTGCGGCGTCTGCGTATATTGCAGGCCACTTCCGATCGGGCTCATGGCAGGGGCCCGGCCAATCTCGTTGAAAGCCTGGTTCTGACATCCTGCGAGGAGGCCCGCGGCCAAAACGGCCGTTAGACGCAATTTCATGATGGTTCCTTCGAGGTGTTCGGATCGCTGGCACTCGAGATGATGTTGGTAAGAGCGGCGGCCTTCTCGTCACTCATTTCGCTAAGGATCAGCGACGACTGCCGCGCCGGCAACTGCATGACGATTGCGGCCGCAATCTCCGGCCTGACCATTTCAAGTTTGCCCGCGGCAGCGTCTGGCTTCATCGTCTTGTAGATGCCGACGAGGCCGATCTCGGCCTGCTTGAGGAAGTCGTTGCGACGCTTCAGCCAGTCTTCGTATTCCTCGCGCCGCTTTTCGAGCGTCGCGATCCGGTCGTCGACATTCGCCTGAAGCGTTTCGAGTTCCTTGCGCTGCAGGACATAGCGCTGGTCGCGGGCAGCGTCAGCGATGTTGGTGCAGAACTGCTGGATCTCGTTGGCCGTGGCGTTGGCGGCTGGCGGCGCCGTGACGTCCTGGGCAAAGGCGCCGGGCATCGCCAGCATCGACGCGACGGCGGCCGACGCGAGCAGGATGTTGCGGGATCTTCCGAGAAAGCGGTCGATGTTCATCATTGCAGGACAAGCTCCGCCTGAAGGGCCCCAGCCGTTTTGATGCTTTGCAGGATGGCGATGATGCCATCCGGCTTGACGCCGATGTTGTTGAGACCGGCAACGAGAGACCGGAGGCTGGACCCGTTGAGGATCGCGACCGTGCCGCCGTCGGACTGGGCCTCGATCGTGGTGTTCGGCTCCATTGCCGTCTGGCCGCGCGCGAACGGCAGCGGCTGAACCACCGTCGGCGTCTCGCTGACCTGCACGGTCAAGGTGCCGTAGCTGACAGCCACCTCGTTGACGCGCACATCCTGGCCGATGACGATCGTGCCGGTGCGTTCGTTGATCACCACCCTTGCCGGAACATCGGTCTCGATGACGATGTTTTCGATATCCGCCATCAGCCGCGCCAGGTCCGCCATCTTCGGCTTTTCGACGAGAACGGCCTGAGAATCGCGGGCCTCGGCGATACGGCCGCCATATTGCCCGGCGGCGTATTTGTTGATCGCGGCGGCCATGCCGACTGCGGTGGAAAAGTCGGGGTTGCGCAGCTGCAGCACGAGGTTGAAGCCGTCCTTGAACTTCGACGGCAGTTCGCGCTCGATGATGGCGCCATTCGGCACGCGGCCGGAGGTGGTAACCCCCTGGTTGAGCGATGCGGCATCCCCTTGCGCCGTGAAGCCGGTGACGACGACAGAGCCCTGGGCCACCGCGTAAATCTGACCGTCAGCGCCCGAAAGCGAGGTCATCACCAGGGTACCGCCACGAAGCGAGGTGCTGTCGCCGAGCGATCCGACCGTCACGTCGACGCGGCTGCCCGGGCTGGCAAAGGGCGGCAAGTTCGCGGTGACGAGAACAGCCGCGACGTTGCGGGTGCGCGATTCTCCGCCCTGGGTCGAGATGCCGAGGTTTTGCAGCATGGCGCGCATCGACTGATCGGTGAACGGCGACGAGCGCAGGCTGTCGCCCGTTCCCTGGAGACCGACGACGAGGCCGTAGCCGATCAGCTGGTTGTCACGGCCGGCCTGCAGCGAGGCGACGTCCTTGATTCGCGACGCGCCAAAGGCAGGCGTCATCGCTGTAGACAGCGCGACGGCCAGCGTCAGGAACCATTTGCAGGCAAGCATTTTCATTTCGCCACCACATGTATCGTGCCGTCGGCCATCACCGTTCCGGAGACGATAACGCCAGTATCAATGTTACGAGCCCGGATCAGATCGCCGATCGCGGCGTCCTGAAGGGGCGAACCGGCCGCGCTGATGGTGAGGCCACCATTGCTGAAGACCAGACGGACGGTGGAGCCGCGCTCGACTGCATATTGCTCGCGCAGGGCCGAAGCCAGAATGACGCGGCCGGGCAGCAGCGTGCGCTTGCTGACCTTGCCGTCGATCTCGCTCAACGTCCTGACATAGCCGTCCGTCAGATCGGGGTTGGTCACATCGACGACCTCGAGCCGGCTCGCGTCGATCGCTTCGCCGGGGTAGATCGTCTGCTTGGGGATGACTGCCGTCAGCCGTTCCGCAAAGCCTGCCGAAGGCGACAGGAAAGCGGCGGCAAGCAAAATGCCCGCCACCACGCGCCGCGCACCTGGCGCGGAACCGTCTTTCTGAGCTGTCATGCCAGCGGCTTGGCGAAACGTCATGTTTGCCCCCTCTTCCGTTACCTGAGGTTCTTGCTCACCGTAGCCGCCATTTCGTCTGCGGCCTGGATGATCTTGGAGTTCATCTCATAGGCGCGCTGGGCCGAGATCAGATCGGTGATTTCCTTGACCGGATCGACGTTCGACGCTTCGAGATATTTCTGCTTGATCAGCGCGAAGCCCGGATCAGCCGGCGTGCCGACGATCGGCTCGCCAGAGGCAGGCGTCTGCTTGAAGAGGTTTTCGCCCTGCGGCTCGAGGCCCGCTTCATTGACGAAGTTGGCGACCGTCAACTGGCCGATTTCCTGCATCGCCGGATCGTTGCCGACGCGCACCATGACCTGACCGGAGCTGGTGAAGGCAATTTCGGTGGCGTCCTGCGGAACCGTGATGCCGGGCACAACGGTGTAGCCGTCAATCGTGACGAGCTGGCCCTGGGCATTCTTGTTGAAGGCGCCGGCACGGGTATAGACCGTTTCGCCATCGGGCGTTTCCACCTGGAACCAGCCGCGGCCAACGAGTGCGAGGTCGTAGTCGTTGCCGGTGCTGACGAGGCTGCCCTGGATATGCAGGTTGCGCACAGCGGCCGTCTGGACGCCGAGACCGATGATCGCGCCTTCCGGAACGATCGCCTGGTTGGAGCGGTTCGGCACGCCCTGGGCGCGTTCGGTTTGATAGAGCAGGTCGGAAAACTCTGCGCGGGCACGCTTGTAGCCGGTCGTGTTGATGTTCGCGATGTTGTTCGCGATCACTTCAAGGTTCAGCTGCTGGGCGTTCATGCCAGTTGCGGCAATGGAAAGGGCCTTCATGTCTCGTTCCTTAGATCTGCATGCGCGCGATTTCGAGATAGGCGGTGACCACCTTGTCGCGGATCGCGATTGCTGTCTGAAGCGACTGTTCGGCGTTCATCACCGCATCGACGACTTCACGGGTGTTGGCCTGGCCGCGGATGCCGTCGAGCGAGGCGCCTTCGGCCTTCTTCATGGCACCGATGGCGTCGGTCGCCATATCGCCGAGAACCGAAGCGAAGCTCTGGGATTGGGGGGCTGCGGGCGCTGCGGCAGCTGCGCCGAAAACCGACGACGAAGAGGACGTAAGGCGGGTACCCTCGGCCTCTTTCATGACCGAAAATGCGCCGACTGAATTAATTGCGTCGATCATTATTGTGATGCTCTCAACAGGTCGATTGTTTGGGAAACCAGGTCGCGCGACTGCTTGATCGTCTGCAGGTTGGCTTCATAGGCGCGATTGGCTTCGCGCATATCGGCCATTTCAACCAGGATGTTGACGTTCGGCATCTTGACCATGCCCTTCTCGTCGGCCGCCGGGTTGCCCGGATCGAACTCGATGGTGAAGTTCGAATCATCCGTGCCGAGCCGCTCGATTTCGACGAGCGACGCACCGCTGGCCCTGTCGACTTCGGCTGCAAAGCTGATGGTCTTGCGCCGGTACGGATCGGCGCCGGGCACGTCTCCCGAGGAGCGTGCATTGGCGATATTTTCGGAAACGATGCGCAGGCGAGTCGATTCTGCCTGCAGACCAGATGCCGAGACCTTCATGGCCGAAGTCAAAGGATCCATGGTTGTTACTTCCGTACCGTCATGAGCATCATACGGTGAAACGCCTTGACGAGCCCGGCACTGAGCTCGTAGTCGCGCTTGATCTCACCTGTCTTCATCATTTCCTGCTCGATCGCGACGCTGTTGCCGGATTGCTGGATCTGAACGCCGTCGAGCATGCCGACCTCGGCCACCTGCGAGGCTGCAAGGCTCTCGGTGAAGTGGGCCTTGTTGGTCGCAGCCATCTGAATGCCGGTGTTTTGCAACACGCTTTCGAACGGCTTGACGTCCTTGGCCTTGTAGTGCGGCGTATTCGCATTAGCGATGTTGCCGGCCACCACGTTCTGGCGGACGGTCAGCCACTGGGCCTGCCGGGACGCGAGTTCGAAAAGCTGAATCGGTTGCATCAAAAGCTCCATGCTTGGTGATGCGAACCTAGGTGGGTAATCTTGCGTGGGACTTGTCGTCAGAAACAAGCCTGCCGCGGAGGCCGGGCGCATTCGGATTACGCACGACATTGTCCGTTGCGGATCGCGATGAACCCGCAACGGACAATTTATACTGAAAATGCGATGGCTGGTCAGTCGGCCCGGTAGATGTCGCCGCTCGAGGTGATCATTACCCAGCGGCCATCGCGCTCTTCAAGCGTCGCCAGGCGGCTGTTGTCGGGCAGGATCGAGCCGATGCGCACGATATACATGCCGGTCGTGTCCTCGATCAGAGCGCGCCCGTTGGCGACATGCATCAGCTTGAAGCCGGTTTTGCCCGGGAACGGCTGTTCTAGCCCTTCCTGCGGTGCCTTACCCTCGGCGGCAGGACCGCCGCCAAGGCTTGGAACGGTTGCCGTCGTCAGCTGGTCGATTGCGGCGACGGTCTCGCCGTCCATGTCGGACATCGCCAACGGCGAGACGGACAGAACATTGCGTGCCGGCTTCTCCGGCAGATCGCGCGTCGACCCCTGCCACAACGGCGGCATCGTGAACTTGTCCTGGTTGAAGAAGGCATACCAGGGAAAGAAGGTCGCAAGTGCCGCCAGCATGATGCCGGTTGCCGCCAGCGCCTTGTCGATCATCGGCATGCCGCCTTCGCGCTTGCGCTGATGAATCGTTTCATCCGCGTCGTAATCCGTCACACCCATCACCTCGGCCTCATCCCTGCAGCACCCGGCTGATTGCCCATCGCAGCGGCCTTCAGCGCGCCGGCAAGATCGGAAAATGCATCCTGCGTCGGCGGCTCGCCCGCCGTTTGCGTCAGAACGTCGTAGATGACAGGAACCTGCTTGATCGCCATGTCGAGATCGGGATCGCCGCCTGGGCGGTAGCCGCCGATCAGGCGCAGGTCGCGCGTTTCCTCGAAGCGGTGGATCAACGACTTCAGCCGTGACACCAGCTTTTCCTGGTCCGGCGTCCAGGCCTTGCGGGCCAGACGGGAGATCGATGCCAGCGGATTAATCGGCGGATAACGCCCTTCTTCCGCCAGGCTGCGTTCGAGCACGATGTGCCCGTCGAGAATGCCGCGCGTCGAGTCGGCAATGGGGTCATTGTGGTTGTCGCCGTCCACCAGGATCGAGATGATCGCGGTGATGGTGCCTGCGCCCTCGGCGCCTGGGCCTGCGCGCTCGAGCAGGCGCGGCAATTCGGTAAAGACCGACGCGGGATAACCACGGGCGATCGGCGGCTCGCCGGATGCGGTCGCCACTTCGCGGATGGCGTGGGCAAAACGGGTGACACTGTCGACGATCAACAGCACGTTGTCGCCGTTGTCGCGATAATGCTCGGCAATGGTGACGGCCGTCAGCGGCGCCATCTTGCGCAGCATCGGGCTTTCGTCGCTGGTGGCAACAACGGCAACCGACTTGGAGAGATTGTCACCTAGCGTGTCTTCGATGAATTCGCGCACTTCGCGGCCGCGTTCGCCGACCAGCGCGATGACCACCTTGTCGAACGCATCGGCGCGCGCCAGCATCGACAGCAGCGTCGATTTTCCGACGCCGGAACCGGCAAAAATGCCGAGGCGCTGCCCAAGGCAGAGCGGCGAAAAGATGTCGATAGCCCGCACACCGGTACGGAAGCCTTGCTCGACGCGCTTGCGTGTCATCGATGGCGGTGCCGTGTTGGAAATCGAGCGGCGAACGTCACCCTGCAACAGCGGGCCGAGGCCGTCGATCGGCTCGGCAAGGGCATTGATCGCCCGGCCGCACCATTGGTCGGTCGGCGCGACACGGAAGGCGCCCTTGCGGATGACGGTATCGTGGATGCCAATGGGATCGCCGGGCTCGATCGGGCAGACGACGACGCGCTCGGGCTCGACCCGCACGACTTCGCCGAGATGCGTACCGGTCGAACTCTTGTGCGCGACGAAATCGCCTAGCCGCACATGCCGCGACAGGCCGGTCACGGTGTAGTGGCCCGGCGAGATCGTCTGGACATGGCCGCCCGGCGCGATCGAATGTTCGGGTTTGGCGTAACGCTCGACCAGGCCGGCAAGGGCAGCCAGCGATGTCGATGCGGCGCTCGTCTTCAGGCCTTCGCGTTCCATGCCGTTTCCTGTCACGCCTTAGCGGCTGCCACCGAGCGTCTTGATCGCTTCACTGAGCGATCCTTCGCTGTCACGCATCAGCGCGGTGATGTTGTCGAAGGCGCGGGTGACCATGATCAGCTGCGACATTTCAGCGACGGCGTTGACGTTGGATTCCTCGAGGAAACCCTGCATGACGCCAACATCGAAGCGATCGACGACCGGTTCGGGCTGTACCGTCGGAAGCACGGCGCTGTTGTCGAGGCGAATGAAACCCTTGCTGAAGTCCGCCTGGTAGAGACCGAGCGACGCCACGGCGACACCGTTCTGGTGCAGGGCGCCATCAGCGCCGACGGTTACCTCACCGCCCGAGCCGTTGATCTGGATCGGCGCGCCGCCGGCGTCGAGAACCGGATAACCGCGAATGGTCACCAATTCGCCGGTCTCCGTCAGGGTAAAGCGACCGTCGCGCGTCAACGCCGGACCGGAAGGCGTGTCGATCTGGAACCAGGCATCGCCCTTGACGGCAAAGTCGAGCGCGGCCCCGGTGCGTGTCAGCGAACCATTGTTGGTATTGAGGAATTCCTCGCCCTTGCTGACGTAGGAAACCTTCGTCGGCTTGGTGTCGCCGAGCATCTGGTTGAACTTCACTTCCGTGCCGCGGAAACCGACGGTGCCGGAGTTTGCGATGTTGTCGGCAAGGGTGTTGAGGCGCTTTTCAAGCGCCATCTGCGACGAAATCGCGACGTAAAGACCGGTCTGCACGTTCAGCGTCCCCCGAGTTTCAGACTGTTGATGGACAGAAGCAGGTCGGAAGAGATGCCGTAGCCGCTCGACGCACCGAAAACCGCAAGCGGGTCATAACCGTCCGTTGAATTGTCGATTTCCCAGAGAGCCGTAAAGCGATCGAGAAAATCCGTCAGCTTGGCCGGATCCTGGAAGTCCTTGAGATCGATTGCGGCCTCGTAGGCGGCCGCCTGACGATCGACTTCGGTTCCGGCGAATTCGTTGGGGAGCTGCAGCGTCGTGCGCACCACCTGCGCCAATGCCTCGTCGGCAATGATGGCATAGCCGCTGGTAATCGACGGCGCCATCCGCGCGAAATAGAGCGCAAGGCGCACACCGGCGTTCTCTTCGCCGGCACTCTGCTCGAGCGTCTCGCGGGCGTATTTGTCGACGACACCCTTCTGGGCACGATCGAAGGACGTGGCGGCCTCGCCATGGCGGGCGAAATTCAGCGATTCGACCAGCTGCTTGTAGCGGCTGTCGGTCAGCTTGTTGGCGAACGCATCCTCGTTGTCGACGCCTTCGGTCAGCACCTTGCGCATGAAGGCCTTGGCGTAGCCCATGTCTTCCAGGCCGTGCGCCTTGATCGCGTAATTATACAGCCGCGTGTCGGCGAAGAACTGGTCGATGGTTTTGATGTCGCCGATCTTCGAGAGGTAATATTCGGTCTCGCGGGCGACGTCAGGTTCTTTGGCGACACGCTCCAGCGACTTGCCCAAGTCGGCTGTGATCAGCTTGTAGCTCGTATAGGTCGTGGTCACGGTCGGATCGCCCTTAGCGGAATGAGACGGGCGCGACTGGAGAGCCGGCCATACCAAACCCTGCCCGGATTGGCTTGCGCGAACCTGTTCCATGCAATGATTCCCGCGACCTAGGCGGCCAGCCTCACACAAGGAAGAGACCTTATCCCGATAGACGAAAATGGGATCGTGACGGGTATCGAAAATGAACATCATCATCGGGCTTCTTGTGACTTTCGGCTGTATTCTCGGCGGCTACGTGGCCATGGGCGGCCATATGGAAGTCCTCAACCAGCCTTTCGAACTGCTGATTATCGGCGGCGCCGGTATCGGCGGCTTCATCATGGCCAACTCCATGAAGGTGGTGAAGGATACCGGCAAAGCTCTCGGCGAAGCCTTTCGCCACAAGGTTCCCAAGGAGCGGGAGTATCTCGATACGCTCGGCGTTCTCTACTCGCTGATGCGCGATCTCAGAACGAAGTCGCGCAACGAGATCGAAAGCCACATCGACAACCCCGAGGAATCGTCGATCTTCCAGTCGGCGCCAACCGTCCTTAAGAACAAGGAACTGACGGCCTTCATCTGCGACTACGTCCGGCTGATCATCATCGGCAACGCCCGCTCGCACGAGATCGAGGCGCTGATGGACGAGGAAATCCAGACCATCACCCACGACAAGATGAAGTCCTACCACGCACTGACGATCATGGGCGACGCCTTCCCGGCGATCGGCATCGTCGCGGCGGTTCTCGGCGTTATCAAAGCCATGGGCGCGATCAGCGAGGCGCCCGAGGTTCTCGGCGCCAAGATCGCAGCCGCACTCGTCGGCACCCTGCTCGGCGTGTTCCTTTCCTACTCTATCGTCGCGCCCATCGTCGCCAACATCAAATCGGTGCGTGAAAAGCAGAACCGCCTCTACATCATCGTCAAGCAGACGCTGCTTGCCTACATGAACGGCTCGGTTCCGCAGGTCGCGCTCGAATATGGCCGCAAGACGATTTCGGCCTATGAGCGTCCTTCGATCGACGCGGTCGAGCAGGAAATGATGAACCCCGGCGGCGGCAGCGAAAGCAAGGCGGCTTGATCCGATGATGTCAGGTACAACAACAAACGTTCATCCCTTCGACAGGAAACTGCTGGCACGCATGACCGGCGCGCTTGGCGACGACCGCGCGATCGGCCGGGTGGCACTCGATCTCGGCCACGTGTTCGGCGAATTCCTTCCCGACATCTGCAAGGCGGAAACCGGTCTCGACATCGCAATCGCCTATGCGGGCTTCCGCACCGGACTTCGCAACAATCTGATCGCCGAGCTCGGCAGCGGCGTGCTGATCGGCGACGTCTCCTTGCGCAACTGGTGCCCTGACTTTCAGATCAGCTGCGACAGCCCGATCATTATCACCCTGGTCGAGGCGCTGCTGGGGGCTGAGCCGACGGATATAGAAGAGCCGCAACCGCGTACGCTTTCTCCGATCGAAATCGACGTCGCCCAACCGATCCTGGAGAAGATTGCCGACGTGCTGCGCACCGCGGTCAACGCGCCGGGCGGCTTCGAGCCGATCGTTGCGCGCGCACAGAACAGCGCTGCGCGCGGCAAACCTGACCCGACGGTCGAGGACGTGCATGCGGCGGCAATCGACATGACGATCGGGTTCGGTCCTGTCCTGTCTACCTTCTCGATCATCGTGCCGCAAAGCGTGCTCCTGAAGACGCAGGTCGTGTTTCCAAAGGGCGCCGGACAGCACCGCAAGCAGAAGACCGAATGGACCGAGCAGATGGAGGAGCAGGTTCGTCGCTCCGCCGTCACGATCGAGGCGCGGATCCGGTTGGAGAGCCTGACGCTCGAGACGATCAGCCGTCTCCAGGCCGGCGACGTCATTCCCTTCCACGATGCCCAGGACGTTCGCGTCGACGTGAACGCCAACGGCCGCGACCTCTACGTCTGCGAGTTCGGCCGTTCGGGTGCGAAATATACCGTGCGGGTCAAGGATACCCACGGTTCCGAGCAGGACATCCTTCGCCACATCATGAGTTAATTCGGCTCGCCGTCGACAGGCAGTAGGCCTGAGGCAAGCTTCAACTGGAATAGTTCGCACATGGCACCCAAGAAAGCACCAATCAACGAACAGGCCGCAGTCGCTGTCGGAGACATGGAACTCGACCAGGCGATCGACGATCTGCGCGGTGTTCTCAAGAAGGACACGGACGCACCGGCTGGTTTCGGCGCTGAGTTCGGCAGCGAAGACACGTTCGGCGGAACCGCCGAATTCGGCGGCGATTTCGCGGCTCCTGCCGATGGCCTCGGCGCCTTTGGCGGCGACTTCGGCTCGGACACTTTCGGCAGCGACCTGTCGTCCGCCCCGGCCTCCACCGATTTCGGCGGCGGCAGCAGCTTCGGTGCAAGCGATTTCGGCGCGTCGACGTTCGATGCCGGTGAAGCTGTCACCGATACGCCGCCCGGCAGCGGCATGACCGCCAATCTCGACCTGATCATGGACATTCCGATCGATGTCCAGATCGTTCTCGGCACCAGCCGGATGCAGGTATCGGGCCTCATGAACCTAACCGAAGGTGCTACGATTTCGCTCGACCGGCGGATCGGCGAACCAGTCGAAATCATGGTCAACGGCCGCATTATCGGCCGTGGTGAAATTACCGTTCTCGAAGGCGACGACACCCGGTTCGGCGTCAAGCTCATCGAGATCAAGGGCAGCAAGAAGTCATAGAACCCAATTATTGGGCGAGGGATGAATCCATGATGGATTTCGAAAGTTTTGAGGCTCAGGCACTTTCCAGGCCTCTCAACCAGACGGATAAGGCAGCGGCCGTTCTGCTGGCGATGGGCAAGACCGTCGCCGGAAAGCTGCTGAAGTTCTTCACCCAGAGCGAACTGCAGGCGATCATCGCCTCGGCGCAGTCGCTGCGGGCCATCCCTCCCCACGAGCTGGAAGCGCTGGTCAACGAGTTCGAGGACCTCTTCACCGAGGGCGCGGGCCTCATGGACAACGCCAAGGCGATCGAGAGCATTCTCGAGGAAGGCCTGACGCCGGATGAAGTCGACGGCCTGCTCGGCCGCCGCGCCACCTTCCAGTCCTACGAAGCCAATATCTGGGACCGACTGCAGGAATGCGACCCGGTGGCAGTCGCGCTGCAACTGGCCAAGGAACATCCGCAGACCATCGCCTATGTGCTGTCGATGATGCCTTCGAGCTTCGGCGCAAAGGTTCTGCTGCAGCTCTCCGAAGAGCAGCGACCCGACATCCTGAAGCGTGCCGTCAACATGAAGGACGTCAGCCCCAAGGCTGCATCCATCATCGAGAACCGCGTCATGGAAATGATCGGCGAGATGGAAGCCGAGCGCAACTCCGCCGGCCCGACAAAGATCGCAGAGGTTATGAACGAACTCGACAAGCCGCAGGTCGACACCCTGCTTGCCTCGCTCGAAACCCTCAGCACGGAATCGGCCAAGAAGGTTCGCCCGAAGATCTTCCTCTTCGACGACGTTCTCTACATGCCGCAGCGCAGCCGCGTTCAGCTCTTCAACGATGTCTCGACCGACATCATCACCATGGCGCTGCGTGGCTCGACCTCGGACCTGCGCGAATCGGTCCTCGCCTCGATCGGCGCACGTCAGCGCCGCATGATCGAATCCGATCTCGCCATGGGCGACGCCGGCATCAACCCGCGCGATATCGCCATTGCCCGCCGCTCGATCACGCAGGAGGCGATCCGTCTCGCCGCCAGCGGTCAGCTGGAGTTGAAGGACAAGGAAGCGCGGGCCGCCTGATCGACCCCGGCCGCCGGGAACGCTTCCAGAGGCAGGCACAATTGCCAATCACAGATCGATGACGCGGGTCCCCGGGGCCCGCGTTTTTGCGTTGGCGGGATCGGAGGGTCGCATTTCCTGTTGACCCCGCATGATTGCCCCGACGAGGCTCTTGTCTGGCCTGTTTTCCGGGTTCACTACAGGCAGCGCAAGATCAGCGCTGGCTTGTGGAACCGGTCGGGAGACTTCCTGTCGCATGTCGGACGATCAGGATAAGGACAGTAAAACAGAGTCCCCGTCGGAGAAGAAGATCTCCGACGCCGCCGACAAGGGTAATCTGCCCTTCTCCCGCGAGGCGACAACCTTTGCCTCGACGGTGGCGATCTATATCTTTTTCGTCTTCTTCCTCGCCGATGGCGCTGGCACGGTCGCCGAGGCGCTCAAGGACATTTTCGAACAGCCGGAGGCCTGGCGGCTGAACAACGCCACGGATGTCGTCGCGCTGATGACGCATCTCGCCTGGAAATCGACCGCACTGCTCATTCCCGCCTTCGTGCTGCTCATCGTCTTCGGTGTCGGCTCGTCGATCTTCCAGAACCTGCCGCGGCCGGTGCTCGATCGCATCCAGCCTAAGATGAACAGGATCTCGCCGATGGCGGGCATGAAGCGCATCTTCGGTGTTCAGGGCCTGGTGGAATTCGGAAAGTCGCTGTTCAAGATCATCGTCGTGTCGATCTTCGTCGTGCTGGTTCTCTGGAACGACTATTTCGCCACGCTCGACCTGATGTTCTCCGATCCGGTGACGATCTTTGCGACGATGACGTCCGATCTCAACCAGGTGATGATCGTCATCATGCTGGCCACGGCCGTTCTGGCGATCGCCGACATCTTCTGGTCTCGCCATCATTGGTACACCGAGCTGATGATGACCAAGCAGGAAGTGAAAGAGGAAATGAAGCAGGCGCAGGGCGACCCGATCGTCAAGTCGCGCCTGCGCTCGATGCAGCGCGATCGGGCGCGCAAGCGCATGATTTCATCCGTGCCGCGCGCGACGCTGGTGATCGCCAACCCGACTCACTATGCCGTTGCGCTGCGTTATGTCCGCGAAGAGAGCGACGCGCCGGTCGTCGTTGCGCTCGGCCAGGACCTCGTTGCCCTGAAAATCCGTGAAATTGCTGAGAAAAACGGCATCCCCGTCTTCGAGGATCCGCCGCTTGCACGCTCCATGTTTGCACAAGTCTCGGTCGATAGTGTGATTCCACCCGTGTTTTACAAGGCAGTCGCCGAACTCATTCACAGGGTGCACGCGCAATCGCAACCAAAACGGATGACGTAACGCCGATGAAAAAGTGCGAATTCTCCGAGAGACGGGAACAATTAGTAGCCGAAGCGATCCGCCCAGTGGCGACCGAATTGCGTCTCATCGACGCTGCGGACTTCATCGCTCTCCTGCGGTTCGAATCCTACGCCAGCCTCGCTGACCTCGTTGAATCGGCCGCCGAGCTGTATTTCCTGCCCGGGACGGTCAATTTCGGTCTCGGCGGCAACTACAATCTCGACTGGGACAGCGAGCCGGAAATCGTGCTCGATCTTGAGCTTAAGCTTCGCGGCGTGACCATCTATGTGCGGCTGTCTCTCGGCAACGAAACGGCCGGCATCGAGATCAGCCATATCACGTTCCAGAATCCGTCGGCCGACCCGGACGAGAACACGGCCTTTCTTGCAAAGAGCCTCGCCGAAGCGAAGTTCATAACGTCGTATCAGCTGCCTCTGGCGAGCTGAACCGCTGTGTCGTCAGCTGATGTAGCCGAGGCGAATGGCCTTGGCGATCGCCTGGATCCGGTTGACCGAATCGAGCTTGGTCGTGGCGGCGCCGAGATAGGCATTCACGGTGTGGACGGAAAGACCCATCCGCTCGGCGATCTCCTCGCTGATATGGCCGTCACCCGCCATCTGCAGGCAAGCGATCTCACGATCGCTGAGCGTTTCGGCCTGCACCATACGTTTCTCGTCGGCAGCCAGAAGGTCGGTCATGATCGTGCAGCTGCGGCCGTGCAGGTCAACGACCTGCTCTGTCGTCGCGTCGACATAACTGCCGGCAAACACGACATATCCGTTGCCTTGCGCACCCAGGCGCACGGGAAAGGCGATACCGGAATAGGGAAGCTTGCGACCCTTCAGACGGTGAGCGAAGTGCCCGAACTCGGACATCTCCGCCGCCTGGTGTTCGCCTGAGCCATTCCAAAGCACGGGCAGCAGCGACGTATCGAGATGGGCCGTCAGTTCCTCGCCGTAGACGGTTATGAGATCGTGGGCATTCGCCTCCGAGGAAACACCCCAATTGTCGAGCACGCAGGTCATCTTGCGCACCGCGCCCATGCCCTTGCTGTTGAGGCGCAGGACAGCGAAATGCTTGGCGTTGATCTGACGCTGCATCGCCTGCAACCGCGTGATCAGCGTCGCCGCGCGCGCCGCTCTGCCGCTGCGGCTGTGCCGCTGGTCGTCGTCGTTGCGTCCATTGGCGAGGAAATGGGTCATCAGTCTCGCCTCTCAGACCAGGTTGTTTCGGACGGCGTACGCAATCGCTTCGGAGCGGGTTCGCGTCGCCGTCTTTCGCATGACGCTGGTGATGTAGTTGTTGATCGTGTTGCGGGAAATCCCGAGAATGACGGCGATCTCTTCGCTCGTCTTGCCCTCGGCGATCCAGAAGAGGCATTCCAGCTCGCGATCGGTAAGTTCGAAGTCGCGATCGTGCCGCACTTCAGCGCGCGTGGTGAAGCTTGCCAGGTATCCGGCAAGCAAGGTCACATCGCGAAGATTCTCCTGCGAGAGGATCACGTCCTCGGGAACGAGCAGCATCAACGAGAAGCGCAGCCGCCCGACATTGAAGGTGACCGCGCAATACTCCCGGCTGATGCCGCGTGGCAGATCGATGTCGTCGGGCAGCGAATAGAACATTGGCTGCAACACCGAGAGGCACTTCTCTAGCTCGGTAGTCTTGGCGTGAAGCCCGGTGACGATGCCCGAAAGGCGCCGGACAATATCGAATGGCCAATCTGAGCAGACGACGAAGTCGAGGCCGTTATCTTGCGAGAGATCATATCGTGCCAGGAGGTAATGGCTCGCGCCGACATACTCGGTCAGGGCCGCAAGCCCGGCTCCCAGGTTGGCGCGCCCGGCCATGTCGCCCAGCCGCCGGAACAACTGGTCACGTGTGAGCCCACCACCGCGTATGCGTGTCGACGCTGTCGGCAAAGGCCAGACAGTTATGTCTGCTTGCGAAATGTCCATGATGTCAGCCCCCGTGCCGGATTCACCGCCCTGGAACCTGTGCTTGCACTGTCGCCGCCGACAGCCGGCTCAAGCCGAACATCACCACCAGTCGCAATTCAGGACGCGAATCAACTGTTAAAAATGTACATCCGTCCTCAAAAAAAACCACCGCCATCTTCTCGCTATTTACTTCACCCACCTTTCATGAAACGATTCGCAAAGATGCCGCTTCGGCTTTTCCGAATTCCGGCATCGAGCAGCATGTGTTTTGACATAGCGTTGATATTTAAAAGAGTTTTTGTTTTCGAATTGCCCCTGCTCCGCTGCCGCATCGATTTCGCGCAGCGCCGGATACAGTGCTGAGCACAATTCCAACGGAAATTCCGCCGCCCGAGGGAGTCGGGAAAATCGTCGAATAGATGCATTTTTTACTTTAGAGCAGCGCCTGTTGCGGAAATGCATCAGTTGTTTGATCGAACAACCGTAGTCTTTCACTATATAAAAACAGAATACGACATTGATTATTATCGAATAGTCAAATTTATATTACAATTTATCTATGTATTGATCATGGCCGAAGCAGTAAACCAGCCCGCCTGGAGCACGTCGACGGCGACTGCGGAATCTACAAATTAAGATCTCGTTAAAGCAATACGATCGCCGGCCACACCCATGACTCTGACGAATGATCAACGATTCTTGCCGCGCATCGAGCGACTGACCGTAGAATCCGCAGAGACTCGCACAATAGTTGCGCCGGACATGATGGCATCCGCATCACCACGGAAACGAAAAATCCCGCCGAAGTGGCGGGATTTTCCCCTGTCAGACGATTTCCGTGTGTAATCAGGCGGCTTTCTCGATCGCCCATTTGCGCAAAATCTTGGCGGCGCGCTCTTCGCTGATCTCGACCATGCGTGCAAGGCGCCTTTCCGGCCCTTCCTTGACGCGGCGGTTGAAGCTGCCGGCGTCCTCGCCCATGCTGAGAAGGTCGTCGGTGCTGTCGAAGCCGAAGTCGGAACCGAAGCCGTCCATGAGGGCGCCACCGGCACCTGCCGTCGCAGGGGAGAAATCGGGCAGTTCGAGACCGGCGGACTCATTGGCGAGCTGGCCGGAGCTTCCACCAAGGCCAAGCTGGCGAGCCAGCGGCCGCATGCCCATCCAGACCACCAGGAAGGCGACGACGACGAAGGCGAGCGCATTGATGATGCCACCGAGATTGCGCGTCAGCGTCTCCATGATGCCCGGACCGGCGACGGCTTGGTCGAGCAGCTGCGTCTCGACGAAGTCCATTGCGTTGAGGGTCACCACATCGCCGCGGTTCGCATCGATGCCGGCGGCCGACGATACGATCTTCTGCATCTCCTGCAGGTAAGCGTCGATCTTCGCCTGGTCGGCCGGTTCGCCGACCATGGCGGCAAGGCGACCGCGGTTGACCACGACGGCAATCGACAGGCGCTCGACCGTGTAGCTGTTCTTTACGGTCGCGATCGTCTTGCTGTTGATCTCGTAGTTGGTCTGCTCTTCCTTTTTCTCTGCCTGGTCGCTCGACTGCGGGCCGGCGCCACCCTTCGGGGCGGCCTGAGGAATGTTCTGCTGCACGGTTGCGGCATTGTCAGGCTGCTGCTGGCTGGACTTCTGCTCTTCCTTGGTGACGCGGGTGGAACGCTCGACTCGCGATTCCGGATCGAACATCGTCTCCTGGATCTGTTGCGTGTCGGTGTTGAGGCGTGCCGTGACGCTGGTGCGGAAGTTGTCCATGCCGAGGAATGGAGCGAGCGCGTTGTCGATCTTCTTCTCAAGCTCGGTCTGGACGTTCTGAACCACACCCAGAGACTGGTTGAGGGCGCTGTTGGCCGGATCGTCGCCCGAGGCGAGAAGCTGACCGGTCGAATCGAGAATGGTCACGTCATCGACATCGAGCCCCGGTACGGACGAGGCGACGAGATGGCGGATGGAGGCTGCGGCATTGCGGCCGACCGTGGCGCTGGCACGGATCATCACCGAGGCGGTCGGGTTCTGGTCTGCCTTACGGAAGCTGCCGCGCTCGGGCATGACGATGTGGACGCGGGCAGCGGCGATACCGGAGATCTGTTGGATGGTGCGTCCGATTTCGCCTTCAAGCGCGCGAACCCGGGTGACTTCCTGCATGAAGGAGGTCAGGCCGAGCGAGCCGACATTGTCGAAGAGTTCATAGCCGGCATTGGCGCTGCTCGGCAGGCCGCGCTCGGCGAGCAGCAGACGGGACTTGCCGGTCATGCCGACGGGAACCTGGATGCTGCCACCATCGGCACCGACATTGAAGTCGATATTGGCTTCCGCAAGCGCAATGCTGATTTGAGTGACGTCACTTCGCTCGAGCCCGACATAGAGCGTCTCGAACGATGGTCTGTTGACGTAGATGCCGGCCCCAAGGACCATGCCGACAGCGATAATGCCGGCGGCGGCCAGCGCTATCAGCTTGCCTTGCCCCAGCCCGGCGAGGTTCTTCGTGAACATCGAAAATTGATTCAACAGACTCATTCTGTTTCCGCACCCAGTATCGCAGAACGTTCAAGCCGGTCATCCGACGAGCGCCCTGCGCAGTTCCAACATTCGGGTTTGATGGGTGTCGTGTGCCCCGTAACGGTTTGCAATACACACGAATCCATCAGCCCCGATCGGGACCGTAGGAAACGAAACTTGTGCGAACTTGGCTTTTGTCGACAGTTTCGGCGAATTCGGGGGATATCGCTGTAGAGAATTCTGGCTGTATCGACGATCGATACGGTTTCGATCGCGGGTGCGCCTCCGTCTTGAACGGGGGCGTGGGGACGTTCTATCCCTTTGTTTTTTTAAATCTCCTGGTGGAAAGCCGCCTCGCGCGCTTCCTGGAAATGCTCTCGAGCATCCCGCCTTCGAGCGGATCCACCGAAGGCGGACAGGATGCGCTGGCACGAAAGTGTCGAAACGTCCTTGGCGCGCTCTTCCGAACGCGCGGCGACCTAGAACGCTTCGAAGTCGCCCGCCGCTTTCGTCAGCGGCTGAGAATGGCCGTGACGCAACATGCCGTTGCCGAGCGCCTTCTTCATGTCGGCGAGCTTGACCAGATTGACGGCGGTCGTGACGTCGACGAGGCAGGTATCGGGGATCGCCGCCGTGATCGTATCGATGAACTCGGCAAGTCCGCGGGTCTTCTGCACGGCCAGATCGATGCCCTGCAGCACCATCATCTCTTCGGGGCTGTCCAGCGCCGAGGCGCCTCGACCACCGAGCAGCTGCGGCTCGATCCGTTCGATGAGATAGGCGACGTCGTGAAGCTCGGTGACCACGCGCATCAGCACTTCGGGCAGTGATTCTTCCACGTGTGGCATGTGGCCCTGGTAGTCAGTCTGCATTGTCGTTTCTCACGTGGTTATTCCAGCGATAGCGCAGGTGTATGGTCGGCCTGCAGGACACCCCCCGCAGGATCAGAAGAATTCGATGGAGCTTTCGACCGGACGCGGTGCCACCACCGGACGCTCTTCCAGCTGCACGGTGCGCTGGGTTTCCACGCCAGTCAGTGCGTACTGTCGGGCGCGCCCCGAAGACGGCCAGTATTCGAGCTTGCGGCCGTGTTCGCCGCCCGTGCTCTCACCGACGATGCGAATGCCTTCGTCGAGCAGGAACTGGCGGGCAAAGGCGGCGTTCTGTTCGCCGACATTCGAGAACCGCGCGATCGTCTTGGCACCGCCGAAGATCTTGGCTTCGAGTCGATCGCGGCGAGCGCCCTGCTTCAGCAGGCCGTTGATCAACAGCTCCATGAGATGAACACCGTAGCGGGTAGCGTCGCCGCCGGAAGCTGGCGATGACGCCGATCCCGGCAGCAGGAAATGATTCATGCCGCCGACTCCGACCACGGGATCGCGCATGCAGGCTGCCACGCAGGAACCGAGAATGGTCGACAACACCACATTGGGATCGTTGAAGACCTTGTACTCGCCCTGGATGACATGCACGCGCTTGCCGCCGGCTTCCATGTTCATTTCAATGCCCCAAATACGGCTTCGATGGCGGCCTTCATCTTTTCGATGGTGAACGGCTTTGCCAGCACGTTGTTCGCCCCGAGCGCGGCCGCCTTCTGGACCAGCGCGCGGTCGCCCTGCGCCGTCAGGATGATGAAGGCGGCCTTCTTCGTTGCCGGGTTGGAGCGCACGGCCTGGAGCAGGCCAAGGCCGTCCATTTTCGGCATGTTGAAGTCAGAGATGACGAGGTGATGCGGGTTCTGGGCCATGATCTTCATACCCTGTTCCCCGTCACCAGCAGCCGTGATCTGCTTGAAGCCCAGCTGCTGCAAGGCGTCGCCCAGAAGCAGGCGGCTCGTGACCTGATCGTCGACGATCAGTACTTTTATTTTTTCGGCGATGGACATTATTCGCTTCCTTCCTTCCGGAGCGCCGCTGTCTTCAGTATCTCTTCCCCGATGGAACCGAGGGGGAGCTGCGTTTCGACGGCACCCAATTCATATGCAACTCTCGGCATGCCGTAGACGACACATGTCTTTTCGTTCTGGCCGAAGGTCTTTGCTCCGGCATGCCGCATTTTCAGGAGACCGGATGCGCCGTCACGGCCCATGCCGGTCAGAATGACGCCGATCGCGTTGCGACCGGCAAGTTCGGCGACCGAATCGAACAGCACGTCGACCGAAGGACGATGACCGTTGACGGGATCGCGGTCGACCAGACGGCAGCAGGGTGCTGTCGGATTGGCGACCTGGAGGTGGCGCTCGCCACCTGGAGCCAGATAGACCTTGCCGATTTCCAGCCGCGCGCCATCGGTTGCTTCCTGTACCGTTGGTGCGCACAGGCGGTTGAGCCGCTCGGCGAAGCTCTTGGTAAAGGTGTGCGGCATGTGCTGCGTGATCACCGTCGGCGGGCAGTTCGCCGGGAATTTCTGCAGCACGGTGATCAGCGCCTCGACGCCGCCGGTGGAGGCACCGATCGCGATGATCTTGCGGCCGGCCCGATAATCAGAAGCACCATTGGCATTGGCTGCAGCGGGTGCGGCCGTCTTGTTGCCGGTGATGATGAACTTGCGCTGCGAGCGCGCGGCCGCCTTTACCTTGTCGACGAGACCGGCAAAAGGGTTGGGGTCGCCCGGAAGCGGCTTTCCGACGCAGTCAAACGCACCGATTTCAAGTGCTGCAATCGTCGCCTCGGCACCTTTGTGCGTGAGCGTCGAGACCATGATGACCGGCATCGGCCGAAGGCGCATGATCTTGTCGAGGAATTCCAGGCCATTCATGTTCGGCATCTCGATGTCGAGGGTGACGACATCAGGATCGAGCTGCTTGATCGCCTGGCGCGCTTCCATCGCATCCGCCGCCTGGCCGACGACGGTTACACCCGGATCGGAATTGAGAACTGCGGTGATCAGGCCACGCATGGTGGCCGAGTCATCGACGACGAGAACGCGAGCGGGTGCTGTCATACCCGTCCTCCATGAAACTTGCCGGTGTGGCGGTAGGTGGTGATGCCGATGTTGTCGAACTGCGACTTGGCGTCGCCCGACACGCGCTCGGAATGACCGATGTAGAGATGGCCGTTGGTGCCGAGCATGCCGGCAAAGCGCGACCAGATCTTCATCTGTGTCGGCTCGTCGAAATAGATGACGACGTTGCGGCAAAAGATGACGTCGAACGGCCCCTTGAACGGCCATTGCGCCATCAGGTTCAGTTCGTTGAAGGTGATGAGCCGCTTGACGCGATCGTCGATCTGCCACTTGAAGCGGCCGCCGGCATTGACCTCGTCAAACCATTGCTTGCGCATGGCCGGATTGACTGTCTCAAGCGCGGTGGCGTCATAGGCGCCGGCCCGGGCCAGCGCCAGGATCTTCGGGTCGATATCGGTGGCGAGAATTCGGAAGTCGTAGTCAGCCGCATTCGGCAACAGCGACAGCACCGTCAGCGCGATCGAATAGGGCTCCTGCCCGTCGGAGCAGGCGGCAGACCAGATACGCACGCGACCTCCGGCCTTGGCGCGGGCAATCAACTCCGGCAGAACATCCGTCTTCAGATGTTCGAAGTGATGGTTCTCGCGAAAGAAGCGGGTGAAGTTCGTCGTCAAGTGCGAGAGCATATCGCGGCGGGCAGCGGCACCCGCAGGCGAAGAGACGAGCTGGCAATATTCGCGGAAGCCCTTGAGACCGAGGTTGCGGATATGCTTCGACAGCCGGGAATAGACCAGGGATGCCTTGGTCTCGTTGAGGTAGATGCCGGCATCGGCGTAGATCATCGCTGCGATTTCATTGAGATCGCGGCGCGTCAGCGGATACTCGCCGCTTGCCAGGCATTCGTCGGGCGACTGCTTCTGTTCGAGAACGGCCTGGTTTCTCATGCTGCTTCCCTTTCTTCCTGCGGGAAGACAGATTCGAGTTCTATTAGGCAGATCAACCGACCTTCGATCGCGAGCACGCCACGGGCGAAGCTCCTTTCGAATTCGGACGAGATGACATCCGGCGTCGGCTGGATCTTGTCGTCGGTGATCGTCAGGATGTCGGAGACCGCGTCAACGAGCAGACCGACGACCTGGCTCTTCACCTGGGCGACAATGATGACGTGGCGGACGGTCGGCTCGGCCGGCTTCATGCCGAGGCGTGCCGACAGATCGACGATCGGCAACACCGCACCGCGCAGATTGATGATGCCGAGCATGTAGGACGGTGCATGTGGCATCGCAGTCGCCGGTGTCCACCCGCGAATTTCGCGCACGGACATCACGTTCACGCAGAACTCCTGATCGCCGACGCGGAAAGCGATCAGCTCTCGTCCGTCCGTGGTCAGATTCTTTGCGGCATAGGTCATCACATTCATCCAGCAGCAGCGAGAGACATTTCAGGCTTCAGCGACTGGCCACGCGAAGCAGCCACGATCGTGTCGACGTCGAGGATGAGTGCCACCCGACCGTCGCCGAGAATGGTCGCGGCTGCGATGCCCGGCACATGGGTGTAGTTGGCCTCGAGGCTCTTGATGACGACCTGGCGCTGGCCCTGGATGGCGTCGACCATCAGCGCGCGCTGGCCACCACCTTCCGATTCCACCAGCAGGGCGACCCCTTCGACCGGGTTTGCCTGGCTGGCGCGGAAGTTGAGGATGCGACCGACATCGACCAGCGGGCAGAAGGAGTTGCGGATCGAGATCAGCCGCTGGTTGGAGCCGAACGAATGGATCGCAGCGGCTTCCGGCTGCAGGGTTTCGACGATCGCCGTCAGCGGCACCACCAGCGTCTGGTTGGCGACCGTGACCACCATGCCGTCGAGCACGGCCAGCGTCAGCGGCAGGCTCATGGTGAAGACCGAGCCATGGCCGGGCTTCGACGAGATGTTGATGCGGCCGCCGAGCGCCTGGATCGAACGCTTGACCACGTCCATGCCGACGCCGCGGCCGGAAATGTCAGAGATCTTGTCGGCCGTCGAGAAGCCGGCGTGGAAGATCAGGTTGTCGATCTCCTCATCGGATAGATTGGCGTCGGCGGCGATCAGGTCGTTGTCGATCGCCTTCTGGCGCACCTTCTCGCGGTTGATGCCGGCGCCGTCGTCGGCAAGCTCGATGACGATGCGGCCAGAACGATGCTTTGCGGTCAGGCGCACGGTGCCTTCGGCGCTCTTGCCGGCGGCAAGTCGCTTCTCGGGCGTTTCAAGGCCGTGGTCGACGGCATTGCGGATCATGTGCGTCAGCGGTTCGGCCAGCTTGTCGATGACCGTCTTGTCGACTTCGGTGTTTTCACCCTCGGTGATGAGACGGACAGACTTGCCGGTCATGTCGGCGATTTCGCGAACGATGCGCGACATGCGCTGGAACACCGGCTTTACCGGCTGCGCGCGGATCGCCATCACCGAGTCCTGGATCTCGCGGGTGAGCTGCTGCAGCTCTTCGAGGCCCATGTTGATCGACGAGGTGCCGTTGGCGTCGTTTTCGACCACGCTCTGCGACAGCATTGCCTGGTTGATCACGAGTTCGCCGACGAGGTTGATCAGGCGGTCGACGCGATCGAGATCGACGCGGATGGTCGGAGTGGCGGCAGATGCTGCTGCCTGTTGCGCGGCTGCGGATTGCGCAGCGGCGCTGGCGGCGGCGCCGACCGATTTTTCAGCGGGCGCGCGGGCGGCGGACTGGGCCATCTGCAACACGTTGCTAGCGGTGCCGGCAGCAGCGACGGCCGCGTTGCGGATCTCCTGCTGTGCTGCCAGTTGTTCTTCTTCCTCGATCACGCCGATCGGGCCTACCGGCTCGTCATCGAGGATCGACAAATCGAACGGCACCGGCTGCATCGGCAGCTCCTCGCCGACAGGCGCGGTCTCGCCCGAGACCAGCGAAACATCGAGGTCGCAATCCCACTCGGCGAATTCGAACACGGTGCGGATCGCGTCCTCACCCTTGTCCGTCTTCAGCGACACCTTCCAGGAGAAGTAGGCCGTTTCCGGGCTCAGGCGATCAAGCGACGGAAGCGTGTCCATGTCGCAATGGATACTCATCTCGCCAAGGCGCGAGAGGTCGCGCAGAAGCAAAGTGGCGTCGTTGCCCTTGGCGTAGAGATCGGACTTCGGCTTGAAGACGATCTCGTAGGTCGGCATCTCCATCGAGGCCGGCTCTTCCGTCTCGAAATCGTCGAAGGAGAAGGCGACAGGCTGGAAGCCTTCGTCGTTGACGACCGGTGCTACGGCAACCGGCGCTGCCTTGGAAACCGGGGCAACCGGCTCGGCAACGGCCGATGCCTGGGGCACTTCGCCATTGGCAAGCGCCTCGAGCTCCTTGATCAGCTGGCGGCTGCGCGCCTCGTCGACACTGCCGCCGTCGCGGGCAGCGTTCGTCAGGTCGGCCAGCACGTCGGCCGACTTCAGCATCACCTTCAGAACCTCAGGGCCGGGATCGAGCCTGTTGGAACGAACGCAATCAAGTGTCGTCTCGAACACGTGAGCGAAGGAGACGAGGTCGTCGAGCCCGAAAGCACCGGCGCCACCCTTGATCGAGTGCACCGCGCGAAACACGGCATTGACCGTTTCCGGATCGCGGTCGCCATCATTGAGCTTCAGCAGACCCGATTCCAGTTCGGCGAGTTGTTCCTCGCATTCCTGGAAGAAGATCTCTTTGATTTCGTTCATATCCATTGGAGGCTATCCTCGGACTTCAGGCCGTTACGCGCTCGATTGCATCAATCAGTTTGGTCGGGTCGAACGGCTTGACGATCCAGCCGGTGGCACCGGCCTGACGGGCACGGTTCTTCTTTTCAGCATCGCTTTCCGTGGTCAGGACCAGGATCGGCACAGCGCGATAGCGGTCGTTCTTGCGTACGCCTTCGATAAAGCCGAAGCCGTCGAGACGCGGCATGTTGATGTCGGTGACGATGACATCGGGATTGGCTTCCTCAAGAACCTCGAGGCCCTCGACGCCGTCTTCTGCCTGGATCGTTTCGAAACCGGCATTGTTCAGCGTGACCAGAAGCATGTTCCGGATCGTCCGGGAGTCGTCGACTGTCAGAACTCGCTTTTTCATTCTTCAAATCTCCTTTGCCATCAGGTGGTCGATGTCGACCCCGATGAGCTGTGTCGTTTTCTCGAAAGCGTCCGACACCTTGCTGAAGGTGAAAGACAAATGTTCTTCTTCCCAAGTCTTGGCACCAGCCATCAGGACCTGGACACAAAGCGTTCCCACGCGCTCGACCGCGGAGGCGTCAATCGTCAGATCGCTGCCCTTCAGGCCCAAAAGCTTCTCGTGCAGCGTCGTCGCTTCGTTCAGGTCCAACACCGGAGCGAGGCTGAGCGTTTTCCGGGCGGTCTTCTTGCTGGCCATTCCTGTTTTCCTCGACTGCTAACTCTTGAGTGTCCCTGGGATCAGCGTTGCCAACCGGCGAACTGACGTTGCGGAGCGTCATCGAACAATGGCGCCACGATTTCGTCATCGACCACATCAAGACGAGCCGTGAGGCTGCGTCCCTGGCTGGCAGCCGGTGTTGGTGAAGCCGCGTGGCGGCGTTCGACACGGAACCTGCGGATCGTCTCGCCAAGCTCGACGATGACATTGTGCAGATCGTCGGAGGAGCGAACCGTTTCGCCCGCCATCGCCGCACTTGCCGTGACGGCGCGCGAGATCGCCCCGATGTCGGATGTCACGCCCTTGAGGTCGCCGACCTGTTGCTCGGCCTCGCGGGCGATGCCGGAGAACGCTGCATTGATCGATGTGACCTGCTGGACGATGCTGCTGATCGCATCCTGCGTGCGGCCAACGATCTCGACGCCGGTCTCGACCTGCGACTTAGTGCCGGACACCAGTTGCTTGATTTCACGCGCGGCCTCGCCGGAACGCTGCGCAAGCGCACGCACTTCCTGGGCCACGACGGCAAAGCCACGGCCGCTGTCGCCCGCCCTTGCAGCCTCGATGCCGGCATTCAACGCCAAGAGATTGGTCTGGAATGCGATCTCGTCGATGACGCCAATGATCTGGCCGATCTTTTCGGCCGATGCCTCGATGTCGGCCATGGCGGAAATAGCCTGGCCGGCGATCTCGCCGCTGCGCTCGACGGCAACCCGGGTCTCGTTGGCCTTCGTCTCGGTGGCGCTGATGCGGCTCGAACCGGTGGCCATGCGCTCGGTCATGTCGGAAAGTGCCGCAATATGGCCCGTGAGGGCATCGGCTTCCGCGGCTGCCTTATCGGAGAAACCGGCAGCACCTTCGCGCAGGCGTCCGACAAAAGCCTCGGCCGCCTGGCCGCGCTGATCGGCGGACTGCAGGCTCTGCTGGATCGTGTCGAGCGCCGCATTCAGGCTGGCAACGATCGGCTGATAGGCGTCGGGCGCCGTCTGCGAAAGGCGTACGCCGAGGTCTCCCTCGTTCAAACCCTTGGCGAAATCGCCGAAAAGCGTCGTTACAGCCTGCTCGTCGGCGCTGTGCTGTTCGGCGAGCTGGCGCTGGTGCTGCTGGCGCAGACCGTTGAAGCGGAGCGAGACGCCGATCTCTGTATCGACGAAGACGGTGCGGACGAGGGCCGCGACCAGGTCGCACAATTCCTTGCGACGTCCCCGGCCCATCGGCAGGAAGGACTTCGGCCAGGCCTCTTCGATGAGGCCGACCAGCAAGTGTTCCAATACAACGGCATGGCTTGCCATCTGCCAGCGCGGGTCGAGGCCCATGCGGTTCGATGTGTCGGCCAGCACCTTGACGCGCTCGGCATAGAGGCCGTCGAAACGCGCATCGGTCAGCACGTTCCAATGGGAGGACTGGATGTCCTGCAGGCGATCGAGCTGCCGGTCGTTGTCGAAATGGCGGGCTGCGTCGGGATAGCTCTGCAGGCGCTGGAAGAGATCGCGAAGCGCTGCGTCGATACGGGGGGAAAGCTTCTGCCGGGTGTCACGGATGCGGGAACAGCTCTCGTCGTCGAGCCCGGCAAAACGCAAGCGCTCCAGCAGACTGCCTGCCTGGCCCTTCCTTGCCTGTTCTGACGATGGTTCCTGCCTCAACGCTCAATCCCCGGTTTTTCATGCTTGGAATTCACCTGGGGAGGAACAGGACAGTCCACGGTCCACCGGACGTGCACGCCACATCGATGCGATCAGCCTCCGCCATCTGGCGTCTGCTATCGTCCATCCCGCAAGTAAATTCGGTGAAGAATCGATACCGGACCGGAACCGGTACGGCGGGGCGGCATCATGCCTTGAGGAGACTGTGAATTTTCCCATTCCGACGTGTGGGACAATGTTTATGGTTAATTCCTTGCCTGAAGGTTAACGGTTGATAGCCTGTAACCGGAATCACTAAAATTCGCCGGACGTTTTTGGGCAGTGTTTTTGCAACGCAGCAATGCCGCACTATTAGCGGCGAATTTCAACAGGTTTTCACTCACAAGAGTTTAGAATTGTACTTCTACTTGCGCTCGCGTATCGAAGCGAAAGTGAAGTGGGCGCGTGTCGCGCGAAAGAAACCTTTGCAGCAAGCAAAGCGACATCATGACGATGCGCTGACGGGAAACGAACAATGATTGTTCTTGGAATTGGCGCCGCTCTCACAGCAATCCTGACAATGATGGCCGTATCCATCGTGCTCAATCTCGAGCATAACCGTTCGGCAAACCGCAGCTCGGTTTTCTGAGCGGAAGAACGCGCTTCGTCTTGTCGCGAGCGTCTCTCATAGGACGCCGTTACTCTTCCAATATTTCAGGATAGCTGATCGCCTGTGCCATTTTGCAATGGTCTTTCGTGAGCGATCGCCAATCTTCTGCATAGCGCGCAAAGCTCTGAGGCACCGCGCCGTCAAAAGCTTGCACCCCGGTCCGCACGTGGCTGCCGTCGACAAGGCTTGCGGCGCCAAGGCTGGTGCCGGTAACGTTCTGGCTGTCGGCAAGGACCGGACGTCCGGTTGCCGCCTGCAGCATGCGCAGATAGGCGGCGTTTGCGGCAAACGGTCCCTCGACGACAATATCGCCGCGCGCACCGATGAGATCGAGGCAGGTCGCCGTCATTAGAGCCAGATGGAATGAGACGGCGGCGACTTTGCCGGCTGGCGTCAACGTCTCTTCATCCACGGTCCAGCGGGCCTTGGCTGACGGGAAAGGCCCAGAGCCTTCGGGAAGCGAAGGCAAGAGCATGTGCCCGGCCGCAATGATGGCCTGCTCGTCTTCGAACAAGGTGGGCGTCGGATTGTCGCCGAGCAGCAGCGAGAAAGCGCGACCGCCCATGAAGCGCGCCGAGGGAACCGGGTCGCCAAGGGCGTTGACGTTGATTAGCGTGTCGCGATGTTCATCGAGTGTTACCTTGGCGGCGCCCACCGCCAGCATCACGACCCAAGTGCCGGTCGATACGACCGAGAACGGCGCCTTTCGGGTCAAGAGGTGCGGCAACAGCGATGCGTTGGAATCGTGGATGCCGCAATAGACGGGTATGCCCTCGGGAATGCCCGTGGCGGCGCAAAGTTCGGGCAGCAGCGCACCGACGATCTCGTCTGCCCTGCGAACCGGCGCGAACAGTTGGCCCCAACCCTGGCTGTCCACCAGGGTCGAGAAGGTGCCGGCCCTCGGGTTCCAGAGATCGGTGTGGCAACCGAGCGAGGTCAGTTCGTTGACGCGCACACCTGTCAGCCGGAAGGTCCAGTATTGCGCATAGGTCAGGATTGTCGCGACCCGGGCAAAGGCATCGGGAAAGGTCTGCTGCTGCCAGAACAGTTGCGCGCCGACGTTCAGCCCCATCGGCAGCCGGGCGGACCCGGTTTCAGTAAAGGGCGGGCGAACGCGCTCATAGGCTTCCGACAGGATATCCGGCCCACCAAATTCGTAGTCGAGCACGGGCAAGGCAAGTCCGCCGGCTTGGTCGAGAACGACTGCCGTCGCCCCGTGGGTGGTGATCGAGATCGCCTGCAAGGGGTACTCGGCGTTGAGCGCCTTCAAGCTATCGAGCACGAAGGCCCAGAGATGGTCGACATCGAAATGCGGATAGGGATCGCTCCGGACGACACCGTTTGCAGTCTTGCGCACGGCAATCTCTTCGAAACGATCGAGATCAACAGCCGCGACCTTGGCATTGGTTTTGCCGATGTCGATGACGCCCACGATCCGCATCGGCTTAGCTCATGTGAAAGACGGTTTTGAGCGGCACCGCGACCGGCTCGTTATCGCCATGGGTTTCCATGATGTCGGCCATATGGGCCCACCACTTCTGCATGACCGGATGGGACGGCAGATCGGCCATGCCATGATCGTCCGTGCGCCAGAGAACGCCGAAGAGCAGATCGTTCTCCTCGTCGAGATGGATGGAGTAATCCGTGACGCCCGCATCTTTCAGCAGCGTCACCAGTTCCGGCCAGATGGCGTCGTGGCGCGCGGTATATTCGGCGGCCATTCCCGGATTGAGCCGCATGCGAAAGGCGTATTTTTCCATGAAAACCTCAGTGGGCGAGACGGCGGCGGGCGCGGCGCCACAGGATGGGCAGGGCGATCACCGAGATCAACAGCAAACCGATGAAGATCGACATGACGATGCCCGGCACGTTCAAAAGGCCGAACCCGAAGGTGACCATGCCCATGATCAGGGCGGCGAGCACCACCCCCGGAATGGTGCCGGAACCGCCGAGAATGCTGACGCCGCCAAGCACCACCATGGTCACGACCTCCAGTTCCCAGCCAAGCGCGATCGACGGACGGGTGGAGCCGAGGCGCGAGGTCAGGCAGATCGAGGCGAGCCCGGCCATCAGGCCTGTCAGCAGGAACAGCGTGAACTTCACCCTGTTGACGCGGATGCCGGAGAACAGCGCTGCGGTCTGATTGTTGCCGATCGCGTACACGGCGCGGCCGAAATTGGTCTTGTGCAGCACCACGCCGTAGATGACGGCGAGCACGACGAACAGCGTGAACTCGAACGAGAACACCCACCAGACATAACCCTGCCCGAACCAGGCAAAGCTGTCGGGATAGCCTGTGAACGCTTGATCGCCGAGGATGATGAAGGACAGGCCGCGAAACAGGCTCATGGTGCCGATGGTGACGACGATCGACGGCAGGCCGAGGCCGGTGATCAGCAGCCCGTTGACGACACCACAGATCAACCCGACAGACAGGCCGACAATCACCAACGCCGGCGTGTCGAAGCCGAGCTGGACGGCATAACCCATCGCCGTCGAGGCGAGCGCAATGATCGATGCGACCGAAAGGTCAATCTCGCCGGAAATGATCACCAGCGCCATGGCGAAGGCGATCATCGCCTTTTCGGTAAAGTTGAAGGTGGCGTCGGACAGGTTCCACGGATCGAGGAAATAGGGCGAAGCCAGCGAATTGCCGAGGAAGATGAGACACGCGACGACGAGCAGCAGGCTTTCCCAACTCTTCAGCAGGCGCACACCGCGCCCTTCCAGGCGATCGGGAATGTTGCGGGGGGAGAGATGCGTTTCGGCCATCAGACAGCCTCTGCCTTTTTGAGGATGACGCGACCCTTGCGCCGTTCGGCCCGCGCGTTGACGGCAACGGCAATGATGATGACCATGCCGGAGATCGCCATCTGGGCGAAGGGCGAGATGTTGATCACCGGCAGGGCGTTCTTGATGACGCCGAGGAACAGCGCGCCGAGCACTGCGCCCGGCACCGAACCGATGCCGCCGGCAATCGAGATGCCGCCGATGACGCAGGCGGCGATGATGTCGAGCTCAAAGCCGGCAGCGATATCGACATAGGCGACCGCATAACGCGACACCCAGAGGTAGCCGGAAAGGCCGGCCAGCGTGCCGGAGAGGCAATATGCGAAGAAGCGGGTGCGGCCGACATCGATACCGGTATAGACGGCGGCATGCGGATTGCCGCCGACGGCAAAGAAGGCACGCCCGAGCGGGGTGCGGGTCATCACCAGGAACATCGCCGCGACCATCACGACCGACAGCCAGGAGAGCACCGGAATGCCGGCAAGATCAGCGCGTGGAAAGCTCTTGAAGGCATCGCTCATCTGATGGGCATTGATCCACTTGCCGTTGGTCAAGAGGAAGATCAGGCCGCGATAGATGGTGAGCGTGCCGAGCGTGACGACGATCGGCGGAATGTCGAGCTTCCAGACCAGCGCGCCGTTGACCATGCCGAGGACCGCGCCAAGCGCCATCGCCGTGAGGATGATGACCGGGATCGGCAGGCCGGGAAAGGCCGCGTTCAGCATCGCCGCGACCATACCGGAAAGGGCCAGGTTTGCCGCCATCGAAAGGTCGATGCAGCGCGTCAGAATGACGGCCATCTGGCCGAGCGCCAGGATGATCAGGATCGAGGTGTCGTTATAGACACGCGCCAGATTGGCGGGCGCGACGAAAGGTGGGAAGCGCCAGGCGATCAGGGCGATCAACACCAGGATCGCGCCGACGAGGAGCAGTTCACGGTTTTTCAGAAGCTTGGACATCATGCGGCCTCCGTGATGCCGGCGGCCGCGCGCACCAGCTTTTCCGCCGACAGCTCGCTGCGCTCGAAGCGGCCGGCGATGCGACCCTCGCGCATGACGATGACGCGATCCGACATGCCCATGATCTCGGGAATTTCCGATGAGACCATGATGACGCTGAGGCCTTGGGCCGCAAGTTCGCTCATGAAGGCGTGCACGGCGGCCTTCGAGCCGATGTCGATGCCCTTGGTCGGCTCGTCCAGGATGATCACCTTCGGCTTCGTTGCCAGCCATTTGGCGATGACCACCTTCTGCTGGTTGCCTCCCGAAAGCGTGCCGACATCCTGGTCAAGCGACGCTGCGCGCAGATCGAGCCTCGAGGTATATTCCCGTGCAAGCGCGAACTCGTTGGCAAGCTTCAGGAAGCCGGAGCGTGAGGTGCGAGACAAGGACGGCAGCGTCACATTCTGGAAGATAGGAAGGCCGATGATCGCGCCCTGTCGGCCGCGCTCCTCCGGCACATAGACGATGCCGCTCCTGATCGCCTCCGACGGGCTGCGGATCACCAGGATCTCGCCGTCGAGCCTGATGGCGCCCGCCGACGGGCGGGTGATGCCGATCAGCGACTGCATGAATTCGGAACGGCCGGCACCGACCAGCCCGTAGAAACCGAGGATCTCGCCGCGCCGCAGTTCAAAGTTGATGTCCTCGAATTCGGTCGGGTGGCGGTAGCCGGAGACCGTCAGCACTGGTTCGCCGATAGCGACATTCTCCTTCGGATAGACCGAGCCGACGGCGCGGCCGACCATCATGCGCACGAGGTCGTCCTGGGCGACGTCGGCGATAAGCCCCTCGCCCACCATCGTTCCGTCGCGAAACACGGTGTAGCGATCGGCGATGCGGAAGATCTCGTCGAACTTGTGGCTGATGAACAGGATCGCCTTGCCGTCCGCCTTCAGCCGTTCGACCAGCGCATAGAGCTCGTGAATTTCCTTGTGCGACAGCGCCGCCGTCGGCTCGTCCATGATCACGACGCGGGCGTCGACCGAGAGCGCCCGGGCGATGGCCACCAGATGTTTCTTGGCGATGCCGAGATCGCGCAGGCGGATGGTCGGATCGAAATCGGCACCGGCGCGATGCAGCAGCGCGCGCGCATCCGCATTCAGCTTCTTCCAGTCGATCAGGCCGAAACGGTTGCGCGGGGCGTGGCCGAGGAAGATGTTTTCGGCAACAGACAACTCGTCGAACAGCACCGTTTCCTGGTGAATGGCGGTGACGCCGGCGCGTGCGGCCGAAAGCGCTGTCGGGAACGTCGTTTCCGTATCGGCGACACGGATGCTGCCGCCATCAGGCTGGTAGATCCCTGTCAGGATCTTGACGAGGGTCGACTTGCCAGCGCCGTTCTCGCCGACGAGCGCCGTGACCGAGCCCGGGTAAAGCGACAGCGAAACATCGGACAATGCCTTGACGCCGGGAAAGGACTTGGAAATCCCCTCGAGCGCGATGGCGGGTTTCATCCGCGATGTGGTCGTATCCTGCAGCAAGTTCAGTTCCGCCTGATTTGTGTGCCTCACACCGAGCGCACCGCAGTCTGAAAATGGCCCCTCACCCCAACCCTCTCCCCGCTCGCGGGGAGAGGGTGTCCGTTGGGAACCAGCCACTCACTGGTGGCAGGGGGACGGGCGAGTATGCCGCTTGTCCCTTCTCCCCGTAAGCGGGGAGAAGGTGCCGGCAGGCGGATGAGGGGCGGATGCGATCAAACGCCCCTCGCCGATCAGAAGATCTTGGCGAACTCTTCGACGTTCGAGGCGTCGTAGACGAACGGGTCGGCCATGGCGCCTTCATTGTTGTCGTCGAGCTTGACGGCGCCCATTCGGCCCATTTTCAGTTCCGCACCCGGCTTGGCTTCCGCACCGTTGATGAGATCATTGGCGATCATCGTTGCGGAGTAGCCGAGATCGATCGGGTTCCAGATCGCGAAGGACTTGGATGCGCCCGACTTCACGTGGCCGGCCATTTCCGAGGGAAGGCCAAGGCCGGTGACGTTGATCTGGCCAACCTTGCCAGCGTCGGTGACAGCTTGCGCCGCGGCGACGATACCGACAGAGGTCGGCGCGATAATCGCCTTCAGGTTCGGATAGGACTGAATGAGCCCTTGCGTTTCACGATAGGACTTGTCGGCCAGATCATCACCGTAGACGGTCGCAACGACATTGATGCCCTTGTAGTTGCCCTGAACCTTCTTCATTTCCTCGATCCAGACGTTCTGGTTGGTCGAGGTCGCGGTTGCCGAGAGCACGGCGACATCGCCACCTTCCGGCAGATTGTCGGCGGCGAGCTTGATGATCATGTTGCCGATCAGCGGGCTCGAAGACGGGTTGAGGTGCATCAGGCGGCCGTCCTTGGCGACGCCCGAATCCCAGGAGATGACCTTGATGCCGCGATCCATCGCCTTCTTCAGCGCCGGAACCAGCGCGTCGGTGTCGTTGGCGGAAACGGCGATGGCATCGACCTTCTGGGCGATCAGCGAGTTGATCACTTCGATCTGGCCTTCGGCGGTCGTCGTCGTCGGGCCGGTGTAGATCACCTCGACATTGCCCAGTTCCTTGGCGGCTTCCTGCGCGCCCTTGTTGGCGGCCTCGAAGAATCCGATGCCGAGCGCCTTGACGACGAGCGCGATCTTCTTGTTTTCCGCATGCGCGGCATTGGCCATCAACGCCAGCGAAACGGCGGCCGTGACCATCAATGATTTCAGGATCTTCATTTCGACTCCTCCCATGGACCGGAACGCGATCGGGATGACCGCATCGTCCGGTACTGACCTTCTCCAATTCAAAACCGGCCCGGCCTTTTGCAACCGATACCGGTCTTCCCCTCCCCTCGGCCGTCTCAAGCGGTCGAGGACGCAGTCTCCGCATCCGTACCGGTCCTGGCACTGGCGATTACCAGGCGCACGCCGGCATTTTCGAGCATCGCGGCATGCCTGTCCTCGATGCCCGAATCCGTGATCACAGTGGCGATCCGCTTCAACCCGCACAGGATGAGGCTGGAGCGCTTGTGGAATTTCGAGGAGTCGACCAGCACGACGAGTTCGTCGGCCTGATCGATCAGCTTCTGTTCGGCCTGGATCAGCAGCGGATCCGCTTCCATCAGGCCGAGCGGACCGAGCCCCTGGGCGCCCATGAACATGCGGCGCGCATAGAAATTGCGCGTCACGTCATTGTCGAAGGGGCTCAGGATGATGTTCTGCTCGCGGTAGATCGTGCCGCCCGACAGCATCACCGTGTTCTTCGAATGCTTGAGCAGATGCTCGGCGATCGGAAACGAGTTGGTGAAGACCTGCATCCGGCGATTGGTCAGAAAGTGCACCATCTGGAAGGTGGTCGTGCCGCCATTGATGATGATCGGCTCGCCGTCTTCACAGAGCGCCACAGCTTCCTTGGCGATCGCCTGCTTCTCCCGTGCATGCAGGCTCTCATTGACCTTAAAGGGGCGGCCAGCCAGCCCGACGAATTGCGGCGGATTGATCGCTTCGGCCCCGCCGCGCACGCGTCGCAGTCGCTTCTGGACATGGAGTGCTGCGATATCGCGCCGGATCGTCGCCTCGGAACTGTCGGTCAAGTCGACCAGTTCCGGCACCGTGACGACGGGCTTTTCCTGAACCGCCGACAGAATGATCCGATGTCTTTCTTTCTCGTGCATCCGCTCCTCCGATAATGTGCATGCTTCCATCACGACCAAACATTGTCAATCACAATCAATCATATTTTTTCATTGTGCAGTGCGATATGCGCGAATTTGATCGTTTTTGATTGACAACGACTTTCGACCCATGTGATCTGATGCCAACCACATCTCCACGCGGCCGCCAAGCTGCGAGGCAACGGACCGGGAGGAATTCGAGATGCTCGACAAGCAGCAGGGCGCGGGACTTGCAAACCTTTGGGATGATGCGAAGGCTGCGGGCATGAGCGAGCCAGAGCGTCTGCTCTATCGCTCGAACCTGCTCGGCTCCGACACGCGCATCACCAATTACGGCGGCGGCAACACCTCGGCCAAGGTGATGGAAAAGGATCCGCTGAGCGGAGAAATGGTCGAGGTTCTCTGGGTCAAGGGCTCCGGCGGCGACGTCGGCACGATCAAGCTGGACGGCTTCGCCACGCTCTACATGGACAAGCTCAATGCACTGAAGGGCATCTATCGCGGCGTCGCGTTCGAAGACGAGATGGTCGGCTATCTCCCCCACTGCACCTTCGATCTCAACCCGCGTGCGGCCTCGATCGACACGCCACTGCACGCCTATGTGCCGAAAAAACATGTCGACCACATGCATCCCGACGCCATCATCGCGATTGCGGCGAGCAAGGACAGTCAAAACCTGACCGACAACCTGTTCGGCGGCGAGATCGGCTGGTTGCCCTGGAAGCGGCCCGGTTTCGAGCTCGGTCTGTGGCTTAGCGATTTCTGCGCCAAGAACCCGCAGGCGCGCGGCGTCATCCTTGAAAGCCACGGCCTGTTCACCTGGGGCGACACGGCAAAAGAGGCCTATGAGACGACGATCGAGATCATCAATGTCGCGATCGGTTGGTTCGAGGAATACAATGTCGGCGCAGCCTTTGGCGGCGCCATCAAGCCGACGCTAGAGGCGGCCGAGCGAGCGGCAATCGCCAAACGCCTGATGCCGGTAATCCGCGGCCTTATCAGCACCGACGAGAAGAAAGTCGGCCATTTTGACGATAGCCAGGCCGTGCTCGATTTTGTTGCCGCGCGCGACCTGAAGCCGCTGGCAGCGCTCGGCACCAGTTGCCCGGACCATTTCCTGCGCACCAAGATCCGGCCGTTGGTCGTCGACTTCGATCCGGCAAACCCGGATGTCGACACGACGCTGGCCGGGCTGCCTGATGCGATCAACGCCTATCGCGCCGACTACGCCGCGTATTACGAACGCTGCAAGCACGCAGACAGCCCTGCCATGCGCGATCCGAACGCGGTCGTCTATCTCGTGCCCGGTGTCGGCATGATCACCTTTGCCAAGGACAAGGCGACGGCCCGCATCTCCGGCGAGTTCTACGTCAACGCCATCAATGTCATGCGCGGCGCCTCCGGGGTTTCGACCTATGTCGGCCTGCCGGAGCAGGAGGCCTTTGACATCGAGTACTGGCTGCTCGAGGAGGCCAAGCTCCAGCGCATGCCGAAGCCGAAGAGCCTCGCAGGCCGCATCGCGCTGGTCACCGGCGGCGCCGGCGGCATCGGCAAGGCGACGGCCCACCGACTGATGCAGGAAGGTGCATGCGTCGTCATCGCGGACATCGACGAGACGGCGCTGGCTGCTGCCGAAAGCGAGCTTGCGGGCCGCCATGGCAAGGATTTCGTGCGTTCAATCAGCATGAACGTGACCAGCGAAGCGGCCGTCGAAGCCGGCTTCGGCGACACGTTGCTTGCCTTCGGCGGCCTCGACATCCTGGTCTCCAACGCCGGCCTTGCCTCCTCCGCCACCATCGAGGACACGACGCTGGCGCTCTGGACCAAGAACATGGACATTCTCGCGACGGGCTATTTCCTCGTTTCGCGTGAAGCCTTCCGCGTCTTCCGCAACCAGAAGGCGGGCGGCAACGTCGTCTTCGTCGCCTCGAAGAACGGCCTTGCCGCCTCGCCCGGCGCATCGGCCTATTGCACGGCCAAGGCGGCCGAAATCCATCTCGCTCGCTGCCTGGCGCTCGAAGGCGCGTCTGCCCAGATCCGCGTCAACGTCGTCAACCCGGACGCCGTGTTGCGCGGCTCTAAAATCTGGACCGGCGAGTGGAAGGAGCAGCGCGCCGCCGCCTACAAGATGGATGTCGACGACCTTGAGGCGCACTACCGCGAACGCTCGATGCTGAAGCTCAGCGTGTTCCCGGAGGATATCGCCGATGCGATCTACTTCCTCGCCTCCGACATGTCGGCGAAATCGACCGGCAACATCGTCAACGTCGACGCGGGCAACGCCCAGTCGTTCACCCGCTGAGCCGGAGATTTTGATGAATACCATGATCGGCAAGACCGTCGTCGAAGCGGAAAACCAACGGCGCGAGGCGGCTCTTCGCGAGGATTATGCCAGCCTTGGCGAAAGACTGGCCCGCCGCGGCGTCGACATAGACGCCATCAAGCGCAAGGTCGCAGCCTATGGCGTCGCCGTGCCTTCCTGGGGCGTGGGCACCGGCGGCACACGTTTCGCCCGCTTTCCCGGCAAGGGCGAGCCGCGCAACATTTTCGACAAGCTCGAAGATTGCGCCGTCATCCAGCAGTTGACCCGGGCAACGCCCAACGTCTCGCTGCACATCCCTTGGGACAAGGTCAGCGACATCTCCGAACTGAAGCAGAAGGGCGCCGCCCTCGGCCTCGGCTTCGACGCGATGAACTCCAACACTTTTTCGGACGCACCCGGACAGGCGCATTCCTACAAGTACGGTTCGCTGTCGCACAGCGACGCGGCCACGCGCGCCCAGGCAGTCGCGCACAATCTCGAATGCATCGACATCGGCCGGCAGCTCGGCTCGAAGGCACTGACCGTCTGGGTCGGCGACGGCTCCAACTTTCCCGGTCAGAGCAACTTCACCAAGTCGTTCGAGCGTTACCTCGATGCGATGAAATCAGTGTACGCCGCACTTCCCGAGGACTGGCGCGTCTTTACCGAACACAAGATGTTCGAGCCGGCCTTCTATTCGACTGTCGTCCAGGACTGGGGCACCAACTACCTGATTGCCCAGGAACTCGGCCCCAAGGCATTTTGCCTTGTCGACCTCGGCCACCACGCACCCAACGTCAATATCGAGATGATCGTCGCCCGGCTGATCCAGTTCAAGAAACTCGGCGGCTTCCACTTCAACGATTCGAAATATGGTGACGACGACCTCGATACCGGCTCAATCGACCCCTATCGCCTGTTTCTCGTCTTCAACGAACTCGCCGATGCGGAGGCGCTTGGCGCGGAAGGGTTTGAGCCGGCTCACATGCTCGACCAGAGCCACAATGTCACCGATCCGATCGAAAGCCTGATGACCAGCGCGATGGAGGTCTGCCGCGCCTATGCGCAGGCGCTCCTCGTCGACCGCGCGGCACTCGACGGTTTCCAGCAGGACAACGACGCGCTGATGGCAACGGAAACGCTGAAGGCAGCGTTTCGCACCGACGTCGAACCAATCCTCGCGATGGCACGCCTCGAAGGCGGTGGGGCGATAGCACCGGTTGCGACCTATCGGGCGAGCGGCTACCGCGCCAGGGTGGCCGGTGAGCGACCGGCCGTCGCCGGCGGTGGCGGCGGCATCGTCTGATACGCTCTCGGCCGCATCTCAAAAGCAACATGCAGAGCAACGACCGCTGCTCTGCATGTTTTCGTTATATCCGCGCTTCCATGCATCGGCATCGACCACAGACAAGCGTCATACGGCGCGTGTGACGGCATCCATTGAGCGCCCATTTCGACGCGTGGCATTGGATTGCCTGAAACAAATCTCCGTATTCATCCAAAAAATCGCCGCGCGATGAAATTGCCCCCTATCTGATTTGAAATCCTGGTCTATCTTTCCCTCTACAGCACCGCGCGTCCTGCGGCCGCACAAAGGTCGCTGTAGCACTTTGAATGCTGCATGTTTTATCCGCAAACCGGCTAGACGAAACATGCAGGAGGTCCAACGCAAAGGGAACCATTCATGGGTATCGAAAGCATTCTCGTATTCCTGATTGTCGGTGCGATCGCCGGCTGGCTTGCCGGCCTGATCGTCAAGGGATTCGGCTTCGGCCTGATCGGCAACATGGTCGTAGGCATCATCGGCGCCTTCATCGCCGGCTTCCTCTTTCCCGCCATCGGCATCAGCCTTGGAACGGGCGTGCTTTCCGCGATCCTGCACGCGACGATCGGCGCGGTCATCCTCCTGGTGCTGATCCGCATCGTCAAACAGGCGTGACGACATAGCGCCACGCATCCAAGTCGGACGGCTCGCCACCCGGCGGGCCGTGCCGAGACCAACGGAAGGAAGACATCATGAGCGAGCTCCACACCGACAACATCGAGACGGCGCTGAAGGCGTTCATGGCCGATCATCCCGGCAAGCTGACGCGCGAGCAGGCAATCGCGGCGATCCTCGAAAACTGGTTCACCACCCATGGCTACCTGCCGACACAGCAGGAAGGCACGCGCCCCGAAAACCTTGACGCCTCCAACGACGATTGAGACAGCCTCGCCGTCGGCAGCGCTGCCGCGGCCTGAAGGCGTTCGTCCGCTCTTTTGCCATCCCCAAACCATTGCCAGAGCCTGAAGTCCCATCATGAGCCTTACCTCCGTCAAACAGTTCTTCTCCGAGCGCGCGCCGGATATCGACGTCATCGAACTCGAACAGAGCACGGCCACCGTGGCGCTGGCCGCCGAAGGACACGGCGTCGAACCCGCCCAGATCGCCAAGACGCTCGCACTTCGCGTCGGCGACGACGTGATCCTGATCGTGACCCGCGGCGATGCGCGGCTCGACAACAAGAAATACAAGGCCCGCTTCGGCACCAAGGCCCGCATGCTCGGCTTCGACGAAGTCGAGGCGGAGACCGGGCATCCGGTCGGCGGCGTCTGCCCCTTCGGCCTTGCCAAGCCCCACAGCATCTATTGCGACCTGTCGCTCAAGGCCTACGACATCGTCGTTCCAGCCGCCGGCGCCACCAATGCGGCCGTCCATATCAATCCGCAGCGCATCGTCGAATTGACCGGCGCCGAATGGATCGATGTTTCCGAAACGTGATCCACCTTTCGGAAACGTGGTCCGTGCCTTGGTATGGCCACAAAGCTTACCTGAAACCGACGTTGCGCCACGGCGGTGATTTGCCGCGGCCGCCCCTTGCACAATCAGGAAACCGTCCAGCATGAAGACAGTCGCGTACCCGCTCATCTTCGCCGCCACATTTTCCCCGGCCTTGGCGATGGATCAGTCCCTTGTGCGCCAGTTCGAAAAGCTCGACCCGCAGACCCGGCTGGAGCAGCGCTGCGACACCGAGGCGATGGAGCGCATCAACGCCGACAAGTCGACCTTCAAGCCGGACAAGGTGATCGCCTACACCTTCGCCGAACCGGTCATGAAAGAAGACAAGATGAAGGCGCCGGGCGCGGTGTTCCGCAGCAAGGGCGAATGGTACAAGCTGAAGTTCAAGTGCCTGACCGACGCCGAGCACCTGGATATCCTGTCCTTCGAATACAAGATCGGCGAACTCGTGCCTCGCGACAGCTGGGACGAGTTTTATCTCTATCCCTGACGGGCCTGGCGCCAGGTACGGCCTGTGGATCGCATCTGGTTAAAAGGCGGAATATTCAACCTTTCAAGCTGCGATCGCAGACTAAGGGCTTTTGAAGAGACGCAGCGCTGCATGAGGCGCAGACATGAAGGCAGAACCTGCCTTCTCGCAGCAGCATGTCGTTTCGTGCAAAAATGTTCAGCGTTTTCGCGATAGCGGTACCGCGAAGGAACGAAAGCTTGAAGCGCGGGCCCTTATGATCGCGACGCGCTTTACAGAACAGCCATCAGAAACAGCAGCGAACCGAGCGACAGCGCTGCCATGATGCTCATCAGCATTTTCATCATGTGATCTGCCATTTCGTACATCCTTGCCTCTACTCCCTCAGGAATGAACGAATGCGTCTGCTTTTGGGGCGCGGCATGCCTGAAACGACCCAGGCTTGAAACGTCCGACTGGCATGATCCCATCGGATCCGTGCACAATCTGCTATCAATGAACGAGGTTGAGCCGACATGGTTAACAATTGGTTAACAAGATCTCCCCGACGCTTGGTGATACGCCGCCCACGGCGGGTAAGAAGAAAGAACTTGGCCATCCTCCAAGACGATGTTCGAACCGGCGGTCGGAGATGACCAGAAAACCCTCAGCTTCGCTTTAAACCCGAACGCTAGGTTCGATCTCGTTCCTCTACGGATTTCCAAATGCTTCTTTAAAGGGAAAGTCATCTCTGCCATAAGAGCGCGAGGAACGCACGCGTGCGTGGTGTGGAGGTTAGAATGCCCGAAATTAGTATCGGCTTGGCTGTTTATAATGGAGGACATCACCTCCGACTGGCCATCGACTCGATATTAAAGCAGAGCTTTGCTGATTTTGAGATCATCATCTCCGACAACGCATCCACCGATGAAACAGAAGAGATTTGCCGGGAGTTTGCGAACTGCGACAGCAGGATAAAATACTTCAGGCAGACGAAGAACATTGGCGCCGTCAATAACTTCCGCTTTGTACACGCGCAGGCAACCGCACCATTGTTCAAGTGGGCAGCTCATGATGACTGGATCGATCCGGATTGGCTGTCTGTTCTGGTGCCTGTCGCAAAAGACCAGCGCGCTATTGTTTTCGGCCAGCTGCAAATGGTGACTTACGACGGTCAGAACATGACGCATCAGGCCAATGGGCGGGAGCTGCAGTATGTGGGGCCGGCGTGGTCGCGACAACTGGCATATGCTATCGAGCCCGCGAACCTTGGAAAGGCGAATGTCATCTACGGCATCTTCCCGACGGACGCGATTACTGAGGAGAGCCTCAGAGTTTTCTCAACCTACGGCGCACCTGGCGATGTGATGATGATGACCGAGTGCCTCGGCCGTCTCCCAATCGTTTGCGGCGGCCACAGTCGCCTGTTCAAAAGGGCTGCACCTCCGCGTCTGCCCGGTGCGGTGAAGGAGAAACGGGCATCCATCTTCGAGCGCACCATGTTGCGCCAATTCCTATCACTCGGTCCGGCATCGTTTCGGATCGGCTACCTGCTGCTCTATCCGATTGCGCTGGGACGTATGAAATATGGGCGCAAGCTTCGCCGACTTGGCGCTCGACTGCTCGGTAGATCGCTGGCCTGAAACACCCAGCTCCAAATGAGCTGGAAAGGGGCCTGTCAATGCCAACTCAGGACTGGCGCTCGTCGACTGCCTTGGCTGAAAAGCTCCATCGAGCGCAAGCCGGCGGATGCGCCGATGGCTTGCTGAAGCAATAGATCGCGTCTCAGTGTAACGCAGATCTATTGGAGATCTTCGATAGGCTGCATCCGGGCAAGTGGGACAGGTCGGCAAACCGGTCCCGCTTCACCACTGTCCCGCTCAAGCTAGCTAAGACGCTTCAGGTATCCACCAGGGGCGACCGTGATCAGAAGTTTGTTGTCGATCGACTGATCGACTTCGAACTCCGGATGCACCTTCAGATACTCGGCTACGGCCGATTTCGGACTGTCGCCAGGGCCCCATGGGCGGTCGCCCGACAGTTCCTTTGGCAGATCCTCGACCACGGTGTCGAACACAACGCAATAGCTGCCGACGCTGGTCAGGGGTGCATAGAGATTGAGCTCTTCGAGAACATGTGCATGCGTATGGTTGCTGTCGAGGCTGACAAGAACGCGCGAGTAATCCGCCGCCACCTTGCGAACCTGCTCCACGATCTCCGGCGCTGTGCTCGAGCCCTGGATCATCTCTATCCGCGACGCCATCGGGTGGGCCTCGATCGCGGCCTTGTTGTGGGCGCGGATATCAATGTCGATGCCAAGAACCTTGCGCTTCGGCTTCGCCGGATCAACCATTTCGCCCTTCTCGGCGGCCTCCGACAGTTCCAGCAAGGCCAGCATCGAGGCGTTTAGGATCAGCGAGCCGCCATGGGCAATGCCGGTTTCGATAATCAGGTCCGGTTTCACGGCCCAGATCAGTTCCTGCATGGCGACCATATCCTGCGGATACTGGATGATCGGCCGTCCTAGCCAGAAATAGTTGTAGGAATACTGTGAGGCGATCGACGTGCGCATGAACTGGGCGGCGCTGTCGTTCAGGTCTTTGTTTGCCGGCACGGCTGCCACTCGGGCTTCAACCTCCTTGGCGAAGTCACTCATTGTCGATCCCCACATAGGTATAGGCGTTATGAGACAGCATTCGAATTTCCTCGAGATAATTGGAGTTCATGACGTAGATGATCGATCCATGTGGAAGTTTCGCCAGCGCGTCTTCCGGTGAATGCACCATGAGGCCCGTCGCCGGCAGAAACTTGCCTTGCTTGGCCGGATTGATGTCGATGACCATATCGACCGGCTGTCCCTGACGGGACTTGAGCAGCGAGAAGGTCACGCCCTTCGACGCGCCGCCCCAGATCGCCGAGCTGCCGCCGGGCGCGATCGTGTCACCAAGCGTGCGGGTGAAGTCGGCGGGGAAACGCACCCGATCGGCTTCTTCGCACACCGGCGGGCGCAGCGAGTCGAGCTCCGCCACCACGTAGAGATACTGGCCGCCAAAAATGCGGCCGCTTTCGATGACCGTGCCGAAGATCCGGTGGAAATCGGAGAGGCGGAAATAGTTGACGTGCTCGTAGAAGATATCGAACCAGGCGCGGTGCTCCATGATCCAGTCGAAGCAGGGCACTTCAAGATAAATGCGCCCCTTGCCGCCGTTCGCCTTGCAGAGTTCGACGAGGAAATCGTAAGGGTTCTGGATATGCTCCAGCACATGGCGAAGGATCAGGTCCTCGCCCTGCACATCGACGCCCGCCTCGAAATAGTGTCGTTTGACGCGCGGATTGTCGCCCTCGTAGGTCGGGTCGAAACCGGTTAGGTCGAAACCCTTTTCGAGCAGCATTTCAAGGAATAGGCCTTTGCCGCAACCGACCTCGACGAGGTTCTGACGACCCATCGTGCGCTCGACGATGCCGGAGACCATTTCCAGATGCTGGTGGAAATGCTGGCTGACGCCCTGCTCGTTGTTGTAGTTGCCGTCATAGTCCATGAGCTTCGGGTCGAACGCATCATTGTCGATGAGCCCGGTTTTCAGATCCTGCACCAGCCGGATATCGCCCTTGGCGCAGCTTTGCGCTTCCGCCGCCGTCGAATAGACTCGGTTCTGGAATGTCGGCAATTGTGACTGCTCATAAAGCAGCGCTTTGTCTTTGGTCGTCATCTCATCACCCAGTTAATCCCACGACGCATGGAGGATCTACCAGATTGTCGGGGCGCGCGCCGAATCGCAGAAGATCGCGGCGGTTATATTCGTCGGCCACCCGCTCGGCTATCTGCCGCACCGTGACCGGTGTGCCCGAGCAGATGTTCACCGGCCCGGTTTTGTCCCCGAGCCCGATATCTGCAATCTGTTTTCCCGCATCGCGGACGTCCATGAAATCGCGGATCTGGTTGCCGCTGGTCAGCTCGACCGGATTGCCGGCGGAAAGCTGCGCCCGCAGATAGGGAAACAGTCGCCGCTCGTCTTCACCCTCGCCAAACAGATAGAACAGCCGGCACCAGGCAAAAGCAATACCGTGTAGCGGCAGCCATTGCGACAGCGCCATGAAAACCGCGGCCTTCGCACCTGCATAGGGGCTGATCGGACGAAGCGGAGTGTCCGTCGACAGCATACCGGCCGACAGGTCGTATTCGAAACAGGTGCCAACACCGACAAACCGCCTGACGCCCGCCAGCGCCGCCGCCTGCGCCATCCGCAGCGTGCCTTCGAGACAGACGATGTTTTCTGCCGAATGGAGATACTTGCCGGGTTCCGCATACCAGGCAACATGTATGACGGTATCGATGCCTTCGAACGCCTTCGCCCACCATTCGACCGACTGGCGAAACAGATCCGGTGTCGTAACGACCTCTTCCACAGCGGAAAGATCCCCAAGCCGGCTTTCGGATGATCCCTCGCGAATGACCAGCCGCACGGAAGCGCCCGCTTCGGTCAGGGCGCGCAGCACCTGCCGACCGACAAAACCCGTACCCCCGGTCAGAAGAACGCGGTTCGTCATGTGATCTGCAACCTGGGCACGGCGGTGACGAATTTCGTGCCCTGTCCGGCGAGCGATGCAAGCTGCTGGCGGACTTCCGCCGCGATGTTCCAGGGCAGGATCATCACATAATCCGGGCGGTTCTTGATGATTTCGTCCGGATGCAGGATCGGGATATGGCTACCGGGCATAAATTTGTTCTGCTTCGCCGCTGCTGCATCGCAGACGAAAGGCAACAGATCGGGTTTGACACCGGCAAAGTTCAGCAGCGTGTTGCCCTTGGCGGCGGCGCCATAGGCGGCGATCGTCTTGCCGTCGCGTTTGGCCTGCAGCAAGAAAGCCAGCACATCGTTCTTGACCTGCTCGGCCTGCCGCTGGAATGCGGAATAGGGCGCGGTGGTCCGCAGTCCTTGCGTTTCCTCTTCGCTCAGCAGTGCAGCGACCGCATCGGTTGCCTGGCGCTTGTCGTCGGCATGGCAGCCGTAGATACGCAGACTTCCGCCGTGGGTTGGCAGCTCTTCCACGTCAAAGACCCTCAGGCCGACGCTGTCGAAGATCTTTGCCACCGTAAAGAGCGACAGATAGGAGAAATGCTCGTGATAGACCGTGTCGAACTGATTGTGTTCGATGATCCGCATCAAGTGCGGGAATTCGAGCGTCACGGTACCGCCGGCTTTCAGCGCAGCCTTCAAGCCACGGGTGAAGTCGTTGATGTCAGGCACATGAGCATAGACATTGTTGCCGAGAATGAGATCCGCGCTTTTGCCCTCTGCCGCCAGTGCGGAGCCGATCGCCTCGCCGAAAAACGCACGCAAGACCGGCACGCCGAGTTTTTCCGCGGCATCGGCAGTGCTGTCCGTTGGCTCCACGCCCAGGCATGGGATTCCGGCGGCGACGAAATTCTTGAGGAGATAGCCGTCATTGGAGGCAATCTCGACGACCATGCTGCTCGAGCCCAGACCGAGCCGTGTGGTCATCATCTCGGTATAATGCTTGGCATGCGCGAGCCAACTGCTCGAGGCGCTGGAGAAGTAAGCGTATTCGGCGCTGAACAGCGCATCGGCAGCGGCATAATCCTCTGTCTGCACTAGCCAGCACTCTTCGCAGACCTTGAGCCGCAAAGGGAAATAGGTTTCCGGCTTGGCGAGATCCTCGACAGTCAGGTAGGCATTGGACGGGGGCGCGAAGCCGAGGTCCAGGAAATCGCACCGAAGTGTGGAACCGCAGTGGCGGCAATTCATGGCGTCAGTCCCGCAAATTGATCTGTCAGATAGGGGTGTTTTTGGTCGCGCTCGGACATTTCGGTGATCTCGAGCGGCCATGCAATATCAAGAGCCGGGTCCTTCGCATGCAGCGCACCTTCGGAACCGGCGATGTATGGCTTGGAGTGCAGATAGATCAGCTCGCAGTCGCTGGTCAGCGCCTGGAAACCGTGCGCGAAACCTTCCGGGATCAACAGCGCACGGCGATTTTCTGCAGAAAGCTCCTGCGCATGCCATTTGAGGAATGTAGCAGAACCCGCCCGCAGATCGACGGCGACATCGAGAACAGCGCCGCGGACGCAGCTGACCAGCTTCATCTCTGCATGTGGTGGATGCTGGAAATGCATTCCGCGAACGGCACCTTTTTTCGCCGTCATTGTAAGGTTGATCTGGGCAACCGGCTTCAACCATCCAGCAGCGCCAAGTTCGTCTGCACAGAACATGCGGCTGAAGAAGCCGCGCGAATCGCCAAGGTTCTGGCGTTCGACCAGTTTGAGACCAGCCAGCGGCAGGTCGATAACGGTGAACCGGCTCAAGGCTGGGCCTCGTAATCGCGGATTTCAGCTTCGCAGAGAGTCCGCACGTCAGCATTGTCGTCCTGAGCGCGATACCATTTCATCGTCCGGTCAACGGCCTCGGCCAGCGACCATCGTGGTTCTATCCCGAGCATATGCCGCGCTTTCGCCGTTTCGAGGGCAAGCCAGCCTGCCTCGTGCGGCCCCTCGGTTCCGTCGCCATATTCGACTTCGCCGCGGCCATAGGACGCGCGGGCAATGTCGATCACCTGCCTTACGGAAGCGGCATCGTTGCTGACGGGTCCGAAATTGAAGGCGTCGGACAAAGATGGATCACTCCACAGCCGTTCGGCCAAGACGAGATAGGCGCAAAGCGGTTCAAGGACATGCTGCCAAGGGCGTCGCGCTTCCGGCCGTCGCACATGCAGAACATCGCCAGATTGCCACGCCCGCACAGCGTCCGGCAGCAGCCGGTCGGTCGACCAGTCGCCGCCGCCGATGACATTGCCGGCGCGTGCAGTGGCAACAGCCACGCCTCGCTCGCGAAGAAACGAATCCCGATAGCTCGCAATGACGATTTCGGCGGCGGCCTTGCTGGCGCTGTAAGGATCGTGGCCGCCGAGATGATCCGTTTCCCGGTAGGGAAAGGCGTGTTCGAGATTGCGGTAGACCTTGTCGGTGGTGACCGCCAAGACAACACGGGTGGAAGGTGTCGAACGTACCGCGTCGAGAAGGTTGGCAGTGCCCAGGACATTCGTGGCGAACGTGCCGAGCGGATCTTGATAACTCGGCCGCACCAGCGCCTGCGCGGCGAGATGCAGGACGATCTCGGGCTGAGCGGCTTGCACGGTTTCTGCAAGCCTGACGCCGTCACGAATATCGAGGATATGGCTTTCCGCGTCGGTGCGTGCCAGCGTAAAGAGGTTTGGCCGTGTCTCGGGAGCGAGAGAAACACCGGTGACCGTGGCGCCCAGCTGCCTCAGCCAGATCGCCAACCAGGCGCCTTTGAAACCGGTGTGCCCTGTCAAAAGAACGGATTTTCCCGTCCAGAAACTTCTGTTTGGTCTGGCGCCGCCCATCACTGCCAGATCTTCCATGGTGCCTTTCCCGATGCCCACAGGTCTTCGAGCATATTCTTCTCGCGCAACGTATCCATCGGCTGCCAGAAGCCGTCATGTTCATAGGCCATGATCTCGCCCTTGGCGGCCAGTGTCGTCATGGGGTCCGATTCCCAAGGCGTGCTGTCACCCTGGATCAGATCAATGCACTTTGGCGACAGGACAAAGAAGCCACCGTTGATCAAGCCGCCATCGCCGCGTGGCTTCTCGACGAAACCGGTGACCTGGTTACCGCTACGTTCCAGAGCGCCATAGCGGCCCGGTGGGTGCACGGCCGTGACTGTGGAAAGCTTGCCGTGCCCGCGATGAAACTTGATGAGCTCGGTAATATTGACGTCGCTCAGCCCGTCTCCATAGGTGAAGCAGAAGCTGTCCTCGTCGCGCAAATAATCACCGACGCGCTTCAGGCGACCGCCGGTCATCGTCGTTTCGCCGGTGTCGATCAGTGTGACTTTCCACGGCTCGGCGCTGCGACGATGGACCTGCATCTCGTTCAAGGCCATGTCGAAGGTGACATCGGACATGTGCAGGAAGTAGTTGGCGAAATACTCCTTGATGACATAGCCCTTGTAGCCGCAGCAAATGACGAACTCGTTCACGCCATGGGCGGAATACAGTTTCATGATATGCCAGAGGATCGGCCGACCGCCGATCTCGATCATCGGCTTGGGCCTCAGATGCGTCTCTTCGGAAATACGGGTTCCCAGCCCTCCGGCCAGAATCACAGCTTTCATTTTCATCACTTCCAAGAAGTCTTGGTCTGGCCTCATCCGCTGTCGTTTCATGGAGCAGAGGAGTTCGACTTGTCAACCGGCGCACGAAGTCGACACCTTATTGGCGTGCAATTCTCGATGGAAATATCTGGTGGGGCCGGACCAGTTCTCAGTGCAGACCAACAGCACGATGACCCTTGAATGGAAGAGCATTGGCGGGGCTCGCGTTACAGCGTAGGAGCCTATTTCCATAAAAGGGGAAACAAAACAGCTTTGCAAAAACCATTCGTCTTTGAAAGATGAATGGTGCCCGGAGGCGGATTTGAACCACCGACACGCGGATTTTCAATCCGCTGCTCTACCAACTGAGCTATCCGGGCATCCTGCCGTTGCGGGCAGCGGTTCCTTTCGGAACCCTCGGGGCGTTGTTTGTGCCCCGGAAGCGAGCGGGGTTATAACATGATGTTCGGCGGTGTCCAGCACCAAATGAAAGTTTTTTGGCAGTTATTTCAAAGAGTGTGGAAAAAGCCGAAAAACTGAGGATATTCAGGCAGATCGCGGTCAGCGATCGTCGTCGTCGGCTTTCGACTCGTCGTCTGCCACAGGAATGGCGTAGGAGCCCGAGAGCCAGCGGTTGAGGTCGACATTGCGGCAGCGATCCGAGCAGAAGGGATAGTGCTCGCGGTGCGAGGGGCGAGCGCATTCGGGGCAAGGACGCGGTGCGCGCAAGGGTGCGACGTTCGAGCCGCTTTTCTTGTCTTCGTCCGTCACTGCCTTCAGCCTTCCAGCCAACGATTGTGAACGTCGTAGCCTTCACCGACCAAAAGGCCGACGGTCTCATAGAGCGGCAGGCCGACGACATTGCTGTAGGAGCCGACGAGCTTGACGACGAAGCTGCCGGCGATGCCCTGGATGCCGTAGGCCCCTGCCTTGCCGCGCCACTGGCCGGAAGCAAGATAGCTCTCGATGTCGAAACCGGAAAGACGCTTGAAGCGGACCTTGGTGTCGACCACCTTCTGGCGCAGCGTCTTGTCAGGCGTGATCAGGCAGACACCCGTATAGACCCGGTGGCTGCGGCCAGACAGCAAATGCAGGGCGCTCGACGCTTCGCTGACGAGCTCGGGCTTCGGCAGGACGCGCCTGCCGACGCAGACGACCGTGTCGGCCGCCAGGATATAGCTGCCATCCCAACCGGCCTCACCCTTGATCGCGGCCAGCGCCGCCTTCGCCTTCTCGGCCGAAAGACGACGCGCCAGCGAGCGCGGATGCTCGGAACGCTTCGGCGTCTCGTCGAGATCCATCGGCATCAGGCGCGCAGGCTCGATGCCTGCCTGGGCCAAAAGCTCGACGCGACGCGGCGAACCGGACGCCAATATCAGTTTTTGAGCCGTTGTCATCGGAACGCGCCGTCACCCCAGAGATATGATGAAGCCACCGGTCTGGCGGTTTACTTGAAGCGGTAGGTGATGCGACCCTTGGTCAGGTCATAGGGCGTCATTTCGACGAGCACCTTGTCGCCTGCCAGAACGCGGATGCGGTTCTTGCGCATGCGGCCTGCGGTGTGGGCAATAATTTCATGTTCATTTTCGAGCTTCACGCGGAAGGTCGCATTGGGAAGCAATTCCGTGACCACGCCCGGGAACTCGAGGACTTCTTCTTTCGCCATGTAGGACTGTCTTTCTGTGTTTGTTCGGGGATACGACACGCATCCCGAAAAATTCGCCGGAAACTACACAATCGACGAGGATTTGTGAACCGCTTTGCGCCGGCTTTTCAGCTTTTGTACTGCCTTAAGCCTTTTCGTCCGCGGGCGCCACTACCAGACGGCGATTAATCAGCGTGGCCAGGTGATCGCGAACGGCGCGATAGGCATCGACGATCTGCTCGCGCGTGCCGGTGGCAACCGTCGGGTCCGGCGTCGGCCAATAGACCACGTCGACGGCCATGGAGCGCGTCAGGTCCAGCGCCAGGTGATGAGCCTCCGGCGCCAGCGTGACGATGAGGTCGAAATAATCGTCCTCGAGCTCGTCGAGCGTGCGCGGCTGATGCCGCCCGATGGACAGCCCGACCTCGTCCAGCACCACGTCGACGAAGGGATCGCGCTCGCCGTGGCGCACGCCGGCCGAGGCAACATACGTACCTGGGGGCAGCGCAGCCTTGGCGAGAGCCTCCGCCATCGGCGAGCGGATCGCGTTCATGCCGCACATGAAGAGAACGGAGCGTGGCGTTTTCGGCTGGCGCGTCGCGGTTCCCGTCATTCCGGTCTCCGCCGTCATCCGCGCCAGTAGAGCACGCAGACGAGCGTGAACAGGCGGCGGGCGGTGTCGAAGTCGAGCCGGATCTTGCCTGACAGGCGATCCATCAGCGTCTGCGAACCCTCGTTGTGGATGCCGCGACGCCCCATGTCGATCGCTTCGATCTGGCTCGGCGTCGCCGAACGGATCGCCTCGTAGTAGCTTTCGCAGATAAGGAAATAGTCTTTCACGATCCGGCGAAACGGTGTCAGCGAGAGAATATGGGTGGCGACGTCGGATCCCTTCTCGGTCGAGATCGCAAAGACCAGTTTTGCGTCCATCAAGGAGAGGTTGAGTTTGTAGGGGCCGCCCGGATGGCCGACCGGCTCGAACAGGTTTTCTTCGAGAAGATCGAAGATCGCAACCGCGCGCTCATGCTCCACGTCGGGCGTCGAACGGCCGATCGTCTCGTCCAGTACGACATCGCAGAGGCGCTGATTGCGGTCTGCCTTCATCCCGCATCCCCGAGATTGAGGCGGATCGCGACCGAGCGCGCATGGGCCTCAAGCCCTTCGGAGCGCGCCAAAGCGATTGCCGCCGGCCCGAGGATGCGCAGCTGCTCCGCATCGAGCCGCAGGATCGATGTGCGCTTCATGTAATCGAGAACACCGAGGCCGGAGGAGAACCGCGCCGAGCGGGCGGTCGGCAGCACGTGGTTCGAGCCGCCGACATAATCGCCGATGACTTCGGGCGTGTGGCGTCCGACAAAGATGGCGCCGGCATTGCGGATCTTCGCGACCATCGGCTCGGGATCGGCAAGCGCCAGCTCCAGATGTTCGGCGGCAATGCGGTTTGCAAGCGGTATCGCCCTTTCCAGATCCGGTACCAGGATGATCGCTCCGAAATCGCGCCAGCTCGCAGAAGCCGTCTCAGCACGCGGCAGCGTCTTCAGCTGCCGTTCGACCGCCGCCTCGACGGCCTCGCCGAAGGCGGCATCATCGGTGATCAGGATCGACTGGGCGCCGACATCGTGCTCGGCCTGCGCCAGAAGATCGGCGGCGATCCAGTCCGGATCGTTGTCGCGCTCGGCGATGACGAGCACTTCCGACGGGCCGGCGATCATGTCGATACCGACAGTGCCGAAGACCTGGCGCTTGGCGGCAGCCACGTAGGCATTGCCCGGGCCGACGACCTTTGCGACCGGCGCGATGGTGGCGGTGCCATAGGCAAGGGCTGCCACGGCCTGCGCACCGCCGATGCGGTAGATTTCCTCGACGCCGGCAAGACGCGCTGCCGCCAGCACAGCCGGGTTGATCTTGCCGCCATTGGCCGGCACAACCATGACGATGCGCTCGACACCGGCGACCTTGGCCGGCAGCGCGTTCATCAACACCGAGCTTGGATAGCTCGCCGTGCCACCGGGCACGTAGAGCCCGACGGCATCGACCGCCGTCCAGCGTGAGCCGAGGCCGACGCCCATCGTGTCCTCGTAGATATCGTCCTTCGGCCGCTGGCGGGCGTGATGCGACTCAATGCGAACGGCGGCGACCTTGAGGGCGCCCAGCACTTCCGGCTCTACGGCCTGGATTGCCGCGTCGATTTCCTCGGCACTGACGCGCATAGGCGTCGTCGCGAAGTCGATACCGTCGAAGCGGGCGGAATATTCCGCCACCGCCGCATCGCCGCGCAGGCGCACATCGTCGATGATGGCCTTGACCGCCGCATTGACGTCCTCGGAAACTTCACGCTTGGTGGTCAGAAACGCCGCGAACTGCTGTTCGAAGTTACCGTCGAGATAGTTCAGCCTGATTGCCAACGCAAAATGTCCTTGTCGTATGCCTGTGTCGCGGAGCTCAAACGCCTTCGGGATGCCGGGGCTTGAAAGCGGTTTCCCATGCCCCGCCGGTATCTGCAAGCTGCACCTCGATGCATTCCACATCAAGGGCAATGGACGCGTCGCCGGCAAGAACGAGTTCGACTGTGCCTTCCGGCCCCTCGCCGGCGACCTTGAATGTTACTGCCAGCAGGTCGAGCACGGCCTCGCCATTGCCACGATCAAAACCGAGCGAACGCACCGCACCCACCCGCTTGAACAGGAGCACGGCCCGTCGACGCTCGAAGGAACGGCGCTTGCCATCGGCCATCTCCCAGACGAACCGGTTGACGCTGAGCGAAAACTGCTTGCGGCGCGCATCGTATTCCAGCCCGGAAACCTTGAACACGGCATCCTGGACGTGGGCGGAGACGACGGCCAGATCCTCTTCATCGAGCGCCAGCAGCTTCAGACCATCCATGCCATCCATTCCTTTCGCTTTCGTCGCACATTTTGCGTGCCACAATTGAAATGGACATAGGACGTCGCGCCTGAAACCGCAACGGCATCAGGCGCGACGGGTAAAATCAGTCGCTGACGCGCTCGACATGGGCGCCGCAACGGGTGAGCTTTTCTTCCAACCGCTCGAAGCCGCGGTCGAGATGGTAGACGCGCGACACCATGGTTTCGCCTTCCGCCGCAAGGCCGGCGATGACAAGCGAGACGGAGGCACGAAGGTCGGTTGCCATCACGGGCGCGCCCTTCAGCCGGCTGACGCCCTCGATCTTGGCGGTCTGGCCCGACAGCGAGATCTTGGCGCCAAGGCGGGCAAGCTCCTGCACGTGCATGAAGCGGTTTTCGAAGATCGTCTCGGTGATATGCGACGTGCCCTTCGCCATGGTCATCAGGCCCATGAACTGCGCCTGCAGGTCGGTCGGGAAGCCCGGGAAGGGATCGGTGACGATATCGACCGGCTTGATGCCGGCACCGTTGCGCACGACGCGGATGCCGCTGTTGGTCTCGGTGATCTCGGCGCCGGCGCGGCGGATCGCTTCCAGCGCGGTGTCGAGCAGCGCCATGTCGGTGTCTTCGAGGATGACGTCGCCGCCGGTCATGGCAACGGCCATGGCGTAGGTGCCAGTCTCGATGCGGTCAGGCAGGACGCGGTGACGGGCGCCCGACAGCGAGCGCACGCCCTCAATGGTGATCGTCGCGGTGCCCTGGCCCGTGATCTTTGCGCCCATGGCGTTCAGGCAGTTGGCAAGGTCGACAACCTCAGGCTCGCGCGCGGCGTTGCCAAGCACAGTGGTGCCGTTGGCAAGTGTCGCTGCCATCATCAGCACGTGGGTGGCGCCGACGGAAACTTTCGGGAAGGTATAACGCGCGCCGATCAGGCCGCCGGCCGGGGCCGTCGCATTGACGTAGCCGCTGTCGATCTCAATGTTGGCGCTGAGCGCCTGCAGGCCCTCAATGAACAGGTCGACCGGACGCGTGCCGATGGCGCAGCCGCCCGGCAGCGACACGCGGGCCTTGCCTTCACGCGCCAGAAGCGGGCCGATGACCCAGAAGCTTGCGCGCATCTTCGACACCAGCTCGTAGGGCGCCGTGGTGTCGACGATGTTGCGGCAGGTGAAATGGACCGTGCGGGCGTAGCTTTCGCCCTGGCGCTCGCGCCGGCCGTTGACCGAGATATCGACGCCATGGTTTCCGAGGATGCGGATCAACTGCTCGACGTCGGCCAGATGCGGAACGTTTTCCAGCGTCAGCGTATCGTCGGTCAACAGCGATGCGATCATCAGCGGCAGGGCCGCATTCTTCGCGCCGGAAATCGGGATGACCCCGTGAAGTTCATTCCCGCCTACAATCCTGATGCGATCCATGAGGCCTCTCGAACGGGCTTGGCCCGCCTTTCCAAAAAAGTGAAGTGTGTCTGAAGGCGCCTCTTTAGGGGAGACGCCGCGAAATTAGAAGTGCCTTGAACGCATGGCAGCCACGGCCGCCTGCTCCCACGAAAGACCGCCGAACGGCGCCCTGCCCGTACTAATCTTCCGATTCGTCCGTTTTTGCGGCAGGCAGGCCGATCGCCTCGTCGGGGGCGCCGGACCGGCGCGCGCGCATCTGCTGCTTGCGGCGCTGGAGATTGTCGCGCAGCGTCTTGGCGAGGCGCGCCTTCCTCAGGTCCTGCTCGGTCGTATCCTTTTGCCGGCGCTTTGCCGGCGCGCTCTCCGGCTCGGTCAACGAAGCTTCGCCCTCAGCGCTTTTCTTGTCGTCTGTTTGCATGGTGGATGCATTAGCGCAAAAGCAGGGGGTTCGGAAGCCGAAACGGATTTTCTCACAGGACAACAGCGAAAACTTCAAAATGCTGCTTGCGCTCCCCGTCCAGCTATGGCAATAGCCGCCTCGCTTGATGCGGCTTGTCAACGAACCGGCCGCGAGATGCTGCTATAGCTCAGGGGTAGAGCACTCCCTTGGTAAGGGAGAGGCCGAGAGTTCAAATCTCTCTAGCAGCACCATTTCCCTCTTAGACATGCTTGAAACATTGCCAGCATTCGGCGGCGCCAAACCGCGCTGGGCGCTCATATGTGCATAGCCGCACAGCCCGCCCAGGCATCGACAAACAAAGCCTTGCAATCGTCACATTCAGCTCTTATTTGGCGGAAATCGATATTGCTGACGAACTTTGTGTCGGCGCCCTAAGCGCGTGAGAGACGGACTTCCCTCTTCAAAATCGGTTATCCTGATCCGGAGGTTTGTTTCCGGGAATGTCTATTACGAACGATTGAAAGGGAATCGTCATGGCTACAGGCACAGTAAAGTGGTTCAACAGCACCAAGGGTTTCGGCTTCATTCAGCCTGACGACGGCAGCCCGGACGTGTTCGTTCACATATCGGCCGTTCAGCGCGCAGGCCTTTCCGGCCTCAACGAAGGTCAGCAGATCAGCTACGAGCTGACGCGCGACCGCAAGACCGGCAAGTCTTCTGCAGACAACCTGCAGGCCAAGTAATTTTCGCGCGTCGCTGCCGAACGCAGATGTGCGGGCGGCGGCACAGCGAATGGGAAGGTCGGGTTCGCCCGGCCTTTTTTGTTGCCCTGATGTCACCGGCGACGGACAGATCTCTCTAAAAATCGGCGGCGGTCCAAGCTGGAATATGCAGCGGGCTCAAGCCAGCACAGCGCCACCAGCGCGTCCTGCTCGGCGGCAGCACGACCAGGCTTCGATCGCACGCAGGGAACGTTTTGCGACAGCCGGCGTTACCTCTTCAACGGCAATGACGTGGAGGTTTTGAAATGAAAGGCATCGTTCTCTGGCTCATGGGCGTACCCCTGATCGCCATCATCCTGCTTTACATGTTCGTGTTTTAACCGCTCACCGAGGCGATCCGGCTATCAAAGCATTCAAGCGGAAGATTTAATTTGTAGTTGCAGGCGGCGAAGAATGCGCCTTAACGCAACCTTAAGATTCGCCCCCTAGATTTGATATTGCGATGATGGACAATCCCAACGCTTAAATCCCCTTTTGAAACCGGCTCTCGCCGGTTTCTTTTTGTCCGGCGCGTTGCACAGCCTTCTCGCCGCTATCAGACCTTGACGGCCTGCTCGACGAAATCCTCGCTTCCGAAGAATTTAAGGTAGCGCTGAACCTCTGCCGCGTCACCGGTCGCCTTACGGGGGTTGTCCGACAGTTTGACAGCCGGCCGGCCGTCGGCATCACTGACCTTGCAGACGATCGATATCGGGTTGAGGCCCTTGATCTCCGTCGGCGCGCAATCGGCAAAGTCATTGGTGAGGTTCGTTCCCCAACCGAAGCTCATGCGCACGCGCCCTTCGAAATGCCGGTAGGTTTCGATGATTGTCTCGACATCGAGGCCGTCGGAAAAGATCAGCAGCTTTTCGCGCGGGTCTCGCCCCATCTTCTTCCACCAGGCGATGATCTTCTCGCCGCCCTCGATCGGCGGGGCGCTGTCCGGGCGAAAACCGGTCCAGTCCGCCACCCAGGCTGGCGCATCGCGCAGGAACGCAGCTGTGCCGAAAGCATCGGGAAGAACGATCAACAGATTGCCGCCGTAGAGCTGGTTCCAGTCCTGGAGCACCTTGTAGGGCGCCTGGGCGAGTTCGGTGTCGTTGCGGGCGAGCGCCGCTGCCACCATCGGCAGCTCGTGCGCGTTGGTGCCAAGCGCTTCCAGATCCGTATCCATTGCCAGAAGCACGTTGCTGGAGCCGGAGAAGGATGCGCCGATGCCTTCCTTCAGGGCCTCGACGCACCAGCGCTGCCACAGGAAGCTGTGGCGCCTTCGGGTGCCGAAGTCGGAGATCCTGAGGCTGGGATATTGCCTGAGGCGCTCGACCTTCGACCACATCTTCGCCTTGGCGCGGGCATAGAGAACGTCGAGCGTGAAGGGGCCAAGGCCCTTCATCGCCGAGCGCGAGCGCAGCTCGTTGATGATCGCAAGCGCCGGGATTTCCCACATGGTGGTTTCGGCCCAGCGCCCGCGGAAGGTCAGCTCGAACTGGCCGTCGCGTCGCGACAGCTCGTAGTCCGGCAGGCGGAACTTTGCCAGCCAGGCCAGAAACTCGGGCGAGAAGATCTGCTTGCGGCCGTAAAACGAATTACCGGCAAGCCAGATCATTTCCTTCTTGGAGAACCGCAGGTCGCGAGCATGGTCGAGCTGCTCGCGCAGCTCGTGCTCGTCGATTTCGTCGGCGAGCCGCACGGTCTTGGTGCGGTTGATCAGCGAGAAGGTCGCGTCCACATCCGGATAGAGCTGCCAGATCATCTGCAGCATCAACAGCTTGTAGAAATCCGTGTCGAGCAGGCTACGCACAATCGGGTCGAGCTTCCAGGCGTGGTTGTAGACGCGCCTGGCGATATCGGTCTTGGTCATCTCAGGAATTGCTCCTCCTGCAGTGCCACGCGTCTTACGAGACGCGCAAAGGTCGCTGCCACACGTTGAACTTCAGCATATTTCCTTAATCCGAATGCGAATTAAGGAAATATGCAGAGGGGCACAGGGCTAAAGCATCCGCACGCCGGCTTGCCGCATGCGCGTGATCATGGCGGCGAGCGAGCCGTTCAGATCGATACCCCTGCTGGCATCGAGCACGACCGAGGTCGAAAACCCTCTCGCAACCGCGTCGAGCGCTGAAAAGGCCACACAAAAATCGGTCGCCAGACCGCACAGGGTGACGCTGTCGATACCGCGGTCCCGGAGGTAGCCGGTCAAGCCGGTCGGCGTCAGGCGATCGTTCTCGAAGAAGGCGGAGTAGCTGTCGATGCCGGTGCGAAAGCCCTTGCGGATCACCAGTTCGGCACGCGTCCATTCCAGCGCCGGGTGAAAATCAGCACCTGCGCTGCCCTGAACACAATGATCAGGCCAAAGCGTCTGCTCACCATAGGGCATCGTTATCGTTTCGAACGGCGCTTTTCCCGAGTGGACGGAGGCGAAGCTCGAATGTCCGTCGGGATGCCAGTCCTGCGTCAGCACCACATGTTCGAATGTCCGGATCAGATCATTGACCACAGGCACGATCTCACCGCCGCCGGCGACGGCGAGCGCTCCACCCGGGCAGAAATCGTTTTGCACGTCGACGACGATCAACGCTTCACCAGCCATCGCTTTTCCTTCGACCGGACCAATCCCTATCGATCACCAAAATCGATTTAAGTCCAAGATCAATCACAGAATTTGAGTGACGGCAACCCGCTTCGAACGCTTCGCGGCCCGTTCCTCGAACGCAAAAGAAAAAGGGCGCCGACCGCGGTCGACGCCCCTCTTATACTGTATTTCGAATGGATCAGTTGTTGATGCTGTTGATGTTGTCTGCGATCGAGAAGCCGGAATTGGCAATGCCGACCGGCTGAGCAACAAAGTTCAGGAACTTCGAGAAATCGACCGACGGATGGCGCGATGCGTAGATCACGTCGCGATTCTTGATCGGGAATGTCTGGCCGACGATCAGGCTGTCCGGCTTGCTCATGTCGAAGCGGTAGACGATCGGGTAACGTCCCTGGCTGTCGGTCTTCATGCCCTTGCGCAACATCTCGTTGAAGCGCTGCTGGCCGAGAAGGCTCATGACCACATCCGGCTCTTCGTAACGGAAGATGAAGTAGCCCTTCATGTCGAGCGCGTAGTCGGAACCACCGCCGGCAAGCCCCATCGCTTCCAGCAGATTGAGATCGTTGGCGCCGAATTCGACACGCTGGTTCGCCTTGACGGCGCCGAGGATCGTGAAGCGGCGCGGATCGCGCGCGACGAAGATCTGGTCGCCCGGCTTCACATGGATGTTTTCCGACGGGTTCTCGATGATCGACTTCAGCAGGACCGTACCGGTCTTCTTGCCGCGCACCAGCGTCACATAGGTCTCGTAGGGCTGAGCGACCGGGCCGCCTGCCTTGGCGATGACCTCGTTGATCGTTTCGTCGACGAGGCTGAGCGGCACGACCGAGGACTTGCCGACGGCCCCCGAAACGGTGACGTTGCGCGACGCGGTGCTCATGCTCGTGACGATGACGTCAGGCTCCACCGCCTTCTGCTTCAGCGCTTCCAGGATTGCCTGGCGCGCCTGCTCCAGGGTCAAGCCGGCAAACTGGACCGGCCCGACATAGGGAATGGCTGCCTTGCCGTCAGGCTGAACGACCAGATCGATGCTTGTCTGCTTGGAATCCTGCGTCGAGAAGAGACCGTCGCTGCCGGCCTCGAAGATCGACACTTTCAGGGCGTCACCGACACCGATGACGACGCGGCCGACGCCGCCGCCAACGCCGAACCGGCGGTTGAGCGTCGACGACACATAGTCGGAAACAAGGCGCGCCGACTGACCGGTTACATCGACGATATCAAAGACAGTGGCATTCTTTCGACCGATTTCGGCGCCGGATTGACCAGCATCCGCAACAATGGCTCCGGCCAGTGGCCCTTCGCCCGGAACAGCCTGACATCCCGCAAGTGCGGTAGAAAGCAGAAGGGCAGCTACACGTTTCAACTAAGATACTCCGAATTCGGCACAGGTATGATTCTGTTCATAGTTCTGCGCCGCATGATCTCCCGGTCGGGAATCCGCCGGTCTCTGAAAAGCACAATAGCCGTCTCACAACAAGTCACTTGCAGACGATGACGAGCAAAATAATTGGCCCTGCGCCTTTCCGGTCATACCTCCTACACCTTGCCGGGTTTGCCGCCCGATTTGTCTTGGATGAAGGTTCTTGGCATGTATATGTTAGGCCTTTGGACTTGAAAGCTAGGCACTTTAAGTTAAAAGCTGACTAATGAGGCGGAACGAATATACATGGGGATAACCCTGGGGCGGGACGATTGGCGGTTGCGTTTTCCGTTTGGAGCCGCAATCGCAGATGCAACTTTAACGTCAGTTTAGAGCGTTCGATCATACATGGCTGTTGAGATTATTGGGCGTGCATGCCTCGCCCCTGGAGCAGAATCGCCTTCGGCGTTGTTCAAACTTCTTCGTCAGGGCAAGTGCACTGTTACCAGCATCCCCTCCGATCGCTGGGACGTTGCGCGTTTCTGGCACCCGGTCATGGGTACGCAGGGCAAGACCTACTCCTTTGCTGCCGGCGTACTCGATCAACTCTATGATTTCGATCCGGCCGTCTTCGGCATGTCGCAGCGCGAAGCCATGTATATGGATCCGCAGCAGCGCGTGCTTCTGCAGCTTGCCTGGCGCGCGCTCGAAGACGCCAATATCTCGACGACCTCGCTGCATGGCGAGAATGTCGGCGTTTATATTGGCGCATCGAGCCTCGACCATGCCAACCTGACGGTCGAAGATCCGGCTGCCGCCGGGCCGTACTTCATGACCGGCAACACTCTGTCGATCGTCTCCAATCGCATTTCTCACATTTTCGGCTTAAGTGGCCCGAGCATGACCGTCGATACGGCCTGTTCCTCCTCGCTCGTCGCGCTCGATCAGGCGATGCGGGCACTCAACGCCGGCGAGATCGATACGGCGATCGTCGGCGGCGTCAATATTCTGGCACATCCCCTGCCGTTCGTCGGTTTTGCGCAGGCGCGCATGCTTTCGCCCGAAGGGCTCTGCCGCGCCTATGACAACGATGGGGCAGGCTATGTGCGCGCCGAGGGCGGCGTCGTGTTCGTGTTGCGCCGCTCTGACCGCGCCCGCAAGGAAAAAGACCGGAGCTACGCCCGGATCGTTGCGTCGGGCGTCAATTCGGCCGGCCGGACCAACGGCATCTCCCTGCCTTCGCGCGAAGCCCAGGCAAACCTGCTCAGGGCGATCTACGAAGGCAACGGCATTGATGCCAACCAGGTCGCCTTCGTCGAGGGTCACGGCACCGGCACCAAGGTCGGCGATCCCGCAGAAGTCTGGTCGATCGGCACGGTCATCGGCGCCAACCGTCGGGCACCAGTCCCGATCGGATCGATCAAATCGAACATCGGCCACACCGAGCCGGCTTCCGGCCTCTTCGGCATGATGAAGGCGATCCTGGCGCTCGAGAACAACTACCTGCCCGCATCGCTGCACTTCGACACGCCGAACGAACATATCGATTTCGACGGCCTGAACGTGCGCGTCACGGCGAGCCCGATCGAATTGCTGCGTGGCAAGCGTGCCCGGCTTGCCGGCATCAACTCGTTCGGTTTCGGCGGCGCCAACGCCCACGTGGTCATCAGCGACCCGGAGCCGATTTCCGAAGACAAGATCAACAATCCGCCGTCGTCAGGGCATGTCTTCCTCGCAAGCGCCCACACCGCATCGAGCCTTGAAGCCCTGCTGAAGGACTACAAGACGCGCTTTGCCAACGCGTCCAAGGGTGAGATCCGCTCGATGGTCGCGGCTTCCGGCGCCAACCGCACGCATATGCGCTATCGGTTCGCAGCCCGCAGCGACCATCCCGAAGATATCGTACGCGCGATCGCCAGCCATGTGGAAAAACCGGGCTCCGATATCGGCGAAGTGGGCGAAGCCGTCACGAGGGATGCCAAGGTCGCTTTCGTCTTTTCGGGCAACGGCTCGCAATGGGCCGGCATGGGCGTCGAAGCGTTCCGTGAAAACCTTCACTTCCGCCAGTGTTTCACCTCGGTCAGTGCGCTCTTCAAGTTCCATTCGGACATCTCGCTGACCGAGCTTCTGACGGATCCCGACCTGGACAAGAAGCTGTCCGATACGAAGATCGCCCAGCCGCTGCTCTTTGCGGTTCAGGCCGCCCTTTCCGATTCGCTTGTCGCCATGGGCATCAAGCCGGTCGCCGTCTTCGGTCATTCGGTCGGCGAAATCGCCGCTGCCTATGCGGCAGGCGCGCTGTCGATGGTCGATGCCGTCTCGATCGTCGCCAAGCGGTCGCTGCACCAGGATCTGCTCGCCGGCCATGGGACGATGGCCGCCGTCATGCTGGGTGAAGATGCCGCACGCGCCTTTGCCGAGGCACGCGGCCTCGACGAGCTTTGCGTCGCTGCCGTCAACGCCCATAATTCGGTGACGATCTCGGGCCCGGCGCATCAGATTTCCGCTTTCCGCGACGCGGCGCGCAAGGCCAAGATCCCGGTCCAGATTCTCGACATCAACTACCCCTTCCACCACCCGATCATCGACCGGGCAAAGGACGCGTTCCTGTCGGACATTCCCGACATCGCGCCCCGCCGTGCAGAAGTCACCTATCTGTCGACGGTTACGGGTGCGGCCCTCGACGGCACGCACCTCGACCCGGACTACTGGTGGAAGAATGTCCGCGAGCCGGTTCGCTTCCAGGCGGCGGCAGAGGCGGCGATCGAACTCGGTTGCCGGCTCTTTGTCGAGATTTCTCCGCGCCCGATCCTCTCTTCCTACGTCAAGGAGACGATCAAGCAAGCGGCCTCTCCGGGCATGGTCGTGCCGACACTGCTCAGAGACGTCGGAGAGACCGGTCAGGATCCGATTTCGGCCGCCATGGCGCGAGCCGTCGCCCACGGCGCCATCGTCGACACGACACGCGTCTTCGGCAAGCGCAATGCGGCGATCTCGCTGCCGAGCCTGCCGTTCGAGCCGGTCGAACTGCGACCGGCTGCCACCACCGACGCCACGGACCTCTTCGGCCGCACCGCAAAACCCTATCGCCTGACCGGCTGGCGCAGCGATCCGAACAGCGGCAGCTGGAAGAACCACATCGACGCACCGCTGTTTCCGGATCTGGCCGAGCATGTCGTCGACGGCAAGGCGATCCTGCCGGGCAGCGGTTTCATCGAAATCGCCGTCGCAGCCGCACAGCAGTTTTATGGTACCGACGATGTCGAGATCACCAATCTGGAGATCGTCCGGCCGCTGGAGCTCAGCGACAGCCGCATCATGGAGCTGTCGACCGTCCTGTCGCCGGAAACCGGCGACATCGAAATCCGCTCGCGCGAACGGCTGTCGGAAGACGACTGGGCCGTTCACGCGGTTGCCCGGTCCCGCAAGCCGTTGCCGAGTGAAGAACGCCCGCTGCCGTCCTTTGCCGGCATGCAGAAGACGGCAACCGTCGCTCCGGCCAAGGCATATGATACCGCACGGCAGTTCGGCCTCGACTACGGTCCGCGTTTCCAGTTGCTCGCCAAGGCCGTCGCCTATGACGATCGTTTCGTCGACGTCGAGCTGAAGAGCCCGGACAAGTCCGGACATCCGCTGATCACCTATGCCCTCAACCCAATCTCGGTGGACGCCACATTCCACGGGCTTGTTGCGCTTTTTGACCGCTTTACCGGCGACAAGAGCGGTGCACCCTATATTCCGGTGCGGTTCGGTTCAGTGCGCGTCGTCAATGCCGGCAAGCCGATTGCGCGCGCCACGATCGAGATCGAGCGTGTCAGCGCCAATTCGATCAAGGCCAAGTTCCACTTCTTCGACAAGTCCGGCGGCCCGGTTGCCTATTTCGAGGATTGCCGCTTCCGGCGTACCTATCTGCGCAAGCACAAGACGCTGGACGCCCTCTCGTTCCACTACGAGACTGTGCTTTCCGAAGCGCTCCTGCCGACGGTTGATGCTGGCGTCCACGCGCCGGTGACCCTCAGCGTCACGACCGCAGCCGATACCGGTATCGACAACACGACGTTGCTGTTCAACGCAGCCATCTATCGCGCCTGCCAGGAAATTGCGCTGAAGCTCGGCAAGGGACGATCGGTCGTGCGCAGCGACAGCCTGCCCGGCGATTTCGCCTTCCAGTGTTTCCTGGCGAGCTGCCTCTACGTACTTGAGGATGCCGGTCTCTGTGAACACAAGGACGGCGTCTGGACCGTCGCGCAGGAATTCAGCCTTCCGAGCGTTTCCGAAATCCTGCGCGAACTCTATGGCGAGCGCCCGGATCGCGCCGTCGAGGCGGTTCTGATCAACAACGCCTACGCCGAAGCCTTGGCGCGTCTTGATGTCCTGTTGGCGGCTCCAGCCGGTGGAGAAAGCGAAACCGTCGCCAATTCCGGCTTCATCAGCGATGCGACGCTCGACCATCAGGCCGTGCACTCCGAGGCAAGTCGCCAGCGCATGGCGCTCGTTCTCGACGCCGTGGAAGCGGCGCTGCGCGCTCAGCCAGCCGGGATGCGCCTACGCATTGTCGAACTCGGTAGCGTTTCCGCCGGCTTCACCCGTCGCCTGTCGGCGCTTGCCGCCAAACACGGCGCGAGCCTCAGCGTGGTCGAGCCGCGTGACAACGCGCAACGTGGCCTGGAACTCGCCTTTGAAAACGATGCCCATGTCCGCATTCTCAAGAAGGGTGAGCTTGCGACCCAGGCGCCGTTCGATCTCGCCATCAGCGCATCCGATCGCCTCTACGGTCTGATTGAAGACGATATCGACGTTCGCGCGGCACTTCGCTCGACGCTCCGCCGGACCGGTGGCCTTGTCGCCGCAGTCGGCGCGCCATCGCTCTTCAACGATTTTGCGCTCGGACTGTCGGACGGCTGGTTTGCCCGCAGCCAGGCCGCGGAATTCCCGATCGGCAATCTCGCAGCCGTTCCGCATTGGCAGAAATGTCTGGCTGATCTCGACCTTCGCGAGATCGACGTTACGGATCGCGAATGCGCCAGCGGCAACATCATCGTTCTCGAAGCACGCGGCGTGGAAACGCCGGTGCCTGCCGAGACCGGTACCGATGCTGCCGTCGCGGCAGTTGGGACCTACCTGCTGCTGCAGGTCGGCCCGCGCCAGAAAACGCAGCCGTCCGCAGGCGCCGTCCCGGTCAATCTGACGGGTGACACGTCCACGGATACGGCGTTGCTTCGCGATGCGCTCGAGACCTTCGGCGATCGACCCGTTCGGGCCGTCTTCCTATCGTCGCCTGCGCCGAAAAGCCGGACAGACGACTCCGCCTCGTTGCAGGCCCAGGTTCTCGCGCTCAGCGCCTTTTCGGAAGTGCTGCGCCAGCACGTCGGCGACACCGATCCAAACGGCGACGCACGCCCCAGGCTCGTTCTTGTCGCACCTGACGGGGCGCCGGTTGCCGCCCGTGTGTCGGGCACGACGGCGGTAAGCTCCGGCACCAATGCCGGCCTTTGGGCTTTCGCCCGCGTTTTGCAGAACGAGTACGAGTTCCTCGACGTCCACGCTCTGGATCTTGCCGCAGACAGCGCGACGTCTGACGAGCAGAAGACTGCTGCGGCGCTTCCATTGCTTGCCGTTTCCGGCACCAATCGTGAATGGCTGCTGGAAGGGCCGAACGGATCGCTCTCGGAAATCCGCGCGGTTTCCGGTCCGACCGACAGCGCCCATGGTTCGACGGCGTCCTTCGACGCAGCCACCATTCGTCAACGGGTCGCCTCTCAGGTCGGCAGCATCGTTTGGGAAGAAAGTAATGTGCCGACCGCGGGCCCAGGCGACGTTGTCGTCAAGGTGGCTGCCACCGGCCTCAACTTCCGCGACGTGATGTGGGCCATGGGTCTTCTGCCCGAAGAAGCGCTTGAAGACGGCTTTGCCGGTGCGACGATCGGCATGGAACTGTCCGGTCACGTCGTTGCCGTCGGTAAGGGCGTGGACGATCTTTCGGTCGGCGACGCCGTCATGGCGATCGCCTCGGCGGCCTTCTCCACCCACGCGGTCGTTTCGCGCGCCGGTGTCGCCCGGTTGCCGCAATCGGTCAGCCCGGTCGCGGCTGCCACCGTACCGGTCGCGTTCCTCACCGCCTACTATGCCATGGTGGAACTCGGCCGCATCCAGGCCGGCGAAACCATCCTTATCCACGGTGCCGCCGGCGGCGTCGGCCTTGCAGCACTGCAGGTTGCCAAGCTGAAGGGCGCGAAAGTCATTGCCACGGCCGGCACGCGCGAGAAACGCCGCTTCCTTTCGATGCTCGGCGCCGACCATGTGTTCGATTCGCGCTCGCTCGGTTTCGTCAACGACGTGCGCGCCGTGACAAACGGCGAAGGCGTCGACCTCGTCCTGAACTCGCTCTTCGCCGAAGCGATGGAGCAGAGCTTGGCGCTCGTCAAACCGTTCGGCCGTTTCCTCGAACTCGGCAAGCGCGACTACTACGCCGACAGCAAGATCGGCCTTCGGCCGTTCCGTCGCAATGTCAGCTACTTCGGCATCGACGCGGACCAATTGCTGGTCAACGCGCCGGCACTCACCAAGCGCATCTTCACCGAGATCGGCGCGTTGTTTGAAGACGGCAAGCTGACACCGCTGCCGTACCGCGCCTTCGATTTCGACGAGATCGGCAATGCGTTCCGCCTGATGCAGAACGCAGGCCATATCGGCAAGATCGTCGTGCTGCCGCCAGTGGCCGGCAAACACAAGGTCGCAACCCGGCCGCGCGGTGGTGTCACGATCGACCCTGAAGGCATGCACCTCGTCGTCGGCGGCATCGGCGGCTTCGGCCTGGCCGCTGCCAACTGGCTTGCCGACAAGGGTGCGAAGAATATCGCCCTTTGCTCGCGGCGCGGCCTTGCGGACGCGGAAACGACGGCGATGATCGAGCTTTGGGCCAAGGCCGGCATCTCGGCGACGGTTCATGCCTGCGACATCACGGATGCGACGGCAGCCGACAGCCTGCTTGCGGAATTGCGAAGCATTGCGCCGCTACGCTCCATCGTTCACGCAGCGATGGTGCTGGACGACGCGCTCATCAGCAATCTCAATCGCGAGCGCAACCGGCCGGTCATCGACACCAAGGCAAAGGGTGCCGCTGTTCTCGATCAGTTGACCCGTGGCGATGCGCTCGACAACTTCATCCTGTTCTCGTCGGCAACGACGCTGGTCGGCAATCCCGGCCAGGCGAACTACGTTGCGGCCAACGGCTACCTCGAAGGTCTTGCCCGTGCCCGGCGCGCCGAAGGGCTTGCCGGTCTTGCGGTCGGGTTCGGCGCGATCGCCGACAAGGGCTATCTGGTACAGAACACCGACGTCAACGACCTCTTGGCCAAGCGCATCGGCAAGACGGCGCTGAAAGCGCAGACGGCGCTCGACATGGTGGAAAGCCACCTTGCCTGCGACCCCGGCACGGTCGACGCCGCCGTCGTTATGATCTCCGAGATCGACTGGTCGGCCGCCCGCAACCTGCCGGTCGCCCGCAACGCGCTCTTCGAAGTCATCCTGCGCAGTGCCGATCAGCATTCGTCCGGCGGCGAAGGCACCAAGATGGACCTCGTCGCGATGATCGAAGGCAAGTCTGCTCAGGAAGCCGAGGATATTCTCTTCGATCTGGTCGCAGGCGAAATTGCCGCCATCCTGCGGGTCTCGAAGGATACGGTCACGCGCAGCAAGGTCTTGAAGGAAATCGGCCTCGACAGCCTTATGGCCGTCGAACTCGGCATGAGCTTCCAGCAGAATACCGGCTTCGACATGCCACTGAGTGGCGTCGCAGACAACACGACGGTTGGCGACGTCGCCCGTAAGCTCTATGAGAAGGTCAGCAAGCGCGACCAGGGCGACGACAGCGACGGTGCGGATGACAAGTTGGTCACCGAGTTGGCGCAACGGCACGTCGGCACGGCAAAGGAAAAAGCACAGAGCCAATGAGCACGAACGGAAACGGTCCCGGCTCATCCAAGATGACCAGCAGCCTCAAGGAGAACCTGCTGGACCGGATGAGAAACACGCATCAATCCTCCGAGCGCAACCGCATGGCGCGATCGGAGCGAGAGATGCCGCCGCCGGCCCGCCGGCAGCAGGCCCGTTTCGAGGATCTGCCGGAATACAAACAGGTTCAGACCCAGAAGTTTGCCAGCGAACAGCTTGGGATCGCCAACCCGTTCTACCGGGCGCATCAGACGGCGGCCGGCGCCACGACCGTTATCGACGGCCGCAAGCTGATCAACTTTGCGTCCTATGACTATCTTGGCCTCAACCGGCACCCGGAGGTGCTGGCAAGGGCAAAGGAAACCGTCGACACCTTCGGCATCTCCGCCTCGGCCAGCAGGCTTGTCGCCGGCGAGCGGCCTGTTCATGTCGAGTTGGAAGAGAAGATCGCGCGCTTCTACGGCGTCGATGCCGCCGTCTGCTTCGTCAGCGGTTATCTGACCAATGTCGCGGCCATCAGCTGCCTGATGGGACCGAAGGACCTCGTCGTCCACGACGAGTTCATCCACAACAGCGCGCTTGCCGGCATCAAGCTTTCCGGGGCCACGCGCCGCCTGTTCAAGCACAATGACGCCAGCGACCTTGAGCATGTGCTGCGCACGGTCTCTGGCGATTATCGCCGTATCCTTGTCATCGTCGAGGGCATCTACTCGATGGACGGCGACGTTGCCGATCTGCCGGCTCTCCTGAAACTCAAGGCCGAGTACGGCTTCTGGCTGATGGTCGACGAGGCCCATTCCCTGGGGGTCGTCGGCAAACATGGCCGCGGCCTTGCGGAGCACTTCGGCGTCGATCCGAATGAGATCGACATCTGGATGGGCACGCTGTCGAAGACGACGTCCAGTTGCGGCGGTTACATCGCCGGCAGCGAAGCACTCGTCGCCGTGCTCAAGGCGTCGGCTGGAGGCTTCGTCTATAGCGTCGGCCTTGCTCCGGTTCTGGCCGCATCGGCCGCCGCAAGCCTCGACGTGCTTGCGCGCGAGCCGTCACGCACCGCCGCCCTCAGGCGCAACGGTGCGCTCTTCCTGAAGCTTGCCAAGGAGGCAGGTCTGGACACCGGTCTCAGCAGCGGCTTTTCGGTGGTGCCGGTTCTGGTCGGCGATTCTCTGCGCGCCGTCCAGCTCTCCAACGATCTGCTGGCGGCCGGCGTCAATGCGCTGCCGATCATCCACCCAGCCGTTCCCGAAGGCCTGGCGCGGCTGCGCTTCTTCATCACCAGCGACCATACGGAAGAGCAGATCCGCAAAACGGTGACGCTTACGGCCGAGCGCCTGAAGGATCTGACCGAACGCAACTTCGGTCTCGGCGGCATCGATATCGACCAGATGATGAAGGCGCTCTCGGCGCGTTGACGAAGCGCAAACGCCCTCCAGGGCCGGATGCCGCGGACGGAAAGCAGCATGACCCATGTGATCATCACCGGCGGCTCGAGCGGCATAGGGCTGGCGATCGCATCGATCTATGCCAGTCGCGGCACGCGCCTTTCCCTGATTGCACGCTCCGCCGAGATCCTGAAACAGGCACAGGATGAACTCGCCGCGAAGGCATCGACAGTCGGGGACATCCGGATCGAGACGGCCGACGTTGCGAGGGAGGACGAAATCACCGCTGCTATCCATCGCTGCGAAGCCGCGTTCGGACCCTGCGACATCCTGGTGACCTCAGCCGGCGTCGTTGAGCCCGGCCGGTTCGAAGAGCTTGGCAGCACCGCGTTCCAGCGGCAAATGGACACGAATTTTTCCGGCACCGTCCATGCGGTGCGCGCGGTCTACGCCGGAATGACGCAACGCGGGCGTGGAAAAATCATGATGATCTCATCCGGCGCCGGCCTTCTCGGCATTTACGGCTATTCCGCCTACTGTGCGTCGAAGTTCGCCGTTCACGGATTTGCGCAGGCGCTTCGTTCAGAAGCACGCGGGCACGGCGTAAACGTCTCCGTCTGCTTTCCGCCCGACACTGAGACGCCGCAGTTTCAGCGCGAACTTGCCTTTCGCCCCGCCGAGGCGGCCGCGGTCATGGGTACGGTCAGCCCGTGGCCGGCAGAAGCGGTTGCCGGCAAGATCGTCGACGGCATCGAGCGCGGGCGGTTCGAGATCTATTTTGGCCTCACACTTTTTCTCCTTGGCCGGTTCGGCCCGGCGGTCAGACCGGTTCTCGACTGGTGGTTCGACCGAGCGATCGCGCGCCGTAGCGGTGGAGTATCAAAGCGCGGTCAGTGACGGCGCTTGTGCGTGCCGACGATAGGTTCTAAGTCTCAGACCGTTCCCGTGCTGCATGAGGCGGTGTCGGCGTGCAAGAAAGCATGAAGGTTTCCGCTTGGCGTTACTCCCCGTTCAATTGCACGACTATCCGATAACGCTGACGATCTGTTGTTTCATCTTGTCCTGCGCGGTGATCTTCTTCACCGACCGCTTCGCACTGCCGAAACGCGAGCGTCGGGCAAACCCTTCACCCTTCGGGCGCAAACAGGACGTCATCGACGTCCTCGCCCGCTTGCCCGTCATCGCACTGGTGTTTGCCGGCTTCTTTGCAGGCTCCTGGCGGCCGCTCTATGCCGCCGCCGGCACGATGAGCTTCTTCATCATCTTCACCGGGATTTCGCGGGCCAAGTTCAAGTTCATCCGCGAGCCGCTGATCTTCTCCGACATCGCCCTCGTCGTCGATGTCTTCAAATACAAGACGATCTTCTATGCCAGCTCGCTGAACATCGTCTTCTGGACGGTCGCATTCCTCTATGTCTTCGGCGTTTCCGGGCTTTACCTGTATTTCGAACCGACGGTTCTGCCCGACCGCGGCAAGGCGTTCTGGATAATGGTCATGGTGGCGGTCGCTGCCGGACCGTGGCTTCTCCTGTTCTACGGCCCGGTGAACCGACCGACGGCGGCGCTCGTGCAACGGCTCGTCAAGGTGCTCGACGTCAAGATGAACACGGTGCGCTTCGGCACCTTCGGATCGGTCATCTTCCGCTTCATCATCTGGCTCGGCGTCAAGCGCGAGAAGATCGTCGCCGAACTCTCGGAAATCGTGCGGGCCGCCGTCCAGGACCTGATCGGTGACGATGGCTCGCCGCTGATCGTCGTCTGGCAATCAGAGTCCTTCATCGACATGCGACACTTCGGTGTCGATACCCTGAAGATGCCGACGCTTGACCGATTGCGGCGACAGGCCGCCCAATGGGGCCGCCTCAGCAGCGTCTTTGAGGGCGGCTATACACTGCGCACCGAATTTGCCGTCATCAGCGGCCTCGTGCCCGACGACATCCACGTGGATGCGAGCTACCCCTACCTGCGGGCATCGCACTATTCCGACGTCGTGTGGCCGGGAAAAATGAAGCGTGCCGGCTGGCACACCCATTTCATACATCCTTACGACCGCACCTTCTTCCTGCGCCACAAGGCGATGCCGCAACTCGGCTTTGCCGAGTTGACGATGCTCGACGGGTTCGACCATGTGCCCGCCCGTGATGGACCCTATGTCTCCGACGAGAAGCTCGCGACCAAGGTCATCGATGCCTGTGAGAAGTTGCCGGAAGACACGAGCGGTTTCGTTTTCGTCGCCTCGATGGCGAACCACGGCCCGTGGGAGCCGGGCCGCGTTGCCGACCTCACCAATCCGGTGGAAATCTACCTGGCGATCCTGGAGCAATCCGACGCAGCATTGAAGCAACTGACAGATCGTCTCGACAAGCTCGACCGTCCCGTCTGGTTTGTCTTCTATGGCGATCATGCGCCGCTCTTGAAGTCTTTCGCCGACCCCTTCCCCGATCCGCGCACGGACTATTTCATCGTGCCGCTCGCCAAGGCAAAATCGCCGCATCATCGACCGACCGAACCGCAGGATGTGGCCGCCTGGGATCTGATCGAGGCGTTGCTCAACCACGCCAACCTCAAGAAGGACACGCTGCGTTAGCGGCGGCGAGACGATGGAAAACGCTGCGCCCAATACTCGCGGTTCAACCGAGCGGCCAAGCCGGCGGGTGCTCCTGTTCCTTCAAGGCCCGTCATCGCCGATCTTCCGCAAGATTGCCGATCAGCTCGAGCGTTATGGCCACACGTGCGTGCGGATTAACCTCAATGTCGGCGACCAGATTATCTGGCGGCGCAAAGGGGCGTTCAACTACCGTGGAACGGTGGCGGACTGGCCTGCCTATCTCGACCGCTTCATCGGCGCCCACCAAGTTACCGACATGATCCTCCTTGGCGAGGAGCGGCCCTATCATCAGGCAGCTACGGCGGTCGCGCGGCGTATGGGGGTTGCGATATCGATCGTCGAGATGGGCTATCTCAGGCCGGACTGGCTGACGCTGGAGCGCGACGGCATGTCGTCGAACTCCCACTTTCCCGCCGACGCCGCCCACATCGTTGAAGCCGCCCGTCATTTGCCGGAGCCGGATTGGCGCAAGCATTACAGCCAGACCTTTCTGGCCGACGCCAGCTACGACCTCCTCTACAATCTCCCCAACGTCTTCCTGTGGTTCCTGTTTCCGCATTACCGGCGTCATGCGATCTTTCATCCGCTGGCCGAGTATGCCGGCTGGATCCGCCGCCTCGTGACCGGAAAGCGGCGCACAGCCGAGGCCGAGGAGACCGTCCGTTCACTGCTTTCGCGACGCGTGCCTTACTTCGTCTATCCGCTGCAGCTCGAAACCGATTTCCAGTTGCGCGCCCATTCGCCGTTCCACAGTCAGAAAGATGCAATCGGCGAGGTTCTGCGCTCGTTTGCAGCTCACGCGGCTGAGAACACCAGCCTGGTCTTCAAGGTTCATCCGCTCGACAACGACCTGATTGCCTGGCGCAAGTTCATCGATGGTGGGGCGTCCAAGCTTGGCCTTGCCGGGCGCGTGTTCTATCTCGATGGCGGCAATCTGGATGTGCTGGCGGAGGCCAGCGCGGGCATGGTCACGGTCAACTCGACCGCGGGTCTGCATGCGTTGAAACAGGGGCGGCCGGTCAAGGTGCTGGGTACCGCGGTGTTCGACATTGCCGGCTTGACGGACCAGCAGCCGCTGGACGACTTCTGGCAAGCGCCTGCTGCGCCTGACGCCGAGGTAAGCTCCGCCATGTTCCGGCTGCTTGCCGCCTCGATCCAGGTTCGCGGCAATCTCTATTCGAAAGCAGGAACCGATGCCGGTGCGCAGGCGATCGCCGAGCGCCTGCACGAGAACACGGTCAATCAGCCGGGCGCCTTCGTCGATCCCCCGCCACGGCGCAAGCCGCAGAAAAAACAACGGCCAGCCCCGCCATCCGCCTAGGCCGGCCGTCAGGGATCAAAACGTTGACAGGGGTCAGACGACGCCGGCGCGGAGCAGGTCGTGAATGTGCAGGATGCCGACCGGAAGGCCCTCGTCGTCGACGAGGAACAGCACGGTCACCTTGTGATCCTGCATGAACTCCATCGCACCGCTTGCCAGAACATCGCCCCTGATGACACGAGGGTTGCGCGACATCACCGCCTCGACGGTCTGCGCCAGCAGATCGCCCGACATGTGGCGACGCAAGTCGCCGTCGGTGATGACGCCGGCAAGCTTGCCGTCCTCGTCGACAATGCCGACAACGCCAAAGCCCTTGGAAGACATTTCGATGACCGCTTCGCTCATCGGGTGACCGACGCTCAAGAGCGGCACCTGTTCGCCCACATGCGCCAGCTCGCGCACGAGGCGCAGCTGTGCGCCGAGCTTGCCGCCCGGATGGAACGTCTTGAAGTCTTCGGCCGAGAAGCCGCGGCGCTCGAGCAGAGCAATGGCAAGCGCGTCGCCGACCGCAAGCTGCAGCATCGCCGACGTCGTCGGCGCCAACCCATGCGGACAGGCTTCCTGAACCTTCGGCAGAACGATCGGCACTTCGGAGTTGCGCGCCAGCACGCTATCACGGTTGGACGAGATCGAAACGATCGGCACCTTGAAGCGCTTGGCATAGGTGAGCATGTTGGCGAGTTCCGCCGTCTCGCCCGACCAGGACAACAGGATCAGCACGTCCTGCGACGTCACCATGCCGAGATCGCCATGGCTCGCTTCGGTCGGGTGGACGAAGTAGGCCGATGTGCCTGTCGACGCCATGGTCGCCGCCATCTTGCGGCCGATATGCCCGCTTTTGCCGATACCGGAAACGACAACGCGGCCCTGGCTTTCGCCGATGAGTTCGATCGCCTCAACCATGCTTTGGGCAAACGCCGTATCGGCGCCGAGGTGATCGGAGAGCGCCTTGATGCCGGCCATCGCCGTCGTCAAAGTCCTGCCGACCGACTCCAATGCAGCCAAACCGCGCCGCTCATCCGCTGATGCGTGTCTCAAACCCATTGTGTTTCCATTCCCGCAAAGACGTTTGCGCCGGCTAGCAGCGGCGTTTCTCAGATCCATTGCAGGCAGATAGGCGCTTTTTCTTGGCAAACCAAGCCGAAGCCGTCGAGTTTGCGCAGGAAATCCCGCAAAGAAGACGTTTTCGTCAGCCGACGCGCTTTTCTTCCGGCGCTTCGAGCGGCATCGACTTGTCGGCCGCAAACTCTTCAAGCGTCATGGAATCGAGAATAGAGGCAACCGCGTCGCGCACGGTGGTCATCGAGACGCGGACCTGACAGGTCTCCGGATCGTTGCAATCCTCGCAGACCTCGTAGGCCGTGCGGCTGGCACAGCGGATCGGCGCGAGCGGGCCGTCAAGCGTACGGATGACATGGCCGATGCGGATTTCTGCCGCCGGGCGCGACAGCGAATAGCCGCCACCTGGGCCCTTCTTCGAGCGAAGCATGCCGGCGTTGCGCAGTTCCAGCAGGATGGTGTCCAGAAACTTCTTCGGGATGTTGTTGCGCTGGGCGATCTCGGTGATGAAAGCCGTCTCTCCGGGCTCCAGTCGCGCCAGGTCGACAAGAGCCTTCAATCCGTACTTTCCCTTCTTCGTCAGCATTCCGGCAAGCTTCCCCTGCGGCTCCCTCAAAAACGGGAATCATCCGCGCAAACGCAATCGTGTGTTTGGCATAGCACAAGAAACGTGCGGCCAACACACAATTGTGGCGCGGAATCAACGCAAAACCTGGTCTTTAAACCTGCCAGACATGCGGGATACGGCCGCCGTCTGTACTAAGCCGCGGCCGCATCACCATGACGCTCGGTTGGCATGGTCTGGCGGGCGAGCAGATGGCGGATGGCCGCGCGGGCTTCGTCAGCCGAGCGGAACCGCTGTGCGTCCAGATCCCAGACATGGTACTTGACTGCGAGAAACTTGAAACGGCCTTCGTCCGGGACGACGACCCCGACGGCTTCGCCGCCATATTCGATAACCTGCTTGCTCATGCAAATAACGCTCCTTCCACACCCGAAGGCGCGGACATTTCAATTTCGGCAAAGGATGAATTTCGAGAGTTCGAGGATCACATTCGGCAGAGGCGAATGAGACGTTTCTTCACTGTTGCACGACAATGGGAACGCGTGCCGAAGAAGGCGGCGGTCGAGACGGTTTCGGACATGTCACACTCCTTTGGCTTGTGTCCGGCATCGCAATGCCGGAGCGGTTCATGAACAACCGTGAGGCGGACTCATCCGCTTCACAGAGCTGCAAACTAGAATAATCTACCAATTCCGTCAATTAAAAAGATGATGTCGCGAAAAATATTTCTCAACCCATCAAATTTTAGGGGGTCAGGATGCAAGATCCGTTCTCCCGATCCGAAACCGGAGGCCCTCACTATCTAGGAAGCGTCGAATCAACCTGCAAGGGCGAGGGTGATAAAGACAGCACTTTCGGACAAAAAAGGGGCGGCCCATGAGGCCGCCCCTTCACGTTTTGTATCCTTGGACCTGAGCTCAGGCTGCCGGAGCACCCGGCTGCGTGCTTCCCGTGCCGGTGCGGGTCGCTTCGCGATCCTTCCACCAGCGATTGAGGAACAACAGAATCGGCCCGCCGATATAGATCGAAGACGTCGTCGCGACGATAACGCCGAAGATCATCGGCCAGGCGAAGCTCTTCACAGCATCGCCGCCCCAGATCGCCATCGGCACCAGCGACAGCGCGGTGGCCATCGAAGTGAAGATGCATCGCGCGATCACCTGGTTGATGCTCATGTCGATGAGATCGGAGAACGGCATCGACTTGTACTTGCGCAGGTTCTCGCGCATGCGGTCATAGACCACGACCTTGTCGTTGACGGAGTAACCGATCATCGTCAGCAGCGCCGCTATGGCCGTCAGGTTGAAGTCGATACCGGTCAGCGCGAAGAAGCCGATCGTCTTGGTGATGTCGAGCAGCAGGACCGCGATCGCGCCGACGGCGAAGTGCCATTCGAAGCGGAACCAGATGTAGAGCAGGATCGCCACCATCGCGAGACCGACGGCCAGGAAGCCCGATTTTGCCAGTTCCGTGCTGATCGTCGGCCCGACGACTTCCGTCCGCTCGAAGGTCACGTCGGAGATGGTCTGTACCGCCGCGTCCTTGATCTTGTTGAGGGCTACCGTCTGTTCCTGCTCGCCGCCCGGCTGACGCTGGACGCGGATCAGGACCGACTTGTCCTGGCCGAACTCCTGCAGCGCCACTTCGCCGATATTGAGCGATTCAAGGCTGTGGCGCAGCGCCGGCAGGTCGAGCGTCTGCTTCGACGTCGCCTCCACCTGGATACCGCCGACGAAGTCGATGCCGTAGTTGAGGCCCGGCGTGAAGAACAGCACGACCGAGCTTATCGACAGGAACGCCGACATGCCGATGGCGACAAAGCGCCCCTTCATGAAGGAGAAGCTCGGCAGCTTCGGAACCTTGCCGAAGAGCGAGGGAATCTCGAGCTTCTTCATCTTCCGGCGCACGACGACTTCGCGCATCATCAGGCGCACGACGGTCACCGACGTGAACATCGAGATGACGATGCCGAGCATCATCGTGACGGCGAAGCCCTTGACCGGTCCGGAACCGAAGGCAAACAGCAGCAAGGTGCCGGAGAGCGTGGTAACGTTGGAGTCGATAATCGTCGCGTAAGCTTTGTTGAAGCCGATATCGAGCGCCTTCATGGCGCCGGCACCGCCTTCGGTTTCTTCACGGATACGGGCATTGATCAGAATGTTGGCGTCAACCGCCATGCCGATGCCGAGGATGATACCGGCGATACCGGGAAGCGTCAGCGTCGAGCCGATCATGCCCAGCACACCGATCGTCAGGATGGTGTGCAGCACCAGACCGACATTGGCGATCATGCCCCATGCGCCGTAGAGCACGACCATGAGGGTGACGACCAGGCCAAAACCGGCAAGGCCGGTGAAGATGCCCATGCGGATGGAATCGCTGCCGAGGTTCGGGCCGACCGAGCGTTCTTCGATCACCGTCAGCGGGGCCGGCAGAGCGCCCGAGCGCAAGAGCGCCGAAAGAACCGTTGCCGATTCCGCCGTGAAGTTGCCGCTGATCTGGCCGCGGCCGCCGATGATCGGCTCGTTGATGACGGGAGCCGTCAACACCTTGCCGTCGAGCACGATGGCGAAGGGCCGGCCGACATTGTCGCGGGTGATTTCAGCAAACTGGCGGGCGCCGAGTGAATCGAAGGTAAAATCGACAATCGGCTGGTTGGTCCGCTGGTCGAAGCCAACCTTGGCGTCCGAAAGTCGCTCGCCAGAAAGCGCGACACGGCTCTCCACCGCATATCGATTGTTGTCGTTGGCGCCCGGCAGGATATCAACGCCGCGCGGCGGAGGCTGGGTCAGGTCCGTGGTCTGATCGACCATGTGGAAGCTCATCTGGGCGGTCGAGCCAAGGAGCTGGCGCAGGCCTGTCGGGTCCTGGAGGCCCGGGAGCTGGACAAGGATGCGGTTTGCGCCGATGCGCTGGATCAGCGGTTCGGCGACACCGACGGTATCGACGCGCCGGCGGATGATCTCGAGGCTCTGCTCGACCGCCTTGGTCATGCGGTCGGAAATGCCTGCCTCCGTCAGCGCGACGGTGATGACATCACCGCTTGTCGCGACCTCGATCTCCGGAGCGGAACCGCCGAAGCCGATCGCGCTAACCGGCGTTGCCAGCTCCTGCAGTTTCGGCTGGACTTTTTCCCGATCAGCCGGATCCGCAAGCGTCACGGTGATCGTATTGCCGCTGATGCGCGCCGAGGAGGCCGATACGCGCTCGGTGCGAAGTACCCGGCGGACGTCGTCCAGGAGCGAGTTCAATCTGGCCTGCCGCAGCCCGTTGCCATCGACCTCAAGGACGAGATGGGAACCGCCGCGCAGGTCGAGACCGAGGGTGACAGGCTTGACCGGCAGCCAGGCGCCGAATTGCTCGCGTTGTGCCGGCGAGAGAACGTTTGGTAGCGCCGCTATGCATCCGAAAAGGATGACAGCGACATAGGCGAAAATCGCCCATTTGGATGTACGCATGTTGTGGTTCCAAGAGAGCCTGTGCGGGCGTCGAGCGCATCGTCAGGACTTTGTTTCATTGGGGGCACGAGCAGCATCGCAGGGATCGTCGTGCCCGAATATCGGTGTCGATCAGGCGCGCGGAGGCGCGCGGATTTGCGGACCGCGGTTCGACAAGCCGTCGGTGAAGGCAACGCGGCCAAAGGCGAGATCTTCGCCCAGCGGCTCGAACGGTAGAAGGATGACCGACGCAAACAGCATCGGTGAGGCGCCGTCGCCGGTCGCGGATTTGGCATCCTTGCGTTCGGCGGTAAAGCGCAGGTCCGACACCGGGGTCGCGCGCGAAATCTGGCGCGCGGCGGGGTGGTCTGAAGGAACAGTATCGGTGGAGGCGAGATTGCCCGCCTGCTGTTCGGCCGAAAGACGCGAGGAAAACCCCTGCCCCACGACGATCAGCTGCATGGCCAGAGAAGCACAGAACAGCCACAGGACGGCGATTAGCCGGCCGGCAAACTTGCCTCTGTTGCCACCACACACTGGGTCCATTCGGGACGCCGCCCCTTCCTCGGCGCTTAGCGCCTGAAAGTTCAATTCAGCCGGAATGCAGCAAATCTAGCCGAAGAACATGGCCGGAATCGAGCACGAGGCGCTCTTAACACCATTGCGGACGCGAAATGTCAAATTTCGCGCCGCGCAAAAGGTGTCTGGGTCGTCAGTTTACGCGGTTGCGCCGGTCGTGGTGACCTGGTGGATCTCAATCAGCGACGGCCCACTGCGTGCGCCCGCGTCCGCCAGCGCACGCGGGAGATCGGCAACCGAGGCCAGCCTTTCCGCCTCGATGCCATAGGCCTTGGCGGCGAGGGTGAAGTCCGGCGCAGACGGCCTGACACCCTCGGGCGTGACCCCGGTCTCGATCATGTAGGACTCGATCTCCTGGTAGCCGTCATTGTTCCACACGAGGAAGATCACCCGCGCCTGAACGTCGACGGCAGAGCCGATTTCGGCAAGCGAGAACTGGAAACCGCCGTCGCCGACAAGGCAGACAACGGGTCGCGACGGGTCGGCCACGGCAGCGCCGACGGCAGCCGGCGGGGCGTAGCCGAGTGCACCGTAACCGGTCGCCGAGTTGAACCAGCTGCGCTGACGCGGCGCATCGCAATAAAGATTGCCGGCATAGACGGCCTGGGTGGAATCGCCGACGATGGTGCAATCGGGCAGCGCCTTGTAGACCGCATCGACCACGGCGATCTCGGCCCGCATCTTGGCCGTCAGTTCCTTCAGCGCCGCCTTTCGCGCGACCTCGGCGCGGGCTGCCCCATCCTTTGGCGCATGCCCCGGCAGGAAGGCGAGAATGCCCGCCGTTGCCGTCTTGGCGCCGGAGAGGATCGAAAGTGCGGCATGCGGGCCGCGGGCGAGCTGTGCCGCGTCGATGTCGGTTCGGATCAGGTTGCGCAGCACCGGAAAGCCGCCATCGGCGTACATGTCGTAGTCGGTCTGCCCCATCTCCGTGCCGAGTGCCAGCACGAGATCGGCCTCCTTCAGCAGCGATCGCACTGCCTTGAGGCTGGGGCTTGCGGGAACGCGCAACGGACTGCCGGCGAGCATGCCGCGCGCATTGACCGTGGTAACGACGGGCGCGCCGATCTGTTCGGCAAGCGACCTCACCTCCGCCTCGGCAGTGAGGGCACCGCCGCCGCAAATGATGACGGGACGGCTCGCGTCGGCGCAGAGGATGGCGGCTTGCTGCAGCGTCTCGCTGTCGGAGCGCGGGCGCGTGGCTGCGGCCGAGCGGATGGTCTTCGGCTCGATACGCGCCGTCATGACATCCGTCGGGATCTCGATATGCACCGGCCCTGGCCGACCGGACAGAAGCACCGAGAAAGCCCGGTCGACAACGAAAGGCAGATCGTCTGGATTGAGCAAGGTGTGCGAATAGAGCGCCAGCGTCTTGATCATGCCGTGCTGGTCGGGAAGCTCGTGCAACAGTCCACGGCCATGGCCGAGCGAATCGCGACGGTTGACGCCAGAGATCACCAGCATCGGGATCGAATCCTGCCGCGCCTGCGCCATGGCGGTGATGGTGTTGGTCAAACCCGGCCCGGTGATGACAAGGGCAACACCCGGCTTGCCGCTGACGCGGGCATAGCCGTCGGCCATGAAGCCTGCGCCCTGCTCGTGTCGGGGCGTAACGTGACGGATCTTCGAAGCGGCCAGGCCGCGATAGAGCTCGACCGTATGGACGCCTGGAATGCCGAAGACCACCTCGACGCCATTGGCCTCGAGCAGATCGACCAGGGCTTCGCCTACCGTTTTCGTGGTCATGCGCGGCGCTCCTTTCGCAGTGTGGCGCGCTCGGCAAGCGCGGTGATGCGGCGGCAGGCCTCATCGATGTCCTTGTCGGGCACGGTCAGGCTCATCCGTAGGTAGTTCTGCGCCTCATCGCCGAAGGAGGATCCGGGCATCACCGCGACCCCCTCTTCCTCCAGCAGCGCCCAGGCGAAGGCCTCGCCCGACATGCCCGTTGCAGAGACATCGATCAGCGTGAACATGCCGGCCTCCGGAGGCAGGACCAGAATACCGGGTGCATCAGCGAGGCCATCGACGACGCGGCGCGAGCGCGACTTGTAGCTCTCGCGCATCCGCCGCGCCGTATCGATCTCATGGGTCAGCGCATAGGCCGTCATATCGGCAATGAACGGCTGCACGCCGAAAAGCATCGTTTCCGACACCGGCAGCAGCCGGCCGGTAAATTCCGCCGGGCCGACGGCCCAGCCGCTGCGAAAACCCGGAGCTGCATGCGACTTGGAGATCGATGAGACGACAATGGTGCGCTCGGCCAGATCCGGATTGTCGAACGGAGACGCAAAGACGGCGTCGAACACCAGCTCCTCATAAACCTCATCGCAGACGATCCAGAGGTCGTGGCGGCGCGCGACCTCGCCGATCTCGGCGATTTCGGCAGCGGTCAGCACGGCGCCCGTTGGATTGTGCGGCGTGTTGAGCAGCAGCACCCTGCACTCCGGCGTGATCGCCTTTTCGATATCGGCGGCCTGCATGTGGAAACCGAATTCCGGCTTCAGCGGCACCAGCACCTGATGCGCACCCGTCGACTGGATGACGCCCTCGTAGGTGGCGTAGAGCGGATCGCCGACGAGGACGGCATCGCCAGCCTCGACCAGGCCCAGCATGACGCTGAAAAGTGCGGTCTGCGTGCCCGGGAAGCAGAGGACGTTTTCCATGCTCACATCGGCGCGACGACGGCGATACTTCTCGACGAGCGCGGCCACGACCGCGTGCTCGCCGCGGCCGTTGGAGTAGCGATAACGACCGGCATTCATGGCGCGCTGGCATTCGTCAATGAGCGCACGGTCCGGCGGTACGTCCGGCTCGCCGATCGTCAGCTCGATGATATCGGCACCACCCGCCTTCAACTGGCGCGCACGGATGTGCAGCGACCATTTTCCCGAACCGAGGTCTGCGAGCCGATCGGTGATCGAGGCGTAGCGCATGGTGTTCTCTCCCGTTTTCATTGTTTGTCACTGCCGATCGACGCGCCGAGCAGCGCCTCGACCGAGGCCATGGCGATGGCGACCAGTTCGCCCTCGCGGAACAGGTCTCCCGCTAGGCATCCTTCGATCCACAGGCCATCTACAAGACCGTTGATCGCGATCGCGTAGGCGCGGCAGGTTTCTGCGTCGGCCGGCTTGTTCTTCAAGGTGAGGAAGTCGGCCAGCAGATCCTGCAGCGTGTTGCGGAAGGTTACATAGCCGTCGCGGTGGATCTCGGCGAGGATCGGGTCGACGCGCACCTGGCTGATGAAGGCCGCCCAGAGCGAGATGCTGCGGCTGTCGGCGACCGGCTCGGTCAGGTTGATGGCAATGAAGTCCCTCAGCCGTGTTTCCGGATCGCCTTCGACATGAGCCGCCTTGTCCGTCAAGGAAGCGATCACCGCGCGGTAGGCCTCGGCGACCATCTGGTCCTTCGATTCGAAATAGTGCCGGACCAGCCCGGCCGTCACCCCGGCACGAATGGCAATCTGGCGGACCGTCGCGCCCTTCAGGCCAAACTCGGCGATGCAGTCGAGCGTCGCTTCGATCAGTTCCTGGCGGCGTTCTCCCTCGGGGGCCCGGTGAAACGTGCGGCGATTCATGCCGCCATCCGCGCTGCCATTCGCGCCCGGGGGCCGGCGAACGGGTTCGTCAAATCCTTCGAACGAAACGGGCGCATGGAGGCTCCTTCAGGGAAATTCGGGTAGGCGGCGGGCGATAAAAAAAACGACGATACGCATTATTATACGCTTGAACAATAGCGACACAAGTGCAACCATGCCTGCCAACAAACACCGTGACAAGCCAAAGATGCTGCGCGGAAAGACGACAGGGGAACTGTTTCATGCCTTCAAAAAAAGCTCGCAGAGCCATGGGAGCGGCGCGCCGATGACGGATGCGGCCCAGGCAATCGCGGTCACTGACCTGCACAAGCGTTTCGGGCCATTGGAAGTGCTGAAGGGAGTTTCGCTCACGGCGAAACAGGGCGACGTCATCGCCATCATCGGTGGCAGCGGCTCCGGCAAATCGACCTTCCTGCGTTGTATCAACATGCTGGAACTGCCCTCTGCCGGCACCGTCAGCGTGCACGGCGAAAAGATCCGGATGAAGCCGGACGGGCGCGGCGGACTTGTGCCGGAAGATCGCAAGCAGGTCCAGCGCCTGCGCAGCCAGCTCGGCATGGTGTTCCAGAGCTTCAATCTCTGGCAGCACATGACCATCCTTGAAAACGTCATCGAGGCGCCGATCCACGTGCTCGGCAAACCGAAGGCCGAGGCGATCGCGACGGCCGAAACCCTGCTCAAGCGTGTCGGGCTCTATGAGAAGCGCGATGCCTATCCGGCCTTCCTCTCCGGCGGCCAGCAGCAGCGCGCCGCCATTGCCCGCGCACTTGCCATCCAACCGCTGGTCATGCTCTTCGACGAGCCGACCTCGGCGCTCGATCCGGAGCTGGTCGGCGAAGTGCTTTCGGTCATCGGCGATCTCGCCCGCGAAAAGCGCACGATGATCCTCGTCACCCACGAGATGAAGTTCGCGCGCGACGTCGCCAATCACATTGTCTTTCTGCACAACGGCGTCATCGAGGAGCAAGGCCCACCAGAGGCTATCTTCGGCGCGCCCAGATCCGAAAGGCTCAAGAAGTTCATCAGCTCCATTCACTGAATTCAGCAATGCTCAACAACCAAAAAAGGGGAACAGCATGAAGAAGACATTGAAAGTCCTGGCGGTCGCAGCCGCCATTGCCGTCAGCGGCGGCATTGCCGCTTCGGCGGAAGCCCTGAAGGTCGGCGTCGCCGCCGAACCTTACCCGCCCTTCACCGCGCCAGATGCCAGCGGCAAATGGGAAGGCTGGGAAGTCGAACTCATGAACGCTGTCTGTGCGGAAGCAAAGCTAGAATGCGTGCTGACGCCGGTCGCCTGGGACGGCATCATTCCGGCGCTGACATCGAAGAAGATCGACATGATCATGAGCTCGATGTCGATCACCGACGAGCGGCTGAAGACGATCGACTTCTCCGACAAGTACTACAACACGCCGACCGGCGTCATCGGCACCAAGGGCGTGGATTTCAAGCCGACACCGGAAGGCCTTGCCGGCAAGACGATCGGCGTCCAGGTCTCGACCGTGCACCAGGCCTATGCCGCCAAGCATTTCGCCGCGGCCGGCATCGAGGTCAAGGAGTACCAGACGCAGGACGAGGCCAACAACGATCTGGCCGCCGGACGCGTGGACGCGGTCCAGGCGGACGCGATCGCGCTCAAGGCTTTCCTTGCCACCGACCAGGGCAAGGAGTGCTGCGACTACAAGGGTGACGTCGCCGAAGACGTGGCCGTGATCGGCCCGGGCGTCGGCGTCGGCCTGCGCAAGGGCGAGACCGAGCTCAAGGACAAGCTCAATGCCGCGATCAAGGCGATCCGCGACAACGGCACCTACGACACGTTCTCGAAGAAGTACTTCGACTTCGACATCTACGGCGAATAAGGCACAGCCGGCCGGCAGTCATTGAGGCTGCCGGCCGATGCCTTCGGAGGTCGAAGACGCATGGCATCGGATTCTATCGTCAATTGGAGCCTGCTTGCGCTCTCCGCGCCCGGTTGGGGCGGAGTGCTGCTGCAGGGTTTCGTCAACTCGATCCAGATCGCCATTGGCGGCTTTGCGCTCGGCCTGACGCTCGGCGTCGGCGGCGCCTTCGGCAAGCTCTATGGCGGGCCGATCCTGCGTGATCTGCTCGAATGCTACACCACGGTCGTCAGGGCTGTGCCAGAGCTGGTGCTCATCCTCCTGCTCTATTACGCCGGCACCGATCTCCTGAACCAGTTGCTCGCACTGTTCTCGATCGGCCCCGTCGACATCAGCGGCCTGATGGCCGGCATCTTCGTCATCGGCGTGGTGCAGGGCGCCTATTCCACCGAGGTGCTTCGCGGTGCGATCAAGGCTGTTCCGGCCGGTCAGATAGAGGCCGCGCGCGCCTATGGCATGTCACCACTGAAGGTGCTGCGGCGCATCACCCTGCCGGCGATGCTACCCTACGCCATCCCCGGCCTCTCCAATCTCTGGCTGATCGCCACCAAGGACACGGCGCTTCTGGCGGTCGTCGGCTTCAGCGAGCTGACGCTGGTCACACGCCAGGCCGCGGGCACGACCAAGGCCTATCTCCTGTTCTTCCTCGCCGCAGGCGCGCTCTATCTGGCGCTGACGCTCGTCTCCAACATCTTCATCGGCATGCTGGAACGGCATGCGAGGCGCGGTTTCGCGGAGCAGCGATGACGGATCAAACCACCCACGCCGTCGCCTTTACCCCCGAAGACCTGCCGACCGCGCGCAGCTTCTTCCAGCCACATCGCATCGTGATGATGCTGGTCTTTGCCGCCTTCGTCGTCTGCGTCGCCGTCTTCATGCGCTGGGACTGGCTGCCCCGTTACCTGCCACGGCTCGGCTGGGGCATTCTCGTCAGCCTGGTGATGCTGTTCAGCACAGCGATCCTCGGCTTCCTGCTCGCCGTGCCGATCGGGCTCGCGCAGGTGACCGGCCCCTGGTTCTTCAAGTTGCCGGCAAAGGTGTTCTGCACCGTCATTCGCGGCACGCCGCTGCTCTTGCAGCTCTGGCTGCTCTATTACGGGCTAGGCTCGCTGTTCCCGCAGTTTCCCGCCATCCGCCAATCCTTCCTCTGGCCCTATCTGCGCGAGGCGTGGCCCTATGGCGTCGCGGCGCTGACGATATCCTTCGCCGCTTACGAAGGCGAAGTGATGCGCGGCGCCTTTGCGGGTGTTCCCGCCGGCGAGCTGGAGGCGGCGAAAGCCTATGGCATGAGCCGCTGGACGATGTTTCGCCGCATCTGGTTGCCGCGTGCCATCCATCGCGCATTGCCGACACTCAACGGCGAAACGGTGCTGCAGCTGAAATCGACGCCGCTGGTGGCGACGATCACCGTCGTCGACGTCTATGCCGTCATCTCCAAGGTCCGGCAGGAAACCTTCCTGACCTACGAGCCGCTGCTGTTGCTCGCACTCATCTACATGTGCCTCACCGGCATTCTGGTGGTGGCCTTCCGCACATTCGAAAACCGCATACCAACCCGTGGTGCCTGACATGAAGCTTTCCTCTTCCATCGACAACGCCATGCCGGACCTTGTCGCCATCCGCCACGACCTGCATGCCCATCCGGAACTGGGGCTGGAAGAGACCCGGACCTCAGCCTTCATCGCGCGGCACCTTGCCGAACTCGGCTACGAGGTGACGACTGGGCTTTCGAAAACCGGTGTCGTCGGGACCCTGCGCAACGGCAGCGGATCGCGCTCGATCGGCATCCGCGCCGATATCGACGCACTGCCGATCCTGGAAGAAACCGGCCTCGGCTACGCCAGCAAGACACCGGGGCTGATGCATGCCTGCGGCCACGACGGCCACACGACGATGCTGCTCGGAGCGGCCCGCGCGCTTGCCGAACGGCGCAATTTCGATGGCACCATTCACCTGATCTTCCAGCCGGCCGAGGAAATTTTCGGCGGCGCCAAGATCATGATGGACGAAGGGCTGTTTGAGAAATTCCCCTGCGATGCCGTCTTCGCCCTCCACAACGAACCGGGCCTGCCCTTTGGACAATTTGCCCTGCGCGAAGGGCCGATCATGGCGGCGGTCGACGAAGCGCGCATCACCGTGCACGGCCGCGGCGGCCATGGCGCCGAACCGCAGGAGACGGCGGATCCCATCGTCTGCGGCGCCTCGATCATCATGGCGCTGCAATCGATCGTCTCGCGCAACATCCACCCGATGGATCCGTCGGTCGTCACCGTCGGCGCCTTCCATGCGGGTTCGGCCAGCAACATCATCCCGGAGCGCGCCGAAATCGTCGTCGGCATCCGTTCCTTCGATCCCGGCGTTCGCGACGAACTGGAGCGCCGCATCCGCATGATCGCAGAGGCACAAGCCACGAGCTTCGGCATGCGCGCAACGGTCGACTACCTGCGCAGCTACGACGCGACGATCAACCACAAGGCAGAGACGGATTTCGTCCGCGATCTTGCCGTTCGTTTCGCTGGCGCCGACAAGGTGATCGATCTCGAACGCCCCTTCATGGGCAGCGAGGATTTCGCCTATATGCTGCAGGAGCGGCCAGGGACCTATTTCTTCCTTGGCTCGAAAGTGTCGGGCGAGGAGAAGCCGCTCCACCATCCTGCCTATAATTTCAACGACGATCTTCTGCCGATCGGCGCCGCCTTCTGGACCGAGCTTGCCGAGGCCTATCTGCCGACCCGGTGAACGCCGGCCCTTCGACCGCAATGCACGTCGAATTTCTTCGCGCCGTCCATCACCGGCGCGCCCGCTCCCTTTTGCCGCAAGCGAGACATTGCCGCAGTGTGACAACGTGGCGGCCGGCCTAACATTGACCTTTGGCAATTTTGGCGCAGATTCAAGCGCATGCTGAAACGCGGATGCAACCACAGGATTGGCCCCGCCGTGGAAGGCATAGTGCAATGCCTGGGATCACAATGATCCGAGGCTGAAAGTGTGCAGCAGACAGAGAGTTGCAGCGGTCTTTGCGCGCCAGAACATGCGCACGACGCTGCATGTCTGAAAGGATTGTGCCGTGTTTGAAAGTTTCGATGCGACGATACTTGCCCGCATCCAGTTCGCCTTCACCGTCTCGTTCCACATCATCTTCCCCGCCTTTTCGATCGGGCTTGCAAGCTACCTTGCGGTGCTTGAAGCGTTGTGGCTGTGGAAGAAGGACGAGGTCTATCTCGAGCTCTTCAATTTCTGGAAGACGATCTTTGCCGTTGCCTTCGGCATGGGCGTCGTCTCCGGCATCGTCATGTCCTATCAGTTCGGCACCAACTGGAGCGTCTTTTCCGACAAGGCCGGACCGATCATCGGGCCACTGATGGGCTATGAAGTGCTGACCGCCTTCTTCCTCGAGGCAGGCTTCCTCGGCGTCATGCTCTTCGGCCTCAACCGCGTCGGGCCAAAGCTGCATTTCCTGGCGACTGCCATGGTCGCGATCGGCACACTGATCTCGGCCACCTGGATCCTTTCGGCAAATTCGTGGATGCAGACGCCGAGAGGCTTTGAAATCAACGACGTTGGACAGTTCGTACCGGTCGACTGGTGGGCAATCGTCTTCAACCCATCCTTCCCCTATCGCCTGGTGCACATGGTGCTTGCCGCCTACCTGACGACAGCCTTCGTCGTCGGCGCCTGCGGTGCCTGGCATCTCATCCGCAGGACCGCACCCCGTCGCGCGCGAAAGATGTTCTCGATGGGGATGTGGATGGCGGCGATCGTCGCGCCGATCCAGATCTTTGCCGGCGACATGCACGGGCTCAACACGCTGGAGCATCAGCCGGCCAAGGTGATGGCGATGGAAGGCCATTACCAGAGCCACCCGGATGGGGCTCCGCTCATTCTCTTCGGCATTCCGAACTCTGCCGAGAAGCGCGTCGACTACGCTATCGAGGTGCCGAAGCTGTCCAGCCTGATCCTCAAGCACGATCTCAACGCGCCGCTTGCCGGCCTCGACACCATTGCGGAAGAACTGCATCCGCCCGTCGGCATCGTCTTCTGGTCGTTCCGCATCATGGTCGGCCTCGGCTTCGCCATGCTCGGTATCGGGCTCTGGAGCCTGTGGTGTCGGTATCGCGGCACCCTCGACAGCAATGCCTGGCTGCATCGCGCCGCCGTCGCGATGGGACCCGCCGGCTTCGTTGCCGTGCTCGCCGGCTGGGTGACCACCGAGGTCGGCCGCCAGCCCTATACTGTCTACGGCCATCTGCTGACAAAAGACTCGGTCGCACCGATTGCGGCGCCCGCCGTCGGCGCTTCACTGCTCGCCTTCATCATCGTCTACTTCTTCGTTTTCGGCGCCGGCACCTTCTACATCCTGCGGCTGATGGCGCGACTTCCGCGTGACCCGACACCCGATCTCGACGAGGGCCCGATCCGCACGGCCGGTGCCGCCATCGCCAACCCCCATGGAGGTCATCATGGACATTGATCTGCCGCTGATCTGGGCCGGCATCATCGCCTTTGCGGTGCTCGCCTATGTCATCCTCGACGGGTTCGACCTCGGCGTCGGCATCCTCTTTCCGTTCTTTCCGGAAAAACATGATCGCGACGTGATGATGAACTCGGTCGCACCGGTCTGGGACGGCAACGAGACCTGGCTTGTACTCGGCGGGGGCGGCCTGATGGCGGTGTTCCCGCTCGCCTACGCCACGATCCTGCCGGCTCTCTACGCGCCCATCATCGCCATGGTCATCGGCCTCATCTTCCGCGGGGTCGCCTTTGAGTATCGCTGGCGCACGCGGCGCGCCGAATATCTCTGGAACTGGGCCTTTGCCGGGGGCTCGATGCTCGCCGCCTTCGCGCAAGGTATCACGCTCGGGGCATTGGTTCAGGGGATCCCCGTCGAGAACCGTGCTTATACTGGCGGCTGGTGGGACTGGTTGACGCCGTTCTCGATCATGACAGGTATTGCCGTCGTCGTCGGCTATGCGTTGCTCGGCGCCACCTGGCTTGTCATGAAGACCCATGGGGACCTTGCGGATCGTGCCCGCAGCCTGGCCCTCAAATGTTCATTCGGCACGGTCGCCGCCATGGGCATCGTCAGCCTGTGGACACCGTTCCTCGAGCCGCTCTATCTGCAGCGCTGGTTCGGCTGGCCGACGGCCATCTTCAGCATCATCGTGCCGCTCCTGGTGCTTGGCTGCCTCTACCTCTTGATTTCAGGTATCAGGACCCGCCATGACAGCAGGCCGTTCCTTGCCGCGCTCGGGCTGTTCGTGCTTGGCTATGCCGGCATCGGCATCAGCTTCTTTCCCTACATCGTACCGCCATCGCTGACGATCTGGGATGCGGCGGCACCCGACGCGAGCCTGTCCTTCCTGCTGGCCGGCGCCCTGGTGCTGGTGCCGATCATCCTTGCCTATACCGGCTATGCCTATTGGGTCTTCCGCGGCAAGATCGACCCGGAGGAGGGTTACCATTGAAGAGCGATACGGGAACCGGCCGAAAGCTTCTTTGGTTCGTCGGCCTCTGGTGTGCGGGCGTTGCTACCGTCACCGTCATCGGGCTCGTGATCAAGCTGATGATCGGCACCTGATTGTAATCGTTCGGTGACAGGGCAAAAAGCCTCGCTCAAGCTTGGCGGGTTAGCTTTCCTCAACACGTCAGCAGGCGATCGCCGCGGACGGAGACAGGACCGCACCCTCCTCCCCCGCCAAGCGATCGCCTGCTGAGGTGACCACCATCCTGGTGGCGCCTGGACCGTGCGACCCTGTTGCCTCTTCTCAGATCACCCGCCGTTTGTTAGCAGTGCGCCGCAAGAGCGCCGCGTGCCCATGCGGGCGCACGGCATCCCTGCCGCAACCGGACGAGACAGATGCAAAAGACCCCAGCCGAATGCACTGATATGGCCGATGTGCGCGCCGAGATCGATCGGCTCGATCAGGCGCTGATGGCGCTTTTCGCCGAGCGCTGGGGCTATATAGACCGCGCCGCCGAGATCAAACGACCACTGAAGCTGAAGGCGGATATTCCGGCACGGGTGATGGAAGTGCGGGAAAATGCCCGCAAGAATGCGGAAAGCCAGGGTCTTGATCCAGCTTTCTACGAGGATATCTGGGCACGGCTGATCAACCACGCCATCGCGCACGAGCAGAAGATACTGGGCGAGACGGACGGCGACGATCAAGCGCCCTGATCGAGCAACTCACACCAGTCGGATCAGAGGACGCGCCAGATCGTAGCTGTTCTTGCGGGCAAGATGTTCTTCCCAGGCGAATGCACTCTGGACGATCTCTTCAAGGCTTGCATGCCTTGGCACCCAATCCAGCTTCAGCCGCGCCAGCGACGGATCGGCGACGATGCGAGCGATATCGCCCGGCCGCCGCGGCCCATGCTCGACTGCGATGTCACGACCGGAGAGGCGCCTGATGGTGTCGATGACCTGCAACACGGAAAAACCCTCGCCATAGCCGCAATTGCTGACCAATGGCTCCCCGCCGGCCCTGAGATAGGCAAGCGCACGCATATGGGCTTCGACCAGATCCGTGACGTGGATGTAATCGCGCACACCGGTGCCATCCGTTGTTGGATAGTCGGTTCCGTATACATCGATCTTCGACCTTTTGCCGAGGGCCGCCTCGCAGGCGACCTTGATCAGATGCGTCGCTCCCGTGGTCGACTGGCCGGTTCGGCCCTTGGGGTCGGCGCCGGCAACATTGAAATAGCGCAGCGCCACATAGCGGAATGCATGCGCAGCCGCCGCATCCCGCAGCATCAGTTCGGCCATCAGCTTCGACAGTCCGTATGGGCTTTCCGGGTGGGGCGTCGCCGTCTCGCGCACCGGGTCTTCACCGTCCTGGCTACCGTAAACGGCGGCCGTCGACGAAAAGACGAAATGACCGATACCCGCCTTTACGCCCGCCTCGATCAACGTGCAGGTATTGGCAGTGTTGTTTTGGTAGTAGGCCAATGGATGGGCAACGGATTCCGGCACGATCGCAGAGCCTGCAAAATGCACGATCGCGTCAATCGCGTGTTCCTCAAAGATCCGCGCCAGCAAGGCCTTGTCGCCGACGTCGCCGCGATAGAAGCGTGCCTCGGGTGGTACGGCCCAGCGAAAACCGGTCGACAGCCGATCGAGCACGACCACATCCTCATGCGCGTCGAGCAACGCCCACGTCATGTGACTGCCGATATAGCCGGCACCGCCCGTTACCAACACGGCCATTCGCTACGTCCCGTTCCCTAGACCATCGCAGACAGCAAAGCCCATCGATGCTTTCGGAATAGGTAAAGGCGGCACGCCCGCACGGTCGCGTGGCTACAATTCCTTGGTGTAGAGTTAAGAAAGGGTCACACCGGGAACCCGCGGGCCGAAACACCCACGGGCCGAGGCCAGGACGGGGGCTCAGCGGCCGAGAATGTAATTCTGCAGGCGGCTTGCCGCTTCGGCGACCCGCGCCGGATCGCGCAGGAAGCAGGCGCGCATGAACAACGAGCCGCCATCGCCGAAGGCTGTTCCCGGCGCAAGGCCGACACCCGTCTTGTCGACGATGTCGATGGCCGCCGCGCGCGAATCCGTGACGCCGTCGATCTTGAGGAACGTGTAGATCGCGCCGTCGGGCTTCAGCGTCTCGACCCGATTGGTGGCAATCAGCGCGTCGCAAAGCAGGTCGCGGCTCCGTGCCGCCTTGGCAATGTTGGCGTCGACGAAAGCATCGCCCTCGTCCAGCGCCACGACGGCGCCGCGCTGCATGAACTGCGCAACGCCCGAGGTCGCGTATTGCACCAAGTTTTCAAGCACCTGGCCGATTGCCGGCGGCGCCACGATCCAGCCGACGCGCCAGCCGGTCATCGACCAGTTCTTGGAGAAGGAGTTGACGAAGATGATGCGCTCGTCATCGTCCATCACGTCGAGGAAGGAAGGCGCCCGGCCGCCGGCGTAATGATAAAGCGCATAGATCTCGTCGGCGACGATCCACAGGCCGTGCTTGCGTGCAAGCCCAAGGATGGCGCGCAGGTCGTCATGGCTCGCGGTCCAGCCGGTCGGGTTCGATGGCGTGTTGATGAACAGGGCCTTGGTCTTCAGGCCTATCGCCGCTTCGAGCCGCTCGAGGTCGAGTTGCCACATGCCGTTTTCGAAACGGAGTTGCACCGGGACCGGCTTGGCGCCTGATAGTTCGGCAGCGGCAGCAAAGTTCGGCCAGGCGGGGGTCAGAAGCACCATTTCATCACCCGGGGAGGTGATGGCCTCGATCGCAAGCTTGATCGCCTGCATGCCCGAGCCGGTGACGTAGAAATGGTCCGGAGACAGATCCTTCTGGAAGCGGCGCTGATAGTAGCGCGACAGCGCCTCGCGCAATGGTGGGATGCCGCGCTGCCAGGTGTAGAAGGTCTCACCCGCGAGCAGCGCTTCGCTGGCCGCCTCGGAAATGAAGGCTGGCGTCGAAAGATCGCCTTCACCCACCCAGAGCGGGATCAAACCGTCGCGCCCACGGGCATAATTCACAACCTCGACGATGCCGCTTTCCGGCGCTGCGAGTGCACGGGGGCTGATGGTGGTCATGATGGTCATCGACGGGCTCCTGGATCACGACGATCTTGGGACGGATCGTCCTCAAGATCATAAACGTGAACGATTCTCATATGTTAGAGCGAGGCGCTCGGAAGGCCGCACATGCCTTTCCTTAAGCCTGCTCCGCAATTGCCCATCGCTTCTAGCTGCTTTCGCAGCTGCGATCACACGACTTTATCTGACCGGTTTATTGATTTCTGTGATGTTTCGCGGGTCCGGCTCCAGGCGGAGCCCGCGAAGACAAAACTCAGGCGCGCTGCTTCAACAGGTCGCGAATTTCCGAAAGCAGACGGACATCTTCCGGCGGCGGAGCAGCCGGTTCGGATTCTTTCTTCTTTTCGACGGATGCGCGCACGCGGTTCACCGCCTTGATCATCAGGAAGATGATCCAGGCAAGGATCAGGAAGTTGATGAGGACGGTGATGAAATTGCCATAGGCGAAGACGGCACCCTGAGCACGGGCAGCAGCCAGAGACGTCGCCGTCACATTGGCCGAGAGCGGCAGGAAGTAATTGGAGAAATCAAAACCGCCGCCCGTCAGAGCACCGACGACCGGCATCACGAGGTCTTCCACAATGGACGTGACGATCTTGCTGAAGGCAGCGCCGATGATCACACCGACCGCGAGATCCATGACGTTCCCGCGGGCAATAAACTCTTTGAACTCATTCAGCATACGTCTCTCCGTATATCCCCGTTGAAGGCGACCGCCGGCGCTGTCCCGCGCTGCAACCGTTCACGAAATCTAAACCAAAGCGGCCAGCGAAGAAACCTTTCTTTGCCTTTGATCAAATCGCGTGCAAGCGAGTTCTGCGGTCGCGGGCCGCACGCGGTCCAAGACTTGAGGCCGGCCTCGTTTTTTCCAGTCTCGCCTTGGACTTAAGACTGATGCGGGAGGCAATTCTCAACCTCCCGGACTTGGCCTATGCTGACGCCCGGAGGAATGAGGCATGCTCTCGGGTTCGGTCATCTTCGCCTCGGCTTTCGCCTATCTGCTGCTGCTTTTCGCAGTCGCAAGCTACGGCGACAGGCGGGCCAGGAGAAAAAGCACTGCGGTCAAAGGCAGGCCGCTGGTCTATGCGCTGAGCCTTGCGATCTATTGCACGTCCTGGACCTATTTCGGCGGCATCGGGCTTGCGGCCGAGCGCGGCCTTGAATTCACCGGCATCTACATCGGCCCGATCCTGATGTTCACGCTCGGCATGCCGCTGATCCGCAAGATCATACGGCTTGCCAAGACCGAGAAGCTGACATCCGTCGCCGACTTCATTGCCGCCCGCTACGGCAAGAACCCGGCGGTGGCGGCGATCGTCGCGCTGATCTCACTGGTCGGCGCCGTGCCCTATATCGCGCTGCAGCTGAAGGCGATCTCAAGCTCGGTCGCGGCCATGATCAACACCAGTGACTATGGGATCGGCGCCGGGCAAAGCTTCATCGACCTGCCGCTTCTCGTCACCCTGTTTCTCGCCTGCTTCGCCATCGTCTTCGGCACCCGCCATACGGATGCCACCGAACACCAGGACGGCCTGATCCTGGCGATCGCGATGGAATCGGTGGTCAAGCTGGTGGCGCTGATCACTGCCGGTCTCTACATCGTCTTCGTGATCTTCGACGGGCCGTCGCACCTGTGGGCACTCGCCCAGCAAAGCCCGGCGGTCGAGCAGGCGCTCCACTACGAAACGCCGATCGCGCGCTGGATCCTCCTGATCGTCACCTCGGCCTTCGCTATCATCATGCTGCCGCGGCAGTTTCACGTCACCGTCGTCGAGAACCGCACGGAAGGCGAACTGCGTACCGCCGGCATTCTCTTTCCGCTCTATCTCGTCGCCATCAACCTCTTCGTCCTGCCGATCGCCATTGCCGGCATCCTGACCTTCTCCGGCTCCGGCGACGCCGACCTCTATTTGCTGACGCTGCCGCTCGCCAACGGCCTGCCGCTGTTGACGCTGATCACCTTCATCGGCGGTTTTTCCGCCGCGACGGCGATGGTCATCGTTGCTTCGGTGGCGCTGTCGATCATGATCTCCAACGATATCGTCATGCCGGTGTTCCTGCGCCGAAACCTCGGCCAGCGCGGCGGGCTGCAGGAAAATCTTGCCGGTACCCTGCTCAACATCCGGCGCACGGCGATCTTCGTCGTGCTTTTGCTCGGCTATGCCTATTACCGCTCCGCCGACATCAGCGCCGGCCTCGCCTCGCTCGGCCTTCTCTCCTTCGTCGCGATCTCACAGATGGCCCCGTCCCTGCTCGGTGGCTTGGTCTGGCGCCAGGCTAATGCCCGTGGCGCGATCTGCGGCATGGTCTCGGGTTTCTTCGTCTGGGCCTATCTCCTGTTCCTGCCAAGCCTCGGCGGGCCTGACAATTCGCATGTCGCAACGACGGTGCTGAGCTTCCTTCTGCCCTTCACCGACGTCTTTTCCGGAGCCGACGCCGACCCGCTGGTCAACGCCACGACCCTCAGCCTGCTCGTCAACCTGACCATGTATGTGCTCGCCTCCCTGACGCGCGCGCCCAAGCCGCTCGAACGGTTCCAGGCCGGGGTCTTCATCACCAGGCGTTCGCGCAGCGAAAGAGCGTTTCGCGGCCGCAAGACCAAGGTCACCGTTCGCGACCTCAAGGCGACTATCGCGCGCTACATGGGCGACGAACGCATGCAGCGTTCGTTCCATACCTATGAGCGCCAGTCCGGGCGCTGGCTCGACGACAATGCGCCGGCCGACATGGCACTGGTGCATTTTTCCGAACAACTGCTTGGCAGCGCCATCGGCTCGTCTTCGGCCCGCCTCGTCTTTTCGCTGGTGCTGCAACGAGTCGACGACACCTCGTCGGACACGGCCTGGCTGCTCGACCAGGCAAGCGAAGCGCTGCAGTACAATCAGGACATGCTTCAGACCGCGCTTTCGCAGATGGACCAGGGCATTGCCGTCTTCGACAACGCCAACAACCTGATCATCTGGAACAGGCGCTTCCGCCAGCTGCTCGACCTGCCGGAGGCGGCGGGCCAGGTGGGCTTTCCGCTCGCCGACATCGTCGCGATCCTCACCAAGCGCGGCGACATCCGCAAGGAGGACGAGAAGCGGCTGATCGCCAACTTCCTGACGCTCGACAAGCCGTTCCTGCTCGAGCTTGGAAATGGCCAGCAGATCATCGAAGTGCGCACCAATGCCATGCCCGACAAGGGCATCGTCACGACCTATACCGACATCACCCAGCGGGTCGCCGCCGACATGGCGCTGAAACAGGCCAACGAGACGCTGGAGCTGCGTGTCGCCGAGCGTACCGGTGAATTGACCCGGGTCAACCACGAGCTGGCCGAAGCGCGCGCTGCGGCCGAAGAGGCCAATATCGGCAAGACGCGGTTCTTTGCCGCCGCCGGCCACGACATCCTGCAGCCGCTCAATGCCGCCCGGCTCTACTCGTCTTCGCTGGTCGAGCGATTGGGGGAATCCGACAACAGCACGCTGGTGGAAAACATCGATTCGTCGCTGGAATCGGTGGAGGCCATTCTCGGCGCCGTACTCGATATTTCCCGGCTCGATACCGGCGCGATGAAGGCGCGGCTGCAGTCGGTGCCGCTCAACGATCTCCTGCGCCGCGTCGAAACGGATTTTGCACCGATGGCGCGGGCAAAGGACCTCGAACTGGTGGTGATGCCGACATCGCTAGTGGTGCGCACCGATCCGAACCTGCTCAGGCGCGTCGTCCAGAACCTGGTCTCGAACGCGGTCAAATATACGCTCCGGGGCAAGGTGCTCGTCGGCGTGCGCAGGCGCGGCAAGATGGTGACGATCGAAGTGCTGGATTCCGGCATCGGCATTCCCGCATCGAAGTTCCGCACGGTCTTCAAGGAGTTCGCACGGCTCGACGAGGGCGCGCGCACCGCATCTGGCCTCGGCCTCGGGCTTTCCATCGTCGACCGTATTTCGCGCGTGCTCAACCACCCCGTCAGCCTGCAGTCGAAACCCGGAAAGGGCACCGGCTTCAAGGTCACCGTGCCGCTCGATCCGACCGCTGGAGAACAGGTCACCGTCGGGCCTGCCCCGACGACAAAGGCAAGCGAGGCGCTCAACGGGTTGCGCGTGCTCTGCATCGATAACGAGCCGCGCATCATCGAAGGCATGCGGGTGCTGCTGTCGGGCTGGGGATGTATCGTCACGACGGCGGAATCGCTGGCCGCCTGCACTGAGATGTCGGCATCCGCGCAGGAGCGCCCGCACGCCATCATTGCCGACTACCATCTCGACGACGGCACCGGCATCGAGGCGATCGCGCGCATCCGGGCGCTGTTTGGCGAAAACATCCCGGCCCTGCTGGTCACTGCCGACCGATCGCCGGAAGTCCGAGGTGCTGCGGAACGCGACGGCGTCGGCCTGCAGAACAAGCCGGTTCGCCCCGCCGCGATGCGGGCATGGCTCACCCAGCTTTCAACGGCAGCGAAAGCGGCGGCGGAGTAAGCGCTGATCCGGTGACTTCAGGCCGCCGCGACCGTTCCTATCTTCGAAAGCTGGATGACCGCCTGCGTGCGGCTGTCGACGTTGAGCTTCAACAGGATGGCCGAGACATGCGCCTTGATGGTCGCCTCGGAAACCCCGAGTTCATAGGCGATCTGCTTGTTGAGCAGGCCCTCGCCGAGCATGCTGAGCACACGCGATTGCTGCGGCGTCAATGTCTGCAGCCGCTGCAGGAGATCGGCAACCTCGGGCTCGTATTCCTGCCCCTGCGTGTAGCCGGCCGGCACGAAGACTTCGCCGGCCATGACTTTCTCGATACCACCGCGGATTTCCTCGATGCCCGCCGATTTCGACAGAAAGCCCGACGCGCCGAGATCGAGCGCCCGGTGGATCGTCGCGGGATCGTCATGGGCAGACACCACCATGACGGGCAGGCTCGGAAATTCGGCGCGCAGCGCAATCAGGCCTGACAGGCCGCTGACGCCGGGCATGGTCAGGTCGAGCAGCATCAGGTCGGCATCGGGACAATCGGCGGCGGCCTTGCGGGCGGCGGCAAAGTCGCCAGCTTCGACGATGGCAGGCGCACCGGCCATGCCGCTCAAAGCCTGCCGCATCGCGCCACGAAACAGCGGGTGATCGTCTGCGATGATGATGGTCATGTCCGGCGTCATGTCGCTCCCTCCCAAGAGCTTCGGCTACAACCCGCGTCCCCACGCCGGTTGTCGCCGCACGGTCCGTCCGACCCGTCAGGTCTTCTGCGGCGACGCGGGGTCGCTGCTGCCTTCAAGATCCTTCACGATATCCATGAACTTGCGCATCATTCTTTCCATGATGCCCATTGTCCGGTCAATCTCTTCATCGGTCGGAAGGTCCGGTTTTGCAACGCCTCCACCGGATTCGACAACCCTTTCGAGGGTCTCGACCCGCTTGGTTAGCAGATCCAGCTCCAGCTCGAAGGCCGTACGCTCGTCAGCGGCCATGCGGCAGACGAGCTGACCGTCCTTCTCCTGGCAAAGCGAGACTTCGCCGGTCTGGGTGTCGAGCCGGGCGATGCCGGTGTCAGACTTCTGCATGGCGTAGCGACCGGGTGCCGGCTCTTGGGCGCGCGCGCCTGCGGCTACGCCAAAGCTAGCGGCGACCAGCAGAACTGCGATTGCTTTGTTCATTGCTTCCTCTCCGTTGCGGACATCAGGGCGGAAATCCGCCGGTGAACGACCTTCAGCAATGGACAATCGCCGATATTTGCGGCAAGGCCACGACAGGATATCACGACGGACAAGCGGGCATCATGAGCTCAATCATATACAAGATCGTTCCGGCCGCACTATGGCAGGAAGCCAGGCGCACCGGCCGTTTCGATGGCGCGCCCATCGACCTTACAGACGGCTTCATCCACTTTTCGACCGGTGAGCAGGCAATCGAAACCGCCGCCCGCCACTTCGAAGGGCAGGAAGGCCTGCTGCTGGTCGCGATCGATGGCGATGCGCTGGGCGAAGAGTTGGTGTATGAACCGTCGCGCGGCGGTGCTCTGTTTCCGCATCTCTACGCACCGCTGTTCCTTTCGGCCGTGCTCTGGGAAAAGCCGCTGCCGCTCGGCGCCGACGGCCGTCACGTCTTCCCGGAACTCGACGCATGAACAATCCCTTTGCCAATCTCGCCCGCCGCGGCCTCTTTCTCTTCGATCCGGAAGCCGCTCACGGCCTGTCGATCAAGGCGCTGAAGACCGGCCTCGTGCCGAGCTGTCCGACCGGGCAGGACAAGCGGCTCGCCCAGACCGTTGCCGGCCTCGTCTTCCCCAATCCGCTCGGCATGGCCGCCGGCTACGACAAGAACGCCGAAGTGCCGGAAGCACTGTTGAAGATCGGCTTCGGCTTCACCGAAATCGGCACGGTGACGCCGCGCCCGCAATCGGGCAACGACAAGCCGCGCATCTTCCGCCTGGTTGAAGACGAAGCGGTGATCAATCGCCTCGGTTTCAACAACGAGGGCCATGGCGCCGCCTTGGCGCGCCTCAAGGCATGCTCGCGCAGCGCGCTAATCGGCGTCAATATCGGCGCCAACAAGGACAGCGCCGACCGTATCGGCGACTATGTCAGCGGCATTCACACCTTCTACGCCGTCGCCAAGTATTTCACGGCCAACATCTCCTCGCCGAACACGCCGGGCCTTCGCGACCTGCAGGCGCGCGAAAGTCTCTCGGCACTGCTTTCGGCCGTGCTTGCCGCACGCGACGAGGAAGCCGCGCGCAGCAACAGGCACGTGCCGGTCTTCCTCAAGATCGCACCCGATCTGACCGAAGAAGGCATGGACGACATCGCCGCCGAGGTACTGGCGCACAAGCTCGACGGGTTGATCGTTTCCAACACGACGCTCGCGCGCGATGGCCTCAAGGACCAGACCCAGGCAAAGGAAGCCGGCGGCCTTTCCGGCAAGCCGCTGTTTGAAAAATCGACGGCTGTTCTTGCCCGCATGCGCAAACGCGTCGGCCCTGACCTGCCGATCATCGGCGTCGGCGGCGTCAGTTCGGCCGAAACCGCTGCAGAGAAGATGCGCGCCGGCGCCGATCTGGTGCAGCTCTATTCCTGCATGGTCTACGAAGGACCGGCGCTTCCAGGAAGGATCGTACGCGGGCTTTCCGATCTCTGCGATCGCGAGGGACTGACATCGATCCGCGATCTGCGCGACAGCCGCCTCGACTACTGGGCCGCGCGAAAGGTCTGACCCGCCTTCGCCGGAATTCTGGCGAGCAGGAACAGGCCGCGCATCAACAGGAACAGGTTGAGCCCCGCCCATAGGCCGTGATTGCCGAAGGCGGGCACAAGGATCGCCAAGGCTGCGACATATCCGGCAAGCGCTGCCAGCATCATGTTGCGCATCTCGCGCGACCAGGTGGCGCCGATGAAGACGCCATCCATCAGGAAGGCGAGCGCGCCGGTCATCGCCGTCAGGGCGGCCCAGGGCAGATACGCGTAAGCGACCGCGCGGACATCCGGCGCCGTCGTCAGGAGGTCGACAAGCCCGTGGCCGAAAAGCAGAAGCGCCACGGTTGTCACGACGGCAAGGCCGAGCGACCAGGTCATCGTCAACTTCAGCGCCCGATCGAAGGCAGGACGGTAATGGGCGCCGATTGAACGGCCGATCAGTTGCTCGGCAGCGTTGGCAAGGCCATCGAGATAGTAGCCGGCGACGAGAAAAACGGTCATCAACACCGCATTCGCAGCCAGCGTCACCGGGCCGAAAGCAGTGCCTATGCGTGTCATCAGCGCGAAGGCCGCGACGAGAACGAAGGAGCGGATCATGATGTCGCGGTTAAGCCCGAACAGCGGCCGGAGCCTCTCGCGGTCGAAGATCATCGTCCAGCTCGGCGCGTCCTTTCTGTCAAAACGGCTATAGACGATGGCAAAGCCGGCCATGGCGCCGATGACCTCGCCGGTGACGGTTGCGATCGCGACACCCAGGACCCCCCAGCCCAAAACCAGCCCGAGCAGGATCGACAGCACGATGTTGACCCCGTTGATCAGGGCCTGCAGCAACAGCCCGGTCGTGCCTTGGCCGCGGCCGAGCACAAAGCCGAGGATGGCATAGTTGGCGAGTGCCGCCGGGGCCGAGAGCATGCGACAAAGGAAATAGGTGCGCGTCACAGCCGCCACTTCTGCCGGCGGGTCCATGAGCCAGAGACCACCGGCAAGCAACAGCGGTGACAGGGCGACGACCGCAACACCGGCGGCAAGCGCAATGACCAGCGAGCGCCAGAACACGGCCTGCTGTTCGCGCCGGTCACCCCGGCCATAGGCCTGGGCGACGAGACCCGTTGTGGCAGCGCGCAGGAAATTGAACGTGGTGAAAATCAGATCGAAGATGATCGCCCCGACCGCGAGCCCGGCGAGCAACGTCGCCTGCCCCATGCGGCCGACGACCGCCGTATCGACGAGACCGAGCAACGGCGTGGTGAGAAAACCGAGCGTCATCGGCAGCGCGATCGCAAGGATCAGCCGGTGGGTAACGTGGAATGGCCCGGCGGGATCGCTCGGCGAAGCGGGAGAAGCAGCGGTCATCGAACGGTTCCGGCGGAATGAGTGCGGGACGACCGTTTTAGGGAAAGATCATAGGCGGACGCAAGGTGTCGCGAGAGACCGTTGCAATCGACACCAACGCAACGGCGCAAGGCCCCTCACCCTAACCCTCTCCCCGCGCGCGGGGAGAGGGAACATGTACCGGCTGCAGCTACCCGCTGTATGGTCCGTTTGCAGGCAGGGCTGCCGCTCTATCGAAAAGGCTTCTGAAACAAGCGCGACATGCCGATGGCAGGCGAAACGGCGCGGGGAGAAGGTCCCGGCAGGGGGATGAGCGGCAGCATCCGCCGTAGACAGAAAAACAGGCAGTCAGCCCGAAAGCACCATGGCCCAATAGGGTCGATTGCCGGAAGCGGCGTTTTGCACCACGGCGACGCCGAGGCCGCGATAGTTTCCGAGCATGTTTTCCAGATGCTTCGGCGACCTATACCAGGCGTCATAGGCGCGCTCGGCGTCGTCCTGGCCGACGGCGATGTTTTCGGCAGCCGGCAAGGTGACGCCGTCGCTTTTCATCCGGTTGTAGAAGCTGTCGTTCCAACCGATCAGATGCTGCATCTTGCCGACCTTGGCCATCCGCGCGGCCTGGTTCATGGCTGCAACCGAAGCGGCCTTGTCGGCCACCAGTGGCGACAGGCCCTTGGTCTTGCGCAGCGCATTGACATAACCGAGGCTCGCCGCAGTCTGGTCGCTGCCGGTACCGGTTGCCGGCGTCAGGACGTTGGATGTCGTGCAGCCGGCGAGCATGCCGAGCGACAGGACGGCGCCGGCGCGCAAAAGAGCGCGCCGCTCGATGACGAAAAGTTGGTCCTTCATATTCACCGCCGGTAGCTCATCACACGCAGGATGATAAACGCCGGAATGACGATGGCAGCCCCCAGGAGCAGATAATCGCCAACACGACCCAGAGCAGAAAAGCCGGTATGCCAGAGATCGAGCAGGAAGTTGCGGATGCCGAAATAGATATCGGCGGGGTACCAGCCGAAAACGGTCATGACGAAGCCGACGAGGATCGACACCACGACGAGCTTGACGAGGACGCGCAGCGGCGAATCCCCCAAAAATCTGTTCACTCCGTCCGACATCGGCGAAATACTCCTGTTTCCCTTCACATAAGCTGCCATTCGCACCCTCGCAAGTCACCGGAAAGGGCGGGCATCCGCCCGCCTTTCAGATTCCGCTTGTGTTTTGCCCAGCCCGGCGTCAGAAGCGCTGATCGCAACCAACATCTCACATTGATGACGCTCAACCAGCTCTCCTCCGGCGACCTGATCGCCGACCGCCGCGCCGACTACGCAAAAATGCTTGCCGAGGCCGGCGAGCCCGAGAGTGCGGCCGATCTCATGGGCCAAGCGCTCGAGCGCGTACCCGAGTGGGCTGCCGGCTGGTTCCGGCTGGCGGACTATGAGGAAAAATCGGGCCGGAAAGAGGCGGCGATCGATGCGCTGCGCAAAACCTTGGTCCTCAACCCGAAAGACATTTTTGGCGCGGGGCTGAAACTGGCGCTCTTGGGTGCCACCGAGATGCCGGAACAACCGCCAAGCCTCTATGTCGAGCGGCTGTTCGACGACTACGCCGATCGCTTTGACCATGCGCTGGTCGAGAAGCTCGACTACACCGTGCCGGAAAAACTTGCCGCGTTGATCGAACGATCGACGGCGGGCGCGCATTTCGAGCATGTGGTCGACCTCGGTTGTGGCACCGGGCTGTTCGGCGAGCGCATCCGCGAGCGTGCTGCATTTCTCGAAGGTTTCGACATTTCCGCCAACATGTTGGCGAAGGCAGAGACGAAGGCCGTCTATGACCGGCTGGCGCGGGCCGATCTTTCTCAGCCTCCCGAACAATCCGGTGTCTTCGGCAATTTCGCCGCCGCTCGCGCCGATCTCGTCAGTGCGGCCGACGTCTTGATGTATCTCGGCGGTCTCGATGGCGTCGCCGGGATCGTCGGCGAACTGCTTTCCAGCCAGGGCCTGTTTGCCTTCTCGGTTGAGGATGCCGGCGCGGTGGATGGCTTCGTCCTGCGCCCGTCGCTACGCTACGCGCACAGCGAGACCTATATCCGCGACCTTCTCGCTTCACACGGCCTGGACATGGTGGCCGTGGAGCGGACCGTCATCCGCATGGATGCAGGCCAGCCGATCACCGGCATCCTGTTTCTCGCCCGCAAGCCTCTCTAAAAACGCAGGGCTGGTTCGCAAAAATACGTCAGCTTTACTGACGTATTTTTCTTGATTGTTTTTGTGCATTGCAGCATTGCTTGGCCATCGCAATCGAGGTTTTTGCCATGGCTCTGAGCAGCAGCGTTTTCGGTCTTTGGAACACCAGCCCGACCCGGCACACGCCGCTCGAGGACCTGCAGGGCATTTTCTCCGGCAGCCTGATTGCAGCGCTCGGCCTTTATTTCCTCGCCAGCGCCGGCCTGCTCACCGGCAGCACTGCCGGCGTCGCCTTCCTGCTGCATTATGCGACGGGCGTGAACTTCGGCCTTGCCTTCTTCCTGCTCAACCTGCCGTTCTTCTATCTCTCCTGGAAACGGCTCGGACCGGCCTTCACGGTCAAGACCTTCATCGCCATCGGCGTGACCTCGTTCCTGACCGACATCCAGTCGCGCCTGTTCCAGATCGGTGACATCCACCCGGCATGGGCGGCCCTCATCGGCGGACTGCTTCTCGGCTACGGCCTGCTGGCACTTTACCGCCACCGCGCCAGCCTCGGCGGCGTCGGCATTCTCGGCATTTATCTACAGGAGCGCTTCGGCGTTCGCGCCGGGCTGGTGCAGCTGGCGATCGACATGGTCGTTCTGGTCGCCGCCTTCGGCGTCACCAGCCCCTCGGTCGTCGCCTGGTCGGTGCTCGGCGCGGTCGTGCTCAACCTGTTCGTCGCCATCAACCACCGCGCCGATCGGTACATCGCACTCTGAGACGCCGAAACGAAAAAAGCCCCGGCATCCAGGACCGGGGCATTGTCGTTGTTCGATGATGGCTGGTCTCAGGCGGCCTTTGCCGGTGCATCGACCGGGTGCTGCGATCGGAAGCCGACGGCGACGCGGTTCCAGACATTGATGACGCCGATGGCCATGGTGATCTTGGTGATCTCAGCCTCGTCGAAATGCTCTCTCAGCGGCTCGAAGTCCGCGTCGGGCGCGCCGGTCTGGGCCAGGTTGGTGAGCGCTTCGGTCCAGGCCAGCACCGCCCGTTCGCGGGCGTCATAGATCGGCGATTCGCGCCAGGCGCAGATCAGGTGGATCCACTGCTCGCTCAGGCCGCTATGGCGCGCCTCCTTCACATGCATGTCAATGCAATAGGCACAGCCGTTGATCTGCGAGGCGCGCAGCTTGATCAGGTGGATCAGGCGCGGCTCCAGCCCTGAGTCCTTGATGATGTAATTGTCGAAAGCGGCCGCAGCCTTGTAAGCGTCAGGAGCGGCTTTGACGGGGTTCAAACGCGGATGCATGGTCTTCTCCTTCAGGTAGCTGGATCGAGGTTTCAGGCGCCGGCGGCCGATTTGCGCTCGTTGGCCGCCAGGAATGTGTTGGTTCGCGCCGAGATGCTGCCGTCGTCCAGGGCGCCCAGATCTTGCTTGATGTCGGCGATGGTCACGCGCCGAAGCTCGGCACGGTAAGCCTGCTCGGCTTTCAGCATCGCGACGTTGATCGTGCACGGCGCCTTCGGCTTGCAGGCATAGGGATTGGGACCGCGCAATCGGATCTCGTTGCAGCGGAACGCCGGTTCCGGCCCTTCGACCGCGAGCACGATATCGAGCAGGCTGATCTTTGCCGGAAGGCGAGCGAGCCGATAGCCTCCCTTCGGGCCGGGGACCGCTTCAAGCAGCCCTGCCCCGGACATCGCCTGCAGGTGCTTCAGGAGATAGCTCGTGGACACCCCATGAAATTCGGCAAGAGCTGCCGCCGACAGAGTGCTGCCGGGCTGAAGACAGCTCAGCATGGTCACGCTGTGGATTGCCTGCTCGACACCGTCCCCGAGTTTCATTCGCCCACCCTCTTAATCATGGATATTTTTTATCCGCGATTCGACAACTGGTCAATCGCCGCATGATCGCCCAGGCTCCGGTCTTCTCTTTTGCCGGATTTGATCTACCTTTGTTCTCCGTGAACAGGATCGATTCCCCGCGCCCGCAAGGCGATGCGCTAACCTTGCCCACCCCTTTCCTTCGCTGGTTCGGCGAAAAGGGCTGGCAACCCCGCGCCCATCAGCTGGAACTGCTGGCACGGGCGGAGGCTGGCGAAAGCACGCTTCTGATCGCGCCGACCGGAGCGGGCAAGACGCTCGCAGGCTTTCTCCCTTCCCTCGTCGACCTTACCCGTCGCGGAAAAATTCCGCCGGGCTCGGCCTTCAGGGGCATTCACACGCTCTATCTCTCGCCGCTGAAGGCGCTGGCCGTCGATATCGAGCGCAATCTGATGAAGCCGGTCGACGAGATGGGTCTGCCGGTGCGCGTCGAAAACCGCACCGGCGACACGCCGCAGGCCAAGCGCCAGCGCCAGAAACTCAACCCGCCCGACATTCTCTTGACGACGCCGGAGCAATTGGCGCTGCTGCTTGCCAACGGCGAGGCCGAGCGCTTCTTCAAGGATTTGCGTTACGTCGTCTTCGACGAGCTGCATTCGCTGGTCACGTCGAAGCGTGGGCATCTGCTGTCGCTCGGCCTTGCCCGGCTGCGCCGACTGGCGCCGTCGCTGCAGACGATCGGGCTTTCGGCGACGGTTGCTGATCCGATGGATCTGCAGCACTGGCTGGCGCCGCAGTCGCCCGACACAGCCGGCCTGGCCGGCCTCGTGACCGTCAAGGGCGGCGCCAAACCGCAGATCTCCATCCTGCGCACCGACGAGCACGTGCCCTGGGCGGGACACTCGGCACGCTACGCCATTGCGGATGTCTACGAAGCGATCAAGGAGCACGGCACCACCCTGCTGTTCGTCAACACCCGCAGTCAGGCGGAGCTTCTGTTCCAGGAACTCTGGACCATCAACGAAGACAACCTGCCGATCGCGCTTCATCACGGCTCGCTCGATGTCGCCCAGAGGCGCAAGGTCGAGGCGGCGATGTCGGAGAACCGCCTGCGCGCGGTCGTTGCCACCTCGACGCTCGACCTCGGTATCGACTGGGGAGATGTCGACCTCGTCGTCCATGTCGGCGCACCGAAGGGGGCAAGCCGACTTGCCCAGCGCATCGGCCGCGCCAATCACCGCATGGACGAACCTTCCAAGGCGATCCTGGTGCCGGCCAACCGCTTCGAGGTGATGGAGTGCCAGGCGGCCCTCGACGCCAACTATATCGGCGCGCAGGATACGCCTCCTGTCGGCAAGGGCGCGCTCGACGTGCTTGCCCAGCATGTGCTCGGCATGGCCTGCGCAGCCCCCTTCGATCCGCTGTCGCTGTACGAAGAGATCACCAGCGCCACGCCCTATGCCTCACTTCCCTGGGAAACCTTCGAGCGCGTCATCGATTTCGTCGCGACCGGCGGCTATGCACTGAAGACCTATGAGCGTTATGCCCGTATCCGCAGGACCAAGGAGGGCCTCTTTCGCGTTTCCAACCCGCTGGTCGCCCAGCAATACCGGCTCAATGTCGGCACCATCGTCGAATCGCCGATGCTGAACGTGCGCATGGTGAAGCGCAACCAGCGCGGCTCGCTTGGCCGTGGCGGCATGTCGCTCGGCAAGGTCGAGGAGTATTTCCTCGAGATGCTGTCGCAGGGCGATACGTTCCTGTTTTCCGGCAAGGTGCTGCGCTTCGAAGGCATCCGCGAAGGCGAGTGTCTCGTCAGCCAGGCGTTTTCCTTCGACCCGAAGGTGCCGAGCTATGCCGGCGGTAAGTTTCCGCTGTCGACCTACCTCGCCGAGCAGGTGCGCAAGATGCTCGCCGATCCGGCGCGGCGCGCGGCCCTGCCCGAACAGGTGCGCGACTGGCTGTCGCTGCAGAAGAATGTCTCGATGCTGCCGCGCGAAGACGAGCTTTTGATCGAGACCTTTCCCCGCGGCAGCCGCCACTACATGGTGATCTACGCCTTCGAGGGACGGCTGGCGCACCAGACGCTCGGCATGCTGCTCACCCGCCGGCTCGACCGTGCCGGCCTGAAGCCGCTCGGTTTCGTCGCCACCGACTACTCGCTTGCCGTCTGGGCTCTGGACGATCTCGGCGCGACGTTCCAGCTGCGGCGGAAAGCGCTTGCCGACCTCTTCGACGAGGACATGCTCGGCGACGATCTCGAAGCCTGGTTGAACGAATCCTTTCTCTTGAAGCGGACCTTCCGCAACTGCGCCGTCATTGCCGGGCTGATCGACCAGCGACATCCCGGCAAGGAGAAGACCGGCCGCCAGGTGACCGTCTCGGCCGACCTCATTTACGACGTATTGCGCGCGCACGAGCCCGACCACCTGCTGCTCGAGGCAACGCGCAACGATGCGGCAACGGGGCTTTTGGACATCGGCCGTCTCGGGGATATGCTGAAGCGAATCAAGGGCCACATCACCCATCGCCGGCTCGACCGGATTTCGCCGCTCGCCGTGCCCGTGATGCTCGAAATCGGCAAGGAGGCGGTTCAGGGCGAGGCGCAGGACTTCCTGCTATCGGAGGCCGCCGACGACCTGATCAACGAGGCGATGGGCGCCGAACCACTATAGGATGCGCCCCCCCCGTGTTCTCGTGAACACACGACTGCATAGTTCCTTGAATCCGATCCGATCTAGGGAAGTAGGCAGCAGATCCAAAATGTTGCAGCGTCCCTTGCGCGTCCTATCCGACGCGCGGCGCTAGAAGGACAGTGAAGAAACGCATGCACAGGCTGGCCCACGCATTATCAGCTCCCGCAGACAGCACGCTGGTTTCGGCGCGCGCCATCGTCCACGGCGTCGAAGCGGTCTGCGATCCGCTCGGCAGCCTCTATCTGCCCGAGACGAGAACACTCGTCGTTTCCGATCTGCATCTGGAAAAGGGAGCGGCCTTCGCGCGACGCGGCATGATGCTCCCGCCCTACGACACGCTTGCCACCTTGCGCGTTCTGGAAGCGGCGATCAGCCGCCACGATCCGAAACTGGTGATCAGCCTCGGCGACAATTTTCATGACCGGGTCGGATCCGTTGCCATGCCCGAGACGTTCCGTCACATGATCGCCGCGATGGCCATGGGGCGGGAATGGATCTGGATCAACGGCAACCACGACCCCTATGGCGCCTGTGGCCTGCCCGGCATTTCGCTGGACGAGTTCCGGCACGCCGGTCTTATCTTTCGCCATGAACCGTCGCGAGGCGAGGCCGCGGGCGAAATCGCCGGCCATCTGCATCCGGCGGCAACCGTCGTCCGGCGGGAGAAGTCGGTGCGGCGCGCCTGTTTTGCCACCGACGGAACGCGCATGCTGATGCCGGCCTTCGGTGTCACTACCGGCGGTCTCGACCTGCGCCATCGGGCGATGACCGGCCTGTTCGACCGCGCCAGGCTGGTCGCGCATATGCTCGGCCGCGACCGGATCTATTCGGTCCGCTTTACGAACCTGATCGCTTGAGCATCCGTCAGAATGCGTTGAAGGTCAGCGTCGTCAGCGACCGCGAGATTCCCGGAACCGTGGCGATGTTGTCGTTGATGAACTTGCCGATATCCTGGCCTTCTTCGATGTAGATCTTGAGCAAGAGGTCGTAGTCGCCGCTTGTCGAATACATTTCCGAAACGATCTCCTTGCGGTAGATCTCGTCGGCAACCTCGTAGGTCTTGCCGGGAGCGCACTGCAACTGGACGAAAATCGGTTTCATGGAATTTCCTCTGTTTCTGCCCTACAACGCCGCGCTTCAAATATGACGCACCAAGGCCGCTGTAGCACTCTAGACCTGCGGCATGATTTTCTCCTTAAATCGATTCCGACTTAAGGAAAGATGCAGCAGGCCTTCTTTAGCCGTCCATCGCACAAAAGGGAACGGCGGCCGGCGACCTCAGGGACTAATCCTTGCGGAAGAGCAGGCTTGCGCCCCAACCGGTGATGACGGCGAGCAGCACCGCAAACAGGCCGTAGAAGAACGGTTGCTCATGCGCTGTCTGCGTGATCACCTGCTCCACACCCGTCTTGACCACGCGCAGCGGCAGCGCCTTGGCGGCGACGAAGGTGCCGTCGCGGAAGAGATAGGCGCGCACGACATGCACGCCGTTGGGCACGTTGGCCGGCAGGCGCACCGATGCCTTGAACAGGCTGGAGCTGATGAATTGCACGCCGCCCGGATCGCGCTCATAGACGCCGCTGGTCTCGCGGATACGGCGGAAGGCATTGCGGAATTCGCCGAGATTGCTGCCGTCGCCGACGAAACCGAGCGGCACCAGCCGCATATGGTCGACGCCGATGCCCATATTGCCCATCTCGCCCGGGGGCGCGATGGTCTCGATGTCACGCGTGCTCGACAGCGAATAGGATTCCGGCACCAGCTCGAAGGTCATGGAGCTGGTGTTTACCCAGATGCCGAAGACGCGCTCTTTTTTGCGCACCGTCGCATTGTCCTTCGGGCCCTCGAGCGAGACGATGATGTTGTACTTGCCCTGCGCCAGCAGGTTGGGGTCGAAGCCGTCGACCGCACCGAAAATCGTCAGGTCGGCGCCGCGGAAATCCGAGGTAATGGCGATCTCGTCGGTCGAGATGCCGATCTCCAGCTTTTCGGTAAAGTCGTTGGCATTCTCGTCCTGCAGCTGGGCGAAGGCCGGAGCGGCGAAGGCGAACGTCGTGACAGCAAGGACGATGCGAGCGAGACGGAGCATCAGAAGCCGAACCCCGCGGATACGACGGAGTAGACGTCCTTCGGCGGAATGACCAGTTCGATCGCCAGGCGGATGCCGACGGCAAGCACGAGCAGCGCCAGCAACGCGCGCAGCTGTTCGCCGCGCAGCTTCTGGCCGACGCGAACGCCATACTGTGCTCCGATGACGCCGGCGATCATCAGCACGAAGGCGAGCACAATATCGACAGTGTAGTTGGTCGAGGCCTGGACGATGACCGTGTAGGCGGAGACGAAGATGATCTGGAACAGCGAGGTGCCGACGACGACATTGGTCGGGATGCGCAGCAGATAGATCATCGCCGGGACCATGATGAAGCCGCCGCCGACGCCCATGACCGACGTCAGGATGCCGATGCAGAAGCCGAGGGTCGCCACGGGAATGACGCTCAGATAGATCTTCGATTTCTTGAACCGCATCTTGAGCGGCAGCCGGTGCACCCAATTGTGCTGCCCGGGACGGCGAAGCGGCGTCGCCTGGTTGTTGGCCGCCTTGCGCATGGCGCGCACGCTCTCCCACAGCATCAGGCTGCCGACCGAACCGAGCAGAACGACGTAGAGCAGCGAGATGACGAGATCGAGCTGGCCGACGCGGCGAAGCAGGGAGAACAGCCAGACGCCGACTGTCGCGCCTGCCAAGCCGCCGCATAGGAGCACCGTGCCGAGCTTGATGTCGATCGTGCCGCGGCGGAAGTGGGTGATGGCACCAGAGATCGAGGAGGCCACGACCTGGTTGGCGCCGGTCGCAACGGCGACGACGGGGGGGATGTTGTAGAAGATCAGGAGAGGCGTGATCAGGAATCCGCCGCCGACACCGAACATGCCCGACAGAAAGCCAACGGCCGCACCCATGCCGAGGATGATGAGTATGTTCACCGACAACTCTGCGATGGGCAGATAGATCGACACGCCGGGACCTCGATATGCCAACGGCCCGCGGCGCGGGCGAAAACGTCACAGTGGCAAGCTATTCACCACAGAAGGGGGATTATCTTAGAAAGCCGACACCCCTCCCGAAGGCGAGGTGGCATAGGCTTCCGTCATGCGCTCCTCAACCGGAGCTGTCAACCTTTTCAGCGACATGGCGGACAGCTTCGGCTCCGCAGAGCCTGTGGCCCGGTTCTGCGGCTTTATTGCGGCGTCGAACCCTGCCGGATCAGGAATTGCGCTTGAGCAATTCCTTCACCAGCTGGTCGGTGATTTCACCTGTCGGCTCCTGGCCGACGGATGTCTGGAAAGCCTTGATCGCGGCAACCGTCTTCTTGCCCATCTGGCCGTCCGGCTTGCCGGCGTCGAAGCCGTTGTTGTTGAGGATCGCCTGAATGTTGCGGATGGCCTTGCTCATGTCGATCGAGGCGGTCTTGTTGGCCGGGCCGATCCAGGCATCCGGCACGTCAACCGTGTTCGCCTTGGCGTCGACCGCCTGCGGCTTCCAGGCGTCAGCCTTGGCCTTGGCGCTCGAAAGCTGCTCGGGTTTCATCGCCTTGGCGACTTCGTCGCGCTTGGCGGCTGCGTCGAGATCGCCCTCGCGGGCGGCAGCGGCAAACCACTTGTAGGAAGATTCGAGATCCTGCGGCACGCCATTGCCGCGGGCATAGAGGACAGCGAGGTTGAACTGGCTGTCGCGAACGCCGAGTTCGGCCGCCTTGGCGAACCACTTTGTCGCCTCAGCGAAATCCGGCGCACCATCGCGACCGCTGGCCAGCATGACAGCGAGGTTGTGCATGGAGCTGGCGTTGCCCTGACCGGCGGCCTTCAGATAAAGGGCCTTGGCCTTGGCCGCGTCGCGCGTCAGGCCGGAGCCTTTTTCGTACATGCTGGCAAGGCGATAATCGGCCGGGGTGACCCCGGCGTCGGCAGCGCGCTGATACCATTTGGCGGCTTCCGCCAAATCTTCCTTGACGCCGCGACCTTCGGTGAAGCGCGCGCCGATTTCATAGAATGCCAGCGGGTCGCCGCCCTTGGCAGCCGTCACCAGTGCAACGGGGCCGAAGCCCTCAGGCAGAACGACGTCGGCGGGCTTGGTGACCGGCGCGAAGGTTCCTGCCTGCGTGGCATCGGCAGGGGCTGCCTGGAATGTGGAAGCGGCCGTCGGCTGCTTGACCTCCGGCACCGGCTGAAGCAGCGGAGCCTGCGCTTCGTGAGCCACCGTCGTCGATGCGGGTGTGTCTGCCGGCAGGGTCGAGACGGCAGGTGTCTGGACGGCGCTGGACGACTGCTCGACCTCATCGAGCGCCGCGCCTGGAAGTGGCGGCAACGCCTCGAGCGGTGTTTGGGTCGCAACGGCGGCGGCTGCCGGCGCCTCGTTGCCGGCGATCTCCGCTGGCTTGGCGACAGCTGGTTGCTCGACGACGGGGCTTGCGTTCTGTTCGATGATCGCCACCGGTTCGGCAGCGGGCGCATTGCTGCCCTTCAGCATGGTGCCGACGAGCGGATAGGACATGATCGCCAGCAGCACGGCGCCGACGGCCATCAGGATCGGCCGGCGATGACGGGCAAAGGCACCACCGATGCCGCTGGCAGCCCCACCGTCCTTGGTCTTGTTGAGCGTATCGGCTTCCTCGACCGCCAGCTGTGCTGCCCGGCGGGCCGCTGCAATGAAGTCGGCCTTGTCGCCGTCAGCAGGTTGTTTGCCGCCACGGTTCATCTGGCCGGCGCGCACGCGCTCGAGGATCTTCTTGACGTCGGGAACGCCGGAGCCGGGCTCCAGCAACTGATTGGCCTCTTCCGGCGCAAGCATCTCCGAGGGGTCGATGGACGGGGCGGGCTCGACCAGCTGTCTTGTCTGCTCCGGAGCCGGTTCGGCGCGCTTTGCCGAGAAGCGCCGGGTCAGACCGGCAAGCAGGCCGGTGCGGGGGGAAGCCGGCTGTTCGCGCCCGCCGTCGGGCTCGATGGTCGAAACCTGGCCGTCGTCGCCGGCAAAGGCGGTTGCATGGGTAGAGGCGGTCGCGGCGGCGATGACGCCGTCGTCTTCCGCCTGCAGGGCGCGGACATTGCGCTGCAGATCCTGATAGCGATCATCGAGGTCGGCGCCCGTGAACGGACCGGTGAATTCCGGCTGCATCGCCTTGGGCATGACAGGCATTTCGCGCGCCACCGGCGCCTCGTAATGCGCCGAAGCCATGGCGGGCTCGCGTCCCTCGATGCGCTCGAGCTTATCGGCGATATGAACGAGGGTTTCGTGCAGCGCCTCGAAGGTGCGCGCCGTGCGCTCCTCGCTGGAGCGGCTCAGATCTTCAAGGGTGCGCAGGTCGTCGGCGAGGGCCGAGATCGCCGCGAGATCGCCGCCACCTGACGACTGCGGCATGCCGCGCTTGGAGTAGGCCTCCATCACCGCTTCGGCCGCCTGACGGGCGGCCTCGACGATGTACTCGTCGCTGGTGGAGAAATAATCTTCGAGCGCATTCATGCGGCTCTCGAATTCCACCGGCATGGCAGCGGCCTCGGCACGAGGCTGGCTGACGAGGGTCGACAGATTGGCGATCTGCGCTTCGAGATTGTGCAGGGCGGCGCGGTCGTCGAAGGGCGCCGCATAGGTTTCTTCCAGCCGCTGGGCGATGCCGGCGAGACGGTCTTCCAGCCGGTCGAAACGCGGATCGGAGACCGGTTGGGCGCTCAGCGTGTCGAGGTCGTCGATGCGGCGGGCAAGATAGTCGAGCCGCTCGGCCAGCGCGTCGTTGACGCTGCCCTGGTCGAGGGCCTCGATCTTGCGGGAAATGTCGTTGAGGTAACCGGTCAGATCCGGCTGGGCGTTGCGGTGGCTGCGCTCCATCATCAGGGAAAGCTGATCCAGGCGCTCTTCGAGGCCGGCGGCCGCTTTCTCGCTGGCGAGATCCTCGACGCGGGCAGCCAGCGCCTCCAGGCGGGCACCAAGACCGGTGTCAACTGGGCGTGAAAGGCCGTCGATCTGTCGCGAGAGATCGCCAAGGCGGCTCTCCAGGCGATTGGTAAACCCGCTGTCCGCGCTGCTGGCGGTGCGGCTGTTGGCGGCGATCGCCCGGCTGATTTCGTCGAGGCGCGCATCCAGATCGGCAAACTGCGACACCAGACGACGGTCATCGGGCTGTATCTGGCGGCCGAGCATCTCGATTGCCTGGGCAACCGCGATCATCTTGTCTTCAAGCACGTCGACAGCAGAGCTGTTGCCGAGCGCACCGATCTGCGACTTGATTTCGTCGAGCCTGTAGGCCAGCGCCACCAGCTCATCATCGCGGTTCTGATCGAAGGCGATCAGCCGATCCTCGACGCCGTTCCAGCGGCTTTCCATCCGGCGAACGCTGTCTTCGCGCGCCAACCCGTCGATCATCGTACGCAGATCGTCGAAATCGCCACGCAGCGCATCGGCCTGGGCGGGCGATGCCTGGCGGCCGAGCTGCTGGATGCTGTCGGCAAGGCGCTGCATGTCGCCGCGCACGTCCTCGGCGAAGCTGTGATCCTCGGCCTGCGCCTTGATGCCGCGAATTTCGGCGCGCAGGGAGTTCATTTCGCGGGTGAGGCCATCGGTGATGTCGCGCTTCAGATCCTGGCGCAGGCCGACAAGCGCCTCGGCGATATCATTGACGGCAGCTTGTGGCCGGGCGACGGCGGCGCGGGCCGGCTGCGACCTGATATCGTCGACGTAACGCTCGGGCTCGCGATGGGCCAGGCGTTCCGGCTCGCGCTGCGGCACGCGGTCTCTCAAAGGCGGCCGCTCGCGCGACGTGCTCAACGCCCGCTGGCGCTGCATGATCTCGGAAACGGCATCACGGGGGGACGGGATATCGCGGGGAGCGACACGTTCGCGCTCGACCGGACGAGCCGGCTGTTCGCGGCTCGCACTGTTCATCAGCCCTTCGATCCGGGCCTCCAGACCCTCGATCGTCCGGTTCAGGGCGTCCAGCGAGGGTCGCTCGCCATAGCTCTGGGTGCCAGCGCGCTGAGGATTTGATCGCGATCCATTCATTGTGCTCTTCGCCCCTGTCCGTCGGCCATCTCGAAAGTCGCCACGGAAGGAAACGGCTTCCTTCACCCCTGCGGCACTTCCGACGTGGGCAAAGCTACAACAATGCGAGGACCGGACCGGTTGCAGCTTTGACCATCTCAACACGCACCTTTCATTAAACGTGGTAAACAACCGGTTAACTGCTGCGGATTTTTTAACGATTTGGCAGGGGTAGGCGATGGAGAGTGCGGCGCGGCAGCGATTTCAGCGCCCAGCCAGCGACAAACGAAACTTCGATCGCGCGTTATTTTTGACGTTTACGCAAACGTCAAAATTTTGTAGCATCCTGCCAACGATGCGAGGCCGCCCTCAGATGGCGGTGCATCCGGCATGTTGCAACCGGACGTCGGCCACGTGGAGGCGGCGATCCGAAAGCGAAAAAGGCGAGGAAAGAATGCCCACCTACAAGGCACCGGTCGACGATACCCTCTTCATTCTGAACGACGTGCTCGGCATCGAGCGATACAACAACCTGCCCGGCTTTGCCGATGCGACGCCCGACATGATCGAGGCGATCATCGGCGAAGCTGCCAAGCTTGCGGAAGAAGTGCTGTTCCCAGTCAACCTTTCCGGCGACCAGGAAGGTTGCAAGCGGCGTGAGGACGGTTCGGTCAGCGTGCCCAAGGGCTTCAAGCAGGCCTTCGACCTCTACCGCGAAGGCGGTTGGCTCGGGCTTTCCGTGCCGGAGGAATTCGGCGGCCAGGGCCTGCCCTACACGCTGCACACCGCCGTCGGCGAATACATGTCTTCGGCCAACATGGCACTGACGATGTATCCCGGCCTCACCCAGGGCGCGATCGCCGCGATCCTGGTACACGGCTCGGACGAGCAGAAGAAGGCCTACCTGCCGAAGATGGTGGACGGCACCTGGACCGGCACCATGAACCTGACGGAGCCGCATTGCGGCACCGACCTCGGTCTCCTGCGCAGCAAGGCCGTTCCAAATGGGAATGGCGCCTACAAGATTTCCGGCCAGAAAATCTTCATCTCCGCCGGTGAACACGACATGTCGGACAACATCATCCATCTGGTGCTTGCCCGCATCGAGGGCGCGCCGGAAGGCGTGAAGGGCATTTCGCTGTTCATCGTGCCGAAGTTCAAGCTGAACGGTGACGGCGAACCGGGCGAGCGCAATGGCGTTTCCTGTGGCGCCATCGAGCACAAGATGGGCATCCACGGCAACTCGACCTGCGTCATGAACTATGACGAAGCCGAGGGCTACCTCATCGGCACGGAGAACAAGGGCCTCAACGCCATGTTCGTGATGATGAACGAAGCCCGGCTCGGCGTCGGCCTCCAGGGCCTGTCGATCGCCGAAACCGCCTACCAGAACGCCGCCAACTATGCCCGCGACCGCATCCAGGGCCGCTCGCTCTCCGGCCCGAAAGCTCCTGACAAGAAGGCTGACCCGATCATCGTCCACCCGGACGTGCGCCGCACGCTGATGACGATCCGCGCCTTCAACGAGGCCGGCCGCGCGTTTACGCTCTGGACTGCGCTCAAGTCCGATATCGCCCATCGCTCCGACAATGAAACCGACCGCCAGTCGGCCGACGACATCCTCGGCCTGATGACGCCGATCCTTAAGGGCGTGCTCACCGACAAGGGCTTCGACCACGCGGTCATGGCGCAGCAAATGTTCGGCGGCCACGGCTACATCGAAGAGCATGGCATGAGCCAGTATGTCCGCGATGCCCGCATCGCGATGATCTACGAAGGTGCCAACGGCATTCAGGCGCTCGACCTCGTCGGCCGCAAGCTGGGCTTGAACGGCGGCCGCGCCGTCATGGCGCTGTTCAAGGAAATCGGCGATTTCTGCGAAGAAAACCGCGGCAACGAGAAGCTGTCCGCCTATACCAAGGCGCTGAAGAAGGGCCTCAACGACCTGCAGGCGTCCACGATGTGGTTCATGCAGAACGCCATGGCCAAACCCGACAATGCGGGTGCCGGCTCGACCGACTACATGCACCTCTTCGGCCTCGTGGTGCTCGGCTACATGTGGGCGAAGATCGCCAAGACGGCAGAGGAAAAACTGGCCTCTGGCGAAACGGCACGCGCGGACTATCTGAAGAACAAGCTGATCACCGCGACCTTCTTCATGGAAAGGATCCTGCCGGAAACGGCGCTGCGCAAGGCCCGCATCGAGACCGGCGCCGACACCGTGATGGCGCTCGACGCGGCCGCGTTCTGAGCCGTTCGATTTCAAACTGTTTGACGGGCGGCACCGGATGGTGCTGCCGAAAGGGAGATGAGACATGACGAAAGTCTTCGTTTACGACCACGTGCGCACGCCGCGCGGCCGTGGCAAGAAGGACGGATCGCTGCACGAAGTGCCGTCCGTTCGCCTTGCGGCCAAGATGCTGGAGGCCGTGCGTGACCGCAACGGGCTCGATACGGCGACCGTCGACGACATCATCATGGGTTGCGTCGATCCGGTGATGGATGCCGGCGCTGTGATCCCGAAGGCCGCCGCCTTTGAAGCGGGCTATTCCACCCGGGCACCCGGCATGCAGATCTCGCGCTTCTGCGCATCGGGTCTCGATGCCGTCAACTTCGGCGCGGCGAAGATCGCCCAGGGCGCCGACGATATCGTCATTGCCGGCGGCGTCGAATCGATGTCGCGCGTCGGCCTCGGCATGTCCGGCGGCGCCTGGTTCATGGATCCCTCCGTCAACCTGCCGGGCTATTTCATGCCGCAGGGCGTGTCCGCCGACCTGATCGCCACCAAATACGGTTTCAGCCGCGACGACGTCGATGCCTATGCGGTCGAAAGCCAGAAGCGCGCCGCCCATTCCTGGGAAAAGGGCTACTTCAAGAAGTCCGTCGTCCCCTTCAAGGACCAGAACGGCCTCACCATTCTCGACCGCGACGAGCACATGCGTCCCGGCACCGACATGCAGGCGCTCGCCTCGCTCAACCCGTCGTTCCAGATGCCGGGCGAAATGGGCGGCTTTGAAGCCGTCGGCATCCAGGCGCATCCGGAGATCGAGAAGATCAACTACGTGCACCATGCCGGCAACTCCTCGGGCATCGTCGACGGTGCTGCCGCCGTGCTGCTCGGCTCCAAGGCCGGCGGTGAAAGCATGGGGCTCAAGCCCCGCGCCCGCATCCGCGCTTTCGCCAATATCGGCTCCGATCCGGCGCTGATGCTGACCGGCCCGGTCGACGTCACCGAGAAGCTGCTCAAGCGCGCCGACATGAAGCTCTCCGACATCGACCTCTTCGAGCTCAACGAGGCCTTCGCCGCGGTCGTGCTGCGCTACATGCAGGCCTTCGACATTCCGCACGACAAGATCAACGTCAACGGCGGCGCGATCGCCATGGGCCATCCACTCGGCGCGACCGGCGCAATGATCCTCGGCACCGTGCTCGACGAGCTGGAGCGGCGCGATCTCAACACCGCGCTGGTGACGCTGTGCATCGGCGCTGGCATGGGCACCGCCACGATCATCGAAAGGGTCTGACGATGGATGCGACCCGCCGCACACTTCTCGGACTGATGAGCCTGGGGCTGCTTGCAGTCTCGGCTTGCGTGTCCGACGAGGAGGAAGGCGGCGACAGCTTCACGCTGACCGGTGCGATCACCAATGTCGCCAATGGCCCGGTTCCGGCCGGCACCGTCACCATCCGGCTCGAGGAGCAGGGCGTGATGGATGTGGCCGCCAAGCTGATTGCCGAGACTTCCGTGTCGAGCGACGGCAAGGCGAACCGCGTGCCCTTCGTGCTGCAGGTGCCGAAACCCGAACTCGACAAGGCTGTCGATGCAGGCTTCACCATCCGCGTCGAGCGCGACGGCAGGCTGATCGCCACCAACACCACCAAACAACGTTACAGCGGCGGATCGAACATCTCGCTGCGCATCGAACCCATTCTCTACTGAGGGGGAGAACCATGACGAATTATACCAATTTCAAGATCGAGACCGATGCCGACGGCATAACCCTTGTCACCTGGGACATGCCCGAGAAGTCGATGAACGTCTTCACCCAGGAGGTGATGGAAGAGCTGAACGCCATCGTCGACGCGACGACGGCCGATGCCGCCGTCAAGGGCGTCGTCTTCACGTCGGGCAAGTCGTCGTTCTCCGGCGGCGCTGACCTTTCGATGATCAAGTCGATGTTCACCTTCCAGCAGGAAGAAAAGAAGAAGGATCCGGCCAATGCCGCCCAGAAGCTTTTCGACCTCGTCGGCCGGATGACCGGTCTCTTCCGCAAGCTCGAAACCTGCGGCAAGCCATGGGTTTCGGCGATCAACGGCACCTGCATGGGCGGCGCCTTCGAGCTTTCGCTCGCCTGCCACGGCCGTGTCGCCTCGAACTCCAAGTCGGTCAAGATCGCGCTGCCGGAAGTCAAGGTCGGCATTTTCCCGGGCGCCGGCGGCACCCAGCGCGTGCCGCGCCTGACCAATGCGCAGGACGCGCTGCAGATGATGACGACAGGCTCGTCGCTGACGGCAGCCCGCGCCAAGGCGATGGGCCTGGTGCATGAAGTGGTCGACCCCGACAAGCTGGTCGATGCCGCCAAGGCAATGATCAAGAACGGCCTGAAGCCGGTCCAGCCCTGGGACGAAAAGGGCTACAAGGTGCCCGGCGGCGGTATCTGGACGCCGGCGTCCGCCCAGCTCTGGCCGGCCGCTTCCGGCATCCTGCGTCGCGAGACTCAAGGCAACTATCCCGGCGCCATCGCGATCCTCAAATGCGTCTATGAAGGCCTGCAGGTTCCGTTCGACACGGCTCTGAAGATCGAGCAGCGCTACTTCACCGAGATCCTGCAGACGACCGAAGCCTTCTCTATGATCCGCTCGCTGTTCGTCTCGATGCAGGAACTCGGCAAGGGCGCCCGCCGTCCGGCCGGCGTGCCGAAGTCCGAGTTCAAGCATGTGGGCGTCGTCGGCGCCGGCTTCATGGGCGCCTCGATCGCTTATGTGACGGCTGCCGCCGGCATCGCCGTGACACTGATCGACCGCGACATGGAAGCGGCGACAAAAGGCAAAGCCCATTCGGAAGGCCTGGTGAAGGAGTCCGTCGGCAAGGGCCGCCTGACCATGGAAGAAGGCGAAGCGCTGCTTTCCCGCATCACGCCATCTGCCGACTACAACGACCTGAAGGATGTCGGTCTCGTCGTCGAAGCCGTGTTCGAAGACCGACAGGTCAAGAAGGACGTGATCGAGAAGGTCGAGTCCGTGATCGGCGAAGGCACTATCTTTGCCTCCAACACCTCGACGCTGCCGATCACCGGCCTTGCCAAGAATTCCAAGCGTGCCGGCCAGTTCATCGGAATCCACTTCTTCTCGCCGGTCGAGAAGATGATGCTGACGGAAGTGATCCTCGGCAAGGAGACAGGCGACAAGGCGCTCGCGACAGCACTCGACTATGTCGCCGCGATCAAGAAGACGCCGATCGTCGTCAACGACACGCGCGGCTTCTACGTCAACCGCTGCGTCTTCCGCTACATCCACGAAGCCTATGACATGCTGATCGAAGGCGTGCCGCCGGCGATGATCGAAAATGCCGCCAAGATGGCTGGCATGCCGGTCGGGCCGCTGTCGCTCAACGACGAAGTCGCGATCGACCTCAGCCAGAAGATCCTGAAGGCCACCGTTGCCGATCTCGGCGAAAAGGCCGTCGATCCCAAGCACATGGCGCTGATCAACAAGATGGTCGACGATCTCGACCGCCGCGGCCGCAAGAACGGCAAGGGCTTCTACGAGTATCCGGCAAAGCCGGCGAAGAAGTATCTGTGGCCGGAGCTGAAGACGCTCTATCCGCAGAAGAACGCCGACAAGATCGACGTCGAGGTGCTGAAGAGCCGCTTCCTCGCAACGATCGCGCTCGAAGCCGCCCGCACCATGGAAGAAGGCATCGTTACCGATCCGCGCGAAGCCGACGTCGGCTCGATCCTCGGCTTCGGTTTTGCGCCCTACACCGGCGGCACGCTCTCCTACATCGACGGCATGGGCGCCAAGGCCTTCGTCGCGCTGTGCGAGAAGCTCGCCAAGGACTATGGCAACCACTTCAAGCCGACAGCGCTCTTGAAGGAAATGGCCGAGCGTGGCGAGACCTTCTACGGCCGCTTCGACCCCTATGGCGAGAAGAAGCAGGCGGCTTAAGCAGCCTCTGGGCAAACATGCAGACAGGCTCCTCGCGGAGCCTGTTTTCGTTTCGGGGCACGGATAACCTGCCCTCGGTTACCACAATACCGGCACATCAGCGCGATTGGCCGGATCGGCCCAGTAGAGCGACGGTAGCACTTTGGCGAGATAGCTGAACTCGGTGTAGCAGTGCTGCAGGAGGCCGAGGCCTATGGCATCCGGCACAGGATGGCTTACGCCAGCGTCCAGGCCGAGAACAAAGCGGCTGCGCAGCACCGCGCCCTGGTCGGTATCGCGCACGACATGCACCATCTGGCCGTCGCGCGGATCGCCGTTTTCATCCAGACGCACTTGCTCGCCGAACCCAATGCGGGCGTAAACGGCGGCGGAGGCGCGGCCGGTCGTCATCGCCTGGTCGAACATGCCCTGACCAAAAACCTCGCCCGGTTCATGAAACTTGATGACTGCGGGCACCGGCGGAATATCGCCGAGACTCTCGACCGCGCGGATGGTGGCGCCGACATAACGCTCTCCCTTGATGCGATGCGCGTCCCAGCCGTTGTGGGCGACGTGATCGAGCGGGTGCCACCAGGACAGGTGTTCCGTTGTGTCGAAATGCTTGAACCACCAATCGAGCATTCGGCCCTTGCAGCCGGGAAGCTCGGTCCTGACGGCGACCACGAGGGCGCCGGTCTCGAGCCGGCTGATGCCGGTTTCGAGCCGCATCGGCACAGGATCCAGTAAGTCGGTGACAAAGCCGATACCGGCGCGGGCGTGATCGGTACTGACATACATGTTTCATCCTCTTATGTGAGAAATCAATTTAGGAAACGTTGTACGTTTCCTAAATATCCACTATGCCTGTCGGCGAGATTTGTCAAACGGAGCCATGCCTTGCCGACGACAGAGGCGGAGACGCAAAAACGACGGGGCCGGCCGGCAAGGCCGGAAGAGGCACTCGCCGCGGCCGTGATCGCTGCTGCAACGAAATTGATGCTCCAGCACGGCTATGCCGCGATGACGATGGAGGCGGTCGCCAGACAGGCCGGCGTCGCCAAGAAGACGGTCTACCGCTTTGCCGGCGACCGGGAGGCGCTGTTCGGCCTGATCGTGAAAAACTGGACGGATACGTTCCTGCCCGCTTTCACGACCGAGGCGGCAAGTGCCGAAGAGGTGCCGGCGATCCTGGAGGCGATCCTGTCGACCATTGCGCAGCGGGTGCTTTGCGAGGACGCAGTCGGACTGTTCCGACTGCTCGTCGGTGACATCCCGGCGCGAGAGGAGATCCTTTCGATCTACGATCGCAACGGGGTCGAGCGTTCGCGAGCGCTGCTGGCCGACTGGCTCGCCCGTCACAAGGCGCGCGGCCTCATCGATGTGGCCGATGCGACGATGGCGAGCGACCTGATCCTGTCCATGGTGATCGCCGAACCACTGCGACGCATGGCACTCGGTCTGGTGGCCCCGGTTCCGGCGACGGATATCCGTCCGCGGATCACGGTGGCGTTGGCGCTCCTGCGCCTGTAGGACCAAACGAGCAAGCCATTACGCTCGGCTTGTTTGTCGTCAACACGGCTTTTGCCTCCGAACGGAGCAAGGAGTTGCGGGCCCAGAGACACGCGCGAGCGGTGCGCCACGACCTTCGCACTAACCAGAATCCGCCGACGCCGCGAACGTTGACGGGCGAATTGTGCAGGCGCATCCTCCTGTCGACCAGAGGGGGAGACGCCATGAGCGAGCCTGATCTCTATCTGCTTGGACGCGCCGGGCCCGAGGAAGAACGGTTGAAACGGCAGATCGCCAATCTCGCGCCAGACTCGGACCAACAGCTCGAGCGGATCGGTATTCGACCGGGTGAACGCGTGCTCGATCTCGGCTGCGGTCCCGGCGGCGTGCTGCATCTGCTCGGCAAACGCGTGGGGCCGACCGGCTCTGTGCTTGGCATCGAGCGCGATGCCCACTTCGTCGAGCTGGCGCGTCGGTTCGTCGCGAGCCATGCCTTGCGACAGGTCGAGGTGCGAGAGGGTGACGCCTACGCCACCGGCCTGCCGCGCGGTTCCTTCGATGGTGCCCATATGCGCCTGGTGCTCGTCAACGTGCCCGAGCCGGAACGCATCGTGCGCGAGATGGTTTCCCTGGTGAAACCGGGCGGCTGGATCGCCAGCTTCGAGGCCGATTTCCTCGCCCATGTCTGCGATCCGCCGCTTGCCGCCTGGGATCGGCTTCTGGCCGCCTATGTCGCGTATTCGGCGGCGCGCGGCATCGACCTGCATATCGGCCGCCGCACACAGCGGCTCTTCCGCGAGGCTGGCGTCGAGGCGCTCAGCACGGATGCGGTCGTCCACGTCTATCCGCCCGGGCATGACCGGCGGCCGATCCTGCGCGATTTCATCGCCAATGTCCGCGAGGGCCTTGTCGATGAAGGCTTCATCGGCCGCGCCGAACTCGAAGTCGAACTACAGGCGTTGGATCGGCACCTCGCCGATCCCTCGGTCCTCGTCACCTCGCACCTGTTCTTCCGGGTGAGCGGTCGTATTCCCGGCATGCGGGAGGCCTCGGGACGCTGAAAGACCAGAAGCCCCGGCTGCTTTTCTTTCTTGATGCGACGCCTGCAGGCGTCGGCCGTTACGCCTGGGGGCCTACACCCTGAACGGCAACAGCACGCCGATGCGCAAGACGCTCGCCGACGATGATCGTCACGCCCGCGATGAAGATCAGCGCGGCGCCGGCAAAGACGTTGGTGGCCGGAATATCGCCCCAGATCAGGAAGCCGAGCCCGAAGGCCCAGACGAGCGAGGTGTATTCGAACGGGGCGATCACCGAGATCGGTGCCCGCCGCATGCCCTCGAACATCGCATATTGCCCGATGCCGGCAATGACGCCGGTGCCCGCCATCAGCGCGACGTCGAACAGCGCCGGCGGCGTCCAGAAGAAGCCGACGGCAACACCGGTCATGCCGATGAAGAAGACGTTGGAGATCGTCATCTGCGTCAGCGTCGTTTCCTGAAGGGCGGTCTTGCGCAGCATCACCGTGCCGATCGCCCAGAAGACGGCGGCCATCAGCGCCAGGAAGACCGGCAGGGACAGTTTCATGCCGGTTCCGAGCGGATCGCAGGCAATCAACACGCCGACGAAGCCGAGCAGCACCGCGAACCAGCGGATCGGCGGCACGTCTTCCTTCAGGATCGGCACGGCCAAGAGCGTCACCACGATCGGCGCGGCATAGTAGAGCGTGGTCATCTCGGCGAGACCGAGATCGCGGGCGGCATTGAAATAGGACAGCCAGGCGGCGAGCAGCAACAGGTTGCGCACGAACAGCGGCTTGATGACGGGCGACGAGATCGCGCGGCGCACGAGCTTGCCCCGGCCGATCACCAGGCAAAGCAGGAGAATGGTGATGCTGCGGGTGAACAGGATCTGCCAGACCGAGTAGCCGACCACCAGCCATTTGACCGACGCATCCTGCAGCGAGAACAGGAAATAGGAAAACGTCGTCATCACGATGCCGGAAAGCACTGTCTTGTTCATGGAAAACCCCGAAGGCAGCCGGGAGAGAAGGCGGCAGCGCCCGTCTGATAGCGTGCCGCCGTTGTGCGTGGAAGAGGTGCCGACAGCCAGCCCTGTCGCGAAATCTTGGTGTGGCGCTACGGCCAACACTTGATGGAGATCAAGACCTCGGGCCGACCGCGTCGCTACAGAGGGAGAAACGGGGCGAGGTCGCCCGTCCCGGGTGCCGCAGAATGTCTCAGTCCCGCGCCAACTGGACGGTATGCAGATTGACGCGCAATGTTGTAGATGACGGCTCTATTGCCGCGAAACCGGGTCTTCAAAGATGCAGCCGCTCGCCTTCACCCTCGCCGCCCTCGTGCTTCTGGCCACACCCGGCCCGACCAACACGTTGCTTTGGCTTTCGGGAGCATCCGCCGGCTTCAAGCGCTCGACGCCGCTGCTTCTGGGCGAACTCGGTGGCTATCTCTCGGTGATCATTCCGGCCGTGGGGTTGCTGGCACCGTTTCTGGCGGCGCATCCACAGATCGGGCTGGCGCTCAGGATCGTTGCGGCCTGCTGGGTGCTCTTCCTTGCCTACGCACTCTGGACCACCGGCGACGACAGCCGGACCTCGACGGAGATCACCATTCGGCACGTGTTCGTGACGACGCTGCTCAATCCCAAGGCCCTGATCGTGGCACTGGTGCTTCTGCCGCAGACGGGCCTTGCGGCGACGCTGCCCTGGATTGCCGGGTTTTCGCTGCTGGTTGTTGTCGGCGGTTCGTTGTGGATCGGCGCCGGAGCCATGCTCGTGCAGCTCTCGCGTGGCGCGCGAACGTCGCGTCTGCCGCGCCGCATTGCCGCCGTCTGCCTCGCCGTCTTTTCCTTCGGCATTGCCGGCAGCGCGCTGGCCGCCCTCGCCTGACACCAGTCGCCAATCGGATCAGGCGGCAGCCTGAGCCTCGCCCAGTTCGGTGCCAAGCGCCGCGATCAATTCTTCCCAACCTTGCCGGCGATACTCAACCTTGTCGAACCCGTCGAGAAAGGCGGCCTGCTCGGTGAAGACGATGCGCGCGCCGGCGCCATGCGGCTGGATATCGACCGTTGCCACCGAAGCGGAAATCCGCCGCTCGTTCTCCGCCATGGTATAGGCCGAGATGATGCGTCGGTTCTCGACGATGTCCAGGTAGATGGTGTCGTTGGTATAGAAGGTCTTGCCGTCCTTGCTGAACCGGCCGTTCTCGCGTCCGCCGACGCGGAAGTCGTGGCTGTATTCGGCAACGGGCCAACCATCGGCCTTGACGAACCAGCGGTCGTGCGCTGCCGGATCGGCAAAGGCACGAAAGACCTGCTCAGGCGTCGCCTTGAAAACCCGCTCGATAGTGAAGCTCGCATGCTCCACGGAATTGGCGCTCATGATCTTCTCCTCCTCCTCGTTCCGTCCTGAAGGGCCGGTGCGCGCGTTTCATCGCCCGTATTCGCCCATCGGAAACTGCTTTCATTTCAAAAGCAGTTGCAAGATAATTCCACTGCTGCAATAATGCAAGCAGTTTTGAAGAGGTCCCCATGAAAGACGATCATCGCTCCGGCTGCCCGATCAATCTCTCGCTCGAGGTTTTCGGCGACAAATGGAGCCTGCTGATCATCCGCGACATGATCTTCGGCGGCAAAAGGCATTTTCGCGAACTGCTGCGATCGCAGGAAGGCATCTCCTCGAACATTCTCGCCGATCGGCTGAAGATGCTGGTCGACGAGGGCATGCTGACCAAGACCGACGACCCGACGCACAAGCAGAAGGCGATCTACAGCCTCACCGAAATGACCATCGCGCTGGTGCCGATCATGGCGCATCTGGGCGCCTGGGGGCGACGCTACTTAGCTGTGAGCGAAGAGCTCAGCATCCGGGCCGAACTGATGGAAACCGGCGGCCCCGATCTCTGGGACCGCTTCATGGACGAGCTTCGCTGTGAGCATCTCGGCCTACCCCTCGACGGCCCGCCGCGCGTGCGCGCCACCCTGCAGGCAGCCTACGAGGATGTCATCGCAAGGAAGACCCGGGAAGGCGTTGTCGCCTGACGGCTACAAACCGATGATCGAGAGCATGACGAAGGTGGCAAACAGCACGAAATGCGTCATGCCCTCTATGGCGTTGGTCTGGCCGTCATTGAGGTTGATCGCCGCTACGATCAGCGTAATCGCCACCATCACCGTCTGCGCCGGCGACATCGCCATGATGAAGGGCTGGCCGGTGTAAAGCGCGATCGCCTCCATCACCGGAACGGTGAGGATAACGGTCGATAGCGAGGCGCCCAGCGCGATATTGACGACCGCCTGCATGCGATTGGCAAGTGCCGCGCGCATGGCCGTCATGATCTCCGGTGATGCCGAGATGGCCGCAACGACGATGGCGGCGACCGCCGGCGGCGCGGCGCTCCCCTTGAGCCCTGAATTCAGAAGCCCCGACATGATTTCGGCGAGTGCGCCGATCACCACCACGCCGACGAGCAGGATCACGATCGACGGCAGCACCGGTTCTCCGGGTTCTTCTGCCTTGTCGACGCCGTCGCTCTTCACCCGGGGATAGCTGTAGCTGAAGAAGTAGCTGTGCACCCCCACCTGCATGCGCAGGAACAGCGTGTAAAGCATGATCATCGCGCCGATGGTGAAGGCCGAATAGAAATGCCATTTCGAGGCCGGCACGAATTCCGGCACGACCATCGAAATCCCCATCGCCGTCAGGATCATGACACTATAGGTGCGCGCCGAATTGTCGTTGTAGGGCTGTTCGCCATGTTTCAGCCCGCCAAGCAATGCGGCGAGACCGAGAATGCCGTTGATATCGAGCATCACAGCGGAATAGATCGTATCGCGCACCAGCGTTGGAGAGCTCTCGCCGGTCATCATGATCGCCAGGATGATCACTTCCACCAGCACGGCGGAAAGCGTCAGGATCATCGTGCCATAGGGATCGCCGACCTTTGCCGCCAGAACTTCGGCATGGTGCGCAACCCGCATCGACGCCAGCACGATGGCGGCCACCAGCGCTGCCGCCCCGACAAGGGAAGCGGTCTGCCCCATCTCAAGCACGCGGTGTTCCAGCACAAAACCGGCGACCGCGGCAAGGAACGCGGCGAGCAGCAGACGTTCGGATTTCAGCACCGCCAACACATCAGCCCCTCGCCGGCCAAACCCAAGCAACGATAAGGACTATAGAAGCGGGAAACTCTATTTCAATCGGAGTGGGCAAGGATTATTTTCCTCCTTCTTCTTTACCATCCCGGCGCGCTTGGCTAATCTACTGGCCAACACAGGCATAGCGGCCGTCGCTCACCTGCCCGGACCAGACATTCATGCTGTCACACAACACAATCTGGCACGCCATAGACGCCCTGGCCGAGCGCCATCAGCTCTCGCCATCAGGGCTTGCGCGCCGCGCCGGGCTCGACCCGACGTCCTTCAACAAATCCAAGCGCCAGTCCGCCGATGGCCGCGAGCGCTGGCCGTCGACGGAATCGATTGCCAAGGTGCTGGATGCCACCGGCGCCACCATCGACCAGTTCATGGCGCTGATGCGGCCGGACGCGATCCGAAGCGAACCTTACAAGGGCGCCATACCGCTGATCGGCTTTGCCCAGGCCGGCGCCGGCGGCTTCTTCGACGATGGCGGGTTTCCCGCCGGCCAGGGCTGGGACGTCGTCGATTTCCCGGCGGGCGCCGAGCGGCGCGACGGCATCTATGCGCTGGAGATCCAGGGCGACAGCATGCTGCCGCTCTATCGCGATGGCGACGTCCTGATCGTCGACCCTGGCGCGCAGGTCCGGCGCGGCGACCGCGTCGTGGTCAAGACCCGCGAAGGCGAGGTCATGGCGAAAATCCTGGTGCGGCATACTCCGCGCAACATCGAACTGCTATCGCTCAACCCGGAACATCCCAACCGGAGTTTCGAAATGAGCGAAGTCGAATGGATCGCCCGGATCATCTGGGCCAGCCAATAGGACATCTTTCCTGATGCGGCAGCAACTGATCACTCTTGCAGGCGGGATTGCCGCCCTGGCGCTCTATACCGGCATCCTCTATGCGGGTGCTGCGACGATCCGCGACCGCGAAAGTTCTGCCTCGCCGGACTTCGTGCTGGAAACGCCCGACATGGGGGAAGCGGAACCTTCGGTCGCGCCTGAAGACGTGCCGTTCGACATGTCCGACCCCCAGGCAGCCGACACGGCGCCCGATGCAGGCAGCCAAGGCAAAAGCAGCTCCCACGCTACCGAGACCACAGCCCGCGCAATCGAACCGCAGCAGTTCGGGCTGCCCGACGAAGTGACGACGAAGCCGCTCGAACGCATCGAGCCGCGCAAACCGCTGTCGGACACGTCCAAGGACAAGCCGCAGGCGCCGACGATCCTCCTGCAGCCGGTGGCGCTCGCCGCCGGTCTCATCCGCTTCGACAAGATGACGTTGCAGCTCGACGGCATCGAGCCGGAGGCGGCGGAACGGACCTGCGAAAGCGGCGGCAAGAGCTGGCCCTGCGGCATGGTCGCCCGCACGGCGTTTCGCAATTTCCTGCGCGCCCGGGCGGTCAGCTGCGACATTCCCGGCGACGGAACGGGCGACACCGTCACCGCGCACTGCACCGTCGGCGGCCAGGACCTGGCAGCTTGGCTCGTCGCCAACGGCTGGGCGACGCCGTTGGCCGGCTCGGCGCTCGAAGAGCAAGCCGAAGCGGCGCGCAAGGCAAAGGTCGGATTTTACGGCGACGATCCGCGCGATTTTCGCCAGACGCCGATGCCGTTCGACGACCCGAGCGCGGCAGCGACGATGGACGAACCGGCACCGGACTTGTAAGGAACGGCGAAGCACACCAGTTCTTTGCAACCACTTGCCGGAAAGCCGTCATGCCCCCCAGCCTCAGCCAGCACGAAGCCCTTGTCTATGTCATGGTGATGATGTCGGCGGTCGACCGGGAGATGAGCGACGACGAGTTCGCGCGCATCGGCAGGCTGGTGCAGTTTCTTCCCGCCTTCGAAGGCTTCGACGAGGACCAGCTCGTGCTCGTCGGCCACGAATGCGCCGCACAACTCGCCGCCCCCGAGGGTCTCGACATCGTGCTCGAGATCGTGCGCGAAGCCCTGCCCGAGCGGCTGCACGAAACCGCCTATGCACTTGCCGTCGAGATTGCGGCCGCAGACCAGCGCATCCGCAACGAGGAAATCCGTTTGCTTCAGCTGCTGCGCGATCGCCTGGGCCTCGACAAGCTTACCTGCGCTGCAATCGAGCGCGGTGCTCTTGCCCGTTTTCGCAAGTAACGGCGCCCACGCGACCTGCTCACGTCAACGTGTCTTGGCGCAGCGCCGCCGAAGCATGATATCGCTTCACAGAAAGACGGCAGCGAGGGCGTAACGGATGCAGCTTTTCGGCGTGACAGAACCCCTGTGGCGCCTTGCGGCCTTTCTCTCGGTCTTTGCCGCCATGGCGGTGCTCGAACTTTGGCACCCGCGGCTGGAGCGGCCGGAGTTGCAAAAGGCGCTGAAGGCACGCCGCTGGCTTACCAACCTCTCCATTCTGGTCCTGTCTTCGCTTTCGCTGCGGCTGATCTTCCCGGCTGCAGCGACCGGTGCGGCATTCTGGGCCGGGGCGCGGGGATACGGTCTGCTACCTGCACTGAGCATTCCCCCGCTCGTCGCCGGCGTGATCACCTTCGTCGTGCTCGACTTTGCCATCTGGCTGGAACACGTCGCCTTTCACAAGGTTCCGCTCTTCTGGCGGATGCACCGGGTCCATCACGCCGACCCGGGCGTCGATCTGACCACGGCTTTGCGGTTTCATCCGCTGGAGATCATCGTCTCGATGGCCTGGAAGATCGCGATCATCGTCGCGCTCGGGGCGCCTGCCGTCGCCGTTCTCTTGTTCGAGATCGTGCTCAACGCTGCTGCCATGTTCAACCACGCCAATCTGCGGCTGCCGCCCCGCCTCGACCGGGCACTGCGGCCGCTGATCGTCACGCCCGACATGCACCGCATCCACCACTCGACCGAGCGCTCGGAGACAGATTCGAACTACGGCTTCAACCTGGCGATCTGGGACCGGCTGTTCTCGACCTATACCGACCGGCCTAGACGGGGCGACGAGGCGATCGAAACAGGGCTCACCGACTATGGGCGCAGTGCGCCGACCAGGTTGTTGTGGTCGTTGCTCCTGCCGTTCCGGCGTAACTGATCAAAGCATGTTGCGCAAAAGTGCGCAGCGGTTTTGCGCGGACGACATACGGGCTTCAGTAGATGCCGTTCGGGAAATAGCGCAGGTAAATCTCGTCGAGCCGCCCGCTGCGTGAAAGAGCCAGCAGGGCGTGATCGATCGCTTGCGTCAGCGCCGGCTCCGCCTTTCGGTTCATGATCGTCAGGCCTTCCCCCAGAAAGCGCTGCGAGAAATAGGCACCATCGACAAGCCCGCAGCATCCCGCAGCAGCGCCGCCCGACACCCAGAAGGAAAGCTGCATGCCGTCGGAAAAGACGGCCGCTACCTCGCCCTTCTGCAGGGCGGCGAGCATCGCATCACGATCCGGAAAGACCTTGGCTTCGAGCTTGGGGAAGAAAGCCCTGAACATCACCTCGTGGGTGGTGCCGGAAACGACGCCGACCACTTTGCCCTTGAGGCCCGATGGGTCCGTGACCGCGCCGGCCGCCTTGGTGTTGACGGCGAAGCGCGCGGGAAGCCGCATGAAGGGGCGCGAAAAGCCGAAGCGCTGGCGCAGTTCCGGACTGACGGCGATGCCGGCTGCGACCGCCTCGCCCTGGCCTTCTTCCAGCGCCGGCAGCAGCTCGGCATAGGTCACCGCCTGGATCTGGCATTTGGCTTCGATATCGAGTTCGCGGCAGATCTCGCGCACCAGGTCGACATGGAAACCCGAAAGTTTGCCCGACTGGTCGATGAAGTTGAACGGCGGGAAATCCACCGTCGTCAGGAACCTGAGCCGCGCAAGGCCGGTAAGGTCCGGCTTGGCGATGCGCTCACGCGCATCGAACAGATTGGGCAGGTCCTTGGGCTGGGCGGCAAGCGGCGCCGCGATCAGATAGACGCAGAGGGCCAGCAGTCGGTGAATTTTCATGGGCAAGGGCCAGCGCGTCTCTTCGTGATGCCATACGGCCTGCAAAGCCGCGGATGATTCATGGGTGACGCGGAGATTAGCCGGATGGAACCGGGCTGGCTACTGGCTTCGGCGCGCTGCGGGTCGGTCCGTCGCACGCAGGGATGCCGGCTTAAAGCCTGGCTGGCTGTTATTGAAGAGAAAAGTGGAGCGGGTGATCGGGATCGAACCGACGACATCAAGCTTGGGAAGCTGGCGTTCTACCACTGAACTACACCCGCAGCGTTTCGGAAACTTCCTCAACCGCATGCATCTGTCAAGCACCGTTGCGCCGCGCCGACGCGCAACGGCACTTTTTCTGTTACTCCGCGTGGAAATGCTTGGAGAGCTTGAGGCCCTGCGCCTGATAGTTGGAGCCGAGACCGAGGCCGTAAAGCCCTGCCGGACGTTCAAGCATATGCTCATAGACCAGCCGACCGACGATTTGGCCATGCTCGAGGATGAAGGGCACCTCGTGGCTGCGCACTTCGAGTACGGCGCGGCTGCCGGTTCCGCCGGCTGACGCATGCCCGAAGCCCGGGTCAAAGAAGCCGGCATAGTGCACGCGGAACTCGCCGACCAGCGGATCGAACGGGGTCATCTCGGCAGCATAAAGCGGCGGAACGTGCACGGCTTCGCGCGACACCAGAATGTAAAACTCGTCGGGATCGAGGATCAGCTCGTCACGGCCGCGGCTATAGAGCGGCTCCCAGAAGTCGAAGACCGCGTGCTGCGCCTTCTTGTCGACATCGACGACGGCGGTGTGGTGCTTGCCGCGATAGCCGATCAGCCCGTCCGGGCCGGTGCCCTTGAGATCGATCGACAGCGCGATGCCGCCGCCGCTGACATTGGGCTTTTCGCTTGCAACCAGCACGTCGCTTTCATGCAACGCCAGCAGTTCCTGCTCGGAGAGCAGCGCCTGGCCGGTGCGGAAGCGGATCTGCGACAGGCGCGAACCACGCCTGACGACGATCGGGAAGGTGCGCGGGCTGATTTCGAGATAGAGCGGTCCGCGATAGCCGGCCGGGATCTTGTCGAACTCCTGGGCGCGATCGGTGATGACGCGGGTGAAGATGTCGAGGCGACCGGTGGAGCTCTTCGGGTTGGCGGACGCCGACATGGTTTCCGGCAGGTCTAGGCTCTCCATCAACGGCACGATATAGACGCAGCCGGTCTCCAGCACCGCACCTTCGGAGAGATCGACGACATGCAGCTTCAGCCGGTCAAGCTTGTCGGCAACGAGGTGCGACGGGCCCGGCATGAAGCTTGCCCGCACGCGAAACGCCTTGGCGCCGAGGCGCAGATCGAGGCTTGCCGGCTGGATCTGATCGGCATCCAGCGCCTTCTCGCTTTTCAAGCGTCCGGCTTCAAACAGCGCGGCGATCGCGCGGTCGGCCAAAATCCCAGTCTCGCGGCCCATTTCGATCCTCTTTTCAGTTGCGAGACAAAACCAAACTCCAGGAATTGACGCAAGCGCACCCAAGCAGTATTGGAGCTTTATCCCGTGGTGATTTGGCCGGTCGGCTTGCAGCCACGTTAAACAAGTAGCTAAAAAGGCCGGGTATCAAACCGGCCCTTCACGCGGCCGGTTTTTTTGTTTTTGAAGGTGACCGTCACATGAGCAAAAACTGGCGCCCGGCAACCCAACTCGTCCACGGCGGAACGACCCGCTCCCAGCACGGCGAGACGTCCGAAGCAATCTTCCTCACCCAGGGTTTCGTCTACGAGACATCCGAGGCGGCGGAAGCGCGCTTCAAGGGCGAGACCGAAGGCTTCATCTATGCCCGGTATGGCAGCCCGACCAACGACATGTTCGAAAAGCGCATGTGCATGCTGGAAGGCGCCGAAGATGCGCGCGCCACGGCATCGGGCATGGCCGCAGTCGCCGCCGCCATTCTCTGCCAGCTGAAGGCCGGCGATCACATCGTTGCTGCCCGCGCCCTCTTCGGCTCTTGCCGCTGGGTGGTCGAGACGCTGGCGCCAAAATACGGCATCGAATGCACGCTGGTCGATGGACGCGATCTCGCCAACTGGGAAAAGGCAATCCAGAAGAACACCAAGGTCTTCTTCCTGGAAAGCCCGACCAACCCGACGCTCGAAGTCATCGACATTGCCGGCGTTGCCAAATTGGCCAACCAGATCGGCGCCAAGGTCGTGGTCGACAACGTCTTCGCCACGCCGCTGTTCCAGAAGCCGCTTGAACTGGGCGCTCATATCGTCGTCTACTCGGCCACCAAGCATATCGACGGCCAGGGCCGGTGCCTCGGTGGCGTGGTTCTGTCCGACAAGGACTGGATCAACGAGCATCTGCACGATTACTTCCGCCACACCGGCCCGGCAATGTCGCCGTTCAACGCCTGGACGCTGCTGAAGGGCATCGAGACCCTGCCGCTGCGCGTCAAGCAGCAGACGGAGAATGCCCGCCGCGTCGCCGACTTCCTGGCCGAGCAGCCTCAGGTCGCCAAGGTGATCTACCCGGGCCGCAAGGACCACCCGCAGGCCGACATCATCGCCAAGCAGATGACCGGCGGCTCGACCCTCGTCGCCTTCGAACTCAAGGGCGGCAAGGACGCGGCCTTCGCGCTGCAGAACGCACTGCAGATCGCCCGCATTTCCAACAATCTCGGCGACAGCAAGAGCCTGATCACGCATCCGGCAACGACGACGCACAAGAACCTGACCGACGAGGCGCGCGACGAACTCGGCATCTCCGCCGGCACCGTGCGTTTCTCCGCCGGCATCGAGGACAGCGACGACATCGTCGAGGACTTTGCCCGCGCGCTGAAGAGCGTCAAGGCCTGACATCGACGGACAGGATGGCCGCCCGGACAGCGGGCGGCCACTACTGCCGGTCGCGAAACCCCATTCGCGCGAGCATGATGCGCGAGAGGGCCGTGTAGAGGCAGACGACGGCAAACAGCGTCGCCAGTACCGAAAACCACGCCGGGAACAGACAGAAGGCCAGGAAGACGGCGATCGTCTCCGTCGCCTCGGCGAGCCCTGTGGTGAAGTAGAGCGACTTTCCCCCCCGCACATCCGTCGTCATCGCTCGCTTCTCGGCCATGATGGCATAGGCAAGAAAACTCGCACCATTGACGTAGAACGAGAAGAGCAGCAGCCCGCCGGCGAGCCCATTGGCCTGCGGATCGGCGAGGATGAAGCCAAGCGGGATGGCGCCATAGAAGACGAAGTCGAGCACGATATCGAGGAAACCGCCGAAATCCGTCTTGCGCGTTGCCCGCGCCACGGCGCCGTCGAGCCCATCGCAAAGCCGGCTGACGACGATAAGGATGGCGCCTGCGAGATAGAATTGCCCGGCTATCAGGGCAGCGGCAACGAGGCCGAGCACCAGGCCGGCGATCGTGACAGCATTGGCGCTGATGCCCCCGCGGGCGAGCGCGGCGCCCACGCGATCCAGCATCGGATCCAGATGTTTTCTCACCGCGCCATCAAGCATCGGCGCAGCCTTCCCGCCGTGTTGCAGGCAACGCATGCAATCCTGCCGTTATTCTTGACGAAACCATATTGCTGTAGAATACCCTGAAAGACTTGAAACAAGGTGTTGCCCATGTATCGCGCGCTCACTCGCGACATAGAAGTTACGGTGGAGCCGTACTATCTGGAAGAGCAATCTGATCCGGATGACAGCCGCTATGTCTGGGGCTACCGCATCGTCATCGCCAACCATTCGACCGAGGCGGTCCGGCTGATGACGCGCTACTGGCATATTACCGACGAGAACGGTCAGGTGGACGAGGTCAGCGGACCCGGCGTCATCGGCGAGCAGCCGTTGCTGAACCCGGGCGACACCTACGAATACTCTTCCGGATGCCCGCTCGATACGCCGTCTGGCGTCATGTTCGGCCACTACAGCATGGAATCGGAAGGCGGAGAACACTTCAACGTGGCCATCCCCGCCTTCTCGCTCGATTCACCAGGGCTCGTGCGAACCCTGAATTAGCCAGTCTACTGCTGACGGACTTCGCTTGCCTCGAAGCGATAGGTGGTCGAGCAAAACTCGCACGTCACCTTGATCAAGCCGTCCTCGATCGTGCTCTCGATGTCGTCGGCATGCAGCCCGGTCAGTACCGAACGGATCTTTTCGCGCGAACAGCTGCAGCGATCATAGACGGCCTGCGGCTGATAGACGCGAACGCCGCGTTCGTGGAACAGCCGATAGAGCAGGCGCTCCGTGCCGACCATCGGATCGGTCAGCTCGTCGGCATCGATCGTCTCGACCATGACCTTGGCTTCCGCCCACAGATCGTCCTCGTCGAAGAGATCGTCGTTGTCGTCACCGTCGCCGCCCGAAAGATCCGGCTGGCGCATGCGGTCCGGTGCATCCGGCAGAAACTGCGCAACCATGCCGCCGGCACGCCAGCGATGGCGCGGCTTGCCGTTCTCGTCGCGGTCGAGCAACTCTGCGACGCCGAGGCGCACCTTGGTCGGGATCTGCTCCGACTGGCGGAAATACACGCCGGCAATTTCCTCGAGCGTGGCGCCATCGAGCGCGACGATGCCCTGATAGCGCTGGGTATGGGCGCCCTGATCGATGGTGAAGGCGAGAATGCCCTTGCCGAGCAGTTCGTGCGACTGCGTGCGCCCGTCCTTCAAGGCATCGGCAAGCGCTTCCTCGTTGAAGCGGGCATAGGCGCGCACCTTGTCGGGCGTGGCAAAATCGGCGACCACGAGATCGACGGGACCGTCACTCTTCGTCTGGACGATGAGCTTGCCGTCGAACTTCAGCGACGTGCCGAGCAGCACAGTCAGCACCACGGTCTCGGCGACGAGCCGGGCGACCGGAAGCGGATAGTTGTGGCGCTCAAGGATGGCATCGAGCATCGGGCCGAGCTGGACCGCGCGGCCGCGAACATCGAGGCCTTCCACCTGGAAGGGCACGACATGGTCGTCACCGGCAAAATCGAATTCGCCAAGTCCGGGCGCCATCTCAGTCATCTGCAGCTCCTTACGTAACCGGAGAAGGCCGCGCGAAGGACATGAACATCCCCCGGCGCAGCCTGCCCGTCATCCTATTTGATCCCGCCATAAACGGATTTGTCCAGCAGGCATGTGCCATTTTCCGGCCCGTCATGCCCTGCCTGTCGTCGGGGTGCGTCCGTGGTTTCGACCCAGGAACGTCCCGCATGCGGCCTAAATCGGGTCGCACGCGGCAAATTTCAAGGGGCGCGCTCGCCGGTCAGACGAGCCCCATGCACCAGGCGATGATCGACTTCTGCGCATGCAGCCGGTTCTCCGCCTCGTCGAACACCACCGACTGGGGGCCGTCGATGACCTCGTCGGTCACCTCCTCGCCGCGGTGTGCCGGCAGGCAGTGCATGAACAGGGCGTCCGACGAGGCGTGTTTCATCAACGCCTCGTTGACCTGGAAGGGCTGGAAGACGTTGTGGCCGCGGGCGCGATGCTCCTGGTTCATCGAGATCCAGGTATCGGTGACGACGCAGTGGGCGCCGGCAACGGCTTGTTCGGCCTCGTGGCACAGCAGGATCTCGCCGCCGTTGTTGCGCGCCCAGTTGAGGATCTTGTCATGCGGCTCGGAGCCGAGCGGCACCGCCATGTTCATACGGTAGCCGAAGCGGGCCGAGCCCTCGATCAGCGAATGCAGCACATTGTTGCCGTCACCGGTCCAGGCGATGGTCTTGCCCTTCACCGGTCCGCGATGCTCCTCGAAGGTCATGATGTCGGCCATGATCTGGCAGGGATGCGTGTCGTCGGTCAAACCATTGATGACAGGCACGGTCGCGTGTTCGGCAAGTTCGAGAAGCCGGCGGTGATCGGTTGTGCGGATCATGATCGCGTCGACGTAGCGCGACAGCACCTTGGCGGTGTCGCCGATGGTCTCGGCGCGGCCGAGCTGCATCTCGGTGCCAGAGAGAAACAGGGTCTCGCCGCCGAGCTGGCGCATGCCGACATCGAAGGAAACGCGGGTACGGGTGGACGGCTTTTCGAAGATCATCGCAAGCATCTTGCCGGCGAGCGGCTTTTCGGCGGTTCCGGCCTTGGTCGCCGTCTTTCGCACGCGCGCGTCGTCAATGATCGTCCTGAGATCCGCTGCCGTCATGGCCGAAAGATCGATGAAGTGTCTTGTGCCTGCCATCGTAGTCAATTCCTGTCCTCAGAATGGCCCTGAAGCGCGGCCGGGGCCGAAGATTAAAAAACGCTTCGACGCCTCGGGTTCACGCATGGACCCTTAGGAAAATCGCTGCCGATCTCCGGGTTCAAAAATTAGGCTGCGGCAGTGCCGCTCGCGCTTCTCACCGCTTCAGCTGCGCGTTCGATGCGCGCCAGACCCTCGCGCGCTTCTTCGGCCGTCACGGTCAGCGGCGGCAGCAGGCGCAGCACGTTCTCGCCGGCCGGAACGGCCAGCAGCTTCTCGGCACGGATTGCCTTCAGGAGATCCGCCGAAGGCCCCTTGACCTTGATGCCGAGCATCAGCCCGTCGCCGCGGATATCCTCGATCACATCGGGGAAACGATCTTTGAGCGACGCGAGCCCCTGGCGGAAGACCAGGGCGACGTCGCGGACATGCTCCATGAAACCGTCGGCCAGGATGACGTCGAGCACAGCGTTACCGACCGCCATGGCAAGTGGGTTGCCGCCATAGGTCGAACCGTGTGTACCGGCGACCATGCCGGCAGCTGCCTCTTCCGTCGCGAGGCACGCGCCGAGCGGAAAGCCGCCGCCGATGCCTTTGGCGACAGCGACGATATCCGGGTGGATGCCAGCCCATTCATAGGCGAAAAGCTTACCGGTCCGGCCGACGCCGGTCTGGACCTCGTCGAGGATCAACAACAGGCCGTATTCGTCGCAAAGCGCGCGCAGTTCCTGCATGAATTCCTTGGTGACCGGGCGGATGCCGCCCTCGCCCTGGATCGGCTCGATCAGGATCGCCGCCGTCTCGTCGGTGATCGCATCCTTGACCGCCGCGATGTCGCCGAAGGGCACCTGATAGAAACCCGGAGCCTTCGGGCCAAATCCCTCGATATACTTCTGCTGGCCGCCGGCGGCGATCGTCGCGATCGTGCGTCCGTGGAAGGCACCCTCGAAGGTAATGACGTGGAACTTCTCCGGATTGCCCTTGGCATAGTGGTAGCGACGAGCGGTCTTGATCGCGCATTCAAGCGCTTCAGCACCGGAATTGGTGAAGAAGACACGATCAGCGAAAGTCACTGCCGCCAGCCGGCGTGCGAGGCTCTCCTGGCCGGGAACCTCGTAGAGGTTCGACAGATGCCAGACCTTCTCGGCCTGCGCCTTCAGTGCCTCGACCAGATGCGGATGCGCATGGCCAAGCGAGTTGACGGCGACACCGGCGGCGAAGTCGAGATAGCGCGTGCCGTCTTCCGCAATCAGCCAGACACCCTCTCCTCGCTCGAAACGCAACGGCGCACGCATGTAGGTGTCGTAAAGCGGCGTGGTTGCAGTCATGGCGAGCCTCTCCTTCATTGCTATCGGCATCGATCCGCGCCCTGTTAAGCGCGGCAGAAAATTAAAAATGCCGCCTTGCGGCGGCGCAGGCACTATTCCTATTTCGCAGCGCAATGTCAACAAAACCAAGCCTTGCAGTGCGGTCGGACCGGGCTCATCCATGCGACGAAAAAATCACCCGGCAGGGCTTGCAAAAATACAACGCCCACCGAGCAAGTTGGGGAAAACCAAGAAATCGATTCGGCGTGATTCCGCGGACTCTTGCCACGGAGTCCGCCGGTCAGTAGGTTAACGTTCAATTACTAGACGCATGCGGCGGACCTAGTCACCAAAAGTGTTATCGCGTTGCAGCTCCGGAGCCTGTCCGGAGCGTGGTGAGGGATTCTGTCATCGCCAACGCTGAGAACGGAGAGTGCAGAAATGAACTGGACTGACGAGCGGGTGGAAAAACTGAAGAAGCTTTGGTCCGAGGGCCTGAGCGCGAGCCAGATCGCGGCACAGCTTGGCGGCGTCAGCCGCAATGCGGTCATCGGCAAGGTTCACCGGCTGAGCCTGCCCGGCAGGGCCAAGGCTGGCGGCACAGCCGCCGCGACCCGGCCGAAGCAGCGCCCGGCCACCTCGGCGCCGCGCGCTCCGAACTACGCTTCGCGCGTCACCACCCGCACGGTTACCCGCCCGGCTGGCGCCACCGTTCTCAAGGAAGAGGTCGAAGTCGATTTCGTTGCCGAACAGGATTTCAGCGTTCGGACGGATGTGGTCGTACCGATGTCGCGCCGCCTTGAGCTGACGCAGTTGACGGAGCGCACCTGCAAGTGGCCGATCGGCGACCCGCTGAAGGAAGAGTTCCACTTCTGCGGCAACGACTCTCCGGAAGCTTCGCCCTATTGCACTTTCCATGCGCGGCTTGCCTACCAGCCGTCCGCCGAGCGCCGCCGCGCTCGCTAAGGCTTCGAAGACAACACATAAAAAAGGGGCCGCGCGGCCCCTTTTTTATTGGATGAATGGCTCAGCTCTCGAGCGAGTAGCCGGCACCGCGAACGGTGCGGATGACATCCGGCATGCTCGAAAAATTCAGCGCCTTGCGCAGGCGGCCGACATGCACATCGACGGTACGCTCGTCGACATAGATATCGTGGCCCCAGACGCCGTCGAGAAGCTGCGACCGCGAGAAAACCCGACCCGGAGAGGACATCAGAAATTCGAGCAGGCGGAATTCCGTCGGACCGAGGCGGACCTCGCGCGTGCGGCGATGCACCCGGTGGGTTTCGCGGTCGAGTTCAATATCGCCGCAGCGCAGCAGCGTAGACAGAACTTCGGGCTTGGCACGCCGCAGCATCGCCTTGACGCGGGCCATCAACTCAGGGGTCGAGAACGGCTTGACCACATAGTCGTCGGCACCGGTGGCAAGGCCGCGAACCCGCTCGCTCTCCTCGCCCCGCGCCGTCAACATGATGATCGGCAGGCGCTCGGTCTCCGGGCGCTGGCGAAGGCGTCGGCAAAGCTCGATGCCGGAAACACCCGGCAGCATCCAGTCGAGGATCAAGAGATCCGGCAGGCGCTCCTGCAGACGGATCTCGGCCTCATCCCCACGCAGGATCGTATCGACATCGAAACCCTCGGCTTCGAGGTTATAGCGCAAGAGCACACTCAGCGCCTCTTCGTCTTCGACAACGGCGATTTTCGGCAACATCAGGTAACGTCTCCTTACCCAGAGCATCCCGTGTTCGATCGAACGCGACGTGATGCTCGAACATATAGCATCTGAAGCGTTACGGGCGATTTCAAACGCACGCGCGAAATCGGGTGGCTACAGACGCAGCAAAGCGGGGCCGCAACCGTGGCTGCGACCGGATGAGGTTCAAAAGCAGGCACTCGAACGTATTCGGGCTTAGTCCTTTACGGCACCCAGCGTCGACGTATTGTCGTCCTTCGGGCGCTCGCCTTCCGGCTGCGCACCCGTCGCCATGTAGTAGATCGTCTCGGCGATGTTGGTGGCGTGGTCGCCGATGCGCTCGATGTTCTTGGCGCAGAACAGAAGATGCGTGCAGGGCGTGATGTTGCGCGGATCTTCCATCATGTAGGTGAGCAGCTCGCGGAACAGCGAGGTGTAGATCGCATCGATCTCCTCGTCGCGCTCGCGGATGCTGTTGGCCTTCTCCGGCGAGCGGGAGGCGTAGACGTCGAGGACTTCCTTGAGCTGCACGAGGGCAAGCTCTGCCAGGTGTTCAAGACCGCGTGCCAGCTTGCGCGGGATGCCGGAGCCGGCAACGGCGATGACGCGCTTGGCGTTGTTCTTGCCGAGGTCGCCGACGCGCTCCAGATCGGAGGCGATGCGGATCGACCCCATGATCTCGCGCAGGTCGGCAGCCACCGGCTGACGCTTGGCAATGGTGATGATCGCCTTTTCGCCGATCTGGCGCTCGGCTTCATCGAGGATGGTGTCGTCGGAAATCACCTTCTGCGCCAATGCGAGGTCGGAATTGACCAGCGCGCGGACGGATTCGCCCACCATCTGCTCGGCAATGCCGCCCATCTCGGAGATGCGGCGTGTCAGGTATTTCAGTTCTTCGTCATAGGCGGACATTATGTGCATGGACATAATCTGTGATCCTTGCGGGCGCGTTCAGGAAACGGGGTGAAGGCGAGCTTCAGCGATCAGCCGAAGCGGCCCATGATGTAGTCCTGGGTACGCTGGTCATCCGGATTGGTGAACATCTTGTCGGTATCGTTCTCCTCGACAAGATTGCCGAGGTGGAACATGGCGGTGCGCTGTGAAACGCGCGCTGCCTGCTGCATCGAGTGGGTGACGATGACGATGGTGAAGTTTGTGCGCAGTTCGTGGATCAGCTCCTCGACCTTGGCCGTCGCGATCGGGTCGAGCGCCGAGCACGGTTCGTCCATCAGGATGACTTCCGGGCTGACGGCAACGGCGCGCGCGATGCACAGACGCTGCTGCTGGCCACCGGAAAGCCCGGTGCCGGGCTCCTGCAGGCGGTCCTTCACCTCGTTCCACAAGCCAGCCTTCTGCAGGCTGGTTTCAACGACATCGTCGAACTCCGACTTGGTGCGGGCAAGCCCGTGGATGCGCGGGCCGTAGGCGACGTTGTCATAGATCGACTTCGGGAACGGGTTCGGCTTCTGGAACACCATGCCGACGCGGGCGCGCAGTTCGACGACGTCGATCGTCGGATCGTAGATATCGTCTTCATCGAGCGTGATCTTGCCGGTGACGCGGCAGTTCTCGATGGTGTCGTTCATGCGGTTCAGCGTGCGCAGGAAGGTCGACTTGCCGCAGCCCGACGGGCCGATCAGCGCGGTCACCGTGTTCTCGCGGATGTTGAGATTGACGTCGAAAAGCGCGCGCTTCTCGCCGTAATAGACCGACACATCCTTGCCGATCATCTTGTAAGGCACGGTGTTCATTTTCTGATCCAAGGCTTTTTCGACTGCTGCTTCTGACATGATGTTCATAGTAATTACCTCACTACCAACGGCGCTCAAAGCGACGTCGCAACAGAATGGCGCCAAGGTTCATGACGACGAGGAAGATGAGAAGAATGATGATCGCACCGGATGTGCGCTCGACGAAGGCGCGTTCCGCCTCGTTGGCCCACATGTAGATCTGCACCGGCAGGGCCGTAGACGGTTCCATCGGCGAGCCGGGATAGTCGACGACGAAGGCGACCATGCCGATCAACAGCAGCGGCGCGGTTTCGCCAAGCGCGTGGGCAAGGCCGATGATCGTGCCGGTCAGAATGCCAGGCATCGCCAGCGGAAGCACGTGATGGAAGATGGTCTGCATCTTCGACGCACCGAGACCGAGGGCTGCCGAGCGGATCGACGGTGGCACCGCCTTCAACGCCGCGCGGGTGGCGATGATGATCGTCGGCAGCGTCATCAGCGTCAGCACCAGACCGCCGACGACCGCCGCAGACCGCGGCATGCCGGCAAAGTTGATGAAGACTGCCAGACCGAGGAGACCGTAGACGATCGACGGCACGGCAGCGAGATTGTTGATGTTGACCTCGATCAGGTCGGTCAGCCTGTTCTTAGGCGCAAACTCTTCGAGATAGATCGAGGCGGCGACACCGATCGGCAGCGACAGCACCAGCACGATCAGCATCATGTAGAGAGAGCCCAGAGCGGCAACACCCACACCGGCGGCTTCCGGACGGCTGGACGCACCGAAGGTGAAGATGCCGGTGTTGAAGCTCTTCTTCAGGACGCCGGCGCTGGCCAGCTCGTTCATCCAGGTGACCTGCTGGTCCTTGACCTTGCGCTTGCTCTGGTCGACCGCCAGGTCGATCTGCCCCTTGAAGGCGGAGTCGACATTGGCTTCTGCGAGCAACGTCACCGGTATGGTCTTGCCGATGACCGTGGGGTCGGCGACGACGATGTCGCGCAACAGCGTGCGGGAACTCGCCGAGACCATGTCGGTCGCCTGCTTGACCAGCGGACGCTTGCTTGCGTCGATGCCGAGCTGCTTGATCAGCGCATCGCGCACCAGGAGCGGATAGTTGGCGGTCATCAGCACCTTGCCGTCGGTCGTACGCTCACCCTTGGGGTCGATGACCTTTTCGGTGAATTCGATCGGCAGCGTGATCGTCGTCTGCTGGAACGCGGTGTAGCCGTTGGAAAACACGGTCCACAGCAACAGGGCGAGGAAGAACAGGCCGAGGCTTATGGCGCCGATGCCATAGGCACGGAACCGACGCTCGGCGGCGTAGCGGCGCTTGATGCCGATATCGCGCTTTGCGGATGCGGGACGGGTGGAGATCCGGACGGCCGGGGAAGCGATGTCGGTCATTCGTACTGTTCCCGATACTTGCGCACGATGTAGAGCGCATAAATGTTGAGGCCGAGCGTGATGACGAAGAGCGTGATACCGAGCGCAAACGCGACGAGCGTCTGCGGCGAGGTGAACTCAAGGTCGCCCGTCAACTGGTTGACGATCTTGACCGTCACCGTCGTCATCGGCTCGAAGGGATTGATCTGCATGCGGGCGGCGACACCGGCGGCCAGCACCACGATCATCGTTTCGCCGACGGCACGCGAGGCGGTCAACAGCAGAGCGCCGACGATGCCCGGAAGTGCTGCGGGAAGGATGACCTTCTTAACCGTTTCGGAACGGGTGGCACCGAGACCGAGCGATCCGTCACGCAGCGCCCGCGGCACCTGGGTGATGATGTCGTCCGACAGCGATGAAACGAACGGGATCAGCATGATGCCCATGACGATGCCGGCAGTGAGGACGCTCTGTGCCTGGATGAAGTTCTGATAGTTGCCGGTGACCAGACCGTTCAGCTGGGCGGAAATATCGCGCAGGAACGGGCCGACGGTAACGAGTGCGAAGAAACCGTAGACGATGGTCGGGATGCCCGCCAACACTTCCAGCAGCGGCTTTGCCGTCGAACGTAGGCGCGGGCTTGCATATTCCGCCATGTAGATGGCTGCGAAAAGACCGATCGGCACCGCGAAGAGCATGGCGACGAAGGCGATGTAGAGCGTGCCGGCGAGCAGCGGGATCAGGCCGAACTGGCCGGAGGCGCCGCCACTGCCTGCAGCCGCAAACCGCGGGTCCCAGACGGTGCCGAAGAAGAACTCGAAGGGCGAAACCATGGTGAAGAAGCGGCCCGCTTCCGACAGCATCGAAGCGATGATGCCGACCGTCGTCAGGATGGCGATCGACGAGGCGACGACCAGTGCGCCAAGCATGACGCGCTCGACCTGATTGCGGGCGCGAAAACGGGTGGCGATGTTGCGGATGGCATAAACGCCGCCGGCAATGGCGATCAGGAGCACGGCCGCGCTCATCAGCCAGCGATTGGTGACGGTCATCGCGTTGAAATGCTGGGCAGCAGTGATCATGTAGGGCTCACCCTCACCCGCCAGGGCCACGCCCTTGGCAGCAAGCGTGGAGCGAAGATTGGCCGAACCGCTTTCAAGCGCGGAAACTTCTTCGGCCGTCAGCCGCTTCAGTCCACCGGCAACCGACTTGACCTGGCCAAGTGCCAGTTCGACAGTCGCGCCACCCTGCGCCTGCACCGTTTCGGGCAACACCGCCCGGGTGCTGGAGTCGATATAGACAGGTGCAGCGACGAGCCAGGCACCGAGCACCAGGGCTGCCGGGAGGATCGCCCAGATCGCAACGTAACTGCCATGATAGCCGGGCAAGGAATGCAGATTGGAGAGCTTGCCGCCAGCCTGCGCGAAGGAGCGCGCACGGCCCGCAAAATAAGAAATAAAGCCAATTAAAACAATGAGCAAAAGAAGAAATGAAGTACTCATCGGCACGTCTCCGCGGCGTGGCGCTCAAGGCGCTGCCGGCAGTTCGGATGGAGGCATGCCCCGGCGCGAGCAATGTCGCGCCGGGGCTTGTCAGTATCAGAGCATGTTGCCGGCTGCGAAAGCCTTGCGGATCTCTTCGCGCTCGGCATCCGGAGCAGCGACGAGGCCGTATTCGGCAAGCGGGCTTTCCGGGCCGATCATCTGATCGTCGAGGAAGAACTCAACATATTCCTTGAGGCCCGGGATAACGCCGAGGTGCGCCTTCTTGACGTAGAAGTAGAGCGGGCGCGAAACCGGGTATTCGCCGGAAGCGATCGTTTCGGTCGACGGAACGATGCCGTTGACGGTGGCGACCTTCAGCTTGTCGGCGTTGTTTTCATAGAAAGACAGGCCGAAGACGCCGATGCCGTTCTTGTTGGCGGCGATACGCGCCAGCGTTTCGGTGTAATCGCCGTCGATGTCGACAGCCAGGCCGTCCTTGCGGACTGCGACGCACTTGCTGTGCTGCTGCTTTTCATCGGCAACGGCAGCCTTGATGACGTCGAGGGCGCCGGCTTCCTTGCAGCCTGCAGCCAGGATCTTCTCTTCGAAGACTTCGCGCGTGCCGTGCTTTTCGCCCGGGATGAAGGCGGCGATATCGGCGTCCGGCAGAGCGGCGTTGACTTCAGACCACTTCTTGTAGGGGTTGGCGACGAGCTTGCCGTCGACGACGACTTCAGCAGCCAGACCCTTGTAGAGATCGACGGGCTTGAGAGCGAGGTCGGCATTGCCGGCGTCGGTTGCGAAGACGATACCGTCGTAACCGATCTGGATTTCCTGGATTTCGGTGACGCCGGCGGCCTTGCAGGCCTCGACTTCGCTGTCCTTGATCTTGCGCGAGGAGTTGGCGATGTCGATGGTGTCAGGGCCGACGCCCTTGCAGAATTCCTTCAGGCCAGCCGAGGAGCCGCCGGATTCAACAACCGGGGTCTTGAAGTCCGGGAAGGTCTCGCCGAACGTCTCGGCGACGATCTTTGCGTAGGGAAGAACCGTCGAGGAGCCGGCGACCTGAACCTGATCGCGCGCGACAGCCACGCCAGCGAACGCGGCGGATGCGACGAGCGCCGCGACAGTGAGTTTAAGAGCTTTCATAAAAGTTCTCCCGGAATGGGCTTGTGTTGAGTGCGCCAAGCGTTGCAGCGCTCTTCGCCGTCTGATCGGCTGCCCCTAACTAGCCGCCGATAGCCACACCTTTTATGTCAGTTTCGCGAAACATTTATGACAGCTCATGTCATTGAAAATCATAATGAAAAATGAACAGCGCAACGTTATCCGGCGCCAATATGTCAAAAACGCACGGTAAACACCGTGCCCTTGCCCAGCTCCGAGTGGATCAGGAGCCGCGCGCGATGGCGGGTCAGGATGTGCTTGACGATCGCAAGGCCGAGACCGGTGCCCTTTTTCGAGCGGCTCGCCTCGACATTGACGCGGTAGAACCGCTCGGTGATGCGCGGCACATGTTCGGCAGGAATGCCGGGGCCATAGTCTCTGACGACGACCTCGGCCTGCCCGCCTTCGCCGCCGGAAAGCTCGACATCGACCTTCTTGCCTTCCTGGCCGTATTTGCAGGCGTTCTCGATCAGGTTCTCGAACACCTCGGTCAGCTCGTCGCGGTCCCCCTGAACGACAACGGGACTATCCGGCATCGTCAGCGTGATCGTCACGTCGAGATCGCTCGCAAGCGGCGCAAGACTGTCACGGACATGGCCGAGCAGCGGGCGTAGGTCGATCGTATCGTCAGGTGCGATGTGGGATTTCAGCTCCAGCCGCGACAAGGACAGGAGGTCGTCGACAAGCCGGCTCATGCGTGTCGCCTGCTCGTGCATGATGCCGAAGAACTTTTCCTGCGCCTTCAGATCGTTGCGCGCCGGGCCTTGCATCGTCTCGATGAAGCCGCGCAACGATGCCAGCGGCGTGCGTAGCTCGTGGCTGGCATTCGCAACGAAATCCGAGCGCATGCGATCGATGCGGCGGGCCTGCGAGATGTCGCGGTAGGTGAGCAGGAAGACCCGGCTCCACGGACCGTCGCCGCCGATTTCGGCGGGCGCCACCCTGACCACGTAGACCGCATCGGACGGCAGACGCTCGGTGTGTTCGATCTGGTTGATCTTGCCGGTCGCGATCGTCTCGCGAACCATATCGAGAATGCCGGGCGAACGGACGCGGGCTGCGAGATAGCTGTTGGGCGGAATGGTGCCGAAAGCCTTTTCGGCCGCGATATTCTGGAAGACGACGGTTTCATCGACCGCCACGACCAGAACCGGCATATCGAGCGCGTTCAAGGCCGGGATCAGCGCGTCGCTGGCGCCACCCGTCACGGCTGCCACCTTGGCCGCTTTTGCGGCCTTTGGCAGCGCCGAGGGCGCACTGCGGTTGAGCAGGGCGGCGGCAAGCACGATCCAGAACGGCAGGACAGCGAGAAAATGAATGCCAGCAATGGTCGCAAGGACTGCCAGCAGCGCCGTCAGGCCGAGCAGCCAGCGCTCCGCCTTCAACCGCGGCACGAGCGTCCGCCAGAACGCCTTGGAACCGTCCAGCACCATATCCTCATGAATCACTTTGGTCTTCCTCCCGGCCTCAAATGGTCGAGAGATAACGACGCTTCATGACATGATTTTCACGACGCGCTTGAATCCGCAATGCTATTGTGGCCTCCTCACAGGAAATCGCTCGGGCTGGAGGAAGACCACATGGCGTCAACGCAGGCGGCAACGAAGACCGAAAGCCGGGCGGTGGAGCTCGATATCGGCGGCAAGAAGCGGCTCTTCGACGTCGACAACCCGGAATTGCCGAAGTGGATCGACGAGGCGGCCTTTGCCTCCGGCGGCTTTCCCTACAAGAAGAAGCTCGACGACGACGACGACTACCTGAAGACGCTGGAAACGCTTCAGATCGAACTGGTCAAGCTGCAGCTCTGGCAGCAGGCGACCGGCAAGCGCATCATCGCTCTGTTCGAGGGCCGGGACGCGGCCGGCAAGGGCGGCGCCATCCATGCCACCAGCAGCAACCTTAATCCCCGCTGGGCCCGCGTGGTCGCCTTGACGAAGCCGACCGAGACCGAGCGTGGGCAATGGTACTTCCAGCGCTACATCGCGACCATGCCGACCGCGGGCGAACTCGTGCTCTACGACCGCTCCTGGTACAACCGCGCCGGCGTCGAGCCGGTCATGGGCTTCTGCACGCCAGAGCAGCACGAACAATTTCTCAAGCAGGTGCCGCGCTTCGAGAAGATGATCGTGCACGAGGGCATTCAATTGTTCAAATTCTGGATCGATATCGGCCGCGAAATGCAGCTCAAGCGCTTTCACGACCGTCGCCATGATCCGTTGAAGATCTGGAAGCTGTCGCCGATGGATATCGCTGCACTCAACAAATGGGACGACTACACCGAGAAGCGCGACCAGATGCTGAAGGCGACCCACACCGACCATGCGCCGTGGACAATCGTGCGGGGCAACGACAAACGACGCGAACGGATCAATCTCATTCGCCACATCCTGTCCAAGCTCGATTACGAGGGCAAGGACAAGGATGCAATCGGCGAGATCGACGACAAGATCGTCGGTTCAGGCCCCGGCTTCCTGAAATAGCCGAAGCCGGCGAGCCGGCCTTTCGTGCAGGCTTATTGGCCCGGCAGGACGCGGATGGCGTAAAGGTTCAAGCCCTTGCCGCCGCCGCTGATGTCGCTGTTGATGACGATCTGCCCGGCAGCGCTTGGCGCGAGGCTTCGGTCGAACGTCACCTTGAACAGCATGTCGACCCGCTCATCATGCAGGGTGAAACGGTGTCGGCCGCACTCACCGAGTGAAGAGAAGTTGCACTCCACCGCGAACTCCGTCGACTTGCCGGGCGTGGCCTGTACCGTCAGCGCCAGCGTCGACGTCTTGCCCGAAAGTTCGGTCAGGATCGCCGCAGGAATCTCGATGGTCACGTCGCCGTCCGCATCGGGATCGCCAGAGGTCAGCAGGATGCGCTGGCCGCCGTCGTCATTGACAGGCTCGGCAGTCGCCTGCGGGCCAGGCGTGATCGCCCCCGTCTTGCCGGGCGTGTACACCTCGACCCAATCGCCGGTGAAGCCTTCCTGGGCGCCGAGCGTCGGCAGACCGGCAGCCCCGTCGAAATCCTGTGACGCCACGGTTGCCGGCGGATTGGCGACATTGGTGTCGCGCGCGGCCGGCGACTGCAGAAGATTGTTGGTCTCGACCCACCAGACGGCGGCGACGACCGCGGCCAACAGCGTCGCGACGACCATGGCGAGCGACAGCAGGCTGCCGCGCTTGCGTCGACGCTTGCGGCCGTCGGCTGCGCGCAATTCCGGCGCGACCGCTCCCCTGCCTTCATTCGACTGCCTGGCCGCAACCTCGCCGGCCGCAGCCGTAGAGACAACAGGGCCGTCGCGGTCGGCACGAAGGCCACCAAGTCCACCGTCATTCTGTCCGTCGCGCGGAGTCTGGCCGGCAAAAGCCGGCTCGCGGCGGCCATCGGAAGGCGCGGACGGCTGCGGTTCGGACCTTGCCGCTGCCGCAGCGCGCGGTGCGACAGCATCATCGAGGCTGACAGACGGGGCCGGCGCCGGGCGCGCCTTCAGGGCTGCGCGCTCCTCGGTCTCGATCGCGTGGATGATCGCTTCCAGCCGATGGCGCTGCTGGGCGACGACGTTCTGATCCTCGATCCCCTGCTTCTGCAGCCCGGCTTCGAGCGCCTGGCGCGCGGATTGATAGATACGCGCCCGCGTCTCGGCGTTGGTCCTGTCGGAGCGCTCCAGCGCATTTCGGATTGCAGTCTCGAGTCCGCTCACGTCAAATCCTTCTGTGCATACCGGGCCTTACAACACCGCGCGTCAAATCTGGCGCGCAAAGGACGCTGTAACGCTTTAAATCTGCTGCATAATCCTAGCCTTAAATCGGATCCGATTTAAAGGATTATGCCGTAGCCCCGCCGGCGCTCGTCATTTCGATCGGCGCCTTCTTTGTCATCCGCAAGCTCTTATCGGTTAATTCCGGATGCACGCCGTTGGTTTTGTTAACAATTGCGTAACCGCTGCTTTCAAAATCCGCAAGTCCGACGCGCGGGCGACCCCGGCAACGTCGGGGAAAACTGCCCGACCACCATCGCGCCGCCACGAAAATCCGCATCTTTGCAAGCGCGCAACTTGCTGCTATCTATTTTGACGTTTACGCAAACGTCAAAAATTCTACGGGATGGAGAACTCGATGTCGCTGCCGCCAATTCTTTCCGGAACGACGAGACTGCCGGTAGTCGGCGCACCTTTGTTCATCATTTCGCATCCCAAGCTGACGATCGCGCAGTGCAAGGCTGGCGTGGTCGGCTCCTTTCCGGCATTGAACGCCCGCCCGCAATCGCAACTCGACGAGTGGCTTGCCGAAATCACCGAGACGCTCGCCGACCACGACGCCCGGAATCCCGGCCACAAGGCCGCGCCTTTTGCCGTCAACCAGATCGTCCACAAGTCCAACACCCGCCTCGAGCAGGATCTGATGCTCTGCATCAAGTACAAGGTGCCGGTGGTCATATCTTCGCTTGGCGCCGTGCCTGAGGTCAACGCCGCCATTCATTCCTACGGCGGCATCGTGCTGCATGACGTCATCAACAACCGCCACGCCAATTCGGCGATCCGCAAGGGTGCTGACGGGCTGATCGCTGTTGCCGCCGGCGCCGGCGGCCACGCCGGCACGCTTTCCCCGTTCGCCCTCGTCCAGGAAATTCGCTCCTGGTTCGACGGCCCTCTGCTTCTCTCGGGCGCGATCGCCAATGGCGGCGCCATCCTCGCCGCCCAGGCGATGGGCGCCGACATGGCCTATATCGGCTCGCCCTTCATCGCCACGGAAGAAGCGCGTGCCAGCGACGCCTACAAACAGATGATCGTCGACAGCAATGCCGCCGACATCGTCTATTCCAACTACTTCACCGGCATCCACGGCAACTACCTGAAACCATCGATCGCAGCCGCCGGCATGGATCCGGCAAACCTACCGGAAGCCGATCCGTCGAAGATGGATTTTGCCCAGGCAACCGAGGGCGCCAAGGCCTGGAAGGACATCTGGGGCTGCGGCCAGGGCATCGGCGCCGTGCGCGAGATCACCTCGGTCGCACATATGGTCGATCGCTGGGAGCGCGAATACGATGCCGCACGCGCCCGTCTCGGGCTCCACTCCGCGCCGACGATCGCTACCAACAAGGAATTTTCAAGTTCTCGAAACTGATGGCTTGAAATCTTGGCGCTTTGCGTTTATCAGCGCCTCACACTTCGTTCCGCGGTCTTTTCGCGGAACCGCCTCAGGGCCGCTTTAGCTCAGTCGGTAGAGCACATCATTCGTAATGATGGGGTCAGCAGTTCGAGTCTGCTAAGCGGCACCATTTTCCTTCAAAGAAATGAGCACTGTAGCGGGATGAAAGTCTGAAGCTGGCCGAAGGCCGGCGCGCCTTGCTGCGAACGAGCGGCTGGCAAGAGGTCCATTTCAAGGAAGCCGAACGATGTCGCTTAAAGTTAGCCGTTTTCAAGTTCACGAGGATGCCGTTCAGGCCAATGTCGCCGGCCGGACCTGTTCCTTGTCAGCGCTTGAGATCGGCGGCGAAGTGCTGGTCGTGCTGACATGGCTCGGCAACAGGGAGGCTGGCCTGCGCCGGCCGGAATACGTGTTGCCGCTCAATTCCATACCGTATCAGGTGCGCGAGCCGGATGCCCGCTCGCCCTATCGCTGGATCCTGACCGGGACCTTGCCGATGTCACTGTTCGACGGCAGCGCGTCGCGGCAGGTCCGCCGACAGCACGGCGTCGGCCCCGGCCCGGCGATCAACCTGCCTCTGTCTGCCACCGCGTCCTGATCGGCAACAAAGGCGCCGCCCGAACCGCTCACGCCGCCGACGGTGACCAAATGCATTTCGTGGGCGACGCTCGCCCTGTCGCGGCAGATACTGCGGTCACCAGCCCGGCGAGACCGATGGAGACGCCACGCAGAGAGTCCCGGCCGAGCCGGCGCAATCTCAAAGCAAAATCATAGCGCGAGACATGGCGAAATACCCGCTTGCATCTGCCGGCATGGAGTGGTGTCATCGCGCTGTCGCGAACGCACAGTCTGATGCGGCTCGGTCTTGTTTCTGCGTGGGGCGCCGATGATTGACAATGCGCGTGTTACGATCTCGTCGGCACGGACGCGGAGAATGATGACAATCGCGGCGGCTGTTGCCCTGTCGCTAGGGCTTTCCTCTTGTGCCGGAAAACCCGAGGGCGTCATGACCCCGGTTGCGCTCACCGCACAGACACCGAAAACCGCGCAAGTGGAGATGCTGGTCGCAACCACAAGGCAGCCTTCGGGCGACCCCGCGACACTGTTTTCGGGCGAGCGGGACGCCAACACCTTCATGACCGACGTCGCGGTCTCGATCCCGCCCGACACCGTGCGCAAGGCCGGCACGGTGCAATGGCCACGCAAGCTGCCGCCCGATCCGGCGACCGACTTTGCGGTGACGCGGGTTCGGGAACTGGACACGCTCGCCGACGGCCGGGAATGGTTCAAGCAGCACAATGTCGGCGGCCACGCCTTCGTCTTCGTTCACGGTTTCAACAACCGCTACGAGGATTCGGTCTTCCGGTTGGCGCAGATCATCCATGATTCCGGCGCCCAGACGACGCCGATCCTGTTCACGTGGCCCTCGCGCGCCAATGTGTTCGAGTACAATTACGACAAGGAAAGCACCAACTACTCGCGCACCGCGCTCGAGGACACGTTGCGCATCCTGTCGCAGGCCCCCAACGTCAAAGACATCACCATCCTCGCCCACTCCATGGGTACCTGGCTGACGATGGAATCGCTCCGGCAGATGGGCATTCGCGACGGCAACGTGCCGTCAAAGATCCAGAACGTGATCCTGGCCTCGCCGGATATCGACCTCGACGTCTTTGCCAAGCAATGGGTGGAGATGGGCAAGAAGAAGCCGAAGTTCACGATCTTCGTCTCGCAGGACGACCGCGCGCTGGCGCTTTCGAGCTTCATTTCCGGTGACGTTTCGCGCCTTGGCGCCATCGACCCGTCGAAGGAACCCTATCGTACGGACCTTGAAAAATCCGGCATCACCGCCATCGACCTGACCAAGGTCGAGACCGACGACGGGCTGCACCATGGAAAATTCGCCGAGAGCCCGGAAATCGTCCAGCTGATCGGCCAACGCCTGATCAAGGGCCAGACGCTGACCGACTCGAACATTTCCGTGGGAACAGGCATCGCCGCCGTTGTCGCCGGTACGGCGCGAGGGGTCGGCAATGTCGCCGCGACGACGTTGTCCGCACCAGTCAACATCATCGAGAACCCGCGGCCGGCAGCGAAGAAAAAGATCGTCGTCGGCGAAACGCTCGCTGGCGAGCAACCAAAGCCGGTTGCGGCCAACTGATCGCCGTGGCGCCTGATCGCTGGGCGGACCGGGCGACCTCGTATCAAGTCTCGATGATAGAAAATCGAGACCTGATATCAGTCGCCGTCGCCGACGAAGCGGTAGCCGACGCCCGGTTCCGTTCGGATAATCTTGGGATCGGCCGGGTCGCGCTCGATCTTGCCGCGCAACTGGCCGATGAAGACGCGCAGATAATGCAGATCTTCGCCGTGCGCCGCGCCCCAGACCGAGGTCAGCAGCGTCTTGTGGGTGACGACGCGTCCGGCATGGTGCGCCAGCATGACCAGCAGATCATATTCCTTTGGCGTCAGACGCACCGGTTCGCCGTCGCGCGTCACAATCCGCTTGATGGTATCGATCGCAACGCCATCGGCCGAAAGCTGGGTATGCCCGCCCTCCATCTGGATGCGGTGGCGAAGGGCAGCGCGGATGCGCGCCGTCAGCTCGCCGATTCCGAAGGGTTTTTCGATGTAGTCGTCGGCGCCAAGGTCAAGGGCGGCGATCTTCTCGCTCTCCCGGTCGCGCGCCGACAGGATGATGATCGGCACCTGCGACCAGGCGCGGATATTGGCGATGACGTCCTTGCCGTCCATGTCGGGAAGGCCGAGATCGAGGATGACCACGTCGGGCGCAGTGGTCGCGGCCGCCTTCAGCGCCTCTGTTCCAGTCAAGGCCTCCAGCACGTCATAACCGGCAGCGCTCAGGGCCGGTCGCAGGAAGCGCTGGATCTGGGGTTCGTCGTCGACAACGAGGATGCGCTCCACGCTCATGCACGGTCCTTTTCAGATATTTCAGCTTCGGCGGCAGGGAAGCGCATGGAGATGCGCGTACCGCGACGGCGCAATGCCGGGCTTTCGGCCTTGATGCGGCCACCCATAGCCTCGACGAAGCCCTTGGCGATCGACAGTCCGAGACCGGTGCCCGGTGCGCGGCCGTCCACCTTTCCCCGGCGGAAGAATTTTTCGAAGACCTGTTCGAGATCGCGTTCAGCGATCCCCTTGCCGAGATCGGTGACCGACAAGACGATGTCGTTGCCGTCGCGTCTGGCATAGATGCTGATCGGCTCGTCGCCGCCGTATTTGTTGGCATTGTCGAGCAGGTTGAAGAGTACCTGGCCCAAAAGTACGCTGTCGCCGCGCATCAACGGCAGTTCCGGCGCGATGCTGGTCTCGATCTCGCGGTCGGGAAAATACTTGCGCGCCCGATCAACGGCAGCGCGCACGGCATCGGCGACATCCACCCAATCGCGCTTGGCATTGACGGTGCCAGCTTCGATGCGGGTCATGTCCAGGAGATTGGCGACGAAACGGGTGAGCCGCCCCCCCTCTTCCTCGATCGATTGCAAGAGGTCGTCGCGACTTTCCGGCGGCATGCGGTCGCCGAGCTGGCGCAGGCTGGTAACGGCGCCGGTGATGGTGGCAAGCGGCGTGCGCAGATCGTGCGAGATCGATGACAGGAGGGCCGCGCGAAACCGCTCACCTTCCAGCTTGGCGGCGTGATCCAGGCTCTCGCGCGACAGGCGCGCCCGGTCGATCGCGATCGCCGTCTGGTCGAGGATGGCAGCGAACGCCCGCTCCTCGTTGATCTCCAGCGGCTTGCCGGCCTGCGCGAAACCGCAGACGCCGACGACGCCGTGCGGGCTCGTCAGCGGCCGGAAATGGAACGGGCTGTTCGGTAGCGTACCGGTGCCGTTTCCGGCCGCCTCCTTCTTGTCCATGGCCCAACGTGCGGCCATGGTGTCGGTGACATCAAGCTCGGTATCCGGCGGCCAGGCGGCCTTCAAGCGCAGGTCTCCCTCCTCCGGCAGCAGCACCGCGACATTGCGCTTCAGCGTCGTCTGCATCTGGGTGACTGCTGCCCAGAGCACATCGTCGACATTGGCGGTTCCAGAGAGCTTGCGAGAGAAATCATAGAGCGCCTGCGTTGCCGCTGCACGGCGCCGGGCGGATTTTGCCTGTTCGCGCACCCGGGAGGCGAGGCTGCCGGCAAGGGCTGCGGCAACCAGGAAAATGAACAGCGCGAAGACTTCGTGCGGCTCCGCCACGGTGAAGGTGCCGACCGGATTGATGAAGAAGAAGTTGTAGGCAAGCACCGAAAGAAGGGCTGCCGCGATTGCCGAGACGTGGCCGGCATAGGTTGCCGATGCCAGCACCGCGAGGAGGAACAGCAGCGAAATGTTCGGCAGGATGATGAAACGCTCGATGAGCACGCCGAGCGCCGTTGCCGCTGCCACGGTGGCGGCGGCAATGACAAGTGCCCGCCCAAAACCCTCGGGCATTTTCCCTTTGCCGGTGACGTTTCGCTTCGGGCGCGGCTGTTCCTTGTCGGTCACGAGATGAATGCCGACACCGGTGATGCGCTCGGCCAGTGCATCGGGAAGCGATTGCCGGAAAAGACGCATCGGGAAAGGCTGGCGCTTCGTGCCGATGACGATCTGCGTCGCGTGCTCACGGCGCGCAAGCTTGAGGATCTCTTCGACGAAATCGTTGCCGACGATGCGGCGGGTCTCCGCACCGAGCTGTTCGGCAAGACGGAAGGTCTCGTCGAGCCTTTTCGCCGCCTCGCCGTCGCCGCTTTCACGGTCGGCCCGCTCGATGAAGACGACGATCCAGGGTGCGTTCAGCCCGGAAGCCAGGCGGCTGGCAGTGCGCACCACCTTTTCCGAAAGCGGATCAGGGCCGATGCAGACCAACAGGCGCTCGCCGCTGGCCCAAGGCCCTTCAATGGCGTTCTGCTTGAGATAGTCGACCATCTGGTCATCGACCCGGTCGGCGGTGCGCCTGAGTGCCAGCTCGCGCAGCGCCGTCAGATTGCCGAGGCGGAAGAAGCGCTCGGTGGCGCGCTTGGCGCTGTCGGGCAGGTAGACCTTACCCTGGTTCAGCCGTTCGATGAGTTCGGCCGGCGGCAGATCGACCAGCAACACGTCGTCGGCACGGCTGAGAACCGTGTCGGGCACGCGCTCGCGCACCGCAACACCGGTGATCTGGGCGACGACATCGGACAGGCTTTCCAGATGCTGGATGTTGAGCGCCGTCCAGACGTCGATGCCGGCGGCAATCAGCTCTTCCACATCCTGATAGCGCTTGGGATGGCGGCTGGCCTCGGGATTGCTATGCGCCAGTTCGTCGACGACGATGATCTTTGGGCGGCGTGCAAGTGCGGCGTCCAGATCGAATTCTGAAAGCACGCGGCCGCGATGGTTCACATCGCGGCGCGGCAGTATCTCCAATCCTTCGACGAGCGCGGCGGTCTCGCCGCGCCCATGGGTCTCCACCAGACCGATGACAATGTCGACGCCGTCTGACTTCAGCCGACGCGCGCGCGTCAGCATGGTATAGGTCTTGCCCACGCCTGGGGCTGCGCCGAGGAAAACCGTCAGCTTTCCCCTTCGCCCCTGCCCGGCCAGCGCCAGCAGGGCATCCGGGTCGGGACGGCTTTTCGATTCGCGATCGGTTTCAGGCATTCAAGATCTCTGGTGGCATCTCAGGCTTCGCACTCAGCTTCTCCGGGCATCCAGAGCAAGGTTGAGTTCTAGCACATTGATGCGCGGCTCGCCTATGATCCCGAACAGACGACCTTCGGTCGCCTGCTCGACAAGCGTGGCCACATCGGCTTCCGCGACGCCGCGCGCCTTGGCAACGCGCGAAACCTGCTCGCGGGCGAAGGTCGGCGAAATATGCGGGTCGAGGCCGGAGCCCGACGCCGTGCCGCCATCGGCGGCAATCTCGCCTGTTACACCGCTGGCGCGCAGCTTCTCGACATCGGCGGCCACCCGCTCCTTCAGCTTGGCCGAGGTCGGGCCGAGATTGGAGCCGGTCGAGCCGCCGGCATTGTAGGGTTCGGGCCCAGTCGCGGAGGGGCGCGGCCAGAAATATTTGTCGGCGGCGAAATTCTGCCCGATCAGATCGGAGCCGACAACGGTGCCGTCGATGCGGATGAGGCTGCCATTGGCCTGCGCGGGCATCAATGCCTGGGCGACACCGGTGATCGCGAAGGGATAGGCAAGGCCGGTGATCGCGGTCAAAAGCAGGGCCATGACGATTGCGGGGCGGAGATTGTTCAACATGGTTACACCAGATTAAGAGCAGAGACGACGACGTCGACGAGCTTGATGCCGGCAAAGGGCAGGATCAGGCCGCCGAGACCGTAGACCAGCAGGTTGCGGCGCAAGAGGGCTGCGGCACCAACGGGGCGGTACTTGACGCCCTTCAGCGCCAGCGGGATGAGCGCGACGATGATCAAGGCGTTGAAGATCACCGCCGACAGGATCGCCGACTGCGGCGATGTCAGGCCCATGATGTTGAGGGCCGCCAGCGCCGGATAGGTGGTGATGAACAGCGCCGGGATGATGGCGAAGTATTTCGCCACGTCGTTGGCGATCGAGAAGGTCGTCAGCGAGCCGCGCGTCATCAGCAGTTGCTTGCCGATCTCGACGATCTCGATCAGCTTCGTCGGGCTCGAATCGAGGTCGACCATGTTGGCCGCCTCGCGCGCCGCCTGCGTGCCGGTCTGCATCGCCACCCCGACATCGGCCTGGGCAAGCGCCGGCGCGTCGTTGGTGCCGTCGCCGCACATGGCGATCAGGCGGCCGCCCTGCTGCTCCTTACGGATATAGCCAAGCTTGTCTTCCGGTGTCGCCTCGGCGAGGAAGTCGTCAACGCCGGCTTCCGACGCGATCGCCGCTGCCGTCACCGGGTTGTCGCCGGTCACCATGACGGTGCGGATACCCATGGCGCGCAGAGCGGCGAAGCGCTCCTTGATGCCGGGCTTGACCACGTCCTTGAGGTGGATGACGCCGAGCAGGCGGTTGCCATCGGCAACGGCGAGCGGCGTGCCGCCGGTGCGCGCGACCTGGTCGACCGCGCGGCGGAACTCGGCCGGCACGTTCTCGTCGCGAACGCCTGCAAACTTCAGGATCGAATCGACAGCCCCCTTGCGCAGGCGGCGTCCGGCGAAATCGACACCCGACAGGCGCGTTTCGGCGGCAAACGGCACGACGGCGTCGATTGTGAGCGCGCCTGACTGAACCGAGCCGCCACCGACGGCCAGAGCCATGACCTCGCGGTTGGCCTGCTTGCCGGAAACGGGCAGGGACACGGCCGGCGTCTGGCGACCAAATTCGCCGGTTGCCAACGCAGCAATCGAGCGGCCTTCCGGCGTCTCGTCGGCAAGGCTTGCCAGCAGCGCCGCATCGGCCAGTTCGGCATCCGTGACGCCTGGAACCGGCATGAAATTGGCGGCCATTCGGTTGCCGAAGGTGATGGTACCTGTCTTGTCAAGCAGCAGCGTGTCGACGTCACCGGCCGCCTCAACTGCGCGGCCTGATGTGGCGATGACGTTGAAGCGCACCAGCCGGTCCATGCCCGCAATGCCGATGGCCGACAGGAGGCCACCGATGGTGGTCGGGATCAGGGTGACGAGCAGGGCCGAAAGAACCGTGACCGACAGAACCGTGCCGGAGTAGCCGGCAAGACCCCAAAGCGTCACGACGGCAACGAGGAAGACCAGCGTCAGGCCGGACAGCAGGATCGACAGCGCGATCTCGTTCGGGGTCTTCTGGCGCTGCGCGCCTTCGATGAGCGCGATCATGCGGTCGACGAAGGTATCGCCAGGCGCCGTGCCGATGCGCACCTTGATCCAGTCGGACAGCACCTGCGTGCCGCCGGTGACAGCGGAACGGTCGCCGCCGGATTCCCGGATCACAGGCGCGGATTCACCGGTGATCGCACTTTCGTTGACCGAGGCGACGCCCTCGACGACGTCGCCGTCGCCGGGGATCAATTCGCCGGCTTCGACGAGCACGAGGTCGCCGACCTTCAGCGATGTGGCGGCGATGGTCTGGGTTTCACGACCTTCCGCCGAGACCAGCTTGCGGGCCATCAACTCGGACTTGGTGCGACGCAGGCTGTCGGCCTGCGCCTTGCCGCGCCCTTCGGCGACGGCCTCGGCGAAGGTGGCAAACAGCACCGTGAACCACAGCCAGGCGGCAATTTGCCCTGAGAACAGCGGGCTTCCGGTCCCGGTCGCCAGATCGCGAATGAAGAAGACCGTGACCATGGCGGCCACCACCTCGGTGACGAAGATCACCGGGTTGCGGATGAGCTGGCGCGGGTCGAGCTTGGTGAATGCGGCCTTGAAGGCCGGCAGGATAATCGCCGGATCGAGTAAGCTCGGGGCGACGGGTTTCGAAGACATGGTCTGTTCCTTCAGAAGGTCTGGCCCGAGAGCATGGCGAATTGCTCGACGATGGGACCGAGCGCGAGGGCCGGGAAATATTGCAAGCCCCCGAGGATGAGGATGATGCCGATGAGCAGGCCAACGAAGAGCGGCGTGTGCGTCGGGAAGGTTCCCGTGGAAGCTGGAACGCGGGTCTTGGCGGCGATCGAGCCGGCAATCGCCAGAACCGGGATCGCATAGGCGAAGCGGCCCAGCAGCATCGCAAAGCCGAGCGTGGTGTTGTACCAGGGCGTGTTGGCCGAGAGGCCGCCGAAGGCGGAGCCGTTGTTGCCGGTGGCCGAGGTGTAGGCGTAAAGGATCTCCGACAGACCATGCGGACCTGACGTGCCGATGCTGGCCACGGCCGAGGGCATGACAGCCGAGATCGCGGTGAAGCCGAGGATCGAGGCCGGCAGGATGAGGATCGCCAGCATGGCGTATTTCATCTCGCGCCCCTCGATCTTCTTGCCGAGCAGTTCGGGCGTGCGCCCGACCATCAGGCCGGCGACGAAGACGGCGAGGATCGCGAAGACGACCATGCCGTAAAGGCCGGAGCCGACACCGCCTGGCAGCACTTCGCCAAGCTGGATCAGGAGCATTGGAACGAGACCGCCGATGCCGGTGAAGGAGCCGTGCATGCCGTTGACCGCGCCGGTCGAGATACCGGTGGTGACGCCGGCATAGGCTGCCGACATCGCTTGGCCGAAGCGAACTTCCTTGCCTTCCATATTGCCGAGCGAAGCTTCGAGGCCGAGGCCGTGCAGGATCGGGTTGCCGTAGCTTTCCGCCCAATAGATGACGCCGATGCCGGCGATCAGAAGGGTCGCCATGGCGGCGATGAAGGCCCAGCCCTGGCGGCGGTCACCGACCATCTGGCCGAAGGTGTAGACCAATGCCGAGGTGATCGACAGCATTGCGAAGATCGACAGGTAGTTGCTGAGCGCACTCGGATTTTCGAACGGATGCGCCGCATTGGCGTTGAAGAATCCGCCGCCATTGGTGCCGAGTTGCTTGATCGCCTCCTGGCTTGCGACCGGGCCGAGCGCGATCGTCTGCTGTACGCCCTCGAGCGTGGTGGCGCTGACGGAAGCATTGAAGGTTTGCGGCATGCCCATCGCCACGAAGGCGAGTGCAACGACGACGGCCAGCGGCAGGAGGACGTAGAGCGTCGAACGGGTCAGATCGACCCAGAAATTGCCGAGCGTCGCCGCACCGGAACGGGCAAATGCACGGGTAACGGCAAGCGCGATGGCAATGCCGGTCGCTGCAGAGACGAAGTTCTGCACCGTGAGGCCAGCCATCTGGCTGAAATGGCTCATGGTGGTCTCGCCGCCATAGGACTGCCAGTTGGTGTTGGTGAGAAAGCTGACCGCCGTGTTGAAGGCGAGGTCCGCCGGCACGTCGGCAAAGCCTTGAGGGTTCACCGGCAGCGCCCCCTGGAAGCGCAGGATGGTGTAAAGAAGCACGAAGCCAGCGGCGCTGAAGGCAAGCATCGACAGCGTATAGGCGAGCCAGCCCTGCTCCTTCTTCGGATCAACGCCGGCCGCCAGATAGAGGCCACGTTCGACGGGTCCAAGCACCGGAGAGAGGAAGTTGCGCTCGCCGGCAAACACCCGGGCCATGTAGAGGCCAAGCGGCTTGATCGCAATCAAAACGGCGAGAAAGAGGAGGCCGATCTGCAGCCACCCGATAATAGACATGAGGAATTCTCCACGAAAGACGACCGGACGGTACAAAGTTCGGCCCGGTACGAAGTTTCGACCGGAGCACGAAGCTTCGACCTGGGGTCAGAACCGTTCCGGTCGAACGAGGGTCACGATGAGATAGACCGTCAGTGCGGCCGCGACGGAGATGCCGACGAAGGCTTCGAACATCGATGCCTCCTAGAGCCGGCTGAGCGTGCGCGCATAGAGCGCAAACACGACAAGGCCGCCGATACCGGCGGCAAGAAAAAGTAGATCGGGCATGTGCATTCTCCGGGACTGGTTATAGCCGGATGATGCACCCTCCGCGGGTCAATTATCGATTGGGATGGTTTTGCGCGGGCATAAGGAAAAGATAAGGACACTGCCGCCGCCCAAAGGCGGCTGGCAGATCGGCACCATCAGCCCTTGATGATCGGGCTGACCGTCGGTGCGGCTTCGCTGGTCACTTCGCGCATCCACTCGCGCCAGATGGCGACGAGCAGCGCCATCAGCACTGGGCCGACGAACAGGCCGAGAAAGCCCATGGTCTTCACCCCGCCGACAAGGCCGAAAAAGGTCGGCAGGAAGGGCAGCTTGATCGGGCCGCCGACGAGGCGCGGACGCAAGGTCTTGTCGACGATGAAGAGTTCCGTCGTGCCCCAGGCAAACAGCGCGATGCCGTGAACCGGCGAACCGCTGGCAACGAGATAGACGGAAACCAGCGTGAAGCAGAGCGGCGCACCGCCGGGGATCAGCGCCATCAGGCCGGTGATGATGCCGAGCGTGACCGGTGAGGGAACGCCCGCCAGCCAATAGGCGACGCCGAGCACGATGCCCTCGCCGATGGCGATGATGCCCATGCCTGTTACCGTCGAGCTGATCGTCAGCGGCACCACGCGCGACAGCCGCTCCCAGCGCATCGGGAAGATGCGCTCGCCAAGATGGTCGAGCTGCTTGGAGAAGGAATGTCCGTCGCGATAGACGAAGAACAGCGTGATCAGCATGAAGAGCAGTGTCAGGAAGGCGTGAAACGCCGAAGCGCCGATGACCAGCACGCCGCGATAGATGTTGCCGATGTTGGAACCGCTGACGAGCTGGACCAGTTCGCCGAGCGCACCGGGATGGCCGACATATTTCACCCATTGTTCGCCGAGCCAGACGCCGGCAACCGGGATCGTCGTCAGCCAGACGGGCACGCCCGCGCCGTTGGCATTGGTTTCAACGGCCCAGACCAGCCAGTCGCGCACTTCGTCGACCGCATAGACGGCAGCAACCGAGATCGGCACGACGATGAAGGCGACGACGCTGATGATGGCGATGGTCGCTGCGAACGTCCGATTGCCGCCGACAGCAGCCAGCAGGCGGCGATAGATCGGCCAGCTGGCAAAGCCGATGACGACGGCGGCCAGAACCGGAACGACGAAACCGTTGAAGAAATAGACGCCGGCGAGAAGCACGAAGACGAGCATCCAGCGCGCCGCCGTGATCGGTCCAACAAGTGCGGAGCGCGACGTCGCCGGATACCCGAAGAGCCGCGGCTCTGCGGGAAGGTTTTCTCGTTCGCGATTGCCCAGTTGCACCAACATTCCTCCGTCTTCAAACGACTTTACAGCAAACCCGAGGCCTTGCCAGCCTTCGGCTGCCCCATGCCCCCGGTTTACGGTAGTTTCAGGGCCGCGACCGAGGCTAGCGGCGGGACATGACAGAAAAATTTAGCGGCGCGCAAGCTCCAAGGCCTTATTTGATCGCGGCGGTCATTCTGCCGCACGCATCGAGGCGCGCTTGATCGTCTCGGCGCGGTCGACGAAAACCGAGGCGAGGAAGATGCCGAAACCGGCAACGCCCATCACGGCGCCGACGAGGCCGGTCGAGGTCCAGCCGTAGCCTGCGGCAATCGACCAGCCGCCAAGCCAAGCGCCAAGCGCATTGGCAAGGTTGAAGGCCGAATGGCTGAGCGCTGCGGCAAGCGTCTGCGCTTCGCCCGACACGTCCATCAACCGGGTCTGCACACCCGGCACGACGGCAAAGCCGCCGCCGATGAAGAGCACGTTGACGATGGCGATCCACGGGTTGCCCATGGTGAAATAGAACAGCACATAGGCGAGGATGTTGAAGGCGAGCGCGATGCCGATCGCCGGCAGCAGCGCCCAGTCGGCAAGCCGCGAACCGACGATGTTGCCGAGGATCATGCCGGCACCGAACACCGACAGCATGATCGGCACATTGGCGACGGAAACGCCTGCGACCTCTGTCAGTGCAGGGGCGATGTAGCTGAAGACGGCGAACATGCCACCGCAGCCGATCGCGCAGATGCCGAGCATCAGCCAGACCTGCAATTTGCCCAAGGCGCCGAGTTCACGCAGCGGCGTGGCCTGCGGATTGCCCTTGTCGCGCGGCACGTAAGACCAGGTCAGCGCAATGGTCAGAAGGCTGATGGCGCCGACGATGGCAAAGGCCGAGCGCCAGCCGAGCGCCTGACCGAACCAGGCGACCAGCGGCGTTCCGAACAGGGTGGCGATCGTCAGGCCCATCATCACCCGCCCGACGGCCCTCGCCCGCTGGTTGGGTGCGGCAAGCCCGGCGGCGACCAGCGCCGCCACGCCGAAATAGGCGCCGTGCGGAAGACCGGCAAAGAAGCGCGCGGCAACCAGCGTGTAGAAATCCGGCGCGATGGCACTGGCGAAATTGCCGATCGCAAACAGAAGCATCAGCACGAGAAGCACCCGGAAACGTGAAAACCGCGCCGCAAGCACAGCAATCAGCGGCGCGCCAACGACGACACCGAGCGCATAGGCACTGATCACGGCGCCGGCCTTCGGCACCGAAACGCCGACGTCATCGGCCACCTGCGGCAGCAGGCCCATGATGGCGAATTCTCCCGTGCCGATCCCGAACCCACCGACGGCGAGCGCAATCTCGGCAACGGAAATGCGGCTCCGGCGCGGATCGACGGCGGAAGAATAGGCTTCGTCACACATGAGCAATACCTGTGTCGTCCGCTCTCTGGGAGCGGAACAAATCTGTGGGTGCTGGCAGCAGATATCGGATGGAGTCCGATGGGGGTATGTTGCAATGCAATACAGGCTTTGACCCCTGATAGCAAAGGCTTTGCGGCACTCATCATACTTTTTCGTGCGCGCGCAGCAGGCCGGTTAACCGTTAGCTGAGTTGACGTTTACGTCAAAGTTATATAATTCCGAATCTCGGCTTGAAGAGGTGTCGCAAAAGCATCATCTTCATCGGCAAGAGAAGACCGGGAGGGTTTCTTCTCTGGCCGCAAGCAAGGCCAGCCTGTGGCGACCAGAGGGAGAGAGGTCATGGCGGAACTCAACACGCAACCAACAGGCACCAGCCCGGAGAAAATCTGGCTGAAGTCCTATCCGCCGGGCATCGCTGCCGAGATCGGCCCACTGCCCTACAGATCGATCGGTGATTTCTTCGACCATGCCGTCGCGCGCTATTCGCGCCGCTTCGCCTTTACCTGCATGGGCAAGTCGCTGACCTTCTCAGAACTTAATGCCGAATCCGCCAAGATCGGCGCCTGGCTGCAGGCACGCGGGCTGTCGAAGGGCGACCGCGTCGCGGTGATGATGCCGAACATCCTGCAAAACCCCGTCATCGTCTACGGTATCCTCAGGGCAGGCTTCACGGTCGTCAACGTCAACCCGCTCTACACGCCGCGCGAACTGGAGCATCAACTCGTCGATTCCGGCGCCAAGGCGATCTTCGTTCTCGAAAACTTCGCCCATACCGTCCAGCAAGTTGCGGCCAAGACCAGCGTCAAGCATGTGGTGGTCGCCACGATGGGCGACATGCTCGGCTTCAAGGGCGTGATCGTCAATCTGGTCGTGCGCCGGGTGAAGAAGCTGGTGCCCGCCTGGTCGATCCCCGGCCATCACTCCTTCAGGTCCGTGCTTGCCGAAGGCGGTCGTCGGAAGCTGACCAAGCCCAATGTCGCTCCTGGTGACGTCGCTTTCCTGCAATATACCGGCGGCACCACAGGCGTTTCCAAGGGCGCGACGCTCACCCATTCCAACCTGTTGTCGAACATGGCGCAGATGGAAATCTGGTTCGACACGGCGTTCCGTTCGCGCCCGCGTCCCGACAATCTCGTCTTCATGTGCGCGCTGCCGCTTTATCATATCTTCGCGCTGACGGTGAACTCGCTGATGGGCCTTGCCACCGGCGGCAACAACATCCTGATCCCCAACCCGCGCGATATTCCAGGCTTCGTCGCGGAACTCGGCAAGTACAAGACCAACATCTTCCCGGGGCTCAACACGCTGTTCAACGCGCTGATGAACAACGCCGAATTCCAGAAGCTCGATTTCTCGTCGCTGATGCTGACCTTCGGTGGCGGCATGGCGATCCAGAGACCTGTTGCCGAACGTTGGCAGAAGATGACGGGATGCCCGATCGCCGAAGGTTACGGCCTTTCCGAGACATCGCCGGTCGCCACCGCCAACCTTCTCGACTCGACCGAATTTACCGGCACGATCGGCTATCCGATCCCCTCGACCGAGATCGAGATCCGCGACGACCAGGGCAACACCTTGCCGATCGGGGACGTCGGCGAAATCTGCATTCGCGGACCGCAGGTCATGGCCGGTTACTGGCAGCGCCCGGACGAGACCGCCAAGGCGATCTCGCCTGACGGCTTCTTCCGCTCCGGCGATATCGGCTTCATCAACGCCGTCGGCCTCGTCAAGATCGTCGACCGGAAGAAGGACATGATCCTGGTTTCGGGCTTCAACGTCTTCCCGAACGAGGTCGAGGAAGTGGCGATGACGCACCCCGGCATTCTCGAATGCGCGGCAATCGGCATTCCCGACGAACATTCGGGCGAGGCGGTCAAGCTGTTCGTGGTCCGCAAGGATCCGGCCCTGACCGAAGAGGACGTCAAGAAGCACTGCGCAGCCTATCTCACCAACTACAAGCGGCCGCGCTTCGTCGAGTTCCGCACCGAGTTGCCGAAAACCAATGTCGGCAAGATCCTGCGCAAGGACCTCCGGGGCTAAAAGCCACCTCGACTTAAAACGATTTAAAAAATCCTGAAAACCGCCACTCCGGCGGTTTTGCGGGCTTGATTCGGACAATGCAAAGCGAATAGCTACGCAAGCGAATGTCCGACACAAGGAGCCCCGCGATGAAAGCGCTTGTCGATCAACTCAAAGCAACCGCCGCGCAGACCAATGCGACCGATATCCGCGCCGCCTTCGCGAGCGATGCCGAACGCTTCTCGCGCTTCAGCACCTCACTCGACGATCTGCTGCTCGACTATTCGAAATGCGCGGTGAACGAACAGGTGCTCGACGGCCTCGAAGCGCTGGCGAAAGCCGCCAAGGTCGAAGAGAAGCGCGACGCGATGTTCCGCGGCGATATCATCAACATCACCGAAGAGCGCGCTGTCCTGCACACGGCGCTGCGCAACCGCGGCAATCGCCCTGTCCTCGTCGACGGCAAGGACGTGATGCCCGACGTCAACGGCGTGCTCGAAACCATGGGCGCCTTTGCCGACGGCATCCGCTCCGGCGCGCTCAAGGGGGCGACCGGCAAGAAGATTACTGATGTCGTCAATATCGGCATCGGCGGCTCCGACCTCGGGCCTGTCATGGCGACGCTGGCGCTCGCACCCTTCCATGACGGCCCGCGCCTGCATTTCGTTTCCAACATCGATGGCGCGCATATCGCCGACACGCTGAAGCTCGTTGAACCGGAAACGACGCTCTTCATCATCGCCTCCAAGACGTTTACGACCATCGAAACGATGACCAATGCGGCAACGGCCCGCGCCTTCATCGCCGACAAGCTCGGCGAAGCAGCCGTCGGCCATCACTTCGCTGCCGTCTCGACGGCACTCGACAAGGTCGCGGCCTTCGGCATCGACCAGGCGCGCGTCTTCGGCTTCTGGGACTGGGTCGGTGGCCGCTATTCGATCTGGTCGGCGATCGGCCTGCCGCTGATGATTGCCATCGGCAAGGAGAATTTCGGCCACTTCCTCGATGGCGGCCACGCCATCGACGAGCATTTCCGCACCGCGCCGATCCGTGAGAACCTGCCGATGCTGCTCGGCCTCCTCGGCTTCTACAACCGCAACGTCCTCGGCTACCCCTCGCGCGCGATCCTGCCTTACGACCAGCGCCTGTCGCGCTTTCCGGCCTACCTGCAGCAGCTCGACATGGAATCGAACGGCAAGGCCGTCACGCTCGACAGCAAGCCGGTCGAGTTTTCGACCGGCCCGGTCGTCTGGGGCGAGCCCGGCACCAATGGCCAGCACGCCTTCTACCAGCTGATCCACCAGGGCACGGATGTCATCCCGGCCGAGTTCATGATCGCCGCCAACGGTCACGAGAAGACCCTGCGCCACCAGCACGAGCTGCTGATCGCCAATTGCCTTGCGCAGTCCGAAGCCCTGATGAAGGGCCGCACGCTTGCCGAGGCGAAGGCGCAGCTGACCTCCAAGGGCATGGCGGACGCCAAGGCGGATAAGATTGCGCCGCATCGCGTCTTCGCCGGCAACCGCCCGTCGCTGACGCTGGTCTACGACCAGCTCGATCCCTTCGCGCTCGGCCGTCTGATCGCCCTCTACGAGCACCGCGTCTTCGTCGAAGGTGCGCTCTTCAACATCAACTCCTTCGACCAGTGGGGCGTCGAGCTCGGCAAGGAGCTGGCAACGGGCCTTCTGCCGGTTGTCGAGGGCAAGGAAAGTGCTGCCGGTCATGATTCGTCGACGGCAGGCCTTGTGGCCGTGCTGCTCAAGGCTGCCCGCTAAAAACCAATGACAGGGCGCGTGGCGCGCCCTGTCCTCTCACGCGGCGCAGGCGGGCAATGCCTTTACGCCGGACTGGTGGAGCAGGTCCATCACATCCAGTCCCGACAGGATCTGGAAATAGCTTTCGTCTGAGCGGGTGCGGATCCATGCATCGACGGTAAGTTTCCGGTCGGTGGGGAACGCACCCGTCCAGCAGCCGCCGGAAAAACCGACCGAAAGGCTGCCTCGGCCTTTTGTTTCGGTCCCCTTGGTCGCCGCAATCTTCTCCTGCATATCGCGCAGGCGCTCTGCATCGGCAGGCGTCAAGGTCAGGACATAGAGCGTCTGGCCATCCCGCATCCGCTCTGTCAGATCAGGCGCTCCGGCATTGCCGGACTGGACCTGAAGCGAGAAACGGCGCGTGTCGAGCGGCGAACCATCCGCCTTCCAGGAGATCCCGAGCGTCGCATCGCCCCGCCTGAGCGAGAGCGCTTCCGGCACCAACAGCGCGACGCGCAGTTCCGCGGGATCGGACCTGAGCGGATCGATACCAGACAGTTTTTCAAGCGAGCCGACATTGAGCGCTGCGCAGGCGGCGAGCACATTGAGCGACAGGAAAAGGCAGGGATTCATCAAAATACGGAACGACATGAAAAGCACCAAATCACAATTGACGCGAATTAATTATCGTTTTACATTAAAAAAACAAGTGAGCCGATAAGGAATTTTCTAATGACCGGATCCCCGGAGCGACTGCGGAAGCTGAGCCGCATCATGAAGCTGATGGTCGTCCTGTGCGGCGCGTTGTTCTGCTCGGCCGTGGTCTATGGCCACTGGCAGATCTTCTTCGACAGAGCCGGCTTCGAGCAAGGCATCCGCGATGTGGTTTTCCCGAGGGTCTCGGCCATCACGCTCTCCTATCGCGCGATCGCAACCGTCGTGTTTCTGACCGCCTTGAACAATGCGCTGGTTATCGCCGGGCTTGCCTTTGCCTGGCAGTTGTTCGACGGCTTCGAGCGCGGAGAAATTCTCTCCAGCCGCAATGGCGTGCTATTGAAACGGATCGGGATCATCTCGATCATCGGATCCGTGTGCATGATCATCAGCAATGCGATCGGCATAATGGCCGTCACCTACGACAATCCGGCGGCAACCGGGCACTCGGTCTTCATCGACATCAACGGCGGAACGCTGATCTTGATGCTGATGGCCGGGCTGCTTCTGGTGCTTGGTCACGTCATGGTCATCGCATCGGGGATCGAAGCCGAGAACCGGAGCTTCGTCTAGCGGATGCCGATCGTCGTAAACCTCGATGTCATGCTGGCAAAACGCAAGGTACGCTCACGTGACCTTGCCGAGCAGGTCGGCATCACCGAGCAGAACATATCTCTCTTGAAATCCGGCAAGGTCAAAGGCGTGCGCTTCGACACGCTGGAAAAGATCTGCGCCGTTCTCGATTGCCAGCCCGGCGACATCCTCGAATACCGCCCGGAGGAAAAGGATTGAACTGAAATCGGGCTCTTCTCAGAGCCCGATTTCGTGTTTCCATGGCGGATTGGCGCCGGCGCGCGAAACGGTGACGGCAGCGGCCTTGGCGCCCAGCGCCAGGGCATCGCGGACGGCACTTTCCGAGAGGCTCGCAACGGCATCCTTCGTCAGGAGCCCGCTCAGCTTCAGCGACGCCAGTACACCGGCATCGAAGGTATCGCCGGCGCCGACCGTGTCGACGACCGTGACGCGTTCGCCGGCGACGTCCGCCTTGTGGCGAGCGGTGTAACCAACGGCGCCATCGGCACCCTTAGTGATCAGCACCAACTTCGGCCCGCGCGTCAGCCATTCGGCAGCGAGATCATCGTGGCTGCCGACCATGCCGAACCAGTCGAGGTCTTCATCCGAGAACTTGATGATGTCGGACATCGCCGCCATGCGGTTCATCCGCGCGAGATGAGCGTCCCGGTCCTTGATGAAACCGGGCCGGATGTTCGGGTCGAAGGAGATGACCCGCTTCTCGTGTTCGCGGGTCATCAGCGCCTCGTAGGTCGAGCCGCATGGCTCGGGGATCAGGCTGATCGCACCGAAATGCAGCGCCTCGCAGAAGTCGCCGAGCGCTGGCAGATGGTCCTTCGTGATCATCCGGCCGGCCGTGTTCTCGTCGAAGAAGGCATAGGTGGCATGGCCGTTGACGAGCTTGACGAAGGCGAGCGTCGTGTGCAGCGACAAGGTCGCGCAAGGGGCGAAGTCGACATTCGCCGCCTTCAGCGTTTCGCGCAGGATATCGCCGAACATGTCGTCGGAGAGGCCGGTGAAGAAGCCGGTGGGAATGCCGAGCCGGCCGAGCGCGATCGCCGTGTTGAAGATCGCCCCGCCGGCATAGGGTGCAAAGGCACTCTCGCCCGCGGTCGTATCCCGCGGCAGCATGTCGATCAGCGCTTCACCACAACATACGATCATCGGCTCTTCCTCCTCGGTAGAATTTCAATCGATTTAAAGACTGCATATCGAGAGCTGCGAGGCCCCGGCACGACCGGGGCCTCGCCGCGAACTAGGCCAGAGCGCTGACGCCGCCGTTGCGGCCCGACCAGGCCAACGGATCGTTGAGGAAGGCCTCGACTTCGCCAAGCGTCTTTTCGTCGAACAGCGCCTGCTCGCGGGCAACGGCCAGGACATTGCGCCAGGTGGCGATCCAGTGCAGGTCGACGCCCTTGCCCTTCATCTCGCCGACCGCTTCCGGGAAGATGTCGTAGTAGAAAAGCGCGATGCCGTGATCGACGACGCCGCCGGCAGCGCGAATGGCGTCGATGAACTTGAACATCGAGCCGCCGGCCGTCGTCAGGTCCTCGATGACGAGAACGCGGGCGCCTTCCGGCATGTGACCTTCGATCTGGGCGTTGCGGCCGTGGCCCTTCGGCGCCTTGCGCACGTAGATCATCGGCAGGCCCAGGCGCTCGGCCAGCATGGCGGCGAAGGGAATGCCCGCCGTCTCGCCACCGGCCACAACGTCGAACTGCTCGAAGCCCGCCTCGCGCAGGATCGATGCGGCAGCAAAATCCATCACTGCCGAGCGGATGCGCGGATAGGAAATCAGCTTGCGGCAGTCGATATAGACAGGGCTCGCCATGCCGGATGACAGCTTGTAGGGCTTGTCGGCGCTGAAATGCACCGCCTTGATCTCCCAGAGCATCTTTGCGACCAGTTCGGCCATCACGGCCTTGTCGGTGAACGCGTTGGAAAACATCAAACTCTCCTTCAAATACTTCGGGTGATCAGACGACGGCCCAGTGCAGCGGGAACATCGGATCAAAAACGGTGACGGGGCCGGCGCCGGTGTCGATCTTGGCGGGATAGCTGACGGCGTCCGCCTGCTTGCGAAGTGTGATCGTCTCGTCATTGGCAGGCAGGCCGTACCAGGCCGGACCATTCAACGACGCGAAGGCTTCGAGCTTGTCGAGTGCTGCTTCCTCTTCGAACACATGGGCAAGGCAGCTCATGGTGTTGATCGAGGTGTAGATGCCGGCGCAGCCGCAGGCGCATTCCTTCAGCGGATCGACATGCGGCGCCGAGTCGGTGCCGAGGAAGAAACGGGCATCGCCCGAGGTCGCAGCCGCGCGCAGAGCCAGACGGTGGTTCTCGCGCTTGGCGACCGGCAGGCAATAGTAGTGCGGCTTGATACCGCCGACGAGAATGGCGTTGCGGTTGATGATCAGGTGGTGCGTGGTGATCGAGCCGGCGAGATTGGCCTTCGACGCCTTGATGTAGTCGACGCCGTCCTTGGTGGTGACGTGCTCCATCGTCACTTTCAGTTCCGGCAGGCGCTTGCGCAAGGGGTCGAGCACGGTTTCGATGAACACTGCCTCGCGGTCGAAGATGTCGACATCCGACGCCGTGACTTCGCCATGGACGCAGAGTGGCAGGCCGATCTTCGCCATGCGCTCCAGTACCGGCATAGCCTCGTCGATGTTGCGAACGCCGCTGTGCGAATTGGTGGTGGCGCCAGCCGGGTAAAGCTTGACCGCCTTGACGAGGCCGCTCTTGTGGCCAGCCTCGACGTCGTCGGGGTTGGTACCCGCCGTGAGATAAAGGGTCATCAGCGGCTCGAAGCGGTCGCCGGCCGGAATGGCGGCAACGATCCGCTCGCGATAGGCCTCAGCATCCGCCGCGGTGACGACCGGCGGCACGAGGTTGGGCATGATGATCGCGCGGGCGAAATGGCGGCTGGTATCGGCGATGACGCCCTTCAGCATGTCGCCGTCGCGCAGGTGAAGGTGCCAATCATCCGGCCGGCGGATAACGAGGTCTTGCATGGTCAGCGTTCTCCTAGGTCAGAGCGGAATGCCGATGGAAAACCGAAGACATTTTTCCTCATCCCGCTCTCGGCTCGCACCCGATCCGCGCGCGCGGCTTTGCGAGCCGGCAGGTGCGGGTGGCGGGTGGTTACTCATGTGGTGAAACCGCGTCTCGATATCACCAATGCGCCCGAAAACACAATCCGCAATCCGACCATCGCTCAGAAATCCGCAAGCACGAGGTCGGCAGGGCGCTGATGACCGACCACCCGATGGGCGTTCGGGATATCGTTGCCGAGCGCCTTTCGCCGCGCCGCCTCCTCGTCATAACCATGATCGCGCCAGCGCTTCAGCAAGCGCCGCTCCAACTCCTCGATGCCGGGATTGATGAAGATGGAGAAGTCGAAGGCGCCATCGAGCTTCGTCCAGGGCGCCTCGTCGAGCAGCAGATAATTGCCTTCGGCGAGAATGATGCGGGTATCGGCGGCCACCACCCGCGCCGAGGCGATCGCCAGTTCGCGCGAGCGATCGAAGACCGGCACCAGCACCTCGCCGTCATTGGCCCTGACGGCCGCGATCGTCGCCAGAAACGACCTCAGATCAAAAGTTTCGGGAGCGCCTTTGCGGGCAAGCAGGCCCTTTTGCTCGAGCACTGCGTTGTCCATGTGAAAGCCGTCCATCGGCAGCACCGCCGCCTTTTCACCGACTGCCACCAGCGCTTCGGCGAGCGCGTCGGACAGGGTCGATTTTCCGGCGCCGGGCGGGCCGGCAATCGCGACGATGAAACGGGCAGCACCTGCCGCCCGTTCCAGAAGGTCGTCAACCAACGGCACAACAGTCATGCCGCGAGCGCCTCACGCGGCGGTTCCTTGGCGCCGGTCATGAAGGCGACGGCATCCGACATGGTGTGTTCCTTCGGGTTGATGACGCAGAGGCGCTTGCCAAGCCGGTGGATGTGGATGCGGTCAGCGACCTCGAACACATGCGGCATGTTGTGCGAGATCAGCACGATCGGCAGGCCGCGCGAACGCACGTCGAGGATCAGTTCCAGCACGCGCCGGCTTTCCTTGACGCCGAGCGCTGCCGTCGGCTCGTCCATGATCACCACCTTGGAGCCGAAGGCCGCAGCACGCGCCACGGCCACGCCCTGGCGCTGGCCGCCCGAGAGGGTTTCCACCGCCTGGTTGATGTTCTGGATCGTCATCAGGCCAAGCTCGGAGAGCTTTGCCCGCGCCCGCTTCTCCATCTCCGCCCGGTCGAGCGTGCGGAACAGCTTACCCATGATGCCGGGTTTGCGGATCTCGCGACCGAGGAACATGTTGTCGGCGATCGACAGCGCCGGCGATAGCGCCAGGTTCTGGTAAACCGTTTCGATGCCGGCGGAGCGCGCCTCCATCGGTGAGCGGAAGTTGATCAGCTGGCCTTCGAGCCGGATCTCGCCCTCATCGGGCGTGATGGCGCCCGAGATCGCTTTGATCATCGAGGACTTGCCGGCGCCGTTGTCGCCGATGACGGCAAGAATTTCGCCCGGGTAGAGGTCGAAATCGGCATGGTCGAGAGCCGTAACCCGGCCATAGCGCTTGACCAGGCCGCGTGCGGTGAGAAGGGGTTCCTGAGCCATCAGCCTGCTACCTTTCTGATCCACTGGTCGATTGCAACGGCGGTAATGATCAAGACGCCGGTCAAGAAGACTTTCCATTGCGGATCGGCGCCCAGCATGTTGAGGCCCATCGAGACCACGCCGACGATCATCGCGCCGATCAGGGTTCCAAGGATCGACCCACGTCCGCCGAAGAGCGAGATGCCGCCGATCACGGCCGCGGTGATGGCCTGCAGATTGTAGTCGGTGACCGCTGCCGACGGCGAGATCGAGCCGTTGCGGCCGATCGAGACCCAGGCGGCAAGTGCTGCAATCAGGCCGGCGAGCGTATAGGCGCTGAGCAGCACGCGGCTGGTGCGGATACCGGAAAGCTTGGCCGCTTCCGGGTCGTCGCCGACCGCATAGAGATGCCGCCCCCAAGCGGTGTGATTGAGCGCGTACCAGAGGCCGAGAACCAGGACGACCATCATGACCACGCCGAGCGTGAAGACGGCGGACCCGATCTTGAAGCTGACGCCGAAGACGTGAAGCATCTGGGTGACAGCCGTCACGTCGGCCTCGCGGATCGTCGCATTGGCCGAATAGATGAAGTTCGTCGCCATGATGATGTACCAGGTGCCGAGCGTCACGATGAACGGCGGAAGCTTGACCCTGGAAACGAGGAAACCGTTGAGGAAGCCGCAGGCACCGCCAACGAGGAATCCGAGAAAGATCGCGATCGGCGCCGGAAGGCCGTAGGTCACGGCGCTGTTGCCCATGATGACAGCGGAAAGCACCATGATCACGCCGATCGAAAGGTCGATGCCGGCCGTCAGGATGACCAATGTCTGCGCAGCCCCAAGGATGCCGACGATGGCGATCTGCTGCAAAATCAGCGTCAGCGTATAGGACGAGAAGAACTTTCCGCCGATCGCCAGACCGAAGATCAGGATCGCTGCAACGAGCACGATGAACGGCACGGCCGCCGGCGTCGAATGCAGGAAATGCTGGATCCTCTGGATCGGCGTCTTGTCATGCGTGTCGAACGACGCGACCTGCGTCGAACTGTTGACCAGGACTTTTTCGAATTCCTGGGATGGCTGTGCGGCTGCGTTGGGCTCGCCCATGGACCTTCCTCCGGTGAACCCCACTCCCAAGGGGTTGCGATGCAATCTGGTGCACAGCCCGCCCACCAGTGGCGGGCATCAGCACTCACTCTAGAGCACCCTGTCTTCAAGTGGAATCACGTGAGGGCAGAAAGGTGCTCCAGAACTAAAGTGCTAGAGCGTCCTTTGTGCGTTCATAGGAACGCACGGCGCTCTAGAAGCTGCGCGGTTTTCGCCGCCTTGTCAAAGACATCGGCGCTTATGCGAAGGGCGGCCGGGGCCGCCCTTCCGTTGTTCAGCCATGCGTTCTAAGAGTTGAGGCGATTAGCCCCAGCACTTGTCCGTGCCGACCTTGGTGTCGATCGATTCGACGCCGGCAGCCGGCTTGTCGGTGACCAGAGAAACGCCGGTGTCGAAGAAGTCCTTGCCTTCGGTCGGCTTCGGCTTTTCGCCGGTGTCGGCAAACTTCTTGATCGCCTCGATGCCAAGCGCTGCCATCATCAGCGGATACTGCTGCGAGGTCGCGCCGATGACGCCTTCTGCGACCGACTTGACGCCGGGGCAACCGCCGTCGACCGACACGATCAGCACGTCCTTCTCCTTGCCGACGGCTTTCAGCGCCTGATAGGCGCCGACGGCTGCCGGCTCGTTGATGGTGTGGATCACGTTGATATCAGGGTCTTTCTGCAGAAGGTTTTCCATCGCCTTGCGGCCACCTTCTTCGTTGCCGTTGGTAACGTCGTGGCCGACGATGCGGGCATCGTCTTCATCGCCGATCTTGGCCGGGTCCTTCGGGTCGATGCCGAAGCCGATCATGAAGCCCTGGTCGCGCAGGACATCGACGGTCGGCTGCGACGGCGTCAGATCGAGGAAGCCGACCTTGGCGGTCTTGGCGCCCTCGCCCATCGTGGCGGCGGCCCACTGGCCGATCAGCTTGCCGGCAAGCAGGTTGTCGGTGGCGAAGGTCGCGTCGGCAGCGGTTGCCGGATCAAGCGGCGTGTCGAGCGCGATCACCAGAAGACCGGCTTCCTGCGCCTTCTTCACCTGATCGACGATCGCCTTGGTGTCGGAAGCGGCGATCAGGATACCCTTGGCGCCATCGGCGATGCAGGATTCGATTGCAGCCACCTGGCTGTCATGGTCGCCGTCGATCTTGCCGGCGTAGGACTTCAGCGTGACGCCGAGTTCCTGGGCCTTGGCGGCAGCGCCTTCCTTCATCTTGACGAAGAAGGGATTGGTATCTGTCTTGGTAATCAGGCAGGCGCTGACATCGGCGGCCTGTGCCGGGGCGGCGAAAACGACGCCGAGCGACAGCACGCCGAACGCGGCGGAGAGAACAGTCTTCTTCATGTAATCCTCCCAAGGATGAAAAACGCGCCGGCGGACCGGCAGGGGCCTCGCCGCCGCAGCATTTCTCCTCCGCTGCAACAGGCGCTTCCGGATCAAAAACAAACACTAAATTTCGAGGGTGTCAATAAATAAATCAAATTGAATTATTATTTCGATGTGTCATTCTTGGGATAACGCCGGTCCGGAGCCATCCGGGCCGACACGCAAATTGACAGGCCCGCCCAGAGCGGAAACAACAGACCCGCGCCAAGCGGGCACTAATGCCAACGGGAGGAGACGGTGGCATGTCATTGACAGACGGCCCCGACAGGGGACCGATGCAACCTGAAGTGATCGACCCCAGCGGCGGGGCGAACCAGACACGCGTGCGCGCCTATAACGAACGGCTGGTGATGTCGCTGGTGCGTCGTCACGGCGAGCTCTCGAAGGCAGACATCGCCCGGCGCTCCGGCCTTTCGGCGCAGACGGTCTCCGTAATCATGCGCGCCCTTGAAAGCGATGGCTTGCTGGTGCGCGGCGAACCGGTGCGCGGCCGCGTCGGCCAGCCCTCGACGCCGATGCGGCTCAACCCGGATGCGGTTTTCTCCTTCGGCGTGAAGATCGGCCGGCGCAGTGCGGACCTGGTGCTGATGGATTTCGTCGGCAACATCCGCCTGCACCTGCACCAGATCCACGCCTATCCCCTGCCCGGCGACCTCGTCGACTTCATCATCGGCGGCATCGAGAAGCTCGAGCAGCAACTGAGGCCGGACGAGCGCAAGCGGATCGCCGGCATCGGCATCGCCACACCTTTCGAGCTCTGGAACTGGGCGGAAGAAGTGGGCGCACCGCGGGAACAGATGAACCGGTGGCGCGATATCGACCTGCAGGCGATCGTTGCGCAACGCACCCGTCACCCGGTGTTTCTGCAGAATGACGGAACCAGCGCCTGCGGCGCCGAACTCGCCTTCGGCGTCGGCGCCAGCTATCCCGACTTCGTCTATTTCTACATCGGCTCGTTCATCGGCGGCGGCGTCGTCATCAATTCCGCGCTGTTTTCCGGCCGGACAGGCGCCGCCGGTGCCGTCGGTCCGCTGCCGGTGTCGGGCAAAGACGGCAAGACCGTCCAGCTCCTGAAGATCGCTTCGGTGTTCGTGCTCGAAAACCTCTTGCGCGATCGCGGCATCGACCCAAAGCCGCTCTGGTACTCCGCCGACGACTGGATCGATTTCGGCGAACCGCTGACCGTGTGGATCGACGACAGCGCCGCGGCCCTTGCCCAGGCCGTCGTCTCCGCCGTCTCGATCGTCGACTTCTCGGCCGTCGTCATCGACGGCGGCTTCCCGCCCTGGGTGCGCGCGCGGTTGCTGACGGCGACGCGCAAGGCCCTGCACGAACTCGACCTCCAGGGCGTGACGATCCCGGAACTGGTGGAAGGCATGGTCGGCAGCCACGCCCGCGCCATCGGCGGCGCCAGCCTGCCGTTGTTCTCCCGCTACCTGCTCGACACCAATGTCCTCTTCAAGGAGCTCAGCTGATGCTGAAAGGCATAGACCCGATCCTCAGCCCCGAATTGCTGGCGACGCTTCGAGCCATGGGCCACGGCGACGAGATCGCGCTGGTCGACGGCAATTATCCCGGCCAGGAACATGCCCGCCGGCTGGTTCGGCTGGACGGCCACGGGCTGATCCCGGTGCTCGACGCCATTTTGAGCGTGATGCCGATCGACGATTTCGTGCCGGCCGCGATTTTCCGTGCCACGGTCAAGCACGACCGAGACGCGCTCGACCCGGTGCATCGGGAGATCATCGATTGCTGCGGCAAGCATGAACCCGCACGGACGGTCGTTCCCCTGCTCGGCCCCGAATTCTATCCCCGGGTGCAGGCAGCTCACACGGTGGTGCAGACCAGCGAGCCGCGGCTTTACGGCAATGTCATCCTGCGCAAGGGCGTGATCTATCCGTAACTTCGCAAGACGAACGAAAAAACCCGCCGGCGGAACCGGCGGGTTTTTTGTTTGAAGTCTGAAATGTCTCAGGCGCGACGTGCGTCGATCGACAGTGCGCCCGGGCCGAAGGCTGCAAGCACCAGGAAACCACCGGCGACCGAGATGTTCTTCATCATCATCAGGCCGTTGAAGACGGTCAGCAGACCGTTTGCTTCCGGCGGGAAGGTCGGGATGTTGATCGCACCGCTGTGGAAGACGAAAGCGGTGACAAGCGTGAACGCCGCCAGCAGGTAAGCCGCGATCTTGGTCTGGAAGCCGACAAGAACGGCGAGACCCGCAACCAATTCGAAGATACCGGCGAGATAGGCGAGCACTGTCGGCGCAGGCCAGCCGGCATTGGCGATCATTCCGGCGGTGCCGGCGGGATCTGTCAGTTTGCCGAAACCGGCGGTGATGAACATGATCGAAAGAAGAATGCGCCCGATGAGGACGACGACATTCTGAGACATGCGAGGCTCCTGTGAGAAACGAGTGTTGGCAGCAGAAGTATCAGCATTTTCAAATTCATCTAGCCGCACGACCGGCGACAGATCGTTCACAACCTAGAGACAACCGGGAATTATCGTCAACCGACATTTGCGTCACGCCGCGATCTGTGCAGTCCTTTTCGGCACCATACCCCCTGCTCAGGCCCGGAACGTTCTTTTCTGTTGCAAGGACGGGTCGTGTGGGCGAAGAATTTCAGGCGCGGCAGGGGACGCCGCTAGGGGGCATCTCATGAACGAAATCAACAGGAGCCCGGCCTTCTGGCGCTCATTCGCGATCTTCGAAGGGTTCGACAAGAAGTCCATCGAGGATCTTGCCGAGATCGCCACCTATCGCAAGTGGCCGGCGGGCACGGTGATCTTCCAGCGCGGCGACGAAGGCAACTATATGATCGTTGTCGTATCGGGCCGCATCAAGCTGTCGCTGATCACGCCTCAGGGCCGCGAACTGATGCTGCGCCAGCACGAAGCCGGAGCGATCTTCGGCGAGATGGCGGTGCTCGACGGCCAGACGCGGTCGGCCGATGCCACGGCGCAAACGGCTGCGGAAGGCTATGTGATCGGCAAGAAGGCGTTTCTCGACATGGTGACCACCCGGCCGGCCGCAGCCGAATCCGTCGTCCGCTTTCTCTGCGCCCAGCTGCGCGACACCACCGAGCGGCTGGAAACCATCGCGCTCTACGACCTCAATGCCCGCGTCGCCCGGTTCTTCCTGGCCACGCTCCGGCAGATCCACGGCAACGAACTTCCCGAAAGCGCCAACCTCAGGCTGACCATGAGCCAGACGGATATCGCCGGCGTGCTTGGCGCCAGCCGGCCCAAGGTCAACCGGGCCATCCTGTGGCTCGAGGAAAGCGGCGCGATCAAACGGATGGATGGCATCATCGCCTGCAAGGTCGGCAAGCTCTTGAGCATCGCCGATCCGGAAGAGGATTAGGCGACATGACCGCTCAATCTCGCCGGCGCTTTCGCTTCACACCGCTCGCCGGCGGGATCCTGACGAGCCTGGTCGTCGCACTGGCACTCTATTTCTATGCGGAACCGGTATTCGAAACGCAGCGGGAACTGTTCTTCGACAGCCTCACCCAATGGGTGCCCTCACCCCAGTCGCCTGACATCGTCGTCGTCGACATTGACCGCGCAGCCTATCAAAGCAGGCCGGGCGGCGATTGGGACAGGGCGGCAACGGCCGAGCTTCTGTCCGCACTGTCCGACGCCGGCGCCAAGGTCGTCGCCGTCGACTTCGTCTTCAGTTCCGATTGCGCGGCAGACTTGCCGGGCAACGGGCCGCTTTCGCAAGCGCTTTCGAAGGTACCCGTCGTCCTCGGCTTTCTCATTGCCGACACGCTGCAGGAGCGCCCGCGCCCCGTTCCGCCACTGGCGTTGAGCCGCCCTTTCGCAGCCCCCGAACTCTGGTTCCTTGACGGCGCGGAGACCTCCTGTCCCGGCTTCATGGACCGTGCCAAGGCGGCCGCCGCATCGTTTCTGGTCGGCGATGAAGACGCCCGCATCCGGCGAGTGCAAGCGTTCGCGGTCCTGGGCGAGGAAGCCTTTCCAACGCTTGGCATCGAAGCGACCCGGCTGATGGTCGGCGCCGGAACGCCGATCCTGGGCGGCGACCCGGCCTGGCTGCGCCTCGACCATCAAGTGGTGACACTCGACGATACCGGTAGCCTGCGCTTCGTGGCGAGCGATCCCGAGAGGATTGCCGCGCGGACGATTTCCGCGGCCGACATTCTGGCAAGGACGGCAGGCAAGGACAGGCTTTCGGGAAAACTCGTCTTTGTCGGCAGCAGCCTGCCCAATCTCGGCGGCCTCAGGCCCAGCGCCTCGATGCCCCTCGAGCCCTCGGTGCAGATCCACGCCGATATCGCCAACGCCATCGCCACCGGCTTCGTTCCCCGGCGCGACGCACGGCTTCCCGTCATCGAAGCCCTGTTCTCGCTTGCCGCCGGAATTGCGGCCGCCTACGGCGCGGCAAGGCTCAGACCAATGACATCGGCAACGCTCGGCATCATCGCGGTTGCAGCGGTCGTCGCGGCAACGATGGCCATCTACCGGACCAGCGGCTGGCTGGTGGATGCCGTCAGCATTTCGGTCGCGCTGGCCGCGGTGCTGGCGGTGACGAGCACGTTGCAATTTGCCCATATCCGGCGGGCGGAGGCGACGGCGCGGGAGAAATTCTCGCAATATCTGCCGCAATCCGTCGTCGCGCGCTACATCGACAATCCGGGTGCTGAGCGGGTTGCGGGCGAGGAACGGGCGGTGACAGCGCTCTTCACCGACATCGAGAGCTTTTCGACGCTGTCGCAGAAGCTCGGTCCGCGTGACCTCATCACCTTGCTCGACATCTATTTCACCGAGGTCAACGCGCTGGTGGCGCACTATGGCGGCATGGTCGACAAGGTGGTCGGCGATGCCGTGCACGCCTTCTTCAACGCGCCGGAGGATCTCGCCGATCATGTCGACAAGGCGATCGAATGCGCCAAGGCGATCCACGCGCTGACCGAGGAAATGCGGCGGCGGCCGCAGTTTGCCATGAGGGATTTCGGCCGCACGCGCATCGGCATCGAGACAGGCCAGGCGGTCGTTGGCGAAGTCGGCGCCGGTGGCAAGCTCGACTACACCGCCCATGGAGACGCCATCAACCTTGCGGCGCGACTGCAGGAGGCCAACAAGTTTCTGGGCACGGCCATCTGCGTCGGCCCGGCGGCCGCGGCGCAAAGCAAGCAGCACCTTCGCTCGCTCGGCAGCCATGAGATCCGCGGCTTTGCCCCGATGGAGCTCTTCACCGTCGCCGATCCCGAACAGGTCTAGCGTGCCAGTCGCCGCGCAAGGGGCAGGAAATCTGACGGAAGACAGAGGGCAGATTTAGAGCGTCGTGGCGTTGCCGCCTCGCCGCATTCCGCTTGCGGTGCCTGACGAACTGCTACAGCCCGACGCTGGCATAGGCTTCGCGGATCCGCGCCTGTCCCCAGTTGACCGGGGCGCTGGGCGCGTCGCCTCGCTGTTTGAACTCGACGCCCTGCCCGGCGGCGACAATCTGCGTGACACCGCCCGCCGCAACCGCGACGCTGCCGTGCTCGACGAAAACGGCAAAGGCGACCTTGCTCGGGCCGCAGAAGAACTTGGTGCCGCGAACGCCGATCATGCCGAAGGCGGTCCTGACGGCAACATCGACCTTGGGCAGCCCCTCGGGGCGATCGAACACCATTCGGCCGGTGCCGAGTTCCAGTGTCCCGCCCTGTCCGGCGATAAAACGATCGATCAGCAGATCGGTCTCAGCACCCAGCAGAACGCGGGTGTCGGCGCCCAGCGCCAGAGTGGCGAAACTCTCGGCCTGCGTGCGGACATGGTCGTTGTCGAAAAGCTGTGCTCCGACGGCCAGAGCGTCTTCCTGCTCTGCCTGCCGGCGACGAACATCGCCACGGATTTCCGTCGCCTTGCCGATCACGGGGCTCGCCCTCGTCGTTGCGACGCCGCCGCCCAAGGCGGCCAGCAACAGGCCGCCAACCACGACGCGCCTCTTCACCAGCACCTGCCGCATCGGCTCCCGGTCCTTCATGGTCCACCTTCCTTTTCGATGTGGTCGTGCCTTCGAGCGTCAGACTATCCCAGAGGATATCCCCGATATCAGGGGAAACAAGCCGCAGCCGTTTGGTGGTCTGCCCGACAGTGTCCGTCATTTCGCCAGAGCCCTCACAATCCGGCTGTTCCCGCCGGAACAGGCAGGTGGAACCCGTCGCGCTAGTTTCACCTCACGAGACGGGAGAGCATCATGGAAAACCAGCGCAAAACAGGCATTCGCATCGTCAACGCCGTGCTTCTTGCCATTGTCAGCGTCGTGGCACTGGCAGCGATCGCGCTCCCCTCTGCGCGTGCGGCCGATCTCTCGGCCGCCGACATCTGCGACCGTGAAGCGGGCAGCATCTTCGACCTGCAGCGCAATCAGGCCTACCCGGCCGTTGCCACCGAAGATCTGAAGATCGGCATCGCCCTTTCGGCCTGCCGCGAGGCCTATAACCAGCATGCCGGTGGCCGCACCGCGTTCCAGCTGGCGCGCGTTCTCGACAAGGCCGGTCAGAAGACCCAGTCGCACCATATTCTCGGCGAAGCGGCAGACCATGGTCATGCGCTGGCCATGACCAACTATGCGGTGCTTGTCGGCGAACAGGGCGATACCAAAACCGAATTCGCGCTCAACCAGAAGGCCGCGGCTGCCGGCAACATCCTGGCCGCCTACAATCTCGGCGTCGCCTATCGCGACGGCATGGGCACCGCGGCAAACGGCAGACTTGCGATCGAATGGTTCGAGCGGGCGACACTTGCAGGCGATGGCGTCGCGGCGTTCAACCTCGCGGTGATCCTGGATGAAGGCAAGCTGGTACCAGAAGACAATACCAAGGCGGCCCGGTTCTATCGTCTCGCCGTCGAGCGCGGCAATGTCGACGCCATGGTCAACCTCGGCCTGATGCTGGAAACCGGCGAAGGTGTTGTAAGGGATCTGCCCGCAGCCCGCGCCGTCTTCCGCAAGGCGGCAGCCGAAGGCGACGCCTATGCGGAGCGCAAGGTCGCCGAACTGAGTGGCGCCAGCGATTTCGAGACGGCCATGCTCGACAAGACGAGCCGCATCAAGTGATGTTTGCGGGGCGACCTGCAAGGGTCGGCCCGCAAAGCCTACTGCCCGCAATCGCTCTTGGGTGCCTCCCCCTGAAAATCCTGCCTCGCCTACGAAAATGCGCGAATTTTGCGGGTCCGTATCGCGCTATGTCGGCCGGCTGGCGAGCAAATGCTCTCCGTTCAGCGGCCATCGGCCAGCGATGAGCGACCAGCAAATCCCACCCAAAGATGCAGCTTGACGGCCAGCCGGGCGCACGACAGCTTGGACGGGAAGACACCCCCGCCCCTGGAAATGCGATGACGAAGCTGATTATCTTTACCGATCTGCACATGGTGCCAGAAGGTACGACCATCATCGGCATCGACCCCTATCAACGACTGGCCAACGGTATCGCCCATGTGAACCGCTACCATGGGGATGCCGATCGGGTGATCTTCACCGGCGACCTCGCCCACCACGGCGATCGTGTTTCCTACGAGCGATTGAAGACCCTTGTCGATCAATTGGGCCCACCCGCGGCGATCATGGTCGGCAACCACGACCGGCGCGATGTGTTCCTGGACGTCTTTACCGACGCTGTGACGGACGACGATGGCTTCGTGCAACAGGTGATCGACTTTGACGACTGCCGGGCGATCCTGCTCGACACGCTGTTTGCGCCGCCCTACGACTACCCCAACAGCCATGCCGGCCTGTTGTGCCAGAAGCGCCTTGCCTGGCTCGACCGGCAATTGGCTGATGCCGGCGACAGGCCAGTGCTGATCTTCATGCATCATCCGCCACATGCGACCGGCTTTACCGGCATGGACATGATCCGCCTGGTCAACGAGGTGGAATTCTATGCGCTGGCGAAGAAGCACGGCAATGTGCGCCACATCTTCGCCGGCCACGTGCATCGCACGATCGGTGGCTCTTGCCGCGGCATACCCTTCTCCGTTTTCAAGAGCCCTGTGCACCAGCAGCCGATGCCGTTCGATGCGCCGGATCCCTCGCTCTCGGTCGATGAACCCGCCGCGTACGGCATTGCCGTGGTTACGAGGGACGGCGTGCTGGTTCACACCGAAGATTATGAAATCGCCTGCAGGGACGCCGCCATCGCCTGAGGGGCATTTCGGCCAGCCGGCCTTCATGCTAGGTTGGCCCATGACCCAATTGACCGCGACCGATGAAACCCTCGACTGTCAGAGCTGCGGCGCCTGTTGCGCCTATTCCTCCGACTGGCCGCGCTTCTCGATGGAGACGGACGAGGAACTCGACCTGATACCGGAAGAGTATGTCGCGGCCGATCTCGGCGGCATGCGCTGCGAAGACGACCGTTGCACAGCGCTCGGCGGCAAGCTTGGCGTCCATGTCGCCTGCAAGGTCTACGCGGTCAGGCCAATCGTCTGTCGCACCTGCATGCCGGGTGACGACGAGTGTCTGATGGCGCGCGAACGGCACTTCGGACAGGCCGCATAAGACTTCGGATCATCCGGGACTCACGGATACATTCCGCATTCCCATCGGTTTCGCAGCGCTTGCATAGTGAAATATTCCGAGGTTGGTCGAATTTGCCGGATGGATGTTCGGCGGAACGACGCTTATTTTCTGCCCACGATATCCAGGGCGTATTGCGCCCTGTCACCGCCTTCCAAAGGACCGCGTTCGATGAGCCAGAACCAGCTTCACAAATCCAGCCCAACGGCCGACCAGGCGCCGGCACCCTTTGCCGATTTCGCACCGCCGATCCGCGAACAGAGCGCGCTCCGCCAGGCGATCACCGCCGCTTACCGCCGTCCCGAGACCGAAGCCCTGCCGGCACTCGTCGAGGCCGCGACGCTGCCGGTCGAGACACAGAAGGCGGCCGCACGGACGGCCCGCAAGCTGATTGAAGCGCTGCGCGCAAAGCACAAGGGTTCCGGCGTCGAAGGTCTGGTGCACGAATACTCGCTGTCGAGCCAGGAAGGCGTGGCGCTGATGTGCCTGGCCGAAGCGCTTCTGCGCATTCCCGACAAAGCAACGCGCGACGCGCTGATCCGTGACAAGATCGCCGACGGCGACTGGAAGTCGCATCTGGGCGGCGGTCGCTCGCTGTTCGTCAACGCCGCGACCTGGGGTCTCGTCGTCACCGGCAAGCTGACGTCGACCGTCAACGACCGTAGCCTTTCGGCAGCCCTTACGCGCCTGATCGCTCGCTGCGGCGAACCGGTGATCCGCCGCGGCGTCGACATGGCGATGCGCATGATGGGCGAACAGTTCGTCACCGGCGAAACCATCGACGAGGCGCTGCGTCGCTCGCGCGCGCTCGAGCAGAAGGGCTTCCGCTACTCCTACGACATGCTGGGCGAGGCCGCGACCACGGCCGAAGACGCCGAGCGCTACTACAAGGACTACGAAACGGCGATCCACGCCATCGGCAAGGCCTCGGCCGGGCGCGGCATCTATGAAGGTCCCGGCATCTCCATCAAGCTTTCGGCGCTGCATCCGCGCTATGTGCGCGCGCAATCCGCCCGCGTCATGGAAGAGCTGCTGCCGAAGGTGAAGGCGCTCGCCGTCATCGCGAAGAAATACGACATCGGCCTCAACATCGACGCCGAGGAAGCCGACCGCCTCGAACTCTCGCTCGACCTCCTGGAAGAGCTGTGCCTCGACAAGGACCTTAGCGGCTGGGAAGGCATGGGCTTCGTGGTCCAGGCCTATGGCAAGCGCTGCCCCTTCGTGCTCGACTTCATCATCGACCTTGCCCGCCGTTCGGGTCGCCGCGTCATGGTTCGCCTGGTCAAGGGCGCCTATTGGGACGCCGAGATCAAGCGCGCCCAGCTCGACGGCCTGGAAGACTTCCCGGTCTACACCCGCAAGATCTACACCGACGTTTCCTACATCGCCTGCGCCCGCAAGCTGCTGGCGGCAACGGACGTGATCTTCCCGCAGTTTGCCACCCACAACGCCCAGTCGCTCGCCACCATCTACGAACTGGCCGGCAAGGACTTCCAGGTCGGCAAGTACGAGTTCCAGTGCCTGCACGGCATGGGTGAGCCGCTCTATGACGAAGTCGTCGGCAAGGGTAATCTCGACCGGCCGTGCCGCATCTACGCGCCTGTCGGCACGCACGAGACGCTGCTTGCCTATCTGGTGCGCCGCCTGCTTGAAAACGGCGCCAACTCCTCCTTCGTCAACCGCATCGCCGACCCGAAGGTCTCGATCGACGAACTGGTCGCCGATCCCGTCGACATCGTGCGCGCCATGCCGGTCGTCGGCGCGACGCATGCGCAGATCGCCCTGCCCGTCGGCCTGTTCGGCGACGCACGCCCGAACTCCAGCGGACTCGACCTTTCCAACGAAACCTCGCTCGCATCGTTGACCGAGGCTCTGCAGGCAAGCGCTGCCGTCGACTGGCGTGCCGTTCCGCAGCTGGCAACCGGACCTGCCGCAGGCGAGACCCGTCCCGTTCTTAACCCAGGCGACCACCGCGATGTCGTCGGCGCTGTCACCGAGGCTTCGGAAGCCGACGCCCGCCAGGCGGCAAGCCTTGCCTCGAAGGCAGCTGCAAGCTGGTCGGCGGTTGCGCCGGGAGAGCGCGCGGCGATCCTCGTGCGCGCAGCCGACATCATGCAGGCCCGCATGCCGACGCTGCTCGGCCTGATCGTGCGCGAAGCCGGCAAGTCGCTGCCGAACGCCATTGCCGAAGTGCGCGAGGCGATCGACTTCCTGCGCTACTACGCCGAACAGACCCGCCGCACGCTTGGTCCTGCCCACAAGGCGCTTGGGCCCATCGTCTGCATCAGCCCCTGGAACTTCCCGCTGGCGATCTTCGCCGGCCAGATTGCCGCAGCCCTCGTTGCCGGCAACCCGGTGCTGGCAAAGCCGGCCGAGGAAACACCGCTGATCGCCGCCGAAGGCGTGCGCATCCTGCACGAAGCCGGCATTCCGGCCGACGCTCTGCAACTGCTGCCCGGCGACGGACGCATCGGTGCGGCACTGGTTGCTGCCCCTGAAATAGCCGGCGTGATGTTCACCGGCTCGACCGAAGTCGCGCGTCTGATCCAGGCGCAGCTTGCCGACCGGCTGTCGCCGTCGGGCCGGCCGATCCCGCTGATCGCAGAGACCGGCGGTCAGAACGCCATGATCGTCGACAGCTCGGCGCTCGCCGAACAGGTCGTCGGCGACGTGATCGCCTCGGCCTTCGACAGTGCCGGCCAGCGTTGCTCGGCCCTGCGGGTGCTGTGCCTGCAGGAAGATGTCGCCGACCGCATTCTGGCAATGCTGAAGGGCGCACTGCACGAACTGAAGATCGGCCGCACGGACAAGCTTTCCGTCGACGTCGGTCCTGTCATCACCGCAGAAGCACAAGGGATCATCGAGAAGCACATCGAGACCATGCGCGGCATGGGTCGCAAGGTCGAGCAGATCGGCCTCGCATCCGAAACCGGCCTCGGCACATTCGTGCCGCCGACGATCGTCGAGCTTGAAAAGCTCGCCGACCTCAAGCGCGAAGTGTTCGGCCCCGTCCTGCACGTCATCCGCTACCGCCGCGACGATCTCGACCGGTTGATCGACGATATCAACGCGACCGGCTACGGCCTGACCTTCGGCCTGCACACCCGCCTCGACGAAACCATTGCCCACGTTACGTCGCGGGTGAAGGCCGGCAACCTCTACGTCAACCGCAACGTCATCGGCGCCGTCGTCGGTGTGCAGCCGTTCGGTGGTCGTGGCCTCTCCGGCACCGGCCCGAAGGCCGGCGGCCCGCTCTATCTCGGCCGCCTCGTCGCCACCGCCCCGGTGCCGCCGCAGCACAGCTCCGTGCACACCGATCCGGCGCTGCTCGACTTCGCCAAGTGGCTCGACGGCAAGGGCGCCAAGGACGAGGCGGAAGCCGCCCGTACCGCCGGCAGCAACTCGGCCCTCGGCCTTATCTCCGAGCTTCCGGGGCCGGTTGGCGAGCGCAACCTCTATGCGCTTCATCCGCGCGGCCGCGTGCTTTTGGTGCCGGCGACCGAAACCGGCCTCTATCGCCAGCTCGGCGCGGCGCTTGCGACCGGCAACACCGTCGTTATCGACGCGGCTTCCGGCTTGCAGTCTTCACTGAAGGGCCTGCCGGCCAGTGTTTCCACCCGGCTGTCCTGGTCGAAGGACTGGTCTGCCGATGGTCCATTCGCCGGGGCACTGGTCGAAGGCGACGGCGAGCGCGTCCGGCAGGTCAGCAAGGTGATTGCCGGCCTGCCGGGTCCGCTGGTCCTGGTCCAGGCGGCCTCAACCGACGAGATCGGTCGCAACCCCGACGCCTATTGCCTCAACTGGCTGCTCGAAGAAGTCTCCACCTCGATCAACACGGCCGCTGCCGGCGGCAATGCCAGCCTGATGGCAATCGGCTGATCGAGACCGGGTCCACGAGTCAAGACTGCCTCTCCCGAACGCGGGAGAGGCGATGAAGGGGCTGGGGTCAACCCGGTGGCGATGGCCCTCCCCTCTCCTCCTCATCTCTGCGCTTGTCACAGAGATCCAGCTGCGCCGTGTCGGCGGCGCGAAAGAACCTTTCAACGCGACACCGCAAACCGAATATTCTCACGGCGCAGACGCGCCGTGACTGGATTCCTGTGACAAGCACAGCAATGAGGGCTGGTGAGGCTGATGTGCATGCCCGCGTCCGGTCGAAGCCGAACCACGGTGGCGCCAATCCGCACAATCCGTTATCAGCGTTATCCAAACGGAAGCAGCGGATGTTCACCCTCAAGCGCACGGAAACCTCGACGCAGGAAATCAAGAAGAGCCGGTTTGTGGCAATCTGCGCCCCCGTGCCCGACGAGCAGGCGGCAAAGGCTTTCCTCGCTCAGCATTCCGACCCGACGGCCAATCATAATTGCTGGGCCTGGCGCATCGGCCAGGCGTACCGCTTCAACGACGACGGCGAGCCGAGCGGCACCGCAGGCAAGCCGATCCTCGCGGCAATCGACGGTCAGGCACTCGATCACGTCGTTGTCGTGGTCACCCGCTGGTTCGGCGGTATCCTGCTTGGCAGCGGCGGCCTGATCCGCGCCTATGGCGGCACCGCTGCGCTCTGCCTGCGGGCAGCCGAGAAGATCGAGATGATCGAGACGGTGCGTGCCACCATCGCCTGCGACTTTGCCGATCTGGCACTGATCAAGGCAAGGCTGCTTGCCCGCGACGTGACGATTGCCAGCGAGACCTTCACTGACAAGGGGCCGGTGATGACGGTCGACATGCGCAAGGACGAAGCGGACGGCATTCTCGCCATGGTCACCGACCTCAGCCGAGGCCGTGCGGTCATTTCGACCGAAGACTGAACGGCTTCCTTTGCAGGCCAAATCATCATAAAAACGACCGACAAACTCGATAATATTCAATCCTGTAACAGGTTCGCCAAGGAGATGATCAGCATGAAAACGAGAGTTTTGGGCAAGACGGGCGCGACGATTTCTGAAATCGGCTTCGGCGCCTGGCAGATCGGCGGCTCCTGGGGCGACGTCAGCGAAGCGGACGGCAAGCGCGCGCTGAACGCGGCCCTCGACAGCGGCGTCACCTTCGTCGATACCGCCGACGTCTATGGCGACGGCCGCTCCGAAAAGATCATCGCCGCCGTCCTGAAGGAACGTGGCGGCGAAAGGCCGTTCGTTGCCACCAAGGCAGGGCGCCGGTTGAACCCGCACGCGACAGAAGGCTACACCGGCGCCAACATCGAGGCGTTCATCGACCGCAGCTTGAGCAATCTCGGTGTCGAGACGCTGGATCTCGTGCAGCTCCACTGCCCGCCGACCGAGGTCTACTACCGTCCGGATCTGTTCGGCGCGCTCGACCAGCTGATCACCAAGGGCAAGATCCGCCACTACGGCGTCTCGGTCGAGAAGGTTGAGGAAGCGCTGAAGGCGATCGAATATCCGGGTGTCGCCACCGTCCAGATCATCTACAACATCTTCCGCCAACGGCCGCAGGACCTGTTCTTCGACGAGGCGAAGAAGAAGAATGTCGGCGTCATCGTCCGCGTGCCGCTCGCCTCCGGGCTGCTGTCGGGCAAGATCAGCCGTGACACGGCCTTTGCCGCCGACGATCACCGCAACTTCAACCGCCACGGCGAAGCCTTCGACGTCGGCGAGACCTTTGCCGGCGTGCCCTTCGACGCGGCACTGGACGCCGTCGAGCAGTTGCGCCCGCTGGTGCCCGCAGGCGTGCCGATGGCACAGTTCGCGCTGCGCTGGATCCTGGAGCAGGAGGCGGTCTCCGTCGTCATCCCCGGCGCCCGCAACGAGGCGCAGGCGCAGTCCAATGCGGCTGCAAGCGCACTGCCTGCCATCGACGAGAAAACCAAGGCCGCCATCGCTGCGCTTTACGAGCGGCAGGTCAAGGTTCATGTTCATCATCGCTGGTAGAATGCACCGCGGCCGCCAATGGGCATGACCGGCGGCAATTGACATGGCCCTGGCGGGCACACAGACGCGCCAGGGCGAAAGTAGGGACCATGACCGACCCTTTCACGCTGCAACGCTTCGTCGACGCCCAGAGCCGCATTTACGCGGCGGCGCTCGACGAACTGCGGCGCGGCCGCAAGGAGACACACTGGATGTGGTTCGTCTTCCCCCAGCTTGCCGGCCTCGGACACTCGCCCATGGCCCAACGCTATTCCATTTCAGGCCTTCCGGAGGCTCGCGCCTACCTCGCCCACTCGATCCTCGGGCCAAGGCTCATCGATTGCACCGAGACCGTCAACGGCATTACCGGGCGTTCAGCACTCGACATCTTCTCCAGCCCTGACGACATGAAGTTTCGCTCGTCGATGACCCTGTTTTCGAAGGCCTCAGCCGCCGGCAACGTCTTCGATCAGGCACTTGAGCTTTACTTCGCGGGGGAAATGGATCGGCGGACGCTCGACCTGCTCGGCCAGCCTTCGGCATGAGTGCGTACAAGCGCAACGGGCTTCGGGCCCGCGCATCCCGTCAGACGCCGTGTGCGGCGCTCGCCAGGAAGAACAGGATCACGAAAGCGCAGACAGATAGCCCGGCAACAATCACCAGCAGCTCTTTCATCATGTAACGATACATCGGGCACCTCCTTTCCATTCCGCCGTCGCACGGCAAACCCAATGCGCGACGGGTACGGCAACGCTCCACCCGCTGCATGATTTTTTCTTCCAATCGAAACCGATCTGAAGACTCACGCAGCCGCGATGCGTCACCCTCTATATGGGAATCGCACGCGGCGGTTTTGACACGCCGACTTCAAAAAATTGTGAGGTCGCTTCCCTTTTCCGGTCGCTGCAAGCGCCTCCGGATCGTATCCGCCCGCCCCTTGCTCAGGCGCGACGCAATCGACTTTTATAAATCACATTATACTAATATATATAGGATTGTCACAGGCGTTTTTGCCCGCCGACCGAAAGACGTATCGCGCTCAAGTGGACTGGCTTGGAGAGGTAGACGGAATGGAATGTTGGCAGAACCCCGGGCGCAAACGCGCCGCCACCGCACCTTGCGGTGCTATCACTTGAACTGCTAAGTTATTGAGAAGAATGGCGCACCCGAAGAGATTCGAACTCCTGACCCCCAGATTCGTAGTCTGGTGCTCTATCCAGCTGAGCTACGGGTGCGTCTCGAAGCGGCGAACCGCTTGCGTGAGCGGTTCTCTAAAGAGTCCTTTCGGGGATTGCAAGCGCCGTTCGGCAAAAAAGTTTCATTTTTACGACGGCGAGGTTTCAAGCTGTGGATTTTCACGGCGAAATCGGCGCGCGATCTCACCCGCAAACCCCTTCAATGGCGGGCTTTGGAGCGAAATGCATCGAGTGGAACCGGACGGTCCGGTAGTTCGATGCGAAACAGCGTTCCCGGCGTCGGCTTTTCCACAAGGGCGATGGTGCCACCATGGGCGAGCACCAATTCGCGGGCAATCGCCAGCCCGAGACCCGTGCCGCCGGAGCGCGCCGAGCCGCGAAAAGCGGCAAAAAGGTTCTCGCGGGCCTTTGGCGGCATACCCGGGCCGGTATCATCGACGGAAATGGTGACGACGCTGCCCATGCGCATCGCCGAAACGCTGATCACACGCGGCCGTCCATCATCGGCCTCGTGATTCGTTAGCGCCTGGACAGCGTTGCGGCAGATATTGTGCACCACGCGGAACAATTGCTCGCTGTCGGCATCGACCTCGAGATCGTCCTGCACCTGGATCTGGAACTCGATGCCGGATTGCGGGTCGATCGAAAGCAACTCGGCGACATCCGAGACAAGTGGCTTCAGAGCAACGAAACGGCGATGCGGCTCGGCCTCTGTGGTGCGCCCGTAGGAGAGCACTTCGCGGGTATAGCCGACGGCGCGGTCGATCGCCCGCAGCAGTGTCGGCGCAAAGCGCTTGACTACGGGATCGTCGACATCGGCGAGACGGTCGGAGATCAGCTGCGCCGACGACAGGATGTTGCGCATGTCGTGGTTGATCTTCGACACGGCGAGACCGAGTTCAGCGAGGCTCTTCTGTTGCTTCAGCGTCTTCTGCAGCTCGCGCTGCATGCTGGCCAGATGCTGGCCGGCCACCGCCAGTTCGTCACGTCCCTCCGGCGGAACGAGCACGCGCGCCGGATTGGACGGGTCGTCGGAAAATTCCTGCATGCTCGCCGTCATCCGGCGGATCGGCACGATCAGCATCCGGTTGATGGCAAGAAAGATCAAGGTCGCCGTGATCAGCGAGATGATGATCGACAGGAAGAAGACATTGCGGGAATAGACCAGCATCGCCTTGTGCAGGCTGGCATCCGCCATGACCAGCTCGATCACCGCGTCGCTTTCGCCGAGCGGCCCGTAGACGCGCACCACGCGGTTGCCGCCGAACAGGAGCGTATCGAAGGCATCGTGGATTGCCGCAAAGGCGGTAAAATTGGCCGTGTCGTATTCGCCGTCGATCTCCGATGGCATGTCAGCGGCGGCGATCATCCGCGAGGCGTCCTTGCGGCGAATGACGATTGCCTTGGTCCCCGTCGCCATCAACGTGTCGTCCTGGACGTTGCGCGGCAGCTCGACATTCTGCAGGCCGTCGACGACGACGGCGGCGGCGGCAACCGTGTTCAACCGATCCTGAAGCCAGCGAATGCGCATGTTGGCAACCGAGGGCACGAAGATGAGCACCTCCGCCAGCATGACGAAAACGATCGTCAAAAGCAGCAGCTTGCCCGAGAGCCCACGGAAGAAACCCGCGGCAGCCCGCGGCGCTTCCCTCCCCGTCGTCGGCTGCGGCTCTTCGCTCATCGTTCCGAAAATTCCCTGTCCGTCAGCCGAAAACCCGCAAGGCCCTGATGGCGGACCGCACGACGGCATTCTTCGCCAGGGGCGCATAATAGGAGATGACCGCCTGTTTTCCAATCTCGGAAAGGGTCGGATAGGGTGCGACATAGCCGCGGATCTGCTTGAGCGTCATGGCATTCGCGACCGCAAGCGACCACATGTTGATCAACTCTCCCGCGCCGGGGGCGGCAATGCCGACGCCGAGGATGCGTCCACGGCGGCCGACGATAATCTTGATCAGGCCAGCTTCGGCCCCGTCCGTGCGGGCGCGATCGCTCAGGGCGAGGTCGGTCCTGATGATCCCGACGGCGCCGAATTCCTCCCGCGCCTTGGTCTCGCTCCATCCGACCTCGGCGATCTCAGGATCGGCGTAGGTGACCTTCGGTACGATCGCGCGGTCTTCCCGCGCCGGCAATCGGAACAGCATCTGCTGCAGCACGAGCCGAGCATGGTAGCTCGCCACATGGGTGAACTGCAGCCCGCCGGCAGCATCGCCGATCGCATAGACGCGGCGATTGCTGGTGCGAAGGTTCGACCCGACCTCTATGCCCTTGGCGTCGTGGTCTATACCGGCTGCAGACAAGCCGAGCGATGCATGGTTCGGGCGACGGCCTGCGGCGAGCAGGAGATCGCTGCCTTCGACCTGGAAAGCGCCGGTGCCATTCTCGCATCGCAGAACGATCCGCCCGCCACTTTGCACGGCCTCCAGGATCGTCGTTGCCTCGTGCAGGACCACGCCTTCGCTGCGAAGCGCGGCAATCGCGATCGCGGCCAGTTCCGGATCGGCACCCGATAACGCCCGTCGGCTTTCGATCACGGTGACTTCAGCACCGAGGCGGCGATAGGCCTGCGCCATCTCGGTGCCAACAGGACCTGCACCGACAACGATCAGATGAGCCGGCAGCCGGGTCAGATCGAACAGCGTTTCGTTGGTCAGGAACGCCACTTTGTCGAGGCCCGGAACATCAGGGATCGCGGGAGACGAACCGGTCGCGATCACGAACCGCCGGGCGCGGACGAGGTGGTCGCCTGCTGCAATGGTGTTTTCATCGACGAACCGGGCGGAGGATTGCAGCACTTCGACGCCGAGGCCGGCAAAGCGCTCGACGCTGTCGTGCGGGGCGATGCCGGCGATGACCTCGTGGATGCGAGCATGAAGGTGTTCATAGTCGACGACGGGCTCGCTTGCCGTCAGGCCGAACCGGCCGGCCGTGCGGATCGCCTGGGCGTGCCTGGCAGCGGCAATCAGCGTCTTCGACGGCACGCACCCATGGTTCAGGCAATCGCCGCCCATCAGGCCCCGCTCGATCAGGACCACCGGAACGCCGAAGGCGGCGGCACCAGCCGCAACGGAAAGTCCGGCGGCACCGCCACCGATCACGCAGATATCCGGATTGATGACCTTCGCCACGCCTGCCCCATGCCCTTCAAACAGCCTTGCGACGCGACCATACCCGCTTGAAGGCGAGTGGCAATGCCGCAATGAGCGCAAGTGCCACGAGCGCCAGGGTCAGCTTCGGCGTTGCAAAATCCGACAAAGACAGCTCGCGACCGGCGGAGGCCGAGCGCGCGATCACCTCATCGAGCCCACCGCCGAGCCAGGCATAGGCGAAGGTGGCGGGGATGATGCCGATCAAGGTCGCCATGGCGAACGTCCGCAATCTCACCTCGAAGAACGCCGGCGCAATATTGACGATGAAGAAGGGAAAGATCGGCGCCAGCCGCAGCACGAGAAGGTAGACAAACGCATTGCGGCAGAACCCGTCGGCAAAGCGTGCGAGGAATGGCCCGGCTCGTCGGCGCAAGAGATCGCCGAACATGCTGCGGGCCGCCAGAAACAGGAGGCAGGAGCCGAGCGTCGCGGCGCCCACGGCAAGAAGCCCGCCGCCGGCACAGCCGAAGAGAAAGCCGGCAAAGATCGTCAGGACCGAAGCGGCCGGGATCGAAAACACGACGACCGCGATGTAGACGAGGAAAAACAGACCGGCCGCCTGGGCAGGATAGGCTTCGACATAGAGACGCAACGCCTCGCGGTGATGGACGAGTGCGCCCAGCGACAAATAGCGCTGCAGACCGAACGCGTAGGCGGCAAAACCGCCGGCGACGAGAAGCATCAGCAGTACCAGTCGCCACGCAATCCTGCCGCGGTCTTCGGACGACCCCTCGTCAAGCGCCTGTGATGGCGTTGGAGGGGTATCCCCGGCTCTGTTGGTGGCGCTTCGGTACATGTGATTTCGTTTCTTGGAAAACTCTGTCCTTGCAGTATCGGCAATCCGCGCCGGCGACCAATAACGAATGGTCGCGTCGCAAAACGTCAGCGTGAACGGGCCGGCAAGACAACTCACGTTGCCGTGAGACGAAAGCCGTTGCGTCAACGGCAGTACCAGGATCGCTGTTTATCCACGAAAAACGCCCGCGGAGGCGTCAACCGTCCGCGGGCGTCGATGGCTGCGATCCGTCAAACCGGACGGATCAGAATTCTTCCCAGTTGTCCCTGGCGACAGCGGCCGAGGATCCGCCGCTGAAGGCGCGGGCGACGTTGCCCATCATCCGACGTGCGGGCGATTCCACCGGACGGCTGGTTTCCCGCGCCGGTGCGATCGAGCGCGCGGCCTGGGTCCCGTCGAGCTTGAAGTAGGCGATCAGGCTCGCCAGGTTGTTGGCCTCCGCCGACAGCTTGTGGGTCGCGGCATTGGCCTCTTCCACCATGGCGGCGTTCTGCTGGGTGACCTGGTCCATCTGGTTGACGGCGGTGCTGACTTCGCCAAGGCCGGTCGACTGTTCGCGCGCGGCCGTGGCGATCGAGTGGATATGGTCGTTGATCTTGAGGACGCGCTCCTCGATCTCTCCAAGCGCCGAGCCGGTCTCCTGCACCAGCCGGACGCCGGTTGCGACTTCCGAGCCGGACTTCGAGATCAGAGCCTTGATGTCCTTGGCCGCACTTGCCGCACGCTGGGCAAGCTCACGGACTTCCTGGGCGACGACGGCAAAGCCCTTGCCGGCATCACCGGCACGCGCTGCTTCCACGCCAGCGTTCAGCGCCAGCAGGTTGGTCTGGAAGGCGATCTCGTCGATGACGTTGGTGATCTGACCGATCTCGCTCGATGCCTGCTCGATGCGGCCCATGGCCTCGACCGCATTGCGCACGACGGCGGCGGATTCGGCAGCGCTCTCCTTGGCTTCGTTGACCATCACGGTCGCTTCCTGCGCCCGCTCGGTCGAACTGCGCACTGCCACGGTGATCTCGTCGAGTGCGGCCGAGGTCTCTTCAAGGGCCGCCGCCTGCTGCTCGGTGCGCTTCGACAGGTCATCGGCGGCAGAGCGAAGCTCGGACGAGTTGCCGTTGATCGAGTCCGTGGTGACACGCACTTCGCGCAGCGTCTTCTGCAGCGTCGACAGCGTCTCGTTGACGTTCTTCTGCAGTTCGGCAAAGGCGCCCTGGAACTGGCCGTTCATGCTCTGGGTCAGGTCGCCGCCGGCAAGGCTGGCGATGACGCGGCGCGTTTCGGCGATGCCGGCATCGACGCTGCCGACGAGCTCGTTGACGCTCGACGCGAAGCGGTTGAGATCGTCGTTCTCGTAGTCCTTGCCGATCCGCTTGGTAAAGTCACCGGCGGCGGCGGCCGAGACGACGACGCCAATGCTGGTCTGTAGGTCGGCGCTCTTTTCGCGCAGCGCCGCTTCCTGGGCGTTGAGATCGCGAACGGCAAGGCCGTTCTGCTTGAAGATCTGCACGGCCGCAGCCATTTCGCCGATTTCGTCCTTGCGGTCGGCAAAGGGCACGTCGGCGGAGAGGTCGCCACCGGCGAGCTGCTTCATCTTGCCCGTCAGGTCGAGGATCGGCCGGCTCAGATGGTTCGTGCCGATATAGAAGGCGGTGCCGATACCGACGGCAAGCCCGAGCCCGGCGATGCCGAGAATGATGACGATGACCGAACGCTCGAACGAGGCGATGTCGGCCTGGACAGTCTCGAGCGTTGCGAGGTTCGCTTCGACGACGGCGTCGATCTCGGCCTGGAAGGCCTTGCGGTTGGCGCGGTTGGCGTCGTTGTTGCCCTGCTCGTTGGCCGCCTGCGGCGAAACTTCCTGGCTAAGACGCGCTGTTTCAACGCGGAACGCCTTGAATTCGTCGGCGCGCTTCATCAGCGCGTCGAACGAGCCGAGCTTGTCGGCCGGCACGAGTGGGCGCCATTCCTTGAACAGCACATCGATCTTTTCGAGATTCTTCAGAATGCCCTCGGCAAAGGGCTTTGCCTTTTCGGTGGTCGGCGCTGCGTAAATTCCGCGCGCTTCCATGACGACGCCGGTGACCAGTCGATTGAGGTGCTCGCCGTTGAAGGCACGCTCTGAGGCGTTCTGATACTGATGGAACCGGCTGTTGTATTGAGAAACGACCAACAGTGACATGCCGGTCACCGCGATCGCCAGGAGGCTCATGACCCCAACGATCAGATTGATCTTACCGCGTATTTTCATCCCTGCCTCCACGACACCGCGAGACTTGCCCGGTTATCGGAAGGTCGCGGCTATTGCACCGCGGCCACGCTAAAACATCCATGGTTAATAAAGATCATCGTGGACAGCAGGCATTCTAGGGAGGGCGTGTTAGCTCTCTGTTTACCAACGTGAGATAGCGCGCCGCGGTGCATGCGCGCGAAATCGAGGTCGCGCCGACACCGGGTTACGATCACTTTTGCCTGTTGGACCGGCCCGCGCGATTGACTTTCCGGGAAAATTGCCTTTATAAGCCGCCCACGTCCGGCCAAGCCTGCCTGCCCGACAGGCGGAGCTATGTCCTGAACGTAAACGCTCCTTGCTACATGCAAACCCAAGAAGGGCCGCACACCGCGGTATTAAATAAATGAAGCGTACTTACCAACCGTCCAAGCTTGTTCGCAAGCGCCGTCACGGCTTCCGCGCACGCATGTCCACCGCTGGTGGCCAGAAGGTCCTCGCAGCCCGCCGGGCTCGTGGCCGCAAGCGTCTTTCGGCTTAAGCCGAAGTTGCCCGAAACCAGTGTCCGGGCACATGACGTCAGATAAAGACAAAACGACTGTCGGGCGGCTGAAAAGCCGTCCGCAGTTTTTGGCCGTTCGGGCAGGAGAAAGCCGTAGAGGCCCGCTGTTTCTCCTCGAAGTGCTCGACCGCAACGATCCGGAGGGCGAAGCCCGCGTCGGCTTCACCGTCACCAAGAAACACGGCAATGCCGTCGAGCGAAACCGGATGCGCCGACGCCTGAAAGAGGCGGTGCGGCTTTCCGCCGGGTTTGCAATGAAACCCGGACACGACTATGTGATTGTCGCCCGACGCGATCTCCTGAATGCCCCCTTCGACGCCTTGACCCGGGGGCTTGGCGAGCGCATCGAAAACAAGCCGAAACAGAAGCGGCCGCCGGCCGGTTCCAGGAAACAATGATGGAAAAAAACCGCAACTATTTCGTGGCGATTGGCCTGTCCGTGCTGATCCTCGTCGCCTGGCAGTTCCTTTACGTCAATCCGAAGATTGAAAAGGAACGCATCGCTGCGGAAGCGCTGCAGGCCCAACAGGCTCAGCAGGCCCAATCGCAGCCGGGTACAACGGCGCAACAGCCGGCGACCGGACAGGCTCTGCCTGGTGGCACAGTTCCCGGTACGGGCGAAAACCGCGACCAGGCGCTGGCAAAGTCGGCCCGCGTTGCGATCGACACGCCTGCGGTTTCCGGTTCCATCAACCTGACTGGCGCGCGCTTCGACGATCTCAAGCTCAAGGCCTACCACGAGACCGTCAGCAAGCAGAGCCCGATCATCACCCTGTTCAGCCCGGCCGAGACCACCGACGGTTACTTCACCGAAATCGGTTATGTCGGCGACGCGGCAAGCGGCAGCGTGCCAGGTCCGCAGACCGTCTGGACGCTTTCGGGCGGCGACAAGCTGACGCCCGCGACACCGGTGACGCTCACCTACACCAACGAGAAGGGCATCACCTTCAACCGCACGATCTCGATCGACGACCGCTACATGTTCCAGGTGGTCGACAGCATCAAGAATGCTACGGCTGAACCTGTATCGCTGTCGTCCTACGGCCGCGTGACGCGCTTCAACAAGCCGACGACACCGAGCGTCTACGTTCTGCATGAAGGCTTCATCGGCTACATCGGCGAGCATGGCCTGCAGGAAGTCGGCTATTCCAAGATCGAGGACGACAAGGCGATCGAGCCCGGCAAGGCGACTGGCGGCTGGCTTGGCATCACCGACAAATATTGGGCCGCAGCGGTCATTCCGCCGCAGGCAACCCCTTTCGAGACCCGCTTCTCGCACTTCACCGACGGTCGCGCCCGCTTCCAGAGCGACTACAAGAGCGACGCAATCACCATTGCCCCCGGCCAGTCCTCGGAACTCAAGAACCTCGTCTTTGCCGGCGCCAAGGAAGTTCCCGTCGTCGACAATTATGAGGCCGCCTATTCGATCCCCAACTTCGACAAGCTGATCGACTGGGGTTGGTTCTACTTCATCACCAAGCCGATGTTCAAAATGATGGATTACTTCTATCGTTTGATCGGCAATTTCGGCATCGCCATCCTGATCACGACGATCGTGGTCAAGCTCCTGTTCTTCCCGCTCGCCAATAAGCAGTACGCTTCGATGGCGAACATGAAGAAGGTTCAGCCGAAGATGGAAGAGCTGAAGAAGAAGTTCGGCGACGACCGCATGGGCCTGCAGCAGGCAATGATGCAGCTCTACAAGGAAGAGAAGATCAATCCGCTTGCAGGCTGCTGGCCGATCCTGATCCAGATTCCGGTGTTCTTCGCGCTCTACAAGGTGATCTACATCACCATCGAAATGCGCCACGCACCGTTCTTCGGCTGGATCCACGACCTCTCCGCGCCGGACCCGACGACGATCTTCAACCTCTTCGGCCTCTTGCCGTTCGACGCACCGTCGTTCCTGCACCTCGGCGTCTGGCCGATCATCATGGGCATCACCATGTTCGTGCAGATGCGCATGAACCCGACACCGCCCGATCCGACCCAGGCGATGCTGTTCACCTGGATGCCCGTGGTCTTCACCTTCATGCTGGCCTCCTTCCCGGCCGGTCTGGTCATCTACTGGGCCTGGAACAACACGCTTTCGGTGGCGCAGCAGTCGATCATCATGAAGCGCCAGGGCGTGAAGATCGAGCTATTCGACAATCTGAAGAACCTGTTCTCGAAGAAACCCAAGCCGGCGGAATAACGCCGGCAGACAGAGCGCTTGCAAGGCCCCGGATCGAAAGGTCCGGGGCTTTTTCGTTGGTACTTACCCCTGTTTGCGACGAGCCTTTGTCGCGGATACCTGAGCCTGCGCGCACATCGTGCTTTATTCTCCGACCATCGCCATCCGGATCCTGACGATGTCGCAGTCGACCCTCCGCCCAGCGACGACGCCAGCGCAAAGCCGTACAGGCGGCGTTTTGCTCGTGCTCGGCTCAGCCATTGTCTGGAGCTTCGGCGGCACGCTGGCGCGGTTCCTCGATATCACCGACGGCTGGACGATTGTCTTCTGGCGCTCGACGTTCGCGGCCCTTTTCCTCGCTGGCTTCATGCTGGTGCGCGATGGCGCTGGCAACATGGCGCGGCTGTTTCGCGAGATGGGCTGGCCGGGCATTGCGGTCGGTTGCTGCTTTGCGATCGCCTCGACCAGCTTCATCCTGGCACTCGCCTACACCACGGTCGCCAACATCGTGCTCATCCAGGCCGGCGTACCGCTGATCGCAGCCCTCATCGGCTGGCTGCTTTTCCGCGAACGTATTTCGACCACCACTTGGGCGGCAATCGCCGCGGTGATCGCCGGCGTCGTCGTGATGGTATCGGATTCGATTGGCGGCGGCGTCTCGCCGGTCGGCGATGCACTGGCGCTGCTGATTGCCTTCGCCTTTGCCTCGGCCACTGTGATCACCCGCCGCTACGCCCATGTCCGCATGGCACCGGCCGCTTGCTTCGGCACCATCGTCGCTGGCACGATTGCGGCGACGCAGGCTTCCGGCTTTGCCGTCACCACGATCGACCTTGCCATCCTTGTCGCCTTCGGCGCGCTCAACTTCGGCCTTGGCCTAGCACTGTTCGTCACTGGCGCACGGCTCATCCCCTCGGCGCTTGCCGCTCTGCTCGGCACGCTCGAAACCGTGCTGGCACCGCTCTGGGTCGCCGCGATCCACGGCGAGATCCCGCGCACCAACACCATCGTCGGCGGACTGATCGTCCTTGCGGCCCTCCTGGTTTACCTGACGGTTGAGCTCCTGCGCGAGCAAATCCGGCCCGTTCGGTAGCCGCAGCCCGCCGAAAGCTTGACATCGCCGGCCAAAACCGTGAAGCCAAGTCCAATCTCGACGAAGGAACTGACATCGATGGCCGACACAAAGACAAAAGACGACAAGCCGCTGTTCGGCCGGCCGTGGATTTTCATTCGCGGCGTCCCGGCGATGAAGTTCCTGCCGCCGGAAGGCCCGACCGAAATCGCCTTTGCCGGCCGCTCCAATGTCGGCAAGTCGTCGCTGATCAATGCGCTGGTCGGCCAGAAGGGCTTGGCGCGTACCTCCAACACCCCCGGACGCACCCAGGAACTCAACTACTTCGTGCCGGATGGCTTTTCCGGCGAGGCGGGCGACCTGCCGCCGATGGCGCTGGTGGACATGCCCGGCTACGGCTATGCCCAGGCGCCGAAGGAACAGGTGGATGCCTGGACCAAGCTGGTGTTCGACTACCTGCGCGGTCGCGCGACGCTGAAGCGCGTCTATGTGCTGATCGATTCCCGCCACGGCATCAAGAAGAACGACGAGGACGTGCTGTCACTGCTCGACAAGGCGGCTGTGTCCTACCAGATCATCCTGACCAAGACGGACAAGATCAAGGCCGCCGGCGTGCCGCGGCTGATTGCCGAAACGCTCGAGAAGATCAAGAAGCATCCTGCCGCCTTTCCCGAGGTTCTCTCCACCTCGTCGGAAAAGGGTGAGGGCATCGACGAGCTGCGCGCGACGATCGAGCTTGCACTTTCGCGCTGATAGCGGAAACCTCCGACAAGTCTTTGATCTCCGTCACTACCCTGACATGCAAACCGCTCTATCTCTGCCGTGCGGTCGCGCTTTTCCTTGCGCGATGGCGTCAAGGATAGGAGAGACACATGTCCGATTTGATCGTTGTGGGATTCGATACGCCTGACGAAGCAGACAAGGTTCTCGTCAAGCTCGCCGGCCTCAAGAAGGAATATCTGATCGACCTCGAGGACGCCGTCGTCGTCGTGCGCGACGCGGAAGGCAAGGTTCACCTGAAGCAGAGCCTCAACCTGACCGCGATCGGGGCGACATCCGGGCTCCTGTCCGGCTCGATCTGGGGCGGGCTCGTCGGGCTCTTGTTCCTCAATCCGCTCGCCGGCTTTGCCATCGGCGGCGCGCTTGGCGCCGGCGCCGGCGCGCTCTCCGGCTCGCTCACCGACTATGGCATCGACGACGACTTCATCAAATCGCTCGGCAACACCATTCCGAACAACTCGTCGGCGCTGTTCATCCTGGTGCGCAAGGTCCAACCGGAAAAGGTTCTCGCGGAATTCTCGGGCCTGCGCGGTCGTGTGCTGAAAACATCGTTGTCGCCCGAGCAGGAGCAGAAGCTCCAGGCGGCTCTCTCCGACGCCCAGACGCCTTCGCCGCAAGCCGGAACGTTCTGAGGCGCTCCGGCCGCGTGATCTTTCCTGCGGGCGCTAGAGCATCCTGCCCTCAAGTGGAATCACTTGAGGGCAGAAAGATGCTCTAGAATTGAAGTCCTAGAGCGTCCTTTGTGCGTTCATATGAACGCACGGCGCTCTAGTAGTAACCCGCAGGAACAGCCCGCTAGGCGCTTGCCGGCACGAATGTCAGCGCGAAACCATTGATGCAATGGCGCATGCCTGTCGGCGGCGGGCCATCGTCGAAGACGTGACCGAGATGCCCGCCGCAGCGATGGCAGTGACATTCCGTGCGTGTCATGAACAGCGACTTGTCTTCGCGCGTTGCCACGCCACCGGGCAGGGATTGCCAAAAACTCGGCCAACCGGTGCCGCTGTCATACTTGGCTTCGGATGAGTAGACCGGGAGCGCGCAACCGGCGCATTGAAAGATGCCCTTGCGCTTCTCGTTATTGAGCGCGCTGGTAAACGGCCGCTCGGTGTCCTCGTGGCGCAGGATCCGGTACTGCTCGTCGGTCAGGATTGCCCGCCATTCGGCGTCGGTCTTGGTGACCGCGAAGGTTTCGCCAGAGGCCGCACGCGCCGGTAGCGGAAACCCTTTCGCCGCCGCGATCGCGATCACGCTCAGCGTTCCGCCGAAGATCAGAAAGTTCCGCCGGTTCACAATCGAACCCTCCTTTTCATGCCCCTGACGCTGCCGTGTCGAAGATAACCATCGTCCGGTCAGGCGGCAAAACAAGACCGATCAAAGCGCCGTGATGGCGCCCAGTTGAAAAGGCCACCGATCGCAAGCGATCGGTGGCAGGAGCGCCGGTGCCACGGATGAGACCACCGGCGACGGATCGCCTGCGAATGTCTGCCGCGGCGATCCGGAGGAAGAGAGACCTCAGCCCTTGGGCAGGAGCACCTTGTCAATCACATGGATCACGCCATTCGACTGCTTGACGTCGGCGATGGTGACCGTGGCCGTACCGCCCGCCTCGTCGGTGAGCGTGATCTTGCCGCCGTCATCCTTGGCCTTGAGAACGCAACCGCCGACCGTCTTGACATCGTGTTCGCCACCATCGTCCTTGACCATCTTGGCGATGGCCGAAGACATCGCGTCGGCGGAGACGACATGGCAGGTGAGCACCTTCGCCAGCTTGTCCTTGTTTTCCGGCTTCAAGAGCGTGTCGACCGTGCCGGCAGGCAGGGCGTCGAAAGCCTCGTTCGTCGGCGCAAAGACCGTGAACGGGCCCTTGCCCTCAAGGGTTTCGACCAGTCCGGCGGCCTTGACCGCGGCGACCAGGGTCGTGTGATCCTTCGAGTTGACAGCGTTTTCGACGATATTCTTGTCCGCATACATCGCAGCGCCACCGACCATCGGGTTCTCGGCCTGGGCGATTGCAGCACTTGCCGTCAGTATGGCGATCGTAGCGAACGAACGGAGTCCAGAGGTGAACATCGTAGTCTTCCTTCCTGTTGAACCTGTCAGGGAGGCGACGAACAAGCCGCCTCGTTGAAACTGCCATTCCCTCCTCGGGAACATGACAAGCAACGGAAGCCTTCGAAAAAGAGTTTCAGGAATTTTTCAGATTGCCGGTCGTCCGGGCGAAAACGCGTCCTGATCGCGGCACAGGCGCACGAAGAACAGCACGTGCTCAGTCAGAGGTCGCGCGCCTTGCCGAGCGCGATGATCGGCCCGGTGGCCGAACCAGTCGGCGAGCCGCCAAGCGGCTCGATGCTGACGGCAAGGACCGAGCCGCGCGAGAACTTCTCGCGCATCGCCGGGGCGATGATGATTTCGCCCTCGCCGGTCTGAGGCAGAACGCCAAGCGAAAGGGCCGGGTTGTCGCCGTTGATAAGCCAGAGCTCCAGCGATTTCTCCTCGGCCTGTCGCGTAGCAACGGGCGTCACCCGGAGGTGGCCCGTATCCCGATCGAAACGGGCAACGAGATCGACAGAGATGCCTTTGCCGGCCATCTCGGCGACAAGCGGACGGCCGCCCGATGGCAGCGCAAACAATCCGGCCAGCGAGGCGCCCAGGATGCCGGCAACAGCCAGCGAAGCGAGTGCCAGCCCGCGCCAGAGCGCCAGCGATTGCCAGATACTTGGGCGCACCGGGGCCCCGACCGGCGATCCGGTTTCGAACAGCCGGCGCTCGATCGCGGCAAAGGCCCGGGCGGGCGGCGCGACGGGATCATAGGCTTCGTCGAAGGTCGACAGGTTGTTCTGCCAGCGCGTGACCATGGCGGCAAAGTTGCGGTCGGAGGCAAGGCGAGCCTCGACCTTGCGGCGGTCGTCGGCGGACAGCACGCCCAGCACATATTCCCCGGCGATCACCTCGTCGCGGCGGAAGTCTCCCTTGTCTGGGGTGGACGCTGTCATCGCTCCATGCACTCTCTCAACTTCAACAGGCTGCGCCTCAGCCAGGTTCGCATCGTGTTCAGCGGCACAGCATACACTTCGGCCAGCTCCTGATAACTCAGACCTTCGACATAGGCGCGCCGCACGGCATTTGCCCTGTCGGACTCGAGCTCCTCCATGCACGCATCGATCCGCCTGCCCTCCGCTCTCACCACTGCCGATTTTTCCGGATCGGCAGCAGGATCAGCCAAATCATAGGCTTCGTCAATCGCGTTGGCGATGGGTTTGCGTGCCCGGATCAGGTCGATGGCGCGGTTGCGCGCAATCGCTGCCAACCAGGACATCGGCGTTGACTGGCCCGGAGAAAAACGGTCGGCATGCTGCCATATTCTGACGTAGACTTCCTGCAGCGTTTCTTCCGCTTCACCTCTGTCTCTCAGGATACGCAGACAAATGGCGAAAAGTTTCGGGCTGGTCAGCCGGTAAAGCTCGGCAAAGGCCGCGCGATCCCTGAGCGAAACACGGCCGAGCAGTCCGGAAATTTCCTCGTCGATCATTGCCTACCCGACCCGATGCATTCTTGAGACAGGACATAGGGCACAAATCGCCATCCGCCAGCGTGCATCGTCATTGCTGTTTTATGTTGCTCCCCGATCATTCCATCGACGGGAAACATGCGTTAAACAGCAGCCGGTATTTTTCGAGGGTCCGCCATGTCCGCCAATGAAAGTGAAATCCAGGCACGCCTGCTCACCCAGGCCCTGCCCTACATGCAGCGCTACGAGAACAAGACGATCGTCGTCAAATATGGCGGCCATGCCATGGGCAATGCCGAGCTCGGCCGCGCCTTTGCCAGCGACATCGCGCTGTTGAAGCAGTCGGGCGTCAACCCGATCGTCGTGCACGGCGGCGGCCCGCAGATCGGCGCCATGCTGACCAAGATGGGCATCGAATCGAAGTTCGAAGGCGGCCTGCGCGTCACCGACGAAAAGACCGTCGAGATCGTCGAGATGGTTCTCGCCGGCTCGATCAACAAGGAGATCGTCGCCCTCATCAACCAGACCGGCGAATGGGCGATCGGCCTTTGCGGCAAGGACGGCAACATGGTCTTCGCCGAAAAGGCGCGCAAGACCATCAAGGACCCGGATAGCAACATCGAACGTGTGCTCGATCTGGGCTTCGTCGGCGAAGTGGTCGAGGTCGACCGCACGCTGATCGATCTGCTGGCCCGCTCGGAAATGATCCCGGTGATCGCCCCGGTGGCGCCCGGCCGCGACGGACACACCTACAATATCAACGCCGACACCTTTGCCGGTGCGATCGCCGGCGCGCTCAACGCCACGCGCCTGCTGTTCCTAACCGACGTTCCCGGCGTGCTCGACAAGGACGGAAAGCTGATCAAGGAACTTTCGGTGGCGCAGGCGCGCGCCCTGATCGCCGACGGCACCATTTCCGGCGGCATGATCCCCAAGGTCGAGACCTGCATCGAAGCCATCAAGGCCGGCGTCCAGGGCGTCGTCATCCTCAACGGCAAGACGGCCCATTCGGTGCTGCTCGAAATCTTCACCGAGCGCGGCGCCGGCACGCTGATCGTTCCCTGATCGGCGCGACCCAGGACGTATGAAAAAGCGGGACACGACCTTCGGGCCGTGTCCCGCTTTCATTTTTCGCCTGGCTCAGGCCTGATAGACGGCCTGAGCGTCCTGTTTCAACTTTTCCATCATCGCCCGATAGGGGAACGGCCCGTAGCTGACACGGGCGACGCCGGCGCCCGCCAGCGTCTTCAGATCCGGTGCGCCGGGCCGCATCATCACATTGACCGGCAGGCTTGATGCGGCACAGACCTTGGCGATCAGGTCCGCGTCGACCAGCCACGGCACGAAGAAGCCGTTGGCGCCCGCTTCGGCAAAGGCCCTTCCACGCGCAATCGCCTCATCGACGAGGCCGGCGTGCTCAGCCGCATCGCTTGCCTGCAGAAACAGGTCGGTGCGGGCATTGATGAAGAACGGCACGCCGCGGCGGTCCGCCATTTCGCGGATCGCACGGATGCGGGCCGCCTGCTTCTCGATCGCATGCACGCCTGACTTGCCGACCACCTGATCCTCGAAATTGATGCCGATGGCGCCGGCGTCGATCAAGCGCGAGACGTTGGCCGCCCCCGTTGCCGGATCGTCGGAATAGGCACCCTCGAAATCGACCGTCACCGGCAGTTCCGTCGAGCCGACGATCAGCCGGGCTATATCAGTCAGCAGCGCCAGCGGCACCTTCTCGCCATCGCCGAAGCCATGGGCGGCGGCAATCGACCAGCTGCCGGTCGCAAGCGCCCTGGCTCCGGCCTCGGCGACCGCCTTGGCGCTGCCGGCATCCCAGATGTTGTAGAGCACCACCGGATCGCCCTTTTTATGCAGGGCGGCAAAGGCGAGCGCCTTTTCCTTCTGGTTCATTGCGTTTCCTCCACGAACGGGCTGACAGGTTTCGCTTTCGCCTCGTGCCGCAACAGCCACTGTTTCCGCCAGAGCCCACCGCCGTAACCCGTGAGCGAACCGTCTGCGCCAAGGCAGCGGTGGCAGGGTATGACGATGGCGATCCGGTTGGATCCGTTGGCACTGGCCACGGCACGCGCGGACTGGATCGTAGCGACCTCGCGGGCAATGTCACCATAGGACCGCGTCCCACCGGCGGGAATTTTGACAAGCGTCTCCCAGACGTTGCGCTCGAAAGGCGTCCCGCCGGGCGCAAGCGGCGTTTGGAATGCGCCCATATCGCCCGCAAAATAGGCCTTCAACTCGCCTTCAATCCTGTCGATCGGCGCCGTCCTGCCGGGGACAATCGCCGAGCGTGTCGCGCGCTTCAGCGCCGCGAGTTCCGTCGGCAATGCTTTGCGATCGTGGAACTCGAGCAGATGCAGATGTGTGGCGTCGCCGATCGCGACCATGGGGCCGATCGGCGTCTCGAGCCAATCGAAGGAGAGCAGCTCCCGCCCGAAAGCGGCGGCCGGCGCGTCGCCAAGCAATCGCTGGAAGGCGGCACGAAAGCCGCTCGGCGATTCGTAGCCGGCTTCGAGCTGGGCGTCGATCACGCGCCCTCCGTCGGCGAGTTGGCGGGCAGCAAGCCCCAGGCGGCGATACCGCGCCAGATCGAGAAAGGTGATGCCGAGATTGCGTTTGAACGCCCGTCGGACAGTCGACGGATCGAGCCCGCGGCGCACGATATCATCCTCGCTCCAGCGCCGCTCAGGTGCTGCCTCCAGCGCCTGCAGCAGCTCCTGCACCAGCGGATCCTTGGCGCCGAAGGTGGCGAGCGGCCGGCAGCGCTGGCAGGGACGGAACCCCGTCTCCAGGCAGGTGCCGATCGAGCCCACGAAAATGGTGTTTTCCCGCTTCGGCTTGCGGGCTGGGCAGGACAGGCGGCAGAAGACGCCTGTCGTCTTGACGCAGACGAAGGCTGAACCTTCGTACTCGGTGCTTCGCGCCATCAAGGCGTCGTAGAGCGTTTCATCGGAAGGAAGATCGAACAACATGGCGTGGTTCTACCACGACCGCAGGGCGAAGAGACGCCGGTTTTCGGGCGTCTATTTCTTGAGATCAGCACGTTGTCAGATCAGGACGAGCGTCACCACGCCGAGCACGATCAGCAGGCACCCGAGAAGTTCGAGACGATTGATCCATTCGCGGAAGATGAAGAAGGACGAGGCGAATGTGAACAGCATCTCGACCTGCGCCACCACCTTGACGATCGCCGCCTGCTGCAAGGTCATCGCCATGAACCAGCCGAACGAGGCGGAGGCGCCGACGAAGCCGACGACGAAGGCCGGCTTCCAGGCGGCGGCGATGAGCTTCAGTTCGCCCGGCTCGCGCACCACGATCCAGATGAGCATGACAATCGTCTGCAGCAGGATGACGAAGCCGAGCGTGAAACTCGCCTGCATCATGTAATCGGGTGCCGGCAGGCTGGGCGCCAGCGCCAGAGAGGCCGAACGATAGGCGACGGCCGAAAGCCCGAAGAACGTTCCCGAGAGAAGGCCGATGCCGGCGGTGCGGCTGAAAACCGACGTGACCAGCGAGCGTGGGCTGAGTGTCGTGCGCGCGACCGAGATAAGCATCACGCCGACGACCGAGATGGCGATCGCCACCAGCGTGCCCTGGCTCGCATGCTCTCCGAGGAAGATGAGGCCAAAGAGGGCGGCCTGGGCCGGCTCGGTGCGCGAATAGGCGGTGCCGACCGCAAAGTTGCGGAAGGAGAACAGATGGACGAGCAGGAAGGTCGCCGCGATCTGCGCAAGCCCGCCGATCACCGCCCAGAGGAAGAAGGTGCCGTTCGGCACCGGCAGCGGACGGCCCACCACCTGCCAGAGCACGAAGAGATAAAGAAGCGCAAAAGGCAGACCGAAACCGAAGCGCACGAAGGTCGCGCCGGTCGTGCCCATCACGCCCTTCAGGTGTTTCTGCATGGCGGAGCGGACATTCTGAAGGAAGGCCGCAGCGACGGTGATGAGTACCCAGGTTTCCATGGCTGCGAGCTAGCATGCCGATCCTGAGATTGCCAAGAACTCCGTACAGCCAAGGCGAATTATACCAGCGCAGGTCGATATCAGTCCGGCTTTTCCTGAACGTCCGCCAGTTCGCCGGCCCGCCGGAGGATGAGCGGCGGGCCTTCTTCTTCGAAGACCTTCACGCTCTGGTCGTAGGTCGGCGCGATCGTGCCGAGCAGGCGATCCCAGAAGGAGAAATAGTTGCCGTAGTTGTACCGGAAGCTGGAATGATGCTGGTCATGGAACGTGGTGCACAACAGGGGCGACGGATAGCGCGCCGACGAAGCGGCGAAATACTCAAAGCCGCAGTGGCCGATCATGCCGTTGAAATGTTCGAACAATCGGTGCCCGATGAGGATTGCCGGCGGAAACGGAACGATGAAAACGATGACAGCCGAAAAACTCTGCAAGAGGAAGTTGTCGATGACATCTTCCGAATAGGTGCTCCAGATCGTTGGCGCGACGCTTTTGTGATGAAGGGCGTGCAGCGGGTAGAGCCACCGGGTGTGCAGCAGGCGATGCATGAAATAGAACCAGGTATCGTAGAGGAACATGCAGAGCACGAAGAGCGGTACCGCTGCCCACCAGCGCAGCGCCCAGGGCGCCGGCGCCCAGCCTTTCTGCTGAACGTAGAGGCCGATGGTCAGCGGCAGGCAGGCGCTGAACATCGACGCCAGGCTCTGGCGGATCTCCGCCTTGCGGCGCCTGTCAGAGCCGCGTCCCTTCTGGATCTTGCGCTCCGGATTGCGCGCGTTGAACCAGGTCAGACCGTAGCCTAAAGCGAAATAGGTGACGACGGTCGTTGCGTAAAACCCGAACAGAAACAGCAGATAGAACACTTCGTCCGACATGTGCATCTGCCGTCCCGCGTGAAGAACCGCCCCGGACGAAAGATGCCATGCCGTTTTGGCAATTCAAAGTGGAAATGTTTTCACCTGAAGGACAACCCGGGCTGCGACTTTGCATTTTGTCGTTTGCCGCCCATCACCGCCATGTCATAAGGCAGTCATGAAAAAGCTCGATCGCCTGCCGACCCACGACGATTTCTCCCATGTCACCGACTGGGTGTTCGACCTGGACAACACGCTCTATCCGCATCATGTCAATCTGTTCTCGCAGATCGACCGCAACATGACGGCCTATGTTGCCGCACTTTTGTCGCTGGAGCCGGCGGATGCGAAGAAGCTGCAGAAGGACTATTACCGCGATCACGGCACGACGCTCAAAGGCCTGATGATCCACCACGGCATCGACCCGAACGAGTTCCTCGAAAAAGCCCACGCGATCGACTACAGCATCGTGCCACCGGACCCGACGCTGGGCGACGCCATCAAGGCGCTGCCGGGACGCAAGTTCATCTTCACCAACGGCAGCGTCGCGCATGCGGAGATGACCGCGCAGGCGCTCGGCATCCTCGATCACTTCAACGATATCTTCGATATCGTCGCTGCCGATTTCGTGCCGAAGCCGGCGGGCGAAACCTATGACAAGTTCATGAGCCTGCACCGGGTCGACACCCGCAACGCGGCGATGTTCGAGGACCTGCCGCGCAACCTGCTCGTCCCCAAGACGCTGGGAATGAAGACGGTTCTCTTGGTGCCGCGCAACTTCGAATACGAGTTCGCCGTATCCTGGGAGCAGTCCAACGACGAGGACGAGCAGATCGACTACGTCACCGAGGATCTCGCCGGCTTCCTCAAGCGCGTGATCGCCGACCTCTGACGCCGACACAATTTGGCCAGGGAAAAACCCCTTTCCCGCCAAAGACTTAAATTACCAAAGTTTAACTGGTGCGCATCGTCCAGCTGCCTATCATTCGCTCAGGGATACCCCTAGCGAAAGGAAGCATAATGCGTAACAGAGCCCTGATCCTTGGTGTGACCGCCCTTGCCATAGCCGTCACGGGAATGGCTGCGCCGTCATTCGCCGCCAGAGACAAGATGACGCCCGAACAGCGCGCCGAGCGCATGATCAAGCGACTGGACACCAACAGTGATTCCAAGGTTTCGCTCGATGAGTTTCAGGCGCGCATGACCACGAACTTCAAGACGTTCGACACCAATGGCGATGGCCAGATCAGCGCCGACGAGATGAAGGCGAAGCGCCAGGCGTTCCGCGACGCCCGCAAGGCGTGGCACGAAGCCAAGGGCAAGGACGGCAAGGAGCGCGACGCAGCCCTTGCCCAACTTAGGGAAGCCCGGCCCGCCATGGTGCCCGGCATGCGGCCGAAGGCCTTCAAGCGCGTCGATACCGACGGCAACGGCTCTCTAAGCGCTGCCGAGGTCGCAAGTGCTTCCGAGAAGATGTTCAAGCGTCGCGACAAGAATGGCGATGGAGTCATCGACGCGGCCGACTTCAGCAAGAAGGTCTAAGCCAGTAAAATCAAACCCGGATGACGACACTCTCCCTCCCCCCGGTGGAGCGTGTCGTCTGCGTGGCGCCTCCCCCTGGCATCGGACACGATCGCAAGGGGGAGGCGTGAATTTCAGATCCCGATACGACAACGCCGCGCGCCAGATATGGCGCGCGGCGTTGTCTATCCGCCAAACGAGCATTGCACCCGAACAAGCAGAGCTCTCTAGCGCCTGCCGTTTGCCATCGGCACGGTTTTGGAATCGACGGTCTGATAGAAGCTGGAGATGATCTCCCAGGCTTCATCGGCGGTATCGACGAAGCGCAGCAGGTCCACGTCGTTCGGTGCGATCGTGCCGAATTCGGCGAGCGCCTCGAAATTGATGATGGTTCGCCAGAATTTCTCGCCGAAGAGGATCAGCGGGACCAGAGCCATACGTCCGGTCTGCATCAGCGTCATTGTCTCGAACAACTCGTCGAGCGTTCCGAATCCGCCCGGGAAGACCACCACTGCCTTTGCGCGCAGCAGGAAATGCATCTTGCGGATCGCGAAATAGTGGAAGTTGAACGACAGCTCCGGCGTCACGAAGCGGTTCGGCGCCTGCTCGTGCGGCAAGACGATGTTGAGACCGATCGACGGAGCACCGACATCGTCGGCGCCACGGTTGCCCGCCTCCATCACACCCGGCCCGCCGCCGGTGACGACCACGTATTCCTTGTGGTGCAGCTTGGCTGAATGCTCCGAGCAAAGCCGCGCGAACTTGCGCGCCTCGTCGTAGTAGACCGAGGCTGCCTCGAGGTTCTTGCGCTGCGTTTCGTTCTTGGCCGCCCAGGCGTCACCGCCGGGCTCGGGGATGCGGGCGCCACCGAACATCACCACGGTCGAGTTGATGCCGTGTTCCTCCAGCATCATTTCGGTCTTCAAGAGTTCGAGCTGCAAACGCACCGGGCGCAGCTCCTCGCGGCAGAGAAAATCATCGTCGATATAGGCGAGGCGATAGGCTGGCGAAGCCGATTGGGGCGTCAGCGGAACCGTCTGCGCCCGTTGCCGGCTCTGCGAGCTATCCGCCAGCGGATCCCAAACCCCATCCTTACGGCGCAGGTTGCGCTTCTTCATGCGTGCCATGCTATCGTCTTTCCCGTCGCGTTCCGGACAATCGGCATCTCGGGCGGACGCGTCCTATCCTGTTTCATCGGTCATGAATGCCCCTGATGCCGGAGTCGTCCGAGCTTGCCAAGCCCTGGCGGGACGGTCGCGCCGAAAAGCGGTTCAACTTTTCCGGAACGGCCTCGGGCGCCACGTGGCTCCAGCCGGCTGGGAACACCCTTAGCCGCAGATCGTGTTGCTGCTTAATTTTGTCCTTAAATCGATTCCGATTTGCGGAATTATGCAGTAGAGCTTTGCCAGGATAACCGCCGAACTTTAAGGAATTCCGATGACGAACCACGACCTGACCTCCCTGTCGCAGACGATCGACACCGCTTTTGATGACCGCGATTCCGTCAACACCGGAACGCGCGGAGCGGTGCGCGATGCCGTGGAGACGGCACTGAACCTGCTCGACAGCGGCAAGGTGCGGGTGGCAGAGCGCGGCGCCGACGGCAATTGGACCGTCAATCAATGGCTGAAGAAAGCCGTGCTGCTCTCCTTCCGTCTCAACCCGATGGAGATCGTGCGGGGCGGCCCGGGAGAATCCGTCTGGTGGGACAAGGTCGCCTCCAAGTTCGACGGCTGGAGCGTCAACGAATTCGAAAAGGCCGGCTTCCGCGCCGTGCCGAACTGCGTCGTGCGCCGCTCGGCCTATATCGCCCCGAACGCGATCCTGATGCCGTCCTTTGTCAACCTCGGCGCCTATGTCGGTGAAGGCACAATGGTCGATACCTGGGCAACGGTCGGTTCCTGCGCCCAGATCGGCAAGCACGTGCATCTCTCCGGCGGCGTCGGCATCGGCGGCGTGCTGGAACCGATGCAGGCTGGTCCGACGATCATCGAGGACAACTGCTTCATCGGTGCCCGCTCCGAGGTCGTGGAAGGCTGCATCGTGCGCGAAGGCTCGGTTCTCGGCATGGGCGTCTTCATCGGCAAGTCGACGAAGATCGTCGACCGCGCCACCGGCGAAGTGACCTATGGCGAAGTGCCGCCCTACTCCGTCGTCGTCGCCGGCTCGATGCCGTCGGGCTCGACCATGGGCAATGGCCAGCCGGCCCCGAACCTTTACTGCGCCGTCATCGTCAAGCGCGTCGACGAGAAGACCCGCTCCAAGACCGGCATCAACGAACTGCTTCGAGACTGATGAGATGACACCGGAGGGGCGGCAGCCGAACATGATCTGGCTGTTCTTCAGCCCCTCCGGCCGCATCACCCGCCTGCCCTTTTTCCTGTCCTGGCTCTTCTGGCTTCTGATCGGCGGTTTTGTCGTCGCGCAGATGTTCGCCAACGAAAATCACAACACAGCGCTGGCACTCTGGACGCTGGCGCTGATCGTGTCCGGCCTCGCTTCCACGCTGTCGATCGCCATGCTGGCCATCAAGCGGCTGCACGACATCGGTTATCCCGGACCGCTGGCGCTTTGCCTGTTCATCCCGGTGTTGAGCCCCGTCGTTTTCATCGCGCTCTGCCTCTGGCCGGGCGTCAACGGGCCGAACGAATTCGGTCGGCGCAGCGACGAACCCGGCGCCTGAGCGGCGCACTGTACATTTAAGGCCCGAACGGGTATGTAGCGCGCCATGAACAGGCCGGCGATAAGATGCTGGCCGCGGCAATCGGCGCCTGATGACGACCTGATCCAAGGTCTTGTTCGTTTACCGGCGCGAAAACCGAAATCCGAAAGACGAGAGATGACAGAATTCGAAGGGATCGCGCCTGCGATCGCCGAGGCGTTGGCAAAACGCGGTTACAACGAGTTGACGCCGGTTCAAAAGGCGATGCGCGATCCCGAGCTTGCGGGCAAGGATGCGCTGGTATCGGCCCAGACCGGCTCCGGCAAGACCGTCGCCTTCGGCCTGGCGCTGGCCCCGACCCTGCTCGGCAACGAGCGTCGCTTTAGCGCCCCCGGCGCACCGCTCGCGCTCGTCATTGCACCGACGCGCGAACTGGCGCTGCAGGTCAAGCGCGAGCTTGAATGGCTCTATGAGCAGACCGGCGCGACGATCACGTCGTGCGTCGGCGGCATGGACATGCGCACCGAGAAGCGCGCGCTGGAGCGCGGCGCCCACATCGTCGTCGGCACGCCCGGCCGCCTTTGCGACCATATCCGCCGCAACTCGCTCGACATCTCGTCGCTCAGCGCCGTCGTGCTCGACGAGGCCGACGAGATGCTCGACCTCGGCTTCCGCGAAGACCTTGAATTCATCCTTGAGGAATCCCCGGACGATCGCCGCACCCTGATGTTCTCGGCAACCGTGCCGCGCTCGATCGCTACGCTTGCCAAGAACTATCAGCGCGACGCCGTTCGCATCAGCACCGCTTCGGAACAGAAGCAGCACGTCGACATCGAATACCGCGCGCTGACCGTCGCATCGAACGACCGCGAAAACGCGATCATCAACGTGCTGCGCTACTACGAAGCGAAGAACGCGATCGTCTTTTGCTCGACCCGTGCTGCCGTCAACCATCTGACCGCCCGCTTCAACAACCGCGGCTTCTCGGTCGTGGCGCTGTCGGGCGAGCTCAGCCAGAACGAACGCACCCACGCGCTGCAGGCCATGCGCGACGGTCGCGCCCGCGTCTGCATCGCCACCGACGTTGCCGCCCGCGGCATCGACCTGCCCGGCCTGGAGCTGGTCATCCACGCCGACCTGCCGACCAACCCGGATACGCTCCTGCACCGCAGCGGCCGCACCGGCCGTGCCGGCCAGAAGGGCGTCAGCGCCCTGATCGTGCCGGTGAGCCAGCGCCGCAAGGCCGAGCGCCTGCTCGAAAACGCCCGCATCACCGCCAACTGGGCCCGTCCGCCGTCGGCCGACGAAGTCAGCCGCCGCGACGACGAGCGCCTGCTTGCCGACACCAGCTTTGCCGAGCCTATCCGCGAAGACGAAGAAGAAATCGTACGCGCCCTGATCGAGCTTCATGGTGCCGAACAGATGGCTGCCGCCTTCGTGCGCCAATTCCGCTCGGGCCGCTCCGCGCCTGAAGACCTGATCGAAGTTGCCGTCGGCGACAGCCGCGCCAAGCCGCGTCGCGACGAGAAATCCGCGCCGCGCGAAGATTATGACGCGCCGCGCGCCGACTTCAGCGACGGCAGCTGGTTTTCGCTCTCGGTCGGCCGCAAGCAGAGCGCCGAGCCGCGCTGGCTGATCCCGATGCTGTGCCGTCACGGCAAGCTGACCAAGCGCGACATCGGCGCGATCCGCATGCAGCAGGACGAAACCTTCGTCGAGATGACGTCCGACGGCGCCGAGCGCTTCCTGTCGTCGATCGGCAAGGAAGGCATGCTGGAGAAGGGCATCCGGGTTAAGACGCTTCCCGGCGCGCCGGATCTCTCGCAACAGCGCCAGGAGAAGCCGAGCTTCTCGAAGGACAAGCCAGCCTTCTCCAAGGACAAGCCCGCCTATTCCAAGGACAAGCCGGCCTTTGCCAAGAAGCGCCCCTATTCCGACGATGCGGCGCGCAGCGACGGCGACTTCAAGCCGAAGCGCAAGTTCGACAAGAAGCCGGCCTACGCCGCCGCCCCGGCCCACACCGACGACAAGCCGCCGGAAAACCGCGAGGCCTGGACCAAGAAGAAGCCCAAGCCGAACGCCGGTAAGGACGGCGGCTTCAAGCCGAAGCCCAAGGGCAACAACGCCAAGAACCGCCAGAGCTAAGCTCGATCCAGGCACATCGCCACAACCAATCACAAAGCGCCGCGATCCGATCGCGGCGCTTTTTTCGTCTCGGCTATCGAGGCTGAGCGCGTCAGGCTTCGAGGAAGCGAAGGCCGGCGACGGCGACGATGATCATGGCGATGCACGTGATCCGCATCCAGGAGACGGGGTCGCCGAACAGCACGATGCCGAGCACGGTGATGCCGACCGAGCCTATGCCGGTCCAGGCGGCATAGGCGGTGCCGGCCGGCAGGTCGCGCATGGCGATCGTCAGCAGGTAGACGCTGCCGAGGGCCGCGGCGACGCCGATGACGCTCGGCACCAGTTTCGTCCAGCCCTCCGCATATTTGAGCGCCAGGCCCATGATGATTTCAATCAGGCTCGCCGCTATCAGGATGATCCATGCCATTGCCGTCTCCATCGAAATTTCCATCTGGAGACCAATCTGGTAGGATAGGCACCGAAGAGCAATTACGCACCTTTTGGTAACTATGAAAATGTCGACAGACCTGCCGCAAGCACACGCTGCCTCCGTTCCTGACGTCTTCGACCCGACTTGCTCGTCTCGCCACGCTCTGGAGCTGATCGCCGGTAAGTGGCAGATGTTGATCATCTCGGCGCTCGAAGAAGGGCCGATGCGCAACGCCGCACTGATGCGCCGCCTCGGCGATGTCTCGCAGAAGATGCTGACCCAGACGTTGAAGGAACTGGAACGCAACGGCCTCGTCATGCGCGAGGACAAGAAGACCGTGCCACCGCACGTGGAATATAGCCTGAGCCCTGTCGGCCGTTCGCTCAGCGAAACCCTGCTGGTGCTTGATCGCTGGGCCGAGACGCATTTCGGCACGCTCGATGCGGCGCGTGAACGTTATGACGCGGAACGCGCCAAATAGGTCTATTCGCCGTCGAGCTGCGACTGGGCGATGACTTTCACCACCCAGTCGGCAAAGACGCGCAGCCGGCTGCTCAGGTGTCGGTTGGGCGGGTAGACCAGATAGATCGGCATCGAATCAATTTGCCAGTCCGTCAGAACCGGCCGCATGGCGCCGCTCTGCAGATCGTCGCGCACCATGAAGCGGGGCGCCTGGATGACGCCGAGGCCGGCGCGCGCGGCGGCAAGGTACGTCGTCGATTCGTTGGCGGCGACCGCATAGCGGCCGTGAACCTCGATCTCCTCGGCGCCGCGCTTGAAATAGAACGGCATCTGCTGACCGGTCTGCGGGCGAAAATAGCCGACGACATAACAATTCTTCGAAAGGTCGGACGGATGTTGCGGCGTCGAGCAGCGGTCGAGATAGTCGGGCGCCGCACAGGCGATGAAGCTCATGTCGGTGATGCGACGGGCAATCAGCGACTGGTCGGTCAGGGTGCCGACGCGAATGGCGCAGTCGACATTCTCGGCAACGTAATCGACAGTGCGGTCCGAGACGCCGAGGTCGATCTGGATGTCGGGATAACGCTTGTGGAACTCCGGCAGCGCCGGGATGATGACGAGGTTGGCGATGGCGCTGGCCATCTCCACGCGCAGCCGCCCTTTCGGCAAGGTCTGGGCGCTCGACAGGCTGCCGTCGAGCTCGTCGAGATCGGTGACGAGCCGGGCGGCGCGTTCATAATAAAGCGCGCCATCCGGCGTGACGAGAACCCGACGGGTCGTTCGGTTGAGCAATTTGGTGCGCAGATGCGCTTCCAACCCCTGGATCAAATTGGTGACGGTTGCCTTGGGCATATTGAGCGATGCGGAAGCCCGTGTGAAATTGCCGGTTTCGACAACGCGGAGAAACGCGCGCATGGCCGTGAGCTGGTCCATTTTCAATAGCCGTGATTGTTCGAGATAATGAATAGTGTAGTCGGATTGAACTGACTATTCCAGACAGAAGACAATGTTATTCTCCCATCATGGCGGGTTGTCGCCTCATGTGGGATGACCCCGTGGCAAAGGCAAGAGAGATGGGTGAACGCTTTAAACTAGAGACGATGCAGACGGGCCAAGGCGCGTGCCCGGCGCGTGTCTATAGTGGCGACACGCTGCTCAATCCGCCGCCGGTGGTTCTGCACCTGCATGGCGGTTCCTTCGTCGGCAGTTCGATTGCCGCCGGCGAGCGCGTCGCCAAGGCGCTTGCGGCGGCTGGCGCCGTCGTTATCTCGCCGGAATATTCCTCGGCCTGCCTCAATCCCTTTCCGGCAGCACTCGACGTCACCTATTCGATGCTGTCCTCCATGCGGGCGCGTTGCCCGCAATTCGCGCACAAGAAGTCGATGCTGTTCATCGCCGGCGAAGAAGCCGGCGGCAACATTGCCGCCGGCGTGGCGCTGATGGCCCGCGACCAGTTCCTGACCGACCTCAAGGGGCAAATCCTGCTGTCGCCGATGCTCGACCCTTGCCTGGCGACCGCGTCATTTCGCAAATACTGTCCCGAGACCTCGGTGCAATCGATCGCCGAGGGCTGGCAACGCTATCTCGGCGAATGCGGTGGCTTCACGCACCCTTACGCTGCGCCCGCGCACTGTACGCGGCTCGCCGGTCTGGTGCCCGCTTTGATCCTGACCAGCGAGGAATGCCCGATGCGCGACGAGACCGCGGCCTATGCGGAGCGCCTGCGCCAGGCGGGTGTGAGCGTTCAATCCCAAATTCTTCCCGGCCGGGCCGGGTGGATACCGCAAAATACCGTGAACGCCGAAACCTGGGCCGCCCAGGAAGAAACGATTACCGGCATCTTTTCCCGCTTCTTTCAACAGGCAGGGGCAAAGCCGGCGGAAATGACGATGCGTTAGCAACGGACGACAGGGCCGCCGGCCCTCCCCTTCGCTGACGACAGCAGCAAAAGCGCCGGCTCCCAACCGGCAAGGAGAGAAAAATGACATCGACAGTGACCCGCCGGGCCCTCTGGGGCGCCGGCCTGAGCATCCTATTGTCTACCGCTGGCGCAGCCGCCGTTCTTCTCGGCCTGCCGCAGCATTTCGAGGCGGACGCCGCGACCGAAACGGCAGCGGCCCCGCCGCCGGCCGTACCGGTTTCGGTGGCCAAGGCCCAATCGCGCCGCATCACCACCTGGGAGGATTTTTCCGGGCGACTTGAAGCGATCGAACGCGTCGAGATCCGTCCCCGCGTCGGCGGCGCCATTCTGGAAAGCCACTTCCGCGAGGGCGCCCTGGTGAAGAAGGGCGACCTGCTGCTGACCATCGATCCCGAGCCCTATGCGGCGGCCGTCGACCGAGCCGCAGCCCAAGTCTCGGCGGCTGAAGCCCGCGTCGCCCTTGCCAAGACCGAACTTGACCGCGGGCGCAAACTCGTCACCACAAGTGCGATACCGCAGAGCGGCGTCGACCAGCGCCTCAGCGCCTTCGACGAGGCGCAGGCAAGCGTGCGCTCGGCCAAGGCGGCGTTGCGCACGGCCGAGCTTGACCTTCAATACACCGAGGTCAGGGCACCGATCTCCGGCCGCGTCGGTCGGCTGGAAGTGACCGCCGGCAACCTCGTTGCCGCCGGCTCCGCCTCGCCAGTCCTGACGACGCTTGTTTCGGTCGACCCGATCTATGCAAGCTTCAGCGCCAGCGAAGAGGTGGTGACGACCGCACTCGCCCGGCTCCAGGCCTCGGCCGGCGGCAACGCCATCGAGCGCATCCCGGTGCAGGTCGGCACCGCTGCCGACGAGGGCACGCCGATCTCGGGCCATATCCAGCTCATCAACAACGAGGTGGATGCGGCAACCGGCACGATCCGCGTTCGCGCAGCACTCGAGAATGCCGACGGGCGTCTGATCCCCGGCCAGTTCGTCCGCATCCGCATCGGCGAACCGGAGCCCGAGGAAAAGCTTGTCATCAGCGATCGCGCCATCGGCTCCGACCAGGACAAGAAGTTCGTCTTTGTCGTCGGCGCCGACAACAAGGTCGAGTACCGCCAGGTGATACTCGGCCCGAACTCCGACGGGCTGCGTATCGTCGAAAGTGGCCTGAAGACCGGCGAAAACATCGTCGTCAACGGCCTGCAGCGGGTGCGCCCTGGTGTCCTCGTGGCACCGCAGCAGGTGGAAGAAACGACGGCGTCGATCGCCACCAAGTAGGACATGACGGCATCCGCCTCGGCTATGGCCGACGCGGATCTGGCCGCCCAGACATCACTCTGCAAACCCGGCGCGTGGCGAGAGTTCTTGCCGCGACCGCTGGAGGTTTGCCTGAACTCGTCCCAAGGGGGATACGTCAATGAATTTCTCACGCTTCTTCGTCGACCGCCCGGTCTTCGCGGGCGTTCTTTCGGTCCTGATTTTCGTGGGCGGCCTGCTCGGCATGACCGGCCTGCCGATTTCCGAATATCCCGAAGTCGTTCCGCCGCAGATCGTCGTGCGGGCGCAATATCCCGGTGCCAACCCGGCTGTCATCGCCGAAACCGTAGCAACTCCGCTCGAAGAACAGATCAACGGCGTCGAAGGCATGCTCTACATGCAGAGCCAGGCGACGGCCGACGGCCTGATGACGCTCACCGTCACCTTCGAGCTCGGCACCGACCCGGACCAGGCGCAACAGCTGATCCAGAACCGCGTTTCGCAGGCCGAGCCGCGACTGCCGGAGGAAGTGCGCCGTCTCGGCGTTACCACCGTCAAGAGCTCACCGGACCTGACGCTGGTGGTGCATCTGCTCTCGCCCAACGGCCAGTACGACATCAACTACCTGCGCAATTACGGCGTTCTCAACGTCAAGGACCGGCTGGCCCGGATCGACGGCGTCGGCCAGGTGCAGATCTTCGGTGGTGGCGACTATTCGATGCGCGTCTGGATCGACCCGCAGAAGGCGGCCGAACGCGGCCTGGCGGCGAGCGACATCGCCAACGCCATCCGGGCGCAGAACGTCCAGGCGGCTGCCGGCGTCATTGGCGCCTCTCCTTCGGTTCCCGGCCTCGACCTCCAGCTTTCCGTCAACGCACAAGGGCGCCTGCAGACGCCTGAGGACTTTGCCAACATCGTCGTCAAGTCGGGCACCGGCGGCGAGGTGACGCGCCTCGGCGATGTCGCCCGTGTCGAAATGGGTGCTGCCGACTACTCGCTGCGCTCGTTGCTCGACAACAAGGCCGCTGTCGGCATGGGCGTCTTCCAGGCGCCGGGCTCGAACGCGATCCAGATTTCGGAAAACGTCCACAAGGCCATGGCCGAGCTGAAGCTGACCATGCCGGAAGGCGTTGACTATGAGATCGTCTACGACACCACCCAGTTCGTACGCGCCTCGATCGAGTCGGTCATCCATACCCTGCTCGAAGCGATCGCTCTCGTCGTCATCGTCGTCATCGTCTTCCTGCAGACCTGGCGCGCCTCGATCATCCCGCTCGTCGCCGTTCCCGTCTCGATCGTCGGCACCTTCGCGGTGATGTACGTGTTCGGCTTCTCGATCAATGCGCTCAGCCTCTTCGGCCTGGTGCTGGCGATCGGCATCGTCGTCGACGACGCCATCGTCGTGGTCGAAAACGTCGAGCGCAACATTGAGCAGGGCCTTTCGCCTGTTCAAGCGACCTACCGCGCGATGCAGGAAGTGTCCGGGCCGATCATCGCGATCGCACTGGTGCTCGTCGCCGTGTTCGTGCCGCTGGCCTTCATCACCGGCCTGACCGGGCAGTTCTATCGCCAGTTCGCGCTGACCATCGCCATTTCGACGGTGATCTCCGCCATCAACTCGCTGACGCTCTCGCCGGCGCTCGCGGCCCTCCTGCTGCGGGATCACCACGCTCCGAAGGATTGGCTGACCCGCGCCATGGACAAGGTGTTCGGCTGGTTCTTCCGCGGCTTCAACCGCTTCTTCGGTCGGAGCTCCGAGGCCTATGGCCGCGGCGTCGGCCGCATCCTGTCGCGCAAGTCGCTGATCATGGTCGTCTACGTCCTGCTGCTCGGCGTCACGTTCGTGCTGTTCCGTGCTGTTCCCGGCGGCTTCGTGCCGGCGCAGGACAAGCAGTATCTGATCGGTTTTGCCCAGCTGCCGGATGCCGCGACGCTCGACCGCTCGGAAGACGTCATCCGCCGTATGAGCGATATCGCCCTCAAGCATCCCGGCGTCGAAAACGCCATCGCCTTCCCGGGTCTCTCGATCAACGGTTTCACCAACTCGTCGAACTCCGGCATCGTCTTCGTGGCGCTGAAGCCGTTCGAGGAGCGCAAGACGCCTGAGCTTTCCGGCGGAGCGATCGCCATGCAGCTGAACCAGGAGTTCGGCGCGATCCAGGATGCCTTTATCGCCATGTTCCCGCCACCGCCCGTCCAGGGTCTCGGCACCACCGGCGGCTTCAAGCTCCAGATCGAGGACAAGAACGGTCTTGGCTACCAGGCTCTCGACGAGGCGACCAAGGCGTTCCTCGCAAAGGCCTACCAGACGCCCGAGCTGGCTGGGATCTACTCGAGCTTCCAGATCAACGTGCCGCAGCTCTATGCCGATCTTGACCGCGTCAAGGCGCGCCAGCTTGGCGTCGAGGTAACCGATGTGTTCGAGACGCTGCAGATCTATCTGGGCTCGCTCTACGTCAACGACTTCAATGCCTTTGGCCGCACCTACAGCGTTCGCGTCCAGGCCGATGCCAACTATCGCAGCCACGCCGACGACATCGGCAAACTGAAGGTGCGGTCGCAGTCGGGCGAGATGATCCCGCTGTCGGCGCTCTTGAAGGTCGAGCAGACGGTCGGCGCCGAGCGGGCGATCCGCTACAACGGCTTCCTGTCGGCCGACATCAACGGCGGCCCGGCACCGGGCTTCTCCTCGGGCCAGGCCCAGGCGGCAATCGAGAAGATCGCTGCCGAAACCCTGCCGCCCGGCATCGCCTTCGAGTGGACGGACCTCACCTACCAGCAGATCCTTGCCGGCAATTCGGGCATGCTCGTCTTCCCGCTGGCGCTGCTCCTGGTCTATCTGGTGCTTGCCGCCCAGTACGAGAGCCTGACGCTGCCGATCGCGATCATCCTGATCGTGCCGATGGGCATCATGGCGGCCCTTGCCGGGGTCTGGCTGACGGGAGGCGACAATAACGTCTTCACCCAGATCGGCCTGATCGTGCTCGTCGGGCTATCGGCCAAAAACGCCATCCTGATCGTCGAGTTCGCCCGCGAACTGGAACTGTCGGGCAGCACCGCAGTCCAGGCGGCGATCGAGGCGAGCCGGTTGCGTCTGCGGCCGATCCTGATGACCTCGATGGCCTTCATCATGGGTGTCGTGCCCCTGGTGATCTCCACCGGCGCCGGTGCTGAAATGCGCTCGGCCATGGGTGTCGCGGTCTTTGCCGGTATGATCGGTGTCACCGCCTTCGGGATCTTCATGACCCCGGTGTTCTACGTGCTGATCCGCAAGCTTTCGGGCGAGCGGCCTTTGAAGCACGCCGGAGCGCATATCGAAGCGCCTCATCTCGCACCCGGAGAATGAGGTAACCCTGCCCCATATGCGTTTCGGGCGGGCCGGATCCAATCCGGCCCGCTGACGCTGCGGCGCTGCATCTCCGCCCCCGATGCAGCGCCGCGTTGCATCCTGCGTGACAGGCGCGCAACGATCGGATAAACCAGCAGCCTCAATCCCATTGGCCTTAGCGCCACGCAGACGGCATATCGCTACATGACCTCTACCGATCCGATCGCCAATCTCGCTACCCTCATCCGTTGCCCCTCCGTTACCCCTGCCGAAGGCGGCGCGCTCTCAACGCTCGAAGCCATGCTGAAGCCGCTCGGCTTTGCCGTCGACCGGGTTACCGCGACGGACGCGAACACGCCCGATATCGAGAACCTCTATGCCCGGCTCGGCAATGATGGCCCGCACCTGATGTTTGCCGGCCATACCGACGTGGTGCCGGTGGGCGACGAAAATGCGTGGACCCACGGCCCCTTCTCGGCCGACATCGCGGGCGGTGAAATGTATGGCCGCGGCGCCGTCGACATGAAGGGCGGCATCGCCTGCTTCGTCGCAGCCGTTGCCCGGCATATCCAAAAGCACGGGCCCCCGAAGGGCTCGGTCTCCTTCCTCATCACCGGCGACGAGGAAGGCCCGGCCATCAACGGCACGACGAAACTTCTCGACTGGGCGGCCGCCAAGGGCGAACGCTGGGATGCCTGCCTGGTCGGCGAGCCGACCAACCCGGATCGTCTCGGCGACATGATCAAGATCGGCCGGCGCGGCTCCCTTTCCGGACGGATCACCGTCAATGGCGTTCAGGGTCACGCGGCCTATCCGCATCTCGCCGACAGCCCGGTGCGCGGCATCCTGCAGTTGACCCAGGCGCTGATGGACCCGCCCTTCGACAACGGTACGGAAAACTTCCAGCCGTCGAACCTGGAAGTGACGACGATCGACGTCGGCAACGGCGCCGTCAACGTCATACCGGCAAAGGCGAGCGCGGCCTTCAACATCCGCTTCAACGACACCTGGACCGCCGACAGCCTGATGGCGGAGATCATCGCCCGGCTCGACCGTGCGGCGGCTGACGGCGCATTGCGACCGGGTCGCGATCCGGTCCGCTACGAGCTCACCTGGAACGAGCGGCCGAGCCACGTTTTCCTGACGCGCAACAATGCGCTGATCTCATCTCTGTCGGGCGCCGTCGAAGCGGTCACCGGCCAGCAGCCGAAGCTTTCGACCACTGGCGGCACCTCGGACGCGCGGTTCATCAAGGACTATTGCCCCGTCGTCGAATTCGGCCTCGTCGGCCAGACCATGCATATGGTCGACGAGCGCGTCGCCGTCGCCGATCTCGAAACGCTGACGCAAATCTACGAAACCTTCATCCTCAGCTGGTTCGGCCATGCCGCTGCTTGAGGAGGTTCTCGCCTATATCAAGGGGCTCTGGCTGCTGATCCAGGGCAATGGCGAAGGGTTCCGCTGGCTCGATTTCAGCGAGAGCGGCCTCTGGCGCTCGTTTGCGGCGATGCTCTGGTGCCTGCCGGCGATCGCCGTCACCTGGGCGTCCTGGCGGCTTTACTACCTCTCGGCGATGCCGTCGGGAACCACGGTCGGCTTCGGCTTCGTCTTCAAGCTTCTGGTCGTCGATCTCGTCAGCTGGCTGCTGCCGCTGGTGCTGGTTTTCATGCTGGCCCGCCCGCTCGGTTTTACCACCGCTGTCGTCCCGATCATTGTCACCACCAACTGGCTGTCCGTACCGCTATCCTACGCGATGGCGGTGCCGGCGGCGATCCGCCTCGTCATTCCCGGCAGCGAGGGGCTGACCAGCCTGATCTGGCTGGTGCTGCTCTTCGTGAGCATCGGTGTACTCTTCCGGCTGATGCGCATCATCACCGGAAACCAGACCCTGCTGGCCACGGCGCTGACGGCACTCTTCCTGCTGCCGTCGATGATGATGGGTGAATTTCTGCAGCGGTTTTTCGGCCTGATCCCGAGCTGACAAACAGTACGCCAACCTCGACGTCCGCGCGCCGTTTGCGCGCGCCGGTCTCTTTCTCAGTAATCGACCTGCATGAAATAAAGCCCGTCGGGCGGCGCCACCGGGCCGCAGGCCTTCCGGTCGCGCGCCTCAAGCGCCGCCTGCAGGTCGTCCGGCGTCCATTTTCCCTCCCCCACCAGCTTCAGCGAGCCGGCGAAGGAGCGGATCTGATTGTGCAGGAAGCTTTGCGCGGTCGCGCGAATTTCGATCAGATTGCCGGTACGGGTGACGTCCAGCCGGTCGAGCGTGCGCATCGGACTTGTCGCCTGACAATGGACCGAGCGGAAGGTGGTGAAGTCGTGATGGCCGATAAGCCGCTGCGCGCCCTCATGCATCGCCTCGTGATCGAGCGGCTTCGTCACCCACCAGGCGCGTTTTGCCTCCAGCGCCAGCCGCGACGGCCGGCAGATGATGCGGTAGAGGTAGTGGCGGCGCAGCGCCGAAAACCGCGCGTCGAAGGCGTCCGTCACCTCCTGGGCATCGAGGATCGAGACACCCTCGCCGGCCATGCCGAGATGGGCGTTCAGCGCATTGCGCAGCGTGTGCGGTTTCCACTGGCGCGTCAGGTCCGCATGCGCCACCTGGCCGACGGCATGCACGCCGGAATCGGTGCGCCCGGCGCCGCGGATCGAGACGGTTTCACCGGTCAGGGACAGGATCGCCTTTTCGATCGCGCCCTGGACGGAGGCGCCGTTATCCTGCCGCTGCCAGCCGACATAATCAGAGCCGTCATACTCGACGGTCAGCCGAAAACGCGGCATCAGCCGACCCTCGTGCCGGCGACGACGGGTGTGCCGCGCAGGAAGTCGGCGAGATCAAGCGCCTTGCCGCCGGCCCGCTGCAGCCGCGTCGGCCGCACGGCCCCTTCGCCGCAGGCAATGGTCAGGCTGTCGTCGATAACGGTGCCGGCGGGCCCTTCGCCCGCCACACGCTCGGAATTCAGAACCTTGACGCGCTCCGGCTTGCCGGCGATCTCCAGCTCGAACCAGGCGCCCGGAAAGGGCGACAGACCGCGAATGTGGTCGTGCACTTGGCGTGCGCTCTTGCTGAAATCGATGCGGGTCTCGGCCTTGCTGATCTTTTGGGCGTAGACAACGCCTTCTTCCGCCTGCTCGGTCAGCGGCAGATCGTCGGCCTCAAGCTTGCCGATCGCCTCCTTCATCAGGCTGGCGCCGACCTGCATCAGCTTGTCGTGCAGCTCGCCTGATGTCATCGTCTCGCCGATCTGCACCGCCTTCGTGAGCGCGACCGGGCCGGTGTCGAGCCCCTTGTCCATCTTCATCACCATCATGCCGGTCTCATGGTCTCCGGCCATGATGGCGCGCTGGATCGGAGCCGCACCGCGCCAGCGCGGAAGCAGGGAGGCGTGGCCATTGTAGCAGCCGAGCCGCGTTCCGGTCAGGATCGCTTCGGGCAGGAGCAGGCCATAGGCAACGACGACGGCGACATCCGCATCGAACTCGCGGAAGGTCTGGCGGTCGGCCTCGTCCTTGAAATTGACAGGCGTCAGCACGGGAATGCCGAGCAATTCGGCTGCCTGGTGTACGGGCGACTTCTGCATATCGAGCCCGCGGCGGCCGCCGGGCCTGGGCGGCTGGGTATAGACGGCGACGATCTCGTGACCGGCGCCGGCAAGTGCTGCGAGCGTCGGCACGGAAAATTCCGGCGTTCCCATGAAGATGATGCGAAGCGACAAGGCGCGTACTCCGACCGTTTGAAATCAGGCCCCTTCAAACGGGTTTACGCGCCTCAAATCAAGCCCTTCAATGACAAAGCGCTGCTGCCGCGCTTTGCTCGGGGGTCAGATCGCCTTGGCGCCGCGGGTCTTGGCGGCCTTGGTGAACCGGCGGATCACCATGTCGCGCTTGAGCTTGGAGATGTGGTCGATGAACAGCACGCCGTTCAGATGATCGATCTCGTGCTGCAGGCAGGTCGCAAGCAAGCCATCGGCCTTGACGATCTGTTCCTTGCCGTCACGATCGAGATGCTTGACGGTCACTTCGGCCGGACGCTCGACTTCTGCGTAGTAGTCCGGAATGGAGAGGCAGCCTTCCTCATAAACCGAGTACTCGTCGGACGAAGCGACGATTTCGGGATTGATGAAGACGTGTGGCGTTTTCTCGTCGCCTTCCTTGGAGACGTCGAGCACCAACATGCGCTTCGCCACGCCGATCTGGATGGCGGCGAGCCCGATGCCGGGGGCGTCATACATGGTCTCGAGCATGTCGTCGGCCAGGCGACGGATGTCGGCGTCGATGGTTTCGATCGGGGTCGAGACCTGACGCAGGACAGGATCGGGGAGGATGATGAGTGGCTTGATCGTCATATCGCTCCCATAACCGATCTTTCCTTGCCGGTGCAAGAAAATTGGCGCGCACTCTTGAGTGCTCAGTGCGAATGCCCGGATCTCGTTAACCGCTCGGCGCAAATGTTCTTGTTTTGATCTGGCCTTCAAAAGAGAATCTGTTAGGCTCGCCGCATGGAACCTGCGCCCATTTCTTTCGATCAGCCCGTCTTTCTCATCGGCACCGTGCCGGTCACCGTCGTTCACTTCGGCATGCTTTTGGCCGTGCTGGCCGTCGGCTTCGTGCTGATGTCCGTTTCGCGGCGGCGTCGGGCAGGTGACGACGAGCGTCACGAACAGATGGCCATGCTTCTGGCGGCACAAGCGGAAATGCAGGGTCGCATTGCCGCCATGGCCGACGTTTTCGGCACCCGCCAGGCGGAACTAAACCAGACGCTGAGCCAGCGCATCGACGGCATGACCCACAGGATCGGCACCTCGATCAGCGAGCAGACCAAGGCAACGCACGAGAACCTGCGGCGATTGCAGGAGCGGCTTGCCGTCATCGACACTGCCCAGAACAACATCCAGTCGCTGGCGAAGGACATGGCCGGGCTGCAGGCGATCCTTACGAACAAGCAGACGCGCGGCGCCTTCGGCCAGTCACGCATGGAAACGATCGTCGCCGACGGCCTGCCGATGGGGGCCTTTGCCTTCCAGACGACGCTTTCCAACGGTGCCCGCCCGGATTGCACCATCCGCATGCCCAACGACCAGCCGCCGCTGGTGATCGACGCGAAATTTCCGCTCGAAGCCTGGAACGGCATGCGCGACGCGGCCACCCCGGAACGGCGCCAGCAGATGGTGCAGCTCTTCCGCCGCGACATGGAGGTGCATGTCCGCGATATCGCCAGCAAATACCTGATCCCCGGTGAGACGCAGGAGACGGCTTTCCTCTTCGTTCCCTCCGAATCGATCTTCGCCGAGATCCACGAGCACTTCGAAGCGATCGTCCAGAAAGCGCACCGGCAGCGCATCGTCATCGTCTCGCCATCGCTGCTGCTGTTGTCGATCCAGGTTATCCAGTCGATCCTGCGGGACGCCCGCATGCGCGAGCAGGCGCATCTCATCCAGGGCGAGGTCGCGCGACTGATGGAGGACCTGACGCGCCTCGATGAACGGGTTCGCAAATTGCAGGGCCACTTTGCCATGAGCCAGAAGGATGTCGAGGAGATCCTCATCTCTTCGGGCAAGCTTGCGCGCCGCGGTGCCAAGATCGAGGCGCTGGAACTTCAGGCCGATGGCGCCGGTCGGCCGGACGACGAACCACGTCATGCAGTCGACAATCGCGTCGGGCAATTGCGCCTCAGGGTGGTTGACGAGGACTGACGGTCTCGGGCACTCTCCGGCCAAAATCAGCAAATCGACGGGACATCTTCACATGATCACTGTATTTGGGTCTATCAACATGGACCTGATCGCCACGACCGCGCGCCTGCCGAAGCCGGGTGAAACCGTTGCCGGCTCGGGCTTTTCGACAGCGGCCGGCGGCAAGGGCGCTAACCAGGCGCTGGCCGCCCGCCGCGCCGGCGCCATCGTCCACATGGCCGGCGCCGTCGGCTCGGACAGCTTTGCCGATGGCGCGCTCGAACTGCTGAAGGAAGCTGGCGCCGACCTGTCGTTGACCAAAACGGTGGACGAGCCGACAGGCACGGCCCACATTCTCGTCGGCGGTGACGGCGAGAATGTCATCGTCGTCGTCGCCAGCGCCAACGCGACCGTCAACGAAGCCGATGCCGTTGCCGCCGTCGACGGCATGCACGCCGGCGACACCTTGATGCTGCAGCTGGAAATCCCGGCCGCATCGGTGGAAAAGGCGCTCGCCGAGGCACGGCGCAAGGGCATTCGCTCGGTGATCAACATCGCGCCCCTAACCCCGGAAGCGGCCCGCCTCGGTCGACTGGCCGATATCGTCATCGCCAACGAAACGGAGTTCGAACTTCTGGCCGGCAAGACCGGCATCGGAAGCACTGAACGGGAAGAGGCGATGAAGACGCTGCACGCCGAAACCGGTCACACCGTTATTGTCACGCTGGGTGCCGAAGGCGTCGTCGCCGTGCACGCGGGCGAGGTCCATCGCGCCCGTGGCCTGAAGATCGATCCGGTCGACACCGTCGGCGCCGGCGACACGTTCTGCGGTTATCTCGCCGCAAGCCTTGACGAAAAGCTCGCCTTTCCCGACGCGCTCCGTCGTGCCGCCGTTGCCGGATCGCTCGCCTGCCTCAAGCGTGGCGCCCAGCCCTCGATCCCGCTTGCCTCCGAGGTGGAACCGCGCATCTGAGGACGCCACTTCCATCTTGACGTGCGGCGCGATCACTCGCCGACCGCACGTCAAGCGCCCGTTTCCCTAAAGCATGGCGCAAAAGTGTGCCGCGGTTTTGCGATAACGACAGGCGCAAAAACAAGAACTTAAAGCGCGCCAAGCGTATCTGAAAGATCGCGACGCGCTTTAGTGCGACCCGGTCAAGAATGGTTGCGCAGTCTTGGCCGACTTGAATTACCACGCGTCGTGAGGAAACTGTTTCGCACGACGCATGCACACTGTCTCTATCGAGCGGAGCGCTCGTGCATAATGCGTGATCCGCAGCACCAGAAGCGCTTGAAACCACCGCATTATCGGCCTTTGCGCAATCCGGACAGTCTATGTCGCGGAGGCGAAACTCTGGGCGCAGATTCTCCATGAGCGGGGCATGAATTAGCCATCGCGTTGGCCCTATCTTAAGATTTGCTCGTCTATTCAAGACCCTGAGAAAGCCATTTCCCCTGGGGAATGGGCAGCCTCCAATATGCCGGTCGGCATCTGGCGCTCCATGATGGAGTTTCACCCACATTGTGAAATGCGTTCGCCGCAGGTTTGCGCCTGCGGACCTCCCAGCACGTGAGGATTTCATGTTCAAGTTCCAAGCCAAATCGCTGGCGACCAAGCTGATCGCGGTGACAGGCGGCACGATCGCGCTCGTGTTGCTCGCCTCGAACTTCGTTCTCATCTCCCAGACACAGGACCGCGTCGAAACGCTGGTGCTCGATCAGGCAAGCGGCGAGGCAAAAGCCATTGCCTCTGATATCGCCGGCGGCATCGGCGAGCTTGCAAGCGCGTCGCGTTCGATGGCCGGCATTCTTGGCCGCGCCCATGCGGAAAAATCGATGGAACGCGCCGGTGTGATCAACATCCTCAGGGCCAATGTCGAGCAGAACCCCTTTGCCTTCGGCAGCTGGTTTGCCGAAGAGCCCAAGGCCTTCGACGGCCGCAAGGAGGAAATCGCCGACAACAAGGAGCTGGGCGCCAACAAGGAAGGCATCTTCGCTCCCTATTGGTCGAAAAATCGCAACAACGAGATCCAGTTCTCGACCTTCGGCGCGGACTACAATGCGGAATGGTACAGCCTTGCGGCAAAGAGCGGCAAGGGCGCGATCACGCCGCCCTACACCGCGCAGGACACTGACGTGCCCACCGCGATGAGCTCGATCGCTTACCCCGTCATGTCCAACGGCAAGCTGATCGGCGTCTCCGGCGTCGACATTTCGCTTGCATCGCTGGCCGACGGCCTTTCCAAGCTGAAGCCGTTTGATACCGGCCGCGTCTACCTGCTTTCTGAATCCGGCAAGTGGCTGGTGGCCCCGATTCCGGACCTGCTGCTCAAGGAATATGACGGCGAAGGCAACGAGATCGTCAAGAAGGCGCTGGCCTCCGGCGCGTCGGGCGTCATCAAGAACCTGTCCTATGACGGCAACGAACCGTTCGATCGCGTCGTCTATCCCTTTGCCCTATCCGGCGTGAACGCCAGCTGGATCGTACTCGTCGACGTACCGCGCAGCGCGATCAACGCTCCGGTCCGTGACCAGACCTACATGATGATCATCGGCGGCCTCGTCGTCCTCGCCGCGGTGCTTTTCGGCCTTTACTTCGCTGTCCGTGGCTTCGTTCAGAAGCCGCTTGCAGGCCTCGTCAAGGATGTCCGCAACCTCAGCAACGGCGACTACGGCAATTCGATCACCGGCCAGGACCGCTCCGACGAGACGGGTCAGGTCGCAAAGGCGCTCGAAGGCTTCCGCCACCAGCTGGCCGACACCAAGCGCCTCGAGGGCGAAGCCCGCCACGAACGTGAGCAGGCCGAGCATGAGCGCAGCCGTTCCGAGACGGAGCGGGCCTCGTCCAGCGCCCTTCAGCGCGACATCGTCGCCCGCCTCGGCAAGGGTCTGTCCCACCTCTCCTCCGGCGATCTCGCCTTCCGCATCACCGACGAATTCCCCGGTGAATATGCCCAGCTGAAGCGCGACTTCAACGCGACGATGGATAGCCTCGAAGAGACGATCCGCACCGTCAACCACTCGGTCGTCAACATCGGCAACGGCACCAGCGAGATCAGCAGTGCCGCCAACGACCTGTCGCACCGCACCGAACAGCAGGCGGCAAGCCTCGAAGAGACGGCAGCAGCCCTCGACGAGCTGACCTCGCAGGTCAACGCCAGCGCCGAAAACGCCAAGGTCGCCGCAAAGTCGGTGGACGTCGCCAGCAGCGATGCCGGGCAGTCCGGCGAAGTCGTGCAGAAGGCGATCGCCGCGATGAAGGGCATCGAGCAGTCGTCGCACGAGGTCAGCCGCATCATCGGCGTCATCGACGAGATCGCCTTCCAGACCAACCTGCTGGCGCTCAACGCCGGCGTCGAAGCAGCCCGCGCCGGCGATGCCGGCAAGGGTTTTGCCGTCGTCGCCCAGGAAGTCCGCGAACTGGCTCAGCGCTCGGCAAACGCCGCCAAGGAGATCAAGACGCTGATCAACACCTCGGCCGGCCAGGTGCGCGAAGGCGTTGACCTCGTCGGTCGCGCCGGTGGCGCGCTTGAAAAGATCGCCGAACAGGTGGTGCAGATCAACGGCCTGATCCGCCAGATCTCGAGCTCTGCTTCCGAGCAGGCCGTCGGCCTCAAGGAAATCAACTCGGCCGTCAACCAGATGGACCAGGTGACCCAGCAGAACGCCGCCATGGTGGAAGAAACCACCGCCGCCGGCATGGCACTGAACGAAGAAGCACGCGCGCTCAGCACGCTGGTCGCCCGCTTCCGCGTTGCACAACGCTCGGGAACCACGGCTCAGCCAAGCTCGGCGGAGATGCTGCGTGGCACGGCCGAGCGCATGCGCACGGCGGAACGCCCGACACCGGCGCCTGCCCCTGCCCGCGAAGCCCGTCCGGCCTCAAGCCCGGCGCGTGCCGGCTACACGCCATCGACACAGCGCGTGCTGACACAGACCTCCGGCGCCAATGCGCTCGCCCAGGACAATTGGGAAGAGTTCTGATCCAGAACCCATGAAATGCAAAACGGCGCCTCTCGGGGCGCCGTTTTCATTTGTAGTCCCGGCTTGCAACGATCAGATGCGTGCCAGTCGCTCCGTCAACAGATCGAAGAAGCCCTGGTCATCGATGTGGCGCATGACCTTGGCATTGTGTTTGCGGCCCGTCACCTGCCACCAGTCGACCACGGTCATGCCCGTCGTCAGCGGCGACTGAACCTCGATCTCGACATTGCAGTCACGCCCGGTGAAAAGCTCCGGCCTCAGGAGATAAGCGATCACGGTCGGGTCGTGCAGCGGGCCGCCATCGGTGCCGTATTTCTCGATATCGAACCGCTCGAAGAACTCCAGCATCTCGGCCATGGCGATGGCCGGTGCGCTGCCAATCTCGCGGATCTTTGCCACGCGCGCCTTGTGCGTCAGCACGCGGTGGGTCACGTCGAGCGGCATCATGACGATCGGAATGCCCGACCGGAAGACGATGTCGGCGGCTTCCGGGTCGACATAGATGTTGAATTCGGCGGCCGGCGTGATGTTGCCACCCTCAAAGAAGCCACCGCCCATCATCACCAGTTCGCGCACCTTCGGCGCGATGTCGTGCGCCTTCTGAAGCGCGAGCGCGACGTTGGTCAGCGGACCGAGCGTGCAGAGCGTGACCGTACCCGGCGCCTCGGCACGCAGCGTCTCGATGATGAAATCGACGCCATGCTGCGCCTCGAGCGCCATCGTCGGCTCGTCGAGCGTGGGGCCGTCGAGGCCGGTCTTGCCGTGCACGTGTTCGGCAGTCACCAGCGGCCGGGCGATCGGCCGGTCGGCACCGGAAAAGACCTTGACCTCGGTCCTGTTGCACAGTTCGCAGATGATGCGGGCATTGCGCGCCGTCATTGCCAGGGGAACATTGCCGGCTACGGTCGTGATCCCCAGGAGGTCGATCTCTTCCGGACTGCCGAAAGCGAGCATGATGGCGGCGGCATCGTCCTGCCCGGGATCAGTGTCTATGATTATTTTTCTCGGCACAGGCACGCTTGTGTTCCTCCTTGGGATTCTCGCGCTGCGGACTATGATTTGCGTGCACGCCGGAGGCAAGCGGCTTGCGCTCATTGCGCACAGCTACCATATTAAGGGAAGGATGCTGCTTGGCAGGTCCGGTTAATGGTCGCTTGATCTTACAAGGACTTGGGAATGAGCCGAATTACGCCTTTCACGAGCCCACTGCTGCTGGGTTTCGACACGATGGAAAAGACCCTCGAGCGTATTGCCAAGGGAAATGACGGGTATCCCCCCTACAATATCGAACGCATCCGCGGCGACGATTCGGTCGACGCGCCAGAGCGTTTGCGCATTACCCTTGCTGTCGCCGGTTTTTCCGAAGACGATCTCGACGTCACAACCGAAGAAAACCAACTCGTCATTCGTGGCCGCCAGGTCGATACCGGCGATCGCGAATACCTGCACCGCGGCATTGCCGCCCGGCAGTTTCAACGCACATTCGTGCTTGCCGACGGCATGAAGGTTCTCGGCGCCGAATTGCGCAACGGCCTGCTTTCGGTCGATCTCGTTCGTCCGGAACCGGTGCGTATGGTAAAGAAAATTAACATTTCAGTCCCAGAGTAGGATAACCGGCGGGATTTTCCCCTGGCCGGCGACCACGGAGTACCACCATGGGACTGAAAGCCATCACCTCGTCATTGTCCATGAACGACCTCGCACATCTCGGCGAGGGCGAAGTCGGCTATATCAGAAAGATGCGGTCGGAAGAGGTTTCCCGTTGCTTCCCGGAAGCACCGGAAATGGGACCGGGCATCGATCTGTGGGCCCTGTTCGGTGCCGACGGCACACCGATCCTTTTGACCGACAACCGCTCCAGCACCTTCTACAAGGCGGCTGAGGACGAATTGCGGACTGTCAGCCTGCATTGACCGTCAACCGCGGCGACGCTTCGCCATGGGAATGCAAAAGCGCCGCGCGTCAGGTCTGACGCGCAACGGACGCTTTCAGGTTGCGGCATGATTTCTGAGAGAAGCCGTCGCTTACACGCGGCGGAACGTCAGATAGGCGGAACTCCGCCCTTCCCTGCGTGCCTTGGCCTCGTAGCGCGTGCTCGGCCAGCCATCGAACGGCGTCAACCAGTCCGAAGCCTGCTCCGCCGTCCATTCGAAGGCGGCATGGTCGCGGCAATGTAGCAGCGTCCAGTTGACGTAGGTATCGATATCGGACGCAAAGCAGAAGTGACCGCCCGGCTTCAACACGCGGGCGAAGCGGTCGAGATTGACGGCTGAGACGAAACGCCGCTTCCAGTGTTTGCGCTTGGGCCATGGATCCGGATAGAGCAGGTCGATCTGGTCGACACAGGCCTCCGGCATCCAGTCCAGCACCTGCGTGGCGTCGTCATTGTAGAGACGAATGTTGGAGACACCCTTCTCCTCGATCTGCCCGATCAACTTCGCCATGGAATTGACGAAAGGCTCGACACCGATGAAACCGGTCGAGGGGTTTTCCGCCGCACGGTGGATGAGATGCTCGCCGCCGCCAAAGCCGATCTCCAACCGAATGCGATCGATCGGCACGGGAAAGAGCGACTTCATGTCCTGCGGCGCGGCCGCACCGAGATCGAGCTTCAGTTTCGGCAGGATGGTTTCGAGATGGGCCGCCTGGCGCTCGCGCAAGGGCTTGCCCTTGCGGCGTCCGAAGAAGGCTTCCGTAGCGCGGCTGCGGCGCGGTTCAGTCATGACAATCTTCCTTCAACGAGCAAGGCGGACACCCCTTTCGGGGGCATCCGCCTTTCAGCTTTAGCGGCCGGACGTTCTGTGTCCGGCAAATGTCGAAGCGTCAAGCCCCGATGGCTTCCTTGAGCGGCTTGACCAGATCAAGCTTCTCCCAGGAGAACGAGCCGTCACGGCCGGCCTTGCGCCCAAAGTGGCCATAGGCCGCAGTCTTGGCGTAGATCGGCTTGTTGAGATCGAGGTGGCGACGGATGCCGGTCGGCGACAGATCCATCGTCTTGCGGATCGCATCTTCCACCTGGTCCTCGGAGACCTTGCCAGTGCCGTGCAGGTCGACATAGACCGAGAGCGGCTGCGCGACGCCGATGGCGTAGGACAGCTGGATCGTGCAGCGATCGGAAAGACCGGCAGCAACGACGTTCTTGGCAAGATAGCGGGCTGCATAGGCAGCCGAACGGTCGACCTTGGTCGTGTCCTTGCCCGAGAAGGCGCCGCCGCCATGCGGAGCGGCACCACCATAGGTGTCGACGATGATCTTGCGGCCGGTCAGGCCGGCGTCACCATCCGGGCCGCCGATGACGAACTTGCCGGTCGGGTTGATGTACCAGGTGCAATCGGCGGCGATCTTCAGATCGTCGAGCGCTTCGCGGATGTAGGGCTCGACGACCGCACGAACCTTGGCCGAATCCCAGCTCTCGTCGAGATGCTGGGTGGACAGAACGATCGAGACGACTTCCGCCGGCTTGCCGTCGACGTAGCGGACGGTGACCTGGCTCTTGGCATCAGGGCCAAGCTTTGCGACTTCGCCGTCGCCCTTCTTGCGGGCTGCGGCGAGCAGATGCAGGATGCGGTGCGAATAATACAGCGGCGCCGGCATCAGTTCCGAGGTTTCGCGGCAGGCGTAACCGAACATGATGCCCTGGTCGCCGGCACCTTCTTCGCCCTGCTTGTCAGACGCGTTGTCGACGCCTTGAGCAATATGTGCGGACTGGAAGTGGAGGAGAACGTCGATTTTCGCCGTCTTCCAGTGGAAACCGTCCTGCTCGTAGCCGATGTCGCGGATCGCCTTGCGCGCGGCAGACTTGAACTTCGAGGGGTTGATGACGTCGTTGCCGTTCTTGTCCTTCTTCAGAAGGCTCGGCGGCAGACGGACTTCGCCGGCGATCACGACGCGGTTCGTCGTTGCCAGCGTTTCGCAGGCAATGCGTACGCCCCAGGGATCGACACCGGTCTTGGCAGCTTCACGGTAGACCAGATCGACGATCTCGTCGGAGATACGGTCACATACTTTGTCCGGATGGCCTTCGGCCACGGATTCACTCGTGAACAGGTAGTTTGAACGCATGCGGGAATTCCCCTCAAGAAGATAAAGCGCTGGCATCGTGTTAGTGGTTTTACGCCCGAAAAACAAGCGAACAACGACATAAATATATCTTTATATCGACAACGGCGCCAATCACTTCGAATATCAGAGGGAAACGGCGGGCAAGAAAAAAGCGGCACTAATGGCCGCTTTGTTTTCCAATTCCGATGGGTTTTGGGACTATTCGCTCTCTGCTTCCGCAGCCAGCGCCTTGACGAGATCGACGAGCTTGCGACGCACCTTGGGATCGGTGATCTTGACGAAAGCACGATTGAGCTGAAGCCCTTCCGAGGAAGAGAGGAAGTCGACGACGTAGTTCGAGCTCGAGGCTTCGGCCAGGCCGGAAGCGCTGGTGTTTTCACCGGGAGCATCTTCGAAGAAGAAGGAAACAGGGACATTCAGGATGCCGGAAATGTTCTGCAACCGGCTGGCACCAACGCGGTTCGTGCCTTTTTCATACTTCTGGATCTGCTGAAACGTGATGCCCAGGCTTTCGCCCAGCTTTTCCTGGCTCATGCCAAGCATCGTGCGGCGAAGACGAATCCGGCTACCGACGTGGATGTCGATCGGGTTCGGCTTCTTCTTGTTTTCCATCATATCTGCGTTCCTAAACACGCTGTTTCAATCATCCACGGACTGACATGAGGACACCGCACACCGCTGCAACCGCAACGGTGAAGACAAAAGTGTCGCCACAGCATAAACCGATGGTGCGGACCACTATGCAATTTTAGGGGTTTTAGGTCAATTCTTCCTAATATTAAAACTAACACGCGAGAAGACTGCAACCAACAGGAGGAAGATTGCGCACAACCCGAAAATTCGGCTACGTATGACCTCATTCGTGGGCGTAGGAAGCCTTCCCGGCAGAATTGTGTCGACCACTCCCCTATAATTGTAGGCTAATCCTACCACTAAAACCCCACGTGCATCAACAATTGCTGATATACCATTATTGGCTGCACGGATAAGGGGTATTCCTGATTCCACTGCACGCAACTGTGCCTGATGGAAGTGCTGGCGCGGGCCCGGCGTGTCGCCGAACCAGGCGTCATTGGTGATGTTGAGCAGTGCGTCGGCGCCGCGCGCATCCGCGCCGATCTCACCGGGGAAGATCGCCTCGTAGCAGATGAGCGGGTAGAAGGTGCGCCCACCCGGCAGGGTCAACAGGGAGCGGGTCTTGGCGGCCGAGAAGCCGCCCGGCATGGCGGCTGCAACCGAGCTTAAGCCCCAGGATGTCAGCAGATCTTCGAACGGAAGGTATTCGCCAAAGGGAACGAGGTGCACCTTGTCGGCGGCGCCGATGATCTGGCCACGCCCGTCGATGACGTAGATCGAGTTGTAATAGCGTGGCGGCAGGCCGGCGCCTGCGTCTTCCGCGCGCACCGCGCCGGCAATGAGGATCTGCTGGTCATCGAGGACTTCGGCAATGCGTGCGAGCGCATCGGGGCTGTCGGTGAGGACGAACGGGATCGAGGTTTCCGGCCAGACGACGATGTCGGGCTTCCTGGCGCCGCCTTCGGCGGGCACCGCGGTCAAGGCGAGATGTTCCTCGAAGATCGCGCCGCGCTCGCTATCATCGAGCTTCTTTGCCTGATCGATCACCGGCTGGACGAGACGAACGGCAAGCGGCTGGTCCGGCCCGGCCGGCGCCGGCAGCGCAAGCCGATAAAATCCGAAGCCGATATGGGCGGCACAGAGTGCGACGGCAAGGCTGAGACCAATCCGGCCACCCTTGCCCGTCCCGGCAAGGGCCGGGGCCGCGAAGACGAATACCGCCAGCATGTTGATGGTCGCGAGGCTGACCACGCTGGCCGACTGCATCATCAATGGCATCGGCATCGCCGCATAGCCGATGGCGTTCCAGGGAAAGCCGGTAAAGATGAATGAGCGCAACCATTCGGCCAGGCCGAAGCCCAATGCCAACGCCGCGATCCTCCCCACGCCATCCGACCACAGGATGCGGGCAATCAGGGTTGCGAGTGCGTAGAACACGGCAAGGCAGGCCGGAAGGCCGACCACCGCGAGCGGCAGCGCCCAGGCGAAGCTGTCCGCCTCCACCAGCAGCGCGTTCCCAAGCCACCACAGCCCTCCGAGGAAGTAGCCGAAGCCAAAGGCCCATCCGATCGACACTGCCGGCCAAAGCCGGCGGATCAAACCGCCATCCGGGTGACCGGTCGCGCCGTCGAGCAGCCAGACCAGGATCGGAAAGGAGAGAAAGGCGGCCGCAAAGATGCCGAACGGCGGCTGTGTCAGAACAGCCAGGAGCCCCGCGACAAATGCCAGAAATAGCCGGGGCGCGCCCGATAGAAGCATGATCCTGCCAGCCAGTCTTTCCATACAGCCTCCTGTTGGCGCAGGCCGCAGAACACGGACGCTGCGCGGGAAGAACAACCGAATCAGTTGCCGGCAGTGTTCCAAAAAAGTGGCTGCTTGTCCCCATTGCAGCACCAGGCTTCGAATTTGATGCGCAAACGGGACATCACCGGTCGATGACCGGTTGCCGTTCCCAGCGAAGTTCGAGATCGAGAGCTTCGCGGGGAATGCATTTTGTGAAGAAGGCTATTGTTCGCTGGCCGAGGCTTGCTGCGGCTCGGTGCCGTTGCCGCGATTGGCGGACAGTTGCTCCTGAGACAACTCGCCTTCGGGGCGCACCACGCGGCGACGGGCCGGCGGACGCTTGCGCATGATGCGCACGCGCTTGACGCGTCGAGGATCGGCATCAAGGATCTGGAACTCGAAGCCCGGCAGGGCCTGCACCACCTCGCCCCGGACCGGAATGCGCCCAAGCGACGCGAAGATCAGGCCGCCGAGCGTATCGACATCTTCAAGCTGTTCGCGCACGTCGAAATCGGAGCCGATCGCCTCGGCGATCTCCTCCAGTTCGACGCGGGCATCGGCGACGAAGATATCCTCGGAGGTCTTGGCGAACATGACCTCGTCATCGTCGTGCTCGTCCTCGATGTCGCCGACGACCATCTCGACGATGTCTTCGAGCGAAACGAGACCATCAGTGCCGCCATATTCGTCGATGACGAGCGCCATCTGGATACGGGCGGCCTGCATGCGCTGCATCAGGTCCGACGCCAGCATCGACGGCGGCACGAACAGGAGCTGGCGGATAATGCCTGCCTCTTCCAGAGACTTGCCAAGATCGACGCGCGACAGATCGAAGGTCGCCTTCGGCGATCGCGGCGCCTTCTCGGCGGAAGCCGACGCAGCAACGGTCTGCGCCTTGCCGTTGCGACGGCGGTTGCGGGCCTGCTTGGTCACATAGGCGAGCAGGTCGCGAATATGCACCATGCCGCGCGGATCATCGAGGCCTTCATTGTAGACCGGCATGCGCGAGCGGCCGGACTCCTCGAAGATCACCATCAGCTCGCCGATGGTGATGCTCTGGTCGACGGCCTCAATATCGGCACGCGGAACCATCACGTCTTCGACGCGCACTTCGCGGAAGCGCAGGATGTTGTTGAGCATCGCCCGCTCTTCGGGCGAAAATGCCGTGTTGCTGTCGGCATCCGTCAGCAGTGCGTCGGCGAGGTCCTCGCGGAGGCTCGAAGGATTGGCGCCACGCAAAATGCGCGCGGCCCGGCTCCAGAAGGACGATGTGGATTTGGTGCCCTCTTGTCGAGTGGCGGTGCTACTACTGCCCGCCTCCGCCTCTCCGGAGGCATCGGCCTCCTCGGTCGCCATTGCGACGGGCTGTGTTTTAAAGTCGCTCATTGGTCCAAACTGTTAATCCGGGGATCGGTCCCCGTAGGGATCAGATAAGCCAAGACGCGCTAAAATGCGAGTCTCCAGGCTTTCCATTCTTTCGGCTTCATCATCTACCATATGATCATAACCGAAAAGATGCAGGAATCCATGCACGAGAAGATGCGTCAGATGCGCGTCGAAGGTTTTTTCAAGATCCGCCGCTTCGCGCTCCAGCGTCTCGCGTGCCACGATGATGTCGCCGAGCATCGGTCCCGGCATCTTGCCGGGCGTTACCGGGAACGCCGGAAAGGATAGAACATTGGTCGGCTTGTCCTGGCTGCGCCACTCCGCATTGATCGTGCGAATGGAGGCGTCGTCGGTGAAAACCAGCGACAACTCGGGCTGCATCTTCGGGAATGGCTGGCCTTCTTCCGCCTTCAGGAAGGCGGCCGCGGCCTCAAGCACCGGCGACGAAAAAGCGAGAAGCGTGTCTTCGTCGGGCCAATTGCCCTCTTCGACGCTGATCTGGATATCCAATGCACTCATGATTGCGACGACCGCTATCGGCGGTCGCCCTGCTCGCTTTCATCGTGCACGGCCGTCTGGGCTTCGTAGGCCCTGACGATACGTGCGACCATCGGGTGGCGCACGACATCGACGTCCTTGAAACGGATTTCCGAAACGCCTTCGACGCCGCGCAGGATCTGCAGGGCCTCGACCAGGCCCGACTTGACGCCGCGCGGCAGGTCAACCTGGCTTGGGTCACCCGTCACGATCATCCGGCCGTTTTCGCCGAGACGGGTCAGGAACATCTTCATCTGCATCGACGTGGTGTTCTGCGCCTCGTCGAGGATGACGGCGGCATTGCCGAGCGTGCGACCACGCATGAAGGCAAGCGGCGCGATTTCGATGACGCCCGCCGTGATGGCACGCTCCACCTTGTCGCCCGGCATCATGTCGTAGAGCGCATCGTATAGCGGCCTGAGATAAGGATCGACCTTCTCTTTCATGTCGCCCGGCAGGAAGCCGAGGCGCTCGCCGGCTTCGACGGCCGGACGGGAGAGCACGATGCGGTCGACGGCGCCACGCTCAAGCAACTGGGCCGCGTGGGCAACCGCAAGGTAGGTCTTGCCGGTACCGGCCGGACCGACGCCGAAGACGAGCTCGGAGCGCTCCAGCGCGCGGATATAGGCATCCTGCGTCGGTGTGCGGGCAACGATCGTCTTCTTGCGCGTTGAAATCTGCGCCATCGTCAATTTGGCTTTTTTCTCCATGGTCGGCAATTGTAGCTGATCATCGGCAGCGACCGCCATCCGGATCGCACCCTCCACATCCGACGTATCGATCGATCCGCCGCTCTGCAACCGTCCGTAGAGAAAATCGAGTGCGCGACGGGCCTGATTGGTGGCGACGACATCGCCTGAGATCGCAACGGAATTGCCGCGTGGATGCGCTTCGATCCGGAGCCGCTCCTCCAGGAGCTTCAGGTTCTGGTCGAACTGCCCGAAGAGTTCGCTGGCGAACCGGTTGTTCTCAAATGTGAGCACGAAGTGATTGGCGTCTGTCGCAGTTGTTTTCGACTGGCGCGATGATGAAGAGATCAGTTCGTGTCCGTTCAAGCGGTTCAGGCTCCTGTTTTCGGTCCTTACCCGATCATCTCGGCAAACAGACTGTTGTTTCCTGCCTTGATGATTCGCACCTTGATAATGTCACCGATTTGCGATGCTTTTGCATCAACATTCACAGGCTGAAGCCAGGGGGAACGGCCGACGAGCTGCCCGGGCATGCGGCCGGGCTTCTCCAGAAGCAGGTCGATCTCGCGCCCGACACAGGATTCGGCAAAGGCGCGTTGCTGCGAAAACAGCAAAGCCTGCAATCTTTCCAGACGCTTGGCTTTGACGTCCTCCGGAACCTGATCGTCAAGGTCGGCACCCGGCGTGCCCGGACGGGTCGAATATTTGAACGAAAATGCCTGTGCATAACCCACGGCTTCAATGAGCCGGATCGTGTCTTCGAAGTCCTCGTCGGTTTCACCGGGGAAGCCGACGATGAAATCGCCCGACAGGGCAAGGTCGGGCTGCACCGCGCGGATGCGCTCGATGAGCGCCAGATACTCGGCTGCCGTATGCCGCCGGTTCATCGCCTTGAGGATGCGGTCGGAGCCCGCCTGCACCGGCAGGTGCAGATAGGGCATCAGCTTCGGCATCGAGCGATGCGCCTCGATCAGGCTGTCGTCCATATCGCGCGGATGGCTGGTCGTATAACGCAGCCGTGCCAACCCCTCGATGTCGCCAAGACACTGCAGGAGATCACCCAGGCCCCACTCGCGACCATCAGGGCCGAGACCATGCCAGGCGTTGACGTTCTGGCCGAGCAACGTGATTTCGCGCACACCGGCCTCGACCAGCTTCTGTGCCTCGGACAGGATCTGGGCGACGGGGCGGGAAACCTCCGAGCCGCGCGTATAGGGAACGACGCAGAAGGTGCAGAACTTGTCGCAACCTTCCTGCACCGTCAGAAACGCCGTGACGCCGCGCGCCCGGGTTCTGGCCTTGTCGGGTGCCGGCAGATGCTCGAACTTGTCTTCGACCGCGTAATCGGTCTGGACGACTCGCTCGCCGTTGCGGGCGCGCTTCAATGCTTCCGGCAGGCGGTGGTAGGTGGTCGGGCCGATGACGAGGTCGACGGCCGGCGCGCGGCGCAGGATCTCGTTGCCCTCGGCCTGCGCGACACAGCCGGCGACGCCGATCACCATCTCCCGGCCTTCGAGCGCCTTTGCCTTTTTCAGATCACGCAGGCGGCCAAGCTCGGAATAGACTTTTTCTGCCGCCTTCTCGCGGATGTGACAGGTGTTGAGCAGGACGAAGTCGGCATCCTCGAGCACATCCGTCGAGACATAGCCGTCACGCGTCAACGCATCCGACATGCGGTCGCTATCGTAGACGTTCATCTGACAGCCGTAGGTCTTGACGAAAACCTTGCGGGCCGGCGTGCGTTCGTCGCCCGCTGCGGGCGTCGTCAGAAGAGCTGTTTCCTGGGTCATGCCGGTTCTTTAGTGCAAAGCGGGCCGGAATTGAAGTATTTTCGCTGCCCGGCTTTCGAGTTGCTGGCGGCGTCAGGCCCGCCCGCGCAGGCGATCCGACAGCATCGAGCGGATGCGCTGCTCGATGACGCGGCTGACTTCCTTGCGGTTGGTGTGATGGTCGTAGTCCACGGCCTCACCGAAATCGACATCCACCTCGATCGCGCCTTCGCGCAGGATGCCGAGCAGATGGGGCGCAAGACCGGTATCGCCCGGCCAGGCGGCGATCGGCCGGTTGAAGCGTCCCATCGGCATTCCGTGGATGCCGGTGTAGGAGATCGCCACCGGCTGGACGTGAACCAGGCCGGTCGGCGAATGCGGTACGGCAGAGGCGGCAGCGCCGAACAGCGACGTCTTGATCTCAAGCAGGCGGTTGCCGTCCGAGGTCGTGCCTTCCGGGAAGAGCACGACGATCTCGCCGCCGGCCAGCCGCTGACCGATCTCGCTCACCTGTTTTCCCGTTGCACGCTTCTGTTCCCGCACGACAAAGATCGAAGCCTGCAACCGTGCGAGAACGCCGAAGACCGGCCATTGCTTGACCTCGGACTTGGCGACGAAGACGACATCGGCCACTGAGGACAAAACCAGGATATCCTTCCACGAGGCGTGGTTGGCGCACAGAAGCAGGGGCCGCCGGCGGTCCGGTATGCCGTGCACTCGCACCTTGATGCCGAGCAGGTAGCAGGCCATGCGGTGCCAGTAGCGCGGCAACAGGCGGCGTGGCTTCAGGTCCAGCCGCAGGCAGACGATCTGCACCGGTATCAGCACGAGCGAGGCCAGCGCCAGCACCAGCGCGAACAGGGCGATGCGCAGCCAATTGATCATCGAAAAGGATTTCCTGCGCCGTTCACGCACCACTCCGCATGGTTGTGCGAAGGTTTGGCTCATCCGATACGTGCCAAACCAGTCGGCTTCGCACTAGCGAAGATCGAGGCGCATGACAAGCGCGGCGGTGCGCTGTCCTGTCTTGTCCTGGTAATAGGCACGGCGTTCGCCGACCTTGAGGAAGCCGAGCTTACGGTAAAGCCCGATCGCGGCCTGATTGGTCTCGTCCACCTCGAGGAAGAGCGTGTCCGATCCCTTGACGGAGGCTTCGCGCATCGCCGCCTGCATCAGCCGCCAGCCGAGACCGGAGCGGGCATAACGGGGATCGACGCCGATCGTCAGGATTTCGGCCTCGCCGGCAACAGCGCGCGACAGCACGAAACCGCCAAAGGCGGGCCGCAACGAACCGTTGGTCTGGCGGGCGACGAAACCGAACACCGTGTCCTGGACCAGCAGGGCATGGATTTCACCATCGCTCCAAGGAGAGGCGAAGCGCTGGCGATGCAGACCGGCGGCGGCGATCAGATCAGGCTCCTCCAGCGGGAAGATGTCGAACTCGGCACGGCGCGTGAAGTAGTCGGTGAAGCTCATCGGGGTCTAGGCTCGGGTCACAGCGAAGCCCGCTTGCGGCTTGGCGTCGGGCCCCCGAAGATATAGCGGCTTCGGCTTGGCCGAGGCTGGATCTGCGCCGGCTCCAAGCCGCGCGACCACTGCAATATCGACAAGATCGGCGGTCTTGACCGGTGTCACGGAGGTCAGGAGTTCGGCACCCGAACCGGCAACGCCCCCCTCAAAACCGGCAAAGCGGTCGCGGGCGGTCATGACGGCGAGCGCTTCCGGCTCCGTGACGGCCTGGCCTGCCGCATCGAACGCCTGGACATAGACTTCGTCGCGCTTGGCGTCGATGGCGACCAGCACCGCTTTGCCCGGCGCCGCGGCGCGGGCTTCCTCCGCAAGAACGTGAAGTGAGGAAATGCCGACTGCCGGTTTGCCTAGCGCAAGCGCCAGACCGCGCGCGGTCGCGACCCCGACACGAATGCCGGTAAACGATCCCGGGCCGATGGTAACGGCGATGCGATCGATATCGCCAATCGGGCGATCGGCGCTGGCGAGGGCCTCGTCGACGAACTCCATCAGCCGTTCGGCATGGCCACGGCCGATATCGGCCCCGGATTGTCCGAGAATGGCGTCAGAGCCACTGTCATAGATGGCAGCGGAACAGCCGGACCCGGAGGTGTCGATGGCAAGGACGATCATTTCAGTTGCAGCAGTTCCAGACGCATTCTGCCGCGACGCCCCATGGCATCGCGGTCACGCTTACTCGACAAACAGACCGGCCACGGCCCCGAAGGGCGCAGCCGTTCGCCATCGCGATATCAGACGGCTTCGACCGCTTCCACCTCGGGAACGAAGTGACGCAGCAGATTCTGCACGCCATGCTTCAAGGTCGCCGTCGACGACGGGCAGCCCGAGCAGGCACCCTTCATGTTCAGGAACACCGTGCCGTCCTTGAAGCCGCGGAAGGTGATGTCGCCACCGTCCTGCGCAACGGCCGGGCGAACACGGGTTTCAAGCAATTCCTTGATGGTGGCGACAATGGTCTCGTCGCCGGGCTCGAAGAATTCGTCTTCCTCATCCAGTTGCTCGGCACGGCCGGCACCGGCCATGATCGGCGCGCCGGACATGAAGTGCTCCATGATCGAGCCGAGGATGGCGGGCTTCAGGTGCTGCCACTCCTGCCCGTCCTTGCTGACGGTGATGAAGTCGTAGCCGAAATAGACGCCGCTGACGCCGGGGATCGAGAACAGCCGGGCAGCAAGCGGCGAGCCGGCGCGGGCTTCTTCCTCGTCGCGGAACTCGGCAGTGCCGTTTTCCAGCACGACCTTGCCCGGCAGGAACTTGAGCGTGGCCGGGTTCGGCGTGGCTTCGGTCTGGATGAACATGTTTTTCTCCGTCTCGCCGGGATGGGTCCTCAACCGGCTCTTTAGAATAGTTCAAAAGAATATATGATCTTCGTTCCGCCCCCGCAAGGGCGCAAAGGGACGCAGCTCAGCTGAGCGCGTCGATTTCCTCGTCGGTCAGAAGATCCGGGATGACCGTCACCGGGATCGGGAAGGCTGCCGCCTTGCCGGCGATCGACGACACCAGCGGACCGGGACCTTCCTTTGCCGAGCCTGCGGCCAGAACCAGAATGGCGATGTCGCGATCCTCTTCGATGGCCGAGTGGATCTGCTCGGTCGCCGCCCCTTCGCGAATGACGATTTCCGGTTCTATCCCGATGCGCTCGCGCACGGCCTGCGCCACCTTGGCAAGGGTGGCTTCCGCTTCTTCGCGTGCTTCGGCGCGCATGATTTCCTCGACCCCCAGCCATTGCTGGAAGTCGCCGTCGGCGATGATGTAGAGCAGGACGAGACCGCCATTGGAATTCTTGGCGCGCATGCCAGCATAGTGCACGGCGCGGCCGCATTCCGGGGTATCGTCGATCACCGCCATGAATTTGCGGCGGTGACCTTCAAGTCGTGAGAGTCGGGTCGAGACCATGCGGCGAACATTACATTCCAGATTATCCGCCGCAAGGTCTCATTTTCGCCTTTTACTGCAGAAAGCCGATGATATCGCGAACCTCGGTCATCGTCTTTTCCGCACGCGCCCGCGCCCGCTCGCCACCGTTGCGAAGGATGGCGTCGATATGGGCGGTGTCGCCCATCAGGCGGCGCATCTCGCCGGTGATCGGTGCGAGAACCTCGACCGCCAGGTCGACCAGAGCCGGCTTGAACACCGAAAACTGCTGGCCGCCGAATTCGCCCAGCACCTGTTCCTTGGTCTTGTCGGAAAGGGCTGCGTAGATGCCGACGAGGTTGTCCGCCTCGGGACGTCCCTTGAGGCCGTCGAGCTCGCTCGGCAACGCGTCCGGATCGGTCTTGGCCTTGCGGATCTTCTTGGAGATGGTTTCGGCGTCGTCCATCAGGTTGATGCGTGAAAGATCCGACGGATCGGACTTCGACATCTTCTTGGTGCCGTCGCGCAGTGACATCACGCGGGGCGTAGCACCGCCGATCAGCGGCTCGACCGGGGGGAAATAGGCATGAACGGGCTCTTCGCCAACGACCGTGTCGACGCCGTAGCCGCGGGCGCGGATGTGCTCCATGAAGTCGATGTTGAACTTCTGGGCGATGTCGCGCGTCAGTTCGAGGTGCTGCTTCTGGTCATCGCCGACCGGAACGTGGGTGGCGCGATAGACCAGGATGTCGGCAGCCATCAGGCTCGGATAGGCAAGCAGGCCCAGCGAGGCGTTCTCGCGGTCCTTGCCGGCCTTGTCCTTGAACTGGGTCATCCGGTTCATCCAGCCGATGCGGGCGACGCAATTGAAGATCCAGGCGAGTTCGGCGTGCTGCGGCACAGCCGACTGGTTGAAGACGATGTGCTTTTCCGGGTCGATACCGGAGGCGATGAAGGCAGCGGCGATCGAGCGGATCTGCCCCTTCAAGTCCTCGTGCACGAGCTGGGCCGTGATCGAATGCAGGTCGACGACGCAATAGATGCAATCGTTGTTTTCTTGCAAAGCCACGAACTTGCGGATCGCGCCGAGATAATTGCCGAGATGGAGGTTGCCCGTCGGCTGTACACCGGAAAATACGAGCGGCTTGAATTCGTTCATGTCGTCCTCAATAGGCTGGTGGAGGGCCCCAGGGCTTGTCGCCCATGTAGCTAACGGCATGGCTTATGCACGTCGGACGGTGCGCAATCAAGTGGCCCAAATCCAAGCGGGCGATGCCGATTAAGATAGGCATCGCCGCTTCATTGCCGGATGGTTCAGGCGTCCGCGTCCGGGGTCGGTGCAGGGTCGGCCTTGGCCTTCGCCTTGCGCTTGATGTTGCGACGGATCATGCCGAGATTGGCGCCGCCGATACCGAAGGCGATCGCGAAATAGATTACCATGGCAACGGCGACCAGGCCGCAGAGCGTGGTCGCACGCACGATCAGGGGCGCTGCCGACGACACTTCGTAGGTCAGCCATTGCAGGGCAAAGTGCAATGCGACCGCCATGCCGGCGGCGGCGATGACCAGACGGGGGATGCGGGTTAGAAGCGGAATGTCGCGCCCCCAGTGGCCGCGCCAGACGAGCATGCCGAACAGGAGCACGGCATTGACCCAGCCGGCAACGATTTCCGCCGTGGCGATACCGCTTGCCCCCAGCCGAGGAAACAAGGTCAGCGCCAGCGACACGTTCACCGCAACCGAAATACCGGCAAAGATCATCGGCGTGCGCGTGTCCTCGCGGGCGAAGAAGCCGGGGATGAAGGCCTTGATCAGCACAAAGGCCGGCAGGCCGAGGCCGTAGATAGCCAGAATATGGCCGACGACCACGGTCGACGACGCGTGAAACTCGCCGCGTTCGAACAGCAGCCGGACGATCGGCTCGGACATCACCAACAGGGCAGCTGCCGCCGGCAAGGTCAGGAACAGGGTGAACTCGACCGAACGGTTCTGCAGGTTCGACGCCTCGTTGAGGTTGCCGGAGCGCAGCGCCCGCGCCAGTTCCGGCAACAGCACGGTTGCGACCGCGATGCCGACGACGCCCAGCGGAAGCTGATAGATGCGGTCTGCATAGACGAGCGAGGAGACCGCGCCCGCCTGCGCCGAGGCAATGTTGGTGTTGATCAGCAGGTTGATCTGGGTGATGCCGCCGGTGATTGCGGCCGGCAGCGCCAACACCAGCAACCGCCGGACATTGGACGTCAGCCGCGGCCGACGGAAGCCGATCTTGATGCCGGCATTGCGCACGGCGACCCAGACGATCGCCAGTTGCACGAGACCGGCGGCCATCACGCCCCAGGAGAGGCCATAACCGACGGCAATCGGATCCTGGCCCACGTACCAAGCATAACCCAGGATACCGATGAGGATGATGTTGAGGAACACCGGCGCGATCGCCGCGGCGAAATAGCGGTGCAGCGAGTTCAGCATGCCGGCCATCATCGCGGCCAGCGACATGCAGGCGAGATAGGGGAACATGATCGTCGCGAAGATGACGGTGTTGCCGAGCTTTGCCGGATCGTTGGCGAAACCGGGCGCGATCAGGTTGCTGACGATGAAGGGCATCGTCAGTTCCATCGCGATCGTCAGGAACAACAGAACCGTGAAGAGGACGCCGAAGACTTCCTCCGAGAAGCGCCGCGCGCCTTCCATGCCGTTCGCCTCGATCTCCTTGGCAAAAAGCGGCACGAAGGCGGAATTGAACGCGCCCTCGGCAAACAGCCGCCGAAAGGTGTTGGGCAGGCGGAAGGCGGTGTTGAAGGCATCGGCGACCGGGCCGGTGCCAAGGGCTGCCGCCATGAAGGTTTCGCGGATGAAGCCGAACAGGCGGCTGCCGAGCGTGGCGCCGCCGACGGTTGCAAATTTCTTGACCAGACTCATGTTTCGGCTTTTGTCGTTCTTTGAGCGGAGGACGTGCCTGCAGCAGGCGCGATGATGCCGGACGGCATCCGGTCTCGAACCTCGTCGGCCTCGTCGGCCATGACGGCTTTCAGGCGGGCGGCGATGTTCATCTGGCGGTTTTCACTGGTGACCTTCTGGCCGACGAGATCGGTGATGTAGAAGGTGTCGATGACCTTCTCGCCGAAGGTGGTGATGTGCGCCGAGGCGATGTCGAGCGAAAGGTCCGAGAGCACGGCGGTGATCTCCGACAGCAGGCCGGGGCGGTCGAGGCACTCGACCTCGATGACCGTAAACTTGTTCGACAGGGTGTTGCTGATCGTCACCTCGGGGGTGACGGTGAAGGCCTTGTTGCGCTTCTTCACCTTGGTGCGGCTGGCGATCACCTCGGGCAGGCGCTTGCGACCTGACAGCACATCCTCGATCAGCTTGCCGATGCTGGCTGCGCGTCGCGTCTCGTCGCCATCGACCGGAAACTCGCGGTTGACAAGGATGGTATCGAGCGCTCGCCCGTCGGATGTCGTGAAGATCTGCGCATCGACGATGTTGGCGCCGGCCGCCGCGCAGGCGCCGGCGATAACCGTCAAAAGCCGCGGATGGTCGGGCGAAAGCACGGTGATTTCGGTGATCGCGTGGAACTGGTGCGTGCGCACCATGGTCGACAGCGCCTTTCCGGCGGCGTCGGCCTCGCGGATGAAGCGGGCGTGGCGGATCTGGTCTTCAAGCGCCACCGTCAGCAGATAGGGCTGGTAGTGCAGCCGGACATAGGCTTCGCGCTCGCTTTCCTGCCAGTCGGTCAAGGCGTCGCTCAACATCGTTGCGGCATGGGCCGCACGCTCCTTGCGCGACAACTCGGAGAAGCCGCCCGAAAGCAGGAGTTCGGTTTCATAATAGAGCGTGCGGAGCAATTGCCCCTTCCAGCCGTTCCACACGCCCGGGCCGACGGCACGGATGTCGCAGACGGTGAGGATCAACAGCATCTTCAGCCGGTCGAGCGACTGCACCCGCTCAGCGAAATCGACGATGGTCTTGCGGTCGTTGAGGTCGCGGGTCTGGGCGACCATCGACATCGTCAGGTGCTCGTCGATCAGCCAGGCGACAAGCTCGGTCTGCTTCGGCGTCAGGCCGAAGCGCGGGCATAGGCGGCGCGCCACCTTGGCGCCGGCAACCGAATGATCCTCCGGCCGACCCTTGGCGATATCGTGCAGAAGCACGGCGACATAGAGCACCTCGCGCTCCTCGATCCCCGGCATCAACTTGGCGACCAGCGGGTGCGCGTCCTCCTCGATGCCGCGCTCGACCCGCGAGAGAACGTCGACTGCGCGCAGCAGATGCTCGTCCACCGTATAGTGGTGATACATGTTGAACTGCATCATCGAGACGATCTTGCCGAAGTCCGGAATGAAGCGGCCAAGCACACCCGCCTCGTTCATGCGGCGAAGGATCAGCTCCGGCTTCCGGCGCGAGGTCAGGATCGACAGGAACAGCCGGTTGGCTTCCTCGTTCTCGCGCAGCTGCGGCTTGATCAGGCCGAGCGAGCGCGTCACCTGGCGAAGGGCCGCCGGGTGGAATTCGAGATTGTTGATGTCGGCGATGTGGAAGAAGCGCAGGAGATTGACCGGATCGCGCTTGAAGACGTCGGGGCTTGCCAGCGCGATACGCCCGCCATCGTCAACGAAATCGAGGGTGCCGGCGATCTTGCGGCTGCGATGGGTGAAGCGGCCGATGATGCCGGACAGGCCCGGCGCGTCCTTTGCCTGCTGATCCTCGAGTGCTGCACAGAAGATGCGGGTGAGATCGCCGACGTCTTTCGCCACCAGGAAGTAGTGCTTCATGAAGCGCTCGACCGCCGAAAGGCCGGGGTGGTCATGATAACCGAGCGCCTCGGCGATCTCGCGCTGGATGTCGAAGGACAGACGCTCCTCGGACTTGCCGGTCAGGAAGTGCATGTGGCAGCGCACTGCCCATAGGAAGTCCTCGGCCTTCTGGAACAGCTTGTATTCCGTTCGCGAGAGAACGCCGAGCTTCACCAGATCGGCCGAATCCTTGACCCGGTAGAAATACTTGGCGATCCAGAACAGCGTGTGCAGATCGCGAAGCCCGCCCTTGCCTTCCTTGACATTGGGCTCGACGAGATAACGCGTGTCGCCAGCCTTACGGTGGCGCTCGTCACGCTCGGCGAGCTTGGCGGCGATGAAATCCGGCCCGGTGTTGCGCACGATCTCATGGTCGAAGCGCGTTTCGAGCTCGGCGGCCAGCGTTTCCGACCCACAGATGTAGCGGGTTTCGAGGATCGCGGTACGGATGGTCATGTCGGCGCGCGAGAGCCTGATGCAGTCCTCGATCGTGCGCGTGGCGTGACCGACCTTGAAGCCCAGATCCCACAGAATATAGAGCATGAACTCGATGGCGGGCTCTGCCCAGACGGCTTTCTTCACCGGCAGCAGGAAGAGCAGGTCGATGTCGGAACCCGGCGCCAGCGTGCCGCGGCCGTAGCCGCCGACGGCAGCAACCGCGATGCGGCTTGCCGGCGGCGCATTGGCCGCGTCAAAGATCTCGTTGAGCACGAAATCATGCAGCACCGTGATCAGCTGGTCCTGCAGCCACGAAATGCGTTCGGCGCAAAGAATGCCGCCGCCGTCGCCGGCAAACAGTTCGCGCGCCTTGGCGCGGCCGGCGACATTCGCTTGCTTGAAGGCAGCAAGCAATGCCTGGCGCATCGGCTCGCGCTGCTCGGCATGGGCCGATGCGATGAAGTCGCATTTCGCCCGAAGCGCTGCGACATCGAGAATTTCGGGAAAGGAAGTTTCGTGTCTGCCCATGAAGTGCCGAGGGGCGTCCTGTCCGACTGGTTGCGTGATCCGCTGTTTGAACAGCGTTCCTGCATGCTCCCATCCGATCAAGGCCGAACCGGGACCGTGCAGCGTTTCGAATTACTACCGGCTGATCGCCACGCCCTTTCAAGGCGCGCGGCGCTGTATAGCCTTTTTCATCGACGCATGCACAGCAAAAACAGCGCGCCCGTCACCGGGCACTCAGTTCCTTCTTCAGCGCGTAAAGCGCATCGAGCGCTTCGCGCGGCGTCATATCGTCCGGGTTGAGCGCCTTCAGCGCCTCGTCAACCCTGGAGTTGCCGGCGGGCTTGGCCTCTTCGCGGCGGATCGCCACCTGGAACAGCGGCAGATCGTCGATCAGCTGGCTTGCCGGGTTCTTGCGATCGGCGTCTTCGAGCTTGGCGAGCACGTCCTTGGCCCGGGAGACCACCGAGGCCGGCAGCCCGGCGAGACGGGCGACCTGGATACCATAGGAGCGGTCGGCCGCACCCGGCCCGACCTCGTGCAGGAAGATCACGTCGCCGTGCCACTCCTTGACGCGCATGGTGGCATTCGACAGCCGGCTCAGCTTTTCCGAAAGCACGGTCAGTTCGTGGAAGTGGGTCGCAAACAGGCCGCGGCAGCGGTTGGCCTCGTGCAGGTGCTCGACCGAGGCCCAGGCGATCGACAGGCCGTCGAAGGTGGCGGTGCCGCGGCCGATTTCGTCGAGGATAACAAGCGAGCGATCGGTCGCCTGGTTGAGGATCGCCGCCGTCTCGACCATCTCGACCATGAAGGTCGAGCGGCCGCGGGCAAGATCATCGGAGGCGCCGACGCGCGAGAACAGCCGGTCGACGATGCCGATATGGGCGCTTGCGGCAGGCACGAAGGTGCCCATCTGCGCCATGATCGCGATCAGCGCATTCTGCCTGAGGAAAGTCGACTTACCGCCCATGTTCGGACCGGTCAGCAGCCAGATCGCCCCACCCTCTTCGCCAGATGGCGGCGACAGATCGCAGCCATTGGCAACGAAGGCACTGGCCGCCTGGCGCTTCAGCGCCTGCTCGACGACGGGATGGCGGCCGCCCTCGATGGCGAACATGCGCGTGTGGTCGACGACCGGGCGGGCATAGTTCTGTTCTTCCGCAAGGATCGCGAGGCCGGCTGAAACATCGACGGTCGCAAGCGCCAGCGACGCCGCCTTGATGACCTCGGCCGCCGAAACGACATCAGCCGTCATCGCCTCGAAGGCGGCAAGTTCGATCGACAACGCCCGATCGGCGGCGTTGGCGATCTTGCTCTCAAGCTCGGCAAGGGCAGTGGTGGTGAAGCGCATTGCATTCGCCATGGTCTGGCGATGGATGAAACGGGCGCGGCCCTCATCGGTGTCGGTCATCGAGCCGGCATTGCCCGCCGTCACCTCGATGAAGTAGCCAAGCACATTGTTGTGCTTGATCTTCAGCGACTTGATGCCGGTCTCTTCGGAATATTGCAGCTGCAGCCCGGCGATGACGCGGCGGGACTGGTCGCGCAGTCCCCGCACTTCGTCGAGGTCGGCATTTGCCCCCTCGCGCAGGAAGCCGCCATCGCGCTTGAGGAGCGGCAGCTCGTCGGCCAGCATCGCATCGAGGTGGTCGAGAACGGACGACGGCAAGGCGTCGATCGCTGCGCGCGCCTCAACGAGTTCCTCGGAAAGATTGCCCGAGGCCATCAGCCCCGAGATCGATGCCGCCGCCCGGAGACCGGCCTGGATGGCGCCGAGATCGCGCGGGCCGCCGCGGCCGAGCGCGAGCCTCGACAGCGCGCGTGGCATATCGGGCGCGCGCCGCAGTTGATCCCTGAGATCGCCCGCAAAGGACGGCTGGCCGGCCAGGATCTCGATTGAATCGAGCCGCTGGTTGATGCGATCGGGATCGGTGAGCGGAGACATCAACCGCTCGGCCAAGAGCCGCGCGCCGCCGCTCGTCACCGTCCGGTCGAGCGCCTTCAGCAGCGTGCCTTCGCGGGCGCCCGACAAAGTCTTGACCAGTTCGAGGTTGGCGCGCGTCGCCGGATCGATGAACAGCGTCGAGGCCGCGCTCTCGCGCTCGGGCGTGCCGAGGGCGGGACGTTCGGCAAGCTGGGTCTTTTCGACATAGGAGATGGCAGCGGATGCGGCCGCCATTTCGGCGCGCGAAAAGCTGCCGAAACCATCGAGCGTCTTGACGCCGAAGTAGCGGGCGATGCGGCCCTCGGCCGTCGCGCTGTCGAACAGCACGGCCGGCTGCGGCACCGCCACCCGACCGAGCACGTCGAACACGGCACGCAGTTCCGGATCGTGGAAGACGGTGTCGGCGAGGATCAGTTCGCGTGGCTCGATGCGCAGGATATCGGCGAGCAGCCGGCTCTCAGCCGTTTCGGCAAGCCGGAAGACCCCGGTCGAGATGTCGATCCAAGCGAGCGCATAGGCCGGTTCCGAACTGCTCTTGATGCGCGCGAGCGCCATCAGATAGTTGGTCTCGGATGGCGAAAGCAGCTTTTCCTCGGTGATCGTTCCCGGCGTCACCAGCCGGACGACGTCGCGGCGCACGACGGATTTGCCGCCGCGCTTCTTGGCTTCGGCCGGATCCTCGACCTGCTCGCAGACGGCGACGCGGAAGCCCAGGCCGATCAGTTTCTGCAGGTAATCGTCGGCGGCATGCACCGGCACGCCGCACATCGGGATTTCCTGCCCCATATGCTGGCCGCGCTTCGTCAGCGTGATACCGAGCGCCCGCGATGCCTCGACGGCGTCCTGGAAGAACAGCTCGTAGAAGTCGCCCATGCGGTAGAACAGCAGCGAATCCGGGTTGTTCGCCTTGATCTCGATGAACTGCTCCATCATCGGCGTGGCCGTGGAGCGGCTCTCCTCGGTCGCCAGTTCAGCTGCAGAAAACACCTCGCCGGAGCGGCTCGATTGGTCTGTCACGAAATTCATGATTGTCCCGAAAAAAGAGATGGCACACTATCGCCAAGCAATTATAGACGACAACCATAAAGAGGCGGCCCGACAGGGTCGCCCACAGGAGGATAGAGGAAACATGCCGGCCAACGACAAGACCGATCGCACAATGACGAGCGTCACCGCGCAGGAAGCGCTCGATTTTCACTCGCAGGGTCGCCCCGGAAAGCTGGAGATTTCCCCTACCAAGGCCATGGCCACGCAGCGCGACCTGTCGCTTGCCTATTCGCCCGGCGTTGCCGTGCCGGTCAAGGCAATCGCCGCGGACCCCTCCACCGCCTACGATTACACCACGCGCGGCAACATGGTCGCGGTCATCTCCAACGGCACGGCCATTCTCGGCCTCGGCAATCTCGGGGCGCTCGCCTCCAAGCCGGTCATGGAAGGCAAGGCGGTGCTGTTCAAGCGCTTCGCCGACGTCGATTCCATCGACCTTGAGGTCGATACGGAGAATGTCGATGAGTTCATCAACTGCGTACGCTTCCTCGGCCCCTCCTTCGGCGGCATCAACCTCGAGGACATCAAGGCGCCGGACTGTTTCATCATCGAGCAGAAGCTGCGCGAGGTCATGGACATTCCGGTGTTCCACGACGACCAGCATGGCACTGCCATCATTGCCGCGGCCGGCCTCATCAACGCGCTGGCCTTGACCGGTCGCGACTTCAAGACCACCAAACTCGTCTGCAACGGCGCGGGTGCTGCGGCCATCGCCTGCATCGAACTCATCAAGGCGATGGGCTTCAACCCTGAAAACGTTATCCTCTGCGACACCAAGGGCGTGATCTTCCAAGGCCGCACCGAAGGCATGAACCAGTGGAAGTCGGCGCACGCGGTCAAGACCGACCGCCGCACACTTGCCGAGGCGATCGAGGGTGCCGACGTGGTCTTCGGCCTTTCCGCCAAGGGCGCGCTTTCCGAAGACATGGTCCGCTCGATGGCGCCGCGGCCGATCATCTTCGCCATGGCCAACCCGGATCCGGAAATCACGCCCGAGGAAGTCGCGCGCATCCGTGACGACGCGATCGTCGCGACTGGCCGTTCGGACTATCCGAACCAGGTCAACAACGTGCTCGGTTTCCCCTATATCTTCCGCGGCGCGCTCGACGTGCGCGCCTCGACGATCAACGACGCCATGAAGATCGCGGCCGCCGAGGCGCTGGCAAGCCTTGCCAAGGAAGATGTCCCTGACGATGTGGCAGCCGCCTACCAGGGCAACCGCCCGCGCTTCGGCGCGCAGTACATCATCCCGGTTCCCTTCGACCCCAGGCTGATCTCGGCGATCCCCATGGCCGTCGCCAAGGCCGCGATGGAAAGCGGCGTCGCCCGCAAGCCGATCACCGATCTCGAAGCCTACGGCCGCCAGCTTTCCGCCCGCCGCGACCCGATCGCCTCGACGCTGCAGCGGATCTACGAGCGCGTCCGTCGCCAGCCGAAGCGCATCGTCTTTGCCGAAGGCGAAGAGGTGCAGGTCATGCGTTCGGCGATCGCCTATGCCAACCAGCAGCTCGGCACGGCGATCCTGCTCGGCCGCGAGGACCGCATGCGCGAGACGGCGGAGCGCGAGGGCATTGATCTCGACCGCCCCGGGATCCAGATCGTCAATGCCCGGGTCTCCAAGCGGGTCGGCGCTTACACCGACTATCTTTACGCCCGGCTGCAGCGAAAGGGTTACCTCTTCCGTGATGCCCAGCGGTTGATCAACAACGACCGCAACCACTTTGCCGCCTGCATGGTCGCGCTCGGCGATGCCGACGGCATGGTGACGGGCATCACCCGAAACTATTCGACGGCGCTGGAAGACGTGCGCCGCTGCATAGATCCGAAGCCGGGTCATCGGGTGATCGGTGTGTCGATCGCGCTCTGCCGTGGCCGCACCGTGCTGGTCGCAGACACGGCGGTACACGACATGCCGTCGTCGGAGGAGCTCGCCGATATCGCCGAGGAAGCAGCTGGTCTTGCCAAGCGCCTCGGCTACATACCGCGCGTCGCGATGCTGGCCTACTCGACCTTCGGCCACCCGTCCGGCGAACGCTCGGAACGGGTGCGCGAGGCGGTCAACATTCTCGACAAGCGCCGCGTCGACTTCGAATATGACGGCGAGATGGCCGCCGACGTGGCACTCAATCCGAAGGTGATGGAACAGTACCCCTTCTGCCGCCTTTCGGGCACGGCCAACGTGCTCGTCATGCCGGCGTTCCACTCCGCCTCGATCTCGACCAAGATGCTGCAGGAACTCGGCGGCTCGACCGTCATCGGGCCACTGCTGGTCGGCTTCGACAAATCGGTGCAGATCGTTTCGATGTCGGCGAAGGATTCCGACATCGTCAACATGGCGGCAATCGCGGCCTACAACGCCGGAATGTGACATCGGCGCACAATGTCCGATTTCGAGACACACCCTGTCCATCGATGGAGCAGGGTGTGTCGAGCCAACACAGAAACAACATAGACCTGCGCACAAAAGAAGAGCTCGACACCCTTGGGAAAGGGGTCGAGCTCAATACATAATGGAAGACTTACTTCCTATGCGATGAAATAATGTGGAGATAGAGCAAAATACACGCCAATCTCATTTGAAGCTGACGGCTCTCTCCGTTGATCCTTCTATTATTTCGTCATAAAACCAAAATTCTCCTTGACAAGACTATCGTCTCTTTCGAGGTCGAAAGTCAAATCGATCCTTAATATCTGGTTAATTGCGTCGGACGCCTGTCAGGATACCGAAGTCGCGAACCGCCCGGCATCCGCACCGTAATAATTGAGGTACCGGCCGGAGATGTTGCTGATCGGCAAAACGATCAGCACGTCGGTGGTGCGGAATGCATGATCGACCACGGCGCCGTCGCCGACCATCGCGCCAAGGCGCATGTAACCCTTGATCAGCGGCGGCAAGGCGGCCAGCGCCTTCTTTGGATTGATGGCCTCGACCGGCATCATGTCCATCGTCCGGTGCAATTCGGGCCTCGCGGAGACGGCCCACTCGTCGCGCGTACGGATGTTGTGGTGAAGGAAGGAGAGCGCCAGCGCATGCTCGGCCGGAACGGTGCCCGGGAACGACCCGCAGCCGAACATCGCATCGACGCCGTATCTGAGCGCGTAGGCCCAATTGCCCTGCCACAGCAGCTCCACCGTGCGCTTCGTGCGGTATTCCGGCAGCACGCAGGAGCGGCCGAGCTCCATGAAGCGCTTGTTGGAGTGGCGCGAGACAAGGGCTCCGACATCGAACTCCGACGCGGAGTAGAAGCCGCCCGCCCGCTCGGCCACATCCTGGCGCAGCAGACGGTAGGTGCCGACGATCTGGTCTTCCGGATCGCCCTCGATCGCCGTGTCGAGCACAAGCAGGTGGTCGCAGATCGCGTCCCAGCTATCGACGTCGCGCTTGCGACGATCGAGGTCGGGCCCGACCTGCGCCTTCATCTCGTCGACGAAAACCTTGTAGCGCACAGCCTGTGCCGCATCGATCTCCGATGCGTTGCGCGCAAGCCGGGTCTCCAGGTTGGCTATTCGTCCGAGAACGTCGGTCGTCGGGGCGGTCATTGTCTTGCCGACGCAAGCCTGAGAAGTGTCTACCACGCTCGTCGAATCCAGAAGCTCGATCGTCATCCGCGTCATCCCGAATCAATCATATCTGCCGGGCTTAGACCACGTTTCTGCAACAACATAGTGACATGAAAACGGCGCACAACCCCTGCCGGGACGGTGATACCGTTACGACTTCAGCGCTTACCGTATCCCGAGAAGGCGGCTTATTTCCGCCATCAGCCGCTGCGGATCCGCGGGCTTGGGCATGACGACATCGGCGCCGGCCACAATCAGCCTGTCCCTCACCTCTGGCCGCACGTCGGATGTGAGCACGACCACCGGAAGACGCCGACCCGGCCCCATGGCCTCGTTCTCGCGCAGGCGCTTGACCATTGAGAACCCGTCACCGCCCGGCATGTTCAGATCGGTGACGACAAGCTCCGGCATCGCCTGGGCCGGATCGCCGGTGCCGGAAAGGATCTGATCGACGGCGCCAAAATCAGTCACCAACCGAACCGTCAGTCCGGCGCGCTCCAGCACGGTGCGCACGATCAGCGCATTGACCGGATCGTCCTCTGCCAAAAGGATGCCGCGCGGGCTCTGTTTGGAGGGCGCAATCGTCGGCTCCTCCCGCAGGATCGGCCGGTTGTCGTTGATGGCGTCGCGTTTTTCGATGCCTTTCAGCCTCCCGAGCAGCACTTCGACCAATGACTTCTCGCGCAAGGGGCGGATCAGCCAGGCCTCATAGCCATCCATCTGGTCGACCGGATGGTTGTTGCGCTCCTCCGGATTAATCAGATAGGTCCGGCGCACGTCGAGGCGCGCCACCGCCGGCTGCAGGGCGAGAAGCTGCTTGAACTGACCGGCGTGGCGGTGATCGACGATGATGTCGGTCAACGCAGCGCCGCCGGCAAGGACGTCCGAGATGACATTCTGCGCGGCCGCCAGCGTGGTTGCGCGATGGCAACGTCCGCCGAGGGTGGCGATGGTGGAGGACAATGCAGCGGATGCCGGGCCATCCGGGGCCATCACAAGCACATGCGATCGGGCGAGCCTGACGCGCCGCTCCGGCGTGACACGCTCGACTTCGGCGAGCGGCAGGCGGATCTCAAAGCGGCTACCGCGCCCCGGCGCGCTCGACGCCGTCAGGCTGCCGCCGCAGGCTTGCATGATCCGGCGCGAGATCGCCAGCCCAAGCCCCGTGCCCTTAGCGCGCTGCTCATCGCTGCCAGCCTGCTCGAACTCTTCGAAGATACGCTTCAATTCGTCGCCCGACATGCCCGGGCCGGTGTCATCGATGAGGATGCGCACACAATCCTCGACAATATCGGCGCTGACGAAGACGCCGCCGATCTCCGTGAACTTCACCGCATTGCCGACGACATTGAACAGGACCTGACGCAGGCGGGCCGCATCGAACTCCATCAGCACTGGCACATCGGCGCTCACGGTTGCGCCGATCTCGATGCCCTTTTCATGGGCGCGATTGGAGAGCATTTCGACGACGCTCTCGATGACGCCGCGCGGATCCTGCCGCGAAGGGCGGAACTGGAAGCGTCCGGCCGAAAGCGACGAGAAATCGATCAGGTCCTCGACAAGCTGCACCAGCGCATGGCCGGACTGCTGCATGCCGGCCAGATAGTTCTTTTGTTCGCTCGACAGTCGGGTCTGGCCGAGCAAGTGGCTCATGCCGAGGATACCGGACAATGGCGTGCGGATTTCATGGCTGACGGTTGCGAGCAATCGTGATTTCGCCTGGCTTGCCTCTTCGGCGCGGCGCCTTGCGTCTTCGCGTTCGCGCGCGGCGCGTGCCTCCTGCGTCACGTCGCGTGCGATGCTGTGGCGCATCAACCTTCCGCTGCCCGGATCCCTTGCAATGACATCGTGCCAATCGTAGAGGCGCAGCCCTTCAGGTGCCGCGATCCGCACGAGATAGTGGTTGGGTTCGATCTTCGGCTCAAAACCGAGGCCAATGGCAGCGCAGGTCAGCCCTCTTGCATCGTCAACTCCGCAGGCGCGATGAAAAGCGGCGTTGGCATGGACGATCTTGCCGTCCATGCCACGCATGATCGCCAGGTCTCCGAGCGCATCGTGGATGGTCGAAAGCAGCGCCGAGGTTTCATGGCGATCCCAGTCGCCGTCCTGCCTGGCTTCCGCACCCGTCCTGTCGCTGTCGACAGCCCTGATGCCATCGGCAATCAACAACAGCACACCTGCAAGGCCGGCTGCCGCAACCGCTGCGGAAAACAGATAGAGACCGGCGGCGATACCGATCGCCAGCACGAGACCGGACGCGATGACACCGAGAGATGCCAGCGAAACACGGCGCAGGGAGTAAGCGGTTGCACCGTCCCTGGATATCGCTCCGGAGCCATCCGCCATGGTGCCAGCAGCCATCGCATCGCTGGATCGGGCTTGCGCACCGAAACCGGATTCGATCTGCTCCAACAATCGTGACGGCTCGCTCATGCCCCTTGGCTAACACGGCAAGCGTTCCGAATGGCTTCAGCGCATCGATAAAATCTTAAGCGTTGGCCTTTTTCGCCTGCAGCAACTCGTCGAGAATGATCGCGCCGGCGCCAATGGTGATGAAACTATCGGCCAGGTTGAAGACGGCGAAGGACCATGTCTGCGTGTAAAACAGGATGTAGTCGATGACGTAGCCGAAGATCAGCCGGTCGACGAGGTTGCCCAGCGCACCGGCAATGATCAGTGCATAGCCGAAATGCGCAAAGAACCGGTCCTTCGGCGTGCGCCGCCACAGCCACAAAACGAAGGCGACGACGGTGAGGCGCATGCCGACGATGAACCAGCCTTCCATGCCCGACAACATCGAGAAGGCGACGCCGTAGTTGTAGGTACGGTAGAGCGCCAGCATCGGCACGACAGGAACCGCTTCATTGAACGGCAGATAGGCCTCGACCAGATACTTGATCAGCTGGTCGGCGGCGAGCGCCAGGGCGATGAAGACCGCGATCGGCAGCGGCCTCGAAAACAGGACCTGCTTTTCACTCATGCGCCGGCATCCAGCGCCAGCAGGTGACGTCGCGCCTCAAACAGCATGATGCCGGTGGCGATGGCGAGATTGAGGGAATCGGCACGGCCGGCCTGCGGAATGCGGGCAAGCGCTCCGGCCTCGCGGGCAAGCTCTTCGGGTAGGCCCGCCTGCTCGTTGCCCATCAGGAGCACCACAGGCTTCGACTTGTAGTCGATCGTGCGGTAGTCGACCGAACCGGCAAGATGCGTCGCCACGACCTTCACGCCCGCCTGCTTCTGCCATTTGACGAAGTCGTCGGCGCTGGCGCGCACGACCGGCATGGCGAAGACCGAACCCATGGTCGCGCGCACGGTTTCGAGCGAGAAAGGATCCGTCGTTTCCCCGACGAGAATGATGCCGGAGGCGCCGGCCGCATCGGCCGTGCGGATAATCGTGCCGAGATTGCCGGGATCACGAACGCGGTCGAGCGCCACATAGGTCTCGCCGAGCTCGGGGCGGATCTCCTTCAGCGCCCGGTAGCGCTGCTCGAAGATACCGACGACCATCTGCGGATTGTCGCGCCGGGTGATCGTCGACAGCACCTTCTCGCTGACTTCGAGCACGAGGCCACCGCGGGCGAAGGTCTTTGCCGCCACCTGCTCCACATGCGGCTTGCCCTTGGCCGCCTTGGCGTAGATCAGCGTCTTGATCTTCCAGCCGAGATCGAGTGCATCGATCACCAGCTTCAAGCCCTCGGCCATGAAGGACCGCGTCTCGTCGCGGTGCTTCTTCTGCGCAAGCAGCTTGATGTCCTTGATGATCGGATTGGTGAGGCTGGTAACTTCCTTCACCTGTCCGACCCGGCCTGCGCCGTGTTCGCTTCTGTCATTGCTCATTACGGCACCCAGCGGCTGAAGAGAGATGTCGAAAGCGCCCGTCCCGGCTCGCGGCCGTCGAGCCCGCCTTCGCGGATGATGAGTTCGCCCGATTCAACCCGGCCACCACGGCCGCGCATCGTCTCGCGCATCAGTTCATGGATCGAGTAGAAGCTGGCGCGGATCGAATAGGCGGTCAGCACAAGGCCGCGGGCCTCGGGCGACAGGATTTCGCGGCAGATGTCGAGCATCGCCGCCAGGTGGTCGAACAGTTGCCAGACTTCGCCGTTCGGACCGCGCCCGAATTTTGGCGGATCGGTCAGGATGATATCGTAGCGGCTGCCGCGCCGTTCCTCGCGCTGGATGAACTTCATCGCGTCGTCACAGATCCAGCGGATCGGTAGCTTTTCCGCGCGCGCCAGCGCCTGGTTTTCACGGGCCCAGCCGATCGCCTTCTTCGATGCGTCAACATGGGTCACCTCGGCACCGGCCTTGGCAGCGATCAGCGAGGCAACCCCGGTGTAGCCGAAGAGGTTGAGGACTTTCAGGGGGCGGCGGGACGCCTCCACCTGATCCTTCACCCAGCTCCAGTGCGCCAGCTGCTCTGGAAACACGCCGACATGGCGGAAGGAGGTGAACCGGCCATGGAAGTCGGTGCCCAGAAGCTGCATCGGCCAGGTCTCGCCAAGAACCGAGCCCGGAAACCGCCAGCGGCCCATGCCGTCCTCGTCGGTATCGCCGGTGAAGATCGCGTCGGCGTTTTCCCACACGCTATCGGGCAGGGCTCGCGGCCAGAGCGCCTGCGCCTCGGGGCGCACGATCCGATAGGGTCCGTACTGTTCGAGCTTTTCGCCGGCGCCGCTGTCGATCAGATGATAACCGGAAACGCCCGAAGTCTCGAGAATGAGCGGCACATGTTCGCCCGGCTTGTCGCCGGAGCGGCGTGGGATGACGCGGACCGGAGCCTCGTTTTCGGCCTGTGCCCTCGGCGGCCTGTCGCGTGGCTCTGCGGCTTTCGCCGTCGCCTGGACGGCGGCACGCTCCTTGAACTCGCCTGACTTGGCAAAAGGTGGACGCTTCTTGTCAAGGCGGCCACCACCACGCGCCTCGGCTCCGCGGCCCTTCGCCGTCGTCACGGAGGCATTCTTCGACCGCCGGTCCTTTTCCTTCACGCTGAGATCCCTGGGCTTTGTTTTGTCACGAGGCGCTACCCTCCCGAATATCGGATGCAATCGGGCCGGCACCATGAGGTATGCCGCCGCACCCCGGATTTCGAGGCGAGGCGTATTCTGTTGGTGCAAATAGCACCGCTCATGCTCTTGGCAAAGCCGTTTCCGATTTGCCAAGATCAACGCGGGAGCGAGAGTTGCATCAATCCATCGGTCGAAATCGAATTCAGGACAGGATTGCAAGGCGAATTCAGAGAATTACATGAACCTTCGCGCGCCCTTCTGGCCGCGTGGCACCGTCAATGGGAGGAATGCGCATGGACATGACCGGCGAAGAACGCATCTCGGCACCGCGTGATGCCGTTTGGCGGGGCCTCAACGACCCGGATATCCTGAAGCGATGCATCCCCGGCTGTCAGTCGATCGAGATGAAATCGCCGACCGAGCTTTCGGCCGTGGTCAAGATCAAGATCGGTCCGGTCTCGGCCTCCTTTACCGGCGACGTCATTCTGTCGAACCTCAACCCGCCGGAAAGCTACACCATCTCCGGCGAAGGCAAGGGCGGCATTGCCGGTTTTGCCAAGGGCGGCGCGGATGTGACGCTCGTCGACGACGGTGCGGAGACGCTCCTGCGCTACGACGTCAAGGCGCAGATCGGCGGCAAGCTGGCACAGCTCGGCTCCCGGCTGATCGACTCGACCGCCAAGAAGCTGGCGCAGCAGTTCTTTACGGATTTCAGCGCCGCTGTCGGTGGGCCTGCGGAAGCGGTCTAAGGGGCGACGCCCTCGCCTTCAGTTCTGCGGGGCAGCGAGAGTTGCCTGCGTGGCGAGCTTCTCCGCCTGGCTGCGGTGCTTTTCAGCTTCGCGGTGCCATTTCAGCGCCTCGGTCGCCTCATTGCGCGCGCGCCGGCGATATTTGCCCTGGCTGAACCAGGTGGCGGCAGCACCGAGGATCAGACCGACGACAACAGCAAGAAACAGGAAAACGAAGAAGGGCGCACTCACCGACAGCACGCTGTCTTCGGGCCGGAACGGATTGAGGGCCAACGTGACGCTCTGACGATTGGCGACGCTGAGCACGATCAGGATGACACCGACCGGGACGAGGAAAACGATGTTGATCAGTTTCTTGAGCATTCGGCGCTCCCGTTTTCCGGATCACCGCACAGGCCTTAGCGGCGAAGACGACAATCCGGATTCATGACGATCGGGCAGGACGATCAGTCTTCTTCGTCGTTCATGCCCGGGTTCAGCCGCTCGCGCAGCTCCTTGCCGGTCTTGAAGAACGGCACCCACTTTTCCTCGACGAAAACGGAGTCGCCGGTGCGTGGATTGCGGCCGGAGCGCGACGGCCGGTTCTTGACCGAGAAAGCACCGAAACCGCGCAGTTCGACACGGTTTCCGGCAGCCAGCGCGTCGGTGATCTCATCGAGCACCGCGTTGACGATGTTTTCGACGTCGCGGTGGTAGAGATGCGGATTGCGAGCTGCAACAATCTGCACCAGTTCTGACTTGATCACTGTCGCCCCCTTAAATTCTTGTTTGTTTTGCTTTTTCGGTCTGCATTGTGATTGCCGCAAGAAAATGACCGGCGCTCATCGGGCGCGGACGGCCACGTTACGGATCAGGCTGGGCATATGCTGCCATCCTCATTGAGCATCAACCTGCCAAACCGAAACAAGACCGTCAAGAAACAACTTGTCACCCCCGATTTTTTCGAGGCCTTTCATCGCCGGAAAAGCGTCATATCCCAACATCTTGACCCACTCGGAGACGGCCGATCCGAGGCCGAACGGCAGGGTCTGTCGCGGCTCTTCCCAATCAACCACGGCAAGGTCCTTCGACACCTTCTTGTCGGCCAGGAAGGCGCGGATTTCGTCGTCACCGCCAAGCTTGTCGACAAGCTTGAGGCCGAGCGCCTGTCGGCCGGTGAAAATCCGTCCGTCGGCAAGCAGGAGCGCCTCGTCGCGCGACAGCTTGCGGCGGTCTGCAACGAGGTCGACGAACCAGCCATAGCTGTCGTCGATCATTGCCTGGATCATCGCCTTGGCTTCGTCGCTCGGTGGATGGAAAGGCGAAGGCTCGGCCTTCAGCGGCTTCGACTTGATCGATTCCAGCGAGACGCCAAGCTTGTCCATCAGCTCCTTGACCTGGGGATACTGGAAGATGACGCCGATCGAGCCGGTGATCGAGCTTTCGCCGGCAACGATCGTATCGCCAGCAAGCGCGATCATGTAGCCGGCGGAGGCAGCCAGCGTGCGGATGTCGGAGACGACAGGCTTCTTGGCGGCGACCTTGCGGATCGCCTTGTAGATGACCTCGCCGCCATAGGTGGTGCCGCCGGGCGACGATATGGTCACCACCAGCGCCTTGACGGAATCATTTTTCTCGATCCGCTGGAGCCGCTCCAGCAATTCGCGATCGTCCTGGATCAGGCCAGAAATCGTCACGCGGGCGACATGATCGCGGGCGCGTCCCGCGCTGTCGGCCCAGCCCGACCAGGAAAGCGTCACCAGAGCCACAACGGCAAGCAGGCCGGCGACGATCCAGCGCCAGAAGCTCAGCTTCCTGCGCAGGCTGCGGCGATCGGCAATGGCAAGTTCATCCATGTGGGTTTCTCCCGAATTGTTGGCCCAGCTTCTGTCCGTTTTCGATCGGGCATGTTATCTGCACGGCAAGTGGCATACTCAATAGACGCGGTCGGTCACGGTTAAAAGCCGTGCCCGCCGTTTTCCTGTCTTCACGAAGTTTTTTGCGGCAGCATTGTACCGCAACAAAAAATATCCATATTTGCGACGACTTACACGAATGTATGTAAAAGGCGGCTCTCGCGAGAACGCTGAAAAGCAACGGAACCAACAGGTCTTCACATGTTAGATCATGCGCCAGCCCCCGGCTTCTTTGCCGACACGGGTGCGAGCTCGTCGGACGCCTACGCGCTCGCCGCGCGGCATTCGGCGCGCGTCAGGCGCCTGAAGATCATCCTGCCCGTGGTGGCCGGCATCATCGCCGCGATCTTTGCGGTCATTTCCTTCGTGCGCGCCTTCATGCCGGTCGATCTGCAACTCGATAGCGCAACGATCGAGGACGGCAAGATCGTCATGCAGAACCCTGCCATTGCCGGGCGCAACAAACAGGGCATCAGCTATTCGATGAAGGCGCAGCGCGCGCTGCAGGATATCGCCAATCCCGATATCATCACGCTGCAGACGATCCATGCCGAAATGCCTGTCAACGAAACGCTGATCGCCACGGTGGACGCGACCAACGGCATCTACGATCGCGGCGCCAATACGCTCGATATGAACGCCCCGTTCACGATTACCATGAATAATGGCGTCAACGCCGACTTCCAGTCGGCCTATCTGGACATCAATGCCGGCGAAATGGAAACGAAACAACCGATTGCGATCAGCATGAAGGGCGGTTCGATCATTGCGCAGCGGCTGCGAATGACGGATAAGGGACGCATAGTAACATTTGAGGGCATGGTGAGGGTCAATCTCGAACCCACTTCCATCCGCAAGAACACGAATTAGGATCTGGTGCATCCATGTCGGTACCCGCTACTTTTTTCAGGATTTCAGCCAGCCTGGCCGTTGCCGGCATCGGCGCATTGATGATTGTTTCGGGCGCTTCAGCCCAGGCCACATCGAGCAAGATGAAGGGCCTCGAACTGTCGAACGACAAGCCGATCCAGATCGAAAGCGACAAGCTTGAAATCAAGGATCCGGAAAGCAAGGCGATCTTCACCGGCAACGTCAAGGTCGTACAGGGCACCACGACGCTGCAGGCCGGCAGCATGACGGTCTTCTACAAGTCCGGTGGCGGCTCGGTCTCGAGCGGCGACGCCGACATCGACCGCATCGAGGTCAGCCAGCGCGTCTTCCTGAGCTCCGGCACGCAGCAGGCGACTGCCGACAGCGGCGAGTTCGACATGACCAAGCAGACCTTCGTCCTGAAGGGCGACAAGGTCGTGCTGTCGGAAGGCAAGAATGTGTTCGTCGGTTGCCAGTTGAATGTGCAGATGAACACGGGCGAAGCGCAGCTCGACGCCTGTGGTGGTCGGGTGCAGATCCAGCTCGACCCGAAGTCGCAGAAAAAGAACTGACGTAGATCCGCTCGTGCAACTCCCCTTCCTTCACAAGCGCAAGCGCGTCCGCAAGCCGTCGGCTTCAACGCCTGCCGTCGCCGGCCATGCGGTCGACAAGGCGCGTTACGACGGCACGCTGATCGCCCGTGGCCTGACCAAGGCCTATCGCGAGCGGCGCGTTGTCAACGGCGTGTCGCTGGTCGTTCGCCGCGGCGAAGCCGTCGGCCTGCTCGGCCCCAACGGCGCCGGCAAGACCACCTGCTTCTACATGATCACCGGCCTGGTGCCGGTCGACGAAGGCTCGATCGAGATCAACGGTAACGACGTCACGACGATGCCGATGTATCGCCGCGCCCGCCTCGGCGTCGGCTACCTGCCGCAGGAGGCCTCGATCTTCCGCGGGCTGACGGTGGAGGACAACATTCGCGCCGTGCTCGAAGTGCACGACAAGAACCTCGAGCGGCGCGAAAGCAAGCTCAACGACCTGCTCGGCGAATTCAACATCACGCACCTGCGCAAGTCGCCGGCCATCGCCCTTTCCGGCGGCGAGCGGCGACGCCTTGAAATCGCCCGGGCGCTGGCGACCGACCCGACCTTCATGCTGCTCGACGAGCCGTTTGCCGGCGTCGATCCGATTTCGGTTGCCGACATCCAGGCACTGGTGCGCCATCTGACGTCGCGCGGCATCGGGGTGCTGATCACCGACCACAACGTGCGCGAGACGCTGGGCCTGATCGACCGGGCCTATATCATCCATGCCGGCGAAGTGCTGACCCACGGCCGCGCCAACGATATCGTCACGAATCCGGATGTGCGCCGGCTCTATCTCGGCGATAATTTCAGCCTTTGACGTGATCCGTGGGCGAATCCGACATCTCGTCCACGGTCGTGCTTGACCAAACCCCTCCAATAAGCAATTTTTGGGCCAAATGAAAAACCGGACCGTCCAATGACGCGTCCGGTGGAGATTTCGTCGGGAGTTTCAGGTCCGCATGGCATTGTCGGCCAGCCTTCATCTGCGCCAGTCCCAGTCGCTGGTCATGACCCCGCAGCTGATGCAATCGATTCAGCTGCTGCAGATGACGCATCTGGAACTCAACCAGTTCATCGCGCAGGAAGTCGAGAAGAACCCGTTGCTCGAGCTTCAGGGCAATGACGACGACTTCGGCGCCAGCTCCGAACACGGCAGCCGCGAAGAGCCGACATCCGGATCCGGCGACGATTTCGGTGGAGCGGAGGAAGCGCCCGGCCAGCGAGACCTCTACGACAACGCCATGGCAACCGGGGGCGAGCGGCTCAACGAACAGCTCGACGCGGACTTCGGCAACATCTACCAGGACGACACAGCGCCACAACGCGCCGACGCGCCGGAACTGCTCGGCCAATGGAAGTCGATGCCCGGCAGCGGCGAAGGCGGCGACTACGATTTCGACGACTTCGTCGCCAGTCGCAAAAGTCTGCGCGAGACGCTGCTGGAGCAACTGCCCTTTGCGCTCTCCGCCGCATCCGATCGGCTGATCGCCCAGCACTTGATCGACCAGCTCGACGAGGCAGGCTATCTCCAGGCCGACCTCGGTGAGGTCACCGAACGCCTCGGCGCTGATGATGCCGACGTGATGCGCGTCCTCCTTACCCTGCAGCAGTTCGACCCGCCAGGCGTGTTTGCGCGCACGCTCAGCGAATGTCTCGCCATCCAGCTGCGCCTTCGCGATCGCCTCGATCCGGCGATGGAGGCTCTCGTCGCCAACCTGGAGCTTCTGGCGCGGCGCGACTTCGCTAGTCTCAAGAAAATCTGCGGCGTCGACGAAGAAGACCTGATCGACATGCTGGCCGAGATCCGCAAACTCGACCCGAAGCCGGGAACGAGCTTCGAGACCAGCGTCAGCGAAGCAATCGTTCCCGATATCGTCGTGCGCGCAGCACCTGATGGAACCTGGCTCATAGAGCTTAATCCGGACGCCCTGCCGAGGGTCCTCGTCAATCAGGCCTATTTCACGTCAGTGTCACGCGGCACCGAAAAGAACAGCGCCGACCAGGCCTTTCTCAACGAGTGCCTGCAGACCGCCAACTGGCTCACCCGCAGTCTCGATCAACGCGCCAAGACGATCATGAAGGTCGCCACCGAGATCGTTCGTCAGCAGGACGCGTTCCTCGTCCACGGCGTCGGGCATCTGCGGCCCTTGAACCTGAAAACCGTCGCGGACGCTATCAAGATGCACGAGTCGACGGTCAGCCGCGTCACCTCGAACAAGTACATGCTGACGCCGCGCGGGCTGTTCGAATTGAAATATTTCTTCACCGTCTCGATCAGCTCGGCCGAGGGCGGCGACAGCCATTCGGCCGAGACCGTGCGTCATCGCATCCGCACGATGATCCATGAGGAAAGGGCCGACGCCGTGCTGTCCGACGACGATATCGTCGACAGCCTCAAGCAGGCCGGCATCGATATCGCGCGCCGTACGGTTGCGAAATACCGCGAGGCGATGAACATCCCCTCCTCCGTCCAGCGACGCCGGGAAAAGCGGGCGATGGCCAAGGTGTCGGGCTTCTGAACCCATCAAAAGAGCCGCCTTTAAGTTAAGGCGCGTTAACTTTTTTGCGACCTTCGATTGACTCTCCGCGACGCAGGGGATATGAGCCCGCCGCAATTGCCGAGGACACGGTCTTCCTCGAGCGGCCGGTACGACCGGCAGGTGCGACACAGAGGCTTCCGCAAGCGTGAAAGGCTTGGATGACGGGGGCGCTTGGAATAGACTGGCTGCGCAAATCACGAAATAGAGAGGAAACTCCATGAGTGTGCGTGTATCCGGTAAACAAATGGAAATCGGCGATTCGTTCCGCGCCCGCATTGGCGACCAGATCGAGCAGGCCGTTACCAAATATTTCGACGGAGGATATTCAAGCCAGGTCACTGTGGAAAAGTCTGGACCGCGATTTAGCGCCGACTGCAAGCTTCATCTCGATACGGGCGTGGTTATGCAGGCGAGCGGACAGGCGAACGACCCTCAGGCTGCCTTTGACGCAGCGTCGGAGCGCATCGAAAAGCGCCTTCGTCGCTACAAGCGCAAGCTCAAGGACCACCACAACGGTAATGGTCAAGGTACCGAGGTGGCTTACACAGTGATGGACTCGGTGCCGTTCGAGGATGACGAAGTCCCCGAGGATTACGCACCGACGATCGTTGCCGAGAGTTCGAAACAATTGAGGACGATGTCTGTCGCGAGCGCTGTGATGGCGCTCGACATGACGGACGAGCCTGTCCTGATGTTCCGGACGCCCGGCAAGGCAGAGTTGAATATCGTCTACAGACGCAACGACGGAAACATTGGCTGGATTGACGCTGCCAATATCAAGGGATGAGTGGAAAAGGGGAGCGCCGGTGTGCCGGCGTTCCCTCCACTTCAATCAGCGGACAGGCCGGAAAATACGACTTTTCTGTGCATGGGACCCGCCAAGACAAAGATGGTTAGAGCCATTGCGACGCATTTGTGATGATGTTGTCCGGCTCTAACCGGCGAACGAGGACAAAAGAATGGCATTGGCAGGTCTACTGCACCAAAATGCGATCATCCCGGCCATGAGGGCCAACTCGAAAAAACAGCTCCTTCAGGAATTGGCGGCAAAAGCGGCAAAGATCACCGGGCTCCCAGAGCGCGAAATCTTCGATGTCATCCTGCAGCGCGAACGGCTCGGCTCCACCGGGGTCGGCAACGGCATCGCCATTCCCCACGGCAAGCTGAACAACCTGCCGTCGATCATCGGGATCTTTGCCCGGTTGGACACGCCGGTGGATTTCGAAGCCCTCGACGACCAGCCTGTCGACCTCGTCTTCCTGCTGCTTGCGCCCGAAGGCGCCGGCGCCGACCATCTCAAGGCACTCTCGCGCATCGCCCGAGTGCTGCGTGACCACGATATGGTGGCAAAGATCCGCTCAAGCGATTCCGCCAACGCGATCTACACGCTGCTCAACGAGGACACGACCTCGCACGCCGCCTGAGCAACCACCGCACCTGCGGTCAGTAAATCTGGCCGTCAGTAAATCTGCCGGCGGTTCAGATGATCTATGAAAATCCGAAACAGTGCGCCCTGGCTCGAAATACCGAGCCGGCGGTAAATGTTCTTGCGGTGAATGCGGACGGTTCCTTCGGCGATGTTCATCGTCTTGCCGATCGACAGGTTGCTATGCCCCCGCAGGATCAGCCGCACGATGTTGCGCTGCTGCCGGGTCAGGCGGTCGGCACAGAGACTGTCGAACGCGGTCTCGATCGCGTCGTCGTCCCGAGGTGCCGCCGCGACGACTTCACTCTGCTGGCGCCAGTTCGACCGCACGGCCTCCCTGACGATCGGCTCGTAGATCCTCAGGCTCGCCAGCTCGGCGTCGGTGAACGGCGCGGCGCCGCGACCGCGCATCAGCGAATACGTCGCCTGGACCTGGTCATCGAGCGGAATGACGAAGCCGATCTCCTCGACCAGAACGCCGCTTTCCATCGAGATGCAGGGATGCACTTCGGCCGAACTTGAAAAATCCGAATGGAAGAACTGGTCCGGCGCCAGCTCGCGCATGCGCCACAGCCCCGGTGGCTGACCGCCGCTACAGGCGACATAGAACGGGTCGAGCAGATAGGCGCCGCCGAGATAGGCGGAAAGCGCGCTGGCGGACACCTTCGCCGTATAGCCGTCATGCAGCACGATCGGCCTTTTGTCATAGGGATAGGCGAAGGCGACCGAGAGGTCGAAACTTGCGACCGAGCGCAGCATGCGGTCGAGCGCGCCGCCGAAATCCTGCGTTCCGATCAATCCGATCAGGGCCGAAATATCGGCCGATTCCCGAGCCAGCATGCGCGTCGAACTCTCCCCCTGCCCGCGTATCCCCCATGGGATATCGACAGCCCCTGCTTCGTCAACAATAATCCATCCCATGAGGACCGAGATCGCCGCATCAGACCGTGTGGCGCTTGAGCGCAAGGGGGATGCGATGGCAGGCCGGCTTTCTGGAAAAGTGGCGTTGATCAGTGGTGGGGCTGGAGGCTGCGGGCTTGCCGCCTCCGAACTCTTCGCCCGTGAAGGTGCGAAGGTCGGCATCGTCGACCTGCCGCGCAGCAAAGGCGAAGAGGTGGCCGCCGCCATCCGTGCGAACGGCGGCGAGGCGATCTTTGCGCCGGCGGATGTCTCGGTCTCGGCAGAGGTCAGTTCCGCAGTCAAGGCGGTCGAGGCGGCCTTCGGCGCGATCACCGTTCTCTTCAATCACGCCGGCATCCTGGCAGTCGGCCCCTTCCTCGAAACGGAAGAGGACGAGTGGGACCGGCTGATGGCCGTCAACGTGCGCAGCATGTTCCTGATGACCAAGGCGGTACTGCCGGGCATGCTCGCCGCCGGTGGGGGTAGTATCGTGTGCACCTCGTCGATCTCGGCGGTTGCCGCAACGCCGATGGAGGTTCTCTACGATACGACCAAAGGCGCCTGCCACATGTTTGCCCGCGCCATCGCCGTCGAATTCCGCGACCGCGGCATCCGCTGCAACGCGGTCTGCCCCGGCTTCATCGCCACCGATCACGGCAAGCGCGAACTGGTCGGTCTCAGCAAATACGGCGTCGACGTGTCGGAGGCAGCGATCGCCGCCCAGCAGGGCCGCATGTGCGACCCGAAGGAAGTGGCGAACGCCGCACTGTTTCTTGCCAGCGACGAGGCGAGCTTCGTCAACGGCACGCATCTGTTCGTCGACAATTGCTTCACAGCGGTCTGAGGGGAGGAAAAGACATGCTTCAATCAGGTGGCCACTGGCGCAACTGGGTCGGAAATCAATCATGCATCGTGCGCCAGCGCGGCGCGCCGGAGAGCGAGGCGGCGCTCGCCGAGATGGTCCGCGAGGCAACGTCGCAGGGGCTCAACGTCCGCTGCGCCGGCTCCGGTCATTCCTTTACGCCGGTGGCATTGACCAGCGGGCTGCATCTGACGCTGTCGAACATGCAGGGCGCCGTCAATATCGACCAGGCGCGCAAACGTGTCGCCGTGAAGGCCGGCACGACCATCAACCAGCTCGGCAAGGTCCTGAAGTCGAACGGTCTCTCGCTCATCAACCAGGGTGACATCGACAGCCAAGCCTTGGCGGGCGCGCTCACCACCGGCACCCATGGCACCGGGGCCACGCTCGGCAACATGGCCTCGCAGATCGTCGGCATGCGGCTCGTGCAGCCGGATGGCAGCGTTCTCGTCGTGGACGAGACCACGCCCGACCTCCTGGAGGCGGCGCGTGTTTCGATCGGCATGCTCGGCGTCATCTCCGAGATCACGCTGCAGGCGATGGACAGCTACAACCTGCATGAAAAGCTCTGGCGCTGCACCTTCGACGAGATGATCGAGCAGCACGACGAACTCGCCGCCAGGCACCGGCACTTCGGCTTCTTCTGGTGCCCGGTGCCCGAAAGCCGGCATTGCTACTGCCTGCCTGATACCGCGTCGGTTTCGACGACGGTCAAGACCTCTGATGTCTGCGAGATGAAGGTGATCGACATCACCGACCGGCCGCCGATGGAGGAGGGCTTCGAGAAGATCGCCTATTCCTCGGAGATCTATCCGATCGAATACGTTCCGAATTTCCACGAGCTGGAATATGCGGTGCCCGTTGCCCACGGCAAGGATGCCGTGAAAGCGGTGCGCAAGCTGATGCTGGAAAAGCATCCGACCTGCATCTACCCGATCGAGTATCGCTTCACGGCCGGCGACACCGGCTGGATCAGCCCGTTCTACGAGCAGGATTCGATCACGCTATCGGTCTCGGGCGAACCGGGCACGGACTACTGGGAATACTTGAAGGATGTCGACACGATCCTGCGCCAGTACGGATCGCGACCCCATTGGGGCAAGCTGCATTTCCTCGGCGCCGACGACGTGACAGCGCTCTATCCGCGCGCCGGCGACTTCCGAGCCTTGCGGGCAAAAATCGACCCGGAGGGACGCTTCCTCAACGACCACCTGCGGCAGCTGTTTGGCTGATACCGGCCTGCATCGCCGGGACCGCCGAAAACGAAAACGCCGCGCGTCCTAAGGGACGCGCGGCGTTGAAACAGATCAGACTGCAGCTCAGGCCGCCGGGCTGTCGCCCTCTGTCGCGGCGGCCTTCGGGCCACCCTTGGACACGCCGACCATGGCCGGACGCAGGACGCGGTCGCCGATGGTGTAGCCGGCCTGGACGACCTGCAGCACCGTGTTGTTCGGCACATCGGCGTTCGGGATTTCGAACATGGCCTGGTGGAAGTTCGGATCGAACTTCTGGCCTTCCGGCTCCAGCTTCTTCACGCCGTGGCGCTCGAGCGCCGAGAGCATGGCGCGCTCGGTCATCTCGACGCCTTCGATCAGAGCGTTGAGGCCGGTTTCGCCGGCTTCCTTGGCTTCCGCCGGAATGGCATCGAGCGCCCGGCGCAGATTGTCGGAGACGGCCAGCATGTCGCGGGCAAAGCCTGCGACCGAATAGGACTTGGCATCCTTGACGTCGCGCTCGGTGCGGCGACGCAGGTTGTCCATCTCGGCGGCGAGCCGCAGATACTTGTCGCGCAGGTCGTTGTTCTCGGCTCTGGCAAGTTCCAGCGGATCGGCTTCGGCAACCGGCGCTGCTTCCACAACCTCGGGCGTAGCGTTGTCTGCCTCGTCGTTGGCGGCAGCTTCGTGTCCGTGCTTGTTTGTTTCGTCGGTCATGACGTTCTCCGGTGTATCGTCTGTCGTGTCTTTCGCATTTTCACACCCGCGCGCAACGATGGCCGCATGGCGAGAAAATGCCCAGTGACTGGATTTGATGCCGATATCGAGGTTTAGGGCCGAAAAATCAAGGGTTCAATGCTGTCTGCGGCCAAAAGCGCTCGTTCAGCGCGAAAGCCGCGACATCAGCTGCGCGGTATAGTCGACCATCGGCACGATGCGCGAATAGTTGAGCCGCGTCGGACCGATGACGCCGACGGCGCCGACGATCCGATCCTCGCTGTCACGATAGGGCGCAACAATCAGCGAAGAACCGGACAATGAAAACAACTTGTTCTCCGAACCGATGAAGATCCTTACCCCCGGCCCGCTTTCGGCGAGATCGAGCAATTCGATCAGGCTGTCCTTCTTTTCCAGATCGTCGAACAGCATGCGCAGGCGGTCGATGTCCTCGGTTCCTTCCAGACCCTCGAGCAGGTTGGCGCGACCGCGCACGATTAGCCGTGCCGGCTTTTCATCGCCCTCGCTGCCCGACCAGATCGCCAATCCGCGCTCGACCAGATCCTGCGACAGCGCATCGAGTTCGCTGCGCACGGTCTGCTTGACCGTTTCAAGTTGCGAGCGCACCTCGCCGATCGTCTGGCCGGCGAGATGGGCGTTGAGGAAATTCGCGGCCTCCGTCAGCTGCGAGCTCGTCACGCCGGCAGGAAGCTCGATGATGCGGTTTTCGACCTGATCGTGCTCGCCGACGAGCACCGCCAGCGCCTTCGTCGGCGCCAGTCGGATGAATTCGACATGTTTGAGAACGGGATCGTTCTTGGCGGTGATGACAAGACCAGCGCCGCGCGACATGCCCGACAGCATCTGGCTCGCCTCTGCCAGCAGCGTGTCGACCGGCTGGGTATGGTCGCTGCGCCGCACGTGGCGGTCGATCGAGGCACGATCCTCGGCCGAGAGATTGCCGACCTGCATGAAGGCATCGACGAAGAAGCGCAGGCCCGTCTGCGTCGGCAGGCGACCGGCGCTGACATGCGGCGAATAGATGAGCCCGAGATCTTCGAGATCGCTCATCACATTGCGCACGGAAGCCGGCGACAGCGACATCGGCAGCAACCGCGAAAGGTTGCGGGAGCCGAGCGGTTCGCCGTTGTTCAAATAGGTTTCGACGATGCGACGGAAGATTTCACCGGAACGCTCGTCCAGCGCCGCCGCGATATCGGTCACTCCGGGATTGCGCAGTACCATGTCGCTCCATGTTCGCAGGCCAATCCTGCCGCCGGAAATATAGTGATCCCCGCGGCCGATAGCAAAAGGGAAAAATCGCCCCGGTCGCCTAGTATCCACCGGTTCCCTTTACCTCTGCCATGCTCTAGAAGGCTCACCAGATACGATAGGAGTTTGATGATGCGGCCATCCGGCAGAAAAATCGACCAAATGCGCAAGGTTTCGTTCGAGCGCAATTTCTCCAAGCACGCGGAAGGCTCCTGTCTGGTGCGGTTCGGCGACACGCACGTCTTGTGCACTGCCAGCCTTGAGGAAAAGGTTCCGGCCTGGCTGCGCAATGGCGGCAAGGGCTGGGTGACGGCCGAGTACGGCATGCTGCCGCGCGCCACCGGCGAGCGCATGCGCCGTGAAGCCTCGAGCGGCAAACAGAGCGGTCGCACCCAGGAGATCCAGCGCCTGATTGGCCGGTCGCTACGCGCCGTCGTCGATCTGCCGGCGCTCGGCGAACGCCAGATCTCGATCGACTGCGACGTCATCCAGGCTGATGGCGGCACGCGCACGGCCTCGATCACCGGCGCCTGGGTGGCTCTGCACGACTGCCTGAAATGGATGGAAGCCCGCAACATGGTGAAGGTGGAGAAGGTCCTGAAGGACCACGTCGCCGCCATTTCCTGTGGTATCTTCGCCAACCAGTCGATCATCGACCTCGACTATCTCGAAGACTCCGCTGCCGAGACCGACGCGAATTTCGTGATGACCGGAACCGGCGGCATCGTCGAAATCCAGGGAACGGCCGAGGGCAAGCCCTTCTCGGAAGAGGAATTCGCAGGCCTGCTCGGACTTGCAAAGACCGGCATTGCCGAACTGGTCGCGCTGCAGAAGCAGGCGATATCAGGCTGACAAAAGGGACGGAAACGATGGCCCCGGCGCTGGAAGGCATTCTCGAGACAGCGCTCTACGCGCCGGACCTCGATGGCGCCGAGGCCTTCTACGGCGGTGTGCTCGGGCTGCAAAAGATCACGCGCGCCGGCAATCGGCATGTGTTCTTCCGTTGCGGCCCGGGCGTTCTGCTGGTTTTCAATCCGACGGAGACGATCAAGCCGCCCTCGCCGGATGCCGCCCTGCAGGTGCCGCCGCACGGGACCACCGGCCAGGGCCATATGTGCTTCCGCGTCGCACGAGAGGCGCTCGACGCATGGAAGTCCAGGCTGGAAACGGCGGGCGTCGCGATCGAGGCCGATGTTGCCTGGCCGAACGGTGCGCGGTCCTTCTATTTTCGCGATCCGGCCGGCAACAGCCTCGAATGCGCGGAACCGGGCCTCTGGTCCATCGAATGAAACGTGGCCCCTGCGCCCGCATCTTTTAAGAGAAGACACATCATGCGCACACTGGATGACAAGACGCTCATCGTCGCCAGCCACAACGCCGGCAAGATCCGCGAAATCCGAGACCTGATCGGCCCGCTCGGCTTCGAGGCCAAGTCTGCCGCCGACCTCAACTTCGTCGAACCCGATGAAACCGGTACCACTTTCGAAGAAAACGCGACGATCAAGGCGCTTGCCTCGGCCAAGGCCTCGGGCCTGCCGGCGCTTTCGGACGATTCTGGCCTGGCGATCGACGCGCTTGACGGTGCGCCCGGCGTCTACACCGCCAACTGGGCCGAGCGCGAAGACGGTAGCCGCGATTTCGCCATGGCGATGCAGAAGGTCGAGGACGCTCTCCAGGACAAGGGTGCCAGCGCGCATGACAAACGCACCGCCCGTTTCGTCTCGGTGCTCTGCCTTGCCTGGCCGGACGGCCATGTCGAACTGTTCCGCGGCGAGGTCGAGGGCCACGTCGTGTGGCCGCCGCGCGGCGACCAGGGCTTTGGCTACGACCCGGTCTTCCAGCCGAAGGGTTACGACACCACATTTGGCGAGATGAGCGCAGACGAGAAACACGGGTGGAAGCCGGGTGACGCGCAGGCCTTGTCGCACCGTGCCCGCGCGTTCAAGATCTTCGCAGAAACCTGCCTTGGAGCGTGACGCGGAAACGTGTATGCGGGTTTCCGCTGCCGCCCCGGCTCCAGTTTATGAGAACCAAACTTGTCGATGATCCCAGGTCGATCGACCCAACGTCATCGAGATCGACCGCATGAGAGACGCGACAATGCACACGGCCACGCTATCGGCGATCGGTGACGGCATGGATCCCGGCTTCGGGATCTATGTGCACTGGCCGTTCTGCGCGGCCAAATGCCCCTATTGCGACTTCAACAGCCATGTGCGCCACCAGCCGATCGACCAGCCGCGCTTCGTCGCCGCCTTCCTCAAGGAGATGGCGGAGGCGCGCGAGCTTTCAGGTCCGCGCACCGTCACCAGCATCTTTATGGGCGGTGGCACGCCGTCGCTGATGGATCCTGCCACGGTCGATGCGATCCTTTCGGGCATCGCGCGCGAATGGCATGTGCCCGATGGTATCGAGATCACCATGGAGGCCAACCCTTCGAGCGTCGAGGCGACGCGCTTCCACGGCTACCGCGCCGCCGGCGTCAACCGCGTTTCGCTCGGCGTCCAGGCCCTGAACGACCGGGACCTCAAGTTTCTCGGGCGGCTGCACAATGTCGAGGACGCGCTGAAGGCGATCCGGCTGGCGCGCGAAATCTTCCCGCGCATGTCCTTCGACCTGATCTATGCCCGCCCCAACCAGACCGTCGAGGAATGGGAGCGCGAGCTCAAGGAGGCCGTCTCCTACGCGGTCGACCATCTGTCGCTCTATCAGCTGACGATCGAAGAGGGCACGCCCTTCTACGGCCTGCACAAGGCCGGCAAGCTGATCGTTCCGGACGGCGAGCAATCGGCGGTTCTGTACGAGGCGACGCAGGATATCACCGCGTCGATCGGCATGCCGGCTTACGAGGTCTCCAACCACGCTCGTCCCGGTGCCGAAAGCCGGCACAACCTGACCTACTGGCGCTATGGCGATTATGCCGGCATCGGCCCCGGTGCCCATGGCCGCCTCAGCGTCGGCGGCGCGAAGGTGGCAACGGCCACGGAACGCAAGCCGGAGGAATGGCTGCGGCTGGTCGAAACCTATGGCCACGGCATGGTCGAGCGCGAAGTCCTCGATCTTGAGGCACAGTCGGACGAATTGCTGCTGATGGGGCTGCGGCTCAAGGAAGGCGTCGATCTCGCCCGCTGGCAGTCACTGTCCGGCCGCGATCCCGATCCGGACCGCGAACAGTTCCTCATCGATCATGGCTTCATCGAGCGGCTCGGCAATTCGCGGCTGAGATGCACCCCCTCCGGCATGCTGATCCTCGACGCCGTCGTCGCCGACCTTGCCTGCTGAAGTCTTGCAGGCGCGCTGGCGCCCGGCCTGCAACGGTCCAACGGGTTACAATTAATCGTGCGTCTCGCCGGAAAGCGGCGTCGCCCGCATCGATGGTCTTTCTTCGAAGCCATCGAACCAATCGGCCAGCCTTTTGCGGTCACGGAACGATGGCAGGTGGCGGAAGGCCATCCAGGACAAGGTGGTCGCGAGCGCGATGTGGCCGATATCGAGAGGCGCGTCGACATCGAGCGTCTGCTCCAGCCAGTCATAGGTCTGTTCGACCTTTTCGGTGTAGCCGTCAGCCAAGGCCGGGTAGCGCAGACCTTCCGGGCGCCGATCCGTTTCCCAGCGCAACCCGATGCCTGCCTGCGCCAGGCCTTGCGCGACGGCCTGCAGTCTCAAGGCGCGCCAGCGTGGCTCGCCGCCTTCGGGGATCAGCCTGTGGCCATCATGCAGCGTATCGAAATAGGCGCAGATGACGTCGGAATCGAAGATCGCCTCCTCATTGGGCCGTAGGAGAACCGGCACCTTGCCGAGCGGGTTTTCCGCATGGACCTGCTCGTTGCGCAGCGTCGGGCTCGTCTCGTGATGGATCACCTGCAATTGCTCGGCAATGCCGACCTCGTGGGCGAAGACGAGCGCCTTGCGGGCGAAGGGGGAATGGGTCTGGTAGTAGAGGATCATGATGCCTCGCGAGCGTTGGGAAATTGGCGGTCCCGCGAAGATGTATTGCATCGACCAAGAGAAAGGCGCTCTGTTTCAGAGCGCCTTTCGCAAGTTTGTTTCGTCCCTCAGGATTTGAACGGATCGCCCTTCTCGGCATTAAGCGCGATGCCTTTGGCCACGAGCCGCGCCACCTGAGCCTGGTCGACCTCGCCCAGCGCCTTCACCTTGATAAAGGCCATGTCGCCCTTGCCGCCGCCCTTGGCCAGACGCGGATCGAGGTCAAGCATGTCGGCACCGCGCCAGAAGCCTAGCGTTACGTAGTCCTTGGCCGCCTTGATCAGGCAGACCGGGCCACCGGCCTCATAGATCGGATGCCCCCATTTCACGCTGTCCTTCGTACCGCCGGCGGCGAGGATGGCGCCGTGCAACGCCTTGGCCACGTCGGCGGGCGTACCGGAAAGGCCTGAGATGTAGTCGTTGACCGTTTTGCTCATTGTCGTTTCCCCCTTAAGCCTGCGTCTCGATCTTGAACGGAATCAGCGCGCGCACCCGACGATCTCTCAGCCACAGACCGGCCCAGGCGATGACGCCGAGATAGAAGCCGAACAGCAGGTGGGTGAAGAGAGGACTGTCGGCACGCAGATGTGTCGCCATGGCGCCACCGAGATAACCAGTGAGCAGGATGGCGCCAAGCACCGATGTCCTCGGGATCGCATAGAGCAGAGCGCACAGGAGCGTGAGCACGCCGAGCAGCCGGGCAAGGCCAACGTCAGCGGGATAACCGAGGACCGCCAAAGTCTCGGTCACTACATCCAGCGGCACGAGCTTGATCGCACCGTCGAATGCAAGGAATGCAATCACCAGACCGCTCAGCACGCGGCCGAGAATTACCATTTTTCCGGCCCGAGCCGGCATCACAAGCGCAGTGTTCATTCGGGGAGGACTCCTCATTTCCCGTTATCACAAATCGTTTTCAGTCTGTCTTCTTCACCGGTCCGACGATACCCCAGCGGATGCCGAAGGGATCGCGCAGCTGGCCGTAGAGATCGCCCCAGAAGGCGACGGCAAGCGGCATTGTCACCTCGGCGCCGGCGGCAACCGCCCGGTCCCACCAGAACTGCGCGTCCTCGACCACCAGATGCAGCACGACACCCTGCGGCTCGGCATAGGGCATGCCATGTTCCGGGAACGGGTCGTTGAGCATCAAGGCGCCGTTGTTGATCGTCAGGTGGCAGTGCACGAGCCGCTTGCCGTCTTCGGCGAGCATGCGTCCGCCATCGGTCGCGGCAAAGGCGCGTGTGTAGAAATCGGCGGTGGCGGCCGCATCCTCGACGCAGAGATAGGCGATCGGTCCCGGCATCGGCGGCGATGCCGGCGCTTGCCAGTCGACTGACGAGGCCGGGTTGAGATCGACGGCCGCCTTGAGGCTGCCATCCATGTAGAACGGCACGGACTCGTGCTGATGGGCTATCTTCCAGCCGGCAGCCAGGCGCTTCAAACCGAGGGTCTGGCGAAACCAGACCGAGATCTTGCCCGCATCGATCTTCTCGCCAGAGAGCTCGGTCAGCATCGAGACGAAAGCGACGTCGCTGCCGGCCGAGATATCGAGATCCTCGAAACGATAGCCCAACGGCCCGCGCCAGGAGGCAAACCACTGCTGAAGCCCGGCCTCGCCGGCATCGATGGTCTTCAGCGGCGGCGCCAGCGAAAAGAGCACGCAGTCGGGCGTGCCATGCGCGATAACGCGTTTGGCATCTTTCACGCGCAGGGCATCCGCCCAATCGTCGATCACCGCACGGATTTCGGCGACGGCAGCACTCTTGTTGTCGATCACGGACATGGTGGGTCTCCTTTCCCTATGCTGATGGCGTGAGGGCCGCAACTTCACGCGGCGGATTTCAAAGTTGCCTGGCTGCCCTTTCGAGCTGGGTGGCGCATTGGCCCCAGCCCTGGTGAAAGCCCATCTTTTCGTGCGCATCGCGATCCTCGACGGACCAATGGCGGACACGCGCAGTGTAGCGGGTCTGGGCGCCGACATCCTCGAAGGTGATGGTCACCACCATGAACGGTTTGTCGGAGGGTGCCCACGCGCCGGTGAAGGCGTCGGTGAAGACCAGTTTTTCGTTCGGCACCACTTCGAGATAGACCCCGAGGTTGGGATAGTCCTCGCCCTCGGGCGAGCGCATGACGATGCGGTTGGCGCCGCCGGCGCGCACGTCGAGTTTTGCCTCCGGCGTCGTCCAGGGTGACGGTGCGAACCACTTCTTCATGAGTTCGGCATCGGTCCAACAGCGGTAGACGAGTTCACGCGGCGCATCGATCAGGCGGGTGATGACCAGTTCGCGGTCGTCGGCGGCTTTGATTTCAGTGACAATGGTCATTTTAGCAACTCCGTCAGCGGGTTCATTCCAAGGACGAAGTTGCAGCGACGGTTCCGACAACCGCCGACAGGATTTTTATCTTTTTTCTTTTGCGAGGTCTTTGTCGCACTCATCCTTGCACAGATGATCGAGTTGCATGCGGATGTGGGAGGCTTCTGCGGCGTTGGTGGCAAGGGCGATCGCACGGTCGAAGGCGACGCGCGCCTCGCGGACCCGGCCTGCCTGTTTCAGCAGCGCCCCCTTCAACCCATGGAAGTAGAAATAGCTTGCGAGTTTTTCGGCAAGTGGCTCGATCAATGCGAGGGCTGCCTCCGGCCCATCCCGCTTCGACACCGCAACCGCGCGGTTGAGCGTGATCACTGGTGACGGCTGCAACCGTTCCAGCGCCTGGTAGAGCAGGTCGATCTCTTCCCAGTCGGTTTCCTCAGGGCGCGTCGCCCGCGCGTGCAGGGCGGCGATCGCCGCCTGAATCTGGTAGGGACCGGGCTGGCGATGGCGCACAGCCTTGTCGATCATCGCCAGCGCCTCGGTGATCAGCGGCTTCTTCCAGAGGCTGCGATCCTGATCGTCGAGCAGGATGATGCCGCCATCAGCATCGAAGCGCGCACGCGAGCGTGAATGCTGCAGGAGGAGCAGCGCCGTCAGCCCCATCATTTCAGGCTCGGAGGGGAACAGCCGCAACAGCAGCCGCGCAAGCCGGATCGCCTCCTCGCAAAGATCGGCCGAGACGCTGTCCGGCCCGTTCATCGCCGAATAGCCCTCGTTGAAGACCAGGTAGATCATCGTTGCGACGGCCGCCAGCCGCTCCGAGCGATCGGCCGCATCAGGCGTTTCGAATTCGATGCCGGCGGCAGCGACGCGGGCCTTTGCCCGGGTGATGCGCTGCTCCATCGCCGCCTCGCCGACGAGGAAGGCGCGGGCAATCTGCTTGACCGTAAGGCCGGAGACGATGCGCAGCGCCAGCGCGATCTGCTGCGTTGCCGGCAGAACCGGATTGCTGCAGACAAACAGGAGCTTGAGGATATCGTCGCGATAGTGCGAGCCGTCCAGCCGGTCGGCCAGATCGCTCTCCTGATCCTCGAGATCCGACAGCAATTCCTCTGGCGGCAGCGCGGTCTCGCGCGACTGGCGGCGTACCTTGTCGATGCCGCTATTGCGGCCGACGAAGATCAGCCAGGCGGCCGGATCGCGCGGCGGGCCGCTTTTCGGCCACGCCTTCAATGCCCGGATACAGGCCTCCTGAAATGCTTCCTCGGCCGTATCGAGATTGCGGAAATAGCGCAGAAGCGCGCCCATTGCCTGCGGCCGAGCGGAAACAAGTGCGAGGTCGATCCAGGTCGTGTCTGTCATGCGGGAAGCTCACTTGGCTTGTAGATGGCAAGGGGACGAATTTCATAGGAGCCGGTTGCAGGATTGGCAGCACTCAGTTCGCGGGCGAAGTCGAGCGCTTCGTCGAGCGACGCGCAATCGACCACATAGAAGCCGAGCAGCTGCTCCTTCGTTTCGGCGAACGGACCGTCGATCACGACGGTTTCGCTGGGGCTATGACGCAGGGTTGTTGCTGCCGTGGTCGGCAGCAAGCGGGCCACCGGCCCGAGCTTGCCGGCATCGCCATATTTGCGCTGGACGGCGGCAAGGTCGCGCATGACCTTGTCGTCCTCTTCCTTCGACCAGTTGGCGGTCACGTCTTCCTGGTTGTAGCAAAATACGGCGTAAAGCATTGGAACTCTCCTGCTCCTGATACAAGGACGATCTGAAGAAGAGATAGTCGACAGCGTTGACAAAAAAAATACCCGCAACCGCGGGTTCAGACACGAAGATCGCGGCGCGTGCCTGCGCACCGCCGCGACCATCAGCAAAAGCAGTCGATTTCAGATATTTTCACCGCAGGCGAGATCAGGGTCGACCGGTGTCTTGCGGCGAAAACGCCGCCACAGACGGCCATCGATGGCGGCAAGGCCGGCTGCGATCAACGCCATGCCGAAGACGTGCTTGGGCTCGAGGCTCTCGCCCAGAAACAGGGCACCGAGCAGAATGGCGCTGACCGGGATCAGGAACGTCACCAGCATCAGGTTGGTCACACCAGCCGTCTCGAGGATGCGGAAAAACAGCACATAGGCAAGCGCCGTCGAGATCAGGGCGATGCCGACGATCGCGCCCCACACCTCAGGGCCCGGCGCGGTCAAGGCCCAGGGACGATCGACGAGCAGCGCGATCGGCACCAGCATGAGGCTCGACGCACTGACCTGCCCGGTCGCGGTGACGATGGGGGCCACACCCATGCGCTTGAAACGGCGGGCAAAAACGCCGGCAAAGGCATAGGAAAGCGCAGCGCCCAGCACGGCGAATTGTGCCAGCACGTTGGAGCCAAGGCCACCGAGCGCTGCCGGGCCGATCATCACGGCCACACCGAGAAAACCGATCAGCACGCCGGTGAGCTTGTTGGCAGTCAGTTTTTCGTCGTCGGTCAGCAGATGGGCGACGACGACGCCGAAGAGCGGCGTGGTGGCGTTGAGGATCGAAGCAAGGCCGCTGGCGATATGGGTCTGTCCCCAGACGATCAGCGAAAACGGGATCAGATTGTTGAGCAGGCCCATACCGAAGAAGGCAAGCCAGATGCGCGGGTCGCCCGGCATCCTGCGACCCGTGAAGCGCAGGAAGATGAGGAGCGCCGCCGCCGCAAGGACGACCCGCAGCGCAACTATGGTAAACGGCGGCAGCGCCTTGACGGTGACGCCGACGAAGAAAAACGAGCCGCCCCACAACATGGACAGGGCGATCAGCATGGCCCACTCGCCGGGCCCCATCACCTTTGCATTCGCCGGTCCAGACATCTTCGCACCCCTTCCATGATTTATTTTTTCACTCGCGCCTCCATGATCCCGTCATTGATCATGGAATTTACATGAATATTGTCAGTGTGTTATGATTTAATCAAACGAGCATTCCTCTCTATATGATTGAGTTTATCTAAATCATCATGACCTCACTTCCACCCCTCGCTGCCCTCAGGGCCTTCGAAGCCGCCGCCCGGCATCTGAGCGTCACTCTGGCCGCGCGCGAGCTTAGCGTCACGCCCGGCGCCGTCAGCCTTCAGGTGCGCGAGCTGGAACAGGCGCTGGGCGTGACGCTGTTTGAGCGGCGACCGCGACAACTGGCCCTGACCGAGGATGGCAGTACGTATTTTTCGACACTGCGCCGCGCTTTCCGGATGATGCGGGAGGCGACCGAGGAACTGACGGCACGAAATCGTATGCCGGTGCTGACGGTGAGCTGCACGCCAACATTTGCCGCCCAATGGCTGGTGCCGCGCATTTGCGATTTCGAGCAACTTCTCAACGGCATCGATGTACGCATCAGCGCGTCAAACCGGCTGACCGACTTCGTATCCGATGGCGTCGATATCGCCATCCGTCATGGCTTCGGTCGCTACGAGGGCCTGGCGAGTGAGCGGCTGATCGACGACGAGTTGGTGCCGGTGGTCAATGCGGCGCTCGCCCGCAAGCGGCCGCTCGCCACACCAACAGACCTGTCGGCCCATGTGCTGCTGCATGATGTCCAGAGGCTGGATTGGCAGCTGTGGCTTGAAGCGGTCGGCGCCGAAGGCGTCGAGACGACGCGTGGCCCGGTGTTCGTCAACAGCAACGGCGCCATCGAAGCGGCGAGAGCCGGCGATGGCGTCGCTCTCGTGCGACTGTCGCTGGTCTCGCGCGAGCTTGCCGAGGGCGTGCTGGTCGCACCCTTTCCGATCGGGATTGCAACAGACCTCGCCTATCACCTGGTCTACCCGCCATCGGCGCTCGATCGGCCGGCGGTCGCCGCGTTCCGCGCGTGGATCGTCGAGCAGGCGCGGGGCGCCTGAAACTGCAAAAGCCCGGTTTCCCGGGCTTTTGTCTCAATTCGAAAGCGCGTCCAACGCCTATTCGTTGATCAGGCGCTTCAGAAGCTCGATCTCGTGGCTGAGCTTGGTATCGCCGGAGATCAGCTCCTCGATCTTGCGCACGGCATGCAGAACGGTGGTGTGATCGCGACCACCGAAGCGACGACCGATTTCCGGGAAGGAGCGCGGTGTCAGCGTCTTCGACAGATACATGGCGATCTGGCGCGGCTTGACGATGACGCGGGTGCGGCGGTTCGAAACCAGCTCCTGGCGCGAAACATTGTAGTGCTTGGCAACGACGCGCTGGATGTCTTCGATGCGGACGCGGCGCGGCTCGCCGGCGTTGACGAGATGCCCGAGCAGTTCATCGACCCGTTCGATCGACAGCTGCGGCTCGAACGAGCGGCGGAAAAGCAACTGGTTGAAGGCGCCTTCCAGCTCGCGACCGCTGGCCGTGACGTTGCGGGCAACATGGCTCAGGATGTCGCCGGGGATATCCAGCGAGGTATCGTCCTGGCGGGCGCAGTCGAGACGGCGCTTCAGCATTTCGAGGCGCATGTCGTAGTCGGGGCCGTCCATCTCGATGGCGACACCGCCCTGCAGGCGCGAACGAACGCGGCTATCGAGCGATTCCAGCTCCCAAGGGGCGCGGTCGGCGGCAACGACGACCTGCTTGGCGGAGTCGAGCAGCATGTTGAGAAGATGGCAGAATTCGTGCTGGATCGACTTGCCCTGCAGGAACTGCATGTCGTCGATGACAAGAAGATCAATGTTGCGCAGCGACTCCTTGAGCGACAGCGCGTCGTTGTCGCGGATCGCGGTGGCAAAGCGCCACATGAAGTATTCGGCTGTCAGATAGACGACGCGCGGAGCGCGGGCGCTCTGCAGTGCCTGGATGGCGATCGCCTGCAGAAGGTGGGTCTTGCCGAGGCCGACGCTCGAATGAATGAACAGCGGGTTGAAGCGCACGGCACCGGCGCCGGCTTCCGCGATCGTGCGGGCGGCTGCAAGCGCAACGCGGTTGGAAGAGCCTTCCACGAAGCTGTCAAAGGTGTAGCGCTGATCGAGCGGCGAGCCGAAAAGCGGCGCCTGGGTCGGCCGTTGCACGCTGGCAACCGTCGTGGCCGCGACCGAAGCGACGGACTGGGCCGAAGTCGGACGGCGTGCCGGTGTTGACGGGGTCGTTTCCGTCGCCTGCGGCAGCGCTTCTTCCTGCGAAACCGGGCGAGCGCCACGGGTGGCGGTGCGCACCAGGATCTCCACCTTCAGGATTTCACCGTCTTCCTGCTGGAAGATCTGGGTGATGAGATCGAGATAACGGTTGTTGATCCAGGATTTCAGGAATGTCGTGGGAACCGAGAGGCGCACGACGCTCTTGGAAGTCGAATGGAGCTTCAGACGCCCAAACCAGCTGGCGAAGACATCGGGACCGACCTGGGCTTTCAAACGCGCACTCACCCGCTCGAACAGTGCGTCATGCCTCATGTCGTGCTTATCCCCCGCCGCCTGAGATAGATTGCTTCCGGCCTGAAACGCGTCGCCGTCCTTTTGAAACGCGCCCGCCGCCGTCGCCAAATTCATCTGCATTTTGCCGCCTTCCGATTATGTTCAGACGCCGTCATCTCTGCCGGCCCCATCTCTTATGTCCGGCACCCACGGCTTCCTCATGGAGGTCATGCCGCTTCGCCGAACGTCACAGTCGCAATCCAACCGGGCTCCTCATCTCCCGACTGGTTGCGCGCTACGCGCACCTGCCAGACCTTATCGGCCGGCTGATGTCCCCTCGCGCCTCAATGTCAACAAATCCCCCGGTCCGCCCTGGACCGTGCCGGATCCTCCTCCTCGTCAACAACTGTCTCGCACCCTCGTACGAAGCGGACAGTCGAGCGCTGGATTCTGCCTCGCGTCAGGCACCGCTTGCACCTGACTTTGAGGCGCGGCGCCACCGGCAACCAGAAGTCGAAAGGTCCTCGTCCGGAATGGTTGGTCCATCCGGTTTTTCGTCCTCGACATGTCTGATTGAACGACGTGGAGCCGCCCTGATACAGGGAACAGAAAGCCTGAAACCATCTCGTTGAAATGGCCTCCGCACTTCCCTTTACAGATATGGTCCGTGTCCCCTGTGGAGGGCATTTAGGCAGGATCGATGGGCAAGATCAATCGCGATTTTTACGCAACCTTAAGCGCTGCCCGTTGACTCTCATCCCGCCATTTGCTTGCCGCAATCCGAGTCCGGGAAGAATCGCTGTTGAATCAAGGGTTTTGATTTTCAGCTCTTTGATTAGCTGGCGAAAAAGAAAAAAAATAAAAATTCTCTTGACTCATCATGGGCCCAGAAGACCCCCAGTCAGAGACACCCTTTTGCCAAGGACCTCTCGTAAGCATCTGAAATGACTATAGAAATTCTGTCATCACATTGACACGAGAAACACTGCGCAGGTTAACCATCGCTGTGACAGATGTATGAATCGAGAAAGCCCGGCGCAAGGGCCGGGCTCTCAATTAACAGATTTTTATTAGCCGGATTAGGCCGAAAGCGCCTTCACGCGCTGTGCAAGGCGCGAAACCTTACGCGAAGCGGTGTTGGAATGCAGCACGCCCTTGGTGGCAGCGCGCATCAGCTCGGGCTGAGCGGCCTTCAGAGCGGCGGCTGCGACGGCCTGATCGCCGGTTGCGATCGCTTCTTCGACCTTGCGGACGAAGTTACGGACGCGCGAACGACGGGCTTTGTTCACTGCAGTGCGGCGTGCGATCTTGCGGGTCGCCTTTTTCGCCGAAGTTGTATTGGCCATTGATGCCTCTCTTCGAAAACTGACATGAACTCCGCCCTCGCCGTGCCGGGTCACTGCGACCTGTCATCAAAGCAATTCGGGAGCATTATCGGAAAGCCCAGATTTGGCGTTCCAAACTGAGGGCGGCATATAACGAGAAACAGCCGCCCCGTCAACGCGCAATTTGGAGAAAACTGCGCGTCGGCCCCTGATCTACCTGTGTTTGAACTCCGCCTTGCGCTTGGCGGCAAAGGCGGCCATGCCTTCCTTCTGGTCTTGCGTCGCAAACAGCGAATGGAAAAGCCGGCGTTCAAACCGCAGGCCTTCGGCCAGCGTGACCTCCAGCGAGCGATTGACGGCCTCCTTGGCCATCATCACCGCCGGCAGCGAGAACGACGCGATCTTCTCGGCAGCAGCCAGCGCTTCCTCCATCAATTTTTCCGGTGCCACCACACGCGAAACGAGTCCTGCGCGTTCCGCCTCGGTCGCGTCCATCATCCGTCCGGTCAGGACTAGATCCATGGCCTTGGCCTTGCCGACGGCTCGGGTGAGGCGCTGCGATCCGCCCATGCCGGGGATGACGCCCAGCGTGATTTCCGGCTGACCGAATTTTGCGGTCTCGGAGGCAATGATGATGTCGCACATCATCGCCAGCTCGCACCCGCCGCCAAGCGCATAGCCGGAGACGGCAGCAATGACCGGCTTGCGGGCGGCGGCCACCTGGTCCCAGCCGCCGATGAAATCACCGAGATAGCTGTCGACGAAATCGAGCGTCTGCATCTCCTTGATGTCGGCACCGGCGGCGAAAGCCTTTTCGGAACCGGTGAGGACGACGGCGCCGATCTCCTTGTCGGCATCGAATGCCTTCAGCACCGCGGCGAGTTCGCGCATCACGGTCGAGTTCAGTGCATTCAGTGCCTGCGGGCGATTGAGCGTGACCAGGCCCACGCGTCCGCGCGTCTCGACCAGCAGCGTCTCGTAACTCATTCTCGTCTCCTCCGAATTCGTGTCAGCGGCAGGGTCCGGCCGGACCCCTCCTGTTCATTTCTGGCAGCGCGGGCAATGGAACGTCGAGCGTCCAGCCTGCACGATGCGGGCGACCGTACCGCCGCAACCGGGCGTGCGGCAAGCCTCCCCTTCCCGGTCGTAGACCGAAAAGGAATGTTGGAAATAACCGAGCGATCCGTCGGCCTGAATGTGATCCTTGAGCGAGGAACCGCCCGCCGCGATGGCATCGGCAATGACCTCGCGGATCGCAACGGTCAGGTCCTGCAGTGCCGAGCCGGCCTTGCCTTGTCCGTCGACGAGCGCGCCGGCCGGCTTCAGCGGCGACAGGCCAGACCGCCAGAGCGCCTCGCACACATAGATGTTGCCGAGGCCGGCAATGTTCTTCTGGTCGAGCAGGGCCGCCTTCAGGGGCTGTGCCTTGCCGGCAAAACGCCCGGCGAGATAGGCGGCGTCGAGCGCGTTGCCGGTCGGCTCCTCGCCGAGCCCGCGAAGGAAGGCATGGGCCGAGACCGTCTCGCGGCGGGCCAGATCCATGAAGCCGAAACGGCGCGGGTCATTGTAGATGACGCGGGCCGGGCCGGCTGAACCTTCCAGATGGAAGATCACGTGATCGTGTTTCTCGTCCTTTCCACGCGGGTGGTGAAATTCGCCCGGTGTTTCCGGCAGCGCCCCTTGCTCAATCCGGAACGAGCCTGACATGCCGAGATGGGCGATGATGACGTCGCCGGCTTCCAGATCGATCATCAGGTACTTTGCCCGGCGCGACAGCGAGACGATGCGCTGGCCGCCGACAATCGAGGAAAAATCAACGGGAAAAGGAAACCGCAGATCCGGCCGGCGCAGTTCCGCATTGACGAGGAGCGCGCCTTCCATGGTCGGCGCCAGGCCTCGTTTCACCGTTTCGACCTCCGGCAGTTCCGGCATCCGTCGTCTCCTTTTTTCTTAACCACCATAAGCCCGGCGGTTGGCATTTCCTTGGCGGTCCACTTATCCTATAGGGGTGCGCTATGCCGCAGCCATGGCCCCGCCCCCGAGATAGCGCGGGCCGGGCGATTTCGCTATGGTGCCGGCAAAATTGGTTCAGGTGGAGTTTTTCGTATGACGGATCAGCGGGTATCGGCCAATGGCGGCATGGAAACCTCCTTCGGTTTCCGCAACGTCGGTACGGGCGAAAAGCAGCCGCTCGTCAATGACGTCTTCCATAAGGTCGCCAAGCGCTACGACATCATGAACGACGTGATGTCGGCCGGGCTGCACCGCGCCTGGAAGGATGCGATGATTGCCGCGCTCAACCCGCCGCGCCGCGAGGGCTATCGCACGCTCGACGTTGCCGGCGGCACCGGCGACATCGCCTTCCGCATCATCGAAGCCTCCGACCGCAAGGCGCATTCGACGGTCCTCGACATCAACGGCTCGATGCTTGCCGTCGGCGCCGAGCGGGCCGAGAAGAAGAAGCTTTCGGCCAATCTCGATTTCGTCGAGGCCAATGCCGAGGAACTGCCGTTCGAGGCGAATTCCTTCGACGCCTACACGATCGCCTTCGGCATCCGCAACGTGCCTCGCATCGATGTCGCGCTCAAGGAAGCCTATCGGGTGCTGAAGCGTGGCGGGCGGCTGCTTGTGCTCGAATTTTCCGAAGTGGAGATGCCGCTTCTCGACCGGATCTACGATGCCTGGTCGTTCAACGCGATCCCGAAGTTCGGCAAGCTGATCACCGGCGACGAGGCGCCCTACCAGTATCTGGTGGAATCGATCCGCAAGTTCCCGAACCAGCGCGATTTTGCCGCCATGATCAAGGAGGCGGGCTTCTCCCGCGTCTCCTTCACCAACTACACCGGCGGCATCGCAGCGCTGCATTCCGGCTGGAAAATCTGATCTTATGAGCACTGCAGGAGCATATGTCCGCCTCGCGCGGATCGGCTGGGTTCTCGTGCGCGAAGGTGTCGTCTCGGCGGTCCCGGCAGAACATCTGCCGCCCTTTGCCCGCTTCGCCCAGAAGGCAGCCGGACTTCTTGCCCGCCGCAAGGTGCCCGGCGAGGAGCGCAGCGACCGGCTGTCGCGCGCCGTTGCCCGCCTCGGCCCGTCTTATGTGAAGATCGGCCAGTTCCTGGCGACCCGACCGGATGTCGTCGGCGCGGAATTTGCAGCCGACCTGTCGCTGCTGCAGGACCAGATGGCGACCTTCCCGCAAAGCGAAGCGAAAGCCGCAATCGAGGGATCGCTCGGTCGCAAGGTCGAGGACCTCTATGCCGAATTCTCCGAACCGATGGCAGCCGCTTCGATCGCCCAGGTGCACCCATCCATCGTGATGCGTGACGGCCAACCGCACAAGGTTGCCGTCAAGGTCATCCGCCCCGGCATCCGTCAACGCTTCGCCTCCGACATCGAGGCGATGTATCTCGTCAGCCATATGCAGGAACGTTTCCTGCCCCATACGCGGCGCCTGAAGCCGGTCGAAGTCACCAAGACGTTGGAGCAGACGACCAAGATCGAAATGGATCTTCGGCTGGAAGCGGCAGCGCTTTCCGAACTCGGCGAGAACACCAAGGAGGATTCCGGCTTTCGCGTGCCGAAGGTCGATTGGGAACGCACCGGCCGCGATGTCGTCACCATGGAATGGATCGACGGCGTCAAGATGTCGGATATCGAAGGGCTTAAGGCGGCAGGCCACGACCTCGACGCGCTCGCCGATACGCTGATCCAGTCGTTCCTGCGCCACACGCTGCGCGATGGCTTCTTCCATGCCGACATGCACCAGGGCAACCTGTTCGTCGACGACGCAGGCCATATCGTCGCCGTCGACATGGGCATCGTCGGCCGTCTCGGCAAGAAGGAGCGCCGGTTCCTTGCCGAAATCCTGTTCGGCTTCATCACTCGCGATTACCAGCGCGTCGCCGACGTGCATTTCGAGGCGGGCTACGTGCCGTCGCATCACGATGCGGCCAGCTTCGCCCAGGCGATCCGCGCCATCGGCGAACCGATCCACGGCCAACCGGCCGAAACCATCTCGATGGCGAAGCTGCTGACCCTCCTCTTCGAAGTCACCGAACTTTTCGACATGCAGACACGGCCGGAACTGGTCATGCTGCAGAAGACCATGGTCGTCGTCGAGGGCGTCGCGCGCACGCTCAACCCGCGCTTCAACATGTGGAAGGCTTCCGAGCCTGTCGTCGGCAAGTGGATCCGCGACAATCTCGGACCGAAGCGCATCGTCGCCGACCTGCGCGACGGCCTGCATGCGGCCCTTCGGCTGGCCGAAGCGGCCCCCGAAATCGCCGCGCGCACGGAAAAGTTCTCGAGCGACATCATGGCCATGACCGAAAATGGCCTGCGTTTCGATGCAGAGACGGCGCACGCCATCGGGAAGGCCGAGGCGCGCCACACGCGGTCCGGCCGGATTGCCCTGTGGTTGATTGCCGCCACGCTCGTCTATATCGCCTGGCAGGTGACCTGATGGACATCAGGTGACCTGATCGACAGGTGACCTGATCGACAACCGCAAGCGGGTCGCTCGACCGGCTTGCAATTCCCCTGCCTCTTGTTATCGTTGCGGCATGGACAATCGTTCGATGATCGCAATGGTGCTTTGCACGCACGCCCTGGGGTGTGCGGGAGACCATTTGCGTTAAGCGGACTGTCCCCCGACCAACCCTGCCGAGGCGAGCAGGGTGTGGTCCTGTTTCCTCGGAACCTTAAAGGCAGAGGAAACAATGACCGAAGGAACCCCCTCCCCGACATTCAGGATCCGAGCGGCGCGCGTTGTCGACTGGGAAGCGATCGCCGCACTGATGAGCCAGCCGGGCATCCGCTCCGGCACGCTGAGACTGCCCTATTCGACCCCGGAGCAGACACGCAAGTGGCTGGAGGGCCTGTCGGAGGACAACACGGTAATCATCGCCGAGCGCGACGACCGGATCGTCGGCATGGCCGGTTTGCACCGCAACAAGGGACGCCGGTATCACTCCGCGATGCTCGGCATCAGCGTCGACGACAACCATCGCGGCGAGGGCATCGGTAAGGCGCTGCTGACGGCTCTGATCGATGCCGCCGACAACTGGCTCGGCATCAGCCGCATCGAGCTCACCGTCTTTACCGACAACGAGGCGGCAATCGCGCTCTATCGCAAGGCCGGCTTCGAACACGAAGGCACGCATCGGGCCTATGCGCTGCGCAACGGCGTGCTTGCCGACGTCATCGCCATGGCGCGCATTCGTGCCTGACCGCGCCCGGACGGTGCGCCGGAGAGCTGGAGGCCGGCAGCACGTTGCGTTCTGTCGGCCTCCAGCAACCCATGTTCCATTCGGAACTGCGCATATTCTGAGCCCATGCGATCGTCCTCTCATGGATGAAGGGAGTTCATCCCGACCTCTGGAGGAGAGACCATCATGCGCAGGATTATCATCGCAGCCGCTGTCGCAATCACCGCAGTCATCTCCTTTGCCGCGCCATCACAGGCTGGCGGTGTGACCATCGGCTTCAGCAATGGCCATTATGGTCACGGCTGGAGTGGCCAGATCGGCTATGTCGATGGCTACTACGGCGGCGGTTACTACGAGTACCGGCCCTACTGCTTCATCAAGAAGGTCAGGCGCTACGATCATTACGGCAACGTCTATTACGAGCGCATCCGCGTCTGCCGCTGACGGCGGCCAAGGGCGAGGGGCACGAAGCCCGGTCGGTTTTCGGCCGGGCTTTTTGACGTCTGGTCCTCGCCCTCTCAGATCCGAATTGCTCGCTCCGCCTCCGACCCCATTGACGCCGCGTTGCGGCCGGGCTCCAAAAGCAACAACACAAATCGCATGGGAAGGAAGACAGCCATGGACCTCGGCATCACAGGCAAGAAGGCACTCGTGCTCGGCGGCAGCAAGGGGCTTGGACGCGGCATTGCCGAAGCACTTACAGCCGAAGGCGTTGTCGTGGCACTGACCGGCCGCGACGCCGGATCCGCCGAAAAGGCCGCCGCCGAGATCAGCCCGGCCGCTCGCGGTTTTGCACTCGATCTCTCCAAGCCCGAGAGCCTCGACGGGCTGCTCGATCGGCTCTCCGCCGATTTCGGCGCGATCGACATTCTCGTCCTCAATGGCGGCGGACCGCCGCCATCGCTTGCATCCGCGATCGAGCCGAACTTCTGGCGGACGCAGTTCGAGACCATGGTGCTCGCCGGCATGCGCATCACCGGCCGGGTCCTGCCCGGCATGCGGGAGCGCGGTTTTGGCCGCATCATTGCCGTCGCCTCGACCAGTATCCGCGAACCGATCCCGGGGCTGACCGCATCCAACGCGCTTCGAAGTGCCGTTGCCGGCTGGCTGAAGACATTGGCCGGCGAAGTCGCCGCCGACGGCGTCACCGTCAACATGCTGTTGCCGGGGCGGCTTGCGACCGACCGCACCTTGAGCTTCGACCGCATGGACGCCGAGAGCGAAGGGCTCGACATTGCGACGGTTGCCGCACGCAGCCAGGCCGACATTCCGATCGGCCGCTACGGCACGCCGGCGGAATTCGGCGCCGCCGCCGCGTTTCTGGCGGGGCGGCCGGCAGCCTACGTCACCGGCGTGGCGCTCCCGGTCGACGGCGGCCTCAGCCGATCGATGCTCTGAATAGACGCACTTCTCGTCGGGGTTGCCACTCAAGCGGCTTGCCGGGACGGATGGCCTTCACCGCAATTTGATGCCGGTCTCAGGGGATATGCAGTAAATCTTCAGCCGGGCGACGTTTGCCCGACTGAAGACACGACTGCCATAGGACTGGAATGACAACGATGAAATCACCATCGACCGGGTGGCTGCTCGGGGCTTCCCTCTTCGCCTCGACCTTCCTTCCCGCCTCTGCCGGAGCTGCCATGCTTGAAAAGGAAATGATTGCCGCGGCCCACGCCGGCAATGCCGCCGAACTCAATGATCTGATCAAGCGCGGAGCGACACTGGAAGCGCGCGATGCAAGCGGCGCCACCGCCTTGCTCGTTGCAACGCACGAAAACCGCGTTGATGCGGCGCGCGCCCTCATCGAAGCCGGCGCGGATGTCAACGCGAAGGACAACATTCAGGACAGCCCCTATCTCTATGCCGGCGCGGGCGGCCATCTCGAAATCCTCAAGCTGACGCTTGAGAACGGCGCCGACCTGAAAAGCACCAACCGCTACGGCGGCACCGCGCTGATCCCGGCCGCCGAACGCGGTCACGTCGAAACCGTCAGGACGCTGATCGAGGCGGGCGTCGATGTCGACCACGTCAACCGGCTCGGCTGGACGGCACTGATCGAAGCGATCATCCTCGGCACCGGCGGCGAAAAGCACACGCAGATCGTACGGCTGCTGATCGACGCCGGCGCAAACGTCAATCTGGCCGATAGCGAGGGCGTGAGCCCGCTCAGCCATGCCCGCCAGCGTGGCTATGGCAACATGGAAAAACTGCTCGTCGCTGCTGGCGCCAAATGAAATCCGGAGGGGATATGGATCAGGAAAAGCGCTTTCTCCGCGAGGCCATCGCCCTTGCCCGCGCCAACATCGAAAAAGGCGGCCGACCGTTCGGCGCGGTTGCCGTGCGCAACGGCGAGGTGATCGCCGAAGGCGTCAACCGGATGCTTGAGACCGGGGATCCGACATCGCATGCGGAGTTGAATGCCCTTCGCGCGGCGGCCCAGCGCCTCGGCTCTCCCCGCCTTGAAGGAGTCGCTATCTATGCCAGCGGCCAGCCCTGCCCGATGTGCCTTGCGGCCATGCGCATGGCCGGCATTACCGAGATTGCCTACGCCCATTCCAATGCCGACGCCGAGCCTTATGGCCTCTCGACGGCGGCCATCTATGCCGAACTGGCAAAACCCTTGGGTGAGCAGGCCATGCGCTTCCGCCATAATCCTGTCGACGACGCCGAGGCAGTGCCGCTCTATGCGCAATGGCAACAAAGGATGAAGAACGACTAAGCGTGCCCGGGCCGGCAAACGCGTCCCATCCCCGAACAGCCTGCCGCGACCACGATCCGACAGATCATCATTGCCTCTCGCGCGGCGGACCGGCGGGTCAACAACGCAGTGGGTACCGGCATCCCCGCGCGGCAACCGCTGACTGCACCACAATCAACCTCTTGTCGCCCACACGCGACGGGTGTAATCGCGCAAACGAGATCTCTCCCTGCCGCCGGCGTTCGTCACCGAACATCGGCGGTCGCAAGTCTGCGAGTGTCTGCGATGAATGCCTATTCCGAACGTGCCGGTCGCCTGATTGCGCTGCTCCTCATCGCCGGCTCCGGCGTGGTGACGATTGCCAAGGGCATGAGCCTGACGTTCCTCGCGATCCGCCTGCAAAAGGATTTCGGGCTCAGCCCGGCCGGCATCGGCGCCTTGATCGGCGCGGGTCCGCTCCTTGGTGCCATCGTCAGCCCCTTTGCCGGCACGCTGTCGGACCGCATCGGCCGAAAGGGCATGCTGACTGCGGCACTTTGCATGGCCGGACTGGCGCTCGCCGGGCTCGGACTGGCGCAGTCGATCGCCGCCTTCGCGCTGGCGCACATCGTTTCCGCGGTCGCCGCCGCCGTCTACGAGCCGGTGTCGCGGGCCTTGATGAGCGATGCCGCACCGGCGCATCTGCGCCTGCGGGTGTTTTCCTGGCGCTACCTCGCCATCAATGCCGGCTGGGCCGTCGGTCCCCTGATCGGCGTCTGGATCGGGGCTGCCTATGCGACGCTTTTCGTCATTGCCGGTTTGATGCATGCCGCCTTCGGTCTCGTGCTGTTCTTCACCGTTCCCGACGCAAGCAACAGGCCGGTGGCAGAGACCGGGACGGCTTCCCCGGCCACCGCTGGCTGGCGTGGGCTCGTCGCCGCCTTGCGCGACCGGCGCCTGGTCTTTTTCGTCATCGGCGGCACCCTGCTCCTGGCCGTGCATGGTCAGTGGTCGGTGACGTTGTCGCAATATCTGAACACCGGTTTCGAAGATGGCGTCACGCTCTTCGCGCTGCTGGTGTCGACCAACGCCGCGACCGTGCTGATCGCCAGCACGCCTGCCCGCTTCGTTATCGAGCGGATTGGCGCGCTGCCGGCGCTCTCGCTCGGTTGCCTGCTGTTCCTGCTGGGCGAAATCGGCTTTGCGGCCTCGTCCGGGATGGAAATGCTCATCGCCTCGATGATCCTCTTCACCATCGGCGAGGTGCTGGTCGTGCCCTCTGAATACGTGCTGGTCGATGGCATTTCGAATGCCGGCAATCGCGGCACCTATTTCGGCGCGCATTCGCTGTCTTCGCTCGGCAATTTTCTTGGCCCGCTTATCGGCGGCCTGGCGCTTGGCGCGATCGGCGGCGCCGGCATGTTCCTGTTGTTCGCGTTGCTTTCGGCGGCAAGCGCGCTCCTGTTTGCGATCGGCCATTCCATGCCGCCGCCACGCCCGCAAGCCGCACGTCCCGGCACCGTCGATGGCGGCGCCATGGGCGGGGATCTCATGCGGCTGGGTCAACTTGCGTAAGACGAGGCCGGCTCCCGCGGCCTGACACGCCCCCGTCCGGACTCGCCGATCAACGGAGCCTCCGTTCGCCGGCGGATGCCTCACAGCATGACCGCAAGAGAGCGCTCCTGTCGCTTTCGCTTGCTCACGCCAAACGCTAACATCCCGCCACTTAAGTGATCATCGTCACCATTTCGTCACCGGCACCGCCTAAGCACCGCGTCGAAACAGGAGTGAATACAAGATCATGACCACCGCCACCGAACAAACCGTCCTCAAGCGATCGATCGCTGCAACCATTGTCGTCGGTGCGACAGGCGTGCTCTTCGGCCTTTTGTCCGGATCGGTGTCGATCGTGTTCGACGGGGTGTTTTCCGCTGTCGACGCCGCCATGACGCTGCTGGCGCTCGGTGTGACGCGACTGATCCCGAGGGAAAGCAGCCGCTTCCAGATGGGGTTCTGGCATATCGAGCCGATGGTGCTGCTGCTCAATGCCGGGCTGCTGGCTACGCTTTCCTTCTACGCGCTGATCAACGCGGTCGACTCGCTGCTGACAGGCGGGCGCGAACTCGCCTTCGACTGGGCGATCGCCTATGCCGCCGTCGTCGTCGTCATCTGCATCGTGATGTTTTTCTACGGCCGGCGCGCCAACCGCACGATCGGCTCGGAATTCCTGGCACTGGATGTGCGCGCCTGGGCGATGTCCGGCACGATCACCGCAGCCCTGCTCGCCGCCTTCGTCGTCGCCGCGATGCTGAAGGGCACGGCCTATGAAAGCTGGACGCCCTATGCCGACCCGGCGATCCTGGTGGTCCTGACGCTCTGCCTGATCCCGCTGCCGCTGAAAACGGTCTATGCCGCACTGAAGGAAATCTTCCTCGTGGCGCCGGCCGAGCTGGACGAAAAAGTGCGTGAGGCCGCCCGGGGCGCTGCCAGCCGCCACGGCTTTTCCGACTACCGCACCTATGTCGCCAAGGTCGGCCGCGCCCGGCTGATCGAGATCTATCTGATCGGATCGGCCGACACCAAAGTGGAGACGCTTGCGAGCCTCGATGCGATCCGCGCCGAGATCGGCACGGAGATCGGCGAGGCCGGGCGCGACCGCTGGCTGACGATCGCCTTCACCGGTGACGTGAAGTGGGCGCAGTAGCCGAGCCCAGACCGTCCACCTCTAGCGGGCAACGGTGCGGCGGCCCTCCGACACTCCGAATAGATCAACCCGACGCGTAATGCCGATCGCCTCCAGGAACGGCTCGTCGTGGCTGACGACGATAAGTGCGCCGTCGTAAGCCCGCAGCCCCGCCTCCACCGTCTCGATGGAATCGATATCGAGATGGTTTGTCGGCTCGTCGAGGATCAGGAGCGGTGGCGGGCGTTCGCCACCGAGCACGCAGGCAAGTCCCGCCCGCAGCATCTGGCCGCCGCTGAGGCTGGAGACGCGCTGAAGCGCCGTGTCGGCGCGGAACATGAAGCGCGCGAGCGCCGCGCGGCAGGCATTTTCGCCCGCCCCGGGATTGAGCCGACGAAAATTGTCGCGGATCGAGATCTCCGGATTGAGCAGGCTCACCTGCTGATCGAGCATGGCAAAGTCCGTCAGGATCCTGACATGACCCGACCACGGTGCAAGCTTGCCCGATATCAGCGACAGCAACGTCGTCTTGCCCGAACCGTTGCGGCCGGTGATCGCCACCCGTTCCGGCCCTGATATCGTCAGGGAAAGATCGGCGAGCACCGGGTGGTCGGTGACATAGCCGGCGCTGACATCGTCAACCTGTAGAACGATTCGGCCGGGGGGTAGCCCCGTCGAAGGGAGCCGCACCGAAAACGGCTGCAGGATCTCCATGCGGTCGCGAGCTGTTGCGAGATCGCCGAGCGCCTGGTCGCGCCGGCGTTCAGCAAGGCGTGCATTGTCGCCGCCGGTCTTCTCGCTGCGCTCCTTCCGCGCATCGAGCAACAGCAGCGGCTCGTCACCCTTGGCGCGCTTCCGGCGGCCGGCGCCGTCCTTGCGGGCCTTGCGCTCCGCGATCTCCTGCGTCTTGCGGTCGACCTCGGCAAGGCGTCGTTCGGCATCGGCAAGATCGTGCCGGGCAGAGGCGAGCTCGATCGCCTTGCGCTCACGATAGAGGCTCCAGTTCCCGCCATAGCTGGTAGCGCCAAGAGAAGTGAGCTCGACGATCGTATCCATCCCGTCGAGCAGTTCGCGATCATGACTGACGACGACGGCGCCACCGCGCCAGTTCGCCATCAGCTCGATAACCGCCTCGCGGCCGGCGCGATCCAGGTTGTTGGTGGGTTCGTCGAGCAGAATGAAATCGGGATCGGCAAAAGCCAGTGCTGCAAGCTTTGCCCGTGTCAGCTGCCCGCCCGAGAACGATGTCAGCGGTGTACGTGCTTCTGCCGCAAGACCGAGGCGCGCCAGAGCGGTTTCCAGCCGAGCCTCGAGCATCCAGTCGGCAATCGACAGCTCGTCGATGCTGGCGGTGCCGTTCTCTGCGCGGCCGAGAAGTGCCAGTGCGTCGGAAATACCGAAGAGGTCGGCAACGGTTTCATGATCGGCGACCTGCACCGTCTGGCGCAGAATGCCGAGGCTGCCATCGACGGAGATGGTACCGGCTTGCGGCTGGAGCGATCCGGCAATCAACTTCAAAAGCGTGCTCTTGCCGACGCCATTGCGTCCGACAAGGCCGGAGCGGCCCGGCCCGAAGGTCAGGTTCAGATCGGAAAAGAGGCTGCGGCCGTCAGGCGTGGACCAAGAGAGGTGGGAGAGAGAAATCGAAACAGGCATGGATACGGATGTCCCTGATGGCAAAAGGAGTGGGTTTTGCTGTCAGGTGGAAATCCATCGATGCGTGTATCCTGTGGCAATTTCTATCGGCGCAAAGATAGCACCGATCGTGGCTTCTTCAAGGCCAGCCGTTCGGCGTCGGCCGATTGGAGAGGGAGCCGAAAAAACGGCGTGGACGGCACGCATGCGTAAGCAACCGGTCACAGGTAGTCTGCGCCGCCTCTTGAGCAACTACCATGCAAGGCCGTTCAGCGTGATCAGCGCGACCACCAGCAGGGACAGAACGAGCGAGATCTTGATGGCCGCGAGTGCGTAGTCGTAGCGGCGAATATGCGTGGCGAAGGTATGAAGCATCGCATTCTCCCTGGCGTCGAAATGCCCGACGGCCGTTGCAGCCGGAGCCACGCGATCGCCTGCGTGTCGCTTTGTAAGTGCTCTGATGCTGGCCGCGCTCGGGTCTGAAGTGGCGGTTGGGCGGCACTTCGACGATTGAGGACCTCGGATCCGCAGGCCAGCAGCTATTGGACGGAGGGCAACCAAGTCTTGATAACGGTCCGGTGCAAGTCCATGAGCCCGGCAAGGATTGCCTCGCCTTCTTCATGGTCGAGCGCGGAGTATCGCACCTGGACAGCATCCCGAAAAACATCGGCAACCATCGGGAATTCCCTGGGAAGGATCGGTCGCCCGCGAAATCCGTCGATGGGATACATCACGCGATCTCCTGTTGGGGCGAAAGCGCTACGATCTCTCAGCCATCGACGCCCGTTCGATCGGTCGATGATGACTGCACTATGCGCCTTCGACGGCGCGATACCAAGGGATATTCGCCGTTTGAAGCCGTCTGGCCACGCGGCGCCATCAGGCTCCCGTGATCGACTGGCACCGTGCACCGATTGCCGGATGGTTTGCCCGTGCGTTCGCCGTGCCCTGCCGCGGCGACTGCCATCGCGGCGTTCCGTCAGGCACATTGCGCCCGATGAAACGCTCAAGTAGGGTCGCCGCCAACCACATTCTTCTTCGGCAAACCTGCTGGAAGGATGCTGTCGAACAACATGGCTGGACCGGCGCAAAGCGCCGGTGAAGAAGGCGGCTGGAAGGCCGGGACGCGATGACACTGTCGGGCAAACGCATTCTCCTGATCATCTCCGGCGGCATTGCGGCCTATAAGAGCCTGGATCTGATCCGCCGCCTGCGCGAGCGCGGCGCCAGCGTCCGTCCGGTCATGACGGCGGGTGCGCAGCAGTTCGTCACACCGCTTGCCGCCGGCGCACTCTCGGCCTCACACGTCTACGTCGACCTGTTTTCGCGCGAGGACGAGCAGGATGTCGGCCATATTCGGCTGGCGCGGGAATGCGATCTTATCGTCGTCGCGCCCGCCACCGCCGATCTGATAGCGAAGATGGCGAACGGCCATGCCGACGACCTCGCTTCGACTATTCTGCTGGCGACCGATCGTCCGGTGCTGGTTGCTCCGGCCATGAACCCGAAGATGTGGGCTCATCCGGCCACCCGGCGCAACCGCGCGACGCTTGGCGCGGACGGCATCCGTTTCATCGGCCCGGAAGCCGGCGAAATGGCGGAAAGCGGCGAAGCCGGCGAAGGCCGGATGAGCGAGCCTCTGGCGATCGTCGCTGCCGTCGAGACCCTGCTTTCGGGCGGCGCGAAGCCGCTTGCCGGACGCAAGGCAATCGTGACATCAGGCCCGACGCATGAGCCGATCGATCCGGTGCGCTACATCGCCAACCGTTCCTCGGGCAAGCAGGGCCACGCCATTGCCGCCGCCCTTGCCAGGCTCGGCGCCGACGTGACGCTGGTCTCCGGTCCGGTGACCATCCCCGACCCGTCGGGGGTCAAGGTGATCCATGTGGAGCGCGCCGAGGAAATGCGCGATGCGGTGCTTGCCGCCCTTCCCGCCGATATCGCGGTGATGGTGGCGGCCGTTGCCGACTGGCGGGTGGCCAGTGCCGCCGGCAACAAGATCAAGAAGAAGCCCGGCGAAGCACCGCCGCCGCTCGAACTCACAGAGAACCCGGATATCCTCAAGACGATCGGCCATCATGCCGACAGGCCGAAGCTGGTCGTCGGATTTGCCGCCGAGACGGAGAACGTCGCCGACAATGGCCGCTCCAAGCTCGAGCGCAAGGGCGCCGACTATATTCTCGCCAACGACGTCTCGCCGGCAACCGGCATCATGGGTGGCGATCGCAACCGGGTGAAGCTGATCTCGGCTGCCGGCAACGACGACTGGCCCGACATGGACAAGGACGCGGTCGCCGAGAAGCTGGCGGCGCTGATTGCGGCGGAGCTGGAGCGGAAAGAGCGGGGCTGATCCAGTTGTTCCTTTGTCAGGCAGCGCCCCTCACCTTTCCAACAAAGAGCCCCCTCACCCTAACCCTCTCCCCGCCAGCGGGGCGAGGGGACGTGCCCTGCGCGGGCAGAGCGTTCGCAGTCGATTGATGGGTTCGGTGAGAGTGCGGCATATCCCTTCTCCCCGCCGGCGGGGAGAAGGTCGCGGTAGCGGGATGAGGGGCAGCGATGGCGTCGCGAACCATGCGGACGCCTTCACCCGCCAGACAGGATAATGTCTCAGGCCGAGCGATACTTCCGCACCGGCGTGCCCTGCGTCGAAAACAGCCGCACATCGACGCCGTTTTCGCCCACGATCACGGCGGTGCCATCGGGGATTTCGACCCAGGCGCTGTCATCGTCGTTGAGCGGTTCGGAGACGAGGCAGTAGCCGCCGCTCGGCCCCATCGGGGCTGCATAGAGCGTCGGCGCCTTCCAGTCGGAGGCGTAGCGCACGGCGTAGAGATCGTGGCCGTCGGAGAAGGCGGCGGTAAAGCGCACCAGCACCTGCCGCTCCAGATGCGACGCCAGTTGCTCGATGAAGGCCAGTGCCTCGGCGATCGCGCCGAGCGGATCGTGATCGAGCCCGAACTGCATGGCGAGCAGAAATAACAACTCCGAATCCGTCGTGCCGGTGCGGGCCGAATAGAGGTCGTTGTCGAGCATGCTCTCCATCGGCCGGCGCAGATGCTCGAAGTCGCCGATCTGGCCGTTGTGCATGAACGACCAGCGACCGAAGACGAAAGGATGACAGTTGTCGCGGCGCGTGCCGCCGCCGGTTGCGGCGCGCACATGGGCCAGAAACAGCGGCGAGCGGATCTGGCGGGCGATGCTTTTCAGATTGCAGTCGGACCAGGCGGGAAGGATGTCGCGGTAACGCCCGGGTTCCGGATGGTCGCCATACCAGGCGACGCCAAAGCCGTCGCCGTTGGTCGCCGTTTTCGCCCGTGTGGCGCAATGGGACTGCTCGATCAGCGAGTGCGCCGGAGAAGTCACCAGTTCCTCGAGATAGAGCGGCTCCCCGCGATAGGCTGCCCAGCGGCACATGCTGACATCACTCCGGTTTCGCCCGCTCATACGGATGCGATTCGTTAACCATGGGGGATGTTCCGACGAAACATGGTAAAAATGCGTTAACAAATTCATCTGGGCGCTGACGAGCGCATCTTAGGCGAACGGGTCGCGCCGTTTTGATCGAAACATGGGGCAATAGCCTTCGATCGTGTCCAAACGCATTTTCGAACAAATATTCCATATTGACAAATCATGCACATTTCATTTCATTCTGAACCGCGACACAGGTCGCTGGCCCCGGAGGAATGGCATGAGCAGCAAGAAAAAACTGGGCGTCGGCCTGATCGGCACGGGCTTCATGGGCAAGGCGCATGCGCTCGGCTTCACCATCGCCGCGCGGGTGTTCGACCTGCCGTTCGAACTGGACCTGGTGTCGGTCGCCGATGTGACCACCGAGAGCGCTGAGAACGCCCGGCAACGCCTCGGCTTCCGCAAGGCGACGGCCGACTGGCGTGAGCTGCTGACGGATCCCGACATCGATATCATCGACATCACCACGCCGAACCTCCTGCACAAGGAGATGGCACTGGCGGCGATTGCCCACGGCAAGCATGTCTATTGCGAAAAGCCGCTGGCACCGACGGTCGCCGATTGCGCCGAAATGGTCGCAGCCGCCGAGAAGGCCGGCGTCGTCACCCAGGTCGGCTTCAACTACCTGAAGAACCCGCTGATCTTCCTTGCCAAGGACATCATCGAAAGCGGCGAGATCGGCGAGATCCGCTCGATGCGCGGCGTGCACGCCGAGGACTTCATGGCGGATGCCTCCGTGCCGTGGGGCTGGCGGCTCAACCCGGCCAGCGGCGGCGGCGCGCTTGCCGATATCGGCAGCCACATCATCGCCTCCATGCGCCACCTCGTCGGGCCGATCCGCTCGGTGCTGGCCGAAACCATCATCCAGATCCCCGAGCGCCCGGTCTCTGCCGGTGCCACCGAGATGCGCGCCGTCGAGGTCGACGACATCACCCGCGCTTTCGTGCGCTTCGAGAGCGGCGCGACCGGCAGCTTCGAGGCAAACTGGATCGCCACCGGCCGCAAGATGCAGCACGATTTCGAGATCTATGGCTCCAAGGGCAGCATCGTCTTTACCCAGGAACGGCTGAACGAGATCCGCCTCTACAAGACTGGCGACGATATCCGCACGCGCGGCTTCCGCACCATCTGGGCCGGCCCAGAGCATCCGCCTTATGGCGCCTTCTGCGTCGCCCCCGGCCACCAGATCGGCTTCAACGATCTGAAGGCGATCGAGGTCAACGAGTTTCTGGAGGCGATCGCCAAGGGCAAATCGCCATCGACCGATTTCCGCGAAGGATACGAAGTCCAGAAGGTGCTGTCGGCGACCTACCAGTCTGCCAAGACCAATGAATGGGTGCAGATCGGCTGAGAAAGCCAAAATGGAAGAGGCGACAAAAAATGGAACGCCTGTTCTATCCCAATGATCACCAATCGATTAGTGTGAGGGCATAACGCAACTCGGGTCACACTGGAGACGGACAAGAATGGCAACGCCTGAAACGACGACGGAGGTCCCGCAGGATTTCGAGGCGCTGAAGACGGTCATTCTGGAGCGAAAGGCGCAGCTGCCGAAACGATTGAAGCAGGTGGCCGCCTATTCGCTCGACAATCCCGACGAGATCGCCTTCGGCACGGCCGCGAGCATCGCTACCTCGGCCGACGTCCAGCCGTCGACCCTGGTGCGCTTCGCCCAGCACTTCGGCTTCGAAGGCTTCTCCAGCCTGCAGCAGATCTTCCGTGCCCGGTTGCGCGAGCGCACGCCCGGCTACGAAGACCGGCTGAAGGCGCTCAGCGAAAACGAGCACAGCAAGCTCGAGAGCGGCTCGATCTTCAACGGGTTCGTCGCCGCCGCCCACCGCTCGCTCGACAACATCGCGACCTCCGTCGACCCGGAAGCCTTCGAGCGCGCGGTCGATATCCTCGCCAAGGCCGAGACGGTCTACCTGATCGCCAAGCGCCGCTCCTATCCGATCTCCAGCTACATGGCCTATGCCTTCGGCAAGCTGAAGGTGAAGTACCAGCTGGTCGGCACGGCCGCCGGCATCGACGACGACATGCTGGCGATGGCCGGCAAGAACGATGCGGCATTTGCCGTCAGCTTTTCCCCTTATGCCTCCGAAAGCGCCGCCCAGGCGCGGCTGCTCGCCGAGCGCAAGGTGCCGGTCGTGTCGCTGACCGATTCTGCATTCTCGCCGCTCGCCGAATCCTCGAAAGTCTGGTTCGAGCTGGTCGAGGCCGACCATGCCGGTTTCCGCTCGCTGTCCGCCAGCATGGCCTTCGCCATGGCGCTGACGGTGGCCATCGCCGAGAAGCGCCACCGCCTGCAGGAAGAGGCGAGGACGGAATAGAACGGATAGAATGAAAATTCTATATTGACGAAACGCCGGAATTTATGTTTCATACCTGCATCACCCACAGAACGAGAATGGTCGGGGCCGCAAAGGCGTCCGCGGGGAGGAAGCAGTGAGCCAGAACGTTTCGTCACAGGGAGCAAAGCCGCTCGACCTCATCACCATAGGCCGGGCCTCGGTCGACCTTTACGGTCAGCAGATCGGCACCCGGCTCGAGGACGTTTCGAGCTTTGCCAAATCGGTCGGCGGCTGCCCCTGCAACATCTCCGTCGGCACGGCGCGCCTCGGGCTGAAGTCTGCGCTTCTGACCCGCGTCGGCGACGAACAGATGGGTCGCTTCATCCGGGAGCAGCTGACGCGCGAAGGCGTCGAGACCCGCGGCATCGTCACAGATCCGGAGCGCCTGACGGCGCTTGCGATCCTCGCCGTCGAGAACGACAAGTCCTTCCCGCTGCTGTTCTACCGCGACAACTGCGCCGATAATGCGCTGTGCGAAGACGACGTTTCCGAAGAGTTCATCCGCTCGGCACGGGCGATCCTCGTTTCTGGCACCCATTTTTCAAAGCCCAATACCGATGCGGCGCAGCGCAAGGCGATGCGTATCGCCAAGGAAACCGGCGCGAAGATCGTCTTCGACATCGATTACCGCCCGAACCTCTGGGGCCTTGCCGGCCATGACGCCGGCGAAAGCCGGTACATCGCCTCTGACCGCGTCTCGGCACATCTGAAGACAGTTCTTGCCGATTGCGACCTGATTGTCGGCACCGAGGAAGAGGTGCTGATCGCATCGGGCGAAAGCGACCTGCTGCAGGCGCTGAAGACCATCCGTTCGCTGTCCAAGGCGACGATCGTGCTCAAGCGCGGTCCGATGGGCTGCATCGTTTATGACGGTCCGATCTCCGACGATCTTGAAGACGGCATCATTGGCAAAGGCTTCCCGATCGAGGTCTACAACGTGCTCGGCGCCGGCGACGCCTTCATGTCCGGCTTCCTGCGCGGCTGGCTTAAGAACGAACCGCACGCGACCTCGGCCACCTGGGCGAATGCCTGCGGCGCCTTTGCCGTTTCCCGCCTGCTCTGCGCGCCGGAGATCCCGACCTGGACCGAACTGCAATTCTTCCTGGAGAAGGGCAGCACGGAACGGGCGCTGCGCAAGGACGAGGCGATCAACCACGTTCACTGGGCGACGACCCGCCGCCGCGAGATTCCGCTGTTGATGGCGCTGGCGATCGACCATCGCAGCCAGCTGGAAGACGCAGCCGCCGGCAATCCGGAATTGCTTGCCCGCATCCCCGCCTTCAAGGTTCTGGCGGTCAAGGCTGCCGCGCAAGTTGCCGCCGGGCGCTCCGGCTTCGGCATGCTGATCGACGACAAATACGGCCGCGACGCGCTTTATGCCGCCGGCGCCCACCGCGATTTCTGGATCGGCAAACCGATCGAGCTTCCGGGCTCGCGGCCGCTGCAGTTCGAATTCAGCCAGGATCTCGGCAGCCGCCTGATCGACTGGCCGGTCGACCACTGCATCAAGGTGTTGTCCTTCTACCACCCGGACGATCCGGCCGAGATGAAGGCGACGCAGGTTGCCAAGCTGCGCTCCGCCTTCGAGGCGGCACGCAAGGTCGGCCGCGAAATCCTGATCGAGATCATCGCCGGCAAACACGGCAAGCTCGACGACCAGACCATTCCGCGCGCGCTCAAAGAACTCTACGATGCCGGCCTCAAGCCCGACTGGTGGAAGCTCGAGCCACAGGCAAGCCGTGGCGCCTGGGCCGCGATCGATGCGGTGATCGAACAGCGCGACCCGCTCTGCCGCGGCGTGGTGCTGCTCGGCCTCGAAGCGCCCTACGAGGCGCTGAAGGATGGCTTTGCAGCGGCCCGCACCTCGAAGACGGTGAAGGGTTTTGCTGTCGGCCGCACCATCTTTGCCGATGCCAGCAAGGCCTGGCTCGGCGGCACGATGACCGACGAGCAGGCGATCGCCGACATGGCGGGAAAATTCAAGGCGCTGGTCGATCTCTGGCTGCAGCTGGGTGAAACAAAGGCGGCATAGGATCGGGGCTGGTTCTCGTACCGGCCCCAGTCCAGGCAACGATACAGTGGGCGAAACGGGATGATTTCGCCACGAGGAGGAAACAGAGTATGAGCCAGAAGACCGTGCGCCTGACCATGGCACAGGCCGTGGCGCGGTTCCTGACCCGCCAGATGACCGTCATCGACGGCAATAAGGTGCCGATCTTCGGCGGCGTCTTCGCCATCTTCGGCCACGGCAATGTCGCCGGCGTCGGCGAGGCGTTGCACGGCATCAAGGACACGCTGCCGACCTACCGCGCCCAGAACGAACAGGGCATGGCCAATGCGGCGATCGCCTTTGCCAAGGCGAGCTTCCGTCGCCGCTTCATGGCCTGCACCACCTCGATCGGCCCCGGCGCGCTCAACATGGTGACCTCGGCGGCGCTTGCCCATGTCAACCGCCTGCCGGTCCTGTTCCTGCCCGGCGATGTCTTCGCCAATCGCCGGCCCGATCCGGTGTTGCAGCAGGTGGAAGGTTTTGCCGACGGCACGATCTCGGCCAATGACTGCTTCCGTCCGGTCTCGCGCTATTTCGACCGCATCACCCGGCCCGAGCAGATCATCCCGGCGTTGCGCCGCGCCATGCAGGTGCTGACGGACCCGGCCGATTGCGGGCCGGTCACGCTTTCGCTCTGCCAGGACGTGCAGGCGGAAGCCTATGACTATCCGGAAGCCTTCTTCGACGAGAAGGTCTGGTCTTCCCGCCGCATCGAGCCCGATGCCGACGAACTGGCAGCGGCGATTGCGGCGCTGAAGGCGGCGAAACACCCGGTGATCATCGCCGGCGGCGGCGTGCTCTATTCGGAAGCCAGCAAGGCGCTGGCCGCTTTTGCGGAAAAACACGGCATTCCCGTCGTCGAGACCCAGGCCGGCAAGTCCTCGCTGCCGCACAGCCACCCGCTCAACATGGGCTCCGTCGGCGTGACCGGCACGTCGGCCTCCAACCAGCTGGCGGAGGCTGCCGACGTCGTGCTCGCCGTCGGCTCACGGCTGCAGGATTTCACCACCGGTTCCTGGGCGCTGTTCAAGAACGAGGGCCTGAAGATTGTCGGCCTCAATGTCCAGCCGTTCGATGCCGCCAAGCATGAGGGGCTGCCGCTGGTGGCCGACGCACGCATCGGCCTCGAGCGAATTTCCGCCGGGCTCGGCAACCACAAGGTCGACGCCGCCTGGACCGACAAGGCCAGGGCCGGAAAGACCGAGTGGCTGAAAGCCGCCGACAAGGCGACGGCGACCACCAATGCGACGCTGCCGTCGGATGCACAGGTGATCGGCGCCGTCCAGCGCGCCCGCGGTGGCGCGGACACCGTGCTTGTCTGCGCGGCGGGCGGTCTGCCCGGCGAGCTGCACAAGCTCTGGCAGGCGGAAACGCCTGGGGGTTACCACATGGAATACGGCTTCTCGACCATGGGTTATGAAGTCGCCGGCGGCCTCGGCGCCAAGCTCGCCCGGCCGGATAGCGACGTCATCGTCATGGTCGGTGACGGCAGCTACATGATGCTGAACTCCGAGATCGCCTCGTCGATCATGCTCGGCGCCAAGATCACCATCGTGCTGCTCGATAATGCCGGCTACGGCTGCATCAACCGGCTGCAGATGGCAACCGGCGGCGCCAACTTCAACAACCTGCTCGCCGATACGCACCATGTCGAACTGCCGCAGATCGATTTCGCCGCCCATGCCGGCGCGATGGGTGCGCTGACGCGCAAGGTCGGCTCGATCTCGGAGCTGGAATCGGCTCTGAAGGAAACGGCCGGCGAAGCCCGCACCACCGTCATCGTCATCGACACCGACCCGCTTGTTACCACCGACGAAGGCGGCCACTGGTGGGATGTCGCGGTCCCCGAGGTTTCGGACCGCGCCCAGGTCAACGAGGCCCGCAAGGGTTACGAGAAGGCGCTCGCCTCCCAACGCTTCGGCTGAGAACAAACAATCCGGCGCCTGCGACCCCATCGCAGGCGCTTTTCCACGTCCATTGTCCGCATGGTTGCGGATGGCATCAGAAAGTGAAAGACATGATCCGCTACGGAACCAACCCGATCGCCTGGAGCAACGACGACGACCATTCGATCGGCGCGCATCTGACGCTTGAGGATTGCCTGTCCGATTGCCAGAAGATCGGCTTCGACGGCATCGAGAAGGGCCACAAGATGCCTTCCGACCCGGAAGCGCTGAAGGCGAAACTTGCCTCCTACGACCTGGTCTTCGTTTCCGGCTGGCACTCGACCAACCTGCTCACCCACGACGTCGAAACGGAGAAGAAGGCTATCCAGCCGCATCTCGATCTCCTGAAGCACAACGGCTGCAAGGTAGCGATCGTCTGCGAGACCTCGAATGCCATCCATGGCGACGACACGAAGTCGGTCGTGGGCGACAAGCCGGTACTGCCGGCCGACCAGTGGAAGAAATTCGGCGCCGACCTCGAGGCGATCGCTGAGTATTGCGCCGACCAGGGCATCGATCTCGTCTATCACCACCACATGGGCACGATCGTCCAGACCGGCGAGGAAATCGACCTCCTGATGCAGAACACCGGTCCGGCGACCAAGCTCCTGCTCGACACCGGCCATGCCTGGTTCGGCGGTTCAGATCCGGCCGAGGTCGCGAAGAAGTACATGCACCGCGTTCGCCACATCCATTGCAAGAACGTCCGCACCGCCGTGCGCAAGATCGTCGAAGGCGAAGGCCTCTCCTTCCTTGAGGGCGTGCGCCGTGGCGTCTTTACCGTTCCCGGCGACAGCGAAGGCGGCGTCGATTTCCTGCCCGTTCTGAAAATCGCCGCCGAACACAATTATGATGGCTGGCTGGTGATCGAGGCCGAGCAAGATTCGGCCGTGCGCAATCCCTTCGAGTATCAGTCGCTCGGACTGAAGTCGCTGAAGGCTTTTGCCAAGGAAGCGGGCTTGGACCGGGCGTAGCCGCCCCTCATACGGCTGCCGCCACCTTCTCCCCGCACGTGGGGAGAAGGGGTATGCCGCACCGTCCAGGTTTCCCGCGATATGGGAGAAGAGAAACGGTAAGCGCGAAAGTCCCCTCTCCCGCCTGCGGGGAGAGGGTTAGGGTGAGGGGCAAGCCAAAGACTCGGCGCGCTCGATAAAATGAATCAGGAGACCGTCACATGTCCAAGCTGCTCGTCAAACCGAAGGCCAACTCCGGCCTGATGCAGAACGTCACGCCGGAAAGCGCCGGCTGGACCTATGTCGGCTTCGCGCTCAACCGGCTGAAGCCGAGCGAGACGGCTGACGGCGAGGCCGGCGACAAGGAGATCTGCCTCGTACTGGTTTCCGGCAAGGCAAAGGTCTCCGTCGACGGCGAAGATTTCGGCGAGCTTGGCCAGCGCATGACGCCGTTCGAGGGGCAACCCTATGCCGTCTACGTGCCGAAGGGCAGCCGCTGGCAGGTGGCGGCGACGACCAATCTCGATCTCGCGATCTGCTCGGCCCCCGGCGGCGACGGTTTCAAGGCCAAGGTGATCAGGCCGGGCACGCACCCGCAGATGACGCGCGGCAAGGGCACCAACACCCGCTATGTCACCAACATCATGCCCGAGGACGACAGTTCGGCCCAGTCGCTGCTGGTGGTCGAAGTGATCACGCCGGGCGGACACACCTCCTCCTACCCGCCGCACAAGCACGATCAGGACGATCTGCCGGCCGAGAGCTATCTGGAAGAGACCTACTACCACCGCCTGAACCCGCCGCAGGGTTTTGCCATGCAGCGCGTCTATACCGACGACCGCTCGTTGGACGAGACCATGGCGGTGGAAGACGGCGACGTGACGCTGGTACCGCGGGGATATCACCCGGTTGCCGCCGTACACGGTTACGACGTCTACTATCTCAACGTCATGGCCGGGCCGAAGCGGGTGTGGAAATTCCACAACGCCCGCGAACACGAGTGGCTGTTTACCGGCGTTTAGAGCGTTTCATCTTTAAACGGAAGCGATTCTGTTGGCTCAAAACGGCCGTTCCACACGAAGGATGGCGCAGAGCGATGCGGACCCATCGGTCAAGTCATCCGACACAGTGGACGGCCGTTTTCAGCCAACCCGAAGGGCCGGATGAATTTCGGCCATTACCGGCGGCGTCCGTCTCGACCGCAGCTTCTGCTGCGTTCTTCACCATCCGACTTGGTTCTGGCCGAAATTCCTTCCGGCAGAATGCTTCCGTTTAAAGATGAAGCGCTCTAGGCCGATCGCCTCCGGCGCAAGCACGATGGACGGACGCGCGTCTCCGTCCTAGGTTATGGCCTTTCAGGGAGGCTGTGCCATGCGGATTGACGGACAATGCCATTGCGGCTTCGTGACCTATGAGGCGGACATCGATCCGGACGATGTCGCGATCTGCCACTGCACCGATTGCCAGCAGCTGACGGGAACGGCCTACCGCGTGAGTGCGGGGACAGCGCGCGAAAATTTCCGGCTCACCGGTGGCGAGCCGAAGCTTTACGTCAAGACCGCGGAAAACGGCCGCAAACGCCTGCAGTTCTTCTGCCCGAACTGCGGTTCGCCGGTCTACACCACCGGCACGGATGAGGACGCCGAAGAGGTCGGCATTCGCCTCGGCACGATCAATCAGCGCCGCGACCTTGCTCCCAAATCACAGATCTGGCGTTCTTCCGCCCTGCCCTGGATCCACAGCGTCGGCACGTTGCCCGGTCACGACCGGGACTAATCGGCGTCAGGCGGTCGCTAACCTGGCCTTCAGATGCGCCCACGCCCGGCCGATCACTTCCGGCGCCGGGGTCGCCGTCATCTGCGATGGCCGCGCTTGAGGATTGGCGGCCAGGTAGGTCTTCACGAGATGGTAGCCGATCGAGTAGCCGGCCCAGCGCGGCAGCGGGTTATCTTGTCCGCTCCAGCCGAAGAACCAGGCGCCGTGGTTGTAGCCGTCAGCCCACAGCTCCAGTTCGGCCCGCTCGATAAGCCCCAACCAGTCTTGCGCGGGAATAGCGTGGTTCCACGGATTGCCGTCGCCACCGTTGATTTCCGCGTCGAAGGCGTCGGCCAGGCCTTCGGTGACGAGCACCTCTCCCAGCCTGAGACCATAGCCGCAAGTCGCGTGGCGGAAGGAATGGTGAAGTTCGTGTGTAAGTGTCTTTCGGAATTCGCCTCTTACGAGGCTGGTCTCGAAGTTGGGGTTATCCGGATCCAGCGTGACCGTGACGAGCCCACGGCGGTAGCAGGCGCCCGACAAACCAAGCTCCGGAATCGTGTCCCCCGGCCGGCGCTCGACGAGGACATCGACGGGTGCGGACCTGTCGGATGCTGAAACGCTGCCGCCGACACGCTCAGCCGTCGTCCGCACGTCGTCGAGAATCGTCTCGCGCCAGGGTGCAAGCGATCCATCGGCCTCGAGGAAGTGAAGGCGCAGGTCCAGCATTCGGCAATTCTCCGGTCGTCATCGTCTTTCGACGGCGGAATTTAGCCATGCGGACGCCGATTGCAACGCCGCAAGGGCGAAAGCATCAGCCCCGGCCGGTGCCTTTCGTCGCGCCGCCCGGCAGATCCGGCCGGCAGTTTTGGCCGATCCCCATGGCCGGAAAGCCGCGGCCGTTGTAAGAGAAAGACAGAAACATCCGACGGGCCGCCGGTGCCCGAACAGGCGAGGCGATGACAAAAGGCAGGTTCACGATACTCCGTTGCCGCATTGCCGGCGTCGAGGCCGTCGCTGCCTCGTCGGGGCACGTGTTTGCACGCCACACCCATGAGCAGTTCGGCATCGGCCTCATCCACCAGGGCGCCCAGAAATCGCTAAGCGGCCGCGGCGTGGTCGAAGCGGGTGCGGGCGACATGATCACGGTCAACCCCGGCGAGGTCCATGACGGCATGCCGATCGGCGATGCCGGTCGGTCGTGGCGGATGCTCTATTTCGACCCTGCCGTGATCGGCAACGCGATGGAGGACATCAGCCAGGGCCGGACGCGGATTGCGGAGTTCACCGCCCCCGCCTTCCATGATGTGCGGACGTCGAGACACTTTCAGACCCTCTTCAGCGCGATCACCGCGCCCGGTGGCGATCGAGGCGAGATGCTCGACGAGGAGTGCACACTTTTGCTGCTGGCCGACGTGATGCACGAGCGGGACGGGCAAAGCCATGTCGGGCACGTGCCGTCGGCGGTCGCCAGGGCGCAGAGCCTGATCGACGACGATCCGGCCGTCCCGGTCACCCTGACCGATCTTGCACAGGCAGCGGGCCTCAGCCGGTTTCAGGTGGTGCGCGGATTTTCGAAAAGCTTCGGGTTGACGCCGCATGCCTATCTCGTGCAGCGCCGGATCGATCTGACGCGGCGGCTGATCGCCGGCGGCATGCCGCTGGCCGAGGCCGCGGCGGAAGGCGGCTTTGCCGACCAGAGCCACATGACACGGATCTTCGTGCGCAAATACGGCATCTCGCCCGGCGCCTACGCCGGTTCCTTCCACTGAGCCAAGGCCGTGCCTTGAACTCTCGTTTTCGTGCGGGTCATTGATGCAGGCCCGCCGAACATTTCCGCACAAACGGCATTGCCGCCTGCAATTCCGTTCAAGACCGAAAGACCTGGATGAGGTCTCTTGCGCACCAACGCAGGAGTGGCCGCATGTCGGAAAAATTTCAAGGATATCTCTATCTTTCGCTGGCGATGATCATGGTCGGCAGCACGGTGATCGCCAGCAAGCTGATCGCTTCCGGCCTGCCGCCCTTTGTTGCCACGGCCTTACGCTTTGCTGTCGCCTTTCCGCTGTTCCTCGCCCTGATGCACCTGACACGGACGCCCTGGCCAAAGCTTGAACGGCGCGAGTGGCTGATCCTCCTCCTGCAGGCAGGCGCCGGCAGCGTCGGCTATACGACGCTTCTGATTGCCGGATTGCGCTACAGTTCGGCGACGGATGCCGGCGTCGTCATCGGCACGCTTCCGGTCGTCTCCGCTGCCATCGCCATCCTGCTTCTCGGCGAACGCCCCAGCCGGTCGACCCTGATCGCGATCGGGTTGGCGGCAGCGGGCGTTCTGACGATCGTGCTTCGGCCCGGCGAAGGCACATCCCATTCTGCCCTCGGCATCACGCTCGTCTTTGGCGCGGTGGTTTGCGAAGGGCTGTTCATCCTGATCAACAAGCGTATCCGAACGCCGATCGCGCCTCTCGCCCTTTCAACCATCATGGCCGGCATGGGCGTCGGCGTGGCGATCGTCCCCGCTCTCTTCGAGGTTCCTTCGATGCAGGGCGTCGCGGAGCAATCTCTGGCGGCCGTGCTCTATTATGCCCTGGTGCCCACGGTCGCCGGCTTCATCCTCTGGTACGCGGGTTCCGCCAGGGTCAGCGGAACGGAAGCCTCGGTCTTTACCGCTCTCGCGCCCGTCTCCGCCGTCTTGCTGGCCTTCGTTCTTCTCGGCGAACCCGTCAGTATCAACCAGCTCGCCGGCATCGGCTGCGTGCTTGTCGCCGTCCTCAGCCTTGCCATGCCGCATCTCCGGTCCAAGACTGCAGGTCAGGCCCAGATCTGACGCCATTCTCATCCCCTTCTTTCGAGGCATTCCATGCATTTCCAGCATTCAGACAGCATCTGGCGCGATTTTCCCGAGCTTGCGGCGGGTGCGCTCCATGTCGAAGGTATCAGCAGCGACGTTTCGGTCGCCGACGCCGTCGCACGGTTTCAAGCGATCGCCAGGACCGTCCTTGCAACGCGTGCGGAAGGCGAACTCGCGGAAATTCAGGCCTGGCGCCGGACATTTTCCAGGATGGGCTTGAAGCCGACGCAGTATCGCTGCGCATCGGAAGCCCTGCTGCGCCGGTTCCGGAAAGAGGGCGACCTGCCGTCGATCCATCCGCTGATCGACCTTTGCAACGCCGTGTCGCTGGCCTTTGCCATTCCCATCGCCGTCTTCGATCTTTCGCGCATCGTCGGCGATCTCGAAGTGACCCGTGCGAAAGGGGACGAGGTCTACGCCACCTTCTCCGGCGAGACGGAACACCCTGAACCGGATGAAGTGATCTTTCGCGACGCGGCGAGATGCGCCCATGCGCGCCGGTGGACCAACCGGCAAAGCGGCCATTCGGCGATCCGTCCGCAGACCACGTCAGCCCTCATCGTCGCAGAAGCGCTGCATGACACCGCGGCTGAGGATATGGCCGAGCTTGTCGCAGCCCTCGAGGAAGCCATCGGCGCCACCTGGCACATTCGCCCGACGTCGGCGCAGCTCAGCCGAAGCGCACCGCGCTTTGCCCTTGCGTCCCGCGGGCAGGCAGCGCGCAGCGAAAGTCTTTGACGCAGGGCCAGGCGGACATACCATCGCGGCAAGAGGCAGCGTGCGCGTAGACATCGGGCGCGACACCGCCGCTCACCGGATATGCCACAGGGTTACGCCCTTGGATCAAGGCTGGTCTGAAGGTTTATGCACTCAACAAGAGGCGACGATGACAGAAGGCATGCGTTCGAAATTCAGCCTGGCGCGGCGGATGCTGTTCGACAATGGCGGGCTCGAGGAGATCTTTCACCACGTGCGCAACCTGGTGGTCGCGACGCTGGTGATCGCCGCCGGCATGCATGCGGTCGAGAACGGTCGCAGCCTCGATATCAAGGGGCTGCCAAACACCGCCGTGGCGGGTTACATCGTCTCCACCATCGGCGTCGTCCTGTTTCTGCTCAATCTGGCGGATGGCCTGCACAGGCTGTCGAAGGTGCGTCGGCATCTGGCGCTGCAGATCCTGCTGTTGGCGATCTATGCCTTCGTCACCCACCGGGTGACACAGCTGGTGCTGGCTCTGCGCATGTCGACCCTCGAGGGGCCACTCCCTGAACGGCTGGGGGGGGCAGCCGGCGGATGCCGCCGGCTGATATCGCTGTCGATCACGCCGCCTTGGCGACGTGGTACTCCTTGATCGCGACCATCTTGATCGCCGGATAGCGCTCGGCCTCGTAACGCAGCGAGAAGCTGTCCTGCGCCAGGAACACCGGGTCGCCGTCGAGGTCGCGGGCGATATCGCCGCGGCGCGCGGTGACGAACTTGTCGAGTTCGGCGGGCTGGTCGGACGAGATCCAGCGGCAGACGGAGAAGCGCGACATTTCGAACGACACCGGCAGGCCGTATTCTCCCTGCAGGCGCTCCTTCAGAACGTCGAGCTGCAGCGCGCCCACGACGCCGACGATCGCCGGCGAGCCGTCTTCCGGCGAGAACAGCTGAACGACGCCCTCTTCGGCCATCTGCTGCAGCGCTTCCTTCAGCTTCTTCGCCTTCATCGCATCTTCGAGCCGCACGCGGCGCAGAATTTCCGGCGAGAAGTTCGGCACGCCCTGGAAGACCAGATGTTCACCTTCCGTCAGCGTATCGCCGATGCGCAAGGTGCCGTGGTTCGGAATGCCGACAACGTCGCCGGCATAGGCCGTATCGGCCAGCTGGCGCTGCGAAGCGAAGAAGAACTGCGGGGCGCTCAGGCCCAGCTGCTTGCCGGTGCGCGCCAGACGCGCCTTCATGCCACGCTCGAGCTTGCCGGAGCAGACACGGGCAAAGGCGATGCGGTCGCGGTGGTTCGGGTCCATGTTCGCCTGGATCTTGAAGACGAAGGCGGTCATCTTGTCGTCGGTCGCATGTACGGTACGCGTATCGGCGACCTGGTCGCGCGGCGGCGGGGCGATCTCGCCAAGCGCATTGATCAGGTCGCGCACACCGTAGTTGCGGAGCGCCGAGCCGAAGAACACCGGCGTCAGATGGCCTTCGAGGAAGGCCTTCTTGTCGAACGGCTTGCAGGCCTCGATCGCCAGCGACGTCTCTTCGATGAAGGCCTCGCGTTCGTTTTCCGGCAGGCGGTGGGCGACCATCTCGGGACCGTTGACCCGGGTCAGCACTTCCTGCGTATCGGCGCCGCGCACGGTGTTGTCGGCAAGGTGGTAGGAACCGCAAAAGGTCTTGGAGCGACCGATCGGCCAGGTCACCGGCGCACAGTCGAGCGCCAGCTTTTCTTCGACCTCATCGAGGATCTCGAAGGGGTCGCGGCTCTCGCGGTCCATCTTGTTGACGAAGGTGATGATCGGGATGTCGCGCATGCGGCAGACTTCGAACAGCTTCAGCGTCCGCGGCTCGATACCCTTGGCGGCGTCGATGACCATGACCGCGGCATCGACCGCCGTCAGCGTGCGATAGGTGTCATCGGCGAAGTCTTCGTGACCGGGCGTGTCGAGGATGTTGAAGACATTGCCGCCATATTCGAAGGTCATCACCGAGGTGACGACCGAGATGCCGCGCTCGCGCTCGATCTTCATCCAGTCCGAACGGGTCTGGATGCGATCCTTCTTGGCCTTGACTTCGCCGGCGAGCTGAATGGCGCCGCCGAACAGCAACAGCTTTTCGGTGAGGGTGGTCTTACCCGCGTCGGGGTGGGCGATGATCGCAAATGTGCGGCGGCGGGATACCGCCTCGGCGAGACTTTCGGCCATATCGTAGAATCCTGTGAGTTGCGGCGTCTTTACAGGCTCGGCCCTCATTATGCAATTGACCGGTGCTGCGAGCGCCCGGCTTATGGATCAATGACCATGCACACGCCCCAGACAAAACCCGCCCTGACCCTCATTCGCCTGCCGCATGCCGAGGCGTTGGACCTGCCGACCTATGAGACCGAGGGTGCTGCCGGCATGGATTTGCGCGCCGCAGTTAGCGCAAACGAGCCGATGACACTTGCACCGGGACAGCGAGCGCTGGTTCCGACCGGCTTCATCTTCGAGATCCCGGCCGGCTATGAAGCGCAGATCCGACCGCGCTCGGGCCTCGCCTTCAAGAACGGCATCACTTGCCTCAACACGCCGGGCACGATCGACAGCGATTATCGCGGCGAAGTGAAGGTGCTGCTCGTCAATCTCGGTGACGCGGATTTCGTCATCGAGCGCGGCATGCGCATCGCGCAGATGGTGATTGCGCCGGTGACCCAGGTGAGCGTGCGCGAGGCCGACAGCGCCAGCGAGACGACACGCGGCGCCGGTGGCTTCGGCTCGACCGGCGTCTGAAGCACTTCCAGGAAAAGCGCGAAGCGGTTTTCCGTCCGCAATTGCATGATCTGAAAACCCCAATCAGATAAGCGGCGGCAAGCGCCGCTTCACCGGCGTCGACTTGACGATCGACGTGTTGGTCTGCGCCTTCTCGGCGATGCGATCAAGCAGCGTGTCCAGCTCCGCCATATCCCGCACGAACAGCTTGGCGATGAAACAGTCGTCGCCGGTGACCTTGTCGCATTCGACGACCTGCGGCGTCTCCTGGATCAGTTTCTCGACGATATGCAGCATGCCCGGCATCGGCCGGACGCGGATGATCGCCTGCAGGGGATAGCCGAGCTTCACAGGGTTGAGGGCGATGGTGAAACCGTCGAGCACGCCGCGCTCCTCCAGCTTGCGCAGGCGCTCGGCGGCACTGGGCGAGGACAGGCCCGCCTCCTGCGCCAGCTCCTTCAGCGACACGCGCGCATTTGCGGCCAGGATATCCAGAATGCGGCGATCGAGTTCATCCAGCATCGGCAAACCTCATAAGCCAAAACATCGAAACCGTCTTCGATGTTTAGGTAAAATAACTTAAATGCCTGCGATCTTCCATATAAACTGCTGATGATGCCGATTAATCTTGAGCCATCAATCGAGGAGTGATCGCCATGGGCGCAGACATCAAAAGAGGCAGTGCCGAAATGACGGCGGCGATGCTGATATCGGGCACGATCGGCTGGTTCGTGCTGATGTCAGGTCAGCCGGTGACCAGCGTCGTCTTCTGGCGTTGCGTTTTCGGCGCGGTGACGCTGGTGGCGATCGCGGCCATGCTCGGCCTCCTCGACCGGCGCCATTTCACCCGGCGGGTCGTGCTGCTGTCGATTGCCGGCGGCATCGCCATCGTCGTCAACTGGCTGTTGCTGTTTGCCGCCTATTCGCATGCGTCGATCTCGATCGCGACGATGGTCTACAACACCCAGCCGTTCATGCTTCTCGGGCTCGGCGCCCTGTTCCTCGGCGAAAAGATCACCGCGACCAAGGTCTTCTGGCTGTCGATCTCCTTTGCCGGCATGCTGGCGATCATCTCGGCCAAGCCCGGCGGCGGCTTTGCGCCGGAGGATTACCTTGTTGGCATCGCACTTTCGATCGGTGCTGCCTTCTTCTACGCGATCGCGGCCTTGCTCACCAAGCTGCTCAAGGGAACGCCGCCGCACCTGATAGCCCTGATCCAGGTGGTGACCGGCACGCTGATGCTGGCACCGATGGCCCTTGCCGCCCCCACCCCTTCCGGTACCGAGCAATGGTCGATCCTGATTGCCGTCGGCGTCATCCATACCGGCATCATGTACGTGCTGCTCTATGGCGCCATTCAGAGGTTGCCGACGCACATGACCGGGGCCTTGTCCTTCATCTACCCGATCGCTGCCATCGTCGTCGATCGTCTCGCCTTCGGGCATGCGCTGCAGCCGATCCAGATCCTCGGATCGATCGCCATCCTGCTGGCTGCTGCCGGCATGAATCTTGGCTGGAAACTTCGGCTCGCCTCCCCTATCAAGCGCAGACGCGAAGGGAGAACCGCATGATCACCTGCTATCTGAAATACGTTATCGACCCCTACAAGCTGGCCGAGTTCGAGCACTACGCTAAACTCTGGATACCGCTCGTCAACCGGCTGGGTGGCACCCACCACGGCTACTTCATGCCGCACGAGGGCGCCAACAACATCGCGCTGGCGCTCTTCACCTTCCCCAGCCTCGCCGAATACGAGATTTATCGCGAGAAGATGGCCAGGGATCCGGAATGCCTGGAGGCTTTCGCCTACGGCGAAAAGACACGCTGCATCGTCAGCTACGAACGCAGCTTCATGCGGCCGATGTTCGAATAAGGGAGACCCTGGCCGAGGCCCGTCAGCGGCGCGCCTCGGCGGCCATGCTGACGGCGAAGCCGAACAGAGCCGTGCCCATCGCCCAGCGCTGTACCACCATGAACAGCGGGCGACCGGCCAGGAAGGCGGCGATCGAGCTTGCGGCAAGCGCGATCATCGCATTGACCGTGACGCTAGTGGCAATCTGGATCGAGCCGAAGATCATCGACTGCGCGAGCACGTTGCCCGCTTCGGGGCGGATGAACTGCGGCAGAAGCGAGAGATAGAGGACGGCGACTTTCGGGTTAAGAAGGCTCGTCAAAAACCCCATCAGGAACAGCTTGCGCGGGCCGTCCTTCGGCAGGTTCTTGACCTGGAACGGCGAGCGCCCGCCGGGCCGTACTGCCTGCCAGGCGAGATAGACGAGATAGGCGGCACCGGCCAGCCGCAGGGCGTCATAGGCGAAAGGCACGGCTAGGAGCAGCGCGGTGATGCCGAGGGCCGCGGAGATCATGTAGACGACAAAGCCGAGCGCGACGCCGCCAAGCGAGATCAGGCCCGCGGCCGGCCCCTGGCTGATCGAGCGAGAGATCAGGTAGATCATGTTCGGCCCTGGTGTCAGCACCATGCCGAGGGCAATAAGGGCAAAGCCGATGAGGTTCTGGAGCTCGGGCATGAGGGCGCCTTCATTGAGTGTCTGCCAAAGCTCTACGCATCCGCACAGCCCGGACAATGCCGGACTTGTCACCCGATCAATTTTGTCGCGAAATTGCCGCCCGCCCGCCAATCCCGATTTCCATTTTCGACGCTCTGCGTTAAAAAGCGGCGTCGCCACCCATGAGGAACGATCATGACGCTTGCAGCCCTGCTTGCCTATAGTGGCGCTCTGTTCATCGCGGCCATCATTCCCGGCCCCGGCGTGACCGCGCTCGTCGCACGGGCGCTCGGCTCCGGCTTTCGCGAGACCTTCTTCATGGGACTCGGCCTGATCGTCGGCGACATGGTTTACCTGACCGCCGTGGTGCTCGGCCTGGCGCTGATCGCGCAGACCTTCACCACCGCCTTCCTGATCGTCAAGTTCGCCGGCGTTCTCTACCTCGGCTACATCGCCTGGAAGCTCTGGACATCAGGCCTGTTGCCACAGGACATCAAGGCGAAGACGTCGAAGAGCATGTCGATATCGTTCCTTTCCGGTCTGCTCGTCACGCTCGGCAATCCGAAGACCATGCTGTTTTATGTGGCGCTGGTTCCGACGCTGATCGACATCGCCGTGATCGGACCGCGCGAATACGGGCTGTTGCTGATCGCGACCTTCCTTGTGCTGCTGACCGTGCTTCTGCCCTATATCCTGCTTGCTGCCCGGGCGCGCACGTTGCTCAAGCAGCCCAAAGCGTTGCAGGCGCTGAACCGGGTTGCGGCAGGCGTGCTTGCCGGCACTGCGGCCTATATCGCCACCCGCGCTGCCTGAAAAAACATTCCCTTGAAAGCACTTACGCCGGTGTTTTTTCCTTCGGCGGATCGCCCCGTCGCGGTTACCGTTCTGGAATAGAACGAGCATTGTCCCTATTGTCACAACCAAACAGATCGAACCCAAGGGAGAAACTCAATGTCTGACACGCGCAAGCCCGGCCGCGGCCGCGTCTATTCCTCGATCACGGAAACGATCGGCGACACTCCCATCGTGCGGCTCGACAAGCTTGCCAAGGAAAAGGGCGTGAAAGCCAACCTTCTCGCCAAGCTCGAATTCTTCAACCCGATCGCTTCGGTCAAGGACCGCATCGGCGTCGCCATGATCGAGAGCCTGGAAGCGCAGGGCAAGATCGTACCCGGTCGCACCACGCTGGTGGAGCCGACCTCGGGCAATACCGGTATCGCGCTTGCCTTCGTCGCCGCCGCCAAGGGCTACAAGCTGATCCTGACCATGCCGGAAACCATGTCGGTCGAGCGCCGCAAGATGCTGGCGCTGCTTGGCGCCGAACTCGTGCTGACCGAGGGCGCCAAGGGCATGAAGGGGGCGATTGCCAAGGCGCAGGAACTGGTCGAGACGCTGCCGGATGCCATCATCCCGCAGCAGTTCGAAAACCCGGCCAACCCGGAAATCCACCGCAAGACGACGGCTGAGGAAATCTGGAACGACACCGACGGCGCAGTCGACATTTTCGTCTCCGGCATCGGCACCGGCGGCACCATCACCGGCGCCGGCCAGGTGTTGAAGGCGCGCAAGCCGTCGATCAAGGTGATTGCCGTCGAGCCCGAGGAATCGCCTGTGCTTTCGGGCGGCAACCCCGGCCCGCACAAGATCCAGGGCATCGGCGCCGGCTTTGCGCCCGCGATCCTCGACACCGGCATCTATGACGAAGTCGTCACCGTCAACAGCGGCGAAGCCGTCGAGATCGCGCGGCTCGTCGCCAGGCTCGAAGGCGTGCCAGTCGGCATCTCCTCGGGTGCTGCGCTCACCGCGGCCATCGAGATCGGCCAACGCGAGGAAAACGCCGGCAAAAACATCGTCGTCATCATTCCGTCCTTTGCGGAACGGTATCTTTCGACAGTGCTTTTCGACGGTCTGGGCGCGTAAGCGTTTTGCTATAGGTGATGCACGAAAGGGCGCTGTGGCGCCCTTTTTGTTGCTCGGCGATGCTTTTCAGGCGGCGGCATGAAAGCAAGGACGCCGACTGCCGCACCTGCGGTAACACACACCGCACCCGACGATAGCTTTACGCCGCCGCCTGCAGACGCTCGCCGGCGATGCGGTAGGAAATCGCCTCGGCAAGATGAACGCGACCGACCGTCGCCGCCCCGTCGAGATCCGCAAGCGTGCGCGCGACCTTCAGCACGCGATGATAACCGCGCGCGGAAAACTTCAGCTTCTCGGCCGCGTCCCGCAGCAATTGCAGCCCCGAAGCATCGGGCTCGGCAATGCGCTCGATCATCGCCGTCGAGCAACGGGCGTTGCTTGTGGATTCGCGACTGCCGAGCGCGGCGAAGCGATCGAGCTGCAGCTCGCGGGCGCGGGCCACACGTCGCGCCACGCCCGAACTCGCCTCTGCCGCCATCGGCCGGATCAGGTCGGCGGCACTGACGGCCGGCACGTCGATGCGAAGATCGATCCGGTCCATCAGCGGGCCGGAGATGCGCGCCTGGTAATCGCTCATGCAGCGCGGTCCGCGGGCGCAGCTGCGGCCGGGTTCACCCGCCATGCCGCACCGGCATGGGTTCATCGCCGCCACCAGCTGGATTGCGGCGGGATAGCTGACCCGGTGGTTGGCACGGGCAATGATGCATTCGGCCGTTTCCAGCGGCTGACGCAACGCGTCGAGAACCTGCGGCGTGAACTCCGGAAACTCGTCAAGAAACAGCACGCCGTTGTGGGCGAGCGACGCCTCGCCGGGTTTGGCGCGCAAGCCGCCACCGATCATGGCCGCCATGGTGGCGGAATGATGCGGGGTGCGGAACGGCCGCCGGTCGGACAGCTTGCCGCCCGGAAGTTGCCCGGCGATCGAGTGGATCATCGAGACTTCGAGCAGTTCGGCCGGCGTCAACGGCGGCAGGATCGACGGCAGGCGCGAAGCCAGCATCGATTTGCCCGAGCCCGGTGGGCCGATCATCAAGAGATTGTGGTTGCCGGCTGCCGCCACTTCGAGCGCGCGCTTGGCACTCTCCTGCCCCTTGATATCGGCAAGATCGGGCAGATCCGCGGCACCGGCGCGGATGGCCGGTTCGGGCCGGGAAAGCACCTGCGTTCCCCGGAAATGATTGGCGACGGCGATCAGGCTGCGGGGTGCCAGAATATCGATGTCGGCGCCGGCCCAGGCCGCCTCCGGTCCGCTTTCGGCCGGGCAGATCAATCCCTTGCCGAGCGCATTGGCCCCGATTGCCGCCGGCAGCGCGCCGGCGACAGAGGCGACCGTGCCGTCGAGATTAAGCTCGCCGATCACCACATAGCCGGCAAGCGCATCGCCGGGGATGGCGCCGAGTGCCGCCATCAGGCCAAGCGCGATCGCCAGATCGAAGTGGCTGCCTTCCTTCGGCAAGTCCGCGGGCGCGAGATTGACGGTGACTTTCTTTGCCGGCAGCGCCAGACCAGATGCATGAAGGGCCGCCTGCACCCGCTCGCGGCTTTCGGCGACAGCCTTGTCTGGCAGACCGACGATCTGCATGCCGACCCGTCCGGGCGCGACCATCACCTGAACGTCGACCGGCACGCCTTCTATTCCCTGGAATGCAATCGTACTGACACGCGCAACCATGACCGCCTCTTTCAACGGGACGGCCCGCCGTGCCGCCGCAACCCTTTTGGTTGCAGCGGAAAATCTTGCACGGAACACGTACAAAAACAAGAACAATAATAGAACATTGCATTCACCGAACGTCACCCGCTTCGGGTGGCGGGGTACGACCGGAAGGCCGAATGAATGGTCGAGGCACCGCGTGCGATCCCTCAGGTCCGCTTAGAGCACGGTGCTGTTTCGTCCATGTCGCTATCACAAACCGCGCTGTTGCGCGCCAAGCGTCAGGCGCGCTTGCGCTCGATCGCATCCCAAAGCAGGCTGGAAACATCGGCGCCGCCGAACTTCTTGACTTCGCGGATGCCGGTCGGCGACGTCACGTTGATCTCGGTCATGTAGTCGCCGATGACGTCGATACCGACGAAGAGGAAGCCGCGCTCCTTCAGCGCCGGGGCGATGCGGGCGCAGATTTCTTTTTCGCGCGCCGTCAATTCGGTCGGCTCGGGCCGGCCACCGGCGTGCATGTTGGAGCGGGCGTCGTGTTCAGCCGGCACGCGGTTGATCGCTCCCACCGGCTCGCCGTCGACGAGCAGGATGCGCTTGTCGCCCTTGCGCACCGCCGGCAGATACTCCTGCGCGATGAAGGGTTCGCGGAACATCTGGCCGAACATTTCGAGCAGCGACGACATGTTGCGATCGTCACGCGCCGAGTGGAACACGCCGGCGCCGCCATTGCCGTAGAGCGGTTTCAGGATGATGTCGCCCATCTCCTCGCGGAAACGCGCGATCTCGGCCGCGTCGCGGGTGATCAACGTCTTCGGCATCAGATCGGCGAATTCGGTGACGAAGATCTTTTCCGGCGAATTGCGCACCCAGGCCGGGTCGTTGACGACAAGCGTCTTCGGATGCAGGCGCTCGAGCAGGTGGGTCGAGGTGATGTAGGCCATGTCGAAGGGCGGATCCTGCCGCAGCATGATCACGTCCATTGTCGAAAGGTCGAGCCGCTCGGGCTCGCCGAGCGTGAAGTGGTCGCCCTTGACGTCGCGAAGCGTCATCTGCTGCGCCGTCGCGAAAACCTTGCCGTCGCGCAGCGACAGCTTCTCGGGGGTATAGTGGAAGAGCCGGTAGCCGCGGGCCTGTGCCTCAAGGCTCATCGCGAAGGTGGAATCGCCCGCGATATTGATGCCCGAAACATGGTCCATCTGGACCCCGACATTGACGATTTTCGCCATATTCCCGTCCCCGCTGGATCACGATGACACCGGATCAACTCGTCCAGGATCGTGATCGAATCTAATACGTTAGAGCGGGGGCGTGCAGAAGGTCGCACACCCGTTTCATCGCCCGCTCCAAAAGAGCCCGCAACATGTAGAATGCGGACCCGCCTTAGGCAAGGCTACTCGAAGCCCTCGACGACGCAGGTGATGAGATCATGATCGGACAGCGGGCGGCCGTTTGCGTCGAGCGAGGAAATGACGCGGCTTTCGCCGATCTTCATGCCCCGTGACAGAAACCAGTCGAGCTTCATCGCCCGCTCCGGCCAGCGTGTGATCAGGCTGGGGCGGGTGGTCATCTGATCGATCGGTCCGCCATGGCGGGTAAAGCCGCGCGCCGCACTCATGGCAAACAGCCCTTCGGCCTCGAAATCGCCGCCGGCATGGTTGCCAGTGTTGAGATCGCCGCCGATCAGGACCGGCATGTCGGGGAAGGCTTCATCGAGCGCATCGATGAGTTCCTTGACCTGCCGCTCGCGGTACGGCGCCGTGGTGGCGCTTTCGAGATGGGTGGAGACGGCAACGAAGGGGCCGGCTTCGGTCTCGATCACCGCACCGATGGCAAAACGTTCGCCGACACGCGGCTGGTCGCCGCCATCCATGAACCAGAGCCGCTCGCCCCAGAGACGGAGCATGAACAGTCGGGCGAGCGGCACCGCGGCCATCAGTGCGTTGCCGTGAAAGCCTTTTGCGTTAAAATCGTCCTTGCAGAATTCCAGCTCCGTATCGGAGCCGAGGCCAAGCTCGATGAATTCGACACCATAGGCGTACTGCATCCGAAGCGTGGCGGCGACTTCTGCCGTCGGGTGGCGCTGGCCGGTACGGGCCATGCCGTTGTCCATTTCCGAAAGCAGAACGACCGGCGCAGCGGTTGCCGCCAGATGGGCCGCACTCTCAGGCGCGAACAGGCAGCGTTCCAGGTTCCAGGCAGCAACGGTGAACGGGAAGGACAGCGGTTCACGCGACGATGGTTCGCCGCCGATTTCGATGCTGCTCATCTCGGGCAACGTCGCCAGCACGGCGTCGTGGGCCGCGATCGAGCGCTCGATCGCCGTGAAACCGGCGCGGGTTTCCTGCGACGGCACGGACAGAATGCTGACAGTCTCGTCGATCACAGTGCCGGCTCCAGGCTGAGGGGACGTGCGCTTTCGCCCATATTGGCGAAGGACGCGCCGCGCTCCAGTCGCTTGCCATTGTCGGGCGAAAAGAAATGCAGGCGGTCTGTCGCGATGGTCACGGCGAGATCGCCGGGGAGCGGGATTTCGGGAGAAAGCGCCACCGTCAGCGCCTGATCCTCGAGGGTGCCGTGGACGAGGCGTTGTGCGCCCAGCTCCTCGACATAGTCGACCTGGAACAGCATCGCGTCCTCGCCGACGCCGGCAAGCCTCAGATCCTCGGCGCGCAGGCCGACTGTTACAGGTCCTTCGACCGGAGCATGATCGCCAAGCTCGATCCGGTAGGCGCCGATATGCAGGCTTGCGCCTTTGATATTGCCCTTGATCAGGTTCATGGCCGGCGAGCCGATGAAGCTCGCGACGAAGGTCGAGGCCGGGCGATGATAGACATCGAGCGGACGGCCGATCTGCTCGATCCGGCCCCCGTTCAGCACCACGAGCCGGTCGGCAAGCGTCATCGCCTCCAGCTGGTCGTGGGTGACGTAGAGCGACGTGGTGCCGAGGCGCTTCTGCAGCCGCTTGATCTCGCCGCGCATGGAGACACGCAGCTTCGCATCGAGATTGGACAGGGGTTCATCGAAGAGGAAGGCTGCCGGCTTGCGCACGATGGCGCGGCCCATGGCCACGCGCTGGCGCTGACCGCCGGAAAGCGCGCGCGGCTTGCGGTCGAGATAGGGCTCGATCTCCAGCATGCGCGCGGCTTCCGCGACGCGGGCGTCGATCTCGGCCTTCGGCGTCTTGCGGTTCTTCAGGCCGTAGGCAAGGTTCTGGTATACGGTCATATGCGGATAGAGCGCATAATTCTGGAAGACCATGGCGATATCGCGCTCGGCCGGGTCGACCTCGTTGATGACGCGCGAACCGATCTTGACCGTGCCCCTGGAAATGCCTTCAAGCCCCGCGACCATGCGCAGGAGCGTGGACTTGCCGCAGCCGGACGGGCCGACCAGAACGATGAATTCGCCGTCCTCGATATCGATCGAGACGGATTTCACCGCCTCGACGTTGCCGGTATAGATCTTCGAGACTTCGGCTATGGTGATGGCCGCCATGGCTGCCTCCGTTGGTAAAATTGCGTTGGAGCGCGCGGCGGGGACAATCCCGCCTCCGCGCTGTCTACTTGTCGCTTTCCGTCAGGCCCTTGATGAACCAGCGCTGGAAGATCACCACGATCAGGACCGGCGGCAGCATGGCGAGGATCGCCAGCGCAAAGGCCTCGTTGTAATCGGGGATGTTCGAGCCGACCCAGACGAGCAGGATCTGCTTGATGCCGCGCACCAGCGTGAAGAAGCCTTCGTCGGTGGTCATCAATGTCGGCCAGAGATACTGGTTCCAGCCATAGACGAACATGATGATGAAGATCGCCGCCATCATCGTGCGCGACAGCGGCACCAGCACGTCGATGAAGAACTTGAACGGCCCGGCGCCATCGATGCGCGCCGCCTCGAGCAGCTCATCCGGCACCGACTTAAAGAACTGCCGGAAGTAGAAGGTGCCCGTCGCCGACGCCAGCAGCGGCACGATCAGGCCGGTATAGGTGTTGGTCAGCTTCAGCGTGTTCATCACTTCATAGGACGGAAGAATGCGCACTTCGAGCGGCAGCAGCAGCGTCGTGAAGATGATCCAGAAGAAGAAGGTGCCGAGCCGGAATCGAAAATAGACGATCGCATAGGCGGCCAGCATCGACAGGACGATCTTGCCGACCGCGAAGCCGAGGCCCAGGATCATCGAATTCATCATCATGTTGAGACCGGTGATCTTGCCGGTAAAGCCGCCCTTGCGCGTCAAGACGGTCTCATAGGTCTCGACGAAATGGCCGCCCCAGGTGAGGCTGAGGCCGTTGCGGTGGATATCGGCCGCCTCGTGCGTGGAGGTCATGAAGGCGACCACGACCGGCGCCACCATGATGAAGACGCCGAAGAGCAGGATGACGTGGTCGAAAAACTTGGTGCGATACATCGGCCCCGCCTCAATTGTAGTGCACGCGCCGCTCGATGAAGCGGAACTGGAAGATGGTGAGAACGAAGACGATGAGCATCAGGATGACCGACTGGGCCGAGGAGCCGCCAAGGTCGTTGCCGCGGAAACCATCCATGTAGACCTTGTAGACAAGGGTGATCGGATTGTTTGCTGCCTTGTCCTTCACCATCACGTCGATGACGCCGAAGGTGTCGAACAGCGCATAGGTGACGTTGATGATCAGAAGGAAGAAGGCGGTCGGTGCGAGCAGCGGCAGGATCACCGTCCAGAAGCGGCGAAAGCCCGAGCGGCAATCCATCGCCGCGGCCTCGCGCACCGCCACCGGGATGCCCTGCAGGCCGGAGAGGAAGAAGATGAAATTGTAGGGGATCTGCTTCCAGACCGAGACGACGATCATCGCGAAGGCAGTATCGGAATAGTTGAGGCCGACCTTGATGTCCCAGCCGAACCATCGAGCAAGTTCGACGATCGGGCCGATATGCTGGTCGAAGAACATCATGCCGATCAGGCCGGCAACCGGCGGCGCGATCGCATAGACCCAGATGAGCAGCGTCTTGTAGCTGGCATTGCCGCGGATGACGCCATCCGCCTTGACGGCCAGCAGCAGGCCGATCGACAGCGCGAAGAAAGTGACGAGCGCGGTGAAGATCGCCGTGAAGCGCGCGATACCCAGATACTCGCCGGATTTCAGCACGTCGGTGTAGTTCGCCATGCCGACGAAGGTCGAGCCGAAGCCGAAGGGGTCTTCCAGATAGAAGGACGACTGGATCGCCTGAATCGACGGCCAATAGAAAAATACGAAGATGATCGCCAGTTGCGGCGCCAGGAAGAGGTAGGGCAGGTAGGGCGAAGAGAATTGCACGCGCTTGGCCGCTTCATCGCCGCCCTTCGCCTTGCCGCCGAACAGCCGGAGGGCGCCCGAGCGACGCCCATCCGTTGCAGTCCCTCCCCGCGTCGCGGGGAGGCGTTCCGTTCCAGTTGTCATCGAGATCAGCCGGCCGTCTTGGCGAAGCGGGCGAGCAGGTCGTTGCCTTCCTTCTCGATGGTGTCGAAGGCGTCCTTGACGGTGGTTTCACCGGAGAAAATGCGGCCGTATTCGCGCTCCATGATCTCGCGGATCTGCGGGTAGAAGCCGAGGCGGTAGCCCTTCGACCAGTCACCAGCCGGCAGCATCAGCTGCTTGATGCCGACTTCCGCGACCGGCTTTTCCTTGTAGTAGCCGTCCTTCTGGGCAAGCTCGTAGGCTGCCTTGGTAATGGCCACGTAGCCGGTAGCCTTGTGGTAGAAGTACTGGATTTCAGGCGAGGTCAGGAACTGGAAGAAGTCGGCAACGCACTTGTTTTCCTCATCCGTCTTGCCCGACATCGCAAACAGGGCAGCACCACCGATGAAGGAGTTGGTGCCGGCACCCTCGATCGCGTTCCAATAGGGCAGGAATGTTGCCGAGAAAGGCATCTGCGCCGTCTTCTGCAGGCCGCCGAACGAACCGGACGAGCCGATCCAGAATGCAGCCTTGCCTTCTTCGAAGACCTTCTGGTTGTCGTTCCAGCCGGCGCCGTAGAAGGCGAAGTAGCCTTCGTCCTTCCAGGCCTTGAGCTTGTCGAACATCATGATGAGGTTCGGGTCAGTGACCTTCAACGTGGTGTCGACGACGCTGTCGTAGCCGTTGTTGTTCGTGGCGAACTGGATGTTGTTGCGCGAGAAGAAGTTCTCGGTGAACTGCCAGGTCAGCTGCGACTGAACGAGCGGGATGTAGCCGGCAGCCTTCAGCTTGGGTGCAGCGGCCTCGAACTCTTCCCAGGTCTTCGGGGCTTCGACGCCGGCCTTCTTCAGGGCTTCGTCGTTGACGTACATGATCGGCGCCGAGGAGTTGAACGGCATGCCGACGAACTTGCCTTCGCTGTCAGCGTAGAAGTAGCGCACGCCATCAATGAAGGCGTTGCGGTCGAAGGTGTGGCCGGCCTTGATGATCAAGTCTTCGGCAGGAACGACGGCGCCCTTGGCGTTGATGATGGTCGCGGCGCCCGCGTCGAAAACCTGCAGAATGTTGGGCTGTTCGCCCGAGCGGAATGCGGCGATGCCCGAAGCCAGCGCTTCCTCATAGGTGCCCTTCGAAACCGGCGTCAGGGCGCAGGCGCTCTGGGCTTCGTTGAACTTCTGCGAGATCTCGTTGATGACTTCGCCGTTGCGGCCGGCCATGCCGTGCCACCAGGTAATATCGGTTGCGGCAAGCGACGAGGTTGCCGAAAAAGCAAGGGTGAAAGCTGCGAGCGAAATTTTCTTGAACATGACTGGTCCTCTCCACCGGATTGCGGATGGCAGTGGACTAGTGGCCTTCCATGACAGGCCGGTAACGCTTTTATGTCGGGACGATTACAAATTCGCGAATTTGTTCCAAGACGAGGCGCAGGCGGAACACCGCAATCATCTTCCCTCGTCTCGCGCCGATTTAGAAAGCATCGGGCAGATGTCGCGGCCAGCGCCAGGGTGTCACCGTGATGATATCGTAACGCACGGAAAGTCTGGAGAAATCGGGCTGACGCGCGAGCCAGAGATCGCTTGCAGCGCGAATGCGGTGCTGCGCTGTTGCGGTGACGGCAAAAACACCGTCGTCAGCCGAGCGGCGGGCCTTGACCTCGACGCAGGCAATGAGATCGCCCCGCCTGGCGATGATATCGATTTCGCCGAGCCTGGTGCGATGGCGCATGGCGACGATGCGATAGCCCTTGACGATCAGGCAAAGGGCCGCGCGATACTCGGCGAACCGACCGCGCCTCTGAGCCTGAAGCTTGCGTCGATCGGGGCCGTCAGTCGCCATCGCGGTCCTTCAGTTCCAGCAACCGGTCGTAAAGCTCCTTGCGCGGAAGGCCCGTCTGTTTGGCGGCTTCGGTCGCCGCCTTGCCGGTCGACATGTCGGCGATCAGCCGCACGAGCAGCGCGTCGACGTCGGCGGCCTCCGGCTCCGGCGGCGCGTCCGGCGGGCCGATGACGAACACGATCTCGCCCTTGACCGCGCCGGCGTCTTCATAGAACGCCTTGAGCTCACCCAGCGTACCGCGGCGGAACTCTTCAAAGGTCTTTGTCAGTTCGCGGCAGACCGTCGCCCTTCTGTTTTCGCCGAGCACGGCAGCGGCGGCCGTTACCGTGGCCGCGATCCGGTGTGGCGATTCGAAGAACATCAGCGTCGCCGGCACCGTCGCCAGCTCCTGCAGCCGATCGCGCTTGGCCTTGTCCTTTGTCGGCAGGAAGCCGGCAAAGAGAAAGGCATCGTTCGGCAGACCGGAACCGACGAGGGCTGCAAGCGGCGCCGAGGCGCCGGGGATTGGCACGACGCGGTGGCCGGCCTCGATTGCCAGTTGCGCCAGCCTGTAGCCGGGATCGGAGACCAGCGGCGTGCCGGCATCGGAGACCAGCGCCACCGACCTGCCCTCTGAAAGAGCCGCGAGCAGCCGCGGGCCGACCTCGTCGGCGTTGTGCTCATGATAGGCATAGGGCCGATTGACGATGCCGTAGCGGTCGAGCAGCACGCGGGTCACGCGCGTGTCCTCGCAGGCGAGCACGTCAGCGCCCGCAAGCGTTTCCAACGCACGCAGGGTAATGTCGCCCAAATTGCCGATCGGCGTCGCCACGAGATAAAGTGCAACATCGAGCGGGCGTGCAGGAATGGTGGCATTGTGCAGGCGGTAGCCGCGCTGCTTCTGCCCGTCCGTAGCGTCCGACGTCTTGTGTTTTTCCAACTGCAGCTTCCTGATGACTGTGCCGGCTGACCGGTTTTAGCCTTTATGAGTGAGCCGACATGGCAGGGCAAGGGCGGCAAGCACCCGGCGCGCGCGTCATCTGGGGACAGCGCCCGTCAAACCCCTTGCTTTTCAGGCGATGTTTCTGCCATTTTGCCGGTCCACATCCTTCCGGTCGGTCGGCCGGGACACTCGCAGTTGACGCTGCGGCGGGAGCCTCGCCCGCCGAGCAACGGTTGAAAGCGGTAGCATCCCATGCGCATTACTCTCGAGCGGTCCAATCTTCTGAAGTCGCTGAACCACGTTCACCGCGTGGTCGAACGGCGAAACACGATCCCGATCCTCTCGAACGTCCTGTTGCGCTCGGACGGTGCCAGCCTCGAAATGAAGGCGACCGACCTCGACCTCGAGATCACCGAGGCGACACCGGCCCAGGTCGAACAGGCCGGCGCCACCACCGTTCCCGCGCATCTGCTCTACGATATCGTGCGCAAGCTGCCCGATGGCTCGGAAGTCCTGCTGGCGACCAACGCCGAGGGCACGGCGATGACGGTCCAGTCCGGCCGGTCGAAATTCTCGCTGCAGTGCCTGCCGCAATCCGACTTCCCCGACCTGACGGCCGGCAGCTTCTCCCATACCTTCCGCCTCAAGGCGACAGACCTGAAGATGCTGATCGACCGGACGCAGTTCGCGATCTCGACCGAGGAAACCCGCTACTATCTCAACGGCATCTTCGTGCACACGGTCGAGAGCAAGGGCGACCTGAAGCTGCGCGCCGTGGCGACAGACGGTCACCGCCTTGCGCGCGCCGACGTCGAGGCGCCGTCCGGCTCCGAGGGCATGCCCGGCATCATCATTCCGCGCAAGACCGTCAGCGAGCTGCAGAAGCTGCTCGACAATCCCGATATCGTCGTGACGGTCGAAGTCTCGGACGCAAAGATCCGCCTGACGATCGGCTCGATCGTGATGACTTCGAAGCTGATCGACGGCACTTTCCCGGATTACCAGCGCGTCATCCCCGCCAACAACGACAAGGAACTGCGCGTCGACTGCCAGTCCTTCGCCCAGGCCGTCGACCGCGTTTCGACGATTTCCTCCGAGCGCGGACGCGCCGTGAAGCTGGCGCTGACAGACGGCCAGATGACACTGACGGTCAACAACCCGGATTCGGGCAGTGCGACCGAAGAGCTGCCTGTGGGCTACGAGCACGATCCGCTCGAAATCGGCTTCAACGCCAAGTACCTGCTCGACATCACCTCGCAGCTGACCGGAACCGACGCCATCTTCATGCTCGCAGACCCGGGCTCGCCGACGCTGGTGCGCGATCTGGCGGCCGAAGACGCGCTCTACGTATTGATGCCAATGCGGGTTTAGTCGCCCGTGCCGCGATGAAGACAGCGACCCGTCACGCCCCGCGTGGCGGGTTTTTTGTTGGCGTGGATATTCGTGCGTTGTTGATAAGACGACGCTTTCAGGCGTAGACAGACTTGTTTTTGCCGCAGATGGGATCACATTATATTCGCAATGTCCGTGCCCCGCTCGAATCAGCGAGACCGGACGATCCGTATGAGAGGACGACGGTTTTGAGGGGTTCAATGAATTTGCGCGTGAAGGTGAAGGAACGGCTTGGCCGGAAATTCGACGAGGAGATCCGTTTCTTCAAGGGGTGGATGAGCAATGCGAAGGCGGTCGGGGCCATCCTGCCGACGTCTTCCGTCACGGCACGCCGCATGGCGAGCGTCATCAATCCCCATTCCGGACTGCCGGTTCTGGAACTCGGGCCCGGCACCGGCGTCATCACCAAGGCGATCCTGGAGCGCGGCATCGCACCCGAAGATCTGGTTTCGGTCGAGTACTCCACCGACTTCTACCAGCAGCTGAAGGCGAACTACGCCAACGTCAACTTCATCAACGGCGACGCGTTCGATCTGAAGCAGACGCTTGGGGCGATGAAGGACCGAACCTTCGACAGCGTCATCTCCGCCGTGCCACTGCTCAATTTCCCGATGTACCGTCGCGTCGAGCTGATCGAGGATCTCCTGTCGCGCATCCCGGTCGGTCGTCCGGTCGTGCAGATTTCCTACGGTCCGCTATCGCCGGTCGTTGCAATGCCCGATCGCTACAGTATCCAGCATCTCGACTTCGTCGTGCGCAACATTCCGCCGGCGCAGCTCTGGGTCTATCGCAAGGCGCACTGACGGAGCACGACCTTGTTCGGCCTCTACATCACGCACCCGCAGGTGCAGATCGATCCGGCAGTGCCCGTGCCGAAATGGGGACTGTCGGAGATCGGACGCGCCCGTGCGGAGGTAACGACGCGCCAGCCCTGGGTTCGCTCGCTCGGGCGGATCGTGTCGAGCGACGAGACCAAGGCGATCGAGACGGCGAACCTTTTGGCCGGCGCTGCCGGCATCGCCGTCGAAATCGACGAGACGATGGGCGAAAACGATCGCTCGGCCACCGGCTTCCTGCCGCCTCCCGAATTCGAGAAGGCGGCAGACTGGTTCTTTGCCAACCCCAGCGAAAGCTTTAACGGCTGGGAACGCGCCATCGACGCGCAGGCCCGCATCTCGGCTGCCGTCTTCCGCATCCTTGATGAACACGATCCGGGCATTCCCATCGCTTTCGTCGGCCATGGCGGCGTCGGGACGCTGTTGAAGTGCAAGCTGGGCGCTACCGCCATCAGCCGGAGCGCCGACCAGAAGGGCGGCGGCGGCGGCAATCTCTTCGCATTCCGCCTTGCGGATCGTGCCCTCGCATGCGACTGGACCCCGATGGAATTCTGGCAGGGGTGACCGCGACATGACCGAGACCGCACGCGACCGACTGATCGTCGGCCTGGATCTTCCGACAATCGCAGAGGCCGAAAAGATCGTCACCACGCTCGGTGACGACGTGGCCTTTTACAAGATCGGCTACCAGCTGGTGTTTGCCGGCGGCCTCGAGTTCGCCCGCGATCTGGCCGCAGGCGGCAAGAAGGTCTTCCTCGACATGAAGCTGCTCGACATCGACAACACGGTGGCCAAGGGCGTCGAGAACATCGCCAAGATGGGCATGTCGATGCTCACTCTGCATGCCTATCCCAAGGCGATGAAGGCGGCCGTCGAAGCGGCCAGGGGATCGGACCTCTGCCTGCTTGGCGTTACGGTGCTCACCTCGATGGACGAGCAGGACGTGATCGACGCAGGCTACGAATACGACCCGCACACGCTGGTCCTGCGCCGGGCCGAACAGGCGCGCATCGCCGGCATGGGCGGCATCGTCTGCTCGGCCGAGGAATCCTCCGCCGTTCGCAAGATCATCGGCCCCGACATGGCGCTGGTGACCCCGGGCATTCGTCCGGCCGGCAGCGACAAGGGCGACCAGAAACGCGTCATGACGCCGGCAGATGCCCTGAAGGCCGGATCGAGCCACCTGGTGGTTGCGCGCCCAATCGTCGCAGCAGCAGACCCGCTCGCCGCCGCCCGCGGCATTCTCGACGAAATGACAGGCGCGCTTTCGCGCTGATCATGGCACCCTCTTGCAACAGGTCGGCGATCAACGTCATGCATCGTCGACCACTGCAACCGTTGCGCTTGACCTTGATCGGAATTTGCCGGAAGTAACACTCCCGTCTGCTTTTGATGCCTGAAGACGAGGAGTTCAGCATGGCAAAAGGATACTGGATCGCGCGGGTCGATGTGCGGGACCCGGAACGCTATAAGGACTATGTGGCGGCCGCAAAGCCTGCCTTTGAGAAATACGGCGCCAATTTTCTGGCGCGCGGCGGTCAGTTCGAACGCCTTGAAGGTGGGGTTCGCGCCCGAAACGTCGTCATCGAGTTTCCATCGCTGCAGGCCGCCGTCGACTGTTACAATTCGCCCGAGTACCAGATTGCCGCGGCGATCCGCCAAGAGGTGGCCGACGCCGAGATGGTGGTCGTCGAGGGCGTCTGACGCGCCGAACGCTGCCAAGCGGATGCAACGCCGCCGCCGCGAGGATTGGCCTTCACCTCTCGCGGCTGTTGGGCTATGTAGCAGACAATTCTTCCAAATGAGATCAGGAGTGCGTTTCCCATGACCTTGTCCAACCTTCCGCCGCTGGTGACGATTTTCGGCGGATCCGGGTTCGTCGGCCGTCATGTCGTGCGCGCGCTTGCCAAGCGCGGCTATCGCATCCGGGTCGCCGTGCGCCGTCCCGATCTTGCCGGTCACCTGCAGCCGCTCGGCAATGTCGGACAGATCTCCTTCGTCCAGGCCAATCTGCGCTATCGCAAGTCGGTCGACCGCGCTGTCGAAGGTTCCGATCACGTCATCAACTGCGTCGGCGTGCTGTTCGAGAGCGGCCGCAACACCTTCGACGCCGTGCAGGATTTCGGCGCTCGCGCGGTTGCGGAAGCCGCCCGCAATGTCGGCGCGAAGCTCACGCACATCTCTGCGATCGGCGCAGATGCCAAGTCGGAATCGAGCTATGCCCGCACCAAGGGACGTGCCGAAGCCGCCATCCGCGAAACGCTGCCGGATGCCATCATCCTGCGCCCGTCGATCGTCTTCGGACCGGAAGACGGCTTCTTCAACAAGTTTGCCCAGATGGCTCGGTTCGCACCGGCCCTGCCGCTGATCGGCGGTGGCAACACCAAGTTCCAGCCTGTCTATGTCACCGACGTCGCCGAAACGGTTGCCCGCTCCGTCGACGGCACGCTGTCGGCTGGCACGACCTACGAACTCGGCGGACCGGACGTTCTCACCTTCCGCGAATGTCTCGAGATCATGCTGCAGACGATCGACCGCAAGCGCCCGCTGGTCTCGGTGCCCTTCGGCATCGCCTCGCTGATGGGCAGCGTCGCGTCGATGATCCCCTTCATCACGCCGCCGATCACACCCGACCAGGTGGTGTTGCTGAAATCCGACAATATCGTCTCGGCCAAGGCCGAATCCGAAGGCCGCACACTTCGTGGCATCGGCATTACGCCGACGATGCTGGAATCGATCCTGTCGACCTATCTCGTGCGCTATCGCCCGCAGGGCCAGTACACGCGCAGCGGCCGCGCCGCCTGATCGACCAGCCTCGTTAGGCATTTTCAAACGCCGTCGGCCCTGCCGGCGGCGTTTTTCGTTGTGGCATCAGGGCAACAGCGTTGCAGTTCTGCCGCACTCGTAAAAGCGAATGGCATTTACCGCAGATTCAACATGTCCTGATATTGATCAAGACATATCCAACGCATAAAAACCGCCCCGCGCCCCGATCGCAAGGTACGTCTCGGCGGCAACAGCATCACTCTCGAAAGGCATAGCGTCCATGGGCAAGTCGATCGCAATCTTTTTTGCGTGTGCGGCACTGATCATTCTGGCTGGCTCATTCATCGCGCCGAATACGGTCGCGAGCAGCCGCAAGGGATGCACGCCGGCCTATGGCGTCGACCCGTGCACCACGGCGTCGATCGACCTTTCCGGCAAGTAAGCCGGCGCCCACAGGGCGATAGACTTTAAAGTTTTTGGCGGGGGCCAGGGACCGCGTGCGTTTCATCTGAAACGCACGCGGTTTTGTTTTGGCTGCAGCATGGCCCATGAAGTCGAAGCCGATCAAAGGCATCATGCAGGGCTTTGCGCGCCTCAGCAGACGCGCAAAGCGGAAGACTCAGCCGAGCATCCAGAGGCCGATGAGGCCGGCCGTGCCGACGATGATGCGCCAGATGGCAAACGGCGTGAAGCCGCGGCGCGAGACGAAGTCGAGCAGCGAGCGGACGACGAAGATGCCGGCAACGAACGCCGCGATGAAACCGACCGCGATGACGGTGAAATCGTCGAACGACAGCGCATCACGGTTTTTGTAGAGATCGAGCGTAAAGGCGCCGAGCATGGTCGGCATGGCCAGGAAGAACGAAAATTCCGCCGCCGACCGCTTGTCCGTGCCCATCAGCAGCGCACCGGCAATGGTTGCGCCTGAGCGCGACGTCCCGGGAATCATTGCCAGGCACTGGAACAGGCCGATCTTGAGTGCCAAGGATGGCGGGTAGTCCATGACATCGGTGTAGCGCGGCGTCAGCGGCAGGCGATCGATCGCCAGCAGGATGAAACCGCCGACGATGAGCACGAGGCAGATCAGCACGGGCGTTTCGAACAGCACGGTCTTGATGAAGTCATGGGCAATCGCGCCGATGACGGCCGCCGGCAGGAAGGCAAGCAGCACCGACACAACGAAGCGCCGGGCCTTGACGCTCGTCGGCAACGCCAGCGCGATCGCCAGAAGCCTCTGGAAATAGACGAGCAGGATCGCCAGGATGGCGCCGAGCTGTATCAGAACAGCGAAGGTGTTGCCCGGCGACCGGAAGCCGAGGAAATGCCCGGCAAGGAGCACATGCGCCGTCGAAGACACCGGAATGAACTCCGTGAGCCCCTCGATGAGGCCGAGGACGAGCGCGCTGATGATCGATTGATCCGCCATATATAAGAATTTCCTGACAAGTTTTGGAGTGGGAGGAAAAGGCTGATTCGCTTGTGTTTGCCACCACAAGTTCCTATAGCTTTTTCTGATGAGCCGTGGCCAGACGCATGCGCCGCCACGCTGACGTCCCCTGAAAAAAGACCATAAGAAGCCAGATCATCGATGCCGACACTGTACCATCACCCCATGTCATCCGCTTCGCGGTTCGTGCGCCTGATCCTTTCGGAATACGGCTACCAGACGGAATTGACCGAGGAACAGCCGTGGGAAAACCGGCGGGACTTTCTGACGCTCAACCCGGCGGGCACGTTACCGGTCTATGTTGACGACAGTATGAGGGCGCTCTGTGGCGCCACGATCATCTCGGAATATCTCGACGAGACGAACGGCATCATGAAACGAGATCGGAGGCTCCTGGCCGAGGACCCGTTCCAGCGCGCCGAAATCCGCAGGCTCGCCGAATGGTTCCTGCACAAGATGGAAGCCGACGTGACGCGTCCGCTGGTGCGCGAACGGATCTACAAGCTGCAGATGACGCCGGACCAGGGCGGCGGCGCGCCTGATAGCAAGGTGCTGCGCACCTCGCGCGCCAACATTCGCCAGCACATGAAATACCTGTCGTGGCTTGCCGGCTCGCGCCCGTGGCTTGCCGGCGACCGGATTTCCTATGCCGATCTTGCCGCCGCGGCGACCGTTTCGGTGCTCGACTATCTCGGCGAGATCGACTGGTCGGACGCGCCCACCGCCAAGGAATGGTACCAGCGGCTGAAGTCCCGTCCCTCGTTCCGCCCGCTCTTGTCCGAGCGCGTGCGCGGCGTCACTCCGGTTCCGCACTATGCGGATCTCGACTTCTGAGGATAATGCCGTGCCCGGCAGTGCCGCCAAGGCTGAAAACCAGGAGCGACGGCGGCAGAAGCTGACGGACTTCCTGAAGGCCGAGGCGGCCGACAAGGGTTTTGACGTCTGTCGCATCACCCGGCCCGATGCCATACCGGAGGCGCCGGCGCGGCTTGCCGATTTCCTCGACGAGGGTTTTCACGGGACGATGGAGTGGCTCGCCGAAACGGCGGAGCGCCGCTCCGACCCGCGAACCCTTTGGAGCGACGTGCGCTCGGTCGTGATGTTCGGCATGAATTACGGCCCCGAGGAAGACCCGCGCGGCATCCTCGACCAGCCGGATCGCGGCGCGATCTCGGTCTATGCCCAGAACCGCGACTATCACGACATCATCAAGGGCCGGCTGAAAGAGGTCGCGACCCGCTTTGCAGCCCGTGCCGGCGAGGACGTGAAGGTGTTCGTCGACACGGCGCCTGTCATGGAAAAGCCGCTCGCCGAGAAGGCCGGCCTCGGCTGGCAGGGCAAGCACACCAATCTCGTCAGCCGCGAATTCGGCTCCTGGCTGTTTCTCGGCAGCCTGTTCACCACGGCGGACCTTGCCTTCGACACGGCCGAGCGCGACCATTGCGGCTCCTGTCGCGCCTGTGTCGATGCCTGCCCCACCGCCGCCTTCCCGGCCCCCTATCGGATCGACGCGCGCCGCTGCATTTCCTACCTGACGATCGAGCACAAGGGACCGATCGATCCGGCGCTGCGTCCGCTGATCGGCAATCGCATCTATGGCTGCGACGACTGTCTCGCCGCCTGCCCCTGGAACAAGTTCGCGCGAACGGCATCCGAGATGAAACTGAAGGCGCGAGACGACCTGAAGGCGCCGTCGCTCGACTTTCTCCTGACCCTCGACGACCCGACGTTCAGAACCTTCTTCTCCGGCTCGCCGGTCAAGCGCATTGGTCGCGACCGCTTCGTCAGAAATGTCTTGATCGCAGCAGGCAATTCCGGCGATGAGAGCCTGGTGGAAGCCTGCAAGACGCTGACCGGCGATACCTCGCCGGTGGTGCGGGCAATGGCGGTATGGGCTCTGTCACGGTTGATTTCACCTGGCGCGCTTGCTGCCCATGAGCGGCAGTGCGGCGCGGAGAGCGACGAGGAAGTGTTGTCCGAATGGCAAATGGCAGGAGTGAGCCGATGCATGTCCTAGTTCTTGGTGCCGGCTATTCCGGTATGGCGATCGCCCGCGCATTGGCCGGCAAGGCCGCCAGCGTCACTGGTACGACCCGCAGCGCGGAAAAGGCCGCGAAGCTGGAAAAGGCTGGCATCCGCCCGATCGTCTTTGACGGCGACACGGTCTCAGACGAACTGGCAGCCGCCTTGCGGCAGACGACCCATCTGATCCAGTCGATCGCGCCCGGCCGCGACGGCGATCCGATGTTCCGCGCCGGCAGCCAAGACCTCGCCACGCTTGCCCCTGCCCTTCAGTGGGTCGGCTATCTCTCCACGGTCGGCGTCTATGGCGACCATGGCGGCGCGTGGGTGACGGAAGACATGCTGTCGAAGCCTGTCTCGGCGCGCTCCGTTGAGCGGGTCGAGGCGGAAGACGCTTGGCTCGCCTTTGGCGCAAGGAATGACATCCCTGTCGCCGTGCTCAGGCTTTCCGGCATATACGGCCCGGGCCGCAATGCCTTCTGCAATCTTGCCAATGGCACGGCCCGCCGGCTGATCAAGCCCGGCCAGGTGTTCAATCGCATTCGCGTGGAAGATATCGGCGCTGCCACATCCTACCTCTCGCAAAGGCTTCAGGGCGGGATCTTCAACATCACCGACAACGAACCGGCGCCGCCGCAGGACATCGTTGCCGAGGCAGCGCGGCTGATGGGGGTCGAGCCGCCGCCGGAGATGCCGTTCGAAACTGCCGAGCTTTCACCGATGGCGCGCTCCTTCTATGGCGAGAACAAGCGCGTCTCGAATGCACGCGTGCGGGAAACCGGCTTCGAATTCGCCTACCCCGACTATCGCGTCTCGCTTGCGCAAATGTGGCAGACGGACAGCTGGCGCGGCCAATGAACAATTGCTGCGCGAAAGGGTCAACATATCCCTTTTGCAATGGAACATTGCCGATTGCACGAACGTTAGTAATGGCAATCTCACGGGGAGCTCAATTGTGACCCCCGTGAGATATTCATTCTATACTTTGTGAATTGTGCGCAACCTGAGCGATAGTAGCACGTTTTGAACCATTCGGATTCCCGGCGAATCGTTCAAATCGAAATTTTTAATGATTTTTATCGCGAGGCCGAGATCTCGGCGCACGTGCGTGCCGGCAATGATGTTCAACCGCTGATTCCAAAGAACTTCCGGGCATCATTTAAACTATTTCAAACAATCTTCGATTTTTAATTTTCGTCCTTTTTCAATAAATCCTAATAGAACGTAAATGGTTGAAGCACGTTTTCGCCATTTTTCGCCCCAATTACCGATCCTTGAAAGAATTAACCAAGAGCCTCTGCCCAAGGGCTCTAACCAAGGGTCGCCAGTTTGACGCCAGCGAAAATCAAGACTGTTGCCGCGGCAGCGCTGTTCACCGCCGGGATCGGCCTCGTTTCCGTTTCCGACAGCCAGGCAGCAGGCGCCGGCTGCGGTGGCGCCTCATGGTATGCGCTGACCTCCAAGACGGCTTCCGGCGAACGCATGAACGCCGCCCGCCTCACCGCCGCCCATCGCAGTCTGAAATTCGGCACCAAGGTGCAGGTCACCAACAAGCGCAACGGCAAGAGTGTCATCGTTCGCATCAACGATCGTGGGCCGTTCATCCGTGGCCGTGTGATCGATCTTTCCAAGGCAGCCGCCTCGCAGATCGGCATGATCAGCTCCGGCCACGCCAGCATCTGTTATCGAGTCGTCAATTCCTGATCACGGAATACTTCCGTCCGGCATCCGATCCGGGCGGTTCTGCTTTGATAAGTACTGTTCCCCGCGCTTATAACAACCAGCACTGATATTAATCCCGGCCAGCGTCTTGCTCTTCGATGCCATCGCCGCTACCACGGCGAAAAAGGAGTAGATCGAAGATGCGATTGGGCGGCAGGCTCGCTGGAGCCATTGAGGTTCTTGAGGATATCGAAAAGCGGAAGCGCCCGGTCGCCGACGCACTCAAGGACTGGGGCCTTTCCCATCGGTTCGCCGGCTCCGGCGATCGATCTGCGATCGGCAACATCGTCTATGACGCGCTTCGTATGAAGCTCTCCCACGCCTATCTGATGGACAGCGACAGCGCTGCGGCTCTCGGCCATGCGGTGATGTATCGCCAATGGGGCTTTTCGCCCGAAAAGCTGGCCGCCGAACTCGACGGCGACAAGTTCGCGCCCGAGATGCCGTCTGCCGACATGGCGCAGGCTTTCGCCACCCGTCGTCTCGAGGACGCTGCGCCTCACATCCAGGGCGACATTCCCGAATGGGTGCAGGCCTCCTTCGAGGAAAATTTTTCCGACGATTGGCTCGACGAGGCCAAGGCGCTTGCCGGCCGCCCGACGCTCGACCTGCGCGCCAATACGCTGAAGGCAACGCGCGCCAAGGTGCTGAAGGCGCTGGAGCGCAGCGGCGCGGAAGCTGCGACGATCGCACGCAACGGCATCCGTATTCCCGCCGGCGAAGGCGCCTCGCGCCTACCCAACGTCACTGCCGAGCTTTCCTTCCAGAAAGGCTGGTTCGAGGTTCAGGACGAGGGATCGCAGATCGTCGCCGACCTTGCCTTCCCGCAGGAAGGCGAGCAGGTGCTCGACTATTGTGCCGGCGGCGGCGGCAAGACACTCGCGATGTCGGCAGCCATGAACAACAAGGGCCAAGTGCACGCCTACGACACCGACCGCAAGCGTCTCGCGCCGATCATCGAGCGGCTGAAGCGCGCGGGAACGCGCAATGTTCAGGTGCACGAATCCACCGAGAGCCTGGCGCCGCTTGCCGGCCGTTTCGACCGGGTTCTCGTCGATGCACCCTGTACCGGCACCGGAACCTGGCGCCGTCGCCCCGACACCAAGTGGCGGCTCAACCAGAAGAACCTCGAAGAGCGCATCGCCCAGCAGGAAGAGGCGCTGGCAAGTGCGGCGCAGTTCGTGCGGCCAGGCGGACACCTGATCTACGTCACCTGCTCGGTCCTTCCCGAAGAGAACGAGGCGCAGGTCTACGGCTTCTGCGAGGACAATCCGGAATTCGAGATCCTGTCGGCCGCCGACATCTGGGCCGGGCTTTTCGGCACCGACAAGCCGCAGCCGTGGTCTGCCGACATGAAGACGGTGACGTTGACGCCGGCCTCGACCGGCACCGACGGCTTCTTCTTCTGCCTGATGCAGCGCAAGGGTTGATGGCTTTTGACAACAGTCAGAACACGCACATCAGATTGAAAACGTTCTAAACTATACACTTTGACACCAGTTTACTTTTGGTTCATGACAATCGGGCTCCGGCGGGTCGGCGGGGGATTTCTGACGACCCTTGCCGAGCTATGACGCCGTCCCGCGGTGTCCGTTCCGGTCCCGCCGGGAAAAGAACAGGAGAGGGTCATGACCAAGAATTTCATCCGTGCCGCGGCGCTGGCGCTCATGACGGCAACGTCGACGCTGGCCCTGCAGCCGGCACAGGCCGCCACCGATGCCGCCGCCGTCGTCAAGCACTACACCGTCGTTGCGCATGCCAAGTTCGAAGATGCGCTGATCACGGCTGAGGCGCTCGACAAGGCGATCGACGCGCTGATCGCGACACCGAGCGAAGCGACGCTGAAGGCGGCGCGCGAAGCCTGGCTCAAGGCCCGCAACCCCTACCAGGAAACGGAAGTCTACCGCTTCGGCAACGCCATCGTTGACGAGTGGGAAGGCAAGGTCAACGCCTGGCCGCTGGACGAAGGCCTGATCGACTACGTCGATCCGAGCTACGGCAGCGAAAGCGACGAGAACGGCCTGTTCACCGCCAACGTGATCGCCAACAAGACGATCAAGATCGATGGCAAGGACGTCGATGCCACCAACATCACGCCGGAATTGCTGGCAGGCACCCTCCAGGAAGCAGGCGGCATCGAGGCCAACGTCGCCACGGGCTATCATGCGATCGAATTCCTGCTCTGGGGTCAGGACACGAACGGCACCAAGGCTGGCGCCGGCAACCGCCCCTACACCGATTACGACACCAAGGCCTGCACCGGCGGCAATTGCGATCGCCGTGCCGCCTATCTGAAGGCCGCCTCGGAACTTCTCGTTTCGGACCTCAAGGAAATGGTCGCCAACTGGACGCCGGATGGAGCTGCGACCAAGGCCGTCGAAGCCGACCCGAAGGCCGGGCTTACCGCCATCCTGACCGGCATGGGATCGCTCTCCTATGGCGAGCTTGCCGGTGAACGCATGAAGCTCGGCCTGCTCTTGCACGATCCGGAAGAAGAGCACGACTGCTTCTCCGACAACACCCACAACTCGCACCTGCATGACGCGATCGGCATCCAGTCGGCCTATACCGGCGACTATACCCGCGTCGACGGCACCAAGCTGACCGGCGCCTCGCTTTCCGAACTGGTTGCCGCCAAGGATGCGGCTCTCGACAAGGAAATGACCAAGGATCTGGCCACCACCGTCGAGAAGATGCAGGCGATGGCCAAGCGCGCCGAAACCGTCGAGGCCTACGACCAGATGATCGGCGAAGGCAATACCGAGGGTAATGCCACCGTCCAGGCTGCGATCGACGGCCTCATCGCCCAGGCCAAGACTGTGCAGCGCGTCATCGCTTCGCTCGATCTTGGAACAATTGAGCTTGAAGGTTCCGACAGCTTGGATAATCCTAACGCTGTGTTCCAATGAGTTGAAAAGGCGGGCCGCGTCGCAACAACGCGGCCCGATCCTCAGTCGATGAATGCACGGACTGTCCAATTCCTGTCGCGACAGCTCGCAGCGCTGCTCTGCCTGCTTGCAACATCCGTTGCAGCGTCCGACGACGCCTCCAACCTGCCACGGACGCGCGACGATCTTTCCGAATCCGACCGCAGCCGTGTCGAAACCATCGTCCGGCCAACGACCGACTTCTCCAAAGCCGAACGATACGAAGCAATGTCCGGTGGTGCCGGCACCTCGATCGCCCCCGTCGACCAGGACAGCTTCACGCTGTTTTCCGCCAATCTTCCCTTCTCGGACGAGGAAGCCTTCAAGCTCGGCGATGCGCTCTTCGAGAAACTTTGGGTGTCATCGCCCTCCTCGACCCAGGCGTCGGATGGATTGGGGCCGCTCTACAACGCCCGGGCCTGTGAAAGCTGTCATCCGCGCGATGGGCGGGGCCGTCCGCCGGAGGGCTCGCCTGACGGCACATCGATGCTCTACCGTCTGGCGCGCGCGCCAAGCAATGAGCGCGAGCGCGAGATGGTGGCCAACTACGATCTGCCGAACTTTCCCGATCCCGTCTATGGTGGTCAGCTGCAGGATAGCGCCGTTCCAGGACTTGCTGCGGAAGGTCAGATGAAAATGACCTACTCGGAGCTGCCGGTAACATTGGCCGACGGCGAACTCGTCTTCCTGCGCAAGCCAACCTACACGGTGACTGAGCTCGGTTATGGCGATCTCGACCCGACAACGACGCTCTCTCCTCGCGTGGCACCACAGATGATCGGTCTCGGGCTGATCGAAGCCATTCACGAGGCCGACATCCTGGCGGGCGCCGATCCCGACGATCGTGACGGCGACGGCATCAGCGGACGTGCGGCGCTTGCCCGCGACGGCGACACCGGCAACATCATGCTCGGCCGTTTTGGCTGGAAGGCGCAAAACCCAACGATACGGCAGCAGACGGCGGATGCCTTCGCGTCCGACATCGGCCTGTCGACGCCGGACGCCGATCGTAGCCATGGTGACTGCACCCAGGCGCAGGCCGCCTGCCTTGCCATGCCCACCGGCGTGCAAGCACGCCTTGGCACGGTCGAAGCACCTGATCCGGTGCTTGGTCTCGTGACTTTCTACACCGCCAACCTCGCCGTTCCTGCGCGCCGCCAGGCGAGCTTTCCCAAGACTTTGCGCGGCAAGCAGGTTTTCTACGACATCGGCTGCACCGCCTGCCATACGCCGAAATTCGTGACGCGCCGAGATGCCGGTCACAAGGCACAGGCGTTTCAGTTGATCTGGCCCTATTCCGATTTCCTGTTGCACGACATGGGCGAAGGCCTTGCCGATGGCCAGGCCGTGGGCAGCGCAAGCGGCAGCGAGTGGCGCACGCCGCCGCTCTGGGGCGTCGGCCTGACGAAAACTGTCAGCAGTCATACTTATCTGCTTCACGACGGGCGCGCCCGTAATTTTACGGAAGCCATCCTCTGGCACGGCGGCGAAGGGCAGGCTGCCCGCGACGCCTTCGCCCGCCTTCCCACGCGCGACCGCCGTGACCTCATCGCATTCCTGGAGTCCCTTTGATGTCCCCCATGCCCTCGCTTGCCTTCGGCCTTGCGCTGACCGCCCTATCCCTGCCCGCCATGGCGCAGGAAGGAAGTGCGCTGTCGCCGCGCGTCGTCAACGAGGCTGCGGTGCCGGCCGTGATGGCGAAGGCGGTCGACGACTTCATCATTCCCGGCTACCGCAACCTGTCGGACAAGACCGCGGCGCTGACGAAGGCATCGGCAGCCCTTTGTGAAACGCCGTCGGCGGCGTCGAGGGAGAAAGCGAAAGCCGCATTTTCCGAACTGGTAGAAGCCTGGTCCACGGTCGAAATCATTCGCCTCGGGCCGGCACTCGAGCAGAACCGTTTCGAGCGCTTCCTGTTCTACCCCGACCGCAAGAGTACGGGCCTGAAGCAGGTTCAGGCCATTCTTGCCAAGAAGGACGAGACGGCAACCGACGTTGCATCGCTCAAGGGCAAGAGCGTCGCGGCGCAAGGGCTGGGCGCACTGGAATATGTGCTCTACGGCAACGGCTCCGAGGTCCTGGCAAGCAAGGAGGGCGACTTCCGCTGCCGTTACGGCGTGGCGATCGCGCAGAACCTCAACATGATTGCCAACGAGTTCCTGGCGGAATGGCAAAAGCCAGACGGCATCCAGGCGGCCTGGAAGAAGCCCGGCCCAGGAAACCCTGAGTTTCGCGACAGCAAGGAAGCGGCAACCGAGCTGCTCGGCATTTTCGTGCACGGCGTAGAGATGGTGAAAGACCAGCGGCTGAAGCCGTTTTATGCCGGAACGGTCGACGGCGCGTCGGACAAGGGTCATCCGAAGTCGGCGATCTACTGGCGGTCGCAAAACACCATGCCCTCGATCGCCGCCAACTTCGCCGGCCTCAAGACCCTGTTCGACGTGGCCGACATGGAAAGCCTGCTGCCCGAGGACAGTCGTTCTGTCGCCGGGTCGGCGGACTTCGTCTTCAAGTCGGTGATCGGCATCTCGCAGACCATCGACGGTCCGATCGCTGATGCGATTGCCGACGACAAGAGCCGCGCCAAGCTCGATTTTCTGACCCTCAATACCGCCGATCTGCTCGGCCGGCTGAACAGGGATTTCGGCGGCGCCATCGGCCTTGGCGCCGGCTTCTCCTTTGCCGACGGCGACTGAGAAGGCAGCGTTGGACCGACTGCATGTTCGCTTAAATCGTCTTCGACCAAAGGCCAAAAAGATGCGGCGATTCAACGTGCCGCAGCGGCCGTTCCGCGCCTGAAAAGACGCACGGCTCTGGAGGTGTTGACAATACCCCCGTTTGGGCGCAAAGCGCTCCCCGTGTCCGCTCTCGCGGGCACGTTTCACCACAAGGATCAACTTGCAATGAACCCCGACAGTCGAAGTCGAGCCTTCATGCTCACGACCGTTCGGTCCTGATTGATCAGGGCTTCAAGGCGGTCGGATGACTCGCCCTATGGAGCCCAATATGCTGCGCATTTACAAAAGCCAGAACAGCCACCTCGTGCTCGTCGATATGCTCGACGGCCTCGCCTCGCCGTCTCAGGTCATCTGGTACGATCTGCTCAACCCGTCCGTGGAAGAGACCCGGCTGGTCCAGGGCCAGCTCGGCATCGAGATCCCGACCCGTGACGAAATGCAGGAAATCGAGCTGTCCGACCGGCTCTACCAGGAAGACGGCGCCCAGTTCATGACCATGACGGCGGTCGCCAAGCTCGACAGCGACTATCCGGTCAAGGTTCCGGTGACCTTCATCGTCAAGGGCGCAACGCTCGTGACCGTGCGCCACGCCGACCCGAAGCCGTTCCAGACCTATGCCAATCGTCTGCAGAAGGCCAACGGCCAGGTTTGCGAGACGGGCGAACTGGTGATGCTAGGGCTTCTGGAAGCAATGATCGACCGTACCGCCGACGCGCTGGAGCGGGCCGGCAGCGAGGTCGACGGTATTTCGCGTGACGTGTTCCGCAAGACCAATGCCAGCGCGACCAAGAAGACGCGCGACCTGCAGTCACTGATCGAACAGATCGGCCAGAAGGGCGACCTCTTGACGATCGTGCGCGAAAGCCTGGTCAGCATCGGTCGTCTGGTCGCCTACCACGTGGCGCTCGAAGGCATCGGTCCGCGCAAGGCGGCAAAGGAAAGCCGGCAGCGGATCAAGCTGATCCAGCGCGATGCGACGTCGCTCGGCGATCACGCGCTGTTCCTGTCGAACAAGATCAACTTCCTGCTCGACGCGACCCTCGGACTGATCAATCTGGAGCAGAACCAGATCATCAAGATCTTTTCGGTCGCCGCCGTGGTGTTTCTGCCGCCGACGCTGGTCGCCTCGATCTACGGCATGAACTTCGAGGTCATGCCCGAGCTGCAATGGCGCTTCGGATACCCCTATGCCCTGGCGCTGATGGTGCTTTCGGCAATCGTTCCCTTCCTCTACTTCAAGCGGCGGGGCTGGCTCTGAGAGAGCAATCTGCTAAACCGTAAGACAAGGTCCGGCGGCGGAATTCGTCTGCCGGGCCCAACATGGCAGGCGGGAATGGCATGCGCGCCACCACGGGTCTGATCGACCGACGCAGTTTCATAAAGATGGCCGGCGCCGCCTGGGTGGCGACGCTCGGGGCACGCAGCACCTTTGCGCTTGAGCGCGCCGACGCGGTCTTTGCCTCGGCCTTCATGGCGCCTGACGGCAGCTTTGGCGTCGCGACACTGACGGAAGCGGGCGAAATCGTCGCGCGCGCGGCGCTGCCCGCCCGCGCCCACGGCATGGCCTATTCCGCCGCCAGCAAGCGCACGGTCGCCTTTGCCCGCCGGCCGGGCACCTATGCGATGATCCTTGCGACGGACGGCCAAGCCGAACCCGTCGTCATTGCCGCGGCCGAGGGCCGGCATTTCTACGGCCATGGCTGCTTTTCCGCCGATGGCCGCCTGCTCTACGCCACCGAGAACGACTTTGCAGGCAATCGCGGCATGATCGGCATCTACGACGGTACTCGTGCCTTTGCCCGCATCGGCGAATTCCCGACCTACGGCATCGGCCCGCACGACATGACGCTTTCCGCCGATGGCCGGATGCTGGCGATTGCCAATGGCGGCATCGAGACCCATCCGGATTTCGGCCGCACCAAGCTCAATCTCGATCATATGGAGCCGAGCCTGGCGCTGGTCGACACCAGAACCGGCGCCCTGATCCAGAAGCACACGCTGCCTGCCGATCTCAGCCGGCTTTCCACCCGCCATGTCGATATCGGCCCGAAGGGCGAGATCTGGTTTGCCTGCCAGTACGAGGGTGCCCGCGACGACCTGCCGCCGCTTGTCGGCCATTTCTCCCACGGCGAAGATCTCGCGTTCCTGTCGCTACCCGAAACCACGACGGCGGCGCTCGCCAACTATGTCGGCGCCATCGCCGTCAACCGTAACGACGGTCTGATCGGCCTGACCTCGCCGAAGGGTAGCATCGCCGTCACGCTCGATGCGCGCTCGGGCGCAGTGCTGAAACAGGAGCACGTGACCGACGCCGCCGGTGTCGCCGCCGCCGATCACGGCTTTGCCGTGTCGTCCTATAACGGGCGCTTCAGGGACCGTGAAAACCCCGTTGCCTGGGATCAGCATATCGTCCGGCTCGCGCGGTCCTGACCGCAGGCGTCAGGCCGAAAACCGGCCCTCACCGGCAAGCTTTGCCAGATTGTCCCATCGATAGGCGGTCTGATCGTGGTTCTCGCCACCGAGGCTCACCTGGCCCTGACCGACGGCAATGGCACCCAGGTGCTCGTAAAACGCCCGGTTGGGATTGCTGGACAGCACCCAGGCAAACAGCGATGCCGCGCGCATCTCGCGGCAATGGGCTGCAACGCTGCGCACCAGTGCCGAACCAATGCCCGCTCCTTGAAACTCCTTGAGGATGTAAAGCGCGTAAAGCTCGCGATCGAACCGCGGCGGCATCGAGCGGGCTTTGCCGTAATTGGCAACGCCGATCACCCGGTTGGTGCCCATGTCGACGGCGACCAAGTGGAAGACGTCGGCAACGCGCATGCGCCTTGCATGACGCAGGGCCTGTTCCTCGATGCTCATGGCATCGAGGAAGGCATCGGAAATCAGCCCGCGAAAGGCCGATCGCCAGGTTTCGACGATGACGGTGGCGATCATCATGACGTCATCCGGGCCGGCCGGCCGGATGTCGATGCGGCGGAAGCTTTTCATGGCAGGGATATAGGGAGCGCTTCGCCACTTCGAAACAGCCATCCCCGCTGGAAAGCGCTCGAACGCGCTCTATCTGTCGAGGACATGAACAGAACCCTCGTCTACGCAGTCTTCATCGCAGCCGTCCTCGGTCTCGGGCTCCTCATCGGCTACAATAACATTCCCGGCGAATGGTACCAGGCGCTGGCGAAGCCGGCCTTCAATCCGCCCAACTGGATCTTCGCCCCCGTCTGGTCGATCCTCTACGTGATCATCGGCTTTGTCGGCGCCCGGCTGTTTCTCGACCATCGCCGCTCCGCCGCAATGCGATTGTGGCTGGCGCAGATGATCCTCAACTTCCTGTGGTCGCCGCTGTTCTTCAGCCTGCAGGACGTCTCCTCGGCGCTGATCGTCATCATCGCGCTGTTGATCGCCGTTGCCGGCGTCATCGTCGCAAGCTGGAACAGGGACCGCGTTTCGGCGCTGCTGTTCCTGCCCTACCTCGCCTGGGTGGCGTTTGCGACAGTGCTCAACGGCTCGATTTTCCTCATGAATTGAGCTTGTCGCACCGGTGCGGCCATGCCACTGTCCGTCGATCTGGAAGGCAATGGGCCTTCCGTTACAACCAGGGCCGTGGTGACTGATGGACGACAGCGATCCCCCAGATTTCCGTAGACGCATAAGGGAAAGCTTCGCGAGACAGGCCGCCATGAAAACGATCGGCGCGGAACTGACGCTGGTCGAGCAGGGCACGGTCGAGATCGAACTTCCCTTCGACGAAAAGCTGACGCAGCAGCATGGCTTCCTGCATGCAGGGGTGATTTCTGCGGCACTCGATTCGGCTGGAACCTACGCCGCCTATTCGGTCATCGACCCGGATGCCTCGATCCTAACGATCGAATTCAAGGTCAACCTCCTGTCGCCGGGGCGCGGCGAGCGCTTCCTGTTTCGCGGCGAAGTCACCAAGCCGGGCACGACGATCATCGTCTCCGACGGACGCGGCTACGCGATCCGCTCGGACGGACCGGCCAAGCTGATCGCCTCGATGACCGGCACGATGATGGTGATCCGCGGACGCGAGGATATCGAAGGATGAGTTTTGCAATGAAGGACGTCGCCGGCCGCAAGGTTCTCTATGTCATGGCTGTCGATGCCGAGTATGGCCCGCACCTGAAGGCGCGGATCGCACCGCTGATGACCGGCGTCGGCCCGGTCGAGGCCGCCGTAACCCTGACGAAGACGCTGGCCGGCCTTGCCGCCGAAGGCAACCTCCCAGACTTGGTCGTCTCGCTCGGATCGGCGGGGGCCGCCAAACTCGAGCAGACGGAAGTCTACCAGGCTGTAACGGTCGGATACCGCGACATGGACGCCTCGGCGCTCGGTTTCGAGAAGGGGGCAACGCCGTTTCTCGATCTTCCTGCCGTCGTATCGCTGCCGCTACGCATCCCCGGCGTCAAGGAAGCGAGACTGTCGACCGGCGCCAACATCGTCTCCGGTGTCGCCTATGACGGCATCGACGCCGACATGGTGGAGATGGAGACCTATGCGGTCTTGCGCGCCTGCCAGTCTTTCCAGGTCCCGCTCATTGCCCTTCGCGGCATTTCCGACGGCAAGGCCGAGCTCAAGCACGTCAGCGACTGGACCGAATATCTCCATGTCATCGACGAGAAGCTTGCCGACGTCATCGACAGGCTCGAGACTGCGATCGGCACCGGACAGATCCGGCTCTGAAAGCCCGGGATTGTCGGGGTGCAATTGAATCGTTGCGCAGAAGACGGGCTTTGATTAAAGGCTCGCCATGATCAAGCTTGTTTGAAGGCCCGACATGACCCAGACAGCCCATCCCGACACCGTTCTTATCGTCGACTTCGGCAGCCAGGTGACACAGCTCATCGCCAGGCGCGTACGCGAATCCGGTGTTTACTGCGAAATCGTGCCGTTCCAGTCGGCGGAAGAAGGTTTTCAGCGGCTGAAGCCGAAGGCCGTCATTCTCTCCGGCAGCCCGGCCTCCACCCTCGACATCGGCTCGCCGCGCGCGCCGCAGGTGATCTTCGATTCCGGCCTGCCGGTGTTCGGCATCTGCTACGGCCAGCAGACGATCTGCGCCCAGCTCGGCGGCAAGGTCGAGAGCGGCCATCACCGCGAGTTCGGCCGCGCCTTCCTCGAAGTCGAAAAGGACTGTGCGCTGTTTGATGGCGTCTGGTCGCTCGGCTCGCGCCACCAGGTGTGGATGTCGCATGGCGACCGCGTCACCGCGATCCCCGAAGGCTTCGAAGTCGTCGCCACCTCGGCGAACGCCCCGTTCGCCTTCATCGCCGACGAGAAGCGCAAGTACTACGCCGTACAATTCCATCCGGAAGTGGTGCACACGCCTGATGGCGCCAAGCTGATTGCCAACTTCGTGCACAAGATCGCCGGCATCAAGGGCGACTGGTCGATGTCGGCCTACCGCGCCAAGGCGGTGGACGCGATCCGCAAGCAGGTCGGCGACAAGAAGGTCATCTGCGCGCTTTCGGGCGGCGTCGACAGCTCGGTTGCGGCGCTCCTGATCCACGAGGCGGTCGGCGATCAGCTGACCTGCATCCTCGTCGACCACGGCCTGATGCGCAAGGACGAGGCGAAGAACGTCGTCGCCATGTTCGAGGAGCACTATAACCTGCACCTCCTGCACGTTGACGCTTCCGACCGCTTCATCGGCGAACTGGAAGGCCAGAGCGACCCGGAGACCAAGCGCAAGATCATCGGACGCCTGTTCATCGAGGTGTTCGAAGAAGAGGCAAAAAAGCTCGGCGGCGCCGACTTCCTAGCGCAGGGCACGCTCTATCCCGACGTCATTGAAAGCGTCTCCTTTACCGGCGGCCCGTCGGTGACGATCAAGTCTCACCACAATGTCGGCGGCCTGCCGGAACGCATGAACATGCAGCTGGTCGAGCCGCTGCGCGAACTGTTCAAGGACGAAGTCCGCGTGCTCGGCCGCGAACTCGGCCTGCCCGACAGCTTCATCGGCCGCCACCCCTTCCCGGGTCCGGGCCTTGCCATCCGTTGCCCGGGCGGCATCAGCCGCGAGAAGCTCGAGATCCTGCGCGAAGCCGATGCGATCTATCTCGACGAAATCCGCAAGGCTGGGCTCTACGATGCGATCTGGCAGGCATTCGCCGTGCTGCTTCCGGTCCAGACCGTCGGCGTCATGGGCGATGGCCGCACTTACGAGTTCGTCTGCGCCCTTCGCGCCGTCACCTCGGTCGACGGCATGACCGCCGACTTCTACCACTACGACATGGAATTCCTCGGCCGTGCGGCGACGCGCATCATCAACGAGGTCCGTGGCATCAACCGTGTGGTCTACGACGTGACGTCGAAGCCGCCCGGCACGATCGAGTGGGAATGATCCGATCCTCTCGATGACGTCGGACAAACTCTATAACGATCCGGAGCTTGTCGAATTCTACGACATCGAGAACGGTTGGACCGCCGACAGCGAATACCTCAAGACTATGGCGGCTAGCCGCACCTCGATCCTCGATCTCGGGTGCGGCACCGGTCTTTTGGCAGCAGCAATCGCCCGAGAGGGCAGCAAACGGGTCGTCGGCGTCGACCCGGCCGCTGCGATGCTTGATATCGCAAGGCAGCGGCCCGGCGGCGACCGCGTGCGTTGGGTTGAAGGCGACGGGCGAACCGTCCGCCTTGGAGAGACCTTCGATCTGGTGCTGCTCAGCGGCCACGCTTTTCAAGTTTTTCTCACCCGAGACGATCAGCTTGCAGCTATGAAGACCATAGCCGCACATCTCTCCCCGCAAGGACATTTCATCTTCGACAGTCGAAACCCACGCGTCGAGGAATGGAAAGAATGGACGCCGGCCTTGTCCGAGCGCGTGATTGTCCACCCGGAATTGGGCGACGTGCTCGCCTGGAACGATGTCCGGCACGACCCCGACACCGGTGTGGTGGAATACGATACGTTTTACCGGATCGCCGCTGGCGGACGCACCTTCGCGGCGCAGTCGAAGATCGCCTTCCCATCACACGAAGACCTCGTCTCGATGATGAATGAGGCAGGCCTCGTCGTCGAGCAATGGCTCGGCGGATGGGATGGCAGACGCTTCGACGCGAGCGCTTCGGAAATCATACCGATCGGACGCCTGGCGCGTCCAGCCGTTCAGTCCAACCGCGCCCAATCGATGACGTCGAGGACATAGGGCGCAAACAGGAAATCCCTAATCCTGATGATCCGGTCGTCCGACCAGTCGACCAGGACAAAATGGGCAGGTCGCTCCATCGGGCCGGTGCTGTCGAAGACCAGCATGGCCGGCTGACCTTCGACAGCGCCAAAGGCGAACTGCCATTTCGTTACTTCTCCGTAACGCGTGAAATATTGGCCGATCCGATCGCGCCCTTCCAGTTGGAGGCGGTTGATCAGATCGAGCTTGACGTCATCGGCAAGCATGGCCCGGATCGCGTCGAAATCACCGTTCTGGAAGAGGCGAACATAGGCGGCAATCTTCCGCCGGTCCGGCTCGGACATCAGCGGCAGCCTGATATCTTCGGGTGCCTGGGCAAACTGACGCAAGGCAATGCGCCCACGCTGAAGCGCCGATTTGGCGGCCGCCGAAGAGCAACCGGCGATCCCGGCGATCTCGTCGACCGAATGGCCCAGGACATCCTTGAGGATAACGCTACAGCGCTGAAGTTCAGGCAGTCGCAGAAATGTCTGAAAGCTGACCGCGACCACATCCGTTTCGGACATGGGCGCCGCCTCCATGTCTTCGGTAAGAGAAACGACGGTATTGCGCGACCTGTCGCGCAAAAAATCGAGGCTCGTATTGTGAGCGATGCGAAACAGCCAGCCCTCGAGGTTTTCGACTTCGACGCCTTGTGTGCGTGCGTGCAGCGCCTTGACGAGCGTGTCCTGCAACACATCTTCGCCATGGACCGCCGACCCCGTCATGCGCGCGCAGTAGCGATGGAGACGTGGTCGAAGCGCGTTCAGACGGTCCTCGAATTGATCCGTGTTCATGCACCAAGACCTTCGGCATGGGACCGTTCCGTGTGCGGGCAGGTACCGATTTCGATCAATATCTTCGACAGCTGGTCCGGCTGCGACAGGAATGGCGAGTGGCTGCTTGCCAAGGTGTGGGTCGTTGTCTTGCCGCCGATGGAACCGTCGACAAGCGCGATCATATGATCCTGACCGGCCAACGGAACCGCGCAATCCCGCGTGGTCCTGACGTAGTGACGCGGCACGGTGCCAAATCTTTCGGACGTGATGCCCGATGAGGCCAGGGCGCCGGCATTCGATTCGTCGTAGTGCAGGTGCGACGCTGCATGCGCGAATTCAGCCTCTGACACATCGCCATAAAATGAAGCCTTGAGGAGCGAGCGATAGGCTTCGTCCGTCGATCCCGGATTGATCCTTGTCGCACCGATGGCGACGGGGTCACCGATAAACAGCCCAGGCGACAGAGCTGAAGACATGGTCTCGTGCTGGAGCATCGCCAGCAACGGCATGCCGTTCGGCACCAGGAACCCGGCAATGTATACGATCGCCGCAAGCAGATCCGGAACCCGCTCGGCGACGGCCGAAACCGTCATCCCGCCGGCCGAGTGTCCGACCAGAATGACCTTGCCGCCGCCGAGTGCGACGGCCTCTTCGACCAGTTTGACAACCGCTTCCGTCCTCTCCAGCTGGGTAATGCCGGCGCTGGGTGACGGCTCGGTGGAAAATGCAACGGGGTCGAACGGGGAAAGACCCAGCGAAGGTGGGGCTATGGCATTGACCCCTGCGCCAGGGAGATCAGGCGTCAAGGCAGAGAAGCCGTTGGCGTCCAGTATCGGCGTCACCTTGTCCCATGTCGAGCGGTCGTGCCAACCACCGTGGACAAGGATGAAAACTGCTGTAGTCATTGCCATTCCCTCAATCCATCGAACTGATCTTACGATTTCTGCTGCCCTGGCGAGCGGCGGGACTGCGCGTGCGCGATCGGTCGTCGCTGACACGGACCTTGCCATCTGCCACCACTCATCGGGTTTCGCCAAACACCGCCGAGCCGGTGACGGAGTCAAGGCTCGCCAGCTCAAGAATCTGAGGGAAATAAGCTTTCATTCTTGGGTCGCTGCGCATCGCGTCGATAGCTTCAGGCGTCTCCCATTCGGAATAGATGACGACGCCGGCGCCGTCATTTGCGGCGATTAACCGCGTTGTCTTCCAGCCTTCAAGCGTGCGGACGACCGTGTCGGTGTTCTGCTTCAAGAGCGCGATCAGCGCATCCTGCTTTCCAGGCTTTACCTTCAGCAGGTTGATCAAGATGGCGGGCGCGTCGGTCATGGCGTGTCTCCTTTCGTTTCGAACACATCAATGACGACCGAAAGGGTGAAAACGGATCGCGGCGTTAAAAAAATTCTCAGAAGGAGGATCGGTAGAGCCAGGCCCTTCCGTCCGGATGCAACGCCGCGATGGCCGACGGCACGCCCCCTCTCGGGCGAACTCCGCTTGCAGTCGGAAAACAATAGTATTGACTAATTGATAAGTGCGCGCTAATTCTTTTCCATGATTGAAGCCGCACCCATCACCACCATCATGCGCGCACTTGCCGACCCGACCCGGCGCGCCGTGTTCGAGCGCATCGCCAATGCCGACGAGATCACGGTGGTCGAGTTGACCCGCGGCAGCGGCGTGACGCAGGGCGCCATTTCGCAGCATCTGAAGTCGTTGAAGCAGGCGGGTCTCGTCGCCGAACGACCCGAGGGCCGCAACGTCTACTACCGCGCCCAACCTGAAGGCCTCGAACCGCTTGCCGACTGGATGAGCCATTACGGCGTCTTCTGGCGCGAACGGTTTGCAGATCTGCGCACTCTCTTGAAGGAGATCGATCCATGACCGAAACAGCCTTGCAGTCTCATACGCAGGACATCGTGGTCGACGAGGTCTTCCCACACGCCCGGGAGACGATCTGGAAGACGCTGACGAACGGCGCCTTGATGAGCCGCTGGATCATGGCCCCGACGGGCTTCGAACCGATCGAAGGCAATCGCTTCACCTTCCAGACGACGCCAGCCGGCGAATGGGACGGCGTCATCCACTGCGAGGTATTGGAGGTCCGTCCCAATGAGCGTTTCGTCTACGCCTGGAGAGGCGGCCACCAGGCCAACGACGGCTATGGGTCGCGTCTCGACACCGTCGTCACATGGACACTGTCGGAGGTCGATAATGGCACCCGTCTTCGCCTTGTCCATTCCGGTTTCGTCACGCCGAGAAACGACACGGCCTACAAGAACATGAGCCAGGGCTGGAAGAAAGTCCTGTCGCAGATCGGCACCGTCACCGCCGAGGAGAGCTGATCGCCGCGCGCGGACTGCCACCCAGTTTCAGACTGGACCAGCAAGGTGCCCGCTCGTCCGGCGCACTGACCGGCTGAGATGTGCCGTGCCCACGCCGAAACCGGCCCAAACCATCGAGACTAATGGAAGAGACGGCTGGCTTAGCCGTGGGCTGCTTCACGCCCTGCTTTAACGACCCAACCCAGGAGGAATGAGATGAGCAAGTCCTATATCGGCGGATGCGCCTGCGGCGCGATCCGCTATGAAATCTCCGGAGAACCGATCTTCTCCAACGATTGCCAGTGCCGCGACTGCCAGAGCGAGAGCGGCACCGGGCACGGATCGCACCTGAGCTTCAGGCGAGAGGGCGTAAAACTCGAGGGAAAGGCAACGCTCTGGGACATGGTCGCCGATAGCGGCAATGTGAAGACGCGGGCCTTCTGCCCCACCTGCGGTTCGCCCGTCTACATGACATTTGCGGCAATGCCCGACGTCTTCACCGTGCGCGCGGCGAGCCTCGACGATCCGCGCCGCTACAAGCCCGATGCCGTCACCTATGGGTCACGTGGCTATGCCTGGGATCACCTCGATCCAGCGCTGCCGAAGTTCGACAAGATGCCGCCGGCGTAACAGCCCGGGAAAGGACGAAGTCGTTGCACACAGGACGCTCTTTTACGACGATCGTTCCGCGCCCTGCAGGGTTCTGAGGGCGCCCATCACCTGAACGACAATCGACTTTGCTCTGATCCACACCCGCAGGGGCCAGCGTGAAACGGAGGTTCCGCGGCGCTGGCCGCTTCCAAGGCGGTTTGAGCCCGGGCGCGTTACGTTGTTCGGCTTGACCGAACAGCAAATCCGCTTTCCGGCGGCTAGTGCGAACGGCACGCGACTGTCATGGTCTCTCCATCGAAACGCCATTCGGCAGACGCCGGCAAACAGGAGAGCCCCATGCTTCGTTCCTTCGTCACCGCTGCCACGATCGCCTTTGCCATCCCGGCGCTGGCGGACACCAAGCCCTATCCGGCGACATTTGCAACGCAGGACATTGCCACCAACGGCACGACCCTTCACGTGCGCATCGGAGGTTCCGGCAAAGCGGTCGTGCTCTTGCACGGCTACGGCGAGACCGGCGACATGTGGGTCCCGCTTGCGGCCGACCTTGCCCGCGATCATCGCGTCATCGTTCCCGATCTCAGGGGCATGGGGCTCTCGCAAAAGCCTGCGACCGGCTACGACAAGAAGACAGAAGCGCAGGATATCGCCGGCGTGCTCGACGCGTTGAAAGTCGACAAGGTCGATGTCGTGGCGCACGACATCGGCAACATGGTCGGCTACGCGTTTGCCGCGCAGTATCCGGATCGCACGACGAAGCTGGTGCTGATGGATGCTCCGCTTCCAGGCGTCGGCCCCTGGGACGAGATCCTGAAAAGCCCGCTGCTCTGGCACTTCCGTTTCGGTGGGCCGGACATGGAACGCCTCGTTGCCGGCCGCGAGCGCATCTACCTCGATCGCTTCTGGAACGAATTCTCCGCCGATCCGAAGAAGTGGAGCGAGGCATCGCGCCAGCACTATGCCAAGCTTTATGCGCAGCCGGGCGCGATGCGCGCCGGCTTTGCCCAGTTCGCCGCCTTCGATCAGGACGTCATCGACAACCAGGGCTTCCTGAAAAAGGGCAAGCTCGGCATGCCAGTGCTGGCCGTTGGCGGAGAGAAATCCTTCGGCCCGACCATGGCCGTCGTCGCGCGCGCGGCCGCCGACAACGTGACCGAAGTGGTCATCCCGGCGTCCGGGCATTGGCTGATGGAGGAACAGCCGGAAGCGACGGTGAAAGCGATCCGTAGCTTTCTCGATGCAGAATGATCTGCACTTTATGTGAACCTGACATCGGCACGGGTCGGCGCAAGCGTTTTGTGCCGGCCCTGCCCACGCTTTCCGTCCGGGGCTCGTTGGCTCTTACGCTCGGGTTGGCCCTACGTTGGCGCGATGAAAGGCTGGCTGATCGTCTCGAATACCGGGAGCGCTTCCAGCTTTTCGCTATGCGCCCGCAAGGCCGGATAGTTGGAAATCGCGATCAGTTCGGGATGGACTTCGCACAGAAACCGCAGCGCCACCGCCACGGCGATATCCGCATGACCGATGCGCTCCCCGAACCAAAATTCCTGAACTCCTTCCGCCCGGGTGGCCTCCAAGACGGCAAGCGTTGCTTCGATCTGGGCTCGGCAGCGGTCGATCCAGAGAGTGGAAACGTTCTCGTGCAGCCGCTTCTCATAGAACAGGCTGACGACCTTGTCGCCGAGCCCGCATGCCAGCGCCGCGATCCTCAGCGCCCGATGCCTGTCCGGTTCGGACCTTGGAAACATCACGCGATCCTCGGGAACCAGACTGTCGAGGTAGTCGAGGATGATGTGGCTGTCGATGAGCGCAGTGCCATCGTCCAGCACCAGGGTCGGCACGCGCGTCAGCGGATTGTGGGGGCGAAGCCTGTCCGCATCGGCGAACGAGGACCATGGACGGTGTTCGAAGTGCATGCTGTAAAGGGTGAGCGCGATACCGACGCGACGGACAAAGGGAGAATCATACTGGCCGATCAGGATCATCTGCGATTTGCCCTCCGGTGCGAACAACACCAGAAAACAACGGTTTCGGGTCAAAAGTCAAAGCCTTGCTCCGCCCCCGCCACTCCCCGTTTCTAGCCACTTGCAGAGCCTATCGGGAATGCCGATAAGCCTTCGAGAAGAGACACTCGGGGGAGACCATGGACATCCAGGAAATCATCATCGCCGGCGACACCGCGGGCATCGAATGGCGGCTGCCGGTCTTCCGCTTCGAGGGCAAAAACCCCGATGCGCCCAAGACCTACATTCAAGCGGCCCTGCACGCCAACGAATTGCCGGGCACCGCACTCGCTCATTTCCTCCTGCAGAGGCTCACTGAGGCAGAGAAGACCGGCGCCATTCTCGGCGACATCACCGTCGTGCCGCAGGCAAACCCGATCGGCACGGCGCAATCGCACTTCGGCGAGCTGCAGGGTCGGTTCGATCTCGGCTCGCGCACCAATTTCAACCGCGACTTTCCGCTGATCGCGCTCGGCGAGCGCGACAGCCTCCTCATGGAACTTGATCGTTACTCGGCAACGGACCGCCTGAAGCGGCAGTTGCTGCATATGGCGCTCGGCGCCGACCTGATGCTCGACCTGCATTGCGACGACGAAGCGCTGCAATATGCCTATATCGACGACGCCTTCTGGCCGGAAGCCTCCGACCTTGCAGCAGCGCTCGACATGGAAGCGGTGTTTCTCTCCGACGGGGAAAGCACGGCCTTCGAAGAGGCCGTCGCCTATGCCTGGAAATACGAGACGGAGGGACAGAAAAAGGCGAGCCTGCCGGGACGGCTTTCGGTTACGGTCGAGCTTCGCGGCACACGCGACGTCTATCCCGATACGGCGCGCAAGGATGCCGAAGGGGTGCTGCGCTTCCTCGTAGCGCGCGGCGTGATCGCCGGCGAGAGGGCTGCGCTTCCCGCCTACGGTGGTATCGTCGCACCGCTCGACAACATCGAGATGATCCGCGCGCCCCAATCCGGCGCCATCCTGTTCCATCGCGATATCGGCGACAAGGTAAAGGCCGGCGATCTGCTGGTGACGATCCTCAACCGTCCCGGTCAGCCGGACGGCGCCATCGAAGTGCGTGCGCCGCAAGACGGGTTGATCGTTACCCGGGTATCGACCAGGCACGCCCGCCGCCGCGCTGACCTGATGAAGATCGCCTGCGAGACGGCTTCCAGCGCCGCACGCAAACCGGGACCGCTCGAAGCTTAATGCCAAGACGGCACTCTGGTCCTTGTCGGGAACGCCCGCCGGGCGTTTCCCTGATCACAGCGCCAGCGTCGCCGCCATCTTCGGACTGTCGAGCAGGATCGTCGAACGCAGCGTCTTGATCTCGGCGACCTGTTCGAACTCGCTCCACAGCAGCCGCTTGTAATCGGCGACATCGCGCACCGCGATCTTCAACAGGAAATCGAAATCGCCGGCGACGGTGTGGCATTCCACCACCTCGGGCATGCGCGACACCAGCTCGATGAAACGCTGCCCGACCTTGCTCGCCGTGCGCTCCAGCGTCACCTCGAGAAAAGCCTGGAAGCCGACGCCTGCGGCCTTGGGGTCGACGACGACAGTTTGCCGGATAATGCCTGCCGAATAGAGCCGCGCCAGACGGCGTGAAAGCGGCGCCGGCGACAGCCCGACCCGCGCGGCAAGCTCGTTGTTGCTTCGCGATGCATCCTCGACAAGCAGCCGGATGATCCGTCTGTCGATCGCATCGAGTTCGGTGGCTCCGCGCTCCGCCATCAGACAACCCTCTCCTGCATTTTCCGCGATCCGCGCAAATCGGCAAAAGAAATGCATCGATCTACGCAATTCGATCTATGCGAATATTGTCCCTGCGGCAAATACGTCGTCGATTTTGCGCGGTGGTTGCCTTAATGAAGAGGCCAGTCGGGCGGCCGGAGGGCGGCCACCGGCACGACCTTTCTCGACCGCTCATCGCTACTCTGTCACTGCCAAGGGGGAATTCCGGCATGTTCGACGCTCTGACCCGCCAACCCGACGATCCGTTGCTGGCCCTGATCGGGCTTTATCGCAAGGACGAGCGCCCCGGAAAGGTCGATCTCGGCGTCGGCGTCTACCGCGACGAGACAGGCCACACGCCGATCTTCCGCGCGGTCAAGGAAGCGGAGAAGCGCCTGCACGAAACACAGGACAGCAAGGCCTATGTCGGCCCCGAGGGCGATCTCGTTTTCGTCGATCGTCTCTGGACGCTAGTTGGCGGCGACACGATCAATCGCAGCCATCTTGCCGGCGTGCAGACGCCCGGCGGCTCCGGCGCACTCAGACTTGCCGCCGACCTGATCCGCCAGATGGGCGGCAAGCGTATCTGGATCGGCCTGCCGAGCTGGATGAACCATGCCAGCATCTTCAAGGCTGCGGGCCTTGAGACAGCCGGCTATCCATTCTTCGATGTGCCCTCCCAGACCGTTCTCTTCGACACCATGATGAGCGCGCTGCAGGGTGCTTCGGCCGGCGACGCGGTACTGCTGCATGCCGGCTGCCACAACCCGACCGGCGGCGTCATCAGCGAGGCGCAATGGCTGGAGATCGCGGCCGTCGTCGCCGAGCGCGGCCTGCTGCCGCTGGTCGACCTTGCCTATCAGGGTTTTGGCCGCGGCCTCGAGGAAGATGTCGTCGGTCTTCGCCATCTCATCGGTATCGTTCCGGAAACGCTGATTGCCGTCTCCTGCTCGAAGTCGTTCGGCCTCTACCGCGAACGCACCGGCGCAATCTTTGCCGTCACAACCTCATCCTCGTCGGCCGACACGGTCCGCTCCAACCTCGCCGGTCTCGCCCGCACCAGCTATTCGATGCCGCCGGACCATGGTGCTGCGATCGTGCGCACCATCCTGTCGGACGCGGACCTGGCGCGCGACTGGAAAGAAGAGCTCGAAACCATGCGCCTGCGCATATCCGGCATCCGCCAGTCGCTGGCGGAGGGCCTGCGCGACCGCTGGCAGGCGCTTGGCGCCATCGCGGCCCAAGAGGGCATGTTCTCGCTGTTGCCGCTGGCTGAGGCGGATGTCATGCGGCTCCGCAACGAACACGGCATCTACATGCCGGGCTCCGGCCGCATCAACATTGCCGGACTGAAGACGGCCGAAGTCGGTGACGTCATCGACAAGCTCAAGAACCTCTAAGGACCGACAGCCAGGATGAAGACCGAGCGCATGATCGATACAACCGAAGTTCCCACGGAACGCCACCGCCTCTATGAGGACGCGCTGGCGATCCTGACGGGCACGCTGATCATGTCGCTCGGCGTCATCATCTACAGCAAGGCGATGCTCTTGACCGGCAGCACCTCCGGCCTCGCGCTTTTGTTGCAGTATGCAACGGGCGCACAGTTCTGGCTGGTGTTCTCGCTGATCAACCTGCCGTTCTACGTGCTGGCGATCAAAAGGCTCGGCTGGATGTTTGCGCTGCGCACTTTCCTTGCCGTCACCCTGGTGGCGCTGTTTTCGAAGTTGACGGCGGGATGGGTGGAGTTCGCCAGGCTCGACCCGATCTACGCAACCATCGTCGGTGGCGGGCTGATGGGAACCGGGCTGCTAATCCTCTTTCGCCATCGCACCGGGCTCGGCGGCATCAACATTCTGGCGATCTATCTGCAGGAGAAGTTCGGCATCCGCGCCGGCTACTTCCAGCTGGCCGTGGACCTTGCGATCCTGGCTGCGGCCTTCTTCGTACTGCCGCCAGCGAACCTCGTTCTGTCCGTGGTGGGTGCTGCCGTCGTCAACATGACACTTGCCATCAACCACAAGCCGGGTCGCTATGCCGGCGTGACCTGAGACAACGTCTTCCCTCTGTGAACGAGGGAGGCTATCACTCCCGGCACGAATTGCCCGCAAGGCAGGAAAGGCATGGGAATGACGGTCACGATCTACGGCATCAAGAACTGCGACACGATGAAGAAGGCACGCACCTGGCTCGACGGGCAGGGCATCGCCTATCGCTTCCACGACTACAAGGCCGAGGGCATCGACCGCGACCATCTCGATCGCTGGTGCGAGCAGGCTGGCTGGGAAATCGTGCTCAACCGCGCCGGCACCACCTTCCGCAACCTGCCGGACGCCGACAAGCAGAACCTCGATGCCGACAAGGCCATCGCACTGATGCTGGCCCAGCCGTCGATGATCAAGCGCCCGGTGCTTGAGGCCAACGGCAACCTGATGATCGGCTTCAAGCCCGACCTCTACGAAGCCCTGTTCGACAAGGCGAACGCCTGACGCCCGGAGCCGCACGATGTCCAAGACCACCCGCGCGACGCAGATGCTGGCCAAGGCCGGTGTTGCCTTCAGCGTCCACACCTACGACTACGACCCGAATGCCGAGCGCGTCGGCCTGCAGGCGGCGGAAGCATTGGGCGAGGATCCGAGCCGTGTGCTGAAGACGCTGATGGCCGAGGTCGACGGCAAGCCGGTCTGCTGCGTCGTGCCGTCCGATCGTGAGGTCAGCATGAAGAGGCTGGCCGCAGCCTTCGGGGGCAAATCGGCGGCGATGATGAAGCCGGCCGATGCCGAACGGCTGACCGGATATCATGTCGGCGGCATCAGCCCGTTCGGGCAGAAAAAGCTGGTGCCGACAGCAATCGAAGAGGCCGCCCTTTCCGAGACGCAGGTCTATATCAATGGCGGCCAGCGCGGGCTGCAGGTGCGGCTTGCGCCTGCCGACGCGCGGGATGTCCTGAAGGCAGCGGCAGTGCCGCTGATTGCCTGAAACACGCCATCAAAACATCACGGATGCCGGCTACACCTCAATTCCTCGAGGTTTTTGAAAGCCCGTCCATGCGATCAGGATTGATCTGGCGCCCGAAGCGCTTTGCCCGTCGCCTCATCCTTGCGGTCGCGGTCGCCGCCGCAGTCAGCGTGCTTTATCTCATGGCACTGCAATGGACGGGCAACTTCCACACGCTGGTTGCGGGCGAGGTCTACCGGTCGGCCCAGCCGAGTTCGCGTTCGATTGCCGCCTATTCCAAGGCCTACGGCATCCGCACCATTCTCAACCTGCGCGGCGAGAGCGATGCCCGCTGGTACCGCGACGAAGCGGCAGCCGCCCAGCGCAACGGCATCCGTCTCATCAATTTCCCGATGTCCTCGTCATCGGCCATCAGCCTGAAGCAAACAGAAGCGCTGATGGCGATCCTGCGCGATGCGCCGAAGCCGCTCCTGATCCATTGCAAGGCCGGCGCCGACCGGACCGGCCTGGTGTCGACGATCTACCTGCAACAGATTGCCGGCGTCGATGAAGAGACGGCCGAATGGCAGCTGTCGCCGATCTACGGCCATGTGGCCCTGCCCTACTTTTCCCCGACCTTCGCCATGGACGAGACCTGGGAAGCGCTGGAGAAATCCTTCGGGCTCGACAGCTAGCGTTTCAGCGCAATTTACCGAGCAGCCGCGCCAGTTCTTGCGCTTCATCTGCGCTCAGTTTCGCGCCCAGGTGGGTCTCGATCGAGCCGGAATAGACCTGCCACATGCGCTTGCGCATGGCGCGCCCCTCGTCTGTGACGACCACCCAGAGCCCGCGGCCGTCAGCATCAAATGTCTCGCGACGGACAAGCCCTCCCCGCTCAAGCCGATCGATCAGGCGCGAGAGGTTATATTGGGCAAGCAGGGTGCGGGACTCGATTTCGAAGGGGCGCAGCTTGCCGCCGTCCGCCTGCACCAGTTCCCAGAGCACGTCGTACCAGCCAAGCGGCGGCAGGCCAGCCTTCTTGAAGTCGGCTTCGATCGCCTGGAGCACGCGCCGCTGCGCGCGCATGAGGCCGATCCAGGCCTGGGTGACAGCCTGTGTCGGATGCGGCTCTATATTCTCGGAAAAATCGTTCATAGATGCAATTACATCGATCTTGAAATCGTTGGCAAGCCTACATACATGCAATTGCATCTACATAGATCCAACCCTGGAGATCGCCTGTGACAAGCACCCTCACCTTGGTCAGCCATCATCTCTGCCCCTATGTCCAGCGGGCTGCAATCGCGCTTGCGGAAAAGAACGTCGCCTTCGATCGCGTCAATATCGATCTCGCGGCCAAGCCCGACTGGTTCCTGAACATCTCGCCGCTCGGCAAGGTGCCGCTGCTGCAGATCCCGCAGACGTCGGGCGAAGCCGTGCTGTTTGAAAGCTCGGTGATCTGCGAATATCTCGAGGAAACGCAGACCGGTGTCCCGCTGCATCCGACTGACGCGCTCGAACGGGCGCGCCACCGCGGCTGGATGGAATATGGCTCGTCGATCCTCTCGGACCTCTGGGGCTTCGAGACCACCGGGGATGCCGACATCTTCGAGCAGAAGCGACAGGCGGTCGCGGCAAAATTCGCGACAGTCGAAGCCGTGCTCGGCGACGGCCCCTATTTCGCCGGCCATGGCTTCTCGCTGGTCGATGCGGTCTTTGCACCGATCTTCCGTTACTTCGACCTTTTCGACACTCTGGTCGAGCACAGGATTTTCGACGGGCTTACCCGTGTTTCCGCCTGGCGGCGGACCCTGGCGGAACGCCCGAGCGTCAAGGCTGCCGTGGCATCTGACTACGGCGAGCGGCTGATGACGTTCCTGAAACAGCACGACGCCTATCTGCTGCGCGCGTAACAGAGCGCGTGCTCGCACTTCTTTTTCGCTACGCGCCGTCCTATGACGGATGCAAACCTGGCGAAGGAGAAGCCGGCCATGCCTGATATGACGTCAACCCTGACGATACTGCAGCCCTATCCCGGTATCTTCGCCTATTACGACGGCCGGATTGCCGGGACCCGGCTGCACTCGGAGGGACCGAACTGGTTGGACGACGGCGCCTATGCGCTCGGCGTCGCGTCCTATGCCATCGTCGATGGCGGCGAAGCGCTCGTCTACGACACCCACATCTCGCTGCCACACGCCGAAGCGATCCGGACCCATCTCGAAAGCCTCGGCGTCACCTCGATCCGGGTCGTTCTCAGCCATTGGCACAAGGACCACGTGGCCGGAAACGCCGTCTTTGTCGATTGCGAGATCATCGCACTGGCGTTGACGGCAGAACGGCTTGCCGAGAACCGCGAAAAAATCGAAACGGCGACGCCGCCGATCCACCCCCTCGTCATGCCCACGCGCCTGTTCGAAGGAAGGCTCGACCTGAAAGTCGGGCAGCGGATGGTGGAACTGCACCACTTCGCCATTCACAGCGCCGACGGCAATGTGCTCTGGCTGCCTGAGGAAAAGCTGCTGCTGGCCGGCGACACGGTCGAAGACTGCGCCACCTTCATCGCCGAAGCCGAGCATGTCGCCACCCATATCGCCGAGTTGAAGCGCCTGCGTCGCTTGCCGATCGCCCACATCCTGCCGAGCCATGGCGACCGCGACCGCATCTCCGCCGGCGGTTACGACGGCACGCTGATCGATGCGAACCGAAGCTACCTTGAACGCTTGGAGAAGGCGGCAGCGGAGGGAGCGCAGATCGGCTCGCTCAAGGACTTTGTCGCCGACGAGATCGCTGCCGGTTCGATCCTCTATTTCGCGCCCTATGAAGACGTCCACGACAGCAATGTCGCCAGAATGCGAGCCGCAGCCGAGGCCAACTGAGGTTTGCAACCGTCAGCCTTCATTTTCGCCGCAAACAGCACTAAGTCTTGTGCGTCCGATTTCATAACGACAGGCAGATCATGACCTATCCCGCCAACACCCCCACCCCGATCGATCCGGTCAAACTCGACAAGCTCGCGGAAGTCGCCATCAAGGTCGGCCTGCAGTTGCAGAAGGGCCAGGACCTGGTGATGACGGCGCCGATCGCCGCCATGCCGCTGGTGCGCGACATCACCAAGCACGCCTACAAGGCCGGCGCCGGGCTGGTGACGACCTTCTACTCCGACGAGGAGACGACGCTGGCGCGTTACGAATATGCGCCCGACGAAAGCTTCGACCGGGCGAGCGACTGGCTCTATGAAGGCATGGCCAAGGCCTTTGCCGGCGGTGCGGCGCGCCTCGCCATTTCCGGCGACAACCCGATGATGCTGTCCGCCCAGGACCCGAGCAAAGTCGCCCGCGCCAACAAGGCCAATTCCATTGCCTACAAACCGGCGCTGGAAAAGATCTCGAACTTCGACATCAACTGGAACATCGTCTCCTACCCGAACCCCTCCTGGGCCCGGCTGGTGTTCCCGAACGACCCCGAGCCGATCGCGGTGGAGAAGCTCGCAAACGCCATATTCGCCGCCTCGCGCGTCGATCTCGATGATCCGGTCGCCGCCTGGAACGCGCACAACGCCAACCTGGCGCGCCGCTCGGCCTGGCTGAACGGCGAACGCTTCGCCTCGCTGCATTTCACCGGGCCCGGCACCGATCTGGTCGTCGGCCTGGCCGATGGCCATCTCTGGTGCGGCGGCGCCTCGGAAGCGAAAAACGGCGTCATCTGCAATCCGAACATCCCGACGGAAGAGGTGTTCACCACGCCGCATGCGCTGCGCGTCGAAGGCCATGTCTCCTCGACCAAACCGCTGTCGCACCAGGGCACGCTGATCGACAACATCCAGGTCCGCTTCGAGGGCGGACGCATCGTTGAGGCCAAGGCCTCGCGCGGCGAGGAAGTGCTGAACAAGGTGCTCGATACCGACGAAGGCGCGCGCCGGCTCGGCGAAGTGGCGCTGGTGCCTCATTCCTCGCCAATCTCGGCAAGCGGCATCCTGTTCTACAACACGCTGTTCGACGAAAATGCCTCGTGCCACATCGCGCTCGGGCAGTGCTACTCAGGCTGCTTCGTCGACGATACCAGCCTGACCCCAGAGCAGATCCGCGCCCAGGGCGGCAATTCGAGCCTGATCCATATCGACTGGATGATCGGCTCGGGCCAGGTGGATATTGACGGCGTGCGCGCCGACGGCAGCCGCGTCCCCGTCATGCGCCAGGGCGAGTGGGCTTGACGCGACTAGGCGTCATCGGTGGCGGCGGCTGGCTGGGCAAGGCCCTGTTGCTGGCCGCCCTTGCCGATGGGGTGATTGCCGGGGAGGCGCTGATAGTCTCCTCGCGCAGCGGCTCTGTGGCAGGATTCGAGCCCTGGCCGGGTGTCCGCCAGACGAACAGCAATCCTGAGCTTGCCGCCAACGCAGATGTGGTAGTGCTGTCCGTGCGCCCGCAGGATCTTGACGCCATCGCGCTCGACCTCTCCGGCAAGCTGGTCATCTCGGTGATGGCGATGGTTTCGCTTGACGACCTTGCCACCCGCTTCAAGGCTCGCCGCATCATCCGGGCAATGCCGAACGCTGCCGCCGAAAAGCGGCTCTCCTTTACGCCTTGGCTTGCCAGCCCCGATGCGACGGATGCGGATTGCGCATTTGCCGATCGGTTCTTCAATGCATCCGGTCAAGCGCAGAGGATCACGACGGAAGCGGAGCTCGACTACTTTACCGCGCTGACCGGCTCCGGCCCGGCCTTTCTCGCCGCCTTTGCCGATGCCATGATCTCCGACGCCGTGACGAAAGGCATAGAGCATGGCATTGCCGAGCGCGCCGTGCGCCAGCTTTTCCTTGGCGGCAGCGCGCTGATGGCTGGCAGCGAGCAGACGCCCACCGAAATCGTACAAACGTTCCTCGACTACGCCGGTACGACTGCCGCCGGGCTTGAGGCCATGGCCGCGGCGGATATCCGCACGCCGATCGCACGCGGTCTGGCGGCCGCCGCGGCGAAGGCGGCGGCCGGCACGCGAAGGCAATAGGTCAGCCACAGTTTGCTGAAGCGCCCACTCTGCGCGGCGGAAGCACGTTTCTCAAACTTTTCGAGCGAGCCTGTCCTGTGGCAGGCTCGGCCTTTCATGCACGGGCAGGCCGAACCCGGGGCGCCAGTTGCGCTCGCTGGCTCAGCCAGACGCTGATGAGCACGACCAGAATGCCAAGCGCCTGGACCGGTGTCAGCCGCTCATCGAGAACGCCCCAGCCGAGCAGGATGGCGACAACAGGGCTAAGGAAGCCGAGCGGCGCGACGGCCGTGGGCTCGAGGCGCGACAGCCCCCGGAACCAGAGAAGGTAAGTGAAGGCTGCGCCAACAAGGCCGAGATAGGCAAGGCCGGCCACGTTTGCGGCTGTCAGGCTCGGCAAGGTCGGTTCGAAGAACAGGGCGACCGGGACCAGCAACAGTCCTCCGGCGGCGAGTTGCCAGGCGGTGAAGGTCAACGGCGGCACCGGTGGCGCCCAGTGGCGGCTGAACACCGTGCCGAAGGCCATGGACACGGCGCCGGCAAGACCGGCCAGCACGCCAAGCGGATCGAGCGTGGCTCCGGGCGTCAGCACCAGCAGGCCGACGCCGACAATGCCGGCAAGGCCGGCGACGATGCTGAGCGCACGGATCGGCGAGCCCAGAAAGACGCGCGACAGGAGAATGACGATCAGCGGCTGGATCGCGCCGACGGTCGCGGCCACTCCACCCGGCAACCGATAGGCGGACACGAACAGCATCGCCCAGAAGAACGAGAAATTGAGCGCTCCGAGCAGGAATGTGCGCGGCCACCAGATGCCTGAGGGCAGCCGGCGAACGATGAGGAGGAGCAACAGCCCCGCCGGCAAGGCACGCAACATGGCGACCGTCAAAGGATAGCCCGGTGGCAGCAATTCGGTCGTCACCAGATAGGTGCTGCCCCAGATGGCGGGTGCCAGCGCAGTCAAAGCGAGGTCGAGGTTGCGGGTCGCGATCATATCTTTACCTCAAGAATCTCTACATCAAGATAAATTGACGATAGCAGAGTTTCTCTCTACGTCAAGATACTCTATAGCTGGCACTGAAGTAGCGGAGGGTTTGTTATGGATCGTGTCGACAGGATATTGGCGCAATGGCACCGGGAACGGCCTGATCTCGACGTCTCTGCCATGGGGCTCCTCGGCCGCCTCGGACGATTGTCGACCCATATCGGCCGGGAGATCGAGAAGACCTTTTCCGAACGCGGTCTCTCCTCGTCGAGCTTCGACGTGCTGGCGACGCTGCGCCGCTCCGGCCCACCCTTCAGGCTTTCCCCCGGCGACCTCCTGGCGACCACCATGGTCAGCTCCGGCACGATGACCAATCGTATCGACCAGCTGGAGAAAGCAGGCCTGGTAGAGCGGCTCGACAATCCCGATGACCGGCGCGGCGTGATCATCGCCTTGACCGAGGAAGGGCTGAAACGCGTCGACGAGGCCGCGACCGCCCATGTGTCCAACCAGCACCGGGTCGTTGCCGAGCTGTCGCCCGAGGAGCGGGCGAACCTGGACGCGCTGCTGCGCAAGTATCTCGCGGCTTTCGAATAACGGGGCGAATAGACCGGGCGAACAGGTCGGCTCAGATCCTTGCCGCCAGTCGGCGCACGCGCGCCAGATGCGCCTTGCGCGTCTCGTCGGTTGCCCGGTCCATGTCGTGCAGGCTGAGCATGCGGAAATCGAGACCCTTGGCGCAGAAGGCGGCGATGCCGCGCTTCAACAGCCGCCGCACGGGGTTGCCCATATAGAGATGCACCACCCACCAGGGCGATCCGGTCGTCGTCAACGCCCAGAATAGCTTGATGTTCTTAAGCCGCGGGATGATGCGGCCGCCGGCCGGATCGTTGTCGAAAGCGACGCCCGGCACGAAGACGCGATCGAAGAAGCCTTTCAGGATCGCCGGGAAATTGAACCACCATTGCGGAAAGACCAGAACGATCCCATCGGCTGCCTGTAGCCGCGCGATCAGCCCGGCCGTCAGGCTGGCATCGTAGCGATCGCCGAAGTAGCTACCGCGCTCCGCCTTGCTCAGCCTCGGATCGAAATCCTCGCGATAAAGATCGAGCAGATCGACGGAATGGCCACCGCCGACAAGCGCCTCATGCGCTTGCCGGGCAACGCTTGCGGCAAAGCTGTCTTCGAGCGGGTGGGCAAGCACGAGCAGAATGCGCATCCATTGTTTCCCATGGCATAGAGCTGGCATCGAAATGATCGCAGAACAAATGCTGTGAAAAATCAGCTCGCTGCAACCATATTCGCTCCACTTGCAAAGAACTGTGCTTCTCCAGGACAGGAAACCCGACGCCAGCAAGACACCGGCGTTTCCGGGCGTCTGCGGCTCGGGGGAATCCGCCCAGTCAGGCAGACTGGTCGGTGCGCTTCGCCCGTGCCTCCAGCGCAAACTCCTCGAAAACGGAGGGCACCCACGCAGAAATCAGTTGCGCGGCGTTTTCTTCAACAGCCACCCCCGAACGAAGCTCAAGATCGTACCTTTGCCCCTCGTGGATCCGATGGAAATCGTCTGCGGCACTGCCGACAGGCCGGTCAGCGCGCAGCGTTTCCCGCCGGACGAGTTCATCGAGCTCGCAGTGAAGCCCGACAAAGAAGACATCAAACGGCTCTAGCATCAGCGCCAGGGCAGACGCCCAGCCGGGCTCCTCGAGAATATGCTCCAGCAGGAGATTGTTGCCGGCCGAGGCATAGGCGACCAGAGAGCGGTGGAACCCATCGAAGAAGCGGGCCCGGTATTCCTTCCAGCGAAAGTCGCCGCGCCGGAACCGTTCCATCGGCACCATGCCCGAGTCACGAAGATGATCGATCGAAACATGCCAGAACGGTTCGTTGAGCTGCGCCTGGACCGCACGCGCCAGCGTGGATTTTCCGCTGCTGGAAGCGCCGTGAATGAAGATGATCCTGGCTCGTTCGACCATGTCTGATGTCCGTTCCGCTGAATGCCGCTGTCGGTCGGGGTATGCCGTTCCCGCAACAGGCGGATGAAGGCAGGCACACCCAAGCGGATCGGCGCGCAACGGACCGCATTTGCGACCGTATGGCGTTACGCTCCGCTAGAACAGGTCGCCCTGTTTCGGCGGATCGCCGCCGGGATTGCCGGGTTTCGGCTGCTTCTTCCTGGTGGCCGCCTGCGCCGGTGGCTCACCGCCTTCACCGGCGATCGCCGAAACGCTGCCGTCGGCAAATTCCAGCGACAGCGCCATTCCCGGCGTAACGGCAGCAGCCTGGCGAACCGGACCACCCTCCCCGTCGCGCACCAGCGCAAAACCGCGTTGCAGGACATTGCGATAGGACAGCGACTGCAGGATGCGGTCCTGCGCGGCGATGACGCCCGTCAACCGGCGGATATCCGTGCGGATTGCTGCGTCGGAGCGGGCTGCAAGACCGGCGACACGATCGGTCGAACGATGGATCTGGGCGAGCAGGCGCGAGGGTAGTCCGCGCAGCGCGGCATCCGCCGCCGACACGCGCGACTGCCCCCGGTGCACCTGCCGTTCGACGACCCGGTCCGCACGGCTCATCGCATCGTTGATCCGCTGCCGGCGATCGCCGAGCTTTGCCTTGAGCAGATCCGGCCTGAGCTCGGCGGAAGCGCGCTCGAACAGCCGGCGCTTGTTTACGGTGTTCATCATCAGGCCGCGCCCGAGGCCGAGAGCGGCCTCGTCGAAACGGCGGCGCGGCAGTGCCAGCAATTGGTCGAGCGACGGCAGCGCCCGGGCAAGCGATCGCACCGCCTGACGGCGGTTTTCCATCTGCCTGACCATGCCGGCTTTCAACCGCGCCGAAAGGCCGGAAACCTCAGCCTCAAGATCGGCCTTGACCGGAACGGCCATTTCCGCTGCCCCCGTCGGGGTCGGCGCCCGCTGGTCGGCGGCATAGTCGATCAGCGTCCAGTCGGTCTCATGGCCGACGGCCGAGATCAAGGGGATGACGGACGCGGCTGCCGCCCGCACGACCGCCTCGTCGTTGAACCCCCAGAGGTCTTCGAGACTGCCGCCGCCGCGCGCGACGATCAGGACGTCCGGCCGGGCGATCGGCCCGCCGGGTTCGAATTCGTTGAAGCCGCGAATGGCCGCCGCCACTTCGTCTCCAGATCCTTCGCCCTGAACCCTGACGGGCCACACGACCACGTGCACAGGGAAGCGGTCGGCGATGCGGTGGAGGATATCGCGAATGACGGCGCCGGTCGGCGAGGTCACCACGCCGATCACCCTGGGCATATAGGGCAGCGGTCGTTTGCGCGCCGCGTCGAACAGGCCTTCGGCGCCCAGTTTGCGCTTGCGCTCTTCGAGCAGTGCCATCAGCGCGCCGGCGCCTGCCGGCTCCAGCGTCTCGATGACGATCTGGTATTTCGACGACCCGGGGAAGGTCGTGACCTTGCCGGTGGCGATCACTTCCATGCCCTCTTCCGGGCGGAAACGCAGGCGCGAGAACGTGCCCTTCCAGATCACCGCATCGATGCGCGCCCGGTCGTCCTTGAGCGCGAAATAGGCGTGCCCCGAGGAGTGCGGCCCGCGATAGCCCGAGATTTCGCCGCGCACGCGGACCTGATCGAAGGCCTGCTCGACCGTGCGCTTGATCGAGCCGGAAAGCTCGGAGACCGAGTATTCGGCGAGATTGCTCGGAGAATCGTTGTCGAAGATGGAGCTCATCGCACCAGTTTGCCGCCAGCGCCTGCCGAAGGCCAGCCTTTGGCGCCACGCTCAACAGACCTTTTGCCATTTCAAGCGCGCTTGAAGCAGACATGGCTAGAGTTGGCCGCGTCGGTTAAACGAAATTTAGCGCCGTTGCGGCAGGATGATCGGCATCCTTCCAGAAACGGAATTCCATGATCGTCATAGCCGCCTTCGTTCTTGGCATTGCCACCTGCTGCCTGCGGTCGGCGCCGGTCTGCGTGCTCATTGCCGTGGCGCTGGCTGCTGCTGGCGCACTGTCCGGCTCGATCGCCGGAACCGACAATTGGCTGGAGATTGCGGCGGCGATTGGCGGCTACAATATGGGTGTCGCGCTCGCATTGTGCGGCGCCATCGCCGTCGGATTGTCACACGACCGCTAGGCCCGTTCAGCCCTTTCTTTCGAAGAAGTTTTTCGTTTCCTCGTCAGCAGGAAAGAAGGATTCGATCAGCACACCTTCCACCAGGGCGTCCTGCGTCGAGCCGAAGGTCTGGAGCGTGGTGATGAAGCTCAAGGTCACCGGCCCGACCCGCAACTCGACCGGCAAGACCGGCAGACGGTCGGTATCCGGATAGTTTTCGACCGCACGCTTGACGGCGGGATCGGCCGCAAGCCTCTCGAGCCGCTTGCCAAGACGGCTCCTTGGCCCCTGTAGCCAGGCTTCGGTGCGCACGCGCTGGACCAGGTCGGCCGCGGCCGCCTCCCAATTGACGACGAGGGAGCGGACATTCTCCGAGGAAAGAAAGGCATCGAGAAAGTTCTGGCCGGGGTTGAACGGGACATCGGCCGACACGGCGAGCGCCGCCAACGCCGGGTTGACGATCAGCAGCGTGTATTCGTGATCGAGCACCAGGCCCGGATAGGGATCGTGGCGCGCCAGGATCAGCCGGATAGCATTGGCAACGGCCGGCGGCATGGCATCGAGGCCCGAAGCAGGACGGGTCGTCATGCGCGGACGGAAGCCGGCAGCCGAAAACAGTGTGCCCTGGTCGCGCGCGGGAATGTCGAGCACCGAGGCCAGCCGCAGGATCATGCCTTCCGACGGCTTCGAGCGGCCGGTCTCGAGGAAGGAGAGGTGTCGCGTCGAGATGCCGGCGGCGACCGCGAGGTCGAGCTGGCTCATGCGGCGATGCCCGCGCCATTCCTTCAGATGATTGCCGAATTCCATCGATCCCGATCTCCGTTGCGCCGGCAGATTGGCGCAGACGCCAGGGAAAATCCATTACGTCCTGGGTAATGGAAACAATTATGCCGAGGCAATGCATGCACACACCCGGCGTAATGAACGCATTACCCCTGAGGTAATTGGTTTCATGATCCTGCGGCAGCAAACTCCTGGCATCGACAACCAATGGAGCCTGATATGTTGACCCTTTCCAACCGCAGCCTGCTCAACAAGACCTTCATCGCCGACGGCGCATTTTCGCTCCTCGTCGGCGCGATCCTTATCGTCGACGCGGCACCGCTCGCCGTCTTGATCAGCCCGGCCGCCACACCCTTGATGATGAAGCTGCTCGGCGTCGGACTGTTTGCCTGGGGCATTTTCCATCTCGCCACCGCCCGCAACGGCGGGCCTGTATCGACTGCTGCCCGTGTCAGCATCGGCGGCGACATCCTGTGGCAGGTAGCAAGCCTCGCGCTGCTGGCGACCGCCTACGGTTCGCTCACCGCCATTGGCATCGGCCTCGTGATCATCGGCATCATCGGGGTCGCCGACTTCCTGTTCTTCAAGCTGAAGGGTTTTTCGAGGGAGCGCGCAGCGCTTGCGTGAAGCCGCGGGGACAAAAGCCTGCTGACAAATGCGCGCTGGGTGAAACGGATCGCAAGCAGATCACCTTCTCCGTCATGCTCGGGCTTGACCCGAGCATCCAGTACCCTCAAGCCGCACACCATGGGGAAGGCTAGATCCTCGGGTCAAGCCCGAGGATGACAGGAGACAGGTCGGAAGGCGCAATCACGTTGTCATTCTTGCAAGGCCGCCGACGCAAGCCGGCGGCAATTGCAGCTCCCTGGGGACTTCAACAGCCCGGGAAGAGCTGCGAAAGCGCCCTTCTATTCGCTCTGACACAAGTCCCGATAGAAAGCTGCTTCACAGTCCGCCTGAAAACGCGTTTTGCCGGATCAGATCTTCTCCCAGCCGTCCTTGTCGCTGGCGCGGTAGATGGCATCGATGAACTTCTGGTTAAGCCTGGAGTTTTCGAGCGTCACAACTTCCTCCTGCTCCCCCTTGGCCGCGCGCGCAAACGCTTCGGCCTGCAGCTTGTACTGGCGCGCATCCTGGAAGCGGAAGAGCTGGGACTGGGCGTGGTTCTGATTGGTCAGTTCCACTTCCTCACGACCGTAGCGGTCGGCATTGAACGGCGACTTCACTTCGATGAAGCCCTTGTCGCCGTGGAAGACCATGACCTGGCGGGCGGCAAGCTGGGTGGAGATATAGAAGCTCAGTTCGAAATCGCCGAAATCGGCGCGCACGCTCGAATAGATGTCGGTGCCGAATTCCGGATCGCGGTCGGTGCTCGCCTGCACGCGCACCGGCTCCTTGCCCGTGACGAAACGGGTGGTGATCGTCGGGTAGACGCCGATATCCGGCAAGCCGCCGCCGCCGAGCGCCGGGATGTTGCGCATGTTGCCGGGGTCGCGGTTGAAATAGGTGAAGGCACCCTGCACATGCCGCAGCCGGCCGATCGCCCCTTCTTCGAGCAGCGAGCGGACCTTGCGCCAGACGGGGCTGTAGGTGACCATGAAGGCCTCGGCGATCAGCACCTTGTTGCGGTCACGCGCGGCAATCAGCTGATCGATCTCGGACGCCCGAAGTGCGATCGGCTTTTCGCAGAGCACATGCTTGCCGGCATTGGCGGCCTTGATCGTCCATTCCACATGCTGAGACGTTGGCAGCGGGATATAGACCGCATCGATCGTGTCGGAGGCGAGCATCTCCTCATAGGAGCCGAAGGCATGCGGCGCGGAAAAGCGGTCGGCCATGGCGCGCGCCTTTGAAAGGTCGCGACTGGCAACTGCCGAAACGACGCAGTTCTCGGCGTCCTGGATGGCGGGCACAACGAGATCGCGGCCGATCTTGGCCGTAGACAGAATTCCGAAACGAAACATGGCGGGGCTCCCTGATTAAGCGCCGGAGATTAGCGGCGAGGTACGTACCTATCAAGCGGCGACACGCGATAAAAAAGACCGGCGGCAGGTGACAAACTTCGTTCGCTTGCCTTATGTTCCTGCCGGCAATCCTCCCGATCGCGCACTTGCTTTCATCCAGTCCAATGGAGCGAAACCATGGAAAAACGCAGACTTGGCCGCACCGACCTCGCAATCGCGCCGCTCGTCTTCGGCGGCAATGTCTTCGGCTGGACGGCGGACGAAAAGACGTCCTTCGCCCTGCTCGATGCCTTCTTCGATGCCGGCCTCAATGCCATCGACACCGCCGACGTCTACTCCTCCTGGGCGCCAGGAAACCAGGGCGGCGAATCCGAGACGATCATCGGAAAATGGCGGAAACAGTCCGGTCATAGCCGCGACAAGGCCGTCATCGTCACCAAGGTCGGCTCCGAGCTTGGGCCTGAGCGCAAGGGGTTGTCGCGCCGCTGGATTCTGCAGGCGGTCGAAGATTCGCTGAAGCGGCTGCAGACGGATTACATCGACCTTTACCTGTCGCACTGGCCCGATCCCGAAACCCCTTACGAAGAAACGCTTGCCGCCTACGACCAGCTGCTGTCTGACGGCAAGGTGCGCGCGATCGGCGCTTCGAACCTCAACTCGCTGCAACTGCGCGAAGCGCTGGATGTCGCCGCCAGTGGCGGCCTGCCGCGTTATGCGGTGCTGCAGCCGGAATACAATCTCTACGACCGCGACAGTTTCGACGGCCCCGTGCGCGATCTGTGCGTCAGCGAAGAAATCGGCGTCATCAGCTACTTCGGTCTGGCGCGCGGGTTCCTCTCGGGCAAGTACCGCACCCACAAGGATCTGGAAGGCTCAGTGCGAGGCTCCGGCGTCGAGAAGTATCTCGATGGCCGCGGCATGCGCATTCTCGGCGTTCTCGACGAACTTGCGGAGGAAACCGGAGCGACGCAGGCGGAGATAGCACTCGCCTGGGTCCGCAATCGCAAGGGCATCACCGCCCCCATCGCCAGCGCCACCAATCTCGACCAACTGGCGAGCCTCATCCGCTCGGCGGAGCTGACATTGAGCGATGAGGCCATGCGCAAGCTCAACGACGTCAGCGAATAGCAGGGGCAAGACGAAGGCCATGGCATTGAGCGTACGGGCGGCGACCGCCGGCGATGAAGCGCACTGGCGCGGCCTGTGCGCTACAAGCTGAATTTCGGCACGTTCGGCTGACGCCCCTATCCGGCATACTTGAAGAAGTCGATGAAGGCGCGAAGAGCCGGGCGCATCTGCCGCCGGCTGGGATAGTAGAGAAACGGGCCGGCATAGGGCGCGCACCAGTCCTCGAGCACGCGGATCAGCCGTCCTTCGGCGATCGCCGTTTCCACGCGCGCGAGGAAGAGATAGGCAAGCCCTGCCCCACCGATCGCCGCCTTGATGATCGGCCTGTCTTCACCGAGGATCAACGGCCCCTCCACTGCGACCGTCAGCTCTTCGCCCTCTCTCTCGAACTCCCAGCGATAGAGCGTGCCGTTGGAAAAGCGTCGCCGGATGCAGCGATGGGCCGCGAGATCGCGCGGATGCGAGGGCCCGCCGAAACGCGCGAAGTAATCGGGCGAGGCGACGACAGCACTTTCGAGCTCCGGGCCGACCTTGACGGCGATCATGTCGGCTTCGAGGCTTTCACCCAGCCGAATGCCGGCGTCGTATCCCTCCTCGACTATATCGGTGAACCCGTCTTCATTGGCGATTTCCAGCACGATGTCCGGGTAGCGATCGAGGAATTCGCCGAGCCGAGGCGCCAGGATGAGATCGGCGGCAAACCGCGGCGCGGTGATGCGCAGATTACCGGCAGGCCGGTCACGCGTATCGGCCACGGCCTCCAGCGCGTGGGCGATCTCGTCGAGCGCCGGCGCGAGCCGCTCCAGGAGCCGTCGCCCCTCCTCGGTCGGCGCGACGCTGCGGGTGGTGCGCGCCAGAAGCCGAACACCAAGGCTTGTCTCAAGACTGCCGACAGCATGACTGACCGCCGAAGGCGCGATCGCAAGCTCGCGGGCGGCACCACGAAAGCTGCCATGGGCGGCAACGGCGGCAAGGACTGCTAGTTGAGAAAGCTGGGTTCTGTTCATTGATCTAAATTATAGAACGGCCCGTGAGAATTGACAGGGATTTTCACGCGTACGCCACGGGCCTACTCTTTCACTGTCGTCACGGCCACGCGGCACGCAGAAGCAGCACCGCTCAAATCCTGCTGGCAGGCCGCTGACGAATGACGGGCGTTCCATGCCATGAGTTTGCGGGCCACCTCAGCTCGCCTGCATGGCCGCCCCCACCCCGAAAGGACACCACATGAAGACCCGCAAACTCGGGAATGAACTGACCGTCTCTGCCGTCGGTCTTGGCTGCATGGGCATGAGCTTTGCCTATGGCGGTGCCGACGAGGCGGAATCGATCCGCACGCTGCAGCGCGCCGTCGACCTTGGCGTCACCTTCTTCGACACGGCCGAAGTCTATGGCCCCTATGAGAATGAAAAGCTTGTCGGCAAGGCGCTCAAACCCTTGCGCGACCAGGTGACGATCGCTACCAAATTCGGCTTCCACATCGAGCCGGGCAAGCCGGCGGCAGAGGCGATCAAGGGCATCGACGGACGTCCGGAAAACGCCAGGGCCGTGGCCGATGCCTCGCTGAAAAGACTGGGGATCGATGTGATCGATCTCTACTACCAGCACCGCGTCGACCCCGCCGTTCCGATCGAGGAAACGGTTGGCGCGATGGCCGATCTGGTGCGCCAGGGCAAGGTGCGCACACTCGGCCTTTCCGAGGCAAGCGCCGAAACCATCCGCCGCGCCCACAAGGTGCACCCGATCGCAGCGGTTCAGAGCGAATATTCGCTCTGGTCGCGTGACCCGGAAGAGGACGTGCTTGCGGCCTGCCGCGAGCTCGGCATCGGCTTTGTGCCCTACAGTCCGCTCGGGCGCGGCATGCTAACGGGCACGATCCGCAAGGCGGACGATCTGGCCGCCGACGATTTCCGCCGCTCACTGCCGCGTTTCCAGGCGGAAAACCTCGGCGCCAATGCCGCCCTCGTCGATACCCTGGAGACGCTCGCGCGCGAAAAAGGCGTGACCGCGGCGCAACTGGCGCTCGCCTGGGTGATCAACCAGGGCGACTTCATCGTGCCCATTCCCGGCGCCAGAAAGCTCAACCACCTGGAACAGAATGCGGCGGCGGCCGATATCGTTCTCACCGTCGACGAACGCGCCCGGTTGGGCGATGCGCTGTCGCCGGCGCTCGTTGCCGGCAAGCGCTACAACGAGGCGTCGCTGGCGCTCACCAATCGTTGAACGCCCAGGCCCCGCCTCCTTGCCGAGGCGGGGCATATCCCCATCGAATTTTGAGCCGGGCGCACTACCTCTTCCGTCGTGACCAACAATTGCGGAGGAGCGGGAATGTCCGACGAGCAGGCGATCAGCGCGGTGGTGCATCTCTATGTCGACGGCATGGCCTTTGCCAACGAGGGTGCGTTGCGCAAGGCGTTTCACCCTGATGCGGCGATCATCGGCAACTACAGAGGCGCGCTCGAATGGATGACGCGCGACGGCTTCATCAAAGCGGTTCTGGATCAGGGAGGCGCGCCGCCCGGGACCCAGCCGGAAATGGATGTGGAGATGACCGACATTGCCGGCGACGCGGCGACGGTCAAGGTGATCGACAGCTTTGCCGGCGAGCGCTTTTCTGACTATCTGTCGCTGGTCAAGATCGACGGACGCTGGGTCATCGTCAACAAGATCTACCATCTTCACGGCTGATGACGAGACCGAGCCGAGACTTGCATCCGATGCGGCGATCGACCCACGCCGTATACAAAAGGCCGCTGCGAGCAGCGGCCTTTGCTGTGATTATGGCTTGAACGGCCTTCAGGCGCGCAACACGCCGCCGGTCGTCTTGGTGACGTTGGCGACGATCTTGGCCGTCAAGGCTTCGAAATCCTCGTCGGTCAGCGTGCGCTCGATCGGCTGGATCGTCACTTCGATGGCGATCGACTTCTTGCCCTCGCCGAGCGATGCCCCCTCGAACACGTCGAAGACGCTGACGCCGGCGACCAGCTTGCGATCGGCGCCGGAGGCCGCGCGCAGGATCGCGCCTGCCTCTACGCCCTTGTCGACGACGAAGGCGAAGTCGCGCTTGACGGCCTGCAGCGAAGAAAGATCGAGGGCCGGCTTGGTGCGGGTCGCCTTCTTCTTCGGTTCCGGCATGGCGTCGACATAGATCTCGAAGCCGCAGAGCGCGCCGGAAACGTCGAGCGCCTCGAGCGTCTTCGGATGGAATTCGCCGAAGGAGCCGAGCACAATCTTCGGGCCGAGCTTGATCGTGCCGGAGCGGCCGGGGTGATACCAGGCCGGACCACCGGCTTCGAACTGGACATTGCCCATCGGCACGCCGCAGGCTTCGAGCACCGCGATCGCGTCAGCCTTGGCGTCGAAGACGTCAACCGGCTTGCCGCCACCCTTTGCCGCATTCGACCAGAGACGACCGGCGCCGGTGAGCGATGCCGTGCCGCGGCGCACGCCGCCGGCAACGCGGCGCTGCTGGTCCGGGCCGTCACCCTCGTAGGTGCCGGAGACTTCGAAGAGCGCGACGTCGCCAAAACCCTTGTCGGCGTTGCGCTGAGCCGCCGACAGCAGGCCCGGCAACAGCGACGGGCGCATGTCGGACATATCAGCGGCAATCGGGTTGGCAAGCTTGAGCGCCGGCGAACCGCCGCCGAAGAGCTTGGCCTGATCCTCCGAAATGAACGACCAGGTAACGGCCTCCAGCATGCCGCGGCTTGCAAGCGCGCGCTTGGCAAGGCGAGTGCGGATCTGCAGTGTCGTCAGGATCTTGCCATTGACGGTGCCATGGCTCGGCAGGGGTACGGCAACGATGTTGTCGACGCCGTGGATGCGCATCACCTCTTCGACGAGATCGGCCTTGCCGTCGACGTCAGGGCGCCAGGACGGCACCGAAACCTTGACGCGCTCGCCCGAACCCTCGACGCCGAAGCCGAGCTTCGTCAGGATCGCGACGCTCTCCTCGGACGACACTTCAAGGCCGGTCAGGCGCTTGACCTCGGACATCGGGAAATCGACGATCTTCGCGGTATAGCCCGCATAGCCGACGACTTCGGCCTTGGCCGGCTTGCCGCCGCAAAGCTCGACGACCAGTTCGGTGGTGCGCTCAAGACCGGGAACCATATATTCCGGGTCGACGCCACGCTCGAAGCGGTAGCGCGCATCGGTGATGATGCCGAGCGTGCGGCCTGATTTGGCGATATTCATCGGATCCCACAGTGCGGATTCGATCAGCACGTCGGTGGTGTTCTCATCGCAGCCTGAGTGTTCGCCACCCATGATGCCGCCGATCGACTCGATGCCGTTTTCGTCAGCGATGACGACATTGTTGGGGCCGAGCTTGTATTCGCGCTGGTCGAGCGCGAGAACGGTTTCGCCTTCCTTGGCGCGGCGAACCGTCAGGTTGCCCGCAACCTTGGCGGCGTCGAAGACGTGCATCGGCCGTCCCTGGTCGAAGGTCATGTAGTTGGTGATATCGACCAGCGCGTTGATCGGGCGAAGACCGATCGACAGCAGCCGCTGCTGCATCCACTTCGGAGACGGTCCGTTCTTGACGCCGCGCACCAGGCGCAAGCCGAAGCCGGGGCAAAGATGACGGTCGTCGCCAAGGTCGATCGTCAGCTTGGTCGTCGTTTCACCTTCGACCGCAAAGGATGGCGTCGCACGGCTCTTCAAACGGCCGAGGCCGGAAGCTGCGAGGTCGCGGGCGATGCCGTAGACGCTGGTGCAGTCCGGACGGTTCGGCGTCAGGTTGATCTCGATCATCGGATCGTCGAGGCCGGCGTAAGTCGCATAGCTCGTGCCGACGGGCGCATCGTCCGGAAGGTCGATGATGCCGTTGTGGTCGTCGGAGATTTCAAGCTCCTTTTCCGAGCACATCATGCCGTGGCTTTCGACACCGCGAATGTTGCCGACGGAGAGCGTGACGTCGATGCCCGGAACGTATGTGCCGGCGGCCGCGAAGGCGCCGACGAGGCCGGCGCGCGCGTTGGGCGCGCCGCAGACGACCTGAACTGGCGCGCCTGTTCCGGTGTCGACCTTCAGCACCCTCAGCTTGTCGGCATTCGGATGCTGCTCGGCGGAAACGACCTTGGCGATGACGAATGGCTTGAAGGCGGCCTTGTCGTCGACGTCCTCGACCTCGAGCCCGATCATCGTCAGGCGCGCGCAGATCTCGTCCAGCGAAGCTTCGGTTTCAAGGTGGTCCTTGAGCCAGGAAAGCGTGAATTTCATGATTTCACCTGTGTCCTAATTTTGCGCGATCAGGCCGAAAGGCCGCCGAACAGCGTCGGCATGTCGAGCGGGCGGAAGCCGTAGTGGTTCATCCAGCGGACGTCGGCGTTGAAGAAGTCACGCAGGTCCGGCATGCCGTATTTCAGCATGGCGATACGGTCGAGACCCATGCCCCAGGCAAAACCCTGGTACTCGTCCGGATCGAGACCGCCGGAGCGCAGCACGTTCGGGTGGACCATGCCGCAGCCGAGGATTTCCATCCAGTCGTTGCCCTCGCCGAACTTGACGATCGGGCCGGAGCGGTCGCACTGAATGTCCACCTCGAAGGACGGTTCGGTGAACGGGAAGAACGACGGGCGGAACCGCATCGTCACCTGGTCAACCTCGAAGAAGGCCTTGCAGAACTCTTCCAGCACCCAGCGCATGTTGGCGACGTTTGCCGACTTGTCGACAACAAGGCCTTCGACCTGATGGAACATCGGCGAGTGGGTGGCGTCGGAATCCTGGCGATAGGTCTTGCCGGGGATGATGATGCGGATCGGTGGGTCCTGCGCTTCCATCGTGCGGATCTGCACCGGCGACGTGTGCGTGCGCAGCACCTTGCGCTCGCCCTTCTCGTCTTCATTGAAGAAGAAAGTGTCGTGCATCTCGCGGGCCGGGTGGCCTTCGGGGAAGTTCAGCGCCGTGAAATTGTAGTAGTCGGTTTCGATATCCGGACCTTCGGCAATCGAGAAGCCCATGTCGCCGAAGATCGCGGTGATCTCGTCGACGATCTGGCTGATCGGATGGATGCGGCCGCGCTCGGCCGGCGACGAGCGCACTGGCAGGCTGATATCGACGGTTTCGCGGGCAAGGCGCTCGGCAATCGCCTGGTCCTTCAGCGCCGACTTGCGGGCGGTGATCGCGTCTGCAACCGTGGTCTTCAGCGCATTGATCTGGGCGCCGCGGGTCTGGCGTTCTTCCGGCGTCATCGTCCCGAGCGTCTTCAGGAGCTCGGAGATCGAGCCCTTCTTGCCGAGCGCGCCAACGCGCACCGCCTCGATCGATCCTTCGTCGCCAGCGGCATCGATATCCGCCAGCAGTGTCCGTTCCAGTGTTTCCAGTTCGCTCATTCTGTCCTGCCTCGATGCGGGAATGGGTTCGGTTCTAATACCAAGTCTCGATGATAGAAACCTATAGGACAGGCTCGATCGGGTTTTCTGGCCAGGAGAGGTACGCGGAGCGATGCTGATGCATCGGTCAAGGACCTTGACACCGCCAGAAAGCCCGAGAAGCCTGCCGAAGGTGGTCCATGGTTGACCTCCGGCGTCGTTGCGGCGCTTGCCCGATGCGTCAGCATCGCGCTGCGCACCGCGCCTAGCCAGAGGTCAGCCATGGTCCATCCTATAGGTTCCTATCATCGAGACTTGGTATCAATCGGTTGTTGTCTTCAGGATTGTGATTGCGTCGCGCCTGCCAGGTAGTCCGTGGCCGCCACAAAGCGCACGAGATCCTGGCCGTTCTGGATACGCAGGAGGAAGCGCGCCAGCGGAAGCAGTCGCGTGAAAAATGGCATGATCTGCGAGAGAGCGACGGCTGTCTCGGCCGGAGCGGCAAGTTTCCAGGCGGCAAAGGCCCGATCCGGCGTTTCGGCCTTCAGCGCGCGGCTTGCGATCTGCAGGAACAACAGCCAGACGTCGCGCGCCTGAGCGGTGGCAAGCGGCATGACCGCCGCTGGCTCCTCCTCGAAATCGAGGAAGCAGAACTCGCCGTCGTCGATGATGAAATCGCGGGGATGCGGGCGGCCATGGCAAAGCCCTGCTGCATGCAGACGGCCGAGCTCGGCGGCGCAGCGCACCAGGAGCGCGTCGTGCCCGTCGGCATCCGTGTCGCGCAATGCGCCCATTTGTTTGCTGACTGGCAGGCCCAGATGAGAAAGCACCAGCGCCGTCGTGCCGCGATAGAGGATTTGCGGCGTCTTGAAGCCGGCGACGGAGAAAGCGTTGATCTGCCGGACCTCGCGGTCGAGCATGCCCTGCGGATCAAGAATGGGCGCCGGGCGAAGAATGGTAACGCCGGTCAGACGCGAGGCAAGCCACTGCAGGCGTTGGCCGATACGGGCACCGAGGCGCTGGTAACGCTTGATCCAGACCGCACGTTTCTTGAGCTGGCAGTGCTCGACACGGGACGATCCGCCGGCAAGTGCTGCCAGCAGAGCCGCCATGTCGTCGTCGTCAAGCTGCGGAACCGCAAGCGGCCCTCTTCGATCGTCGTGCACTTTCGTCTCGCAAAATAAGAAAAACCCGCGCTAGCCCTGCCAGCGCGGGTTTCCCAACAAAATTCAAGAACGGTTTTGGGAAAACGCTGGCTTAACGAACAGCGGTTTCAAACTCGTTGGTCGTACCGGCTTCCTTGAGGTAGGCAAGCGCCTTCTTGGAAGCTTCGACGAGGGCGCCGAATGCTGCCGGCTCATGGATAGCCATGTCGGACAGAACCTTGCGGTCGACTTCGATGCCAGCCTTGTTCAGGCCGTCGATGAAGCGGCCGTAGGTCAGGCCGAATTCGCGGACGGCAGCGTTGATGCGCTGGATCCAGAGAGCGCGGAAGTTGCGCTTGTTGACCTTGCGGTCGCGGTAAGCGAACTGCTTGGAACGATCAACCGCAGCCTTTGCAGCGCGGATGGTGTTCTTGCGGCGGCCGTAGAAGCCCTTGGCTGCCTTGAGTGTCTTCTTGTGCTTGGCGTGAGCGGTTACGCCGCGTTTTACACGTGCCATGTCATGATCTCCTTAACGTGTCCAAAATGCCTGAAAGTCTTAGAGACCGTTGGGCAGGTAGTTCTTGATGACCTTCTTGCCATCGGGCTCCGCGAGAACCATGGTTCCACGTGCGTCGCGGATGAACTTGTTGGAACGCTTGATCATGCCGTGGCGCTTGCCAGCAGCAGCTGCACGAACCTTGCCGGTAGCGGTGATCTTGAACCGCTTCTTGGCAGACGATTTCGTCTTCATCTTGGGCATTTTGCTACTCCATTTTCTTAAGAATTCGAAACGGACAGACGAGGTCCATTTCCAGCGTTAAGAACGGCCACGGCATGCCCTGCCGGACCGTTCGGACGGGGGCTTATACCCGGACATCCCCAAAAGCGCAACTGCGGAATCGAAGAAGCGCTGCAGAAGCGACAGGCCGCATCAAACCGGATCGCGCGGACGCTTGCGCCGGCCCACCGTTTCAAAGGTCAGGACCGCCTCCAGCCCGCCGAGCGGCGACTGCCCGAGTGTCAGCGTCGCGCCATAGGCATCGGCGATATCCGCGCTGATGGCAAGGCCGAGCCCGGTGCCGGGCACCTGGCCAGCCTCGCCATCCAAGACGCGGCCGCCCCGCTGCATCACCCTCTCGCGATCGCCGTCGGCGATGCCCGGTCCGTCGTCGCCGACGACGATGTGCAATCGATCGTCGTTGCGCGCGGCAGAAACGCGGATGCGCGAGCGCGCCCATTTGACGGCATTGTCGAGCAGGTTGCCAAGGCATTCCGCCAGATCGGCCGGATCCATATCGAGAGACAGGCCAGGATCGATCGTCACGTCCCAGGCGATGCCACGCTCGGCGGTGACCGGCCGCAACACGCTGACGAGCTTGCCCGCCATGCTGGCGACCGATGTGGTCGCCATGCGCTCGACGCCCATGCGGGCGGCCTGCAGTTGCCGGTCGGCACGCTGGCGTACCAGATCGACCTGCTGCAAGGCCAGCCGGCGTTCGTTGTCGGGCAGGCTTTCGGCAAGCTGGGCAAGCACGGTCAACGGCGTCTTCAGGCCATGGGCGAGATCGCTGGCGCGAGCGCGGGCGCGCTCGACGGCCTGCTCGCGCTCGGCCAGCAGCAGGTTGATCTCGTTGACAACGGGTCCGACCTCGCTGGGGCCGGCCGAACCGAAGTCCTTTTCACTGCCGGCACGCACGAGCGCTGCCCGCTCACGCAGTTTTCGCAGCGGCGCCAGACCGAGTGCGCCCTGCAGGAAGGCTGCGCCGGCAAGCACGGCGGCGGTCGCAAGCAGCATCAGCCGCATCCGCCCGTGAAATGACTCGAGCGCATCGTCGAGCTCCTGGCGACCAAATCCGGCCTGAACGGAAAAGCGTTCGGCGTCGGGGCCATCGCCGAGAGCCAGCGTCTGGGTATGAACAAGCATCGGCGCGCCGTCAGGACCTTCGAGTTCCACAAAGTCTTTGTAATGACCGGCGGAGGGGGTCTTGGTATCGATGACGGTATCCCAAAGGGAACGAGATCGGATCGGCGTGCCCGCTTTCGGCGTGAGCTGCCAGTAACGACCGCCGGCCGGCAGCGAAAAGCGTGGATCCGCCGGCTCGCGCGGCAGAGCGAGTTCGCCGTCCCTGACGACCACCTGGGCGGCAATCGTATCGACGGTTGTGATCATTTCCGCGCGATAGCGGCCGACGACATAATCGGTAAAAAGGCGAGAAAGCGAGAACCAGACCACCAGCAGCACCACGCCGACGGCAATCAGCGCGCCGATCGCCAGTCGCAGCCGAAGCGAACGGATCATCTGCCGTCGTCCGGCAACAGGTAACCGAAGCCCCGCCGGGTCTCGATCGCCGAACTCTCGGTCTTCTTGCGTAGCCGCGCAATCATCGCCTCGACAGCATTCTTGGCCGCGTCGTCCTCTCGACCCTGCACGTGACTTGCCAGTTCGAGCTGCGTCAAAACCTGGCCCTTTCGCTCCATGAACAGCGCGATCATGCGGTACTCGAGCGGGCTCAACTCCAGAACCTGACCGTCGAACGTGACCCGGCGCGTCGTTTCATCAAGGGTGAAGCGTCCGGCGGAGCGCACGGATTGCAGTCGCGGACCGGCGCGTCTGAGCAGCGCGCGCAACCTCGCGACCAGTTCTTCGGCTCGAAACGGCTTCGGCAGGTAGTCGTCGGCCCCGGCGTCGAAACCGTCGACCCGCTCCATCCAGGAGCCGCGCGCCGTCAGCACCAGCACCGGCGTTTCCAGCCCTGCCTTGCGCCAGCGCTTGAGGATCGACAGGCCGTCCATGCCCGGCAGGCCCAGATCGAGAATGATCGCGGCATAGGTGCCGTTTTCACCCTGCTCCCACACGTCGGGACCATTGGCCAGCGTATCGACGCCGTAACCTTCGGCCTCCAGCTTCGTCACCACATGGGTGGCGATGTTGCGATCGTCCTCCGCCAGAAGAATGCGCATTCTGTCCTCAGAATCCGAATATGTTCATGAATTTTCCCGTGCGCGCATTGATACGCAGATTTCGGATAGTGCCCTGCCGGTCGCGCGTGCGCAGCCGGTAGACTTCGCCATTGTTTCTCAGATCCACAGCGATGACTGCGCCGTATTTGTCCTCGTCGACGAGCCGCAGCACATCTTTCAACGCCAGGATACGCCCCTTCTCGACGCCGTCGCGAGCCCGTTCCTGATCGCTGCGCCGGCCGCGGCCGGAGTTGTCGTCATCGTCATCGTGACCGCCGCCAGGCCCACTGTTGTCGTCGTCATCGCCGCCGCCGCGACCGCTGCGGTCGTCGTCGGAATCATCGCCGCCGTGGCCGCTGGACCCGCTCGACCCGCTACCGCCGCTGCTGCCGCTGCCGCTGCTGTCGTCATCATCGCGACCGTCCTTGGCAAAGGCGGAAATGCCTGCCACCTGCGGCGCAAGCGACAGCAGCAACGAGCAGCAGGCCATCGCAATCAGATTTCGTCGCGTCATCGGCATGGTTTCGTCCAGTTCCACATTTTCAAACCTTTGCGAAAAACGCCGCGTCCTTCGCGACATCGTCCGGCGGCCCGCATTCCGAAGGCGCATTCCCCCAATGCGCTTGTAAAATCCCCTCGCTCGTCTGGCCTCAGACTGATCCCCTGCGCTGCCGAGCGCAAGAGGCCAGATGCGTGGGCAAGACATGGAAAAGCGCATGACCCCCTGCGTCGGTTCCGGCGCAGGGGGTCATGCGTTCCTTGGGCCAATCCGCTGGGCGGGCGTTAAGCGGAAGGAGCCCATCATTCCGGTGCACTACGGGGGCGGATGCACCGGACATTCGTTGTTCAGATCAGCGAGCCGAAGCCGGCACGATCGAAACGCTGGTAATGGGACCCGGATTGCGGCGGGCATCGCCACCATGCGGCTTGACCGTCACCACGCGCTGACCGTGTTCGAACTCGACTTCCACCTCAAGCGCACGGCCGAGATTGTCGACTGCAACCAATGAGCCGTCGCGCAGTCCGCGCAGGCTGTCCTCGGAAACGCTGAGTGTGACTTCGTCACGGTCATTGCGGTCATTGTCGCGATCATCGTCCGCATCATCGTCATTGGCATTGTCATGGCCGTGGCGACCGCGATGATCGTTGTCATCATCGTTGTCGTTCTCGTTGTCATCATGATCGCTGCCGCGGCCGCTGTTGCCGCCGTGATCGTCCCGATCGTCGTGGCTGCGATCTTCGCTGCTGCGGTCGTCGCCGCCACGATCATCACTGCCGCCACGACCGCTGTTGTCGTCGTCGCCGCTGGCAAGTGCGGACATGGCAAATGGATGCGCCGGACCGGTGGCCACCAGCGAGAACCCGACAGGCGCCGAGACGAGGCCGCAAACGCCCATGGTGGACACAAGCAAAGCTTTTCGAAGCGTGACGTACATGATTTTCGTCCTTCTCCTGAATTCGATGACGCCAGATTGCCATGCCGCCGCTGACAGGTCGCTGAGGCCGGTTGTCAGCATTCTGTCAGCAAGGCGCAGAGAATGACGCCACCGGAGATCGTTTGGGACATCGGGATGCGCTCAAACGCAAAAAGCCGCCCCAAGGGCGGCTTCCTACCTGATACGTTGCACGGACGATCCGTCCGACAGCGGCGGTCAACGCGGAGCGAGGACCATCATCATCTGGCGGCCTTCGAGCTTCGGCTCGGCTTCGACCTTGGCGATCGTCTGGGTGTCGTCCTTGACCTGAAGCAGGAGCTTCATGCCGAGTTCCTGGTGCGCCATTTCGCGACCGCGGAACTTCAGGGTCACCTTGACCTTGTCGCCTTCTTCAAAGAAACGATTCATCGCCCGCATCTTCACTTCATAGTCATGCGTGTCGATGTTGGGACGCATCTTGATCTCTTTGATCTCGACGATCTTCTGCTTCTTGCGCGCTTCGGCCGCCTTCTTCTGGTTGGCGTATTTCAGCTTGCCGAGATCGAGGATCTTGCACACCGGCGGTTCGGAGTTCGGTGCGATCTCAACCAGATCAAGACCGGCCTCTTCCGCCATGCGGAGCGCCTGGTCGATCGGGACGGCACCGATATTCTGGCCTTCGGCATCGATAAGCTGAACCCGGGGTACCCGGATTTCCTTGTTTGAGCGCGGTCCCTCCTTGACGGGGGCGTCCGTTTTGAACGGTCTGCGAATGGTCGTACTCTCCTCGAGCTGTTTCCGAAATGCGGTTCAATTAATAGTCGGCGCGGCCTTGGCCGAAATGCTTCAATCTGCCGCCGACGGCAATGTGTGAATTGCGACGCGAGAGTCAATAGCATGGCTTGCAGGGAAAATCACCACCTGTCGAAGCCAAGACGAATCTGTTTTAGAAAGAAATTCGCCGCCAATCCGGGCATTTGGAGAGAATTGCGATGCAAACGACGACAGCCGAAACCGAAACGACCTTCATCGAGGTTGGCAAGGATGCCGCCCGTCGACGCATCGCCATGCGGATTCTGCGCGCGCAAAAGCCCTCCGAAAGGCCGGCTCTCGTGTGGCTCGGCGGTTACCGCTCCGACATGACGGGCACGAAGGCCGTCGCGGTGGAACACCTGGCGAGAGACCGCGCAACCGACTGCATCCGCTTCGACTATTCCGGCCATGGCGCCTCCGGCGGCGCCTTCAAGGACGGAACGATCTCGCGTTGGCTGGAGGAGAGCCTTGCCGTGGTCGAACACGCGGCGCCCAAGCAACGCCTGATCCTGATCGGCTCGTCGATGGGCGGCTGGATCGCCCTCAGGCTGATCCAGGAACTGCGCCTGCGCGGCATGGGCGAGCGCGTCGCCGGGCTGGTGCTGATCGCCCCCGCCCCCGACTTTACCGCCGACCTCATCGAACCGAACCTGACCGAGACAGAGCAGCGCTCGCTTGAAGAGCGCGGCTATTTCGAGGAACGGTCCGAATACAGCCCCGAGCCCAACATCTATACGCGCGCCCTGATCGAGGATGGCCGCGACAACCGCGTGCTCGTCGGCACGATCACCACCGGCTGCCCGGTTCACATCCTCCAGGGCATGCGCGACCCCGACGTCCCCCACACGCACGCGCTGAAACTGATGGAGCATCTGCCCGCAGACGACGTCGTCATGACGCTGATCCGCGACGGCGACCATCGTCTTTCGCGCGAGGAAGACATTGCTAAAATGAAGCAGGCAATCGGCAACATGCTGCCTTCGGTTTAAGCCGCAAGGACGGCGCGCGACACCCCTTCTCCCCCCGATTTTCGGCTCCATGCGCTGCAGATCCCCTGCGGTGCAGGGCTTTGCGCTGCTTTCCGGCAACGACTTTAACCATAAAGTCCAATGCCCGAATCAGTAGATTGACTCTCCGACCCCAACGCTATTAACTCTTTATTAACGATTAGAGCAGCGTGAGGCGGAAGACCTGAACAAGCTGCCCGCAACTCAGGATTGCGCGAATACGTCCGAACATGAGAGTTCGGCATACCGCGTTACGCAGGGGACATGAATGGCGTCTTGGACTGGAGTTAAGGGAAGTATCGCGGCGTTTTGCGCACTTTTCATTTCAGCGAACACGGCAATTCCCGCACAGGCGGGATCCACTCCTTGGATGCAGACTGGCTCGGTTACGTCGCAGCCAATCGGACATTACGAGTTCTGCCAGAAGCACAAGGGCGAATGCAACGTCAAGTCGAAGGCGACCGTGGCACCGCGCGTCACCGAACGCGGCTGGGCGACGATCCGTCAGGTCAACGCCCAGGTGAACCGGGAGATCACACCGGTCACCGATCAGGAGCTCTTCGGCAGGGATGAAGTCTGGGCTTACCCGCAAGACGCCGGCGATTGCGAGGACTTTGTCCTCGAAAAGCGCAAGCGCCTGATGCGCAAGGGCTTTTCCGCAGGCGAGCTGCTGATCACCGTCGTTCGCAAACCCGACGGCGAAGGCCACGCGGTTCTGACGGTGCGCACCGCCCAGGGCGACTTCGTGCTCGACAATCTCGAAAACGGCGTGAAGCTCTGGACCCAGACGCCCTACCGCTATCTCAAGCGCCAGGCTTCGTTCAACAGCGGTCGCTGGGTGACCATCGACAACGGAGCGGAACTGGTCGTCGGCTCGGTCGGCAACTGATAGCGCAGCAATAGAGTTTCATGAAAGGGCCGGTCGAACCGGCCCTTCTTCGTTTCAAGCGTACGCCTGATCAGGCATTGCCGATCAGGATGCCCGCGGCCAGCACCAGCCCGCCGCCCAGCACAACCTGGAATGCGGCGCGCAGAAACGGCGTTTCCATATAGCGGTTCTGAATGAACGCGATCGCCCAAAGCTCGAAGAAGACAACGACTGCCGCCGTGATGGTCGCCGTCCAGAAATGCGGAATGAGGTAGGGCAGCGCGTGCCCGAGACCACCGAGCGCCGTCATGATGCCCGAAGCAAGGCCGCGCTTGATCGGCGAACCGCGTCCGGAGAGCTTGCCATCGTCATGGGCCGCTTCAGTGAAGCCCATGGAAATCCCCGCACCGACGGAGGCGGACAGGCCGACGAGAAAGGTCTGCCAGGTATCCTGAGTGGCAAAAGCCGCCGCGAAGATCGGCGCCAGCGTCGATACCGAGCCGTCCATCAGCCCCGCCAGCCCCGGCTGAACGTAAGTCAGGATGAACTGCCGGCGGGCGGTCTGATCCTCCTCCTCGCGCACATCGTTCGGCGTGTGCTTTTCGCCCAGCCTTCGGGCAAGCGATTCATGCGATTTTTCCGCGATGGCGAGATCGCCCAGCAGCTTGCGTGTCGCCGCATCCTGGGTGCGCGCTGCCGCTTCGACATAGAAACGGTGCGCCGTCTCCTCCATTGCCTCGGCTTCCGCGCGCGCCTTTTCGATCGGCATTTCTCCGATCAGCCAGTCGGGCTTGCGATCGGGAAAGTCGCGAACATGCTCGCGGCGGATAAGCGGGATGCGGTTGCCGAAACGCTGCACATGCATGTCGATCAGCCATTGCCGATGATGGCTCTCTTCCTCGGCCATCTCCTCGAACACTTTTGCCGAGTGCGGATATTTTTCTCTGAGCGCATCGGCGTAGGCGAGATAGATGCGGCCATCATCCTCCTCGGAGGAAATCGCCAGCGCCAGGATTTCCTGTTCGTTGAGGGAGAGAAACGGACGTTTGGAGCGGGAGAAGAGACGGGAGAACATCGACGAAAAACCTTCTTTAGAATTATTCTAAAATAGAAACCCCGAGAATGTGCGTCAAGGCCAAAGCCATGCAATCACGCGACAATCACTCGACAGAGTGTCGCGGCTCGGCCACCATATACGTGCATGCGAATCCCTCTCCCGTCGCTGGAGCAATCGCCTCCATGAAGACCATCTACCCGCTTTCCGAAAGCAAGGATACGTTTCTGGACCGGCTTGGCGCCCGCATGGCCGCCAGGCTGCAGACGCAGACGCTTGGCTATGAACCCTACACGCCATCCGACCAGGAAACGCTGGCACGCACGCTGCGCCCCGGCGACGTCCTGCTGATCGAGGGCAACCAGAAGGTTTCCGCTGCGATCAAGTATCTGACCCAGTCGACCTGGTCGCACGCGGCGTTTTTTGCCGGCGACCAGATGCCGTTGACGCTGGACCAGGCAACCCTGCCGATCATCGAAAGGCCACAGCTGATCGAAGTGAACATCGGGGAAGGCTGTGTCGCCGTGCCATTGAAGAAATATGCGTCGTTCAACACCCGCATCTGCCGACCGGTGGCGCTGACGCCCGACGACCGGTCCGCGCTGGTCGGCTTCATGATCTCCCGGCTCGGCATGAAGTACGACCTGAAGAACATTCTCGACATGCTGCGCTATTTCATGCCGGCACCGCCGGTGCCGGTGCGCTGGCGACGACGCCTGCTGGCGCTCGGCTCCGGCGATCCGACGCGGGCGATCTGCTCGACGCTGATTGCCGAAGCCTTCGAGCAGATACGATACCCGATCTTGCCGGAGGTTACGCGCGCACCAGGGCGGGCATCGGCAACCTCCACCTATTCACGCGAAGAAATCCTGCATATCCGCCATTACTCGCTCTACACGCCGCGCGACTTCGACCTCTCGCCGTTCTTCTCGATCGTCAAGCCGACCCTCGAATTCGGCTTCGACTACAAGCGACTGCGCTGGAACGGAGACTGACCGGCAGAAAAGCCGGTCAGATGTTGAGGTCGAGCGCCTGCTCGCGTTCTATGAAGTCGCGCTGGCGGTCGGTGATGTAATCGCGCACGATCGGCGCCGCGTCGCGCGACCGCGACAGCTGCATGTGGAAGACGAGTTGGCTTCCGGTGCGAAACATCATCTCGGCGCTGATCAGATAGAACTCCCACATGCGGGCAAAGCGCTCGTCATACATCGCGATCACCTTGTCGCGGTTGGCTTCGAACCGCGCGCCCCAATGCGCCAGCGTGGTGGCGTAATGCACCCGCAGGAATTCGAGATCGGAGACCCAGAGGCTGTTGCGCTCGACAACGTCGAAGACCTCGGAAAGTGCCGGCGAATAGGCGCCGGGGAAGATGTACTTGCGCAGCCACGCGCTCGCCATGCCCGGCGGGCTCATGTGACCGATCGAATGCAGCACGGCCACGCCGTCATCCGGCATCAAGGCATTGAGTTTCTTGAAGAACTCGTCGTAGTGATGCACGCCGACATGCTCGAACATGCCGACGGAAACAATACGGTCGAATGGCCCCTGAACATCGCGGTAGTCCTTGAGTTCGAAGCGAACGCGGTCGGCAAGCCCTGCGGCCTTTGCCCTTTGGGTCGCCAGCGCCTGCTGTTCCTTCGAAAGCGTGACGCCAAGCACCTCGACGTTTTCGAGCTTGGCCAGGTACATGGCCAGATCGCCCCAGCCGGAACCGATATCGAGCACCTTCATGCCCGGCTCCAGGCAGAGCTTGGAAGCGAGCAGGCGCAGCTTGTTGCGCTGGGCCTTTTCCAGGCTCTCGTCCGGCTCGCGGAAATAGGCGCAGGAATAGAGCATGTTCTCGTCGAGGAACAACTTGTAGAAGTCGTTACCGAGGTCATAGTGATGGGCGACGTTCTCCTGTGCCTTGCCCTTGGGATTGGCCTGCTGGCGCTTGCGGAAGCGCATCTTGATCGCGCGCAGCACCTTCTGGATCGGGTAGGAGCCGAGCGACAACCGGTTGATCGAAAACAGCGTCAGGAAATCCTTGAGCGTCGAGCCTTCCTCGAAGCGCATGGTGCCGTCCATATAGGCCTCGCCGGCCGCCAGCTCCGCATTGAAGACGAGGCTGCGATAGAGCTTCTTGTCGGTGAGCCGCATCGTCACGTGAGGTCCGGGCTCGCCGGAGAAAATGTGCCTCTTGCCATCGGCGTCGATCACCGTCAGGCGACCCTTGCGAATGAACGACTTCATCATGTGCGACAATGGAAACATGCGGACCCTCTCGTGACAGAAACGTCGGTGCGCCGGCATCCTAGCACCCGTTTTTCGAAATGCTCCCCCTAAATTTGTGGTTGCTTATCGAGCCTTTGGCACGGCCTGCAGGTCACGGCGCGCGCCGACGCGCACGGAACGCCGTGGCCGCGCAAAGGGTTCTGCCCCCTGGGATGTCAACGACCAAGGAAAAGGTCTGTCGAAGAAACGACGACGGGGACGGCAGGTTCTACCTGCCGTCCCCGTTTCATGCGATCGTTCGATCGTGCCGGTCTTCAGACCGTGTCAGTCCTTGGCGCGCTCGACATAGGAGCCGTCTTCGGTCGCGATGACGACGCGGGTGCCGGCCTGGATATGCGGCGGCACGAGCGTGCGAACGCCGTTCGAAAGAACCGCCGGCTTGTAGGACGACGATGCCGTCTGGCCCTTGACGACCGGCTCGGTCTCGGTGATTTCGAGCGTCACGTGACGCGGCAGGTCGATGGCGATCGCCAGGCCTTCGTGGATCGAAAGAATGCAGGCCATGCCTTCCTGCAGGTAGGCCTTGAGGTCGCCGATGTCGTCGGTGGTCATGACCAGCTGGTCGTAGCTTTCCGGGTTCATGAAGTGGAAGCCTTCGCCATCTTCATAAAGGAAGGTGTGCTCGCGGTCTTCGACGAAGGCGCGCTCGACCTGCTCGGTCGTGCGGTAGCGCTCGGAGACCTTCACGCCGTCGGAAATGCGGCGCATGTCGACCTGGGTGACCGGCGTGCCCTTGCCCGGATGGAAGTTCTGCGCGGTAAGAACGACATAGAGCTTGCCGTCAACGTCGAGAACGTTGCCCTTGCGGACAGATGAAGCGATGACCTTGACCATTAGTCTTCCTTGTAACAGAGGTATGCGCGACACGGCGCGCCGGGAAAGCCGGCCCCGAAAGACGCGAAAATATGATATCGCGCCGCCACTACCCTAATTTCGTGCAAATAGCCAGCCTGCGCCGGCATTGGCGCGAAGAAAGCCCTGGGGCGCGAAGAAAGCCTGGACCGAACGACCATGTCGCATGCCTCACCCTGGTGGACGCCTGATGTCCATGCCGACCGGCGTCCGTTTCTTCTCGGGCGCAACCGGATCCAGTCGGCTTTGCGCCGGTTCTTCGACGCGCGCGACTTCATCGAAGTCGACACCGCGACGCTGCAGATTTCACCCGGCAACGAGGCTCACCTGCACGCCTTTGCCACCGAGGCGCTCAACCATGACGACTCGGCCCATCCGCTCTATCTGCACACGTCGCCCGAGTTTGCCTGCAAGAAGCTGGTCGCCGCCGGCGAGAAACGCATCGCCTGCTTTGCCCATGTCTACCGCAACCGTGAACGCGGGCCGTTGCACCATCCTGAGTTCACCATGCTCGAATGGTATCGGGCCGGCGAGACCTACGAGACGCTGATGCGTGACTGTGCCGAGATCCTGGCGCTCGCGGCGGAGACGACGGGCACGCACCAGTTCACCTTCCAGGGCCGCACCTCAGACCCCTTCGCCGCGCCGGAACGGCTGGCGGTGGCCGAAGCCTTCGCGCGTTTTGCTGGCATCGACCTGCTCGCCTCGATCGCGCCCGATGGCGGAACCGACCGCGAGATGCTCGCCGCCGCCATGAGATCGGCGGGCCTGCGGGTTGCCGCCGACGACACCTGGGCGGATCTCTTCAGCCGCGTGCTTGTCGAAAAGGTCGAACCGCATCTCGGCTTCGGCCGCGCCACGATCCTCGATGAATACCCCGTTGCAGAAGCAGCCCTTGCCCGGCCGACCGCGCGCGACCGCCGTGTCGCCGAACGCTTCGAGCTCTATGCCTGCGGTGTCGAACTCGCCAATGCCTTCGGTGAACTGACCGATGCTTCCGAGCAGCGCCGCCGTTTCGAGATGGAAATGGCGGAAAAGTCCCGCGTTTATGGCGAAACCTACCCGCTCGACGAGGACTTTCTGGCAGCGCTCGCCATTATGCCCGAAGCCAGCGGCATCGCGCTCGGCTTCGACCGCCTGGTCATGCTGGCGACCGGTGCGACGCGCATCGACCAGGTGCTCTGGGCGCCGGTGGCGGAGACGGCATCATGAACGTCCACCGCCCGATCAAGACGGCCGGAGAACTCGTCGACGCCGGCCTTGTCGAACCGTCGCAGCACGGCGCCGTTTCGCGTGTGGCCGAGCGCTATGCCGTGGCCATCAGCCCGGTGATCGCAAAACTCATCGACCGTAACGACCCGAACGACCCGATCGCCCGCCAGTTCGTGCCGGATTCCGCCGAGCTGACGCTGTTGCCCGAGGAGCGCGAGGATCCGATCGGCGACAAACCGCATAGCCCCGTTGCCGGCATCGTCCACCGCTATCCCGATCGCGTGCTCTTGAAGGCGGTGCATGTCTGCCCGGTCTATTGCCGCTTCTGCTTCCGCCGCGAAATGGTCGGCCCGCAGGGACTGGGCACGCTGACGCCGGCCGAACTCGACGCGGCGATCGCCTATATCACTGAGCATGAGGAGATCTGGGAGGTCATCCTCACCGGCGGCGATCCGCTGGTGCTGTCGCCGCGCCGTCTTGCCGAAATCATGGAACGGCTGAAGCCGATCGACCATGTCAAGATCGTCCGCTTTCATACGCGCGTGCCAGTGGTCGAGCCCGAGCGCATCAATGCCGATCTTGTCGCGGCGCTGAAGGCGAGTGGCAAGGCGACCTATGTGGCGCTGCATGCCAACCATCCGCGTGAACTGACGCCGGAAGCGCGCGACGCCTCGGCCCGGCTGATCGATGCCGGCATCGTCATGGTCAGCCAGTCGGTGCTTCTGAAAGGCGTCAACGACGATGCGGACGTGTTGGCCAGCCTGATGCGCGCCTTCGTCGAAACCCGCATCAAGCCCTATTATCTGCATCATCCGGACCTTGCGCCCGGCACCAGCCACTTCCGGCTGTCAATCGAGGAAGGCCAGGCCCTTGTCGCGTCGCTGCGCGGCCGGGTCTCCGGCCTTTGCCAGCCAGCCTATATCCTCGATATACCCGGCGGCCACGGCAAGGCAGTTATCAGCGCCGCGTCGATCGCGGCGGACGGCGGCGGCTGCTACACCGTTACCGACTTCCGCGGCAACGAGCACACCTACCCGCCAAAGATCTGAGAAAATTTTCAAGCCGACGTCACAGCTGCGCGATGCCAATCGTCAGACGGTCATGAGCAACGATCGCGGCCATCGGCCGTTTGAACTGTAACCAAGGCGCTGAGATGGGTGGCATGAACAGTATCGATATCTTTGAAGCGGCGCGTCCGCGCCTTCTCGGACTTGCCTACCGCATCCTCGGGTCACGCGCGGACGCGGAAGACGCGGTGCAGGACACGTTCGTCAAGTGGCAGGAAGCCGATCAAAAGGCGATCGAAACGCCGGCCGCCTGGCTGACGACGGCCTGCACCCGCCGCTGCCTCGACCTTTTGAAGGCGGCGCACCGCAAGCGCGTCGATTATGTCGGGGCCTGGCTGCCGGAACCGATCCACACGGCAAGCGAAGACAATGCCGAGGAAAAGCTGGCGCTCACCTCGTCGCTCACCACCGCTTTCCTCCTGATGCTGGAGCGGCTGACGCCGAAGGAGCGGGCTGCCTATCTGCTGCACGAGATCTTCGGGCAACCCTATGAGGAGGTTGCCGAAACGCTTGACATGCAGGAGGCAGCAGCGCGCAAGCTGGTGTCGCGCGCCAAGAGCAATATCGGGGTGCAAAAGAGCCGTCACCAGACGCCGCGCGAACGCCAGGACGAATTGCTGTCAGCTTTTCACGCGGCGATCCACGGCGGCAACATTGCCGGCCTTTCGAGCCTGCTCTCCGCCGACGTGCGCCTGACAGCCGACGGCGGCGGCAAGGTGGCGACCGTGCTCGGCGTGCTCGCTGGCAAGGAGACCGTGGTTGCCTTCATCGCTGACCGGCTCACCGAATACTGGGCGCACTACACCTGGGAAATCGCCGAGATCAACGGCGGCCGCGGCATTGTGCTCCGGGGCGAGGATGAAAATGATATCGCCGCCAGCGTTTCCTTCGGCTATGACGGCGATGGAAACGTCAACGATATCTTCATCGTTCGCAATCCGGACAAGCTCACCCATCTCGGTGACGCTGCGGTCCATTGACTTAGAACATTTCCAGGGAAAAGCGCGAGGCGGTCTTCCGCCGGGACATGCGTGGCAACAAACGGATAGAGCGGCTCCCCGGCCCTGTTCAAGGCGGGAGCGTTCTCTTGCGACCGAAGGGTCATGTCGACGGGCGCAGACAGATGCGCCGCAGTCGAGATGCACCGTCGTGACGCACAGGAAAGGCGCAGACATATGCTCGACAAGACACCTGAAACCACCGAGAAGGCCGAGAGCGGCTGGCTCGCGCTCTTGTCAGGCGAAAACGCCATCCACTCCATCGTTCTGAGCGGCGGCGTGGCTCTGCATGCGCTCAACATCTATGTCGTCACCACCATCATGCCGTCGATCGTGCGCGAGATCGGCGGGCTCGAATATTATGCCTGGAGCACCACAGTCTTCGTCGCTGCCTCCATCCTTGGCGCGGCGCTCTCGGCCCGGCTGCTTGCCGCCGTCGGCGCCGGATCGGCCTATGCGATCGGCGCGCTGGTCTTCGGGCTCGGCACGCTCTTGTGTGCCTCTGCCCCCGATATGCTGCTGCTGCTCGGCGGCCGGGCAATCCAGGGCTTTGGCGGCGGCCTGCTCTACGCCCTCGCCTATGGCGTTATCCGCCTGGTGTTTGCGCCTGTTCTCTGGACCCGCGCCATCGGCCTGATCTCGGCGACCTGGGGCACGGCAACGCTGATTGGCCCGGCCGTCGGCGGCATGTTTGCGGAGTTTGCCACCTGGCGCGCGGCCTTCTGGTCGCTGCTGCCGCTGACCGCACTTCTGGCGGCGCTGGCCTTCTGGACATTGCCGCGCAACGCCTCCTCCGAAGGCAGCCGCAGCCCGCTGCCGGTGCTGCAGCTCCTGCTTCTCATCGGCATTGTCCTTGCGCTGTCGATCGCCAGCACACTGTCGACATCGGCCGAACAGCTTGCTTCCGTCGGCGCGGCCTGCCTGATGTTCGCCGTGCTTCTCTTCGCCGAACGCCGGGCCGTCGGCAAGCTCCTGCCGACCGGCAGCTTCACCATAACCGCCCCACTGGCAGCCCTTTATGCGACGATCACGCTTCTGATGATCGGCATGCAGCCGGAGATCTACGTGCCTTATCTGCTGCAGGAACTGCATGGGCTGTCGCCACTTGTAGCCGGCTACATCGCCGCGCTGATGTCGATCGGCTGGACCGCCGGATCGATGACGAGCGCGCACTGGCATGGCGACAGGGCGCAGCGCACGATTTTCGCCGGACCAGGCTTCGGCTTTGCCGGCCTTGCGCTGATCGCCGTGTTCATGCCGATGACCGGTTTCGGCTTCGCCACCATCGCAATACCGCTGTCCATCGGCATCACGGCGGTCGGCTTCGGCATGGGCTTCGCCTGGCCGCATATCGTCACGGCCGTCTACGAGCTGGCGCCCAAGGGCGAAGAGGAGAAAGCATCGAGCTCGATCACCACCGTGCAGCTTTTCGCCGCTGCCCTCGGCGCCGCGCTTGCCGGCCTGACCGCCAACCTGGCGGGTATCGAGGCGAGCAGCGCCGAAGGCGTCGCGCGCGCGACGCAGTGGCTCTTCTGGCTGTTTGCGCTGGCGCCGGCGCTGGCGATGCTGACGGCGAGGCGCGTCCGCCGGGCGCGAGCGGCAAGAGCCGCTGACGCGTAAGACGCAGATCTGCGCCATCGCCTCCTCGGCCGCCTGCCCTGCATAAACCCTTAAATTGAATCGGATTCGGGGATAAAATATGCGGCAGGCTTGAAGCGCTGCGACGTCCTCTACGGGTCCTATCGGACACGCGGCACTTTAGGGCATTTCCGGTGTAAACGGATTCATAGTAACGCCCTATCGCTTTGTTTCTACGCATTTTCTGACGGAAAACCGCTTCGCACTTTTCCTGGAAATGCTCTAGTGGAGGAAACGATGGATGCCGACGGGATCGGCCTGAGTGGTGCTCGGGAAACGCTGCTGATCACTCTGCAGGCAAAGGCCGCCGAAAGCGCGCTGCCCGATTCGTTGCTCGGCGACCGGTTCGCCGCCGATGCCATGCGGCGGCTCGGGCAGGCGGCACCACATCTCGACGTCGGCCACGACATGACGATCGGCATCGCCCTGCGCGCCTATCTGGTCGACCAATGGACGCAATCCTTCATCACCCGGAACCCGGATGCCACCGTCCTCCATCTCGGCTGCGGCCTCGACAGCCGTGTTTTCCGCATCGACCCGGCGCCCGAGGTGCGGTGGTTCGACATCGATTTCCCTGATGTGATTGCCTTGCGCCGCCGGCTCTATCCGGATCGCGCCAACACCACATTGATCGGATCATCGGTGACGGAGGCGGGATGGCTTGCGACCATACCAGACGACAGGCCGGCGATCGTCGTCGCCGAAGGCCTCCTGCCCTATCTGGCGGCAGACGACGTCTACCGCCTGCTCCGGCGTCTTGTCGATCATTTGCCCGCTGGCGAGATCGTCTTCGACGGATACAGCCATCTCGGCCTGCATTTGCTGCGCTTCAATCCGGCCATCCGCGCCACGGGTGCCGCGCTTTCCTGGGGTATCGACGATCCCCGCATGCTGGAGCGCCAGGTGCCGGGTCTCAGCCTTTTGGAAGAGGTCACGGCCTACGATCCGGGCCAGATCGACAGGATGTCGGCCGCAGCCCGCATCGCCGTCCACGTCTTCAGCATGGTTCCCACCCTGCACCGGATGGGGCGGCTCTTGCGCTACCGCTTCTGACGCCACTGCCGCTGAGTTACCCGAAAAGAAGAAGGGCCGCACCGGTTGCGGCGCGACCCTTCGATATCAGCGATCGATGCGATCCGATCAGCCCTGCTTGATCGGCGCGATCGAGATTTCGACGCGGCGGTTCTGCGCCCGGCCGGCTTCAGTGCTGTTGGAGGCGACCGGCCGTTGCGGGCCGAAGCCCATGGTGGCCATGCGGCGCTGGTCGACGCCCTGGCTTGCCAGATAGTTGGCAACGGACGCGGCGCGGCGCTCGGAGAGGCCCTGGTTGTGCGAGGCGCTGCCGGTGGAATCGGTATGGCCGTCGACGTCGATCAAGGTTCTGTTGAACTTGCGCAGCACGATCGCCACGGAGTTCAGCGTGTCGTAGAAGGCCGGGATTACCTGGTCGCGGTCGGTGGCAAACGTGATGTTCGACGGCATGTTCAGGATGATGCGGTCGCCGGCGCGGGTGACCGAAACGCCGGTACCCTGCAGCTGGGCGCGCAGTTCCGATTCCTGGCTGTCCATGTAGTTGCCGACGAGGCCGCCGCCGAGCGCGCCGATGCCGGCGCCGACGAGCGCTGCATCGCGCCGCCCTGCAGCACTGCCGCCAACGAGAAGGCCGGTCGCCGCACCGAGGCCCGCGCCGATCAGCGCGCCACCGGCCGTGTTCGACATCTTCTGCTCACCCGTATAGGGATCGGTGGTCGTGCATCCCGAGAGATAGATGGCCGCAACAGCCAATATGGCGCATTTCTTGATCATAGAATCAATGGTCCCTATTCGTGCTCTAAAGTGCTTCATACTAGCGATTGCGGCAGGAAGATGAAGAGGCGTCCCACTGATGCCACGGTTTGACGACAAATGGCGCATCGGCCGCAACGAAGTCACGAAACGGCCGGACACTAACCGATCCTTCACACGCCGTTGATAGCAAGGGCGTTCTGGAAAAATCGAGGCGGACGATCTGATGGCAATCGAGTTTGGCGACACGCAACGCAGTCTCAGCGACACGCTGAACGGCATGATCGGCTCCATCCGCGGCAACACGATCACCCTTCGCGACCTGATGACGGGGATCGGCGAACAGGGCTTTCTGCTCTTGTGCGCACTGCTGACGCTGCCGTTTCTGCTGCCGGTTTCCATTCCCGGCGTCAGCACCGTTTTCGGCGCGGCCATCATCCTGATTTCGATTTCGATCACGCTCAACCGCCTGCCCTGGATGCCGCAACGCATCCTCGACCGGCAGATCGAGACGGAAAAACTGGTGCCGACGCTCAAGAAGGGGGCGGCGCTCGTCTCCAAGCTCGACCGTTTCGTGCGGCCGCGCTTCGGCTTCCTGACGCAAGGGGCGCTGATGAACCGTTTCAACGGCCTGATGATCATGGCCGGTGGCGTGCTCCTGATGTTCCCGCTCGGCCTCATCCCGCTGTCAAACACGCTGCCGGGCATTGCCATCCTGCTCCTGTCGCTCGGCATCATCCAACGCGACGGGCTGATGGTCGCCGGCGGCTATCTGTTCCTGATTGCCACGACGATCTACTTCACCGTTCTCGCCTACATGGCCTTTGCGGCCGGCCAGGGCCTGTCCACCTTCTTCGTTTCCTAATCCGCATCGCCACAGCGATCCTGACGCGTCACGATCGACGCGTCGGGTGCCGGTCCGGCAGAGAGGCCGGAGCGACGGAATGTCAGGCCGCCTGGAAACTCTTGTAGCTGGCGGAATCGGTCTCGACGCCGAGCTTTTCCATCAGAGCCGCACGATCGATACCAAGGCTCCTATCGAACGCGCCAATCGCTGCTGCGACCTTCGGCGCAAACTCTTCGCTTGCAAATTCGATCATGGTGCAGAAGTTGAACTTTCCCGGGCCGGCATGCTGCTCGAGGAACAGATCCTTGACGTAGCCTTCCTGGCTGCGGATGACCGCAAGCGTCTTTTCCACCAGGTCCACGAAATCGGCTCGCGCCGACGCAGGGACGACGAATTTGTTGATGCGATAGAGTGGCGCGATGACGTCAGCCTGTGTGCTGCTGCTCATGAAATTCTCCCTTACGTGTCTCTTCAAGGCCCACCGGCGACCATTCGGCAGCGGGCAGAAACATGCCTACGACCTCAAGCAAAGTTGAGGTCAACAGGGAGCCGGGAAAAATCTTCATTACCGCCTGACGGCCGGAGCAGCTCAGGAGGCAATGCCCTTGAGCACATTGGCAACGTTGAGCCCGATTTCCGGCACGCCATAACCGCCCTCCATACAGACGACAACAGGCAGGGCGGCCTTCTTCAACCGCTCGCCCATGAGAAGATAGTCCTCCGACTTCAGCTTGAATGTCGAAATCGGATCGCGCTCGAAGGTGTCGACACCGAGCGAGACCACCAGCGCTTCGGCGCCGAAGGCTTCGATGCGGTGAAGCGCATCGTCCATCGCGGCCGACCAGGCGGCGAATTCGGTGCCGCGCGGCAGCGGGTAGTTCTTCGTGGAGCCGAGCCCTTCGCCTGCCCCCTCCTCGTCGGCGAAGCCGAGAAAATAAGGGAAGGCGTCGACGGGATCGCCATGCAGGGAGGCGAAGTAGACGTCGCCACGCTCGTAGAAAATGTCCTGAGTGCCGTTTCCGTGATGGAAATCGACATCGAGCACGCCCACCCTGGCGGCACCGAGATCGCGCAGACGCTCAGCGGCGCAGGCGGCATTGTTGATGAACGAATAGCCACCGTAGAGATCGATCGCCGCGTGATGGCCGGGCGGACGACAAAGCGCGAAGGCTGCTTTTGCGCCACCATTGATGTGCTCGGCCGCCGAAAGCGCGCAATCCATCGCCGCTCGCGCGGCCGCATAGGTGCCTTCGGTGATCGACGTTTCCGCGGCAAAGGCGTAGTAGCCAAGTGCGCCGTCGATATCCCTGGGCGGGTGCTGGCGCATGCGGCGGGCAGGAAAGCTGGTCGGGATCGCCTCGCCGCGATAGCCGTCGGCGACCCAGCGCGACCAGGCGGTTTCGAGGAATTCGAGATAGTCGGCCGCGTGCAGCTTGGCGGCCGTTTCCAACCCATGGCGAGCCGGCGCGACAACGTCACGGAAGCCCGCTTCCTTCACCGCCGCGAGGATCCATTCGGCCCGAAACGGCGCTTCGAACGGCGACACGAGCTCTCCGCCGAACAGTTCGGTCCTGGCGTCGCGGAGCTTGTGGTCGTCGGAAAAGAAAACGCGCATGGCAATGTCCCGGTTGAGTTGGCGAAGCAAAGAAGCGTCGTCAACCTAGCCCAGGGTCCGGGCCGCTGGCTACCGCCGCGGACGCCCCTCATCCGGCCTGCCGGCCACCTTCTCCCCGCACGCGGGGCGAAGGAGACATGCGGCAGCCTCCCGTTCACCCTCTCCCCGCAAGCGGGGAGAGGGTCGGGATGAGGGGCGCATGCAAAAAAAGAGCAACAATCCCTAAGCCGCGATGCGCTTGTAGAAGAGCGTGGTGGCGCAAAGGCCGCCTTCCGGCCACATCGCATAATCGGGGATGACGCCGACGCGCTCCCATCCAAGTCGCGGATAGATCGCTTCGGCTTCGCTGCCGGTTGCCGTGTCAAGCACCAGCAGCGTCTTGCCGCGCCGAGCTGCTTCCTGCTCGACGGCCTGCATCAACAGCCGGGCGACGCCCTTGCCGCGGGCGGCGCGATGGACGAGCAGCTTCTTCAGGTCGCCGCGATGCGGCTGGTTGGGCATCTGCGCGACACCGACCTGGACGGTCCCGACGATCCGCCCTTCGTCTTCGGCGACCATCAACAGCGTTTCCTCGGCGGCGACCGCATCGGCAACGCCCTGCCAGTAGGCGAGCGCTGCCTGCGGCGGATAGGGCTGCATGAAGCCGACGGATGCGCCACCCTCAACGCAATCGGACAGCACTTCGGCAAGCGCCGGCATGGCGGAACGGGCCTCGATTTCCTCGAGGAGACTGATTTTGATGTCAGGCATGGTCAGGTCCTGGTTCGGCTGAGGATAACGGCATAGTGAGCCGGCTCATCATGAGGATTGTGAAAGACGTGGGCCTGTTCGAGCCCCATGAACAGGCAGTCGCCTGCCTCGAGCACGCAGAGCCCCGATTCCATCGTCAGTTCGAGCCGGCCGGAGAAAAGCCAGAGATGCTGGGTGATGCCGCGGTCGGCCGGTTGCCGCTCGAACACGACGCGCGCGCCCGGAGGAAACTCGACCTCGACGATATCGACCGGCGAGCCGACACCCTCGGGCGAGACCGAGCGGCGCAGATAGCCGGATTCCGGATCCCGCCAAAGTCTTTGATCGGCGCGCCGCGCAACCGGCGAAGCCTGCTCGACCTCAAAGGCGAAGAGCGCCGAGAGTGTGGTCGAGAGTGCGCTGCAGAGCTTAGCCAGCAATTGCGCCGTCGGGCTGACCTCGCCGCGCTCGATGCGCGAGATCATCGCCCGGCTGACGCCCGACCGCGTCGCCAGATCGTCGAGCGTCAGGTTCTGTTCGATACGCAGCGAACGGACGCGGTCGCCGATGGCCTGTTCGAGTGGGTCGCTCATGTTTTCCATTATTTGAGATTGCATTTCTCATATATTAGAGTCAAGACCATAACCATCTGAAAATAGAGGCGGCAGATGCCGCTTTGGCGACATTGCGACGAGGCGATTTCGGCTAAGGTCGGCAACGAGTATCCGAAGCGAAAAGACGTTCCACCTCAATAATTTAGACGCCCCTCATGCAACAAACCGTTGCGCCTTACGAAACGGATCGGCACGACATGGACAAGCAACCCTCCTCGCTGACCTCGATCGCCAGCATCGTGACGTCGATGACATCCGTGGCGATCGGCAACGGCATGATGCTCGCCTATGTGCCTTTCATGCTCACCCGATCCGATGCGCCGGAATGGGTTCCGGGCGCCGCCGTCACCATGATTGCCTTTGGTGGTCTTGTCGGCTGCGTCATCGCTGGGCCGATGATCCGCCGCGTCGGGCATGCCCGGGCGTTCTCCTGCTCGATGGCGCTCGTCATCCTTTCAGCGCTGACCATCAGCCTCGGCATGCACCCGATCCTCTGGGTGCTCGCGCGCGGCCTCTACGGCGCTGCCGGCAACACCAATTTCATCATCAGCCAGAGCTGGCTCAACCATGCCAGCGACAATCGTTGGCGCGGCAGGGCAATGGCGATGTTCTACATGGCCTATGTGATCGGGCTCGGCACCGGCGCCTGGCTGTTCGGGCAGATCCCCGCCGACGGCAACCTGCCGCCGCTCATCACCATCTTCTTCACCGCTCTTGCCATCTTGCCGATCGGCCTCACCCGCCTGCCGACGCCGCCGGCACCCGCCAAGGTCAGCATCGACATTCCGATGGTCTGGCGCGCTTCGCCCGTCGCCTTCATCGGTGTGCTGGCCGCCGGTGGTCTTTCGATGGTGGTGCAGGGCTTCACGCCGATCTACGCGGCGGCCAACCAGGTGAGCCAGGGCGACGTCGCCAACCTGATGTTCGTGATGCAGCTCGGGCTGATCGCCATCCAGTATCCGATGGGCACGCTGTCGGACCGGGTCGACCGCCGGCTGGTGCTGATCGCCACCTGCCTCATCATCGTTATCGCCGGCTTCTTCGCGCTTTCCGCAACCTTCGGCAATCTCCTCTTGCTGATGGTGGTCTTCGCGCTCTTTGCCGGTGCCGTCGAGACCGTCTATTCCATCGCCAACGCCCATGCCAACGACCGCACCGATCCGGCAGATTTCGTACCGCTGGCAAGCACCATGCTTGTCGCCTGGTCGGTGGCCGCAACCCTGGTGCCGATGCTGGTGACGGTGCTGACGCCGGTGTTCGGGCCACGTACCTTCATCTATGCCGCCATGGCCGTTGCAGCCCTCTACGCGCTGTTCGTGCTTGCCCGCCTGAGGAAACGCGACGAGGTGCCGGCGGGCGAGCGCGAGACCTTCGAACTGAAGAGCGCGCAGATCCCGAATGCCGGTGCGCTGATCGACGCCGAGGCGAGAGCCGAATAACCGCGCGCGCCCTGCGATTTATAGTGAACGAAGCCTTCATTTCCCGCTTTGCGCGGCTTGAAGGCACTGCTATATGCGGCCCATGAGCACAACATCTTCCAAGACGCCCCTGTCGCATATCCGTAACTTCTCGATCGTGGCCCATATCGACCACGGCAAATCGACGCTGGCTGACCGACTGATCCAGTCGACGGGCGGCCTTGCCGAGCGGGAAATGTCCGAGCAGGTGCTCGACAGCATGGATATCGAGCGCGAGCGCGGCATCACCATCAAGGCCCAGACCGTGCGTCTGCACTACAAGGCCAATGACGGCGAGACCTACGTGCTAAACCTCATCGACACGCCCGGCCACGTCGACTTCGCCTACGAAGTCTCGCGTTCGCTGTCGGCCTGCGAAGGTTCGCTGCTGGTCGTCGACGCCTCCCAGGGCGTCGAAGCCCAGACGCTCGCCAACGTCTACCAGGCGATCGACAACAACCACGAGCTCGTTACCGTGCTCAACAAGATCGACCTTCCCGCCGCCGAACCGGAGCGGATCAAGGAACAGATCGAAGAAGTGATCGGCATCGACGCGTCCGACGCCGTGCTGATCTCGGCAAAGACCGGCCTCGGCATTCCTGACGTCCTCGAAGCGATCGTCACCAAGCTGCCGGCGCCAAAGAGCGAGGGCGGCGATGTGGCTCCCCTGAAGGCGCTCTTGGTCGACAGCTGGTATGACACCTATCTCGGCGTCATGGTTCTCGTGCGCATCATCGACGGCACGCTGAAGAAGGGCATGACCATCCGCATGATGGGCACGGATGCCAAGTATTCCGTCGAACGCATCGGCGTGCTGACGCCGAAGATGGTGGCGATGGATGCGCTTGGCCCCGGCGAGATCGGCTTCATCACCGCCTCGATCAAGGAAGTGGCCGACACCCGCGTCGGCGACACCATCACCGAAGACAAGCGCCCGACCGCCAAGGCCCTGCCGGGCTTCAAGCCGGCACAGCCGGTGGTGTTCTGCGGCCTGTTCCCGGTCGATGCCGCCGACTTCGAGGACCTGCGCTCGGCGATGGGCAAGCTGCGCCTCAACGACGCGTCGTTCTCGTTCGAAATGGAATCGTCTGCCGCTCTCGGCTTCGGCTTCCGCTGCGGCTTCCTCGGCCTGCTGCACCTCGAAATCATCCAGGAACGCCTGGAGCGCGAGTTCGACCTCGACCTGATCGCGACGGCCCCTTCGGTCGTCTACAAGCTGTTCATGACCGACGGCTCGGAGCGCGAACTGCACAACCCGGCCGACATGCCCGACGTCGTCAAGATCGCCGAGATCCACGAGCCGTGGATCCGCGCGACTATCCTGACGCCCGACGACTATCTCGGCGGCATCCTGAAGCTCTGCCAGGACCGGCGCGGCATCCAGATCGAGCTGACTTACGTTGGCACCCGCGCGATGCTGACCTACGACCTGCCGCTCAACGAAGTCGTGTTCGATTTCTACGACCGGCTGAAGTCGATCTCCAAGGGCTACGCCTCGTTCGACTACCAGATCACCGACCACAAGGAAGGCAACCTTGTGAAGATGTCGATCCTCGTCAACGGCGAACCGGTCGACGCGCTGTCGATGATGGTGCACCGGATGGCCGCCGAAAAGCGCGGTCGCGAAATGTGCGAGAAGCTCAAGGAGCTGATCCCGAAGCACATGTTCAAGATCCCGATTCAGGCAGCGATCGGCGGCAACGTCATTGCCCGCGAAACCATCTCAGCGCTCCGCAAGGACGTGACGGCCAAGTGCTACGGCGGCGACGCCACCCGCAAGCGCAAACTTCTGGAAAAGCAGAAGGCCGGCAAGAAGCGCATGCGCCAGTTCGGCAAGGTGGAGATCCCGCAGGAAGCCTTCATCGCTGCGCTCAAGATGGGCGACGAGTAGCGGTTCGACTGCCGCTCCATCAACGTAGAGAACGGGCGACCTGAGGGTCGCCCGTTCTGTTTGATCCATGCGTCGGCCAAGGGTGGGAACGCGTGAGCTAAACACGCACAAGCGGAAGCGGAAACGCTCGCCTCAGGTTTCGGTCAACAAGTACCGTTTGGAAACCCGATCCACCAGTCGGCCGCTTTTCAGCGGCACCGCCTTGTCCACCTTGTAATCAACGAAGCCCATCTTGCCGTAGTAGGCGAGGCCGCCAACATTGTCGGCGCGGATGGTGGCGTTGATCGCCGTCAGACCCAACGCACGGGCATTGTCTTTCGTCGCGGCAAAGAGTGCCGTGCCGGCGCCGCGCACCTTGGCGTCGGGTCGGGAGAACGTGCCGATATCGGCCCAGCCCTCCGGCAATGCGTCATAGCGCTCGAGCGCCTGGAACGCGCAGGGGCGGCCATCCGTATCCTCGGCGACGAAGCAGCTGACGAAGCCCGGGCCGGCGAGATAATGCGCGGTGAAGCTTTCGGGCGTGAACGGCGTTTCGTTGGCGGTGGTGCCGCCGATCCGGATGATCTCGTTGAGGAAGCTGCAGAGCTCCGGCACGTCGACAGGGGTTGCCGGGCGCACCTTGATCGTTGCCATCTCGTCGACCACTAAAAATCTCCTTGTTGAATTATCGCTTGCCGGATGGCGGAAGAAGCCGCGCCGGGTTGCCGACAACGGTCGCACCGGCCGCCACGCCTCTCGTGACCACAGATCCGGCCCCGACGATGGCGCCGTCGCCGATGGTTACACCCCCGAGGATGATGGCGCCGCCGCCGATCCAGACGTCCTTGCCGACCACGACCGGCCTCGCGATCTCGATGCCGCGGCTTCGAAGCGGCACTTCCTTGTGATGCTCGGCACAATAGACTTGCACGCCTGGACCGAGCATCGAGCCTTCGCCGATCGAAATGCGACCACTGTCGAGCATGGTGCAGCCGGCATTGAGATAGACGCGGGGGCCGAGCGATATGTTGATGCCATAGGAGCAGTGAAACGGCGCCTCGATGAAGACATGGTCGCCAACGTTGGAAAAAAGCGCCCGGAGTGCTGGAGCCATCGATCCGCGGGCGTCAGGCGCCATGGTATTGTGCTGGTGCACGGCGTCACGCGCCCGCTGGCGCAGCTGCTCGAGCTCCGGATCGAGGCAGCAATACCATTCGCCCGCCGCCATCTTGTCGCGCTCGCCGACGCTCACGTCTTTGCCTTTGCCTCGGCTGCTTCCCGCCGCGCCAGGCTCTCGGCCGGCCACAGCGTCTTCATGTCGTAGTAGATCTCAAAGGCCGGGGCCCCACCTTGCAGCGACAGCCAGGAGACCTTCGAGCGGGTAAAGATATGGGCATCCGGCGGGAAATCCGATGGGCGATCGAGGCTTGCGATGCGCAGGAAGGAAAGCCAGCCGCGCCGACCGTAATCGCTCCAGAGCGCCGTCTGGCATTCAGCGCAGCGATAGACGTCGTGCGGACGGCCGCTCTCGGTCGGCAGCGTCACGAGGATGGGGTCGCCGGCCGTCAGCTCGATATTCTCCCTTTCGATGACGCCGTTGACGACAAAGGCGCTTCCGACCTGGCGCTGGCAATCGGTGCAATGGCAGCAATTGACGAACATTGGCAGCTGTTTCAGCCGATAGCGGATGCGCCCGCAGAAGCAGCCGCCGCCGATCCCCTCGTCCATCAGCAGGCCTCCTCCAGCACCTCGTTGCTCGGCGCCGCGACAGAGGCATCGTCGCGCCTGATGGTGGCGACCCAGGCGCGCGCCAAGGCGAGGCCCGCTGCATTGGCCTTCTCGCCATGCCGCCTTGCATGGGCGGGATACTGCGCCAGCCAGGTCGGATCGAGGCGATTGATGGTCTGCGGGAACGAACGGTTCCAGTCTTCGACAAGATCCGTATCGGCCTCGAAGTGGAACTGCGTTCCATAGGCCGCACGCCCGACGCGAAACGCCTGATGCCGCGTTACGTCGTTTTCGGCAAGGTGCACGGCCTCTTCCGGAAGTGTGAAGGTATCGCCGTGCCACTGGAAGATCGGGAAGCTTTCGCCGACGGATGCCAGCACCGGATCGCTCTGCCCTTCGGTGCGCACCCGCACCTCGTGCCAGCCGAATTCCTTGGCTTCACCGAGCAGGTTTTTCGCACCATAGGCACGCGCGAGCAGCTGGCTGCCGAGGCAGATGCCGAGCACGGAACGTTCGCTATCGCCGAACCGGCGCATCAGAGCCGCGAGCTGCGGCAGGTAGGGGAAAGCCGCGTCGTCAAGCGCGCTCTGCTCGCCGCCCAGCACCACCAGCGCATCGAAACCATCGGGTGTTTCCGGAACCGGGTCGCCGGCATAGGCGCGGCGAACCTCGATCTCCGCCTTGACCTCGCGAAGCGCCGTGCCGACCTGGCCGAGCTCGGTCTTCGCCATGTTTTCCACCACCAGTACCCGCATCAGAACCTTCCCTTCGCCGTCTCGGCTGAAGATTGAACACGACAGGCGTCTCGGTTCAAGAGGCGAGAAAGCACGCCATGCGCATTGCCAGGCAATCGGGCACGAAGCATCCGGGACTTGACTTCCGCGCCAAACTTTCCGACCTTCCCGGCATCATGATGCTCGCGATTTCTTCTCTTCGCTGCTTCCGGGTGTGCCCGATCGCAGGAACCTGACCCCAGCCCGGATGCTTGCGCTCTCCGGGTCAGGGGAGCCTTTCGCGTCGGCAAATGAGAACGCCCGTTCCCTGGCCGCGATCCGAGCGCCGAGTTTTTCCCGATAGAATTATCCTAGAACAGCAACGACGGCGCTCATGGCCCGTCGCAGAAAATGTCAGGTATCATCATGGCGACCACCGCCCGCAACAAGCTTCCCGCAATCATCATCAATGCCGAGGACCACAAGCGCCTGACGGCGCTTGCCTCTTCCGCCCTCGATCGCATTCCCGAAGTCGCCGAGGCGCTCCTGACGGAGCTCGAGCGGGCGCGCATTGCCCCGCCAGCAAAGCTCCCGGCCGACAGCGTGCAGATGGGGTCCACCGTCTCCTTCGAGGCCGACAATGGTTTTGCCAAGCAGGTGACGCTGGTTTATCCCGGCGAAGCCGATATCGAGGCCGGACGCATTTCGGTGCTGACGCCGATCGGCGCAGCCTTGATCGGGCTCTCGGTCGGCCAGTCGATCGATTGGCACGACCGCTCCGGCAAGGTGCACCGGATGACCATCCGCAACGTGACCGCCGCCGAGAAGGCCTAAACGCGTTGCTTCAACCGCGGGGTGGCGAAAATCCTCGCGGCGGCCGATGGGGAAGTTTGAGGATGCGCATCCCTTCCCCAAAAACGAGTCGAGGAGGCCGGTGGTCAAACCGCCCTCCCCGCATTTCACGAGGCAGAAGCCTGTCAGAACTGCTTGCCGAGTTTGGCGTCGACGGACTGGCTGTTGGCGCCGCGAATGGCAAAGAAGAACAGGATCGCTGCCCAGAGAATCGACTTCTCGGCACCGCCGAGGCCTTCTCCCTGCACGATGCCGTGGAAGTAGACGGTAACGAGCAGCACGATCGTGGCGGCGAAAGCGGCCGGGCGGGTGAAAAGGCCGATGGCGATCAGAATGCCGCCGAAGAACTCGGTCGCGGCAAGCAACGGCGACCAGAAGACGCCGGGATAAAAGCCGAGGCTTTCGACCATCCCGACGGCGCCGAAGGGATTGACGATCTTGCCGTAACCGTGAGTTACGAGCAGCACGCCGCAAAGAACGCGCAGCAGCGTTTCAGCAAAGGTGTCGAGCGGCAGATAGATCTTTTCCAGTGCCGGCAAGATTGCACGGGGACGGGAAGTCGAAACGGTGGCATCAGTCATGGTTAAGTCCTCTTGGAGGTGGCTGCGACAATATGTGCAATGCAGCAATGTCTCGCCGGGCGCCTTTCCCTTTGCAAGGGTGCCATCGATAAAAACATGACTAGTTCAGTTGACAAATATGTGAGAGGCGCGTGACCACAAGCTGCTGTCCGTCGTCGCGTCTGCGCAACAGACGGCCATTTTCGCCAAAGGACGCGGTAACGCCCGAAATTTACAGCCTATTTTTCTGCGCAGACAGGTTCCTGTCTTGCGGCGTTATGCAGTATGTTGCCGCGCACAAACCACCCGGGAAGCACAGATGGATGAGAAACCGCGGATAACCATTCTCTATTGCACGCAGTGCAACTGGCTTTTGCGCGCCGGCTGGATGGCGCAGGAGCTGCTGCAGACCTTCGGCCAATCGCTGGGCGAAGTGGCGCTCATTCCCGGCACCGGCGGCAATTTCGAAATCCGCGTCAATGACGAACTGATCTGGGAGCGCAAGCGCGACGGCGGCTTCCCAGGACCCAAGGAACTGAAGCAGCGCATCCGCGACATCATCGAGCCGGAGCGCGATCTCGGCCATACGGACAGGAGCTGATCCTGGATTTCGGCATTCTTGCTGGCGTTTTTTCGGCAGCCTTCCTCTCAGCGACACTTCTGTTCGGCATGTCGGAGGCGGCGATCGTCGCTGCGGCGCTTCATGGTGAAACGAGCCGTTTCGCCCTTTTCGTTGCGGCCACGGCCGGCAATGTGCTCGGCGCTGTCGTCAACTTCGTGCTTGGGCGGTTTTTGATCCGCTTCGAGGGGCGACGCTGGTTCCCGATTTCGCCCGCAGCGCGACAGAAGGCGGAGACGCTGTTTGCGCGCTATGGCCAGCCGGTGCTGCTGCTCTCCTGGCTGCCCATTGTCGGCGATCCGCTGACGCTCGTCGCCGGGTTGCTGCGCATGCCTTTCGCGCTGTTCCTGGTGTTCGTGGCGATCGGCAAGGCAGCGCGTTACGGCGTCGTTCTCTGGCTGACACCCTGACGCTTCAGCTGTGTGCGAAAATATCGGTCTCGTCCCAGCCGAGCAGGTCGAGCTTGCAGCGGGTCGGAAGGAAGGCGAAGCAGGCATCCGCGTGCTCCATGCGGCCATCACGCAAGAGCCGCGCCGTCAGTTTTTCGCGCAGCGCATGCAGGTACAGCACGTCGGATGCGGCATATTCGAGCTGTGCCGGCGACAGGACCGCCGCCCCCCAGTCGGAGGACTGCTGCTGCTTGGAAATGTCGACGTCGAGCATTTCCTTGAGATTGTCCTTCAATCCGTGGCGGTCCGAATAGGTACGGGTCAGGCGGGAGGCGATCTTGGTGCAGAACACCGGCGTCGTCGTCACGCCGAAGGTGTGGAACAGCACGGCGATATCGAAACGGCCGAAATGAAAGATCTTCTGGCGCGCCGGGTCTTCGAGCATGGCGACGAGGTTCGGCGCCTCTTTTTGGCCGGCGGCAATCCGGATCACGTCGGCCGTGCCGTCTCCCGGTGAAAGCTGGACGACGCAGAGCCGGTCACGGCGGGGGACAAGGCCAAGCGTTTCGGTGTCGATGGCAATCGCGCCTCTGTAGCGAGCGGCATCGGCTGCGGAAATATCGCCTTCGTGAAACCGTATTGCATTCGCCATCGAAAATCCCCAGATGAAACGGAAGTGGTGTCGCCTATAGCGCAAGTTGGGTTCTGGCGAAACCGTGTCATGGCACCTCCCTGCGGGTGCTGTCTTCGAAAGCTCGCATTGATGACATCCCGACGCCCTGCCCTCGCTCTTTCAGTCCTCACCGTCGCTTTTGGCCTCTTCACCATGCCGGCGCTGGCACAGAACTATACGGATCTGCCGGGCGTGCGCCCTATGGATCCTCTGAACGACAACGGCGACAAGGTGGTGTGCGAACAGTCGCTCATCGACCGCGACTATCCGTTCGAATCGAGTTCACGCGGCGGACCGCGATACGACACGATCTACAATTGCCGCCGCGGCGACGGTCCGGTGTTCCAGGGTACCGATCTGCCACCGTCGCTCTACCGGCAGAAGCGCGGGCTCGGCTACTGAAGCAACGTAGCCGCCTTCAATGAAGCCGCTTGAAGGAGAGATGCTCCGGGCCATTCCGGCTCGCGCTTGGCAAGGCGTGGATTTGTTCCTAGAAATTTGAAAGAGGAAACGCGGGGGCCATGCCTTCGCCGAGGAGGAACAATGCTCGACACCAACCGGCCGCTTGCCATCAGCGCGCCCGCGCCCCGCACGCTCGACCTGATCTTCACGGACGACGCCCTCAAGCAGTTGCACGCGCGCTACCGCATCGTCGAAGTCGACCCCGAAGATATCGCCGGCCTCGGCGACGAAGTGCTGTCACAGGCACGCTACATCATCGGCCAGCCGCCGCTCGATCACGATACGCTGCGGCGGATGCCGAAGCTGCGCGCCATTCTCAATGTCGAGAGCAACCTGATCAACAACATGCCCTACGAGGTGCTGTTCGAACGCGGTATTCACGTGGTCACGACCGGCCAGGTGTTTGCCGAGCCGGTGGCAGAACTGGGGCTCGCCATGGCCCTCAACATCGCGCGCGGCATCGTTGAGGCCGATGTCGCCTTTCGCGACGGCCGGGAGCTTTGGGGCGGAGACGGCAATCGCTCGGCGCGGCTCTTGTCCGGCGCGGACATCGGCATCATCGGCTTCGGGGACCTGGGCAAGGCGCTGAACCGGGTGCTTTCAGGCTTCCGCGCGAAAATCCGCGTCTTCGATCCCTGGATGCCAGCCTCGATCCTCAGGGAAAATGGCGTCGAGCCGGCGGCGCTCGAAACCGTGCTGACGGAAAGTGATTTCGTCTTCGTCGTCGCCTCGGTCACCAGCGAAAACGAAGGTTTTCTCGGCGCAAGGGCTTTTGCCAGCATGCGTCCAGGTGCGGCCTTCATCCTGCTCAGCCGTGCCGGCGTCGTCGATTTCGACGCACTGATGTCGGCCGTCGAAAGCGGACACATCGTTGCGGCCAGCGACGTGTTTCCGCAAGAGCCGCTGCCGCTCGACCACAAGGTACGCCGCCTGCCCGGCTTCCTGCGCTCGGCACACCGGGCGGGCGCGCTCGACAGCGCCTTCAAGAAGATGGGCGACATGGTACTGGAAGACATGGACCTGATGGACCGAGATCTGCCGCCGATGCGCTGCAAGCGCGCCGAGCGCGAAACGGTGGCGCGGATGCGCTCCAAGCCGGTGACCGTCAACTGAGCCACCGTTTTTCACGGGTGGATTTCGGCGGGTTCGTTCCTCCCGCCGATTAACGTGTTTTATGGGAATTGCATATAGAGTTCAACGTAACGGCGACATGTGCGTCATCGGCACACGCAAAAGGCGCCGGAACAGTACAAACCGTAGGGTAGAGCGAAACCAGAGGCCCGGAATGGCAGACAAGGCGCCCGACGCTCGACAAAGCAGAACAGGCGATGGCTGGAACAGTTCGCTGCGGTCACTGTTCAGCCTGGTTATGGTCGCCATGCTGATCGCCGTTTCCACGATCCTCGTCGGACTTGACTATAACCGCTCGCGCAATGCCGCGATCGCGGATGCAGAGGCCAATATGCATGGCTTCATGAGCCGGTTGGTCGACCGGCTGGGCGTTCTCTCAGGTGATACCTCCGCACTCGTCAGCCTCGTCTCATCGGTTGCCAACTCCTTCCTCGTGCCGCCACCGGAGCGGATGAACGACAAGGTGGCGGTCCTGCGCGAGGGCATTACCCGTTCGCCACATATCGACGGTGTCTATGTCGGCTACCCCGACGGCGCCTTCTTTCAGATGGTCGACCTCAAGCAGGTCGCATGGCGCGTGGCACTCGATGCGCCGCGCGGCGCGGCCATTGCCGTGCGCTCGATGGAAAAGGATGCAAGCGGCAATCCCCTCCAACGGGTGCTCTTCCTGGACAAGGACGGTACGCAATTCTCCGAACGGCTTGTGCCGCCCTCAGGCTTCGACCCACGAACCAGGCCCTGGTATCGAGCGGCCGTAAACGGAAAGGCTGCGGTTTCGATCGGCCCCTACGAAAGTGCCACGACCGAAACGCTTGAAATGACGATCTCGCAGGCCCATCGCGGCAATCCGCAGATCGTCATTGGCGCCGACGTCGTCCTCGATACGATCACCGACTTCCTCGCCCGCGAGCGGCTGACGGCGGGCTCGGTCTCTTTCATTCTCGATGCCGTCGGTAAACCGATCATCCATTCCGACCGGGTGATGATGCGACGCATCATGGCGGCAAAGGATAAGGATGGGCCGATCGTTCAGGCTGAGAGCGACCCCCTGATCAAGAGCATCCGTCTCAATCCGCCAGCGCCCGGCAAGGCCGACTTCGTCGAAGTCGGAGACCGAACCTATCTCGTCATGGTGACGCCGCTCGAATCCGCGCTGCTTCTCTCCGGCAACCGCGCCGTGGTGGCCGCACCGCTCGACGAGCTCATGGCCGACGCCAACAGGACGCTGGTCCAGGGACTGACCATATCCGGCGCCGTCGTCGCGCTTGCCGTGCTGTCGTCGCTCGTGCTTGCGCACCTGATCACCAAATCGCTCAACCAGCTGACCGCCAGCGCCAACCGGCTGCAGGACCTGGACTTCACCACGCCAATCGACGTGTCGTCGCATGTCAGCGAGATCTCCACCCTCGGCGGCGCGATGAACCGCGCGCGCGACGCGATCTTCACCTTCGCGCTCTACGTCCCGAGGGAACTGGTGCGCAAGGGCATCGAATCCGGTCAGTTCAGTGGCCGCGCGGCCTGGCGCCAGGAGGTGACGGCGCTTTTCACCGACATCTACGACTTCACCACCTTGAGCGAGCAGCACGCGCCGGAAGAGGTGGTGGCGATGCTTTCGGAGTATTTCGACATTTTCAGCGAGGTGGTCGATGCCCATGACGGCACGATCATCCAGTTCCTCGGCGATTCGGTCTTTGCCATGTGGAACGCGCCCGCCGCTGACGAACGCCATGCGGAAAATGCCTGTCGTTGCGCACTGGCGGTCGAGGCACGGCTGCAGGTGTTCAACGACGCGCAACGCAAGAAGGGATTGCCCGAATTCCGCACCCGCTTCGGTATTCACACCGGCACCGCCGTCGTCGGCAGCGTCGGCGCGAAGGAGCGGCTGCAATACACGGCTATGGGCGACACGGTGAACGTCGCCTCGCGGCTCGAAGGCATGAACAAGAACTACGGCACGACAATCATGGCAAGCGATGCCGTCGTCGCCCAGGCATCCGATGCGATCACCTTCCGGCCTCTCGGCACTGCGCAGGCCAAGGGGCGCGCCACGGCGCTGGAAATCTACGAGGTGGTCAGCGCGCGCCCGGTTGTCGAGGCAACGCCGCAGCAAGCGCCCTCCTGACGGGCTGGACTGCTCGCTCGGTCAAAACTTCGCACCATCTCTCCCGCGCATGACCCAACGGATTCCGGCGGCAACAGCAATGGCAAGCAGCGGCCACACCGCCCAGAACACTCCCCGCCAGGACAGGACATTGATTGCGACGAGCGTCAGACCAACGATCGCGAGCGTGCCAATCACCCGGTCGATCCTGTTGTTTGCCCGCACCCATTCCAGGGCAGCGACGACCGCAAGTCCCAGAAGTGGCCAGGTCGCCCAGAACACACCGCGCCAGCTCAACAGATTGAGCGCGACGAGGCCGGCTCCGATCACGGCCAGCGCGCCCAGAAGCTTGCCGGTCAGGCTCATCGGTCTGGCGGTGGTTTCGACAGGTACCAGTGCGGGCTGAACGGGACGCTCGACCGGCCGCCCCCATTCGCCCCCAGGGTCCGATCCGGCCGCGGCGTCATCGGCCGCGCCGATGCGCACCGCGTAGCTCGGCACGCCGCCGTCGATGTTCTTGACCTCGAGCTGGCCCAAGAATTCGAAGCCGACGGCAACCTTGTTGCGCACCTGGTCGTAGACTGTATTGGAAATCACGATGCCGCCGGCGGGGGCGGAGGCCTGCAGGCGCGCGGCCACGTTGACGCCATCGCCGTAGATGTCGTCATCCTCGGTGATCACGTCTCCGAGGTTGATGCCGATACGAAAAAGCATCGGCGCGCTGTCTGCGCTTTTCGCGTTGTATCCGGCAAGCTCGCTCTGGACGTCGATCGCCGCACGCAAAGCCTCGACGACACTCGGGAAATCGGCGATCAGCCCATCGCCCCAGGTATTGATGACCCGGCCGCCATGCGCCTCGATCAGGCGTGTCATGGCATCCCGGTACCGCTTGAGAGTGGCAAGCGTACCCTCCTCGTCCGCACGCATCAGGCGGGAGTAGTCCTGGACGTCAGCGGAGAAGATGGTCGTCAGCTTGCGACGCGTTTCAGCCATCACGGTTGATCCTCGCTTGAAATCCGCCGCCGCAGCGGATCATGAGATAGTAGTGAGCCTGACATGGATCGCAAGATGCGCCGCCACAAGGGCCCTCCTGAAGGATGAACGACCCACGACCGCGCAAGAACACCAGATGCTTCGAAACGGCGCCTGTGGCGCGATGGCAAGCCCGCAAACCCGATGCAGCAACGCAGCCTCGACTGCGCCGCTTCGCGCGCACGAAACAGGCCATTTTTCATCAGGGAAACTGGTGGTGATGCCGTCGGGGCAGGCCAAAAGCCAGAAACGAAAAAACCCCGGCAAGCCGGGGTTTTTCAAACCAAAACAAATGTTTGGTTAAAGGAATGGTGCCCAGAAGAGGACTCGAACCTCCACACCCTTTCGAGTACCAGCACCTGAAGCTGGCGCGTCTACCAATTCCGCCATCTGGGCGACGAGCGGGGGTGTAAAAGGCCCGAGCCGAAGTGTCAACAGGCATTTTGAAGTTTTCGTGTCAGGACGCAAAAAAGTCAGTTTGGCGTCGCTTTTGCCCAGGACCTGATTGTGGAAAGTCCTTGAGCAAGCAGCTCGTCCGCCTCTGCCGCCGTTTCGGCTTCGACATAGCAGCGCATCTCCGGTGCGTTTCCGGATGGGCGGAAGTGGATGGCGCGACCATCGGCGAGGGTCACGCGCAGGCCGTCGATGTCGCTGACCGCGGCCGGACGACCGATCGGAGCGAGGAACGCGCCGAGATTTTCTGCCCCACCCCGCAGATGCGCCATAAGGCGTGCACTGGTTTCCACCGGGAAGTTTTCCAGCCGGTCACTGAGCGCGACCGGAAGGCGATAGGACGCCGCCAGCGCCGAGAGGGTCATCCGACTCTCGGCCGCGCGTGCAAGCAGCGCAAGGATCGGCAGGAAGCTGTCGCGGGTGGGCAGGGCCTTGAGGACGCCATTGCCAACCGAGAAATCACTCGCCGTCAGCGTACCGCCGTTCGCCTCGAAGCCGGCGACCTTCATCACACCCTCGCGGATCGCTTGCGCCATTGCGGCAATCACATAGGGCGAGCCGACGCGAGTGCGGATGACCGAAAGGCCTTCGGCTCGTTCGAGGCCGGAATTGGAGGTGACCGGCGTCACGGCCACCTGCGCGCCGAGGAACTCGCAGGCGACAAGACCCAAGAGGTCGCCGCGCAGCGGTGCGCCTTTCTCGTCGGCCACCAGCGGTCGGTCGCCATCGCCATCGGCCGAGACGATCGCATCCAGGCCATGTTCCGACGCCCAGGCGGCAAGCCTGGAAAGCGTTTCAGACGAAACGGCCTCGGTATCGACAGGCACGAAATCCTCGGAACGGCCCAAGGCCACCGTCTCAGCACCATAAAACGAGAGCACATCGACCAGGAGGTCGCGGGCGACGGTGCTGTGTTGATAGACGCCGATGCGCAGACCGGCAAGCGAGTCCGGCGGCAACAGATCCCGGTTGCGCTGAAGGAACTGCTCTGCGGCCGACGACGCATGGTCCTCTCCCACACCTGCCAAAGGCACGGCCTCGCCGACGATCGCATCGGCAAGAGCGCTGATCGCCAGTTCGTCGTTCTTGTCGATTTCACCGTCCGGCCGGTAAAACTTGATGCCGTTGCGGTCGGCGGGAATATGCGAACCGGTGATCATCAGGCCCGCGGCCTTGTGGACAAGACCATAGAGGGCCAGTGCCGGGGTCGGCACAGTACCGCAGTCGAAGACGCGAAACCCTTCGCTCTTCAGAGCGTCGGTGCATACGGCCGCGATTTCGGGGCTGGAATCGCGAAAATCGCGGGCAATCAGGATCGGATCCCCCGCCTTCGCCTGCCCGGAGGCGATCAGGTGCCGCGCGAAGGCCTTCGCATAGCGTGCAGACGGCTCGCCCGTCAGCTCTTCCGACAGGCCGCGCAGGCCGCTGGTACCGAACTTCAATTGCATCTCATGCTCCGTAAACGCTGACGACCGGCAATAGGCAAGAATAACAGTGACATGGCAAACGTTCCGGCGCACCCTATATCCGAAAACAGACGGAGCAAAAATCCGGCGGCTGGCCAAACGGATCCGCACGGTTTCGCCATGAATAAACCAAGAAAAAGACACGTAATGTGAAGCAGGGACACAACCTGAAAGCAACCCTTTCGGAAAGTGAGGAAAGCATGACGGGATTTCGGAATTTCGTTGTCGGCTGCGCCCTGGCCGCCGCCTCTCTGGCGACCCCGGCCGGACCCGCCCGGGCTATGCCGCTGCAAGCAAGCGACGTTCAGATCAAGGTGCAAGGCGACGTCCAGAACGCACAATACTATCCGTACAGGCGATACGGAGGCGTCATGTATCCCAACGGCTGGGGCCGCGGCGGCTGGGGTGGCGGCTGGGGCGGCGGATGGGGACCTGGCTACTACGGCGGTGGATGGAACTCCTACTACCGGCCGGGCTTCAGCCTCTATTTCGGGCAGAGCTACGGCGGCTACTACAACAACTACCCCCGCTACTACGATGACTACTATCCACGCCGCTACTATCGGGAGCGCTACTACTATCGCGACAACTATGTTCGCCGCGGCTACAGCGCCCATGTGAACTGGTGCCTGTCGCGCTATCGCTCCTACAATCCGGCAACCAACCGGTTCCTTACCTACAGCGGCGTCTATCGCGCCTGCTACTCGCCCTATCGATAGCTCACGCCCTGGCGGCGCAGCGACCGCGTTGCGCCGCTTCCCCCCGATCCGGCATAGTGGCCGATTTCTTGGCCGATATCTGGGCCGATATCTGGGCCGATATCTGGGAATGACAGGTTAAGCTGCAATTAACCTCGCCATCTTACCGTTTCATAACGTTCGCAACTTTTGCCGGAATGAAACGATGCTGCTGCCCACCCAGCAATCCAGCGCCACCGCAACGACCAATCTGGTCGGTTCGATCCTGAAGGATATCGAGAAGCGTCAGGCGGAAGAGGAAGAGAAGGCCAAGGGCACCAAGGACGACAAGATCCTGAAGGCTCAGGTCAAATCGGACGACGCCCAGAAAGCGGCCAACACCAAGATCAACGATCACTTCTTCAATCAGGCTGGAAACGATGCCAACAGCAACCGGATGGTGCTCATCCGAGAAGTCGGCGCGTTCTTCGATCTGAAGCGTGAGGACTTCAAGTCCGATTTCGCCTTCGGCAGCGCCTTGGAAAAGATCGTCGAAAACCTGCCGACGGATATGCTTCGCGACATCGAGAAGCAGCTGGGACTGACGAATATCGACATCTCGCTGACCGAGCTCGTCGATGCGATCAAGGATCCGCAGGGTAGCCAGGGCAAGAAGCTGCAGGACGCGCTCGACAGCAAGGGCACCCAAAAGGCCGGCCACAGCAGCGACGCGGCCAAGGCGATCCAACGCCTTGCGGATGCGGCGGAGGTGAAGTCGCTGGATGAGCTGCAGCTGGACAGTCTGACGAGCGATCCGACGCGCGTTGCCGACGCGGAGACCCTGGCCGAGCAGCAGAAGGAACTGCAAGCGCTCGAGGCCAAAGACAATCTGGAAGACGTGCGTGACGCCCGCGAGGCCGAAGCCGAGCGCCCGCTGCCAGTCCGGATCGACGAGATCGGCCTCTACAGTCTCGCCAGCCAGGCGCTGTTCGCCGCCTGATCACTTTCGACGGACAATCCCCAATCTCGCCATCACCGCCTTGGGGATGCCGTAGCGCCGCACCGCATCGCGACTGTCGCGCAGGCCGCAGATCTCGCGCTGGATAAAAAACGCCCAGACGGCGTCAGCCGCATCGTCGAGCAACCGCTCGCGCAATTCCGGCGGGGTTTCCTTCCCCTCGCATGCCTGCAAGGCGGCGATCGCCTTTTCGACCTTGAGGCCGTGCCGCCCGAGCGCGTCGGCGCGCTCCGATAACAGTTCGTATTCGAGAGCGCTGATGGCGCCGGAAGCGAAATGGGATGGGCTGAGCGATTTTGGAGGGCGAACAGTCATCCGAAACTCCATGGCATGGACTTGGGATAGCGCCGCGCGCCGACCAGGGTGCACGATGGCGACGGCAGTGTCCGATCTTGCCGCCAGATCGGTCCCGATGCAAAGGGATCGTGCACGACCCTGGCTGGCGGCGATGGCCTCTACAAGGCTTCCCAAGGGCATGGGCCGCCTCGTCGCATGGTTAAGATTTTATAAACTTATCTCACCTAACGTCGAAGCATCATGCCGATTCCCGTATCCGCAGCCAAGCTGCGGCAAGTCTGGCCGGTTGGCCGAGACGCGCATGAGGCGCCAGCCCGAATAGAACAGCCAATCTCTACGGCGGATATCGAATTGGTCCGTCGAAACGCATGGAATCTGGATGCCGCCTGCCGACGGTGGCGCTTCAACCCGAGGGTCAAGCGAGAGGGAGACCAGAATGCTGACACCCATTCTCACGGTCAGAACCGCGACCGGGCCAGCCGAAGAGGCGAGCACGCGGCCCCAGCAGCCGTCAGCCCCCCTTACGGCCGCACAACGGGGCGAAGCGATACAGAAGATCCTCGATGCGCTGACCCGGCATCTGGCTGGCCGCGAGATCCTTTCCAAGGACGCCCTCGTGCGGCTGATGGAGGACCTCGCCCGCATTCTCAAGTTTCCGCCGCTGCCGCAGGAGGGCGGACGCGACTTCGTGCGTCGACTCGTCACTTTTCTCGAATCCATGCCGATGCCGGAACGCGTGGCGCTTGAGCGGCAGCTGGGCGGGCGCAACCTGGCGCTGCGGGTCGGTATCCTCGCTGATCTGCCGGCCATCCGAAACGGCGCAGCATCGCCGTCCACGGGCGCTGCGTTGCCCAGCCTCCGCAACCCGCCTTTGCAGCCGGCCATTCCGCTGCATCTGGCCACCGCCCGGAGCCCGGTCGCAAGCGAGGTCGCGTTGCTGCAGTCCGTGCTGAAGAAGACCTTTGGGGTCGGCAGCGAGAATGACGCGTCGGGCCTGGTGACCGAGGAGGCGGAGGCGAGGCTGCCTGCCGAGGGCGAGGCAACGGCACGGCGACAGACCGTGCCGGAGCGATCGGAGCCGAGAACAATACCCGGCCGACCGCCATCACTGGACGGCCCGGAGATCGAATCCCTGACCGCCACCATCAACGGAGAGACCGATCCCGACGTCGTCGATCCGGAGGCCGGCGCCGACAAGGCTCGGTTCAGTGAAGAGGAAAATGCGCCATTGCAGCCTTCCGCCGCAGCCGAAGATGGCGATTTGCCGCTAAAGGCCAGAGAAGCGGAGGCACGCAATGGCGCTGCACGGACGGATGCCGGCAGCGAGGCGGGTCACGCCGACGAAGACCAGGAGCCGGACGGCACCTATCGCCCGCACCCCGATGGCGAGGACCATATGCAGAACGACAGGGCAGCGACACGCAGCGACCAGAGCCGCACGGATCGTGCGCTTTCCGACGCGTTGAAGGTGATCGTGCGCGACGCGCTCGGTCTGCCCGGAGAACCTGCAGGTGCAGATGCGCCCGAAACGATCCCATCCGAATTCGAAAACGCCGAAGCAAAGGCAGCGGCTAGCCTCCCAGAGGCGGAGGGCGCAGAGACGGGTCGCCCAAACCCGCTGCGACCACGCGACGCGACTGCAGGCGCCGAGCTTGCCGCTCTGAGCGTTGCGGACGACGATACGGAGCAATCAGGCCCCGCGGGTGCCACGGCCACCCAGCGCCCTCAGAAGGCCGTTGAAGACCAGGCAATGCAGCAGGCAATCGCGCGGCTGATCGAGAACGGCCTGCCACGCGAAGCGATCCCGTTTGCGATGATCCCCTATCCGATCGCAGTTGAGGACGTGAGGAACGAGGCGGAAAAGAGCGAACGGGAAGAAGGCAGAGGCGACGGCGAAGCCGCGCGAGATGACGGCGAGGCTGCGCAGGACGAAGGCACGAAGAACGGGCAGCAGATGGAAGACGGAGGAAGCGAAACGGGCGACGAACAGACCGATGAGCCCGATGTCTACGAGCTCTATCGCAAGCTCGGCGGTCTCGGCTGACCCTTACATTGAACGTTCAGAGCGCCGTGCGTCCGGAAGAACACAACGGCGACGCTCCCGCAATTTGATCACCTTAAGTCGGATGCGCTCGACCGGATCAATTGCAAGGACAATGCGCTGCATGCAGCCATGCTGCAGCCGAGCGAAATACACCCAAACAAAAGCCCGCGGAGATCGCTCTCCGCGGGCCTTTTATTTCAGACGTCAGGCAACGATTACTCGTTGGTCTGGCGGTTCTTCAGAGCGGCACCGAGAATGTCGCCGAGCGAAGCGCCCGAGTCGGACGAACCGAACTGAGCAACGGCTTCCTTCTCTTCCGCGATTTCCAGAGCCTTGATCGACAGCTGGATCTTGCGGTCCTTCTTGGAGAAGTTGGTGACGCGAGCGTCAACAACCTGGCCAACCGAGAAACGCTCCGGACGCTGTTCGTCGCGGTCACGCGACAGATCGGCGCGGCGGATGAACGCGGTGATGTCCTCGTGGCTGACGAGCTTCACTTCGATACCACCGTCGTTGACGGCGATGATCTCGGCCGAAACGACAGCGTTCTTGCGCAGTTCGCCGGAAGCGGCGGCATCGCCGACAGCATCCTTGCCGAGCTGCTTGATACCGAGCGAGATGCGCTCCTTGTCGACGTCGACGTCGAGAACAACGGCGCGAACGACGTCGCCCTTGTTGAACTCTTCGATGACCTGCTCGCCCGGACGGTTCCAGTCGAGGTCGGAAAGGTGCACCATGCCGTCAACGTCGCCGTCGAGGCCGATGAACAGGCCGAATTCGGTCTTGTTCTTGACTTCGCCTTCAACTTCCGTGCCAGCCGGATGGCTGTGCGCGAATGCCTGCCACGGGTTCTCGAGCGTCTGCTTGAGGCCGAGCGAGATGCGACGCTTGGTCGGGTCGACTTCGAGAACGACAACGTCGACTTCCTGGCTCGTGGACAGGATCTTGCCGGGGTGTACGTTCTTCTTGGTCCAGGACATTTCGGAGATGTGGATCAGGCCTTCGATGCCCGGCTCCAGCTCGACGAACGCACCGTAGTCGGTGATGTTCGTGACGGTACCGGAGATCTTCTTGCCGACCGGGTACTTCGCACCGATGCCATCCCACGGATCCGACTCGAGCTGCTTCATGCCGAGCGAGATGCGGTGGGTTTCCTGGTTGATGCGGATGATCTGAACCTTGACCTGCTGGCCGATGTTCAGGATCTCCGACGGATGGTTCACGCGACGCCATGCCATGTCGGTGACATGGAGCAGGCCGTCGATGCCGCCGAGGTCGACGAACGCACCGTAATCGGTGATGTTCTTGACGACGCCTTCGACAACCTGGCCTTCTTCAAGGTTCTGAACGATTTCAGAACGCTGCTCGGCACGGGATTCTTCCAGAACGGTACGACGCGAAACGACGATGTTGCCGCGACGCTTGTCCATCTTGAGGATTTCGAAGGGCTGCGGGTTGTGCATCAGCGGGGTCACGTCGCGGATCGGACGGATGTCGACCTGCGAGCGCGGAAGGAAGGCAACGGCGCCGTCGAGATCGACGGTGAAGCCACCCTTGACCTGGTTGAAGATGATGCCTTCGACGCGTTCGCCGGCTTCGAACTTCACTTCCAGGCGCATCCAGCTTTCTTCGCGGCGAGCCTTTTCGCGCGAAAGAACAGCTTCGCCGAGCGCGTTTTCGATGCGCTCAACGTAGACTTCGACTTCGTCGCCGACCTTGAGCGAGCCGTCCTTGGCCTTCGCGCCGAATTCCTTCAGAGCGATGCGGCCTTCGACCTTCAGGCCGACGTCGACAACGGCGACGTCCTTTTCGATGGCCGTGACGATGCCCTTGGCAACATAGCCTTCGGCCAGATCGGTCTTCGCGAAGGATTCTTCGAGAAGCGCTGCGAAATCATCACGGGTTGGGTTGGTAGCAGACATGGAATCTCCTGCATGCATCTCAAATATGAGACGCACATGCGCCGGGGGCTGGTGTTGAACAGGCCTGAACCCAGTCCGTCCCATCGAAGGGACAATCCGGCGCGTGGACGGAATTTCAGGCTTATGCAAGAAGAGCGATCCTGACAGCGTCGGAAAAAGGCTCTTCTTCAGATCTTCTTGATCAGGGCCGCATCGATCAGAGATTTCGCGGCCTGAAACGCCGCCTCTATACTCATTTCAGACGTATCAAGCAAGTGCGCGTCATCGGCGGGGCGCAAAGGACTGTCAGCCCGCCCCATGTCGCGCTCGTCGCGCTTCTTCACGTCGTCGAAGATCGCCGCATAATCGGCGACGGCGCCATTGCCGACGATCTCGTCAAAGCGGCGTTTCGCCCGCACTTCCGGCGACGCAGTGACGTAGAGCTTTACCGCCGCATCGGGGCAGACGACGGTGCCGATGTCGCGGCCATCCAGCACGGTGCCCGGCTCTTTCTTCGAAAACGCCCGCTGCGCCTCGACCAGCGCCCGTCGCACGGCTGGCATGACGGCAATCTTCGATGCCGCCTCGCCGATCGCATGGGCCGACAGCACCGAACGATCGAGGCCGGAAAGCTCGACCTCGAGCGCCATGCGCTCGGCCACCGCCTCGTCATCGAGCGGCAGGCTGGCGTCGAGCAGGGCTTTTGCCGTCGCGCGGTAGGTCAACCCGGTATCGAGATGGTGAAAGCCGTACTCTTCGGCAATCTGGCGCGAGAGCGTGCCCTTGCCTGCCGCTGCGGGTCCGTCGATAGCGATGGTGAGTGTCATTTTGAAACCTGAATGTGAATGTGGTCGTCATGCCTTGCGGCACGGCAGCCCTGGAATTTAATCGTTTCCGCCGAAACGCCAAGCCGTTCGGCCAGATGTGGTTCGACAAAGATCTTTGCGATGCCGTAGGCCCGGCCCTCGTCAGACAGCCAGCGGATCGCTTCGCTGGTGCGCTTTTCCTCAAGCGCCATCGGCGACCAGAGCGATTGCAGAGCCGCGAGATCCCAACGCATGGTCACGACATCGTCGCGCCCTTCACACGGCGAAGCAGCACCCTCACGCGGCTGCTCGAAGGCGAAATAACCGAGCGGCGAGCGTGTTTCTCCGTCGCGGAACACGCCGGCGACATCGTTGTAATAGAATGCGATATCAAGCTTGCGGCCATCCGAATGGGAAAGATGCGGCAGCAGCGCAAAGCCGTCAAAGAACGGGAAGTTGCCGTCGAGCGTCAGTGTCGTCGTTCCAGGGAAGGAACTGTTCATATGAGCCGCCAATGCCAATGCGGCCGTCTTCAGCTCCGGCACGACATATTGCCGGTTCAGCACGCAGTAAAGCATGGACTGCATGTGCATCGTCGCCCCTTGCTCGGCAAGGCATGGTAGCGGGACACGGCCAAAGACGGGTGCAGCCACAGAGGCGAGAGCGCTGCCGAGCCCATAGAGAGGCACGAACATGGCAAGCACGGCAATAGCGCGCCTGGTGCCTCGAAAGCGGCGCGACAGCAGCATGGCGGCAAGCCAGGCCAAGCCACCGATCTGCGTCAGAGCCGTCAACAGTATGACGATCGCAGCATGGACGGACCAACGGATCAGAGGGCGCGGCTGCGCGAAGGATACGCCCGGCTTCTTCATTCGATCGTCGCACCCAATCCCGCCATCAGTTCCATGAAACCGGGAAAGCTGGTGGCGATCATCGTCGCGTCGTCGACGGTGACCGGATGTTCGGATGCGAGCCCCATGACGAGAGAGCTCATGGCGACGCGATGGTCGAGGCGGGTCGCAACCGCAGCCCCGGCGGCATTGCCGAGGCCCTTGCCACCGGGGCGACCGTGGACGACGAGGGAGGCTGGCCCTTCGTCGCAATCGACGCCGTTGAGCTTCAGTCCCGATAGGACCGCGGCAAGGCGGTCGGATTCCTTCATGCGCAGTTCTTCAAGACCACGCATCACCGTGTGCCCCTCGGCAAACGCCGCCGCAACGGCAAGCACCTGGTATTCGTCGATCATCGAGGGGGCGCGGTCTTCCGGCACGGTGATGCCCTTCAACGCGGAAGAACGGACGCGCAGATCGGCCACGTCCTCGCCGCCCTGGATCCGCGCATTCAGCACATCGATCTTCCCGCCCATCTCCTGCAGTGTCACGATAAGTCCGGCGCGGGTGGGGTTCATCAGCACATTGAGAAGGGTGATGTCGGAACCCGGAACCAGCAACGCTGCCACCAATGGAAAGGCAGCGGAGGACGGATCGCCGGGGATGTCGATGTCCTGACCGGTCAGCCTGCCCTGCCCTTCGAGCCGAATGATGCGTTCGCCTTCAGCACCCACGTCGACTGTCAGGTTGGCACCAAAGGCCTGCAGCATTCTTTCAGTATGATCGCCGGTCGGTACCGGCTCGATCAACGTGGTGATGCCGGGCGCGTTCAGGCCTGCGAGCAGCACGGCGGATTTCACCTCGGCCGAGGCTATCGGTAAGCGGTAGCTCACCGGGTTTGCCGTCTTCGGCCCGCGCAGCGTCACCGGCAACCGGCCACCTTCGGCCGACGCCACCTGAACGCCCATCTGGCGCAAGGGATCGAGCACACAGTCCATCGGTCGCCTGGATAGCGCGGCATCGCCGACGAAGGTCGTCGCGAAATCATAAACGCCGACGAGCCCCATGATGAGGTGGCAACCGGAACCGGCATTGGCGAAATCGAGCGGCGCTTCGGGCGCGAGCAACGCACCGTTGCCGACACCGTGGACGATCCAGCTGCCGTCCTCCTTGCGCACCGTGGCGCCGAGGGCCTGCATCGCCCTTGCAGTGTTGAAGACATCCTCACCTTCGAGCAGGCCGCCAATGCGCGTCTGGCCGGCCGCAAGCCCGCCGAGCATCAGGGCGCGATGGGACATCGACTTGTCGCCGGGGATACGCACTTCTCCACGGAGCGCCCCGGATCTGCGCGCAACGGCAGGCTTTGCGATCACGCCAGCGGACATACAAACCTTCCTTGAACCTGCGGCCGCTCGCCCGGAACGCGACCCGCGAAACGGCAACGGAGCGCGACCATCCTGCGCTGCCGCTGCCTAACACAATGCGATTGCACGATCATCATCCCGGACGAAGAAAAAGCAGGCGGCGCAGGGCTTTCGAGTTTTATCTTTGACAGATGCGGCCAAGATGATTATGGGGACCGGCTAATCATCATAGGCTTGATATCCTTTCCACCCGCCGGCTTTCCGGCAAGCGCCGGCTCGGCCGGCCATTCAAGAGGCTTTGACTGTGGCAAAAGCGGAACTCGGAACAAAGCGCATTGACCCGGAAACGGGGCGCAAATTCTACGATCTGAACCGTGATCCGATCGTTTCCCCCTACACCGGCAAGTCCTACCCGCTGTCCTTCTTCGAAGAAACCTCGGTTGCCAAGGTGCTCGAGAAGGAAGAGGAAGAGGAGGTCGCTGAAGTCGACACCGAGAACACGGAAGTCGAACTCGTATCGCTCGAGGAAGCTGACGACGAAGCAGCCGGCGGCGACGAGATTCCGGATCTGGGCGACGACGAAGTGGAGATCGACGGCGACGACGACGACGATACCTTCCTGCAGACCGACGACGAAGACGATGACGACGACATGAGCGACCTCATCGGCGTGTCCGACGACGACGACGACGTCTAAGGGTTTAGAATAATACGCGAATGCCTCCCGTCCACAGCCCTTTGGCGCGGACGGGGGGAAATTGGGCCGGTCCAGAAATTATTTCCACCGGCCTGACATTTTCGGCTTGCTATCCGCGAAAAGCAGAAGTAATAAGCCGCCACTCGCCGGGCACAACAGCCCGACAAGTTTCCCGGAACCGGCCTCGCCGGACCCGATATGGGGCTATAGCTCAGCTGGGAGAGCGCTTGCATGGCATGCAAGAGGTCAGCGGTTCGATCCCGCTTAGCTCCACCAAACTTCCCATCGAATACAGCTCCTTGAACTGACGGCCTTCACCATATTTGGGCCAATCGTCTGCGCCGTCCGGCCGATATATTCCCTTGCGCTTTTTTTCTGCTACCAACGGGGAAAACCGAACCGGTCGCTTGGTGAACCGGATTGAATTCACGTGCCGGGGGATCAGATGAGTTTTACCGAAACGACCAGAACGTCGTGGTTTGCGCGCCTCAAGAACGGTGTCGTCGGCATCTTCATCGGGCTCATCCTGGTCTTCGGCATGATCTGGCTGCTGGCCTGGAACGAGGGCCGTTCGGTCAAGACGTATCGGGCGCTCGTCGAGGGCGCCGGTGCGGTTGTCGATGTCGACAGCGGTGCCGTCGAGGCTGGCAACGAGGGCAAGCTGGTCCACATCGCCGGACGGATCGACCCTGTCGGGACGCCCACCGATAGCCTGCTGGAAGTGTCTGCGAATGGGGCTGCGGGTCTGCGCCGCTCGGTCGAGATGTACCAATGGGTCGAGGAAAAGAAGAGCGAGACGCGCAAGACGCTCGGCGGCGGCGAGGAAACGGTCACCACCTATTCCTACGCCAAGGAGTGGCGCAGCGACCGCGCTGATTCGGCCGATTTCCGTGACGGCAACGGGCACCAGAACCCGGAAATGCCGCTTTCGAGCGAGCGCTTCACGGTCGAGCGCGCGATGCTCGGCGCGTTTTCGGTCGACGGCAGGGCCGTAGCCGACCTCGGTCGCGACAGCCCGGTGAAGATGGCGGACGCCGATCTGCAGCGCGTGGCCGATGCGCTCGACACCAACCGCCCTGTCAAGACCGACGGTCAGACGATCTTCGTCTCCGCTGACCGCCAGAACCCAGCCGTCGGCGATCTGCGCATCGGCTTTACCCGCGAAGACACGGAAACCGCGAGCTTCGTCGCGGCGCAGAAAGGCGGCAGCCTCGCCCCCTATCGCACATCGAACGGCCGCGACCTGTTCCTGAGTTCGGCCGGCATTGCCAGCGCCGCCGAGATGTTCGACGCAGCCCAGAGCGAGAACACGCTGATTACCTGGCTGGTTCGCGTGGGCGGACTGATCGGCCTGTTCATCGGCTTCACGCTGATGCTGTCGCTGATTTCCATCATCGCCGACGTCATTCCGGTCCTTGGTTCAGTGGTCGCATTTGGCACTGGCATCATCGCGGCGATCCTGACGCTCATCATCGGCCCCCTGGTCATCGCCATCGCCTGGTTTGCCTATCGCCCGCTGCTGTCGCTGGCGATCGTCGCCGTCGGCGCGCTCGTTGCCTTCGGCATCGGCTATCTTCGTGCCGGCAAGGCGAAACCGCTCGCCGCTGGCGTGACGGCCTGACGAATGGGTTGGTCGCTGGACGCCTGACCCCATGCCTTTGCGAAATATTAAGGGATCGCAGGGAAGAACACGGGCCTGATGTTTCTGCTTTCCAAGATCTTCTGGCTCGTCGCGCAGCCCCTTTCCCTGGCGTTTTTTGCTGCCCTTGCCGGCCTCATCATGACGGCGGCGGGGCTCAGGCGTATAGGCGTCGCCTTCGGCCTTTTCGGCGCGCTCGTGCTCTTCATCAGCCTGTTCACGACGACGGGATCCTATTTCCTCCAGATGCTCGAGGACCGCTTCCCTCGGCCGGCTGAGCCACCCGTAGCCCTCTCCTGCATCATCGTGCTCGGCGGCGCCTTCGAGAACGAAGTGATGGCAAGCCGTGGCGGCATCGAGTTCAACCAGGCGGCCGACCGCTTCATCGAGACGGCCATGCTGGCCAAGCGCTACCCGGAGGCGCGCATTCTGGTGTCCGGCGGCGATGGTTCGTTCAGCGGCGCCTATGACGGCGATGCCAAGGCATCGGACGCCTTCTTTGCCGCCTTCGGCATCGGTCCCGATCGGCTGATCCGCGAGGAGCAGTCGAGAACGACATTCGAAAATGCACGCAACACGCATGGGCTGCTTGAAGCAAACGGCCTTGCCAACTGCGCGCTGGTGACGTCGGCCTTCCATATGCCACGCTCGGTCGGGCTTTTCCGCAAGCTCGGGCTCAAGGTCACGCCCTGGCCAACGGACTACCGCACCAGCGGCATGGTCAAACCAGGCTTCGACTTTACCCAGCCATCTCTCAATGCCCAGCTGACAACGACAGCGGTGCGCGAATGGATCGGACTGGCGGCCTACTATTTCGGCGGTCGCACGGACAGCCTGCTTCCCGGCGTCTCACCGCCCAACGCGTCACCCCGTTGACGCGACGGCCCCGGATGCTCCAGCTTGCGATGCGACAGACTTCCGCGATGCGCCTTTCAACGGAGCGGCCATGACGATCCTCGAAATCCTCGATTATGCCGGCGTCGCCGTCTTCGCGGCCACAGGCGCGCTCTCGGCTTCGCGCAAACAGCTCGACATCATCGGTTATCTCTTCCTTGCCTCGGTCACCGGCATCGGCGGTGGAACGATGCGCGACGTCATCCTTGGCGCAACGCCGGTGTTCTGGGTGCTCAAGCCGAACTACCTGCTCGTCTGCGCCTCGGTCAGCGTCGTCCTGTTCTTCACGGCGCACCTGTTCTATTCGCGTTACCGCGTACTGGTCTGGCTCGATGCCATCGGCATGTCGGCCTATTGCGTCATGGGTGCGGCAAAGGGGTTGGCGGCAACAGGCTCGCCCGCGGTCGCCCTTGTCACCGGTATGCTGACGGCGACCTTCGGCGGCGTCCTGCGCGACCTGCTGGTAGGTGAGCCCTCGGTGCTGCTGCGCCCGGAAGTCTATGTGACGGCTGCCCTGATCGGCTCCGGCGTCTTTGTCGTCGCCACCATGATCGGACTGCCGCTGGTGGCCACCTCGGCGCTTGGCGTGATGTCAGCCTTCACCATACGCGCCGGCGCGCTCAAATACGGCTGGACGCTGCCGATCGGCAAGGCAAGCCCCGGCCGCGACCCCGACGATGTGATGTAGGAAGAAACGCCTTACGCGCGTTCGCGCTTGCGGCGGAGCCGGATGACCACGTCGACATGGGCAATCTCCATGCCTTCGGGCGGTTCCGGCAGGTTGCCGATCTCGATATTGCTGACCGGGATATCGAGAACTTCGTTCTGACCTTCGACGAAGAAATGGTGGTGATCGGAAACGTTGGTGTCGAAGTAGGTCTTGGCACTTTCCACCGCGAGCACGCGGATCATGCCGGCCTCGGTAAACTGATGCAGCGTGTTGTAGACAGTTGCCAGCGAAACCGGCACGCCGGCGACAACAGCCTCTTCATGCAGCTCTTCTACGGTCAGGTGACGGTCGCCCTTGGCGAAGATCAGATCGGCAAGCGCGACGCGCTGACGCGTCGGGCGCAGGCCCGAGCTGCGCAATCTCTCTTCCGAACTCACTTCGGTTGCTTTCGTCATCAAGGAGCGTTCCATGGATCCCGTAAAATTTACAATACTTTCGTTGCGATATAACTTTTGCGCGCTGTTCTTTCAATAGATTCTAAGGTGCAGAAAGGCTGGAATGCCTGAAAAACCGGCCTATTTCGGCAAAGGCTGGTATTTAACTCTGGTCGGGCCCACATTGATCCTGTAAGCGACGGCAGAACGATATCGCCACCGGAATGGGCGTAGCCGGCGTCGGAAACATCGAAAACGGCCATTGATGCGCTTCATTTCACAGCGAACTTGCTCTAAAGCAGGTCTGACAACACTTTATGTTACTCGGGGAAACAACCATTGATGACGACCAGACAATCAAGCTTCAGCTATGAGGAAATCCTGACCTGCGGCCGAGGTGAACTGTTTGGCCCCGGCAACGCGCAGCTGCCGCTGCCGCCCATGCTCATGGTTCACCGCATCACGGAAATCTCCGAAACGGGCGGCGCCTTCGACAAGGGTTTCATCCGCGCTGAATACGACGTCAGCCCTGATGACTGGTACTTCCCCTGTCACTTCCAGGGCAACCCGATCATGCCCGGCTGCCTCGGCCTCGACGGTATGTGGCAGCTGACCGGCTTCTTCCTCGGGTGGCTCGGCGAGCCCGGTCGCGGCATGGCGCTTTCGACAGGCGAAGTGAAGTTCAAGGGCATGGTTCGCCCGCACACCAAGCTGCTCCAGTACGGTATCGACTTCAAGCGCGTCATGCGCGGCCGCCTCGTGCTCGGCACTGCCGACGGCTGGCTGAAGGCCGACGGCGAGACCATCTACCAGGCAACCGACCTGCGTGTCGGTCTGTCGAAGGAAAAGACCGAATAATCCGCGGGTTCTCCGCACCGAATGAGATAAAGAAAAGGTCATTACCATGAGACGGGTTGTTGTCACGGGCCTCGGGATCGTTTCCTCGATCGGAAACAATGCCGACGAAGTCACGGCATCGCTGCGCGACGCCAAATCGGGCATCACGTTTTCTCCCGATTTTGCCGAAAACGGCTTCAAGTGCCAGGTCTGGGGCGCACCGACGCTCGATCCGACCGATCTCGTCGACCGGCGCGCCATGCGCTTCCTGTCGCAGGGCGGCGCCTGGAACCACGTGGCGATGAAGCAGGCGATTGCCGATTCCGGCCTCGAGGAAGCGGTCATTTCCCGCAACGAGCGCACCGGCATCATCATGGGCTCGGGCGGTCCGTCCACCCGCACCATTGTGGAAGCGTCGGATATTACCCGCAAGAACAACAGCCCCAAGCGCATCGGCCCGTTCGCCGTGCCGAAGGCGATGTCGTCGACGGCGTCTGCCACGCTTGCGACCTGGTTCCAGATCCACGGCGTCAACTACTCGATCTCTTCGGCCTGCTCGACCTCGGCGCATTGCATCGGCAATGCCGCGGAAATGATCCAGTGGGGCAAGCAGGACGTGATGTTCGCCGGCGGCCACGAGGACCTGGACTGGACGATGTCCAACCTGTTCGACGCCATGGGCGCGATGTCGTCGAAGTACAACGACACGCCCTCGACCGCCTCGCGCGCCTATGACGCCAGCCGTGACGGCTTCGTCATTGCCGGCGGCGCCGGCGTGCTGGTGCTCGAAGAGCTGGAACATGCCAAGGCGCGCGGCGCCAAGATCTACGCCGAAATCGTCGGCTACGGCGCGACATCAGACGGCTACGACATGGTCGCCCCGTCTGGCGAAGGTGCGATCCGCTGCATGCGTCAGGCGCTGTCGACCGTAAAGGGCGACGTCGACTACATCAACACGCATGGCACATCGACCCCGGTTGGCGACAGCAAGGAAATCGGCGCGATCCGCGAAGTCTTCGGCTCCAAGATCCCGCACATCCAGTCGACGAAGTCGCTGACAGGCCACTCGCTGGGTGCAGCCGGTGTCCAGGAATCGATCTATGGTCTCCTGATGATGCAGGCCGGCTTTATCGGCGAAAGCGCCCATATCACCGAGCTCGACCCGGAATTCGATGGTGTTCCGATCGTGCGCAAGCGCATCGACAACGCCAAGATCGATACGGTTCTTTCCAACTCGTTCGGCTTCGGCGGAACCAACGCAACGCTCGTCTTCCAGCGCCACAACGGATAACACCATGACGGGACTGATGAACGGTAAGCGTGGCCTCATCATGGGTGTGGCCAACAACCACTCCATTGCCTGGGGCATCTCCAAGGCGCTGGCAGCGCAAGGTGCGGAACTGGCCTTCACCTACCAGGGTGAAGCGCTCGGCAAACGCGTGAAGCCGCTGGCGGCCGAAGTCGGTTCCGACTTCCTGCTGCCTTGCGACGTCGAGGATATTGCGTCGGTCGATACGGTCATCGCGGCCATCAAGGAGCGCTGGGGCAAGCTCGACTTCATAGTTCATGCCATCGGCTTTTCCGACAAGAACGAGTTGAAGGGCCTTTACGCCGACACCAGCCGCGACAATTTCAGCCGCACCATGGTGATCTCGTGCTTCTCCTTCACGGAGATCGCCAAGCGGGCCGCCGAACTGATGAACGACGGCGGCTCGATGCTGACGTTGACCTATGGCGGCTCGGTGCGGGTGATGCCGAACTACAACGTCATGGGCGTCGCCAAGGCGGCACTCGAAGCCTCCGTGCGTTACCTGGCGGCCGACTACGGCGTGCGCGGCATCCGCGTCAACGCGATTTCGGCCGGCCCGATCCGTACGCTTGCAGGTGCCGGCATTTCCGACGCCCGCGCCATGCTCTCCTGGCAGCAGAAGAATTCTCCGCTTCGCCGCACGGTCACGATCGACGATGTTGGCAGCTCGGCGCTCTATCTGCTTTCCGACCTGTCGCGCGGCGTCACCGGCGAAATCCACTATGTGGACTCGGGTTACAACATCACGTCCATGCCGGCGCTCGACGCGCTCAGGACCGCCGACGCCGAGTAAACCCGGCCACAACCTTTCATGAAAGCCCATGGATCATCCCGGTCCGTGGGCTTTTTCATGCGCCTCGTCAGACGCTGAGCAGCCCCGAAAGCAGCAGGATAGCGACCAAGGCTGCAGCAACGGCAGCGGTCATCAGGCATACATGCGTCCTGCGAATGGGGTTCGGTATCAGCGGCAGGCGATAAAGACTTCTGAGGAACGGCATCGGTACTTCCGACGTCGCACCATGCCCCTCTGCCTGCTTGATATCCTTGGCGATCACTTCCGCCACATCCTCGGTCAAAGGCGACCTTCCCGGCCCGAATGGCATAGCACCGCACCTCCGATAGGAAATACCGACTGACACCTTATCGTGTGCCTGTTCGCGACCAATGGCAATGGGATTTGAGGACAGCTGCCTGCCAGTCTTGCAGCCCTTGCAAATGCAAAAAGGCCGAGCGCTTGGCCCGGCCTTTCCAATGGATCAGAACGTCGGCTGGGCGCTCAGCGCTTGCCCCAGAGAACCTTGAAGCGGGCGTTGCGGCAGGTCTCGCCATATTCCTTGAAGGTCTCGGCAAAGGTCTGCTCGTACTGCAGGCCGCGATTGGCAACCAGCATGACCTTGCCGCCCTGCTTCAGCGCCTTGTGCGCTGCCTTGATGATCGCCACGCCCAGTGACGGCTCGGCGGCATGCCCCTCGTGGAACGGCGGGTTCATGACGATGAGGTCGTATTTGTCGCGCGGTTCTTCGCTCGTCAGGTCGAACCAGTAGAAACGCGCCGGCATGCGTGACGCGTTTGCCATCATGTTGACGCGGGCGGCCTCCAGCGCATCGTGATCGGCCTCGAACAGGTCGATGCCCTTGGTGCCCGGCGACGCCTCGGCAAGCTTGACCGCGAGATAGCCCCAGCCAGCGCCGAAATCGGCGGCATGGCCGTTGAAGTCGCGCGGCAGGCGCGAGGCCAGCAGCTCCGAACCGGCATCGATGCGATCGTGCGAGAACATCCCGGGAGACGCCTCGAACAGGCCGTCGACGCGGACCGGCACCTTGGCAAGCTTCTGCACGGCATCGGTGACATCTTCCGGCCGGGTGAACCAGAAAGCGACGCCGTGATACTTCGGCAGGTGATCGCCATCCCATTCGAACTTGGCGATGCGCTTCCTCAACGACTGGATGCCATCTTCCTTGCCGCCGGCGATGACGATGAGCGCGCCGTCGCGGGTGCGCTTCAGCGCCTCGGCGATGCGGTCCTCGTTCTCGCCCTTGTGCTTGCCGCACAGGATCAGGGCTAGGTCATAGTCCTCGCCGGTGACAACAGGTGCCACATCGCCACGCTGGGCCTCAAGCGCGCGGTAGAGCGGCCTTAGCGGCTGGACGGCGGCGATCGACGCTCCGAAGCCCTCAGGCAGCCTGTAGCCCGCCTCTGCGCCGAGGAAGAGCACACGCTCGCCCTCGCCCGGCGGGTCGATAATCCCGGTTTCGAACGGGTGGAACAGGGTCTTCAATGCATCTCGGCTCATCGGTTTCTTCCGTCGATCTCGTACAAGAAAAGGGCGCGGAGCGATCCGCTCCGCGCCCCGAATGCGTTCGGGCAGAGACCGCTTATTCAGCGGCTTCGCCGTCACCCTTCTTTTCTGCAGCAACTTCCTTGCCGGTCGCCTGGTCGACAACCTTCATGGAAAGGCGAACCTTGCCACGCTCGTCGAAGCCCATCAGCTTGACCCAGACCTTGTCGCCTTCCTTGACGACGTCGGTGGTCTTGGCAACGCGCTCGGAGGCGAGCTGCGAGATGTGGACGAGGCCGTCGCGGGCGCCGAAGAAGTTGACGAAGGCGCCGAAGTCGGCGGTCTTGACAACAGTACCCTCGTACACCTGGCCGACTTCCGGCTCGGCAACGATCGAGTGGATCCACTTGCGGGCCGCTTCGATTTCCTTGCCCGACGAAGAGGCGATCTTCACGGTGCCGTCGTCTTCGATGTTGATCTTGGCGCCGGTCTTTTCGACGATTTCGCGGATGACCTTGCCGCCCGAACCGATGACTTCACGGATCTTGTCGACCGGGATGTTCATGACTTCGATGCGCGGTGCGAATTCGCCGAGCTGGCCGCGGCTTTCCGAGATGGCCTTGGCCATTTCGCCGAGGATGTGGAGACGGCCGCCCTTGGCCTGGTTGAGCGCGATGCCCATGATCTCTTCGGTGATGCCCTCGATCTTGATGTCCATCTGGAGCGAGGTGATGCCGGCGTCGGTGCCTGCAACCTTGAAGTCCATGTCGCCGAGGTGGTCTTCGTCGCCGAGGATGTCGGAGAGAACGGCGAAGCGCTCATCTTCCTTGATCAGGCCCATGGCGATACCGGCAACCGGCTTTGCGAGCGGAACGCCTGCATCCATGAGTGCGAGCGAGGTGCCGCAGACCGTTGCCATCGACGAGGAGCCGTTGGATTCGGTGATCTCGGAAACGACGCGCAGCGTGTAGGGGAACTGCTCGGCTTCCGGCAGCATCGGGCGGATAGCGCGCCATGCGAGCTTGCCGTGACCGATTTCGCGGCGGCCCGGGGAGCCCATGCGACCGGTTTCACCGACCGAGTAGGGCGGGAAGTTGTAGTGCAGCATGAAGCGTTCTTTGTACATGCCGGTCAGGCTGTCGACGTACTGTTCGTCTTCGCCGGTGCCGAGGGTGGCAACGACGATCGCCTGCGTTTCACCGCGGGTGAAGAGCGCCGAACCGTGCGTGCGCGGAAGAAGGCCGACTTCCGAGACGATCGGACGAACGGTTTCCAGATCGCGGCCGTCGATACGGCTCTTGGTGTCGAGGATGTTCCAACGAACGATCTTGGCCTGAAGGTGCTTGAAGACGGCACCGATGACTTCGGCAGTGTGCTTCGGCTCTGCGCCTTCCGGGAAGAAGTGTGCCTTCACCTTCGCCTTGACGGCGTCGACGGCAGCGTAGCGGGCAGCCTTCTCGGTGATCTTGTAGGCATCGCGCAGTTCGGCTTCGGCCATGCCGAGCATTTCGGCTTCGAGCGCGGAATGATCTTCCGGCTGGAAGTCGCGCGGCTCCTTGGCAGCAACTTCAGCGAGCTTGATGATGGCGTCGATGACGGGCTGGAAACCCTTCTGGCCGAACACGACGGCGCCGAGCATGATCTCTTCGCCCAGTTCCTTGGCTTCCGACTCGACCATCAGCACGGCTTCCTGCGTGCCGGCGACGACGAGGTCGAGGGTCGATTCGTCCATCTCGTCGAGATGCGGGTTGAGGACGTACTGGCCGTTGATGTAGCCGACGCGCGCGCCGCCGATCGGGCCCATGAACGGAACGCCGGACAGCGTCAGCGCAGCGGAAGCTGCAACCATCGACAGGATGTCGGGATTGTTTTCGAGGTCATGCTGCATGACCGTGACGACGACCTGGGTGTCGTTCTTGTAACCATCGGGGAAGAGCGGGCGGATCGGGCGGTCGATCAGGCGCGAAACCAGCGTTTCGTTTTCGCTCGGACGACCTTCGCGCTTGAAGTAGCCACCCGGGATCTTGCCGGCGGCATAGGTCTTTTCCTGGTAGTTGACGGTCAGCGGGAAGAAGTCCTGGCCCGGCTTCGGCGCCTTGGCCGAAACGACGGTGGCGAGAACGACGGTTTCGCCGTAGGTGGCGAGAACGGCGCCGTCAGCCTGACGGGCGACCTTGCCGGTTTCGAGCTTGAGCGGACGCCCAGCCCATTCGATTTCAACCTTATGGGTATCGAACATGTTCTGTCCTTCGTGTGCGGCAGACCTTTCCGCGGCTGTTGCAGCGCGGGTGGTCGGAAAACCGCCTGGTATGGCGCATCACGGGCAAGACAACGGGAGGCTTCAAAAGAGACCGGCCGCTTTCCGCTGTGCAAAACCTGGCTGCCCCGCAGCGGGTTCTGCAAGCAGGCGCCGAAGCATCCTGCAATCCTGCCCCATGACGGGCCATCGGTTGATCCGCGGATCCGGCCCATCCGGCCCGCTGGATACCTCTCCATTTCCGCGCCTAGTGCGCTTGCGGAGAGTTCATTTCTCGAGCGCTCTGCGCCCATAATAAAAAAGGCCGGCGGACCGCATGCGATCCGCCGGGCAAGTCGCTTAGCGACGGATGCCGAGGGCACCAATCAGCTTGGTGTAGCGCGCTTCGTCTTTCTTCTTCAGATAGTCGAGGAGCGAACGACGGCTGGAAACCATCGCGAGAAGACCACGGCGGGAATGGTTATCCTTCTTGTGGCCCTTGAAGTGTTCGGTCAGGTTGTTGATCCGTTCCGTCAGGATAGCAACCTGGACTTCCGGAGAACCGGTGTCGCCTTCAACGGTTGCGTATTCCTTGATGAGCTGAGCCTTACGCTCTGCAGCAATCGACATCGGATGATCCTTTCGATTTCGAGGATTTAGGGACGCCTTCAGCCGGGATGTCGTCCAGCTGCGGCCGTGAATGCAATGGGCATGCGCCTTTTGCTGGCGTGCCTATAACCGAATTGGATGAAAAAGGAAAGGGTCATGAAAATGGCCCTTCAGCAATGGTGGAGCGCCTCTCAATTCCCCGACGGCCGCGGGCGCATCGGTGCCGACTTCAGCTGGTCGCCGTCAACCGGAACACAGTCGAGAAAGGCGGCAAACACCCAGCCAAGGTCTCCCTCGTCGCTTGAAACGAGCGCCCAACGCTTGCCGGCGTGCAGGCGCTCACCGATGCGGCGAACCTTGCTGCCATTGGCCAGCGACATGACAACCCGGCCGTCGGTTCCGTGCGGACGTTCAGCGGCGTTCCGGTCGGATCGGCAACCACGCAAGCGACATCCTGGCCGGCTGCAGGCGCCACCGCCATCAGGCTCAACGCGACCGACAGAATGCCAAATTGACGTTTGCGAACCTGCATTGCCGCCCCTTTCAAAACGCCCCTCAAAACCGAATGGCTTCAAGGTTCCGCATCATCTCCGTCGCCGTCCTTCGCATGCCTCGGAATATTGATCCGCCACTCGATGCCATCGGGGTGCATGATCCGTTCGAGTTCGGCCTTCAGTGCCATGCCGAGCATGCGCTCCAGCACCAGCGTTCCAAAACCCTTGCGGCGCGGCGTCGTCGGCGCCTCGATGTCTGCCCCTTCCTCGCGCCAGCGGATGGCAATACCCTCGTCGGACAGCGCCCAGGAGAGCTTGACCACGCCTGTGGTATTGGCAAGCGCGCCATACTTCGTGGCGTTCGTCGCCAGCTCATGCAGCGCCATGCCGAGCGTCTGCGCGCTCTCCGTGTCCAGCCTTAAGGGCGGACCCGACAGGACCACGCGCTTGGGATCATCGGGCGTGAACGGCTGCAGCTGATTCTGGGCAAGCTCGCGGAAATCAACGCCCTGCGCGGCATTGGCGATCATCAGATCGGTGGACCGGGCAAGGCCGGCGATGCGCTTGCGGAAGGATTCGGCGAAATCTGCGACGCTCTCGGCGGAGTGCACCGACTGGTTCAGCATCGACTGGATCACCGTCAGCTGGTTCTTCGAGCGGTGGGCAACCTCGCGCATGAGGAAGCGGATTTCGCCCTCGGCCTTGGTGCGCGACGCAGCCGCCTTGGCAAGGGCAGCGGAGACGGTTTCGACTTCGGCGATAATATGCGGGCGCGGCTCGATGCGCTCGCCGGCGCCGAGGCGGCGCGCATCGAGTGCGACGAGCTTGACGCCTTGCGACAGGAGCCTTGCGATGGTCAGCGATCCCGCAATGGCGATGCCGGCAAAGATGATGCCACCGAGCGACAGCCAGAGAAACGACCACGTAGCCGGCCCATCGACCGTGGCGCGCGGTGCCCAGGCGATGATCCGCCAGCCGGTCAGGACGGAAAACTCCGTCGCTACCCGATAGGCCGTACCATTCTCGGTGATGTTGCGCACGCCGATGCTGATCGCCGGCACCTTGTCGAGGAAGAACGGTTCACCCGCCTTGACCGCGGCGTCGGAGGAGATGATGACCTTGCCGTTGCCGTCGACCAGGGCGGCGTTCCAGCCGGGCGACAGCGTTTCCCGGTTGACGGCCTTGGCCATGCTCTCGGCGTTCTGCGTCAGAGTCAGCAGATAATCTTCGCCGGTTGGAAGCTTCGCCGGCAAATAAACATTGAAGACCCATTTTCCGGCCGTCTGGCCGAAGAAGACATTGGAGACCAACGGTGCGCCATTGTTGGTGAAGGCACGCTCGACGGATTCCGGATCGGACCCCTTGCCGAGCGGCGTGCCGAAGGGCACCCGGGTGTTCATGAGCTGCTCGTGCTTGCGGTCGATGACAAGCAGGTAGGAGCCGGTCTCGGCAAGCGCTGTCGAGGCCCTGCGGTAGAAGGCCTCCATGTTGCCGCCCTCCACCGCCGGTGCGGTCGAGAGCACCTTCAGCGTCGTGAGCATGCCCTCAACATCGCGCTCGACGATGCGGGTCACCGATCCGGTCGAAGCCTGCAGCAGCGCGGTGATCACCTGCTCCTGCGCATCAACGCTGCGCTTCAGCACAACGAGCGAAAAGATGAAGGCGGGAACGATGGCGATCAGCAGCAGCGATGTCAGATAGAAGCGGAAAGGCCGCGTCATACGGTGGCGGACAAAATCAAGAGCTGTCGCCAGGCGACCGACGGCAGTCTTTCTTCCCTCTTGCGAAACCTGCGCCAAATGCACCGCCTCTCAACTCCAGCGTCGCGCGTCGAATATAGCGCGCGAAGGCCACCGCAACACCTTAAAACTGCGTCATGATCGTGACACCAGATCGAAAGCGATCTGGACAATCATGCGGCAATCGCGACCGCCGAACGGCGGTCGAGACGGGCGACAAGGGCCCGTTTGCGAAGGCGAAACGGCGCCGGTTCGAAGCAGTCGCCCGAGCTTTGGCGGGATCATGCGTCAGCAATGAGGCAAACGCAAATGCCGGGGAACGAAGAAATCAGCCGACGGCAAAGACGCGCTTGGGACGGAACTCGCCCTCGGCGATTTCGCCGATGGCAATCAGCTTGCCGCGGGTTGTCGCATAGGCCTCGGGCGTTGCCAGCGGCGCGTCGCGGCCGCGCAGGATGATGGGGTTGCCCATCTTCAGCCGGTGCGCCTGGTCATCGCTGACGGCGATATGCGGCAGACTGGAGAGCGCTTCGCCGGTCTCGATGACGAAGGCGTCGAGGGCTGCCAGCCGCTCCTCTTCGTTCTCGATCTTTTCGAGCGCAACCAGATCGGCAAGCGGCACCATGTCGTCCTCGCCGAACGGCGCCACGAAGGTGCGCCGCAGCGAAGCGATGTGGCCGAAACAGCCGAGATCGCGGCCCATGTCGCGGGCAAGCGAACGGACATAGGTGCCCTTGCCGCACTCGATCTCGAACTGGGCGAGATTGGGGGTGGCACCAAGCAGGGTCAGGCGGAACACTTCGACTTCACGCGCCGGGATATCGACGGTTTCGCCTTCGCGGGCGAGATCGTAGGCGCGCTCGCCGTCGATCTTGATCGCCGAGAACTGTGGCGGCACCTGGCTGATGACGCCGGTGTAGTTCGGCAGCAGCGCGCGGATCGCCTCTTCCGTCGGGCGGTCGGCCGAAGAATGGGTCACTTGCCCTTCGAGATCGTCGGTCGAGCGTTCCTCGCCCCAGGCAACGGTGAATTCGTAGATCTTGCGGCCGTCCATGACGTAAGGGACGGTCTTCGTCGCGTCGCCAAGGGCGATCGGCAGCATGCCGGAGGCCAGCGGATCGAGCGTTCCGGCATGGCCGGCCTTCTGCGCCTTGAACAGCCACTTGATCTTGGAAACGGCTTCGGTCGAGCCGAAATCGAGCGGCTTGTCGAGGATCAGCCAGCCGGAAATCGGGCGGCCCTTGGGTTTGCGCGGTTTGGACATGAACTCTTCTATTCTTCGTCGTCGGTATTCGGATCGAGATCGCGGCTGACTTCCGGTGAGCGAAGGAGGGCGTCGATCTTCTTGTAGTTGTCGAAGCTCGTATCGTCGCGGAAGCGAACCTCCGGCATGTACTTCAACTGGCGCAGCTGCGGGCCGAGACGGCCGCGGATGTACTTGGCGTGTTTATTCAGCGCTTCGATGACCTCGGCATGGTCGGAAACACCGAGCGGCGTCACGAAGGCGGTGGCGATCTTCAGATCGGGCGACATGCGGACTTCGGAAATCGCGATCAGCGTCTTCTCGATCACAGGGTCGCGGACGTCGCCGCGCTGCAGAACCTGCGTGATCGCGGCGCGCACCTGTTCAGCGATGCGCAGCATGCGCTGATTAGGGGCAGAGGATGTGGCTCTGGTCATTGGTCAATACCTCAAAAAAATGCGAGCGCCGAAGGATAACCCGGCGCCCGCACAATTTCTAATCGGACGGATCTTACAGCGTCCGCGTGATGTGTTCGACGCGGAAGCACTCGATCGTGTCGCCGGCGCGGATGTCTTCGTAGTTCTCGAACGCCATACCGCATTCCTGACCGACGTTGACTTCCGAGACTTCGTCCTTGAAGCGCTTGAGCGTCTTGAGCTTGCCTTCGTGGATGACGACGTTGTCGCGAACCAGACGGACACCGACGCCACGCTCGACCTTGCCTTCGGTGACGCGGCAACCCGCGACCTTGCCGACCTTGGTGATGTTGAACACCTCCATGATCTCGGCGTTGCCGAGGAAGGTTTCGCGACGCTCGGGCGAAAGCAGACCGGACATCGCCGCCTTAACGTCATCCACCAGATCGTAGATGATGTTGTAGTAGCGGATTTCGATGCCTGCACGCTCGGCTGCCGAACGGGCCTGGTTGTTGGCGCGAACGTTGAAGCCGATGATGGCGGCGTTCGAAGCTTCTGCGAGCGAGATATCCGACTCAGTGATACCACCGGCACCCGAATGGACGATGCGCGCACGCACTTCGTCGGTTCCGAGCTTGTCCAGCGCACCGGCGATCGCTTCGATCGAGCCCTGCACGTCACCCTTGATGACGAGCGGGAACTCCTTGAGACCAGAGGTCTGGAGCTGGGTCATCATCTGCTCGAGCGAACCGCGCGAACCGGACTGGCGGGCAACCGCCTTGTCGCGGGCGAGCCGCAGACGGTATTCCGAGATCTCGCGAGCGCGGCTTTCGTTTTCGACGACGGCGAACTTGTCGCCCGCTGCCGGCGTGCCCGACAGGCCGAGAACTTCGACCGGCATGGACGGTCCCGCTTCCTTGACGTGTTCACCCTTGTCGTTGACCAGAGCGCGCACACGGCCCCACTGGTCGCCGGCAACGATGATCTGGCCTGGACGCAGCGTGCCCTTCTGGACGAGCACGGTCGCAACCGCACCGCGGCCACGGTCGAGCTCGGCTTCAACCACAGTACCTTCGGCCGTCCGGTTCGGATTGGCCTTGAGGTCGAGGATTTCGGCCTGAAGCAGGATCGCTTCGAGCAGCTTGTCGAGGTTGGTGCCGGCCTTCGCCGAGACTTCGACGTCGAGAACTTCACCACCCATGGATTCGACGAAGACTTCGTGCTGCAGAAGTTCGGTGCGAACCTTCTGGGCATTGGCCGTCGGCTTGTCGATCTTGTTGATCGCCACGATGATCGGAACACCAGCCGCCTTGGCGTGGTTGATGGATTCGATCGTCTGCGGCATCACGCTGTCGTCGGCCGCCACCACCAGGATGGCAATGTCGGTCGCCTGGGCGCCGCGGGCACGCATGGCGGTGAACGCCGCGTGGCCGGGGGTGTCGATGAAGGTGATCTTGTTACCGTTCTGCTCGACCTGGTAGGCGCCGATGTGCTGGGTGATGCCACCCGCTTCGCCGGCAACGACGTTGGCATGACGGATGGCGTCGAGCAGCGAGGTCTTGCCGTGGTCGACGTGACCCATGATCGTGACGATCGGCGGACGCGATTCCAGCTCTTCGTCGACGTCGGAGACGTTGAAGATGCCTTCTTCGACGTCGGACTCGGAGACGCGCTTGACGGTGTGGCCGAATTCGCCGGCGATGAGTTCTGCCAGGTCGGCGTCGATCAGATCGCCGGGCTTCATCATCTGGCCTTCCTTCATCAGGTACTTGATGACGTCAACGGCCCGTTCGGACATGCGCTGCGACAGTTCCTGAATGGTGATGGTTTCCGGCAGAACGACTTCGCGCGAAATCTTCTCGCGGGTCTCCTGCATCTGGCTGCGCTTGAACTTTTCCTGGCGGCGACGCATCGCCGACAGCGAACGGGCGCGCTGGCCGGCATCCTCGTCGGAAGCGGTCGTCAGCGTGAGCTTGCCCTGGCGGCGACCATCGTCCCCCTTCGGGCGCGTGACCGGCTTTGCCGGCTCCGGACGCACGACCTTGCCACGAACCGGACCTGCGCCTGGACGTGGGCTGCTACGGTCGTCATCCTTTTCGTTGTCGACCTTGCGACCGCGCAGAGCACCGGCCGGTGCCGGCGTCGGAACTCCAGCTGCCGGCGCGGCAGCGGGCCTTCCGGCCTGCGGACGGTTGTCGGGGCGACGCTCGGGGGAAGCCGGTGCGCGAGCAGCCACGGGGCGCTCTTCGACAACCTCTTCGGCCTTTGCTTCGGGCTCGACAGCCGGGCGGGCCGCTTCTTCTGCGGCGCGGCGTGCGGCTTCTTCCTTCTCCTGCAGGAGACGGGCTTCTTCCTCACGCTTGCGGCGCGCTTCGTTCTCCGCGCGAATGACCGCTTCTTCCGCTTCGCGGATCTGCGCTTCGGCCAGAGCACGGCGGCGCGCATCGATCTCACCGGCGGAAAGCTGGTTCAGAACGACGCCGACGCGCGGACGGTTCGCCTGGTTGGCTTCCTGGCGGGTCTGATGCTGCTGCGGCTGCGGCGCCGGACGGCCCGAAGGCTGCGGCTGGGCCGGACGCTGCTGCTCGGCCGGCCGGGCAGCGGGAGCCGCGGCCACCGGCGTGATCGGTCGCTCGTCCTTGGGGCGATGGAAGGGGCGCTTCTTGGTTTCGACCACGACCGCCTTGGTGCGGCCACGGCCCATGTCCTGACGCACGGTCCCCTGCGAAACCCCGGAGGGCTTCAGGGTCAGCGTCTTCTTGCCTGCTGCGCTGCCTGTCTTGTCGTCGTTGTTGTCGGTCATTCCGTTCCGTTCCTAGCGATCAGGGCCGGATGCGTATCACCTGACCCTGTCTTCCAAATTGTCTCAAACAATGTACGCGATGCCGGATTTTGCCGGTGACGCGGGTCATTGCTGTGGCTTGCCAGCGCCGCCTTCGGCCCGGACCGGGACGGATCCACGGTACTTTTCGAGCATGATTGCGCGCTTCACTACACCCTCACCCGCCTGCCCTGCAAGCGTTGCGGCATGGATAAAAGCATTACTTCCCAAAAGGCCCTCCATTTCCGCCGCCGAAAAGGGGCGGAACGCGGGTATTTCCGTTTCATCTTCAACCACAAAGCTCATTGCCTTGCGGGCCTGGTCAATCTTGCGGACGCCGTCGGCGGCCGCATCGCTCGCGTGAAAGACGGCGAGCGCCGCCAATCCACGAACGGCCTGCTCCGTCTTCGTTGCGCCGGAGATGAACTGGGCCGCCTTGCGCGCCATGTTCATCATGCCGGCAAGCTGCTCGACGAGCAGCCTGTCCACGTCGTCGGCCAGCGTCGCATCGACCTTGACGTCGGCCTTCAAGGCACGGGCGAAGAGCTTCTTCGCCATTGCCTTTTCAACCAGCGCCCGCTCCGCCTTGATCCAGCAGCCGCGGCCCGGAAGCTGACGCTTCAGATCGGGAACGATGCGGCCGTCGGGTCCGGCGACGAAGCGGATCAGATCGTCGGGCGAGCCACTCTCGCGCGTGACGATGCAAGTCCGGGTGCTGCCGCTCTTGTCCTTCGGACCGTTGTCCGAAGGCAGAGCGTCAGCGTCAGTCGATGCGGTGGTCGCCATCAGGCGTCCTGTTCCGCGCCTTCGGCAACCTCGATCGCCTCTTCTTCTTCCTGTTCGACGGCAAGATCGTCTTCCGTGATCCAGCCGGCAGCAAGACGTGCCTGAACGATCATGGCTTCAGCATCGGCGCGCGAAACCTCGAACTTCGAGAACGTACCCTCGAAGCGCTTGGTCTCGCCATCCTTGCGTTCGCTCCAGCCGACCAGGTCGTCGGCGGCGCAACCGGCAAAGTCCTCGATGGTCTTGATGCCTTCCTCGCCGAGCGCGACCAGCATCGGGCTGGTCAGGCCATTGATCGTGCGCAGTTCGTCGGCAACGCCGAGTTCCTTGCGCTTGGCATCCATCTCGGCTTCAAGCCTGTCCAGGAACTCGCGGGCGCGGGTCTGGATCTCGGTGGCCGTTTCGTCGTCGAAGCCGTCGATCGAAGCGATTTCGTCGAGATCGACAAAGGCAAGCTCCTCGACGGCGGCAAAGCCTTCGGAAGCCAGAACCTGGCCGACCATTTCGTCGACGTCGAGCGAATCCATGAACAGGTTGGTGCGCTCGTTGAATTCCTTCTGACGGCGTTCGCTTTCTTCCTGCTCGGTGAGGATGTCGATATCCCAGCCGGTCAGCTGCGACGCGAGGCGAACGTTCTGGCCGCGGCGGCCGATGGCGAGCGACAGCTGCTCGTCCGGAACCACGACTTCGATGCGCTCTGCGTCTTCATCGAGAACGACCTTGGCGACTTCCGCCGGCTGCAGCGCGTTGACGATGAACGATGCCGGGTCCTGCGACCACGGAATGATATCGATCTTTTCGCCCTGCAACTCGCCGACGACGGCCTGAACGCGCGAACCGCGCATACCGACGCAGGCGCCGACCGGATCGATCGAGCTATCGTTCGAGATCACGGCGATCTTGGCGCGCGAACCCGGGTCACGGGCAACCGACTTGATCTGGATGATGCCGTCGTAGATTTCAGGCACTTCCATGGTGAAGAGCTTGACCATGAACTGCGGATGCGTGCGCGACAGGAAGATCTGCGGGCCGCGCTGTTCACGCCGGACGTCGTAGACGAAGGCACGAACGCGGTCGCCGTAACGCATGTTCTCGCGCGGGATCATCTCGTCGCGACGGATGATGCCTTCGCCACGGCCGAGATCGACGATGACGTTGCCGTATTCGACGCGCTTGACGGTGCCGTTGACGATCTCGCCGACGCGATCCTTGAATTCGTCGAACTGGCGGTCACGTTCGGCTTCGCGAACCTTCTGCACGATGACCTGCTTGGCCGACTGGGCGGCGATACGGCCGAAATCCATCGGCGGCAGCGGGTCGGCAATGAAGTCGCCGAGCTTGGCGTCCGGGTTGCGGTCGCGCGCCAGTTCGAGCGGGATCTGGGTGGAATAGTCTTCCGCCTTCTCGACCACTTCCAGGAGACGCTGCAGGCGAATTTCACCGGTCTTGGAATTGATGTCGGCGCGGATGTTGGATTCCGAACCATAGCGGGAGCGCGCGGCCTTCTGGATCGCATCGGCCATCGCGGCCAGAACGATCTCGCGGTCGATCACCTTTTCGCGTGCCACTGCATCTGCGATCTGCAGAAGCTCGAGCCGGTTAGCACTGACTGCCATCTCATGTCTCCGTCTGGTTGCAGGGGGCCTCAAGCACCGCCCCGGCTTTTATTCTTCGATAGGTGAATCTTCGTCTTCGAAATTCTCGTTCGCGGCACGCGCTGCCTTCGCCTTCTTGTCGGCTGTCAGGGCGTCGCGGATCAGATCGTCGGTCAGGATCAACCGCGCCTCCGCAAGCGTGGTGAACGGAATGGTGACCGTCACTTCCTCGCCATAGGCAGGCTGATCGCGCTCGATCTGGAAACTATCCGCATCCACGGACACGATCTTACCACGGAAACGCTTGCGGCCCTCGACCAGCACCGAGGTTTCGCATTTCAGGAGGTGACCCTGCCAGCGGAAGAAATCCGACTTGCGAACCATCGGGCGATCGATGCCGGGCGACGACACTTCCAGATGATACGCCTTGTCGACCGGATCTTCCACATCGAGAACCGGGGAAATGGCCATCGAGATCGCTTCGCAATCTTCGACGGTCATGGTGCCGTCGTTGCGCTCGGCCATGATCTGCAGCGTCATGCCGTTCTGGCCGGACATGCGCACGCGCACCAGGCGATAGCCCATCGGTATCAGCACCGGTTCGATGATGTCGGCAATGCGCTGATCGAGACCGGTTTCGGTGATCAGGCGGGGTTCAAGTTCATTTTCAGCGGTTGTCGGATCGGACAAACGATGTCTCCTCATGGGACCGGGTAATAAAAAAGAGCGGGTCCTGACGGGCCCACTCTTCATCTACCGATCAAGAATTTGAGGCCCATATACGCCTCGTTGCCGCAAATTGCAAGGTGTTCGACCGGAGGCCGCCTAAGGCGCCTGCGGGGTGCGGGCGACAGTCAATCGATGCGACGGCAAGTTTCAGCGGCTGGCACTTCGGTCTTCGAGGTTTATAACAGGCAACGAACCGCTTCGATATCGCAATCAAAAGACACGAGAGAGAAGACGAGGTGCCCACCCGTATTTCGCCACTTGCCCCCTTCAAGCACGACATCTTTCGCACCATCTGGATCGCAAGCCTCGCCTCCAACTTCGGCGGCCTGATCCAGACGGTCGGCGCCGCCTGGCTGATGACGTCGATTTCCTCATCGGCCAACATGGTCGCGCTGGTGCAGGCCTCGACCTCGCTTCCCATCATGATGTTCTCGCTGGTCTCCGGTGCGCTCGCCGACAATTTCGACCGGCGGCGGATCATGCTTGTGGCCCAGTGTTTCATGCTGACGGTGTCGGCGCTTCTGACCGTCTGCGCCTATCTCGGCATCATCACGCCCTGGCTGCTTCTGCTCTTCACATTTCTGATCGGCTGCGGCACCGCGCTCAACAACCCGTCCTGGCAGGCCTCGGTCGGCGACATGGTTCCGCGCGACGACCTGCCGGCGGCCGTCGCCCTCAACAGCATGGGCTTCAACATCACCCGCAGCGTCGGCCCGGCCATCGGCGGCGTGATCGTCGCGACCGCGGGTGCGGCGGCCGCCTTTGCCGCCAACACGCTCAGCTATTTCGCCATCCTCTTTGCGCTGGTGCGCTGGCGACGCGAAGTGACCATGAGCCCGCTGCCGCGCGAAACGCTCGGCAGGGCGATCACGGCGGGCCTGCGCTATGTCGTGATGTCGCCCAATATCGGCAAGGTGCTGGTGCGCGGCTTCCTGTTCGGCCTGTCGGCAAGCGCCATTCTGGCGCTGCTGCCGCTGGTGGCGCGCGATCTCGTCAAGGGCGGTCCGCTGACCTACGGCCTGATGCTCGGCGCCTTTGGCCTTGGCGCGATCGGCGGGGCGTTGCTGAGCGCAAGATTGCGCGAAATGATGTCGAGCGAGGCGATCGTGCGCCTGGCCTTCGGCGGCTTTGCCGTGAGTACTCTCGTCATCGCCTTCAGCGCCTATGCGTGGCTGAGCTGTCTCATGCTGCTGGCCTCAGGAGCATCCTGGGTGCTGGCGCTGTCGCTGTTCAACACCACCGTCCAGCTTTCGGCCCCACGCTGGGTGGTCGGCCGGGCGCTGTCGCTCTACCAGACCATGACCTTCGGCGGCATTGCCGGCGGCAGCTGGCTCTGGGGCACGACGGCCGAACTCCATGGCGCCACCAACGCGCTTTTCGTCTCCTGTCTCTTGATGCTGGCGGGGGCGGTCGTCGGGCTGCGCCTGCCCTTGCCGGAGTTCAAGTCGCTCAACCTCGATCCGCTCAACCGCTTCAACGAGCCGCTGCTCGAACTGGACCTGAAACCCCGCAGCGGACCGATCGTCATCATGATCGATTACGAGATCGACGATGCCGACATTCCCGAGTTCCTGGAGACCATGGCAGAGCGGCGGCGCATCCGCATCCGCGACGGTGCCGGCCACTGGGCGCTGATGCGGGATCTCGAAATCCCGACGACCTGGACGGAAACCTATCATGTGCCGACCTGGGTGGAGTATGTGCGCCACAACCAGCGGCGCACCCAGGCCGACGCCTCGGTCGGAGAGAAGCTGACCGCGTTACATCGGGGTGCTGCACCACCGCGGGTCCACCGGATGATCGAGCGCCAGACGATCGTTCCGACCCATTACGAGCGCTACAAGCGCCAAGTCGACGTCGACATGCACTGACCGACTGCGCCCGGTCGCGGGCGCAGTCCCATCCAATCGAAGCCGAACGGCCCGGACTGCTCGCCGCTGACGGAGAGTGCCGGCTTACCGAAGCTTCGCCTTCAGCGAGGCATCGGGAAAGCAGGTCGGCGCCAGACCATTCTTGGCCTGCCAGTCGCCGAGCGAGCGGCGGGTCTTGTAACCGGCAAGACCGTCGGCCTTGCCGACGTCGTAGCCCTTGGCAACCAGCGCCTTCTGCATCGCGAGCACATCGGAGCGCAGCATGTTGCCGACATCGCCCCAGGCGCCCCGGAACGCACCGCCGCCCGAGCCGATGCGATCGGCAAGATTGCCGATGAACAGCGCATAGAGGTCGGAGTTGTTGTACTCCTTGAGCACGTAGAAATTCGGCGTGACGATGAACTCGGGCCCGTGGGTGCCGGCCGGAACCAGCATCATCGAGGGCGCGGAAAGCTCATGCGAGGGAAACGCCTTGCCGGAAATGCGGGTGATGCCCTTGGCCGCCCAGTCGGACATCGGCCGGGCGAGATCGGGCCCTTCCTGCGCGCAGGAGACGCCAGCCGGGATCGACACTTCGAATCCCCAGTCGCGGCCGCGCTGCCAGCCCTTCTTGACGAGGTAGTTGGCGATCGAGGCCAGGCTGTCTGGAACCGAATTCCAGATGTCGCGGCGACCGTCGCCGTCGAAATCGACGGCATATTGCAGGAAGCTCGACGGCATGAACTGCGGCTGCCCCATGGCGCCGGCCCAGGAGCCGCGCATCGATGCCTCTTCGACGTCGCCGCTTTCCAGAATGTGCAAGGCGGCGATCAGCTCGCGGCGGAACAGGTCCGGCCGGGTCGACATGAAGGCCTTCGTCGCCAGCACGTCGACGACGGGATAGGGGATCTTGGCGCGGCCGAAGCCGGATTCGCGACCCCAGATCGCCACGACCACCGATGCTGGAACGCCATAGGTCTTCTCGATCCGCTTCAAGGTGGAGGCGTGGGTGGAGGCAAGGCTGCGCCCGGTTGCCGCCAGTCCCTGCAGACGTTTTTCCGAGAAGTAGCTGCCGGGCGAGGAAAACTCCGCCTGGCTCTGCTTCTGCTCCTTGGGCTTGGGAAAACCGGGAGGTGCGAGGTCTGGCAGGTCCCAGTTGAGCTTCACGTCGGCGAATGCCGCCTTGAAGGAGCGTGCCGAAACCCCAGACTTTTCGGCTTCCGGCCAGAGATCGCGCTGAAGCCACTGGCGAAACTGGGTCTCGACATCAGCCTTGGAGGCCGCCTGGGCCAAGCCCGCGAGAACGCAGAACAGCAAGGTCGACAGTGATAGAAATCTCAGCATCCGGTTCCCTATCGGTTGGATCGCGGGCGGTCGGGGCGAAGACCCCGCACGTTCATGGCGTCAGATCGAGGTGCGGGCACGAAGGGCGGCAGCCAGCGTACCCTCGTCGAGATAGTCGAGCTCGCCGCCAACCGGCACGCCATGGGCAAGCCGGGTGATCTTCACCGCCATGCCTTCGAGCTGGTCGGTGATGTAGTGGGCGGTGGTCTGGCCTTCCACGGTGGCGTTGACGGCGATGATCAGCTCGCGCACACCGCCATTGGCCACGCGCTGCACCAGCCCCTTGATGTTGAGATCATCGGGACCGACGCCATCGAGCGGCGACAGCGTGCCGCCGAGCACGTGGTAGGCAGCGTTCATGGCTGCGGCACGCTCCAGCGCCCAGAGATCGGCGACATCCTCGACAACGATGATCACCGTGTGGTCGCGGCGTTCGTCGGCGCAGACCGTGCAGGGGTCGATCGTATCGACATTGCCGCAGCACGAGCAGATGCGCACCTTGCGATGGGCCTCGCCCATGGCTTCCGCCAGCGGCCCGAGCAGCTGGTCCTTCTTCTTGACCAGATGCAGTGCCGCGCGCCGCGCCGAACGCGGCCCCAGCCCCGGCACCTTTGCCAGAAGCTGGATCAGTTTTTCGATTTCGGGACCGGTGACTCGCTTTGCCATGCGGCGCTTTTAGCCCATATCGCCGACAAACGGAATCGCCTTGCCGGAATATGACGCGGCTTCCGGCCGCGATAGCACAGGGGCCGAAAGATGCGTCGAAGCAGAACTCACCGGGTGGCGATGACGACGGCCGCCCCGGCGATGGTTCCCGCACTGGCGCGGTTGGCGATGCGAACGGCGCGCTTGCTCTTCAGCAGCTTGCGGGCATTGGCAGCCATCGTCACCCAGCCGAGATCGACCACGACCAGAACCACCAGCATGGTCGCAACCAGCTGCATCCAGCCGATCAGGGTCACTGAGCGCAGATCGATGATCGACGGCAGCAGCGCGACGTAGAACATCATCACCTTGGGATTGCCGAGCGTGACCGTCAGGCCGGCGAAGAACAGCTTGGAGGCGGAGCGCGACTGCGGCAGGCTGTCGCCGGGCATATCCGGTTCGGCCGTCCACATCTTCCAGGCGAGATAGAGAAGGTAGGCGACGCCGAGCCATTTGATGGCGACAAACAGTAGATGGAAGCTTTCGGCAATCGCTGCGAGACCCGCCACCGCAAACGACAGCCAGATGGCCTCGCCGATCCAGAGCGCCACGAGGAAGGGCAGGACATCGCGTGCGCCCTTCGAGAGAACACGTGCGACAAGCGCTGCGACACTCGGTCCGGGCGATCCGGCCGCAACCAGCAAGGCGCCGGCAAAGATAAGCAGGGACGTCATGGTCATGCGCGATCCTCCTCGGGAGGCGGCAATTTACCATGCTTTGCAGCCGGCGCCAGTCCGGGCCGACGCGAAGTGCCAGACACCAATGCGCCATGCGGACGAGCCGCCGGCACATTGCAAAGCACATGGATCGCGAGATGCGAACAGACGCTCACCGATACCAGTGAGCGTCGGTCGCCATCCAACGCCAGACGAAGAAGGCGATCAGAACGGCAGCTTCATGCCGGGCGGGATCGGCAGGCCGGCCGTGAGTTCGCGGGTCTTTTCGGCCTGCACTGCCTCGGCCTTGTCCTTGGCGTCCTTGTGTGCTGCGACGATCAGGTCTTCAAGAATCTCGACGTCGTCTTCCTTGAACAGCGACGGATCGATCTTCAGGCTCTTCAGGGTGCCCTTGCCATCGAGACGGACGGTGACGAGACCGCCGCCGGAGGTGCCGTCGACTTCGAGCGCGGCGATTTCCGCCTGCATCTTCTCCATCTTGGCCTGCATTTCCTTGACCTTGCCCATCATCCCCATGATGTCGCGCATCGTCGTCTCCTGTTCTCTCAAAAATGTCCGGTCGTTCGTTCCGACGGACTATTCGATATCGTCGCCGGGGACGATATCGCCATCGGCAGATTCGGCTGTGGCCGGAGCAACGCTCTCGGCCTCCTCTTCCTCGACGGCGCGGATGCGCACGTCGGTGATCTTGGCGCCCGGAAAACGGGCGAGGATGGCCGCCACATCAGGATCCTGGCGCGCGTCGCTGACGCGCTTCTCCTGGGCCCGTTGCTCGGCTTCGATCAGGGTCGGCTCGCCGGGCTCGCGGCTGTAGCTGACGATCCAGTGAATGCCGGTCCACTCCTTGAGCTTGACGGCGAGTTCGCCGAGCAAGGTCTTGGGCGCATCATCGGTCACATTGACATCGAGACGCCCGGGCTCGATGCGAACCAGCCGCACGAAGCCGCGCACCAGCGTCTTCAGCTTGATGTCCTTGTTCTTGCCGCAGAGGTCGGCGATGTCGCTGACCGAATTGACCGAAACCGAGGCTTGCGCCTTGGCGACAGGCGCGATGGCGGGCCGCTCTTCGATTTGTCCGACGCTGATCGGCTGAGGGCTGACATCGGGAACCGCGCGCAGCATCGTTGCGCCGTTGCCGGTCGGTCGTCCCATCGATGCCGGCTGGATGGCCTGTGCCTGCACGGGTGCACCGACTGACGCCTGCATGCCGCCGCCATTGCCGCCACCTGGGGCCGGACGGGCACCGCCGCCATCGCTGCCCGACAGTTCGAGCACACGTCTTGCCGCGTCTTCCGGCGAGGGAAGATGGGCCGCATGGGCAAGCCGGATCAGCACCATTTCCGCAGCACCCGCCGGGCGCGACGAGCTCTCGGCCTCGGGAATGCCCTTCAACAGCATCTGCCAGATGCGCGACAGCGTGCTGACGGCGACACTGCCGGCAAAGTCCGCGCCGCGCGTCCGCTCGATCTCGCTCAGGGACTGATCGCTGGCGGCATCCGGCACGTATTTCAGCCGGGTGACGAGATGGGTGAAATCGGCAAGATCGGTCAGCACCACCGTCGGGTTGGCGCCCGCCTCGTATTGGGCCGTGAACTCGCCAAGCGCTGCGGCAACATCGCCCCGGACGATATGATCGAACAGATCGACGATCCGGGCGCGATCGGCAAGACCGAGCATCGAGCGGACGGTCTCGACCTCGACGGAACCGCCGCCATGGGCGATCGCCTGGTCAAGCAGCGACAGGCCGTCGCGCGCCGAGCCTTCGGCCGCACGCGCCACCATTGCCAGCGCTTCCGGGTCAAAGGAAACGCCTTCCTTGCCGAGAATGGTCGAAAACAGGCCGACGAGGTCGGAGCCGCTGATGCGCCTGAGGTCAAAACGCTGACAGCGCGACAGGACCGTGATCGGCACCTTGCGGATTTCGGTGGTGGCGAAGATGAACTTCACATGCTCCGGCGGCTCTTCCAGCGTCTTCAAGAGGCCGTTGAATGCCTGCGTCGACAGCATGTGCACTTCGTCGATGATATAGACCTTGTAGCGCGCCGAAACCGGGCGGTAGCGCACCTGCTCGATGATCTCGCGGATATCGTCGATACCGGTATGCGACGCGGCGTCCATCTCGATGACGTCGACATGGCGCCCGTCCATGATCGCCTGGCAGTGCTCGCCGGGCACGCGCAGGTCGATGGTCGGTCGATCGATGTCGGGCGTCTTGTAGTTGAGCGCACGGGCGAGAATGCGGGCGGTGGTGGTCTTGCCCACCCCGCGTACGCCGGTCAGCATATAGGCTTGCGCGATACGGCCGGTTTCGAACGCGTTGGTCAGCGTGCGCACCATCGGCTCCTGGCCGACCATCAGGTCGGAGAAATCCTTGGGGCGATACTTGCGCGCCAGAACGCGGTAGGCGGCTGGTTTCTGTTCGGATGAAATGGACGTTTCGTCGCTCATCGACCCTGCCGCTTAATGAATTCGTGTCCCGACAGGACGGATTTACGGCACCACGCGTCGCATGGGATGCGCCTGGTCACCGCAACAGCGTGTGGTGCTGCCTGATTGCTGAGAGCGGTTTCGATCTCAGCAATCAGGCAGGTGGGAGGCTGGCACGATGACCCGTGCCGGGGCTCGTTAGGGCTGCTTCCTTCCGGACCTGACCCGGTTGGCGAGTGGCTCGTCCACCACCAACCTCCCGGCTCCCATATCGGCAATATCGCAAGCAAATGCAAGCCAAGCCATCAAAAAACTGATATCGATATGCAAAACAAGGCGAATCCGCTCACGGCCCAAGGAGACCTTCTTGACGACATTCACCCTTGACGAGCGGCTTGAACGCGATGGCATCCCGATCGCCTCGATCGGCCTCTGCCAAATGCGCCTGATGAACGATCGCCGCTGGCCCTGGCTGGTGCTCATTCCCCAACGCGGGGGTATCTCCGAGATTTTCGATCTGTCGCCGCTCGACCAGACGATGCTGACATTCGAGACCAACATGGTGGCAACCGCCTTGAAAAAAGTCACCGGTGCCGAGAAGATCAATGTCGGTGCGCTCGGCAATATCGTCCGGCAGCTCCATGTGCATATCATCGCCCGCAGCGACGGCGACCCGAACTGGCCCGGCCCCGTCTGGGGCTTCGGCAAGTCGGAGCCCTGGGGCGAGAAAGACCACCAGGCATTTGCAGCCCGCATTCTGGAAAATCTCTGAACATGACGAAATCGATCTTTGACCTTCGAAGCCCCCATCCGGAGCCGAGCACCCTCGTCGCCTTTTCCGAGAACCACCTGGATCGCCAGTCGGAGCACCGCGCCGACGATTGCATCGAGGTTGCGCTCAAGCATCCTGGCGCCCATTTCCTCGCATTTTCCGGACCCAAGCTGATCGTCAAGCACGACGAGAAGATCATCGATCCGCTGTTTGCCCCCTATGAGCTCGAGGGGCTGGATCCGGTGCTCGACGAGACCATTTTGCTCGGCTACCTGCCAAACGGCGAGCCGCGGCTGGCCGTGCCGACGGGCTTGACCGAGGACAATGTCGCCGAGCCGTTCAAGATCGCCGACGGGCGCACACTCTATCGTCAGCAGATGCTGCCGGAAGAGCTTCTCGGCCAGTTCGCTCAAGGCTCGAGCCTGATCACCTGGAACGCCAACAACCGCTTCTGCGGCCGTTGTGCCGGACCGATGGAGGGCAAATCAGGCGGTTATCGCCGGATCTGCACCGCCTGCGGTCACATGGTCTTCCCGCGCACCGACCCCGTCGTCATCATGATGACCATCGATCTGGAGCGCGACCTCTGCCTGCTCGGCCGCAGCCCGCACTTCACCGCCGGCATGTATTCGTGCCTCGCCGGCTTCGTCGAGCCGGGCGAGACCATCGAAAATGCCGTGCGCCGCGAAACCCACGAGGAATCCGGCATCCATGTCGGCCGCGTGCGCTACCATGCCTCGCAGCCCTGGCCGATGCCGCACACGCTGATGATCGGCTGCTATGCCGAAGCGAAATCCACAGTGATCAAGCGCGACGAGCAGGAACTCGAAGACGTTCGCTGGTTCACGCGCGACGAGACGGCGGCGATGCTGGAGCGCACGACGGGTGTCGCCGACACCGGCAACGAGCATATCCCGCCGCCGAAGGGCGCCATCGCCCACCGGCTGATGCGCGACTGGCTGGCCTGGGGCGAGCACGGCTGAGCACAGACCGGCCGATACGAGGAGACTTGCCTTGTCCCGCTCCGAACGGCTGCTCGACCTGCTGCAGGTTCTCAGACGCTACCGTCAGCCCGTCAGCGGCCGGCGGCTGGCGGAGGAAACCGGTGTCAGCCTCAGGACGCTCTATCGTGATATCGCCAGCCTGCAGGCCCAGGGCGCCGATATCGAGGGCGAGCCGGGGCTCGGCTATGTCCTCAAACCCGGTTTCATGCTGCCGCCGATGATGTTCTCGCAGGAGGAGATCGAGGCCTTGGTGCTTGGCTCACGCTGGGTGGCAAAACGCGCAGACACCCATCTGGCGACGGCAGCCGGCAATGCGCTCGCCAAGATCGCGGCGGTTCTGCCGGCAGATCTTCGTGAAGAACTCGATGCCTCGACGCTGCTTGTCGGGCCAGTCGCGCCCGTCGCCGACCGCATCGACGTTTCGCTGTTGCGCAAGGCTATACGCCACGAGCGCAAGCTCGATCTCAGCTATATCGATACGGATGGCGGCGAGACGCGTCGCACCGTCTGGCCGTTTGCGCTCGGCTTCTTCGAGAATGTCCGGGTGCTGGTTGCATGGTGCGAGCTGCGCCAGGGGTTCCGGCACTTCCGGACCGACCGCATCTGGCAGGCCGACATCAGCGAGACGCGCTATGGGCGCCGCCGGCAGGTGTTGCTTCGGGAATGGCGGGAGACCCAGAACATCGGCCCGCCAGAGAGCAGGCGTGTCGGTTCGGCCTGAGGCATTTCGAGCGAAATGCTTGGAGCGCATCTTCCATCGACAAGACGCGCAACAAAGACGGCAATCAATGCTGACAGAAACTGGCAGCGGTGCACGCTAATCTGCAACTCCCGAAAAGGAGACAGATCATGGCCAAGGCAAATCTCATTATTCTCTATGTCGCCGATCCGCTGGCAAGCGTCGGCTTCTACAGCAAGCTGCTCGACAAGGAGCCACTCGTCTCCTTCCCAACCTTTTCGTCGTTCGAACTGCAGGACGGCTTCGTCCTCGGGCTTTGGGCGCAGGCCACGGTCACGCCGGAGCCATCAAAGATGAGCAACCGTTGCGAACTGGCATTCATGGTGAAAGACGAAGAGGCGGTGCGGGAGCACTATGAAAAGTGGAAAGGTGCTGGCCTGACGATTGCGCAGGAGCTGACGAAGATGGATTTCGGACCGACCTTCGTGGCGCTTGACCCGGATGGACACCGCCTGCGCGTGTGCCTCTTCGATGACTAGATCAAGGGTTTGCGCGTATCCCGCCAGCTTGGGTGGCGGGATACGGCGAATGGTGCTGATTAGCGGCCGTAAACGGCAGCCTGGATCTGCGAACGGGAGATACCGATATCGCTCAGGGCGTGGTCATCCAGCGAATTCAGCTCGCGGATCGCACGGCGCATTTTTGCATATTCAACGATCTTCTGACGGATCTTCATCTTTAACACTCCATATGTGAACGAGCGTCAAATAGGCATTTGCACATTATTTAGGTACCGCCGCGATTGCAGACTAGGCATGCACCAGACGCGTAGCCGGTTAACCAACCGGTAAGCCTTATCTGCAATCGCGCTTCGGGCGTGCTTAGAGCACGCCCCGCATCGGGTGCGCCTTGTAGGTACCGAGAATGCGCACCTTCTCGGAGAAGAAGCGCAGCTCGTCCATGGCGTGACGTACGCCGACATCATCCGGGTGGCCCTCGATATCCGCATAGAATTGCGTGGCGACGAACTTGCCGCCGAGCTGGTAGCTCTCGAGCTTCGTCATGTTGATTCCGTTGGTGGCAAAACCGCCCATCGCCTTGTAGAGGGCGGCCGGAATGTTGCGCACATTGAACACGAAGGTGGTGATGATCAGTTCATCGTCGGCGCTGCGGGCGAGCCGCTCTTCCTCGCGCGACAGCACCACGAAGCGCGTCACGTTGCTTTCCGTGTCCTCGACATTCTCGGCAACGATCTCGAGCCCGTAGAGATCGGCCGCGAGCCGCGGCGCGAGTGCCGCCATCGAGCGGTCGCCCTGTTCCGATACCAGCTTGGCAGCCCCTGCCGTATCGCCGGCAACCACCGGCTTCCAGCCATTGGCGCGCACGATCTTGCGGCACTGGCCGAGCGCATGAATGTGGCTGTGAACCGTGCGGATCTCGTCGCGCGTCACGCCCGGCAGCACCATCAGCTGGAAGCGGATCGGCATGAAGTATTCGCCGACGATATGAAGACGCGATTCGGGCAGCAGGTGGTGAATGTCGGCAACGCGGCCGGCAATGGTGTTTTCGATCGGGATCATCGCCAGATCCGCCTCGCCGTTCTCCACCGCGACGAAGGCATCTTCGAACGTCTGGCAGGGAAGCGGCTCCATCGACGGAAACATGTCGCGGCAGGCCATGTCGGAGTTGGCGCCGTAATCGCCCTGGAAGGAGATCCTGTTGGTCTTCGTGGTCACACTGTCTTCCTTCTCAGGCTTTTTCGGAAAGGATGCGGCGGGCTTTTTCCAGCTCGACCGGCGTATCGACGCCGAGCGGAACCGTATCGACGATTTCGACATCGATGCGCATGCCGGCCTCGAGCGCCCGGAGCTGCTCTAGCGATTCGCGCTTTTCCAGCGTCGACGGCTTCAGAGCGACGAAGTTTTCGAGCGCCTGGCGCCGGTAAGCGTAAAGGCCGATGTGGTGGTAGAGCGGCCCCTCGCCGTAGGGCGCGGTGGCGCGGGTAAAATAGAGAGCGCGCAGGCGCGTGGCCGACAACGGCGAACCGACGATCTTGACGATGTTGGGGCTCTTCTTCTCTTCCTCATCGGTGATTGCCACCGTGAGAGTGGCGATATCGGTCGAGGCATTGTCGACGAGCGGCTTTAGCGAGGCGCGGATCGGAGCGGACTCGATCGTCGGCAGATCGCCCTGGACGTTGATGACGAATTCCGCCTCACGGTGCGGATCGGCCTTCGTCAGCGCCTCATAGATCCGGTCTGATCCGGACTGGTGATCGATCCGCGTCATGATCGCTTCGAAACCAGCATCGCGCACGACATCGAACACAGTCTGGTCGTCAACGGCCACGACGACGCGTCCGACATCGGCTTCCGCCGCACGCTTGGCAACCTGGACGATCATCGGCAGGCCGCAGATATCGGCGAGCGGTTTGCCCGGCAGACGGGTGGAGGCCATGCGTGCCGGAATGAGCACGATGGCTTTGCCTGAATTTTCGCGTTTCATGATGTGGCCTTCAAGAACCCCGCCGAAGGTGTCAAAAAGTCTCAGTTCGGGGTCCATAATCTCTGTTGCAACGCAGAGCCAAAAGACATAGGTTCCGCGCGATTTCAAGATGGGCCGGGTTTTTGTTTACGCCGGTGGCAAAGGGAGCGTTTGCAGATGAACTCATATGTGAACATGGGCGTGGGTGCCTTTCTGGGTACGGTTTTCGTTCTGATGTCCGTATCCATTGCGTCGGAAGGCATTTTCCATTCCGAGGCTCCCGAGAAGGAAGGCTTCGCGATCGTTGCCGAAGAAGGCACGGCGGACGCTGGTGCGGGCGCCCAGGAAGAGGCTGAAGTCGATATCAAGCCCTTGCTCCTCAAGGCAGACGTTGCAGCCGGCGAAACCGTGTTCAAGAAATGCGCAAGCTGTCACACCGTGGATAAGGGAGGGGCCAACAAGGTCGGTCCCAACCTGTGGGGTCTCGTCAACCGCCCGATCGCCTCGCATGAAGGCTTCAGCTACTCGGCTGGCATGAAGACCTTCTCCGAAGGCGGCAAGGTCGTTTGGGATTACGACCACCTCAGCTTCTTCATCGAAGCACCGAAGAAGCACGTTCCGGGCACCGCCATGGGCTTCGCCGGCGTCAAGAAGCCTGACGAACGCGCCAACCTGATTGCCTACCTGCGCGAACATGCCGACGCTCCGGCCGCTCTCCCGGATGCAGCCGCCTCTGCGGAAGCAGCTCCCGCTGCGGCCACCGAAGGCGCCGCCGAGAAGCCGGCCGAAGCGCCTGCAGCGGAAGCCAAGCCGGCTGAAGGCCAGGCTGCTCCGGAAGGCCAGCCCGCACCGGCCCAATAAGCCAGAGCGTGCAATCGATCTGATTTCGAGAAGCCCGGCCATCGCGCCGGGCTTTTTGCTGTCTTGCGCCCGGGCGACCGGCTCTACATCAGGAGGTAGGCCCACGCCGAAACGCTGACCACACCAAGTGCGGTCGTCAGCGTGATGGTCGATGACGCCAGTGCGTGACCGACGTTGAAATGATTGGCGATCAGCCAGGCATTGACGCCGGTCGGCACTGCGGACGTGAGGACAAGTGCCGCCGTCCAGTCGTCGTTGAGGCCGAGCAGGTGACAGGCAACAAAGACGACACCCGGCAGGACCACGAGCTTCAACAGGCTAGTCACCGTCGCCAGACCGAGATTGCCGACCAGGCCATACTTGTCGAGCGCCATGCCGATCGACACGAGTGCGGCCGGCGCGGCAACGGCGGCAAGCTGATCGACAACACTCTTGACCGGTCCGCCCAGCGGCTGGCCGATAAGGTGGACGGCAGCGCCACAGGCAAGGCCGATGACCAGCGGATTGCGCGCCAGGTTGCGGGCAACACCCCCCAAAAGCGTCAGCGGGCTTTGCCCCGGCTTGCCGCTGACCTTGCGCTCGGCGCGCTCCATCAGCACCGTGCCGGCGATCATCATGACAGGCAGATGAACGGAGAGCAGGATGGAGAGCGCCACGATCCCCTCCTCGCCGACGATGCGCGACACCAGCGGCAGGCCGATAAAGACGGTGTTGGCGAAGGCCGAGGAAACACCGGCGAGCACCCCCATGCGGGCATCGCGGCCAAAAACGAGCGTCGCTGCGAGATGGCCGATGGTCCAGGTGACGGCGACGCCGGAGAAATAGGCGACCCAGAGCGGCCAGGGCGAGCCGTCCTTGAAATCCGCCTCGGCGATCGTTCGAAACAGAAGAACGGGCACCGCGACCCGGAAAACGAAATCGCCGAGCGCATCGCCGACGGTCGGCTTCAGGTAGCCAAACCGGACGATCAACCAGCCTGTGAGGATCAGGATGAAGACGGGCAGGACGTTCAGAAAAATATCGGACATGCGTCAACCTTGGGAACGGTTCGACAGGAATAGACCCGTTCGCGTCACCCCCGCAAGGTTGCGCGACCCGTTGCGTGCATCGGTCGAGGCCGCAGATCCGGGGCAAGAAGACCGGAACATTCCCTTGTCCGGGGCGTTCCCGAACAGCACCGGGATAAAGCCAATGCCAACAGAGAAGCCCATTTACTCCCACCAGGACGACGATCCTCATCTGAAGGATGACGATCTGGCGGGTAAGGTCCTGCGCTTCATCCGCTACGCCACCTTCATCGATATCACCGATATGGACGTGTTTGCGCTCGGCGAAATGATCGTGCTGTCGGGTCAGGTTCAGAGCGAGTCCGACGTGGCTTGCGCCGGTGACGCCGCAAGGTCGGTTATCGGTGTGACGACCGTCGAGAACCGGCTGACGGTGAAACCGGGCCAACACCCATAACGCCAGCGCGAGGCGACACATCAGCAGAGTATCGCGGTTTGAGGTGATTTCGCTCAGGGCGGATAGCATGCTTTGGAATCAACGTGCTGGAGCGTGCCTGGTGCATTCTTCTGGATGCAAGGCGCCGTCGTGATCATGGTCACGAGACAGCAAGTGGTTGTCGTTTGCTGCCTTGGCTGGTAAACGGGTCACGCATAAACCAAGGCGCGCAGAATTTCTTTGGAGACCGGAATGGGGACCACCGAGTCAGCAACCAGGTAAGCCGCAACAACACTTCAATCGTTGTTGCGGCGTCTGTCCGGTCATTTCACACCACCGATACCAAGGCAGAGCGCCGCCGAATGTCATTCATTTGAGCGGATGTTCCATCGTGCCCAACCATATATCACCAACCTGGACCTATTTGGTGCCGGCAGCGTTGCTGCTGATGGCACCCTTCGACATCCTCGCCTCGCTGGCGATGGATATCTATCTTCCCATCGTGCCTGCCATGCCCGGCATTCTTGGCACCACCCCGGCAATCATCCAGCTGAGCCTGAGCCTCTACATGATCGTTCTCGGCGTCGGCCAAATCGTCTTCGGGCCGGTTTCCGACCGCATCGGACGGCGTCCGGTACTGATCGGCGGGGCGCTGCTGTTTGCGGCGGCCTCGCTGCTAATGGCCACGACCGCGTCGGCGCCGGCCTTCCTCGCGCTGCGCCTCCTTCAGGCGATCGGCGCATCGGCGGCCCTTGTCGCCACCTTTGCGACGGTCCGCGACGTCTATGCGGAGCGGCCGGAGGGCGTGACCATCTACGGGCTCTTCAGCGCGATGCTCGCCTTCGTCCCGGCGTTCGGGCCGATTGCCGGCGCGCTTCTGGCCAGCCACTTCGGCTGGAGAGCGATCTTCGTCACGCTTGGCGTTCTCGCGATCGTCGCGACGGCGAACGCCATGCTGCGATGGCACGAAACACGACCTGTCGGCGCCGAAAGCCACAGGCGGGCCTTTGGCCCGATCCTCACGAACGGGACGTTCTGGACCTATACGCTCGGCTTCAGCGCGGCGATGGGCTCGTTCTTCGTGTTCTTCTCGACGGCGCCGCGCGTGCTCATCGATCGGGCGGGTTACTCTGAACTCGGCTTCAGCCTGGTCTTTGCAACGGTAGCGGTGGTGATGATCGTGACCACCCGCTTCGCCAAACGCTTCGTGGCGCTCTGGGGCATCGCCGGCAGTCTTGCCCGCGGGATGGGGCTGCTCATTCTCGGCGCGGCGCTGCTCGTCACCGGCGAGAGCGTGGGCGCGCCGTCGTTCTGGAGCTTCGTGCCTCCAATGTGGGTCATTGCCGTCGGCATCGTCTTCACCGGCTCGGTCACCGCAAATGGAGCGCTGCAGGCCTTCGGCCACATGGCGGGTACGGCAGTCGCACTCTACTTCTGCATCCAAAGCCTGATCGTCGGGGTGCTCGGCACTGTGGCCGTGGTGCTGCTCGGGGGCGATAGTGCATTTCCATTAGCCGGCTATTCGTCGATCATGGCGATAGGCACGCTGATCGCTCTCGGCCGGTTGACACGGCGACGGGCTGCGGAAGCCTGATCCCTTGAAACCGCCACAGGGCGTTCCGGCCATGTCGCGACGCCCTGCGGCACCCCCTCCTCCGCCCGCACCCAATGGACGTAAAAAGGAGCGCCGGTCAGAGACAAGCACATCGGCCAAGAATGCCTCTTGACCTCGCCCCAGGGGCGAGCCCCACAGTCGGATCCATGAGCGATTCTTATCTTCTTGCCGGCCGCTTCGGTGCGGCCACGCGACTGTCGCCGAAGGCGCTGCGGCTCTATGCCGAGCAGGGCATCCTCGTGCCTGCCTATACCGATCCAGCGACCGGCTACCGCTACTATGCGCCCGAGCAGGCAGCCCGGGCGCGGCTGATCGCGCGCCTGCGCAGGCTTGGCCTTCCGATAGCGCGCATTGCCCAATTGATCGAGCTCGATGCGGACAGCCGGCTTGTCGAATTGCGATCCTGGCTCGAAGCCCAAGGCGAGCGACTAGTTGAGCAGACCGAGCTTGTCGATGCCATAGCACGCCAGAGCGATGGCCGCGGCGCCGGGATGGTCTCGAAGATTGCGATGCGCGAGGTTGGGGCCTGCAAGCTGATTTCCTGCGAGCGGCAACTCACTATCGAGGCGCTCGATGGGTTCATGGCAAGTGCCGAGGCGAATATTCGAAGATACCTCCGCGACTGCGGGGTCGCCGACGGCGGTGCCATGACCGTGCATTTCCACGAGACCGTCAGCCGAGACAGCGAAGGACTGGTGGAGGTCGCCATTGCTTATGAAGGCAGCGTCGAGCCTGCCGAAGACCTGCGCATCCGCTTTCAGGCGAAACGGCGCGAGGTCTTTCTGCCGGTAGCGCCGACTTGTGAGAACTTCCCGCAGATCTTGCGCGTCTACGACGCCATCGAGAGCTGGCTCGACGCGCGAAGCGACGTCCATTGCATCGGCAGCCCCTACGAAATCTACCCCGGAAGCCAGGGCGCCGCCTTCGATGTCGCCTACCCCATCACCTGACTTTACAGACGACCAACAGGACAGACGATCATGATGCATTTTGCCTATACGGGCTCCGGTCCCTATTGTTACGCCAACTCGTTTGCCATGATGTTCGGCGCACAGGCGCCCTCCACCGCAGTGATCGAATTTGCCACCGGCAGCCCGTTCGGCATGCAGCTCATCGGCGGCACCCTGCCTTTCTTCGACCCCTATGGCTGGGATCCGGAAGCCGGATTCGACGGTGCGCTTGCGGCCCTCGGCTGGACATCCACCCTGAGCAAGGGTGGCGACGCGGACGATGCGCTTTCCCGCCTGCGCGCAGCCCTCAAGGATGGACCAGTGTGGATTGGCCCGGTCGAGATGGGGCATCTGCGCCACCAGCCGGGAATGAGCGGACCGATCGATGCCGACCACTACGTCGTGGTGCTCGAGATGGACGAGGACAGCGTGCTGATGCACGATCCGCAGGGTCACCCCTATGCGCGCCTGCCGCTTGCCAACTTCATGGCCGCATGGCGCGCCGACACGTTGAGCTACGGTGATGCCTACACGATGCGGACCGACTTTGTCCGTGTCGCCGAGATGTCGGATATCGAAACCATACGGGCGTCGGTCCCAGCCGCCATCCACTGGTTGTCGATGGAAACGGACCGGCCCGTTCCCCAGAGAACCCTTGGCAATGCCGAAGCCGCCGAAATGCTCGCCGATCGCATCGAGACCGCTTGCGACAAGGGACTGAGGGCGCACATGATCCACTTCGCCGTCCGCGTCGGCGCGCGCCGCTCAGCCGACGCCGCCGCCTGCCTTGCACGGGCCGGTTACCACCAGGCCGCACGCATCGCCGATGACCAGGCCCGGCTCATCGGCGCGCTGCAGCATCCATTGGTGGCGCGAAAGGACGCCGATGCGGCCGCCAGCTTGCGGGCCCTAGCCCCGACCTATGACCGGCTGAAGGTGGCGCTGGAGCACGGCGGCTAAGGCATTTCCAAGACTGTGCCGAGCGGGATTTCCGGCCAGATGCGCTCCGAGACAACGACGCTGGGTGTCTTCGCTTTGCGTCCTTGCCGCTCTTTGCGCCATGTTGCTGAAGGATATCGGCGTCATCGACTGTAGCAAACCGCACGAATAATATCAGGCTTTGCGACACGCCGGATCAGGTGCCCTGCGGGCGGGTTTCGCCCAAACAGGGCCAACTGCAGGAGCGAGCCAGCGTCAAGCGAGCAGCTCGGAAAAGCTGCCAGCCCGCTCCGCATTCTGCCCGTGAAGCGGTTCGTAGTGAAGCCCGACCACACCGTTCGCATAGGTGTCCGTGCCCATCAGTTGCAGATCATAGCGTTGCGGAAGCCCGGAAAACCAGGCGACGCCCGGGGACGTAACGGGGGTAGACAAAGAAGTGGAAGGTGTCGACGAGACCAAGGCCAATAACAGTCCGCGCCAGGCTCGCACCGCCCGAGAGGTGGATATCCCCGCCCGGCTGCGCCTTCAGCTGAAGGAGATAGGCGGCAAGCGCATCGTCATCGGCGACAACAACCTGATCGACATTGTTCCATTCGGTCAGCATCTCGGACCCCGAGCGCGAAAAGACCAGCTTGCGATAGTCGTTCATCCGGCGCGCCATCTTGCGATTGGTTTCGGTTCCGACGTCTTCCGAAAGGGCACCCGGCCAATAAGCTGCCATCTCTTCGTAGGTCACGCGGCCGACGAGCACGGTGTCGTAGGTGGCATAGAGCCGATCGATCGCCCGGTACTGGTCTTCACCGACGGTGCCCATCCAGGCGAGCGGATCGTCAAGGCGTCCATTGAGCGTCGTCATCATCTGCAGGACAATCTTGCGCATACCCGCCTCCCCTATTGGACCTTGCCCTCGACGAGGCCGGCGAGCTGCCCGATCACCGTGCCCCAGCCGTCGTAAAAGCCCATTTCCTCGTGCATGGTCCGGTCGGCATTGCTCCTGTGCATGACGTGGGCGGCATAGTCCGTGCCGTCTGCATGATCCTTGAGCGTGATGATGGCCGTCATGAAAGGGTTCTCGGCGGGGCGCCATCCCGCGACCAGCGAATTGGTGAAGACGATGCGCTCGTGATCGTCGACTGCGAGGAAGCATGCATCCAGATGCGGGGTGAATGCGCCGCCGCCTTCGCTGATCCGGGTGACGAAGGCGCCACCCGGCCGAAGATCCATATCCACCACCCGGCATCTGGCCGGCGCCGGCACCCACCATTGCTCGAAGCGCGCGGGATCGGTCCAGGCATTCCAGATCACCGAACGCGGCGCCTTGATCAGGCGCGCTATCGTCAGGTCGAGATCGGGATCGGGAGATCGGATCATGTCATTTCTCCTTGTTTTGCGCTGCCATCACGAACTGTTCGAGCCGGTCGGTGCGACCTTCCCAAAGGAGGCGCTGCGCCGACATCCACGCTTCGATGGCCGCGAACCGGTTCTTGTTGATGGTGCAGGTGCGCACCCGGCCCTGCTTCTCCGTGCGGATCAGGCCGCTGCCTTCGAGGAAATGGATGTGTTTCATGAACGACGGCAGCGCCATGTCGAAAGGCCCTGCCAGATCGCTGATGCTGGCCGGGCCGCTGCCGAGCCTTGCGAGCACGGCACGGCGCGTCGGGTCTGCCAGCGCCTGAAAAATTCCGTCGAGCGGATCCGAATACTGTTCCATAAGGCTAAGTATCACGATCTAATACTTAGCGCAATGGATAAGTATCCTCCCCCGTAATCAGCTCGAAGAGTGAAGCAGCGCCCCCACTGCCAGGGCGGACATCGCGCCCTCAAAGGGACGCAGCCAGCTGCCCCGCCTTATGGGACACTGTGTTCCATCTGTGCCCCTCCGGCTTGCCATCGATCGCGTTTCTCGAAAGCGATGCTTCGGCACGCGGAGCGGGCTGGTGTCACTGAGGGGCAGTGAAGACGGTGCGGATTTTTCCTCAGAGGTTACCGCCGACCTCGACGACCACCTCACCAGCCCCTTCCGCATGCTGGCTGCAACGGCGCTGCCGCCATCGAGATCCGTGGCTGTCGGATCAGTGTTTCGACGCTTGGCGAAAGGCATCACCTTCGGCCTCGGCTGCGGCTTTCAGTGCATCGGGATCGACGCCCATCATGCGCAGGGCGCGCGCGGCGACGCCTTCACGAAGATCCACAACCCTTGCCACCACATCGGCACCGAGCAACGGTCGGTGGCTTGCGCGGTCGGCAGCCAATGCCTGCATGACATTGTCGCCCGAGGGCGCTGCCGCATAGGTTCCACCGTTGCGCGGCAACGGTACCTGCCCCTGCGCAAGTTGCTCGGAAAGCCGAGGATCGAGACCCAGAGGACGAAGCGCCTCGGCGTATTGGCGCGCAATGGCTTGCAGCAGATCGGACGCGTCGGCCCCCACCCGCGCAAATGCCCGGCGCGCCGTGCCATCTGGAAGATCGAGAGCAGACAACAGAAAGTGCTCGGCGCCCGGCTCGCGCTGCTGGTCTTGCAAGGCATGATATTCGGCACGTTCGCAAAGTGCCTTGATCGTGCCCATGTCGTTGAAGCGCTGCTTGATACGGCTAAACATGGAGATATCCTATCACTCGTTGCCTGTGACGAGATCCGACAAGCGCTTGTGCGCGGCCTGTTTGGAGATGCCGAGACCTTGCGCAATCCTCGCCCATGACCATCCCTTTCCCAACGCCGATGCGACGGCCTGGCGCTCCAGGCTATCTGCCAGCCGCCTGAGAGCGACAACGGTGGCAAGCGTTTCTGCTGGATCGTCGGAGAGCTGAAAGGCGTCGGGATCAATCATACCGTCAACATTAGTTGACGGTAGCTGAAACGTCAACCAATGTTGACGACGCCTGACGAGCATCTTCCCGCGGACACGGCCTCGCTCCGTTACACGCACAAACACACAGACGGTTGCGGGCAACTCCGTATCGCTGACGATACCGGCGACGATCTAATCGAGACAGGGCGATTGTGGATTTGCCGAACAACCACCTCATCTTCGATTGCATAGGAGAATAGCCGATTGCCGGCACGCGGGAAGGATTCGAACCGGGTTCAGAAATATCGAGAGCGGCTCTTCAAGGATCAGAAGATGTCGTACGCGACGCCTTGAAACACGCCTCGTGACCCACAGGTTGAATATGGGTATGGGACGGCGTCCGATCGACCTTCAGCAAGCCCCCATCCTAAACGCCGAGCTTCGTCAGGCAACGTGTGCGCATCGCGACCACCGCAAGTATTATGTATTACGAATAGACGTTCGCGCGGACAGGTAGTACGATTTCAAAAGGTAGACTGCGCACAACTTTCACGACGTACTAGCCGACTTCTGTGGCATTGGGGGCTACATGGCGGACGTGGAAAAGGGGATTGAAGGTGAGGGAACCTTCGACCCCACAAGCGACGAGATCTTGGAGCAATTGGACCGTATCCGGCGTAGCCCGGAATTCGGCGTGCCCGAACGTGCGCGCAATTTCTTGGCATATGTCGTTCATGAGGCGCTGGCAGGTCGAGCGGAACGGATCAAGGCATATTCGATTGCAACCACGGTATTTGGTCGGAACACATCGTTCAACGCGCAGTTCGATCCGGTCGTAAGGATTGAGGCGGGGCGCGTTCGTCGCGCCCTTGAGCGTTACTACCTTGTCTGCGGGATCGAGGACCCGGTCCTGATTACCATACCCAAAGGCGGCTACGCGCCCAACTTCAGTCGGCACGCAATCGCCAATGCGAACTCGACGAACGCCGCTCCCCGCTCCGCCCAGAGCCCGGCAGCACCTCATGTCTCCAAACACGCCACGATCAACTTGATCATCGCCGCGTTGCTGGGGTGTCTTGCTGGTGTCGCCATGGCAATGCTTTGGTCTCTGCGCGCGGGCGCTGACGTGCCCCAACCAATACAGCCAACACTGGTCGTCGGAACGTTTGAAGATCTGACTGCAGTCGGGAACTCCGCGATGATTACGCGCGGTCTCGGGGACGAGGTCGTTCGCAACATCGCAAAGTTCAAGGAAATCACCGTCATCGCCAGCGAACGCCCTAATGGCGCGGCAACAGATGCCCCATCCACCTTTGCGCTGGAAGGGAGGGTGCGGATAGAAGGCCAGCAACTGAGGCTGAGTGTGCGGGTACTGCGCCAATCAGACGGAGCCGTCATTTGGGCCGAAAGCTACGATGAAAGCTTGTTGGTTGAGAAGATCATCAGGCTCCAGGAAAAGGCGGCCGCATCGGTCGCAACGGCCATCGCGCAGCCATACGGCATCCTGTTCCAGGCCAATGCCAAGCAGTTGACCAACTCGGCTCCGGACAATTGGGACGCCTATGCCTGCACGCTCGCCTATTACGGCTATCGCAGTGACCTGAATTCGCAGACGCACCAGTCAGTCCAGAGTTGCCTTGAACAGGCGACAAGGCATTACCCGAATTACTCGACCGCATGGGCGCTCCTGTCGCTCACATATCTGGACGAAATGCGATTTCGGTATCGCGCGAGCCGCACCCCGACCGTCTCGCTGGATCTCGCCTCGCAAGCAGCCGCACGTGCGGTCGAACTCGATCCGCAGAATGTAAGGGGCCTCCAGGCGCAAATGCTTGTGCTGTTCTTTCGCGGCCACCTGGACGCCGCACTCGCCGTCGGCGCCCGGGCGGCCGCGCTCAACCCCAACGATACTGAACTGGCGGGTGAATACGGCTTCCGGCTGGCGCTATCTGGCCAATGGGATCAAGGCTGCGCGCTGATTTCCAAGACGCTGTCGCTGAACCCGGGACCAGTTGGATATTTCGAGGCGGCAATGGCCGTGTGTCGTTACATGAAGGATGACTATGTCGCGGCCGAACGCTGGGTGCATATGGCCGACCTGCAGGCCAATCCAATCTACCATGTGATCCTCTTGGCGATTCTCGGGAAGTTGAGAAAAATGGAAGAAGCTGCTCGCGAGCGCCAGTGGCTTGAGACACACGCACCTTCCTACCTGACGAACATAAGACACGAAGTCGCCCTTCGAATCAGACGGCACGAGGACCAAAACCATATCCTTGACGGTCTGCGGCAGGCAGGGGTTTCGATCCCGGCGGACCTGGAGGCGGATTCGGGTCGAGCGCCTGTCCCAAGGTAGGATCGTCGAGACCTGACCTGAAAATGGCGTCACCCTTCCGACGGGGAGCCGGGCATGGCTTGGCGCGTACCTGATGTATCGTCGCGTAACATACCTTTCAAACTCAAAGCTCCACCGTAATATGGCAGTAACGCGAAAGCTCTCGGTTCTGGAGGGGGCCATGGAAACGCAATCCAGGGGCGGCCTGAACAATGACGGCCTGCAAGCGGCTTTGAGGCGTTTCCCGGACAAGCCGCTCAGGATCAGACAACTCATGTTGGGCAGCGAAAGCTTCAGGGGGCTTTGCGAAGATTTGGCGCTGGCCGAGGGAGCTTTGGAAAAGATCGATACGTTCGAGGCGGATGTTCGCGAAGAGCGCCGCCGCGAGTTCGAAGAACTGATCGTCAGCCTCGCCGACGAATTGAAGCAGTTTCTGACCTAGCCGCTCCGGAGGCGTTAACGCTCGATGCCTGGCGCGTGCTCAATCCGGCGTGTGCTGGCGGTTCGGTGGAGAGTGGTAGGCATCGCGGCCGGCCATTTGCCGAATCATGCTGTATCCGGCGACAAGCATTTCAAACAGGAAGGCGAGCAGTGCGCCGATGAGACCCGCCACAGCCGCGCCGAAAAACCAGAACAGCAACTGGTCGCGGACGTGCTCGCGAATGGCACCCGCCAGCAATCCTATCACTGAAATACACGTGCAAACACCGGACAATGACGCGAGAATAACTGCAATTTCCAAGGCCAAGGTACGTCGCCGCAGATGGGCCAACTGGATCTGTCGTGAACGGATTTCCCCCTCGCGACTTGCAACGATGTCGACGACTTCGTTCACACGATCGGAGATGCGAGCCAGTCGCGCGACGAAAACATTGAGAAACCCGCCCGTGCCCGCAAGCAGGAACACCGGTGTCAGCGCAGTTTCTATCGCCTCGACGACGGTTGTGACGTTGGGGTCCACCAGTGGCTCCGATAAACAGTTGGTCCGCGAACGACGCGCGATGCATCATCGGCAGCCTAAAGTATGTCGCGCAAAAGTGCGCCGCGGTTTTGCGATAACGACATACGCAAAGACAAGAGCTTAAAGCGCACCAAGCGAATCTGAAAGATCGCGACGCGCTTTAGTCGCAGAACGATCTCAATCGGTCCCTATCGAGGATCTCGATCCCCCTTGGGCCAACCAGCCTGATCGCATTGCTGCACTTCAATCTCGTGACTGCCCGGGACACGGATTCAATCGTCAAACCAAGGTAGTCGGCGATATCAGCCCGCGGCATCGGCAGATCGAACCTGCGCTTGTCCTGCGTGCGCTCTGATATTTCCAGGAGAAACGCAGCAACCCTCTCATGCGAACTCTGTCGACTTATGACCAGCTGATGTTCTCGGGCGGACCACAGAGCGTCCAGCACGGCGGGCAACAAGGCCGGGCACTGATCTGCCGCGAGATTTGCACACAGTATCCCTGTCGGCCCTATGGCTTCCGCGGTGAACTGCCGCCGGCGCCCCTGTTCAATTCCGAACCACTCGCCCGCGAGGTGGAAGGCAATAATCTGTCGCCTGCCGCAGGCAAGCACCCTATAGAGGCTAACCGCACCGAATGCGACGCGGTAGGCCCAATCACACTTCTCTCCGTCTGCGTAGATGGTCTGGCCGTTGGCGAATATCGCGATTCGAGATGCCTGCTGCTGGTCTGTTCGCCTGGTAACTGCAATTCCGGTAGTCATGTGACCTCAACACGGTTGGGTGTTATCTCGAAATGCCGCTTCGAAAATTTCACATCGCAACTGCTTTTCTGGCAGCCAGAGGTTTCTTCGGTTTAATCGATTGTCTCGTTGGCGATGATAGTACAGCCGCAGTCCCGCGAGGCGTAAGATACGCGAACATACCAAGTGTCCCCTGTTCGTTACCTCGCGCCACCTTGCGCCAGCGAAAGAAGCCATTTCCGCTTGATTGCGATCAACGAAAGAAAGGCGGATTGGCGTTATTATCGAAACCGCCTGACAACGAAGAGATGGCCGATGGTTATCATGTCGCTCGCTCCGTTCGGCGATGCTCCCGCACCACCGCCTGCCGCGGAGCGGGGGGATACGTGCGCCGCTCGCAATAGGGTGATCATTGAGTGGCGGGAGCCACACCTGTTTGAGCGGGGAGCGCCGTACGCCCTGACGTGTCCGCGCGCCTCGGATGCAGAGTTTGTTCGCAGTGTATTTCATCGTTTCTTGCCTGACTAAAGGAGTGGGAAGTCATGGACAGATCTGAGGACGACGAAGCCCTGCTGGAATCAGCGGCAAAAGGAACGAAGAAGAACAAGGGACGGAAGGACGGGCGCAAGCGATATGAAAAGGAGATGGCCCGTCTTCAAGTGGAACTCGCGCACCTTCAGGCTTGGGTGAAGAAGGCGGGTGCACGGATCGTCATCATCTTCGAGGGCCGCGATGCAGCCGGCAAGGGCGGGACCATCAAGCGCATAACCGAACGTGTCAGTCCGCGCGTTTTCCGGGTCGTTGCCCTGCCGGCGCCGACCGACCGCGAAAAGTCACAGATGTACATGCAGCGCTATATCGCTCATATGCCGGCAGCCGGCGAGATCGTCATTTTCGACCGTAGCTGGTACAACCGCCCCGGCGTCGAGCGCGTCATGGGCTATTGTTCGGACAAACAGGCGCGACGCTTTCTTGAACTTACTCCCCGGTTCGAGGCTGCTATCGTTGAAAGCGGCGTCACGCTTCTAAAGTATTTCCTGACTGTCAGCGAGGACGAACAGGAGCGACGGTTCCGCCAGCGCATTGATGACCCGCTGCGCCAATGGAAGTTGAGCCCGATGGATCTCGAATCCTATCGTCGGTGGTGGGACTACACGCGTGCCTACGACGAGATGATCCGAATAACCGACAGTCAGCACGCGCCCTGGTGGATCGTGCCGTCGGACGACAAGAAAAGGGCGAGGATCAACTGCATCAGCCACCTTCTCAAATCCATACCTTACGAGCGCGTGAAATATCAGGCGCCGGCTCTCGGCAAGAGGCAGAAGCGCCCTGACGACTATGTGGAGCCGAACGTTCCGAGAAACTTGGTTCCAGACGTTTTCTGACAAGGCTGCGGCCGCACCCGTTCAGTGCGGTCGTCACGGGTCATCTGGGGCGATCGGCACGCACCCAGACGATCAGCAAGTCGTAGAAGACACTGAGGACGATAGGACCGAGGAAAAGGCCGATCAAACCATAGGAAATCGTGCCGCCGACGACCCCCAGCAAGATGACGAGCGTGGGTGTCGACAGCCCCTTCGCCACGAGGATCGGTTTCATGACATTGTCGATGATGACGAGAGGCAGCAACGCCAGGGTCAGGGCAATCGCGGTGCCGAAGGTAAAATGCCAGAACGCCCAGATCACCACCGGCAGTATGACGAGCAGTGGCCCGATCTGAACGATGCAGGCCACCAGAACCGCAAACGCGATCGCACCTGGTGCCGGCACCCCAAAAAGACCGAGAACGAGCGCGCAAAGGATGGCCTGCAGCAACGCAATCCCGAGGACGCCACGCGCAACGTTGCGAATGGTTGCTGCGGCAAGCCGGACGAAGCCGATACCGCGCTCACCACCAATGCGATCTGCAAACGTCTGGAAATGTTCCGACAGTCGCTGGGCCGATCCGAAAAGAAACCCGGCGACAAGAACGGAAAAGACGAAGCCGACAAGGTCTGCTCCAAAGCGCGCCAGTTTTGCCAGAAACGAGGTGCCGGCTTGGAGCAGGTATGGCTCGAACCGGATCAGGGCGGCCTTGATGTTGCTGGCAGCCAACAGCCATGCTTCGTAGACACGTTCACCCACGACAGGCCAGTTCTTTACGGCCTCCGGCGGAACGGGAACAAACGAAGTGCCGGCAGACAATCGCGTCAATAGGGTGTGGGAAAGCTCGACGAAGCTGACAGCGATCCCTGCAAGCGGTCCGACGATCAACACCAGGCAAGCAAGGGTCAGAACGAACGCCGCAAGCTTTCGCCTGTTGCCAAGCCATCTGCATATCCGTTGATAGGCGGGATTGAGTGCGACCGCCAAGACGGCCGCCCACAGAATGATGATGGCAAACGGCGCTATCAAGGTCAGGGATAGATAGGCGAAAAGACCGACAACAGCCAATCGGGCAAAGATGGTGACGCGGGCCTCTATCGACATGCCGTCCGATCCCGGCGCCCGCCCATCGCCGTCCTCAGTCGGTCGATCATTCATGCCGCCTCTCCACTCCGTGCAAGGGACAACAGCCAGCTGCGTCCAGATGTGCAGTGATCATGTGTGGCCTATCCTACACGACCGGGGAATTCGCCCTAGTATAATACGAGAACCTACCTCAACGCCGCGCCCGTCAGCGCTCGTGTGGGTCGAATTGTGTCGAGATCTCCCTGGTACGGATTGACTGCGATCAATGCCTCGAACTGCGAAGCGAGTATTCTGAGACATGCCCTCCGTCGCTTCCTACATACCGCTGATTTCCGGTCTCTCAGGCTATAGGGCCGCGTGGCTCAAGAGCGATGTGTCCGCCGGCCTTGCGATCGCGGCGGTCGGCCTGCCAAGTGCCATCGCCTATCCGGCTCTGGCGGGTTTGCCCGCGGAAACGGGCCTCTATGCCAGCATCGCACCTCTCGTGGCTTACGCCCTTTTCGGGCCGTCTCGCAAACTGATCGTCGGCCCGGACGCAGGGACGATGACGGTGCTCGCTGCCGTGCTCACGACGCTCTTTGCCGATCCTGGACTCACGGCAAGCAGGACGACCGTCGCAGCCCTGCTGGCCATGATCGTCGGCGGGCTTTGTCTTGCAGCACGTCTGGCACGCCTCGGCATTCTCGCCACCTTCCTGTCGCGGCCGATCCTCACCGGCTTTTTCGCGGGGATATCGCTTTCCATCCTGGTCAGTCAGATCGGGCGTGTGACGGGTTTGAAGATCGGATCGGACGGCCTGATCGGACCCATCTTCGAGCTGCTCGGCAAACTCGACGCCATCCATCTACCGTCTCTTGCACTTGCCGTTTCGGCCTTCGCCCTATTGCAGGCCGCACGCATATTCCGATCGCCGATCCCAGGCCCGATCATCGTCGTCGTGCTTGCCACCGCACTCTCGGCGATGTTCGACTTCGAGGCTCTCGGCATTGCCGTCGTCGGCGACATACCCGGCAGTATGCCGCCGCTTGCCATCCCGTCCTTGGCCGGAATTTCCTTGCAGCCGCTGCTGCTCGGCGCAGCGGCGATCTTCCTTGTCAGCTTCGGGTCCGGGATCATTGCCGCCAGAAGCTTTTCGGCGCAGACGGGTGAGCGCGTCGATCCCAATCGTGAATTGTCCGGGTTCGGCGCGGCGAACATTGCGGCCGGCCTGTTTGGTGCATTTCCCGTCACGGCTTCGGACTCGCGAACTGCCGTGAACTTGCTGGTGGGAGGCAAATCCCAGATTGCCGGCCTCGTTGCGGCCGCGGGCCTGTTGGCTACCATTGTCTTTCTCGGCGACTCGCTGCGGATCCTACCGATCCCGGCGCTCGGAGCCATTCTTGCCGCAACGGCGCTCAGCCTCATCGACATAGATGCTCTCAAACAAACGTGGCGCATCAGCAGAATGGAGTTCGCTTTCGCTCTCATCGCGATGTGGGGGCCGATCGGCCTCGGCGTGCTCAACGGTGTTGTCATCGCGATCGCGGCAACCTTGGTCTATCTCTTGCAGAAAAGCATGTTTCCGCGATACGCGATCCTTGGGCGGATCCCGGGCCGCGACGGTTTTTTCAAGCTTCACCGCGCTCCCGACGCGCTCGCCGTCGAGGGACTGACAGTCTGCATGATCCAGGGCAGCCTGCTCTTCTTCAATACCGACTACATCGCCGAAAAGCTGCGCGCTCTTGTGGACGATCTGCCCGAGGATACCCGCTGGTTCGTGATCGACGCGAGCGCGATTCCGCAGATCGACAGTAGCGCAGCGATCATGCTGCAAGAGGTCCGAGCCTATATGGCCGACCGCGGAATTGCGCTCGGTCTTGCCGAGCTGCACACCGATGCCCTGGAGATGCTTGAGCGATCGGGCCTGGTCGAGGAAATCGGCAGGCCGATGATCTTCGAGAGCATCGAAGATTGCTATCACGCGTTTTCTCGCGACCGCCCGCTATCCCGATAAGTGTCAGGGTGCGACAGACAGGATTGCGTCTAAGCGGCAGTGCGCACCGCCGCTTCGCTGTCCTCCGCCTGGCTGGCTATTTGATATCGTCGGGCGCCCAGTTCAGGAAAAATCCAACATCTCCAGGGACCCCGCCTGGGAAGTTGATGATCATCGCCTTCAATTTATAGCCCTGAGGTTTGCCGAACTGCTGGTAGCGCTCGAAGAATTCCTTGGCCTTGCCTTGAAGCGTTTGGGGCCAGTCCTTGTCAGCGCTATTGATGGCACGACCACGATCCGAGCAGAGGTCCGAAGGGAAACTGTAGACCAGCGCCTCCAACTTTCCGTCACGCACGGCATTTGTGACCAGCCGACGCACGACAGCGATTTCCTCAGGCGTTACGTGATCATGAAGGAACTCGTCGGTGAACTTGGAGAGCTTCTGCTCCTCAATTGACCGCAGCTTGCGTTCCTTGTCCATTTCATCCATTTCGCGTTGCAGCATCTGCATGCGCAGATCCTTGGCACTGATCGGCGCCGCGTTGGGATCGATCTCTTTCTTTTCCATGTTATTGGCTCCATTTCCTGACTTGAGACGAAATTCAACCTTCGGGATCATCGAAGGACCGACACGGCTATGCCGCCTCACCCTGCCTTGCGAAGCCTCAGCCCGGTCGGCCCGCTTCAAGGGCCAGACCGCGGTTCGAACAAAGCGGGTTCCCGGTTATCTCCGGCCCGAGCCAAGGCGGCATCGAAGGCTCATCGTCGGGGTCCGCAAGCTCGATTTCCGCCGTCACCAGCCCGAGATATGCGCCGGTAATGACGTCGATTTCCCAGTATGCGCCTTGGAACTCAATTTCGTATCGCGTTTTCTCGATCACGCCCAAAGCATGCGTAAGCATCTCTTCGGCCTCCCCATAAGGGATCGGATATTCGAACTCTTCCCGTGTTACTTTTCCTTCAGCGCGTTGAACGTGTCCACATAACCGCGCCCGACCGCACGCACGCACATCGCCCACCAAAGAAGTCGAAACGAACGAATGCGCGATGAGCGGGCGGCATGGCCGGCAGCTGCCGCCGGCATGGCTTCAGAACTTGATCCTGGCTCCTCCAAGAACAGCGAAGCTATCCTGGAGATTTGCAGTCTCCTGCTCCAGGGAGTACGTCCGGGCACCGAGGTAGAGTTCGGTCTGCAGATAGTCGAGATTCTGGACCACCTGCGCCCCGTAGGAATCGCTCTTGCTACCCCGTCCCGCAATGTCCTTGCCGAAATAGGCATCAACCGAAAACGCCGTCTTGCCGACCTCGAAAATATCAGCCTGATAACCGACCTTCACATAGCCATAGTGCCCATCGACCGTTTCCTTGTCGGAAAGGGCCGCCGCAAGGGTGAGGCTGAGACCGGTATCCAGATGCAGGACGGAAACGGACGCGTCGTAGATCGAGTTGCCGTCCCCCGGCCTGGAAAAGGCAATTGCAGCACCGACCTTGAAGGCATCGTAGGTCTCGTCGTATCGAACTGCCATATCCCACACCGTGACGTCGGTTGTTTCCGGCACGACCTGCGTGCCGACAGACGTCGCAAAGCTGAAGCCACCAAACGAAGGGGTGTCGTAGCGGACGCGCAGCTTGCGGCTGAGGCCGTCAAAGTTGGTGAACGCATCCTTGACGTGGACCGTCGAGAGCGTGCCGTCATCGTTGCGGAAGAACGGCCCACCGGCCATATCCGAGACAAGCGAATAACCGACCACGGTGGTCCCGGACAGATCGACCTCGGCGGTCGCATCCGACGCCATACTGCCCTGACCAAACCAGAATTTGCCGTAGTCCTTCGAGTCGAGGTAAATTTCCGCCTTGCGCAGCAGGTCGGTTCCCCAATCGAAGTGATCCTCGTTCAGCTGGTTCACGTTGGTCGTCGAGTAGGGGTTCCATTCCCATTCGAGATTGGCACCGAATGACCAGCCCTTTTCCATGAGGCTGTAGATCCGGAATCCCGCGCGCGAGGACGAGTTGCCGTTGTCGACCGGAAAATAATTGTTCGTTTGTCCGCCGTCATCGTAGATCAGCAGGCCCTTGTTGATCTGGCCGTAGAATTCGAAGTAGGCATTGTCGTCGCCCAGCCGCAGCTTGGGGATCCAATGTTCCGGCGCCTTGCTGGTCTCCGTGGGCTGCGCTGCCGGCTTTGCCGGCTCTTGCGCCGCCACGGTCCCCGCGGTTGTCAGTGCAACGATGAGAAGTGCGGGCGGAACAATGTATAAGGTCTGTCGCATCAAAGGCACCTTTCAGATCATTGGTGGGTAGCATTGTCGATTCGCAGCCAGTATTTTCCTTTTTACTGTTTAAGTCTGTTGCGAAATCTAGCCGTGCAGAAGTGTTGCCCCGATCGATTGAGCCTGCGGTTTTTCATCACGCAACAATACCGACGATCACAGTTCCCCACGTCGTGAGCAGGATATGGCCGATAGGGACCGCAGGCGTGTAGCCAAGGACTGCAACGGTGCTGCCGGATCTGTCCTGAACGGCTGCCATCCCGGCTGTCATCGTCTGCGCCCCCGCGAGCCCGCCCAGCAGCAGGATCGGGTTCATCCCAAGCACGTAGCGCCCGAAGTAAAGGCCCACGATCATTGGAGCCATGGTGACGATCATGCCGCCGAACAGAAGCCCGATGCCCGCCTCGGCGATTGCCGAGGCAAACACAGGTCCGGCATGAAGACCGGTCATCGCGACGAAGGCGGCCAGTCCAAGCGACGTCATGAGCGAGACTGCGGCGTCCGGTATCCGGCCGAAGAGCGGGAAGCGCGTGCGCAGGTGACCCACGACCAAACCGGCGAGCAGCGTGCCCACGCTGGTGCTCAGCGAAATCCGCATGTCACCAATGGGAAACGTGACGAGAACGCCGACGAGCCCGCCAAGGAAAATCGCAAGACCGAGGACCAGGAAGTCTGTCGCCGCCGGCGGGGCGACCACGACGCCAACGCGCTCAACGGAGCTCGACACGACGGCCTCCGGCCCCACCAGGCGCAGGATATCGCCGCGTTCGACCGTGATCCCCGGCGCAATGGGAATATCCTGGCCCCCACGCGTGAGGGAGCGCAGATAAAGGCTGCGGGTCCAGCTTTCCTTGGCGAGATCGGCGATGCTTCGCCCCTTGAGGTCGGGGCTTGTCAGCAGCACATCGCAGATCGATACCGGGACATCGAGCAGTTCACGATCCTCGATCTCTTCGGCGCGCGGCCCAAGTACACTGACCAGCGCCTCTCTCGTCCCGGAGACAGCCACAATGTCACCGGGCTTGATCACCACATCCGGGGCCGCTTCGATGATCGTGCCGCCCCGGCGCAGGCGCTGAATGAAAAGCCTGTGTTCGGGAAATGCCGCCTCGGCGGTGGCGATCGACTGCCCGGCAACCGGTGCGCCATCCGCGATCTGATAAGCGCGAATCTCGAACCTGTGCCAGGCGGACGAGACACCAGCCGCCTTGCGGGTAATGCCATACTCCTTCTCCAGCTTCAGCGCCTCGGCAACGAGATCGATGCCAAGCAGCCGGGGGCCTATGACGCTGCAGAAAAGAATGACGCCAACCGCACCGAAGACGTAGCAGACAGCGTCAGCCACGGCGATGTGCGCCACGAACCGCGTGCGATCCGCCTCGGCCAGCGGCAGGGCATTGATCGCTTCCGTTGCGGTACCCATCGCCGGGCTTTCGGTCAGGGAACCGGACAGGAGGCCTGCTGCAAAGCCCGGATCCAGGCCCAGGAATTTGGCAACGACGACAGCCGTGAGCAGGCCGGTGACACAAACGACGACGGCAAGCAGGACGGGTTTCATGCCGTCCCGCTTCAGTGCCTGCAGGAATTGTGGCCCGACCGAGTAGCCGATGCCGAAGAGGAACAGGAGGAACAGGAACGATTTCGCCATGCCGGCAATCGGGACATCCGCGAACTGTCCGATCAGGATGCCCGCAAACAGCGAGCCGGTCACCGGCCCGAGGCTGAAGCCACCGACCTTGAGGCCACCGATCAGATATCCGATGCTGATCGCAAGGAATACCGCAAGCTCGGGATATTTGATCAGAAATTGCTCGACCCAAATCATGTCCAGACTGGTCCCCCCTCGCCCAGATCAAAGGCTATGTTGCGTTCGCTCCCACCGCCAACGCTCCTGCAAAACCGAGACGACGGAGCGAACCTTCGCGACGAACGCCGCCTCGGTCGCCCCGCCTCCCTGAATCGACTACGTGCGCCAGTCCAAAGGAAGCGCAGGCATCACCATGCGTATAACCACGTCGAAGCGATCGAGCGCCGCCCGCATCCCGGCGCTACTTTGCCTTTGACGGACGCTTCGCCTTGGCGGCGACGGCGTCGGGCTTCACCAGCTTCAGTCCGCGCGCCTTCTCGTAACCATGGATCTCTTTCACATCGAGCTTGCGCATGAAGTCGATCGTCTCCTGCGTCAGCACCTGGCCCGGCACCATGATCGGAAATCCGGGCGGATAAGGAATGACGAAGTTGGCCGAGACCATTTCCGGCCCCTGCTTCAGCCTCTTGTCGCATTCGGCGCCGATAAGAGGCACGTACTCGCACACGGACGCGTCATAGGCGTGGAAGAAGGCGGCGCGCATATCGCCCTCCGGCGTCGTGCGGCCTGCATCGCTGCGGTACACCTCGTGGAAGTGACTGAAGTTGGGAAGGTCAGGCACGTCGGTCATCAACGACTTGACCCGCGCGGCGAAGGACGTCCGCTCTTCTTCCCCGCCGTCGGCCAGGCGCTTCTCGATACCGTGGCAGATCTCGACCAGCACACGGATCAGATGCGCGATATCGCTGCGGGTGTTGTTGATGTTGGACTGCAGCAGCACGCTGTTGCGCGAGGTCTTGTTCAGCTGGATATCGTACTCGTTCGCCAGCAGCCCCTTGAACTGCGTTCCGTCGAAACCGGCCGTGCCGCACACCAGCGTCATGCGCGTGGGATCGAGATAGAACTCGTCCTCCTTCATCGCCTTGACGGCGGTTGCCCAGGTGGAACCAGGTGCCAGGTAATCCTTGAAGCCTGACTGCCGATATTCGGCCGGGATCATCTGATCGGCGCCAAGGACGTGGAAGTATTTCGAGATCAGCGGATGCTCGTTGATTGCGCGGCGGATCTTCAGCGCAATCTCGATCGCATTCATCACCAGGCCGTAACCGTCGAGCTCCATCTGCCGGCGCGCGACGTCGAGGCTGGCGATCAGCTGCTGGTTCGGGCTGGTCGAGGCATGGGTGAAAACCGCCTCGTGGAACTGCGCCTCGACAGTGTGGAAATCGACATCCTTGACCAGCAGCATCGAGCCCTGCCGGATTGCAGACATGGATTTGTGCGTGGAGTTGGTCTGGTAGACCCGCAGACGGACAAGACGAGGATCGGGGATCAGACGTGCGGCGAGCAGGGCTTTGTCCGAAGGATCCTTGCCGAGATCGGCGCGCTGCTTTTCATAGGCCTCGACCGAGGCCGGATCGCGCAGCCAGTCCTCGATGTCGGCCGCCGCCCCCATGGCTGTGCGCGGGCGCAGGAAGGGGGAAAACCGGGCAAATCCGGACCAAGCCTCGTCCCAGAGAAAGATCAGGTCGGGTTTGATCGCGAGGCATTCCTCCATGACCCGCCGGACATTGTACATATGGCCGTCGAACGTGCAGTTGGTGAGGTCGAGCAGTTTCAAGCGGTCGAGGCGGCCTTCCGCCCTCAGCGCCAGCAACGCGCGCTTGATGGTGGCAAGCGGCACGGCGCCATACATCGAATACTCCGTCATCGGGAACGCTTCGACGTAATAGGGTTGTGCGCCTGTCAGCACCATGCCGTAGTGGTGCGACTTGTGGCAATTGCGGTCGACCACCGCGATGTCGCCTGGCGCCAGAAGCGCCTGCACGGCCATCTTGTTGGAGGTGGACGTACCATTGGTGACGAAGAAGACGTGGTCGGCGCCGAAGGCACGGGCCGCCAGCTCCTGGGAGCGCTTGATGGTGCCGGTTGGCTCCAACAGGCTGTCGAGACCCCCCGTGGTCGCACTGCTTTCCGCCAGGAACAGGTTGAGGCCATAGAATTCCCCCATGTCGCGGATCCAGTCCGACTTGAAGACGGATTTGCCGCGGGCAATCGGCAGGGCATGGAATGTGCCGATCGGCCGCCGCGCATATTTCTTCAGATTGTCGAAGAAGGGGGTCTCATAGCGCGCCTGCACGCCTTCAAGGATGGCGAGGTGCAGTTCCAGCGGCTCCTCAACCGCGTAGAACACGCGCCTGACGGCATCGGCCGTCGGGTCTCCGGCAATCTTTTCGACCTGGCGGTCAGACAGAAGATAGACGTCGAGTTCCGGCCGGATCTGCTTCAAGCCGCGCGCCAGGCGCAGCGCCGACATATCCGGACCCTCGGCCTCCCCAAGCGGATCGAGCACCGAGCGAAGCACCGGCGCGTCGTGGCGCGAGCGGTAGGGAAATCCCTCGGCGAGAACGACGGCTATGATATCGGGGTTCAGCGCGGCCGCGCAGAAGGCATCCTCGAACGAGCCCACCAGAACAGGCTCGTAGATGAAACCATCCTCCGGCCGGCGCAGCCTGCGGATCTCCGCTGCGAAGGCATCCCATCGGGCGGCCGGCTGGCTGTTGACGTAGAGGACTTCGAAATAGGGCCGACGACCGCCGGGCTCACCGGTTCCGGGCGGCATGATATCGACCACTTCGGTCGCCGACATCTCGTCGTGGACGTCCCACTCGCCTGGGCGCCCACGGTAGGAATGGGTAAGCAGTCCGTTGGAGATGCGCCGCGCAAGTTTTGCCGCCCCGCCGGCATCGTTGGTGGCGATGCGTTCTGCCATCGCCGACAGCAATCGCCCACCCGGATAGGCGTGGTACTCCTCCGCCGGCGCCACAGCTGCAATCGCCCTCTCCAGTGCTGCCCGTTCGCCGCGGTTGGCGGCCCAGGCGTCGGCCAGCGTCGTGATTTCTCGCCAATTATCGGCGCGCGCCGAATGGATGAGCAGAAACTGATCTACATGTGCGGTCTCGTCTGGCATGACGTGCTCCCAACTCTGTTTCGAATGGGCTGCCCGCTGCCACCGGTCCGAGGTCCTCATTCAGCGGCAGCTACAATTCTGGTCGCAATACGCGATTGATGCACTTTGAAAATCGGACCTTGTGCTGCCGGTCCGCGCTTCGAAAGATGGTGTGGAACGGCCGGAACAGGCCGCTCGAGCGTTGCGAAACAACACGGACAGGAGCAACGCTCTATCTCTTTGTTTTTACGCACTTCCTGACGAAGAGCTGCTTCGCAATTTTCCGGGGAACGCCCTAGGTCATCATCATCACAAGCACCATGCCCCAAATCGTCAGCAGGGTGTTGCCGACGGCATAGGTCACGGTATAACCGAGCCCGGGGATCTGGCTCTTGGCCCGATCATTGATCATGCCGAGCGAGGCGGTCGTCGTGCGCGCGCCCGAGCAGCACCCCAGGAGAATGGCGGGGTGGAACCGGAACACATATTTCCCGACATACATGGCCAGCACCAACGGCACGGTCGTTGCGAATATGCCCCAAAGGAACAGGCTGAAACCAAGCTGCTGCAAGCCGGCAACAAAGCCTGGGCCCGACGAAATGCCGACCACGGCGATGAAGACATTGAGGCCGACGGAATTCATGAACCAGACCGTCGATGTCGGTATGCGCCCGAACTTCGGCCGAACGGAGCGCAGCCAGCCGAAAAACAGCCCGGAGATCAGCGCGCCCCCTGAGGTGGAGAGCGTAAACGGCACATCCCCGACCTTATACACCAGCGCACCGATCAGGGCACCGATGGCAATCGCAGCCCCGATGAAGGCGACGTCGGCAACGTCGGTCGCCCGGTCGGCCACGCCCAAAGCCTTGGCGGCAGCCGCGGTATCCTGCGTCCGCCCGACGATCGTCAGGATATCGCCGCGGTGGATTTGCGTGTTCGGCAGGATCGGAATTTCCGTCGCCGTGGCACCCCGGGCGATCCGGCGCAGGAACACGCCACGAGACGTTGGCCATTGCGCCAGTTCCGCCAGCGTCTTGCCGTTCGCTTCCTTGGTCGTGACAAGGACATCGACCCCTTCGACCGGCACGGCCAGCAATTCGCGGTCGTCCACTTCCTCGGCCGCGTGCCCGATCAGGCTGACCAGCACTTCACGCCGGCCGGCCACGGCAACGACGTCGCCCGCCTGGATCACCGTGTTTGCCGTCGCATCCTCGATCTTTCCGCCGCGGCGAATACGTTCAATGAAGATCCGCTGCTCCGGGATCATGGATTCGGCTTCATGCGCCGTCTTGCCGACGACCGGCCCGCCCTCCCGCACGCGGTAGGCACGCAACTCGTAATGGTGCCAGGCGGTCCCGGCCCCGCCCACTTCCTTCTTGCCGCCCTGCTCCGCCTCGTAGCGTTTGCATTCCGCCTCCAGATCGATACCCATCAGCGCCGGACCAATCAGGGCCAGCACGATCGCCGATCCGATCGTGCCGAAAATATAGGTGACGGCATAGGCGACCGGCATCGCATCCAGCAGACGCTTGGTTTCTTCCGGTGCCAGACCAAGACGATTGATGGCGTCCGTCCCCAGCCCCATGGAGGCGGAGATGGTCTGCGAGCCGGCGTAAAGTCCCAGTGCCGAACCGACATCATAGCCGGCTATCTTGGCGGCGATATAGGGGGCCCCAAGGCAGAAGACGCAGACGACCGCGGCGAACAACGCCTGCGGCAGGCCATCCTTGGCAATGCCACGCACGAATTGCGGCCCGACGCCGTAGCCGATCGCAAACAGGAACATCAGAAAGAACGTGGCCTTGAGCGGGGGCGATATGGTGATGCCAAGCTGCCCGATGATGACGGCCGCAATCAGCGTCGCTGTGACCGCGCCAAGGCCAAGGCCTTTGTACGTGAACGACCCGAAGTAGTATCCGAGCGCCAATGAGAGAAATATTGCAATTTCAGGATAAGTGCGAAGCGTGCTTACGAACCAGTCAACCATAGAGCTTCCCCCAAATACTCGGAAATCGGGAACCAAATCTGACTAAATGCTCATCGCTATTTTGGCGAGAATACACCCTTCTTCACTCGTTTCAAGGAGCTATTTGGAATAAAATAATACTATATCTGAAGTTTTAACTGGGACCATGGAGCGCACGAGATTAGTGTATTGTTGTGTTATTCTCAGGCCCTTGAAGTACGTTCGCTGCGCTTTCCCCAGCCGGATAGGCAGACACATACTCTCGTGGCAGCAGCGTTCCATGCGATGCAGTCCGAAAACACGAAGACCGAAAGCAAAAACCTGATGTCAGGCACTTTGCGCAAGGTCAGGTGGTTGCTGCACCCTCAACGGGCGGTGACGGCGCTGCCGCGTGGCTATCCTGATGGTGACGGATCCCGGCGCGGGTGTTGGAAAACATGCGGTTCGGTCCAAGCTGGTCGGCAAACCCCGAAGCCCTGATGTAGGCGAGCACATCCGGGTTGAGGCCCGCGAGCCAGAGCTGGATGTTCCCCCGCGCAAGGCTCCGCTCGCCGTCGATGATCATTTGAAGCGCCGAGTATTCGATGTCGACGACGCGGCTGAGGTCCAGCATCAGGACACGCGGCTTCTGCTCACTGGCAAGCGCGCGAATACGGTCGCCGACCTGCTGGGCGTTGACGAAGAACAGCCGTCCCTCCGGGCGCAGGATCAGCATGCCTTCGAATGTTTCATCGTCCGGATGCTCGGTCGAAAGCGGCCGCAGGAGGTCCTCGCCGCGTTTACGGCCAACGACGTGGACACGTGGGTTGGCTGCCTGGCCGGAGAGACCGACGAGCGAAAGGGTAATGGCAACGAGGATGCCCTGGAGCGTGCCGAACAGGAGCACGCCGAGGAAGGCGGCAAGCGCCCAGCGAAACTCCATACGGCGGACCTTGCGGATCGAGGCAAATTCGGCAGGCCTTATGAGACCAACGGAGTAGACGATGACGATTGCCGCGAGCACGGCCTGCGGCAAAAGGCCGAGTAGTGGCGCAAGAAAGAGCATCGTCGCCGCAGCGGCCGCCGCCGTGACCAACGAGGCCTTCTGCGTGCGCCCGCCGACAGCGCGCACCACCGCCGTCTGCGATGTCCCGCCGCCGGCCGGCATCGCGCCAAAGAGCCCGCCAGCGAGATTGGCAGCGCCGGTCGCCACGAGTTCGCGGTTTGGCAGGATCGGCGGCTCGCCGGCGACCGCAAAAGCCCGGCCCGCGGCGATCGTCTCGGTGAAACTCATCAGTGCGATGCCGCATGCGCCGGGAACAAGTTGGAGGATCAGGTCGACATCCGGCAGCACCAGGGACGGCAGGGCCTGGGGGATGTGCCCCACTGTCGCAACACCTGCGGAGCCAAGGCCCGCCAACCACGAAACGGCTATGCCCGCCGCGACGATGGCAAGGGGAGCAGGGGAATGTGGCCAGCGGCGTTCCAGGAGCAGCAGGAGCACCAGTGCCGTAGCGCCGACCGTGAGTGTGACAAGCGACGTTTCGGGCAAATGGTGGATGAGGTTCAGTATATCCCGGAAGAACCCCTCCTTGGTAAAATGCAGCCCGAACAGTTTGGGCACCTGGTCGAGCACAATGACCAGGCCGATCCCGGCCTTGAAACCCGTCAGGACCGGCGACGAAATGAAGTTTGCCACGAACCCCAGACGCAGGGCTGACGCAGCGATCAGCAGCAGACCTGTCAGCGCCGTCAGTGTCGCGGTTGCCGTGAGCAGTTTATCCGGCTCACCGCCAGGCACGACGAGCGCGAGCTGGCTTGCGGTCAGGATCGCGAGGGTGGTCGTCGAGCTGACGCTGAGCACGCGCGAGGTGCCGAGGAGCGCGTAGACGATCATCGGTACGAAGGCGGTGTAGAGCCCGACGCTGACTGGAAGGCCGGCAACGGTCGCATAGGCCATTGCCTTCGGCAGCACCACTGCCGCTGCCGTCAGGCCCGCGATCATATCCGGGCGCAGCGAGCCGGGCGTTGACTGGACGGATTGCTGGGCATGCGATAGCTGGACCATGAGTTTGCCTTCATTCGGCTATGTGCCAGTTCGTCGTAAATTCTTACCCCAACGTACAGTATCACCCGTCGCGCCGCAGATCCGTCAGAGACTAGACTCTGAACCTTGTCGTCACCTTCCAGGGTACACCGAGCCCGGTCCGGAAATCGACACCCTCCACGCGTTCGGAGAAAGTTGGGCTGCTGTCATCGGCAGCGCGCTTCGAAGCGGCGCCCATAGCGGTCACGATAGATGCAACAGCCTTCCCCCTCACGGGAACGACCCATCAGGTTGCCCATGATGCCACCGGCCACGGCACCAACAGCCGCATCACCCCAGCTATCACGCACAACTCCGGCGACGATTGCGCCGGTTCCTGCACCGATTGCAGTCCCTCGCTCTGTTTGAGTGCAGGACGCGAGGGTAGCAATCATTCCGACGTAATGACAAGCTTTCTCGTGCTGACACATCTTTGCTCGACACCAATCTGGGCATCTTGCTGCTTTGCACCCTCGGCGTCTGGCTTGATATCGATAGGATTGCTTTACGGTGCCCATCGCACTTGGGGCCAGGGGCTCCATACCTATCGAAAGACGGCATCCTCAACCACGATGCGCAGCCGATCAGCCGCCACGACAATCCGGCCATAGCCACCGCGAGATGGCCGCATGGAGCTCCCGGACAGAGAAGCATCCAGCTTCAACGCAAAGTGATGCGCCAGATGATGGGCGGCAAAGACGAAGCCCAGAAAAACAACATTTTACATGAAGAAATGGCGGACAGAGAGGGATTCGAACCCTCGATACGCTTTCACGTATACACGCGTTCCAGGCGTGCGCCTTCAACCACTCGGCCACCTGTCCATCCGTCAACAGCCGATGGTCATGCGGCTGGATGGGAAGGGCCGCGGCCCTTCGTGTCATCCGGCGCGAACCGGCGGACGGGCGGGATATATACCGATGATTTGCGTGGGATCAACTGCTTTCTGACAGATTGTTGACATCTTGTATAACTTGGCAGTCGGCGGTTGCCATTGCGCTGGTCGCCGACCGGGCCTATCTCTTGCGGCAGAGTTGTTCGGCGCCTCCCTTCTGAGGCCGCCTGGACGCTGCGCCATATCGGATTGCAACGCTCGCCCACCTCGTCGGCTTTGCCCCCTGAAAGCCGAGCCGGTGCCGAAAGGCGGGGGCTTCCTCGGTCTGGCGTGATAACGTTTGGAGAATAAGGGATCGATGCGCTTCGTGCTGAGACTGGCGAGTTTTGTGGTGCTGCTTGGGGCCGTCCTTGCCGGTGCGGTCGATGCCATCCAGTCCGTTGCCGCATCCGAGTTGGTGACGACGTCGCTCGGTGACGATCTCGAAGTCCTCGGCGCCGACACCGCCAGCTGGGTGCAGTTCGCGCAACGCACAGATACCGGACCAACCTTCTGGCATTCGATGCTGCACTGGCTGTTGACGCAGCCGGCCTTTGCGGTGCTTGCCCTTCTCGCCCTCCTGCTTTGGATGGCCGGATACAAAAAGCGACCGGCCGCCGGCCGCTTCGCTGCCTGATCATCGCGGGGCGCAGCCACCCGCGTCGACGACATGGAGTTTCCACGATGTTCCTGATCGACATGTTCAACAAGAAGACCATCCTGCCAGACGCCGAGACGGCGCTGCGCGGGCGCGAGGACGCCATGGCGACCGCCGTCAATCATTTTGTCTCGGGACACCCGCTGAAAGGCCCCTACCCCGAAGGCACAGAGAAGATCCTGCTCGGCATGGGTTGCTTCTGGGGCGCCGAGCGGCTCTTGTGGAACATCCCTGGCGTTTACGTCACTGCGGCCGGTTATTCCGGCGGGCTGACGCCGAACCCAACCTATCAGGAAACCACCACGGGGCTGACCGGCCACACCGAAGTGGTTCTGGTCGTCTACGACCCGAAGGTGGTTGCCCTGTCGCGCCTGCTCAAGACCTTCTTCGAGCAGCACGACCCGACCCAGGGCATGCGTCAGGGCAACGACATCGGCACGACCTATCGCTCCGCCATCTATGTCTACGACGATGCGCAGCTGAAAGCGGCGAAGGACGCACGCGACGCCTTCCAGGCGGCGCTGAAAATGTCCGGCCATACCGGCAAGATTACCACCGAGATCGAAATGGCCGGCCCGTTGTACTTTGCCGAGGATTACCACCAGCAGTATCTGGCGAAGAACCCTGATGGTTATTGCGGCCTGCGCGGCACCGGCGTCAGCTGCCCGATCGGCGGCTAAGGCGCATCACGATCCCCCGGATACGCTTGCTGCGCTTCCGCTTTCATTTGGGCGGGTTGCCGTCGCAAGACCGCCGCTTACTTTTGCGCGAGCTGCGTTGGACTTTTAAACCGGGCGCACGGCGCACGGCGTCACCCCTCGAACCCTAAAAGGTCAAGGGAACCGGCATTTTAACGATGCCTGTGAATGCCGGCCGACATTTTTACCATCTGAAAAATTTTGAGTGTTTTTTTGCCGCGACCGTGCAAGGATGCCGCCACCCTAGCCCCCGCGAGAGGGGTGGGTTCCGCAGACAGGCTCCATTCGGGGCCCGCGGGAGGACCCGATAAAGATCAATAGCGACAACAGGGCTGCACGATGAAAAAAACAATTCTCGGTCTCTTTGCCTTTTCCATGATGTCCGCGACGGCTCTGGCCGCCGACATCAAGCCGGCCATCATTTACGATCTGGGCGGCAAGTTCGACAAATCGTTCAACGAAGCGGCCTTTAACGGCGCCGAAAAATTCAAGACTGAATCGGGCGTCGAATACCGCGAGTTCGAAATCGCCAACGACGCACAGCGCGAGCAGGCGCTCCGCCGCTTCGCCAGCGACGGCAACAACCCGATCGTCATGGCCGGCTTCAACTGGGCCGCACCGCTCGAAAAGATCGCCGCCGAATATCCCGACACCAAGTTCGCGATCATCGACATGGTGCTCGACAAGCCGAACGTGAAGTCGATCGTGTTCAAGGAACAGGAAGGCTCCTACCTCGTCGGCGTGCTCGCCGGTCTCGCTTCGAAGTCGAAGACCGTCAGCTTCATCGGCGGCATGGACGTTCCGCTCATCCACAAGTTCGCCTGCGGCTATGTCGGCGGCGCCAAGTCGACCGGCGCTGACGTCAAGGTTCTCGAAGCCTACACCGGCACGACGCCTGACGCCTGGAACGACCCGGTCAAGGGCGGCGAAATCGCCAAGTCGCAGATGGACCAGGGTTCGGACGTGGTCTACCACGCAGCTGGCGGCACCGGCGTCGGCGTCCTGCAGGCAGCGGCTGACGCTGGCAAGCTCGGCATCGGCGTCGACTCCAACCAGAACGGCCTGCAGCCGGGTAAGGTTCTGACCTCGATGCTGAAGCGCGTCGACGTCGCCGTCTACGAAGCCTTCACGGCTGCCAAGAACGACAAGTTCGAGTTCGGCATCTCCAACCTCGGCCTCAAGGAAGATGGCGTCGGCTACGCGCTCGACGACAACAACAAGGCCCTGATCACCCCGGAAATGCTCGACGCGGTCGAAAAGGTGAAGGCCGAAATCATCGCCGGCAAGGTCCAGGTTCACGACTACATGAGCGACGAAGCCTGCCCCTACTAAGGGCTTCCGCTTGATATGAAGAAGGCCGCCGTTCGCAGGAACGGCGGCCTTTTTTGTTTTCTACCCTTGGTCAATTGCGATGAGATTGCGGCTCAGTAGTGCGGCGGTCGGGTGATCGGCGGCGCGTCGAGCGATTGCTCCTCGAGGCTGAGAAAGCGTTCCGTCAGCCGGTCGAGCTTGGCCCGCGTCTGCTCGACGACCTTCCATTGCTCGGCGAGCTGATCGGAAAGCTCCTCGATCGTCTTGGCCTGGTGGGCCACCGTCTCTTCGAGACGGGTGATCCGGTCTTCGGCATGGTTCATTACAGCTGCTCCGTCCGGTCTCCGCCACCTGGGCGCACGACATCATGTGGATTTGCCGGCAGATTGGCCAGCGAATGTGCGCTGTCAAGCAGATTGCGCCTCAGGCCCCGGCCGCAGATCCACGCGCGAGCGAAAATCCCGGGTCGCTTGCCGACAGCCTCTTGTGGAGATTCACCATCATGCCGGCGGCAAAAAGCGGCGTCAGCAGGTTGAGCAGCGGCACGGCAAGGAAGGCGGCAAGGATCAGCCCGGCCAGAAACACCGTCGAGCGGTGCTTGGCGCGGAAGAGCCTGGCCTCGGCCGGCGACCGGTAGCGCATGGCGGCAAATTCGAAGAACTCCCGCCCGAGCAGGTATCCGTTGACGAGGAAGAAGGCGATCAGGTTGACGCCGGGCACGAGCAGCAGAAACAGTGCCAGTATGTTGCCGAGAATGACGACGCCAAGGAACTTGGCGGAGCCGGCAATCGCCTCGCCAAGCGGCAGGGGCCTGCCCGCCGGCTCGTTCGGATAGTCGCGCGCTTCCACCACTTCGGCGACATCATCGAGGAACAGGCCGGCGATCAGCGCCGTCACCGGAGCCAGAAGCAGGGCCAGCGCCAGTGCCAGACCGAGGCTCGCGAAGATGCCGAGCACGAAGGTGAGCCAGCCGGCCCATGCGGGCGTACCGGGCATCAAGGCATCGAGCCAGGGCAAAGCCAGCCATATGAAGAGTTCGCGCAGGCAGAACCAGAGTGCTGCGAGCGCGAGAAGCGTCAGGGCGAGCACTTTCCAGAATACCGAGCGGGTTTCCGGCGCAAAGAGATTGGCGAGGGAAAGTCGCGCCGCGTCCAAAATCATCCGCATGTCTCCAGTGTCGGGCAGGTTCGATGAGGCATGTAGGCAGAAGCTGTCGCATCGACAAGGCAGGACAATCGGCATCGCCTTCATTCGGTAAAATTCCTGCGGCGAAGACGGGCGAGCCATGGCAAACGCCATCGGGAGCGATATGGTAAGTGATGTAGACGATAACAGCCGGCGCAAGAAACGCGCCCAAGCGATTGCAACACGCATTCAATCAGCGGCCTGACAGGTCGACAGAATAGACGAACGCCACCGATGGCAGGCGGACAAGGGGAGACTATGACCAGACAGAAAACGCTCGCCGGGCTTTCGGTCCTCGTCCAGGACGGCAAACTCGACCCGGTCACGCTTGCCGAGGAAACGCTTGCCGGCATCGAAGCACATGGCGACCAGGCGATCTTCGTCGGCCTCACCCGCGAGCGCGCACTGAAGGAGGCGGCGGCCGCCTCCAGCCGGATCCGGGCCGGCCGTTCGCTCGGCCTGCTCGACGGTCTTCCCGTCGCCTGGAAGGACCTCTTCGACGTCAAGGACAGCGTGACCACCGCCGGCTCGGCGGTTCTACGCGACACTCCGCCCGCCGGCAGCGACGCCGCAGTGGTCGCAGCTGTTGCCGGTTCCGGCATGGTCAGCGTCGGACGAACCAATATGAGCGAGTTCGCTTTTTCCGGCCTCGGCATCAATCCGCACTACGGCACGCCGCACAATCCGGCGTCGACTGATGTCGAGCGCATTCCGGGCGGCTCCTCGTCGGGATCGGCGGCGGCAGTCGCGGCCGGCCTCGTGCCGGCGGCAATCGGCACCGACACCGGCGGGTCCGTGCGCATCCCGGCGGCAATGACCGGCATCGTCGGCTACAAGGCGACACGCGGCCGCTATTCGATGAAGGGTGTGTTTCCGCTCGCCGAAAGCCTCGATTCGCTTGGGCCTCTCTGCCATACGGTGCAGGATGCGGTCTGGCTCGACGCCGCCATGCATGGATTGACCGCACCGGTGGTGCGCCGCGGTGAGGTCGCCGGCCTCTCGATCGTCATTCCTGAAACCATCGTGTTCGACGAGGCCGAGAGCGAAGTCGTCGAAGCCTTCGAGGATGCGATCAAACGGCTGGAAAAGGCCGGAGCCACGGTCACGCGCCGCCCGTTCCCGACGTTCAAGGCAGTGTTCGATCTGATGGCACGCCACGGCGCTCTCGTCACCGCCGAGGCTTACGCGCTGCACCGGGAGCGCCTGGCCGGTCCCGAGGCCGAACGCATCGATCCGCGCGTCGTCGCCCGCACACGGCTCGGCGAGAAGATCACCATGCCCGACTACATCGCGCTTCTCGATGCCCGCGACCAGCTGATCCACGAAACGGTCGAAAGCCTGAAGCCGGGCGAACTGATCGTCCACCCGACATTGCCACACGTCGCGCCGCCGGTGGCGCTGCTGCTCGCCGACGACGAGCTGTTCTTCAAGACCAATGCCAGGACGCTGCGCAACACGCTCATCGGCAATTTCCTCGATTTTTGCGGCATCTCGATCCCCTGCGGCACCGGTGCCGGGGAAATGCCCGTCGGGCTGCAGCTGGCGGCGCCGCATCATCACGACGACCGGCTGCTGTCGATCGCCCTTGCCGCCGAGGCCGTGATCCGGGGAGAAGCATGATCGTCTGTTTCGATATCGGCGGATCGGCGATCAAGGGCGCGATCGTGCATTCGCGCGACCGGATCTTTCCGCTGCCGCGCCGCACGACCCCTCTCAGCAATTTTCGCCAATTCGTCCAGGTGCTCGAATCGGTGCTCGACGAGGCCGGTGGCCATCCGGAATGCGTGGCGATCTCGATCACCGGCGTCATCGACCCGGAGACGCGCCGGATCAAATGCGCCAACATCCCCTGCATCGACGGCCGCGAGCTGGTGGCCGAGCTCGAACGCGAGCTGCATCTCCCGGTCAAGATCGCCAATGATGCCGACTGTTTCGCGCTTGCAGAAGCTGGCGCTGGCGCCGGGCGCGGACATCGCATCGTCTTCGGGGCCATCCTCGGCACCGGCGTCGGCGGCGGGCTGGTGGTCGGCGGCGAGTTGATCAACGCCGACGGCGGCTTTGCGGGCGAATGGGGTCACGGGCCCGCATTGGCGGCGGAAGCGGGAGACCCACCGATCGCCATTCCGGCCTATGCCTGTGGTTGCGGACAGCGGCGCTGCGTCGATACCGTCGGCGGCGCGCGCGGGCTCGAACGCCTGCACGACACCATTCACGGCAAGACGCTGTCGAGCCACGAGATCATCGAGGCATGGCTGAAAGGCGACGCGGAGGCAAAACGGACCGTCGAAGTGCTTGTCGATCTCGTCAGTTCGCCGCTCGCCGTGGTCATCAATACGACGGGCGCGACCATCGTGCCGGTCGGCGGCGGGCTTTCCAATGTCGAGCCGTTGTTGGAGGAGATCGACAAGGCGGTTCGTAGCCGGATTCTGCGCCAGTTCAAACGGCCGCTGGTCGTGCGCGGCGAATGTCAGGTCGAGCCCGGGCTGATCGGCGCCGCTTTGCTTGGCCTTGGAGGAGAAAAAGCATGAGCGTGACTGGACTTGAGGTTTGCGTCGACGACGCCGACGGGCTTGCAGCGGCGGTGGAAGGCGGAGCGGACCGCATCGAGCTCTGCGCAGCGCTCTCCGTCGGCGGGCTGACGCCGACGGCCGGGCTGATGGCGCTCGCCGGTCCGCCCCGGGTGCCCGTCTATGTGATGATCCGACCGCGGCCGGGCGACTTCGTCTTCGGTGCCGGCGATCTCGACATGATGCGTCGCGATATCGATGCGGTGCGCGATGCCGGCCTTGCCGGTGTCGTGCTTGGCGCTTCGCTCGCCGATGGCCAGCTGGATGCTACGATGCTGCGAAAGCTGACGGGTCACGCCGCGGGCCTTGGCCTCACGCTGCACCGCGCCTTCGACCTGGTGCCGGATTTCAAGGATGCGATCGAAATGGCAGTCGAACTCGGCTTCGAGCGGATCCTGACATCCGGCGGCGCCAGAAGCGCGCCGCAGGCGATCGAAAAGCTTGCGGAGCTTGTGGCGCTCGCCGCCGGGCGTCTTTCGATCATGCCGGGCTCGGGCGTGACGCTTGAGACCGTAGACGCGCTGCTTGAAAACCTGTCGGTCAGCGAAGTGCATTCGTCCTGCTCGATCCGTGAGCCGGCTCACGATCCACGACTGGTCAGCATGGGATTTGTGGCCGAAGATCGGCGTCGCACGGACGTGGCAACCGTTCGGGCGATGAAGGCGCGCCTTTCGGCGCAGTAGGCCGTTTCCGCTCCGACCCTTTCGCCGCTCTTTCGGTCCGCACCAAAGAAAAAGCCCGACGACCTTCTCTGATCGTCGGGCCACAGGTTTTGCCTGTCTATGCGATCAGGCGGCGTAGACTTTCTCGCCGCCGATCCAGGTCGATCCCATGCCTAGCTCCGGCGTCAGCAGCACGAAGTCGGCGTCCGCACCGGGCAGCAGGCGGCCCTTGTGCGAGGAGAGGCCCATGGCGTCGGCGGGATAGGCCGATGCCATACGCAGCGCCTCCTCGAGCGGAAGCCCAAGCCTCTCGTGCACGAAACGCACCGACGACAGCATGTCGATATCGGCGCCGGCAAGCGTGCCGTCTGCAAGCGTCAACCGGCCGCCGTGACGCAGGATCTCGCGGCCGTTAAGCTCGAAGCTCGTCATATCCGTTCCGATCGGCGACATCGCGTCGGTGACCAGGAAGATCTGGCCGGGACCCATCTTGGCGCGCAGCGCCACACCCATCGAGGCTGGATCGACATGGTAGCCGTCGGCGATCAGGCCGGCATGCAAGGTTCCGGTCGCAAGCGCTGCGCCGACGATGCCGGGCTCGCGATGACCGAGGCCGCTCATGGCGTTGAAGAGATGCGTCACCGTCTTCGCCCCCGCCTTGGCGTAGGAGACCGCGGTCTCATAGCCGACATCCGTATGGCCGAGGCTGACGACGGCGCCGGCATCGGCGAGCGCGCGTACCTGTTCCTTCGTGGCGTTCTCCGGCGCGACGGTGACCATGAGTACACCGAGCGCCCTGGCACAGTCGACCATCTCCGCGAGGTCGGCATCATCCATCGGGCGGATCAGCGCCGGATCATGCGCGCCCTTGCGAGCGACCGAGAGATGCGGGCCTTCCAGATGCAGGCCGAGAAAGCCCGGCACGCCAGCCGCCTTCGCCTGGAGGCCGGCTGCGATCGTTGCCGAGCGCACTTCGCGCGTATCGGTGATCAGCGTCGGCAACAGCGCCGTGGTGCCGAACGTCGCATGGGCCGAACAGATCTGGCGAATGCCGTCCAGCGTCGGCTGCGCGTTGAGCAGTGCGCCACCGCCGCCATTGACCTGCAGATCGATGAAGCCGGGCACCAGCAGCAGACCGTGCGTGTCGATGACCGTGGCATCCGCCGGCACATCACCGGCAGCCACGATGGCCTTGACGCGGCCGGCCTCGATCAGGAGGGCGGCGCCATCGTGCCATTCGATGCCATCGAACAGGCGGGCGCCGATGATTGCCTTCTTCTCGGTCATCTCGTCTCCGTTACCTTCTTGAGGCTGGCCGGTGCATCGGGGTTGAGGCCGCGCGAGCGCGACCAGGCTTCGACGAAGCCGTAGAACGGCAGGATCAGCGTCAGCGCGTCGGTGATCGGGTGTCCCGTCTCGACGAACGGCAGGCGCTTTGCCTTGCCGGCGCGGCTCGACGTTACGTGCACCACGGCGCCCTTCTCGGCCATGCCGTCGGCGATCTCGGCGACGGAGCCTTCGGCCGCATCGCGCGCTGCAAGCGTCAGCACCGGGAACTTGGCGCCGACAAGCGCGACCGGCCCGTGCAACACTTCGGCTGCCGAATAGGCTTCGGCATGCATGCCGGAGGTTTCCTTGAACTTCAGCGCCGCTTCGCTGGCGATCGCCAGTGCCGGACCGCGGCCGAGCACGTAGAGCGATTCCGCCTCGCCGAGGTCGGCGGCAAACTCGTGCCAGTCAAGCTTCACCGCCTTGGCGAACTGGTTCGGCAGATCGGCCACGGCGCGCTGCAACGCCGCGTCGCCGGTCCATTCGCCGAGTACGGCAAGGCCGGCGACGATGGAGTTGACGTAGGACTTGGTCGCGGCAACGGCGATTTCCGGGCCGGCGAGAATGTCGAGCGGATGGGTGCAGGCCTTCGAGATCGGCGAGGGCAGAGTGTTGGTGAGCGCGATCGATACGGCACCGGCATCGGTTGCCGCCTGCGCCATCGCGACGATGTCGGGGCTCTTGCCCGATTGCGAAATGGCAATCGCCGCAGCGCCACCGAGCTTGAGCTTGGCACCATAGATCGAGGCCAGCGACGGCCCGAGCGAGGCGACCGGGCGACCGGCCTGCAGCTCGATCGCATATTTCAGGAACAGCGCCGCATGGTCCGAGGAGCCGCGCGCGATCGTCACCAGGAAGGCCGGGTCCTTGGCGCGGAGCGCTGCGCCGGCCTGCTTCAAGGCTTCGGACGAACGGTCGAGAAGACGGGCTGCCGCTTCGGGGATCTCGTCGATTTCTCGGCGCATGTTGGTCTGCATAGTCAGTTCCTTTCTTGGCGGTTCCGTCGGTCAGGATTCCGACAGGGTCAGTTCCGCGACAAAATCATAGGCGTCGCCCCGGTAGAGCGAGCGGGTGAATTCGACGACACGTCCCGATGCGAGATAGGAGACGCGTTCGATGGAAAGGCCGGCAGAGCCCACGGCGACGCCGAGCATGGAGGCATCCGGATCCTTGATGTTGCAGGCGGAGATGCGCTGCACGGCTCGGACCGGACGCGAGCGGGTCTTGTCGAGCGCAGTATAGAGCGACGACGTGACGGACTGCGGATCCGGCAAGAACTCGGCCGAGATGCTTGCGCGCTCAATCGCCAGCGGCATGTCGTCGGCGATACGCAGACGCCCGAGCCTTGCCACCAGTGCATCGGCCGGCAGGCCCAACGCCATCATCTCGTCCGGGGATGGATGATACAGGCCGCGCTCGAGCCAGCGCGCATGGGTGTTCAAGCCACGGCGCGCCATGTCCTCGGTAAAAGAGGTCAGCCGCGACAGCGATTGCTGCACCTTGGACACCGGCTTGACGACGAAGGTGCCGGAACCGTGGCGGCGCACCAGCAAGCCGTCGCGCACGAGATCGTCGACCGCCTTGCGCACGGTAACGCGGCTGATATTGGCGTAGTCCGCCAGATCGCGCTCCGGCGGCAGGGCGTCGCCATGATTGAGCTTGCCCGACTGGATCGCGTCTTCGAGGGATTGGCGCAGCTTGAGATAGAGCGGGCCGGAGCCGCCCGCCTGCAGGCCTTCGAGCGGCAGAATGGCGGCGAGATGGTCGGTCATGCGCCAACCTCCTTGCGGGAGCCGAAGCGCTGTGCGGCGAGCGCCACAGCGCCGGTAAGGGCGTCGGCCTCGGCTTCGACGAAAAGCGGCTGGTGGCGCTCTGCAAGCCATGGACGGTAGAGCGGCGCGAGACCGCCGAGCAGGCAGAGCTTCCTCCCTCCCCGAGCGACAACGACGTCGAGCGCTTCGTCGACCGTGATTGCCGCCGTCTTCAACAGGCGCACGGCGACCGGATCGCCTAGCTGCGCCGCTTCGAACACACGCGGGGCATAACGGCCGAACTCGCCTGGCTTTGCCAGGCGTGCGAAATCGACGACATTGCTCGGATCGTTTCTGAACTCGGCCATGACGCTATCCGTCACCGGCGAAGCCTCGTGAATGCCGTCAAAGGCGAGCAGGCTTTCCTGCAAGAGGGCATGGCCGATGCGTGCACCGCTGCCATGGTCGCCGATCGTGAAGCCCCAGCCGCCGACATAGCTGATCGCGTCGCCCCGGCGCAGGATATAGATGCTGCCGGTGCCCAGAATGGCAACGGCGCCGTCCTCGTCGCCGAGCGCGCCCTGCAGGGCGATCAAGCCATCCGATTCGATGTCGGCCGCGGCAAACGGCAGGCGGCGTTTCACATAGTGCACCGCATCGCCGACGTTATGTCCGGCGACACCGACAAGCGCCCGCGCCTGCGTTATACCAGCGGGATCAAGGCCGGCCTCTTCGAACGCAGCGCGCGCGGCGCCGGCGATATTGGCGAGCGCCGTTTCGGGATCCGTCAGGATATTGGCGGCACCAGCCTTGCCGCGGCCGAGAATACGGCCATCCCCCGCAGCCACAGCCGCCCGGCAGCTTGTTCCGCCGCCATCGATTCCAATCAGGTAGTTTGGCATGAGCACCTCCGCCCGTTGAAGATACCAAAAAAATACCAATAACCAAGTCCGAATTGGTCTCGACATGCGATTTTGAAATAACGCACTGAATAACAATGGATAATTTCAGCGATTGCTTTTTTCTGGCTTCAAAATGTAAATTCTCCTAGACAATTGGTATTTTTTTGGCATTAATTCGCCCAGAGGAGACACAACCTATGCCTTCAGTGAAGACCGAGGAGCGTCACGACAATGCCAAAGGCCTGGATGTCATGCATCCAGCCCTCGCGCTTCGGCTGCTCGCATCCGGGCAGCAGGCGGCAGCAAAGGTCGTAGACGCTGCGATCGAGCAGATTTCCACTGCTGCGTCCCTGGCCGCAGAAGCGCTTGGTGCCGGACACAGGCTCGCCTATGCCGGCGCCGGCAGCTCGGGCCTGATGGCCATGGCCGATGCGCTGGAACTCCCCGGCACCTATGGTATCCCGCACGACCAGATCGTCATTCTGCTTGCAGGCGGCGCCGCCAGCCTCAGCGACCTTGCCGGCGGTTACGAAGACGACATGGATCTGGCGCGCGAAGACGTACGCAAGGCTGGCATCGCTGCGGGCGACTGTCTGGTCTCGGTGTCGGCCAGCGGTTCGACACCCTATGCGCTCGCCGCAGCCGACGAGGCGCGCAAGCTCGGCGCCAAGGTGATCGCCGTCGCCAACAATCCGGGTGCGGCCCTCTTCAAGGACGCTGATGTCGCCATCCTGCTGCAGACGCCGCCGGAAGTCGTTTCCGGCTCGACGCGCATGGGTGCGGGCACGGCGCAGAAGATCGCCTTCAACATGTTCTCGACCCTGGTCGGCATCCATCTCGGCCACGTGCTCGATGGCCACATGGTCAATCTGCGCGCCGACAACATCAAGCTGCATGGCCGGGCGGTGCGCATCGTCACCGACATTACCGGCGTCAGCGCGCCTGAGGCCGGGCGGCTGATCAATGCCGCATCCGGTTCGGTCAAGATCGCCATCCTGCTCGCCTCGGGCGCGAAGGACGTTGCAGCCGCCGAGGCGGCGCTCAACCAGACCAAACAGAATCTGCGCCGGGCGATCGACATCGTCTCGGCCTGACAAAAACCTGGGATTCAAACCGCGCCAGAACGGCGCATATAAGAGGGAGAAGCTAAATGACCCGTACGACACTCAAGGGCCTGCTGCTCGCGTCGAGCATTCTCGGCTCGGCCGGCCTGGCGCACGCCGAGGATGTGACGCTGACGATCGAAAGCTGGCGCAACGACGACCTGGCGATCTGGCAGGAAAAGCTGATCCCGGCGTTTGAAGCCAAGCATCCGGGCATCAAGGTCAAGTTCGCTCCGACCGCGCCCACCGAATACAACGCGGCGCTGAACGCCAAGCTCGACGCCGGCTCGGCTGGCGACCTCATCACCTGCCGCCCGTTCGACGCCTCGCTCGAACTCTACAACAAGAAGCACCTGGCCGACCTGACAGCGCTTCCGGGCATGGAGAACTTCTCGCCGGTCGCCAAGTCCGCCTGGACGACGGACGATGGCTCGGCCACCTTCTGCGTGCCGATGGCCTCGGTCATCCACGGCTTCATCTACAACAAGGACGCCTTCGACCAGCTCGGCATCCAGATCCCGACGACGGAAGCCGAATTCTTCGCGGCTCTCGACAAGATCAAGGCCGACGGCAACTACATCCCGATGGCGATGGGCACCAAGGACCTCTGGGAAGCCGCGACCATGGGCTACCAGAACATCGGCCCGACCTACTGGAAGGGTGAAGAAGGCCGCGCCAAGCTGATCAAGGGCGAAGAAAAGCTGACCGACGCTGCCTGGGTCGAGCCCTACAAGGTTCTGGCCAAGTGGAAGGACTATCTCGGCGACGGTTTCGAAGCCCAGACCTACCCGGATAGTCAGAACCTGTTCACGCTCGGCCGCGCTGCGATCTACCCGGCCGGCTCGTGGGAAATCGGCCTGTTCAACACCCAGGCCCAGTTCAAGATGGGCGCCTTCCCGCCTCCGGTTAAGAACGCCGGCGACGCTTGCTACATCTCCGACCACAACGACATCGGCGTCGGCCTCAATGCCAAGAGCGCGCACGCCGAAGAAGCCAAGAAGCTCCTGACCTGGATCTCGTCGCCGGAATTCGCCGACATCTATGCCAACTCGCTGCCGGGCTTCTTCAGCCTGAACTCGACGGCCGTGAAGATGGCCGATCCGCTCGCCCAGGAATTCGTTTCCTGGCGCGAAAAGTGCAAGCCGACGATCCGCTCGACCTACCAGATCCTGTCGCGCGGCACGCCGAACCTCGAAAACGAGACCTGGGTCGAATCTGCAAACGTCATCAACGGCACGGATACGCCTGAGGTGGCTGCAGAAAAGCTGCAGAAGGGTCTCGACGGCTGGTACAAGCCGGCAAAGTAAGCGCAACTGGTTCCCTCCCTTCACGGGGAGGGTCGGCCCTACGGCGCCAAGCGTCTGTCAAGATGCGCTACCGTCGCCGTAGCACTATGAATTGCTGCATGTTCTCATCCTCGGATCCGCGGGACCCGAGGAAAGGTGCAGCAAGGGCCGGGCGGGAGGACATTGCCCAAGAAGGCACTCCCCCAGCCGCAGCGTCACCGACCTCCCCGTGATGGGGAGGTCCCCGACGCAGTCGTTTGCAAAAGAACGCGATAGCCTTAACCTTCGTCATGAGCCCGGATCGGGGCAGGCGTTATGCGGCAAGACCGGCCGCGTGGCGTCGACACGCATCATGATCCCTGAGGGAACCGGTCGAACAAGCGGGTACGATCCATGAGCAACGCCACTTCACTGCAAGAGGGACAGCCGACCGTGAGACGGCCGAAACGCTGGCACATCCTCGTCTTTCTGCTGCCGGCCCTGCTGGTCTACTCTGCGGTCATGATCCTGCCGCTGATCGAGACGCTGCGCCTTTCCCTGTTCAACACGGTCGACGGCCAGCCGACCTTCGTTGGTCTGGCGAATTTCCAGGTGTTGTTCGGCGAAGAACGCTGGGCACATGATTTCTGGAACGCGCTGAAGAACAACGTCATCTTCTTCATCATTCACATGTGCGTGCAGAACCCGATCGGCGTAGCGCTCGCAGCCATGCTGTCGATCCCGAAGCTGCGTTTCGTGACCTTCTACCGCACGGCGATCTTCCTGCCGACGCTGCTCTCCTTCGTTATCGTCGGCTTCATCTGGAAGCTGATCCTGTCGCCGATCTGGGGCGTGGCCCCCTGGATGCTCGATCTCGTCGGCCTGAAGTCGATGTTCGCCCCCTGGCTCGGCAAGCCCGGCTCGGCGCTCATCGCCGTGTCGCTGATCTCGGTCTGGCAATATGTCGGCATCCCGATGATGCTGATCTATGCTGCGCTGCTCAATATTCCCGATGAAGTGATCGAGGCCGCCGAATGCGACGGCGTCACCGGCTGGAGCCAGTTCTGGAAGATCAAGCTGCCGCTGATCCTGCCGGCCATCGGCATCATCTCGATCCTGACCTTCGTCGGCAACTTCAACGCTTTCGACCTGGTCTACACCGTGCAGGGCGCACTTGCCGGTCCCGATGGTTCGACCGACATTCTCGGCACGCTGCTCTACCGGACCTTCTTCGGCTTCCAGCTGCAGCTCGGCGACCGCTCGATGGGCGCGACGATCGCGACAGTGATGTTCCTGATCATCCTTGCCGGCGTGTCGCTCTACCTCTTCGTCATCCAGCGCCGCATGCGCCGCTATCAGTTCTAAGGGAGGCCGAGATGCAAGCACGCCACTCCATTTTCCGCACCGGCTTCGTCCATGCCGCGCTGATCGCCTATACTTTGATCTCGCTGTTTCCGGTGTTCCTGACGTTCATCAACTCGTTCAAGGATCGAAACGCCATCTTCCGCGCGCCGTTGTCGGTCCCGACACCGCAGACCTTCAGCCTGATCGGCTACCAGACGGTGCTCGGCCAGGGCGATTTCGCCACCTACTTCCAGAACAGCTTCATCGTCACGGTCGTTTCGATCGCGCTGGTACTGCTGTTTGGTGCCATGGCCGCCTTTGCCCTCTCCGAGTATCGCTTCCGCGGCAACACGCTGATGGGGCTCTATCTCGCGATCGGCATCATGATCCCGATCCGGCTCGGCACCGTCGCCATCCTTCAGGGCATGGTCGCGGCCAACCTCGTCAACACGCTGACGGCGCTGATCCTCGTCTATACCGCGCAAGGCCTGCCGCTTGCGGTGTTCATCCTGTCGGAATTCATGCGCACGGTGTCCGATGACCTGAAGAACGCCGGTCGCATCGACGGGCTGTCGGAATACTCGATCTTCTTCCGCCTCGTCCTGCCGCTGATCCGGCCGGCAATGGCGACCGTTGCCGTGTTCACGATGATCCCGATCTGGAACGACCTGTGGTTCCCGCTGATCCTGGCGCCGGCGGAAGCGACCAAGACGGTCACCCTCGGCTCGCAGATCTTTATCGGCCAATTCGTCACCAACTGGAATGCGGTGCTTGCGGCCCTGTCACTCGCCATCCTTCCGGTTCTCGTCCTCTATGTCATTTTCTCGCGGCAGCTGATCCGCGGCATCACCGCAGGAGCAGTCAAGTGAGTTCAGATAGCAAACCGGTCCGGGTCCTCGTCGCGGGTCTCGGCAACATGGGGCGCAGCCATGCGCTCGCCTACCACAACAATCCCGGCTTCGAGATCGTCGGCCTGGTCAATCGCTCCAAGGTCGAGCTTCCGGAAGAGCTTCGCGGTTACGAAATCCATCCGGATTTCAACAGGGCGCTCGCAGACCTGAAGCCGGAACTCTGCTCGGTCTGCACCTATTCCGACAGCCATGCCGACTATGCGGTCGCCGCCTTCGAAGCCGGCTGCGACGTGTTCGTGGAGAAGCCGCTGGCAACGACGGTCGCCGACGCCGAGCGTGTCGTTGCGGCGGCCAAGAAGCATGGCCGCAAGCTGATCATCGGCTATATCTTGCGCCATCACCCCTCGTGGATCCGGCTGATTGCCGAAGCCCGCAAGCTCGGCGGTCCTTACGTCTTCCGCATGAACCTGAACCAGCAGTCGAGCGGCCCGACCTGGGAAACCCACAAGTCGCTGATGCAGACGACCCCGCCGATCGTCGATTGCGGCGTGCATTACGTCGACGTCATGTGCCAGATCACCGATGCCAAGCCGGTGGAAGTGCGCGGCATGGGCCTGCGTCTTTCCGACGAAATCGCTGAGAACATGTACAATTACGGCCACCTGCAGGTGATCTTCGAAGACGGTTCGGCCGGCTGGTATGAAGCCGGCTGGGGTCCGATGATCTCCGAGACCGCCTTCTTCGTGAAGGACGTGATGTCGCCGAAGGGCTCGGTGTCAATCGTCATGGATCCGAATGCCAAGTCCGACGATATCGACACCCACACCAAGACCTCGGTCATTCGCGTGCACAATGCCGAGACCGGTCCGGGCGGCCGGTTCCTGAAACCGGACGAAGACCTGACCATGGACGGCGAACCGGGCCATCAGGAACTGTGCGATCGTGAGCAGGCCTATGTGCTGAAGGCCATCCGCGAAGATATCAATCTCGACCGCCACATGAACGACGCCGTCCAGTCGCTGCGCATCTGCCTTGCGGCGGATGAGAGCGTGCGTAGCGGCCAGCCGGTCAAACTTTAAGAGGGGCAATCAGGTGGGATCACTTCAACTCAAATCCATCCGCAAGGCCTATGGCAGCCATGAGGTTCTCAAGGGCATCGATCTCGAGGTAAAAGACGGCGAGTTCGTCATCTTCGTCGGCCCTTCCGGCTGCGGCAAGTCGACCTTGCTGCGCACCATCGCCGGCCTCGAGGACGCGACCTCCGGCAGCGTCCAGATCGACGGCGTCGAGGTCGGGCATGTGGCGCCGGCCAAACGCGGCATCGCCATGGTCTTCCAGTCCTATGCGCTCTATCCGCATCTGACGGTGAAGGACAATATGGGCCTCGGCCTGAAGCAGGCCGGCAAGCCGAAGGCGGAGATCGAGGACAAGGTCGGCAAGGCTGCGAGCATGCTGTCGCTCGACCCCTATCTCGCAAGGCGCCCGGCGGAGCTTTCCGGCGGCCAGCGTCAGCGCGTCGCTATCGGCCGCGCCATCGTGCGCGAGCCGAAACTGTTCCTCTTCGACGAGCCGTTGTCGAACCTCGACGCCGCGCTACGCGTCAACACCCGGCTCGAGATCGCCCGGCTGCACCGCAGCCTCAAGGCAACGATGATCTACGTGACCCACGATCAGGTCGAGGCGATGACGCTTGCCGACAAGATCGTGGTGCTGAATGCCGGCCAGATCGAGCAGATCGGCTCGCCGATGGATCTCTACAATCGTCCGGCCAACGTCTTTGTCGCCGGCTTCATCGGTTCACCGCAGATGAACTTCATCGATGGCGCCAGGCTCGGCGACAAGAACGCCAAGACGATCGGCATCCGCCCGGAACATCTCGGCCTGTCGCGCGAGAGCGGCGACTGGAAGGGCAAGGTCGTCCATGTCGAGCATCTGGGTGCCGACACGATCGTCTATCTCGAGTCCGAACAGGTCGGCCTGATCACCGTCCGGCTTTTCGGCGAACACCGCTACGCCCCCGACGACATCGTCTATGCGACGCCGATGGTCGGCAGCATGCACCGCTTCGGTGCCGACGACCGCGTTCTGGCCTGACGCGACAAGTCCGGCGAAATAGCCGGATCACAGCTTGGTGATATCAAGCCGCCGTGGCGCCGAAAGCGCTGCGGCGGCTGATTTTTTTCGTTGATTCAACGCGCTGCATCACGGTGTTGCACTGCGGCGCAAATTAACATACATTTGTGTTTGTATATTAGCGTTCCGGTATTTTCCGTTCCCGATGCCGGTCTTGCTTCCCTTCACTTCCGGACCGCGCAGCCCTGCGACCCACGCTGGCTGCGCACGGTCACCGAATATGGACATCGCTATGCGCATGAACCGACCGACACTGGCCGCCGCCTTGGCAACCGTGATTTTGCTTTCCGGCTGCCAGAAACAAGAAGAACAGGCCGCTCCCGCCTTCCCGCCATCGGCTGTCGCCGTCTTCACGACCGCGTCGGAGACGCTGCCGATCACCAACGAACTGCCGGGCCGCATCACAGCGACACGCGTCGCCGAGGTTCGTCCGCGCGTATCCGGCATCGTCGTCGAACGCGTCTTCCAGCAGGGCACCAAGGTGAAGGAAGGCGACGTGCTCTACCGCATCGACCCGGCTCCCTTCCAGGTGCAGGTCGAGAAGGCCGAGGCGACGCTGCGCCGCGCCGAGGCCGTGCGCCTCCAGGCCGAGCAGAAAGCCGCCCGCCAGGAAGCGTTGAAGAAGGCCAACGTCGTTGCCGCCCAGCAGTTCGACGATGCATCCGCCCTGCTCGCTGCAGCGGCTGCCGACGTCGCCATCGCGCAGGCCGGTCTCGCTGCTGCCAAGCTCGACCTGCAATATGCCAACGTGACGGCACCGATCAGCGGCCAGATCGGCCGCGCGCTGATCACCGAGGGTGCTCTGGTCAGCGCCAACAGCTCGGAAAACCTCGCCACGATCCAGCAGCTCGATCCGCTTTATGCCGACTTTACCCAGTCGGCGACCGACCTCATCCGCCTGCGCAAGGCGCTCGAGGACGGCAAGATGCTGAGCGGCGAGCAGGAAGCCGAGGTTCAGCTGATCCTCGACGACGGCACGCCCTACGAACACAAGGGCAAGCTCCTGTTCTCGGAGGCCGCGGTCGATGCGACGACCGGCCAGGTGACGCTGCGCGGCGAGTTCCCCAATCCCGAGGGTGACCTGTTGCCCGGCATGTACGTTCGCGTGCTTGTCCAGCAGGGTGTCGAGAAGGACGCGATCACCGTGCCGCAGCAGGCCGTCCAGCGCAACGTTGCCGGCCAGTCGCAGGTCTATGTCGTCACCGCCGACAAGAAGGTCGAGTTCCGCAACGTCACGCTTGGACGCACCGTCGGAACCCGCTGGCAGGTAACGGCAGGTCTGAAGCCCGGCGAAAAGGTCATCGTCGAAGGCTTCCAGAAGATCGGCCCCGGTGCGCCGGTCGAGCCAACCGATTGGGACCCGAACGCCAAGCCCGCGGCCGAAGCAGCGCAGACGACCGCGGCGGCCGAAGAAAAGCCCGCTGAAGCCACAAAGTGAGTGCTGATTAATGCCCAGTTTTTTCATCGACAGGCCGATTTTTGCCTGGGTGGTGGCGATCTTCATCATGATCGCCGGCATCATTGCGATACCGCTTCTGCCGGTATCGCAATATCCTGATGTCGCACCGCCACAGATCTCCATCAACACGAGCTATCCCGGCGCGTCGTCGCAGGACACCTATCAGAGCGTTACCCGGCTGATCGAAAACGAGCTGAACGGCGTCGAAGGCCTGCTCTATTTCGAATCGACCTCCAGCGCTTCCGGCTCGGTCGACATCAGTGCCACCTTTGCACCGGGTACAGACCCGGGACAGGCGGCCGTCGACATCCAGAACCGCGTGCGCCGCGTCGAACCGCGCCTGCCCGATTCGGTCAAGCGCCAGGGCGTGCAGGTCGATGAAGCCGGCTCCGGCTTCCTGATGATCGTCGCGCTTACCTCGACCGACGGCTCGATGGATGCCATCGGTCTCGGCGACTATCTCAGCCGCAACGTTTTGAACGAAGTGCAGCGTGTGCCCGGCGTCGGCCGTGCGCAGCTGTTTGCGACCGAACGTTCGATGCGCATCTGGCTCGACCCCGACAAGATGCTCGGCCTCAACCTGACGGCCGCCGACGTGACGAATGCCATCCAGGCACAGAACGCCCAGATCGCATCCGGTTCGATCGGCGCGCAGCCGAACCCGATCACGCAGCAGATCAGTGCTCCTGTCGTCGTCAAGGGCCAGCTGTCGAGTGCCGAGGAATTCGGAGCGATCGTGCTTCGCGCCAATCCGGACGGCTCCTCCGTCCGCCTGCGCGATGTCGCACGCGTCGAAATCGGCGGCGAAAGCTATGCGTTCTCGACCCGACTCAACGGAAAGCCGTCCGCGGCCATCGCCGTGCAGCTGTCGCCGAGCGGCAACGCCATGTCGACGTCTGCGGCGATCAAGGAGCGCATGGAAGAACTGTCGAAGTTCTTCCCCCAGGGCCTCGAATATTCGGTGCCTTACGACACCTCGCCGTTCGTTGCCGTTTCCATCGAGAAGGTGCTTTCGACGCTGGTCGAAGCGGTCGCGCTCGTCTTCATCGTGATGTTCCTGTTCCTGCAGAACATCCGCTACACCATCATCCCGACGCTCGTCGTGCCGGTCGCCCTGCTCGGCACCTGCGCGGTGATGCTGGCAATGGGCTTCTCGATCAACGTGCTCACCATGTTCGGCATGGTGCTGGCGATCGGCATCCTCGTCGACGATGCGATCATCGTCGTCGAGAACGTCGAACGCATCATGTCCGAAGAGGGGCTGACGCCGAAGGACGCCACCCGCAAGGCGATGAAGCAGATCACCGGCGCCGTCATCGGTATCACGCTGGTTCTGGCCTCGGTGTTCATTCCGATGGCCTTCTTCCCGGGCGCCGTCGGTGTGATCTATCGCCAGTTCTCGCTGACGATGGTCGTGTCGATCCTGTTCTCGGCGCTGCTCGCGCTGTCGCTGACGCCGGCGCTGTGCGCCAGCTTCCTGAAGCAGGTTCCCAAGGGCCACCACCACGCCAAGCGGGGCTTCTTCGGCTGGTTCAACCGCAGCTTCGACAAGACCTCGCATGGCTATAGCGGCATCGTGAAGCATATGGTCCACCGGACCGGCCGCTACATGATCGTCTACCTTGCGGTTCTGGCCGGTCTCGGCTGGCTGTTCATGAAGCTGCCGTCGTCGTTCCTTCCGGACGAAGACCAGGGCTTCGTGATCGTCATGATGCAGCTCCCTTCTGAGGCGACGGGCAACCGCACGACCGAGGTTGTGGAACAGGCGGAGAAGATCTTCGGCCAGGAGCCGGCTGTCGAACGCATCATCGCGATCAACGGCTTCTCCTTCTTCGGCACCGGACAGAACGCAGCGCTCGCCTTCGTGACGCTGAAGGACTGGAAGGAACGCGATGCCGACAACGCCGCGCAGTCGATCGCGATGCGGGCGACGATGGCGATGAGCCAGATCAAGGATGCGATCAGCTTTGCGCTGTCGCCGCCGGCGATCCAGGGCCTCGGCACCACGGGCGGCTTCTCCTTCCGCCTGCAGGATCGCGGCGGCCTCGGCGAAGCGGCGCTCTCGCAGGCCCGCGACCAGCTTCTCGGCCTTGCGGCTGAGAGCAAGATCGTCACCGGCGTTCGCTTCGAAGGCATGCCCGATGCGGCTCAGGTCAGCGTGACCATCGACCGCGAAAAGGCCAATACCTTCGGCGTGACGTTTGCCGACATCAACTCGACGATCTCGACCAACCTCGGCTCGTCCTATGTCAACGACTTCCCGAATGCCGGCCGCATGCAGCGCGTGACGGTGCAGGCGGACGAAGGTCAGCGCATGCAGACGGCTGATCTGTTGAACCTCAACGTCCGCAACGCCAATGGCGGCATGGTTCCGCTCTCGGCCTTTGCGACCGTCGAGTGGGTCAAGGCATCGACCCAGACGATTGGCTACAACGGCTATCCGTCGGTGCGCATCAGCGGCGAAGCGGCCCATGGCTACTCCTCCGGTGACGCGATCGCCGAGATGCAGCGGCTTGCCGGACAGTTGCCGGCGGGCTTCGGCTACGAATGGACCGGCCAGTCCCTCCAGGAAATCCAGTCCGGTACCCAGGCGCCTCTGCTGATCGCGCTGTCGTGCCTGCTCGTCTTCCTGTGCCTGGCCGCGCTCTATGAGAGCTGGTCGATCCCGGTTGCGGTCATCATGGTGGTTCCGCTGGGGGTCATCGGCTCAGTTCTGGCCGTGACCATGCGCGACATGCCGAACGACGTGTACTTCAAGGTCGGCCTGATCGCGATCATCGGCTTGTCGGCGAAGAACGCCATCCTGATCATCGAGTTCGCCAAGGAACTGCGTGAACAGGGCAAGTCGCTGATCGACGCGACGCTGGAGGCAGCGCACCTGCGCTTCCGCCCGATCCTGATGACGTCGCTCGCCTTCACGCTCGGCGTTCTGCCGCTGGCGATCGCCACGGGCGCAAGCTCGGGCAGCCAGCGCGCCATCGGCACCGGCGTGATGGGTGGCATGATCTCGGCAACGGTGCTGGCGATCTTCTTCGTTCCGGTGTTCTTCGTGTTCGTCACGAGGCTGTTCGGACGCAAGAAGACCGAAGCCACACCGGCTGCAGCCGAGACCCCGACACCCGCCGAGTAACACGACAATCGACGGCCCGCCTTCTCGGCGGGCCGTTCTGCAAGGAGGAATGAATGCGCCGAACGAAAGCCGATGCGGAGGCAACCCGGCAGAAGATCCTGAGTGCTGCCGAACGTGTGTTCTACGCAAAGGGTGTGTCGAACACGACGCTGGAGGAAGTGGCCAAGGAAGCGGGCGTGACCCGCGGCGCCATCTACTGGCACTTTTCCAACAAGACCGATCTTTTCCTGGCCCTGCATGACGCAGTCCCCCTGCCCCAGGAAGACATGATCGCCCAGGAGATCGAGGCCGAGACCGCCGATACGCTGGCAATCGTCGAGGATGCGATGGGTGCCTGGATCGATATTCTGGCTGCTGACGAGCAACGCCAGCGCATCCTCACCATCATGCTGCGCACCAACTACGACGGCGACATGAGCGAGGTCCTGACGCGTCACAGGGAACTCGACGAACATCACAATTCCCTGCTCGAGCTGGCATTCGCCCGTGCCCTTGCCAGCGGCTACATGCGCGACAGCTGGACGCCGACATCGGCGACCCGCACGCTTCATTGGATGATGCTGGGCCTCTGCACGCAGTGGCTGCTCTTCGGCCGCAGCTTTGACATCGTCGCGGAAGGTCGTGATGGGTTGAGGCGACTGTTTTCCAGTTTCCGCACCCCTAGCGCCGCCCGCATCCCGCAGACCCCCGTTAGCTGAACACGACCGTCTTGTGACCGTTGAGCATGACGCGCCGCTCCAGGTGCAGCTTGACGGCACGTGCCAGCACGCGGCTTTCGATGTCGCGGCCGCTGGCGACGAAATCGTCTGCCGTCAAAGCGTGGCTGACACGCTCGGTCTCCTGCTCGATGATCGGGCCCTCGTCGAGATCCGGGGTGACGTAATGGGCCGTAGCGCCGATCAGCTTGACGCCGCGCTCATGGGCCTGGTGATAGGGTTTTGCCCCCTTGAAGGACGGCAGGAACGAGTGGTGGATGTTGATCGCCTTGCCATAAAGACGCTTCGACAAGGTGTCGGAGAAGACCTGCATGTAACGCGCCAGGATCACCAGGTCCGCGCCCGTCTCCTGCACGAGATGCAGTAGCTTCTCCTCCTGCTCCGCCTTGTTGGCCTTCGACACCGGCCAATGGTGATAGGGCACTGCTTCGAGGTCCGCCGTCCGCCGACTGTCCTCGTGGTTGGAAACGATGGCGACGACTTCGGCGTTCAGCCAGCCGACGCGGATCTGGTAGAGCAGGTGCAACAGCGCGTGGTCGAACTTCGACACCAGGATGACGATCCTCGGCTTGCGCGTCGGCTCCGTCAGCGTGGTGCGCATCTGGAACCGGTCGATAGCCGGCCGCAGCGCCCGCTCGACATCGTCACGCACCATGCCATCGGGTGCCTGGAAGGCGATGCGCATGAAGAAGCTGTTGGTGTGCCGATCCCAGAACTGGCTGCTTTCGGCAATGTTGGCGCCAAGGCCGGCCAGCTCCGTCGTCACCGCGGCAACGATGCCCGGCTTGTCGTCACAGGACAGCACAAGGATGAATGTATTGGCGGCCATGGTCCCTCCGATCGGCGGCTCTGCCGGGCGCGCTGGCGCCCTTCCCGATTGCTGCCTAGGGGGCGACGAGCAAAGCCGCAACGGCTGACGTGGCAGGCGGATGCGCTTTCTCTCATCGTGATATCGGGACAGACAAAAGGCGGCCGTGGTGGCCGCCTTCTGCAAGAATACCCGCAGCTGTCGTTGCAAGCTTTCTGATGGATTCCCTCAGAAAAGCCTCAGTGTGCCTCGTCCCAGTTCATCGCGGCGCGGGCGTCGACCTTGAGCGGCACGCGCATGTCGAGCGCCGGCATCGCGGCGTTCTCCATCACCGAGACGACGATCGGAATGGTGCGCTCGACCTCGGCATCCTCGACCTCGAAGATCAGTTCGTCATGCACCTGCAGCAGCATGCGGGCGGAAAGCTTCGCCTCGGCGAGCGCCGGCTCGATCTTGACCATGGCGCGGCGGATGATGTCGGCCGCAGAGCCCTGGATCGGCGCGTTGATCGACGCACGCTCGTTGAAGGCGCGATGCGAAGGGATCGACGAGCGGATGTCGGGATAGTGCGCGCGCCGGCCGAAGATCGTCTCGACATAGCCGTGCTCGCGGGCAAAGGCCTTGGTGTTTTCCATGTAGTCGCGAATGCCGGGGAAGCGCTCGAAGTACTTCTTGATGTAATCGCTCGCTTCCGACCGCTCGATCGACAACTGGTTGGCAAGACCGAAGGCGGAGATGCCGTAGATGATGCCGAAGTTGATGGCTTTCGCCCGCCGACGGATTTCGCTCGGCATGCCCTCGACCGGAACGCCGAACATTTCCGAAGCCGTCATGGCGTGAATGTCGACGCCATCGGCAAAGGCCTGCCGCAGCTGCGGGATGTCGGCGACATGGGCCAGCACGCGCAGCTCGATCTGGCTGTAGTCGGCCGAAACCAGCTTGTGGCCGGGCGTCGCAATGAAGGCCGTGCGGATCTTGCGGCCTTCGGCGGTGCGCACCGGGATGTTCTGCAGGTTCGGGTCGGACGAGGACAGCCGTCCCGTCGTCGTCGCCGCCAGCGCATAGGAGGTGTGGACGCGCTTGGTTTCCGGATGAACGAAGCCCGGCAGGGCGTCGGTATAGGTCGACTTCAGCTTGGTCATCTGGCGCCAGTCGACGATCTTGCGCGGCAACTCGTGGCCTTCAGCCGCGAGATCTTCCAGCACCTGCGCCGAGGTCGACCATTGGCCGGTCTTGGTCTTCGACCCGCCCGGCAGCCCCATCTTGCCGAACAGGATATCGCCGAGCTGCTTGGGCGAGCCGACGGTAAAGGTTTCGCCGGCCAGCTTGTAGATCTCGTCCTCGAGGGCTGCAGCCCCTTGCGCCAGCTCGCCGGAGAGGCGCGACAGAATCTGGCGGTCGATGGTGATGCCGCGCTCTTCCATATTCGCCAGAACCGGCACAAGCGGCCGCTCCAGCCGTTCATAGACGCGCACCAGCCCCTTGGCGCTAAGCCGCGGCTTCAGCACATGCCAGAGCCGCAACGTGACGTCGGCATCCTCGGCGGCATAGGCGGTGGCGCGGTCGATATCGACATAGTCGAAGGTCACCGACGACTTGCCGCTGCCGGTCATGTCCTTGTAGGCGATCGGCTTGTGGCCGAGCCAGCGCTCCGACAACGCGTCCATCCCGTGCGTACCGTTACCGGCATCCACGACATAGGACATCAGCATGGTGTCGTCGAAGCCCTTCACGGTGATGCCGTGCCGCTTCATGATAAGGTAATCGTATTTCAGGTTCTGCGCGACCTTCAGCACCGACGGATCTTCAAGCAAGACCTTGAGCCGGCTCAGCGCCTCACGCACCGGGATCTGGTTTTCCGCATGGCCGCCGCCGAGAAGATCACCGACGCCAGTCTTGTGGATCAGCGGCACGTAGGCAGCGCGGATCACCGTTCCCGCGGGATCCTTGGCATAGTCGGCGATCGCCAGCGAGAAGCCGACAAGCTCGGCCTGCATGGCGTCGAGCGACGTCGTTTCGGTATCGAAGGCGACGAGGCCCGCTTCCCTGGCGTCGGCAATCCAGGCATCGAGCGTCGGCAGATCGCGGATCGCGACGTAACGCGCGTGGTCGATGGCGGCATTGGCAAAAAGGGCTGCGCGCGACTGCGTCAACGCCTCGGGCGTCGCCTCGCCGGCCTCGCCCGTGGAGACGACGTCGCCCTTGGCCGCAGGTGCGGCATCTGTGGCGCTTGCAGGCGCCGGTGCAGCCGAAACCTTGTCGAGATCCGGCCCGCGCGCATCCGCGCCCCACTCGACCGGTACCGTGGCCGGCTCGACCGCATCGGCGTCCGTGCCGGTGGCAGCGGCGACGCGACGGGTGAGCGTGGTAAATTCCATCGCCTTCAGGAAGGCGACGAGACGCGGTCCATCCTGCGGTTCGAGCTGAAAGTCTTCGAGCGGGACGTCGAGCGGCGTGTCGGTGCGCAGCGTCACCAACTGGCGGGACAGGCGGGCGAGGTCAGCATTGGCGATGATGTTTTCGCGGCGCTTGGCCTGCTTGATCTCGCCGGCGCGCGCGAGCAGCGTATCGAGATCGCCGTATTCTTCCAGCAATTGGGCCGCCGTCTTCGGGCCGATGCCGGGAATGCCCGGCACGTTGTCGGTGGAATCGCCCGTCATCGCCTGAAGGTCGATCATCTTTTCCGGCGGCACACCCCATTTCTCGATCACTTCCGGGATCGAGATCTGCTTGTCCTTCATGCTGTCGTACATCGACACATTCGGCGTCACCAGCTGCATCAGGTCTTTGTCGGAGGAGATGATGGTGACACTGGCACCCGCCTGTTCGGCAAGGCGCGTATAGGTGGCGATCAGGTCGTCGGCCTCGAAGCCTTCCTTCTCGATGCAGGGCAGGTTGAAGGCACGCGTGGCGTGACGGATCAGCCCGAATTGCGGGATGAGATCCTCCGGCGGCGCCGAGCGATTGGCCTTGTAGAGATCGTAGAGTTCGTTGCGGAACGTCTTGGAGGAATAGTCGAAAATGACGGCGAAATGCGTCGGCGTCACGCCGACCGACGTATCGCGCGCATCGGTGAGCAACTTCCACAGCATGTTGCAGAAACCGGACACCGCGTTGACCGGAAGGCCATCGGATTTGCGGTTGAGCGGCGGGATGGCGTGGAACGCCCGGAAGATGAATCCGGAGCCGTCGACGAGGAAGAGGTGATCACCGTTTTTCATCGGCAATGGATAGCGCGGGGTGAGCCAAACGTCCATTGCGGTTTTCCGCGCTCGCGACATTCTCACCCCATTGTTGCGAGCGATCGTGCCGTGTTCGACAACGTCCGCCCCTTGCACGAACCATCTGTCGTTCGGCCGTCCTTACGGTCGGACGCGGACCGATCTACAGGCTCGCGTATTGGGCATGCGGCGCCTATCTCCGGCTGCGACAAGGCAGCAGCGCACAACGGTGCGCTGCGTGGTGGTCGTGGCAAGGATGACGATGGCGGTCACGCGTCCTGTTCGGTTTCGGCGCGCCGCGGAAAAGCCTTTGGATGCGGCCCCAAGCTTCACGGAAACGTTACGCATTTGTAATGCGCGATTCCTCGGCCCAATCCTTGAAAAGCCACATTTGACTCCTCAAATCTTACTTAACGGCACCGAGTGATGCCGTCTTCTGGTGATTGGCCTGTCCCCCGCCCGCACCAGATGAGGACAAAGGCCTTATCCCCCTCTCCGGGCCTTTGTCCCGTTTTCAGAGAACCGCCACGGCGCCGCCTCCGCGCCGTGGCGGTTTCTCGTTGTTCGGGTCAAATCGTTGTGAGACAAGGCTTTCTCAAGTCCATCGCCTGCTTTGTAACTTGTCTTCGCGCCGCATCGGGCGTACCCATTGGCGTATGGCCTTCAATCGTATGGAATCTGCGACCTATCTGGCCAGCCTGCTGGCCAAAAGTTTCTCGCGTGCCCTTCAAGAGCGCGGCCAGAAGCTCGGCTTCGCGCCCGGCCAATTCCCCGTCCTCCTGGAATTATGGGCCGAGGAAGGCCTGACGCAGAAGCAACTTCTCGACAGGCTCGACATCGAACAGGCGACCATGGCCAATACGCTGGCGCGGATGGAGCGCGACGGGCTCATCGTCAGGCGCAAACACCCGCAGGATAAACGCTCGCAACAGATCTTCCTGACGCAGAGGGCGAGGGAAATCGAGGCCGCGGCCAAGGAGGCGGCACTTGCGGCCGATCAGTCCTTGCTATCAGGCCTCAGGCAATTCGAACGGGAACTCATGCTCGAATACATGCGCATGGCGCTTGCCCATGCCCCGCGCGATGGCGGCACCGCGTAACAGCGACACGCCCCTCTGATCGATCCATCAATAAATTTGGCTTAAACCCGCCCGCCCGAGGCTCTAAACAACCAGAGCGGGTTCGTTCGGACACGCCAAAGTCGCTGCCGCCCGTTGAACGGCTGCGTGATTTCGCCCACGAAATCGATTCCGATTCGCGACATCATGCAGTAGGTTCCGGCAAAACTTGAAGCAAGGATATGCATGATGGCAGATATCACCCCCATTCTCGAGCGCGCAGACGCCAACCTGCCGAAGAGCCTGGACAGGCTTTTCGACCTCGTGCGCATCAAGTCGATCTCGACCGATCCGGCCTTCAAGGCCGATTGCCGCAAGGCCGCCGAATGGCTGGTCGCGGAACTGAACGGCCTCGGCTTCACTGCCTCGGTCCGCGACACCCCCGGACATCCGATGGTGGTCGCCCATCACGCCGGCGCAACCGCCGATGCGCCGCATGTGCTGTTCTACGGACATTATGACGTGCAGCCGGTCGATCCCTTGAACCTGTGGGATACCGATCCGTTCGAACCCGGCCTCAAGGAGCTTGAGCCCGGCCGCAAGGTCATCACCGGCCGCGGCACGGCCGACGACAAGGGTCAGCTGCTGACCTTCGTCGAGGCAGCCCGCGCCTACAAGGACGTTCACGGTTCGCTGCCCTGCCGCGTCACCATCCTGTTCGAAGGGGAGGAAGAATCCGGCTCGCCGTCGCTGAAACCCTTCCTCGAAGCCAATGCGGCCGAACTCAAAGCCGACTATGCACTTGTCTGCGACACCAGCATGTGGGACCGGGACACGCCGGCAATCTCGGCGGGCCTGCGCGGTCTCGTCGGCGAGGAAGTCGTCATCAAGGCGGCCGACCGCGACCTGCACTCGGGCTATTTCGGTGGCGCTGCCGCCAACCCGATCCGCATCCTGACCGGTATCCTCGCCGGGCTTCACGACGATGACAGCCGTGTGACGCTCGAAGGCTTTTACGAAGGCGTCGAGGAAACTCCGGCCCAGATCAAGGCCGGATGGGAGACGCTCGGCCAGACGGCCGAAAAGTTCCTCGGCGAAATCGGTCTTTCGATCCCTTCGGGTGAAAAGAACCGCTCGGTGCTGGAATTGACCTGGGCCCGCCCGACCGCCGAGATCAACGGCATCACCGGCGGCTATACCGGCGAAGGCTTCAAGACGGTGATCGCGGCTGAGGCTTCCGCCAAGGTCTCCTTCCGCCTGGTCGGTAACCAGAATCCGGAAAAGATCCGCGAAGCCTTCCGCGCCTATGTGCGCTCGAAGGTGCCGGCCGACTGCACCGTCGAGTTTCACGCGCATGGCGGTTCGCCGGCGATCCAGCTGCCTTACGATTCGAGCCTGCTCAACACGGCCAAACTTGCCCTTTCCGACGAATGGCCAAAGCCGGCCGTGGTCATCGGCATGGGCGGCTCGATCCCCATCGTCGGCGATTTCCAGAAGATGCTCGGCATGGAATCGCTGCTGGTCGGCTTCGGCCTTTCGGACGACCGCATCCACTCGCCCAACGAAAAGTATGAGCTGCAGTCCTATCACAAGGGCATTCGCTCCTGGATCCGCATCCTGAATGCGCTTGCGGCCTGATGTTACTGCGCCGCGCGCCAAACATGGCGCGCTATGGACGCTGTAATACCATGAATTTGCTGCATAATTTCTCCTTGAATCGATTCTGACTTAAGGAATTTTGCAGCAACGACGTCGTGGCGGGTCAGCCCGCCACGACGGTCACGCCACTTTGGAGATCATCTCGACAAAGTCGGCAATCAACGCGGCAAACACGCCGCTGCCGGTAACCATCACGCCGATGAAGAACACACGCGTCGCCTGCTCGTAGACCTTCGGCTGCAGCGAGCGCAGATGGAGGAAGTCCCACAGCGCACGCATCTGCAGGAGGATGCCGATCGCCAAGAGGATGACGGCGGGAAGATCGCCCATGTTCCACGGCAGCGGATTGGCCGCCCACTGGGTGAGAAATCCCAGCGAAAACGACAGCACCACGCCGACGACCGTCACGGTTCCGTTGCGAAAGACCGCTTCGATCAGTTTTTCCTCGTCGTTCTGCATCCGACCGCCTCCGCTTTACCGTGTCGTCTTCGCGATTTCTTGACCAAACTCCCGCCTCTGCCGGGGCATCGATCCTTGACCTCACCGGCCTCAGGTGCTTCCCTTTTGCAAAACAAATCAGAATGGGAAATTGGATCATTGGCAAGTGTAAGGACCGAGACGTCGCGTTCTGGGCGCGAAACTGTGACGAGCTGGAGCCACGATGGTGGCTGCTTTCATGAACAGATGCGTCCCGAGATAGTGGCGGCGCCGTCGACAGAGCCTTCGGCCAAGCTTGTTGCAGCGATCGCGACCCCGCTATGAGCAGGCTGCGCGCGTACTTCTGGCCCGTCGTCGGGCTGGCAGCGATCATCTTTTCGGTGCATGCACTCTATCACGAACTGAGCGGTCTCTCGCTGGACGATTTCCTTGCCAGCTTCACGGCGATTTCCCTGAAAAGCTGGCTTCTGGCGATCGGCGCCACACTGGTCGCCTATGCCGCCCTTGCCGGCTACGACAAGCTGGCGCTCGATCATCTCGGCCACCGCATCTCGCTGTGGTTCATCACGGTCTGCTCGTTCACCACCTATGCGCTCTCGCACAATCTCGGCGCATCCGTCTTTTCCGGCGCTGTCGTGCGCTACCGGGCCTACCGATCGAAGGGGCTGACGCCGGGAGAAGTCGGCGTCCTCGTCGCCTTCTGCTCGTTCACCTTCGCGCTCGGAACCCTGATGCTGTCGGCGATCGTGCTTCTGGTGAAACCGGAAATCATCGAACGGTTTGCCGAATTCCTGCCGGTCGAAATGTCGTTGACGACAGGCGTGCTGATCCTGATCGTCATCACGCTCTATGTCGTCGGCAGCCTCGTCGGCTTCCCGTCGATCCGCACGCGCTGGTTCCAGCTGCATTATCCGAAACCCGCCATCGTCTTGCGGCAGCTGGTGATCGCGCCGGTCGAGCTGATCGGTGCGGCCGGAATCATCTATTTCGCCCTGCCGGAAGCGGGCAATCCGGGTTTCATCGTCATTCTGGGGATTTTTCTCGCATCGTTCTCGGCAGCCCTGCTTTCGCACGCGCCGGGCGGGCTTGGCGTGCTGGAGCTGGTCTTCATCGCCGCCCTTCCGGAAATGGACCCGGCCGACGTGCTGGCGGCCCTTGCGATCTTCCGGATTCTCTACCTGGTCATACCGTTCATCATGGCGCTTGCCGTGATCCTGGTGTTCGAACGGTCGCGCTTCCTTGCCGAGCGGCGCGGCCCGGTTCAGTAAGGCAAGGGCCGTCACGGTACCTTGCACACGGCCGGAAGGGCCGCTTCGAGCGGCCCCTTCACTTCCTTCAGCCGTGCAGCTTCGATCTGATAGGGCGTGAACGGCGGCACCTGCAGCGACGGATTGATGATCCGCGTCACGTAGCAGCCGGCGAAGAAGCGCACGCGTGAGCGTTTCTCGATCGATTTCACTGCAACCGGCACCGCTGAGTAGATGCTTCCGGCGCCCGCCTCGGTCTTCACCTTGCCGAGCTTCACTTCGACCGAAACGGTCCGCTCGTAGCCGCGCGTGAAAGTCTTGTACCCGCCGACGGGTTTCGTCTCGCCGAAATAGCCGTAGGCGCGCGCGTATTCCTTGCGATTGATGGCGTTGTAGAGCGATCGAACGACAGCGGCACCATCAGAGCGATCGTCGACATAGGCGACACTATCCTGCGCCAGAACTTCGGAATTCACGGTGGTAAGCGTGGAAAAGGCCAGCACAGCGGCGGACGGAAACTTCACGGCATTCCTCCTCATCGGCTTTCGGGGCAGCCAGGCGAGCACAACATCAAGGCGAAGCCATAGCAGGATTCGCGAAAACATCGATATCGCCGATCAGGCCGGCGGCAGGCCTGCCTTGCGGCGGGCAACAACGCGCTCGCGCCAGACGGTGAAGATGCCGGCCGCCGCCACAAGCACCGAACCGGCAATCATGTTGGTGGTCAGCGTCTCGCCGAAAATGCTGACGCCCATGACCGACGCGAAAACCAGTTGCAGGTAAGTCAGCGGCTGGACGGCGACCGCGTCCAGCACGTCATAGGCGCGGATGAGGAAATAGTGGCTCGAGGTCCCGGTAAGGCATAGGAGCAGCATCCAGCCCCAATCCGGTGGCGACAGCGTCGTCCAGAAGAACGGACCGACAAGGCTGATCGCCAGGGCGCCGACAATGCCGGTATAGAAAAAACTCGTCATGGCCTGATCGTCGCGGCTGACCAGACGGGTGACGATGACATAGAGGGCAAAGACAAGGGCTGCCGCCAAGGGCAACAGGAATGCCGTCTCGAACAGGCCCTCGGCCGGTTTCAGGATCAGGAGAACGCCGATAAGCCCGACCGAGATCGCCAGCCACCGGCGCCAGCCGACACGCTCACCCAGGAGCGGCATAGACAGGAGGGCAACAAACAAGGGCGTCGCCGCAAGGATTGCCTGCGAATGCGCCAGCCCCACCAGCGTGAACGAGGTGATCACCATGACGATCTGCAGCGGCAACAGCAGCCCGCGCAGCACCTGCAGCAGCGGTCTTCTGGTCGCGGCCGTCACCTTGAGCCCGCCTGTTGCCCGGGTGGCGAGCACGACTGCAAACAGGGCAAAGGCCCAATAGCGGATCATTGCCACAAAGACAGGGGGATAGAGGCTGCCCAGATGTTTGGAGATGCCGTCCTGGATCGCAAAGATGACGATTGCCAGTAGCGCGTAGATGTAGCCGTTTGCCTTGGAGCCCATGTCCGCGCCGATACACCCGCAAGCCTTGCAGGACCAGTCTAATCTGCGCCGAAGGTGAGTTGACTTCGTCAGGCAGGAGAGAGGCCCAGACATGAAAAGAGCCCCGCGCGGGAGGAGGTGCACGGGGCTCTCAAACTTGACCGGTGACTGGGAGGAGGAGTGCCACCGATCCGCATCGGGCGCCGCGGGAGGAGGTGCAGCGCTTCGATAAGTCGTATAATAATCATGCGCCGCAATATTTTCAAGGGCAATTTGCTGCATCGCACCATTTTAATCCCTAGCCGCGTCGATAGACACCTGACTGTTGATTTAGGGAGCGAAGTTGAAGGCTATCGGCTGATCGATAGTCCGCAAGCATTCTGCAATCGCCCCGCCGACCCCACGCGCTTCGGCGACGTCATGGCACTACCTGGCCCGGCCTCCCGCCGGAACAAAATCGTGATTTCGAGCAGATCGCTTTGCGCGTTAGATTTGACCGGTGAGCGAGAAGGAGAAGATCATGAGGACGCTTCTAGTGACCGTAGCCGCCATCGGCCTGTCGACCTCCGCGGCATTTGCCGAATGCGCCTATCACGCCAAGACCAATGCAGCGATCGACACGGAAACGACGACAGCGAGCATATCGACGGAAAGCGAGCCGGTATCCGAAGAAATGGTAGTCCTGAAAAAGACCGATCGCCTGGTGCAGGACGAAAAGACTGCCGAATAGTCCGGCATCGACAGACCCAGTACCGGATCTTCATGTCTGCCACAGCGTCGGCGGTCGCCTATGTCACGCGCGCCAAGGAATGGGCTCGTCCATGGATTCGTGTCCGCGCAAAGACGCGGGCCTCGAGGGACCGCAGGAGCCGCTATATGGGGCGTGGTACGACTGGTCTTTGATGCCTGTTTCCAGGCGCCTCGCCCGCCCGAACGGTCCGCGGTTCTCGGACGAGTGTCATCATGCGAACGAAACGGCAACGCTCCGTGACGCCAGATCCGGCAAGCTGTTGAAGAGCATGCATATTTTACAATTGGGTTTTTAACCCCCCCTTAAATTGCCGCATTTAAAGTTCACCGCATCGCCGTGGCGGGTCGATCGATCAACTTTCCCCGCCCTTGAGATTGCATTTGCCGCTGGGGCAAAACGACTGGGCGCCCGCGATGCGGCATGAGGGGTAAATCCAAACAGCATGGCAGCAAGCGGCAAGTCAGGACAACGGATCGAGCCCTCGTTCGGCGCAAGCACCGACGACGATGATGACGATTTTCGCATCGAGGCCAGCGATCGCGTGACCGGCGGCGGCCGCAAACCGGCCCGTGGAAAATCGGCTCCCGCGCAGAAGAAGAAGGCGAAGCGCAGCAAGCGTGGCGGATCGCGACGCGGCTCCGGCAATGGCGGCGGCTTCATCGGCCTCGTGCGCACCCTGTTTTACTGGTGCATCGTGCTCGGGATCTGGGGTGCGATGGGCGTCGGCGGCCTGGTGCTCTATTACGGCGCGCGCATGCCGAGCGCCGAAAGCTGGTCGATCCCCGAGCGGCCGCCCAACGTCAAGATTCTTTCCGTCAACGGCGACATCATCGCCAATCGCGGCACGACCGGCGGCGAAGCTTTGTCGCTCGAAAACATGTCGCCCTACATTCCCCAGGCGGTGATCGCCATCGAGGACCGCCGGTTCTATTCGCATTTCGGCGTCGACCCGCTGGGTCTGGCACGCGCCATGCTGACCAATGTCACCACCGGCCGAATGGTCCAGGGCGGCTCGACGCTGACCCAGCAACTTGCCAAGAACCTGTTCCTGTCGCCGGAGCGCACGCTTGAACGCAAGGTGCAGGAAGTACTGCTCGCCTTCTGGCTGGAACAGAAATATTCTAAGGACCAGATCCTGGCGATGTATCTCAACCGGGTGTTCTTCGGCTCGAACGCCTATGGCGTCGAAGCGGCGTCGCGACGCTATTTCAACAAGTCGGCGCGCGACGTGAACCTCGGCGAGGCGGCTCTGCTTGCCGGCCTTCTGAAGGCGCCTTCGCGCCTGTCGCCGGCCCGCGACCCGAAGGCTGCGGAAGAGCGCGCCCAGGTAGTTCTCGGCGCCATGCGCGAGGAAGGCTTCGTCACCGAAAGCGAAATCAAGACCGCGATGTCGCAGACGCCGACCAAGGCCAAGAGTTACTGGTCGGGCGCCGAGCACTATGTCGCCGACATGGTGATGGATCAGCTTCCCGGCATGATCGGCGAGATCAAGGAAGACCTGGTCATCGACACGACGATCGACCTCAACCTCGAAAAGAAGGCCGAGGAGGCGATCAGCGCCACGCTTGACGCCGACGGCAAGAAGCTCGACGCCTCGCAGGCAGCCCTCGTGTCGATCGACGGCACGGGCGCCATTCGCGCGCTCGTCGGCGGCAAGGATTATGCCGAAAGCCAGTTCGACCGCGCCTCCAAGGCCAAGCGCCAGCCCGGCTCCGCCTTCAAGCCCTTCGTCTACGCGGCAGCACTCGAGATCGGTCGCACACCGATGTCGATCCGCAATGACGGCCCGGTCCGGATCGGCAACTGGACGCCTGAAAATTACGACCAGAAATACCGCGGCGAGGTCACGCTCGCCGACGCACTTGCCAATTCGTTGAACACCATCGCCGCGCAGCTCGTCATGGAAGTCGGTCCGCAAAATGTGGTGAAGGTCGCGCACCGCCTCGGCATCGATTCCGAGATGCAGGCCAATGCCTCGATCGCGCTCGGAACCTCGGAGGTAAGCCTCGTCGAGCTGACGTCTGCCTATGCCCCGTTCATGAACGGCGGCTTCAAGGCGACGCCGCATGTCATCCGCCGGATTTCCAAGGCCGACGGCACGGTGCTTTACGAAAACACCTACGACAACCCGCCGCGGGTGCTCGATCCGGCCATCGTCAGCGAAATGAACCAGATGATGGTGCGGGTGCTGACCAACGGCACGGGCAAGAAGGCGCAGTTGAAGGGCTGGGAAGCGGCCGGCAAGACCGGCACCACGCAATCCTTCCGCGACGCGCTTTTCGTCGGCTATACCTCGAACCTGACCACCGGCGTCTGGTTCGGCAATGACGACGGCAAGTCGATGAAGAAGGTCACCGGCGGCGGCCTGCCCGCCAAGGCCTGGCACGACTACATGCTGGCCGCGCACGAGGGGCTTTCGCCCTCGCCGCTGTTCGGCACCACCGGGGTGCAGCCGGTCTTCGACGACGGCGGCACACCTCCGGCCGCGACGGGCGACATTCTTTCGGGCGATCCGAACGCCTTTCCAGCACCGCCTGTCGGCGTCGACGGTTCGATGGCCGTCCAGCAGACCCGCCCCTTGCCCGAAGGCAACGGCGGCATGGTACCGCCGGCCGATGTCGGCGAGACCACCGGCGCCACCAAGCGCACGACACTTTTCGATATCCTGACAGGCGGTTGAGGCGGCGCAAACGGCGCCGTCCCGCCGCTTTCGGGCCGTCCCGGCCTTCGGCGAAACGCCGATTGTCCGCCGCACGCCAATCGCAGGCTTGCTTTTGCCCCCAATCGCCCCGCAGAATGCCTTGCAGTCCGAAACGCCGGTCCTTATATACGCCGCATCGGCGCAGCCAACGCTGCGAAGAAATCCAAAGACCATCCCGTTAGGGGCTGTCTCACGAATGCCTGACCGGGTTCCGACAGTCCGCTGCAAGGAGAGAACGACATGGCTAAAGTTATTGGTATTGACTTGGGAACGACCAACTCCTGCGTCGCCGTCATGGACGGAAAAGATGCGAAGGTCATTGAAAATGCCGAGGGTGCGCGCACGACCCCCTCGATGGTGGCATTCAGCGAAGACGGCGAACGTCTCGTTGGTCAGCCGGCCAAGCGCCAGGCGGTCACCAACCCAGAAAACACGCTTTTTGCGATCAAGCGCCTGATCGGCCGGACCTTCCAGGATCCGACCACGCAAAAAGACAAGGACATGGTGCCTTACAAGATCACCAAGGCCGACAATGGCGACGCCTGGGTCGAAGCGCACGGCACGAACTACTCGCCGTCGCAGATCTCCGCCATGATCCTTCAGAAGATGAAGGAAACGGCTGAATCCTACCTCGGTGAAAAGGTCGAGAAGGCCGTCATCACCGTCCCGGCCTACTTCAACGACGCTCAGCGCCAGGCAACCAAGGATGCCGGCAAGATCGCCGGTCTCGAAGTGCTGCGCATCATCAACGAGCCGACTGCTGCAGCGCTTGCCTACGGCCTCGACAAGAAGGACGGCAAGACGATCGCCGTTTATGACCTTGGCGGTGGTACGTTCGATATCTCGGTTCTCGAAATCGGCGACGGCGTCTTCGAAGTGAAGTCGACCAACGGCGACACCTTCCTCGGCGGTGAAGACTTCGACATGCGTCTGGTCCAGTACCTCGCCGGCGAGTTCAAGAAGGAACAGGGCATCGACCTGAAGAACGACAAGCTCGCTCTTCAGCGCCTCAAGGAAGCAGCCGAAAAGGCCAAGATCGAGCTGTCCTCGTCGCAGCAGACCGAAATCAACCTGCCGTTCATCACGGCCGACGCGTCCGGTCCGAAGCACCTGACGATGAAGCTGACCCGTGCCAAGTTCGAGGCGCTTGTCGACGACCTGATCCAGCGCACCGTTGCGCCGTGCAAGGCAGCCCTCAAGGATGCCGGCGTCTCGGCTGCCGAGATCGACGAAGTCGTTCTCGTCGGCGGCATGAGCCGCATGCCGAAGGTGCAGGAAACCGTCAAGCAGCTGTTCGGCAAGGAGCCGCACAAGGGCGTGAACCCGGATGAAGTCGTGGCCATGGGCGCTGCGATCCAGGCCGGCGTTCTGCAGGGCGACGTCAAGGACGTTCTGCTTCTCGACGTGACCCCGCTGTCGCTCGGCATCGAAACGCTTGGTGGCGTCTTCACCCGCCTGATCGAACGCAACACGACGATCCCGACCAAGAAGTCGCAGACCTTCTCGACCGCCGACGACAACCAGTCGGCCGTGACGATCCGCGTCTCCCAGGGCGAGCGCGAAATGGCAGCCGACAACAAGCTGCTCGGCCAGTTCGATCTCGTCGGCATTCCGCCGGCACCGCGCGGCATGCCGCAGATCGAAGTGACCTTCGACATCGACGCCAACGGCATCGTCCAGGTCTCGGCCAAGGACAAGGGTACGGGCAAGGAACACCAGATCCGCATCCAGGCATCCGGTGGCCTGTCCGACGCCGACATCGAGAAGATGGTCAAGGACGCCGAAGCCAATGCCGAAACCGACAAGAAGCGCCGCGAAGGCGTAGAAGCGAAGAACCAGGCAGAAAGCCTGATCCATTCTTCGGAAAAATCGCTGAAGGACTATGGCGACAAGGTTTCGGAAACCGACCGCAACGCGATCTCCGACGCGATTGCCGCGCTGAAGACCGCCGTCGAGGCTTCCGAGCCTGATGCCGAAGACATCAAGGCCAAGACCAACACGCTGATGGAAGTCTCCATGAAGCTCGGTCAGGCGATCTATGAGGCCCAGCAGACGGACGCCGCCCATGCGGACGCCGCCGCTGACGCCGCCCGCGACGGCGATGTCGTCGATGCGGACTACGAAGAAGTCAACGACGAAGACGACCGCAAGCGTTCGGCCTAAGTCGCTCTCTGCTAGAGACGAAAAAGCCCGGGGTGACCCGGGCTTTTTTGTTGCTCTTTATCCCCCCGCAGGCTCGCGTCGAACGGCTTTTTCACGGGCGGCGGCACTGGGACCCAAGCCTCTGAGACGGCCGCCATGGGACAACGTCATGGGCTGGAATGGCAACGAGCGGCGCCAGCGAGGCGCAAGACCGGCAGAAACGTCATTTTTCCGACAAAAAACCGCATCTGCAGCTCGATGGGCTATGGTATCGCGCTTCAAGGTTTACTAAATCCTGTGGCAAGGTAACCAGGCAGCCGCCGGGCCCCCGCGCTGGCACGCCTTGTCAACAGGACAATCTTTGAAGAATGAAACGTGATCTTTACGAAACGCTTGGCGTTGCCAAGACCGCGGATGAGAAGGAGCTGAAGAGCGCCTTCCGCAAACTGGCGATGAAGTATCATCCGGACAAGAACCCCGGCGACGCCGCCTCGGAAAAGACCTTCAAGGAAATCAACGAAGCCTACGAGACGCTCAAGGACCCGCAGAAGCGCGCGGCCTATGATCGCTATGGCCACGCAGCCTTCGAGCAGGGCGGCATGGGCAACGGCTTCGGCGGTGGTGCCGGCGGCGCCGGCGGGTTCTCCGACATCTTCGAAGACATCTTCGGCGAGATGATGGGTGGCGGACGCCAGCGGCGTTCATCGGGTGGCCGCGAGCGCGGCGCCGATCTGCGCTACAACATGGAAATCTCGCTGGAAGAGGCCTATTCCGGCAAGACCGCGCAGATCCGGGTCCCGACCTCGATCACCTGCGACGTCTGCACCGGCTCCGGCGCCAAGCCCGGCACCAGCCCGAAAACCTGCGGCACCTGTCAGGGCTCCGGCCGTGTGCGCGCCGCTCAAGGCTTCTTCTCGATCGAACGCACCTGCCCGACCTGCGGCGGCCGCGGCCAGACGATCACCGACCCCTGCACCAAGTGCCACGGCCATGGCCGCGTCACCGAAGAGCGCACGCTCTCCGTCAACATCCCGGCCGGCATCGAAGACGGCACCCGCATTCGCCTCTCCGGCGAAGGGGAAGCAGGTGTGCGTGGCGGGCCGGCGGGTGACCTCTACATCTTCCTCTCGGTCAAGCCGCATGAGTTCTACCAGCGCGATGGCGCCGATCTCTATTGCAGCGTGCCGATCTCCATGACGACGGCAGCCCTCGGCGGCAAGTTCGACGTCACCACGCTCGACGGCACCAAGTCGCGCGTCACCGTGCCGGAAGGTACCCAGGCCGGAAAACAGTTCCGCCTGAAGGGCAAGGGCATGCCGGTGCTGCGCTCCAGCCAGACCGGCGATCTCTACATCCAGATGCAGATCGAAACCCCGCAGAAGCTGACCAAGCGCCAGCGCGAGCTGCTGCAGGAATTCGAGCAGATCTCGTCGAAGGACAACAATCCGGAATCCGCCGGCTTCTTTGCCCGGATGAAGGACTTCTTCGACACGCTGAGCGACTGACGCTCAGCGGCTGCCTCTAAAGATCACGTCATGGCCGCGAGCTGCCACAGCCCGGCCATGACGATCAGGGCGCCTGCGATGCGCGACAACAGCCGGCCGCCCGGCACGATCTTTTCGGCAAGGACGAAAATGGCGATCGCCGCGATCCACAGGACGTTCATCACCCCGCCGATGAACAAGAGCGCCATCAGCGCCCAGCAGCAACCGACACAATAAAGACCGTGCAGCAGACCGAGCCGGCAGGCACCGCCGGCATCGCGGCGAAAGCCGCCATGGTTCTGGATGAACAGGAACGGTGCCTGGCACTGCCTCAGGCAGGCGTCCTTCAGCGGCGTCCATTGAAAAAGCCCGACCGAAATCAGGATGACAGCGCTCAGACCGCGGCTGGCGCTCGCCAGCATCGGCGTCAGCAGCAGCGCTTCCTCCAGCAGCCATTGCCCTGATGTTGCGAGGGCGGCAAACAGAGCCCAGGCGGAAAGATAGCCGCCGGCAAAGAAGCCGGTGGCGGCAAATGGCTTGTTGTCGCGCGCCGCCTGCCGCCCGACACGGGCATAGAGCAGGATCATCGGCGCCGCCGAAGGCGTCATCATGCCGATCATCATCACCGCCCACATGACGAAGGCATAGCCGAATGTCGAAGCACTCCACGGGCGGAGGGTCGTATCACCCATCGACGCGATGGCATCCGCCGTCATGTCCATGTCCATGCCGCCGCCCGTGCCCATATCCATGATGCTCATGCCATCGCCCGAGGCGGGCATGACGGCCATGCTATCCATTCCCACTGCCAACCAGAGGATATAGAGCCAGGTAATCCCGGTTAGGGCCAGCAGCGAGAACGCGACGATCACCCGGTCGCGCCTGAGAAGCGTTTCGAGCGGGGTGTCGGCCATAACAGTCAGTGCACCACGCCGCTTTCAGTCAGATGCATGCTGGCAAAATGGGCGTGCGAATCCGGGATCGACAGAGCCAACGGCCCTTTGGTATCGGCCCAGCCGCGCCCGACTTCGCAGATATCGTATTCGAAGCCCTTCGGCAGGTTGATGCGCGCCTGATGCGGGCTCCCCGTCACCGGGTTCAGAATCGGCTCGCCGCGCGCGACGATCCAGCCGGGAACGTTCAGCCGTGCTGTGCGGGCGCTCACGTCGACATCGAAATCGATCTCGGCAAAGACCGGGTCGTGAAAGGTTTCAAATGTGGTGGCAAAGACCTGGAAGAAGGTCGCTCCAGGCTCGGTATCCTGGCCGCTCATGATGCGCAGCAACGACTCCCGTTGCGCCGGAGTGGCGCGGATATCGACGATCGGCACGACCGCCCCTTTGCCCTCGTGAATCGCGCCCGGCCAGGCCGCGATCAGTCCGCATCGCAAGCCGTCGAGCCGCGTTTCGCCGTGATGGCCGGTCTCGATCTCGATCCCGCCGACGGCGCAGCAATTGCCGTGGGTCGGCAGAGCGTTGAATTGGCAGGGGCAGCCATAAGCGCAATTGCAGTGAATGAATTCCCGGCCCTTTATGGTCCATCTGACACTCGACATCGTCTCCTCCCGGATCTGATCGGTGTGGAATTTGCCTCATTCTCTTCCAATGCACGACGATTTATTAGAACGAAAAAATATACTCTTCTCGGCGACCAATGCCAACGTCGGAGGCGGCGCGGTCGCCGCCGCCCGGTGCCGAACGGCGGGCGGCGGCGACAAGCAATATCAGAGCGTGGCCATGCCACCGTCGATGATCAGCTCGGCACCGACGGTAAACGCGGCCTCGTCGGAGGCGAGGAAGACGACTGCCTTGGCGATCTCGCTTGCGTCGCCGAAACGGCCGAGTGGGATCTGTGCGGCGATCGATGCGACAATCTCCTTGTTTTCCGCCGGCGTCGCGCCGTGGCCATCATGCAACGGCGTCCTGATCGGGCCGGGGCTGACGGCATTGACGCGAATGCCGCGGCCGATCAGTTCACCGGAAAGGGTCTTGGCAAGCGAAAGCAAGGCCGCCTTGCTGAGCGCATAGACGCTGGAGGTCGGCATGCCGATGTGCGCATTGATCGAGGTGTTGAGCACGATCGAGGCCGGCTTCGAAAAGATCGGCAACAGCGCCTGGATCAGGAAGAACGGACCTTTGACATTGATATCGAGCGACCGGTCGAAGCTGGCTTCATCCCAATTTTCGATCGGCTGCAGCTTGGCGATGCCGGCATTGACGAAGAGGATATCGAGATGGCCGAAGGCGGCCTTGACCTGCTCCGCAACAGCGGCCTGGCTGGCAGCGTTTCCGGCATCGGCCTCGATGACAAGAGCGCCTTCGCCGAGCACTTTGCGTGCCTCGGTGATGTTCTTCGGGTTGGTGCCGGTCACGGCGACGCGTGCGCCTTCGGCGATGAACTGCCGCGCCGTCTCCAGGCCGATGCCGCTGGTGCCACCGGTGACGAGCGCGGTCTTGTTCTGCAAGCGTGTCATGATGGATTTCCTTTTGTTGCGTTGGGTTGGGACCGATCGTCTTTGCATCGACCGCTGTCCTTCGATGCCGATAGATATGGCCGAAGATTTCCGTTCGGATTAGTCTGCCAATGATGGAACTCGAATTCGGGAAAACCGAACGATGCTGAAAATCGAAGGAATCGCCGCCTTTGTCGCGGTTGCGGAAGCCGGCTCGATCAGCGAGGCGGCGCGCCGGCTGAGGCTGTCGAAATCTGTGATCAGTGAACGGGTTTCCGACCTGGAACGCAGCCTGAACGCAACGCTCCTGCATCGCACCACGCGCAAGCTGACGCTGACCGAGGACGGCATCGCTTTTCGCGAGCGTGCCGTACGGATCGTCAGCGAGGTTCAGGCCGCCGCCAGCGATCTGGCCGAGCGCAGGGGAACACTGACGGGACCGCTCCGGATCGCCGCGCCCGTCAGCTTCGGGCATCTGCATCTCGGACCGGCGCTTTATCCGTTTCTGGCGGCACATCCCGAGATCGAACTGACGCTCGATCTCGACGACCGTCGGGTCGACGTCGCCTCGGAGGGCTTTGACGCGATCGTTCGTCACGGGGTCATCGCCGATTCACGGCTGGTCGTGTGGAAACTTGCCAAGAGCCGGCGCCTGCTGGTCGCCTCGCCCGAATACCTCGGCCGCCACGGCACGCCGGCCTCGCTGGCCGAACTCAACGACCATCGCGGCATCTTCTACACCAACCGCGGCGCCTCCGACTGGCGGTTCGAAGGGCCGGGCGGCTCGACCGTCATCCGCGCCCGCATGGCGCTCCGGATCAACAACGGCGACATGATCCACGATGCGGCTGTCGCCGGGCTCGGCATCGCGCTGCTGCCGGCCTTCCTCTGCGGCCCCGCCGTGCGCGATGGCCGTTTACGCGAGATCGATATCGGGCTTCGTCCCGAACCGGAGTTCATCTACATGGCTCACCCCGAGGGTCGGCGATCCTCGGCGAAACTAAAGGCAATCGCCGAGCACCTGAAAAAGGCTTTTGGCGATCCGCCGCATTGGGATCCGTGAAACAGCAGCGTTTTGGCCGCGACTGCGCTGCGCTGCCCCCGCACTTCGCGGTGCCTCGACCGGGTCTTGACCAAGCATTGACGATCGAGGGTTGCAATGCGCCGCACGGGTATTGCAACCGAAAATAGGATGCTTATCTCCCCTCCATGCGGCACCTCCTCCTCAACTGGATCACCATCATGACGCTCGGCACCACCGCCCAGGCAGCCCCTCTCTCCGCAACCGATAACGAAATCCTGGAAATACTGACCACGCGTATCGACGAGCAGAAACAGTCGGTCGGCATCGTCGTCGGCATTATCGATGCGGCCGGACAACGGGTCGTCGCGCACGGCCGCCTGGAGAAGGACGATCCGCGCCCGCTCGATGGCAACACCGTGTTCGAGATCGGCTCGGTGACCAAGGTCTTCACTGCACTCGCGCTTGCCGACATGGCCGAACGCGGCGGTGTCCAGCTCGACACACCGGTTTCGCAGCTGCTGCCGGAAAGCGTTGTCCTGAGGCAAGCAGCCGATGGCAAGCCGATCACGCTTGAACATCTGGCGATGCACATGTCCGGCCTGCCGCGATTGCCGGACAATCTGATGCCGGCCGACGATAACGATCCCTATGCCGACTATGGCGTCGCCAAGCTTTACGCCTTCCTTTCCAGTCACCAGCCGACCCGACAACCCGGCGGTGAGCACGCGTATTCCAACCTCGGTTATGGCCTGCTTGGCCATGTGCTCGCGTTACAGTCGGGCCAGTCCTACGAGGCGCTCGTCAGGGAGCGCATCGCAATTCCGCTCGGCATGGCCGATACCGCGATCACCGCGCGTCCCGAATGGGAGGGGCGGCGCGCAACAGGGCACGATGCTGGCCTGGAGCCGACAAGCGATTGGGATCTCGGCGCGCTGCCAGGGGCAGGCGCACTGCGCTCGACCACCAACGATCTTCTGACCTTCCTCCAGGCGGCGATGGGCAAGAAGCCCTCATCCCTTGCGCCTGCGTTTGCCACGATGATTGCGACGCGGAAGCCGCTTGGCGACGGCAGCGAAGAGCAGGCACTCGGCTGGGTTATCTCCGGCTCCGGCGAAAGGCAGATCGTCTGGCACAATGGCGGCACCGGCGGCTACCGATCGTTCGTCGGCTTCCGACCGTCGACTGGCGTCGGCGTCGTGGTCCTGTCGAACACCTCGACGGAAGTCGGCGTCGATGACATCGGCGTGCATCTGCTCGATCGCGAGAGGTCGCTCGCACCCGCCCCGGTTCAGCGGGTCGCCATCGCCGCCGACCCGGCAACCTACGACGCCTATGTCGGCACCTATCGGCTGGCGCCCGGTTTCGATCTGACGGTTTTTCGGGATGGCAACCGGTTGTTTGCGCAGGCAACGGGCCAGGGACCGATCGAAATTTTCGCCGAGGCGGAACATCGCTTCTTTGCAAGGTCGGTCGATGCGCAGATGACCTTCGAGGTCCCAGCGGGCGCGCGCGCCGCAAGCCTGACGCTGCATCAAAATGGCCAGGATAGCCCGGCCGCGCGCGTCGGGGACTGACGCGTCTCGAATTCAGAGGGGGCCGCCCCCGGCAATGTGCCGGAGGCGGATGAACTCAGAGGAACAGGGCGACTGCAAAGTAGGTGAGCGCCGAGATAGCCGCAGCGGCCGGCATGGTCACGAACCAGGCGATGACGATGTTGCCGGCAAGGCCCCACCGCACCGCAGACACGCGCTTGGCCGCGCCCACGCCGATGATGGCACCGGTGATGGTGTGGGTCGTCGATACCGGAATGCCGAGCCAGGTGGCGGCAAACAGCGTGATGGCACCGCCGGTTTCCGCGCAGAAGCCCTGCATCGGATTGAGCTTGGTGATCTTCGAACCCATAGTGTGCACGATGCGCCAACCGCCGAACAGCGTGCCGAGAGCGATTGCCGCCTGGCAGGTGATTACCACCCAGAACGGCACGTAGAACTCCGAACCGAGATAGCCCTGAGAGAACAGGAGCACGGCGATGATGCCCATGGTCTTCTGCGCGTCGTTGCCGCCATGGCCGAGCGAATAGAGCGAGGCCGAGATGAACTGCATCACCCGGAACTTGCGGTCGACGGCAAACGGCGTCTGGCGCACGAATATCCAGGATACGATGAGGATCAACAGGAGCGCCAGGAAGAAGCCGATCATCGGCGACATGAAGATGGCACCAACGGTCTTGAGGAGGCCGGTCCAGACGATGGCGTCACCGCCGGTGCGCGCCAGGCCGGCACCGACGAGACCGCCGATCAGCGCATGCGAGGAGCTCGACGGGATGCCGAAGATCCAGGTCGCTATGTTCCAGAAGATCGCGCCCATCAGCGCCGCGAAGATCACCAGCGGCGTAACGATGCTGGGATCGATGATGCCCTTTCCGAGCGTCTCGGCCACGTGCAGGCCGAAAAACAGGAAGGCGATGAAATTGAAGAACGCCGCCCAAAGGACCGCGTATTGCGGCCGCAGCACTCGGGTTGACACGATCGTCGCGATCGAGTTGGCGGCGTCATGCAGCCCGTTGAGAAAGTCGAAGAACAGCGCAATCGCGATCAGCGCGACAAGCAGCGGCAGGGCGAGCGTCGCGTCCATCAGACGTTCTCGATCACGATGCCGCTGACCTCGTTGGCAACATCCTCGAAGCGGTCGACGACCTTTTCGAGTTCGCCATAGATCTCGCTGCCAATGATGTAGGCCATCGCGTTGTTGGCGCCGTGGCGGCGGAAGAGATCTTTCAGGCCCTGGTCATGAAGCTCGTCGGACCGGCCTTCTATGCGCGTGATCTCTTCGGCAATGGCAATGAGCCGGCCATGGTTGGTGCCGATGCGATCGAGCAGCGGAATGGCTTCGGCGATCAGATGCGCCGCCTGAACGACGATGGCGCCCATTTCCTGCATGCCCGGATCGAAGGTCTTCTGTTCGAACAGCCGGATCGTCTTGACCGTCTTGTGCATCATGTCGATGGCATCGTCCATCGACTGGATGAGGTCCTTGATGTCGCCGCGATCGAACGGCGTGATGAAGGAGCGGCGGACGGCCAGAAGCACGTCGCGGGTGATGTTGTCAGCCTCGTCCTCGAGCGCGACGATGCGGTCACAATGTTTTTCGAGGTCGCTACCACCGGCCAGAAGCTTTTCGAGCGCTTCGGCGGCACCGACGACGGTGCGCGAATGGTGAGCGAAGAGATCAAAGAAGCGGTCTTCGCGGGGAAGGAGTTTGCGGAACCAAGCCAGCATCACACATATATCCGTTCGTGGATTGTCATGCGGCTGTCATATTGTACGCAGGCCATCAAGAAAAGCGCTGAAACACAGGGATTGCAAGGCTTTCCCCGCCGTTATCGCGCATTTTTCGCTGCAAATGGCCGAGGCTGCCTTTCGCCTTGCCTTGGCGGCCGCTTTCGTCCTACTGCATGATTTCCTATATCGGCATCGATTTAGGTCGAGAATTATGCAGTGCGCTGAAAGTGTTGGAGCGTCCTTGCGCGTCCTTTCCGGCGCGCTGTTACTGGCGCCGAAGTCGAATCCGGACCCGAAATGCCACAGAAGGTCTTTCTCAATCGTCTGAAGCTGAGCGAGTTCCGCAATTACGCGGCGCTGTCGCTTTCGCTCGACCAGCGGCATATCGTGCTGACCGGCGAGAACGGCGCCGGCAAAACCAATCTGATGGAAGCGGTGTCGTTTCTATCGCCCGGCCGCGGTCTTCGGCGCGCGGCCTATGCCGATGTCGCCCGCGTCGGCGCCAGCGACGGCTTCTCGGTATTCGCCGAAGTTGTCGGCATGGAAGGTCCGGTCGAGATCGGCACCGGCACCGCCGGCACCAACGAAGGACAATCGCGACGGCTGCGGCTGAACGGCACGGCGGCGAGCACGGTCGATGAACTGACCGACCATTTGCGCGTGCTTTGGCTGACGCCGGCCATGGACGGCCTCTTCACCGGCCCCTCGGCCGTCCGCCGCCGCTTCCTTGACCGGCTGGTGCTTTCGCTCGATCCCGAACATGGCAGGCGCGCCAGCGAATTCGACCGCGCCATGCGCAGCCGCAATCGGCTCCTCAGCGAATTTCGTCCTGATCCGGCCTGGCTCACTGCCATCGAAAAGGAAATGGCCGGGCTCGGCGTGTCGATGGCGCTGGCCCGACAGGAAATGCTGGGCCTGCTGACGGCGCTGGTTGAAAGAAATACCGGCGACAGCGTCTTTCCGTCCGCGCGTCTGGCGCTCTCTGGCTTCTTCGACAATGAGAGCCACAGGCCGGCCTTCGACCTTGAAGAGCAATATCTGACCATGCTGCGCGAGGGCCGGCCGCGCGATGCGGCCGCCGGCCGGACGCTGGACGGACCGCATCGCAGCGACCTGTTGATCCGTCACCGCGAAAAGGACATGGAGGCCGAGCGCTGCTCGACCGGCGAGCAGAAGGCGCTGCTCGTCGGCCTGGTGCTCGCCCATGCGCGCCTTGTCGGCGATATGACCGGCCACGCCCCTATCCTGCTGCTCGACGAGATCGCCGCGCATCTCGACATGGGCCGCCGCGCCGCCCTTTTCGATCTCGTCGACGGGCTTGGCGGCCAGGCCTTCATGACCGGAACGGACCGTGCGATGTTCGATGCGCTCGGCGAGCGCGGCCGGTTCCTGACCGTGGAACATGGGAGCGTTTCGGGATGATGGAGCCGATGATGGAAAGTGTGCGCTCATGACCAACACCAGCCTCGACCCATCGGAAATCGCGCGCTATGCGCGCCACATCATCCTGCCGGAACTCGGCGGTGCAGGGCAGCAGAAGCTGAAAGCCGCGCGCGTTCTCGTCATCGGTGCCGGCGGCCTCGGCGCTCCCGTGCTGCAATATCTGGCTGCCGCCGGCGTCGGCACACTCGGCATCGTCGACGACGACGTGGTGTCCTTGTCGAACCTGCAACGGCAGGTGATCCACCGCACCGCCGACATCGGCCTGGCAAAAGTCGACAGCGCCGCTACGGCAATCGGCGCACTCAATCCGCATGTGGCGGTCGAGCCGCATCCCTTTCGCCTTGCCCCCGACAACGCCGAGGCACTGTTCGCCGAATACGACCTGGTGATCGACGGCTCGGACAATTTCGACACGCGCTATCTCGCCGCCGATACGGCGGCAAGCACCGGCATTCCGCTCGTCACCGGCGCGGTCGGTCGCTTCGACGGGTCGCTGACGGTGCTGATGCCCTATCGCACCGGCAAGGATGGCGCGCCCAACCCGTCCTACCGCGACCTCTTTCCTGAGCCGCCTCCGCCAGGCGTGGTACCGTCTTGCGCCGAGGCCGGCATCATCGGCGCGTTGACCGGCGTCATCGGAACATTGCAGGCTATGGAAGCCATCAAGGTGATCGCCGGCATCGGCGAGCCGCTCGTCGGCCGACTGTTGATGTATGATGCGCTCTCGGCGCAGTTCAGCACCATCCGTTATCGCAGGCGCGGGACCGACAAGGCGGACTGATGCAGATCATCGAAATCGACGCGACCTTCGATCGCTACTGGGAATTACAGGATCTGATCCTGAAAGCTTTTGCCTACATGGATGGGCGGATCGACCCGCCGTCGTCAGCCCATGCGCTGACGGTCGCAGGTTTGAAGCAGAAAGCTTCGGCAGAAATCGGATTGATCGCCCTCGATGGACCGGAACTGGCGGGCTGCATCTTCTGCAAGCCGGAGACCGATTGCCTCTACGTCGGCAAGCTTGCAGTCGCTGAGGGTTATCGGGGTCAGGGCGTTGGCCGGCTGTTGCTGGCAAAGGCCGAAGACACGGCACGCAGTCGCAACCTATCCGCCCTGAGACTGCAGACGCGGATCGAACTCACCGAAAACCACCGGACGTTTGCGGCCTGGGGCTTTGTCGAAACCGGCAGGACGGCGCATCCGGGCTTTGCCCGCCCCACCACCATCGAAATGCGCAAGACACTCTGATCAGTCGCGACCGGGCAGCACCCGGTCCGGCGGCCGATGACCGTCGAAGAAGGTGCGGATGTTGATCACCACCTTGTCGCCCATGTCGATACGGCCCTCGAGCGTCGCCGAACTCATATGCGGCAACAGCACGACCTTACCTTCGCCGGCAAGCTTGATGAGCTTGGGATTGACTGCAGGCTCGTTCTCGAAAACGTCGAGCCCGGCCCCGGCGATCTTGCCTTCGCGCAGGCACTTGATTAGCGCCGTCTCGTCGATGATGCCGCCGCGGGCGGTGTTGACGATGTAGCTTTCCGGGCGCATCAGCGCCAGGCGGCGGGCAGAAAGAAGATGATAGGTCGCCGGCGTCGAGGGGCAATTGACCGAAACGATGTCGACGCGGGCAAGCATCTGATCGAGGCTGTCCCAATAGGTCGCCTCCAGCATCTCCTCGGTCTCGGTCTTGACCCGGTGACGGTTGTGATAGTGGATCGACAGGCCAAAAGCCTTGGCACGACGGGCGACAGCGGTGCCGATGCGGCCCATCCCGACGATACCGATGCGTTTGCCGGCAATGCGGCGGCCAAGCATCCAGGTCGGCGACCAGCCGGCCCACTCGCCCTTGCGATCGGTCAGTATCTGCGCACCTTCCGCAAGCCGGCGCGGCACCGCCAGGATCAGTGCCATCGCCATGTCGGCGGTATCCTCGGTCAGGACGTTCGGCGTGTTGGTGACCGTGATGCCCTTTCGCGCGGCGGCATCGACGTCGATGTTGTCGACGCCGTTGGAGAAGCTCGCGATCAGCTTCAATTGGGGGCCTGCCTGCTCGATCAGCGCCGCGTCGATCCGGTCGGTCACGGTCGGCACGAGCACGTCGGCGCGCTTCACCGCCGCCACAAGCTCCGGCTGACTGCGGGGCGTATCGTCGATGTTGAGCTCGGCGTCGAACAGTTCGCGCATGCGGGTTTCGACGATGTCCGGCAGTTTCCGGGTGATGTAGACCTTGGGCTTCTTCTTGCTTGTCATTGCTGCGATGGGCCTCGTTGACGGGTCCTTAACCAAGTTGGGCGATACTTTCTCCCTGTAGCCGCAATTTCTACCAGACCCGGTCGGGAAGACAAACAAAACTCGCTGCGTCGTCCCCGCGATTTACGCCCCGGCCAAGCGCCCTGGGTGAACTGCGCCTGCAAGTTGCCACGGAAAATGAGCTTCGTCATGCGTCACGTCATTTCCAAATTCTCGTTCGCGTTGATCGCCGCCTTCGTCGGCGCGGTCATTACGACTTCGGGCGCCCATGCCCAGGCCGCCAAGGGAGCCAGCGGGTTGCCGCTGCCGCGATTCGTCAGCCTCAAGGCCAAGAGCGTCAATCTGCGCATCGGCCCGAGCGTCGACTATGCGGTGGCGTTCCGTTACCTCAGGCCCGGCGTGCCGGTGGAAATCATTCAGGAATACGATAATTGGCGCCGCATCCGAGACGCCGATGGCACCGAAGGCTGGGTGAATCAGGCGCTTCTGTCGGGCGACCGCACCGCCGTCACCGCGCCATGGATGCGCGGCAAGGGCGAAGGCGTGTTCGTCAACCTGCGGCGCGAGCCCCAAAGCACCGCGGCGATCGTCGCCCGCATGGAGCCCGGCGTGGTCATCCGCGTGGGTGAATGCAACGGTGACTGGTGCCACATCGAAACCCAGGGCGTCGACGGCTGGATCGTCCAGAGCGAGATCTGGGGCGCCTATCCGGGCGAAGCCTTCAAGTAAAGGCTACGCCCTCTTTTCGTTTGGAGAGAAAATCCGGCTCGCCTCAGGCGAGCTCGGCCTGCTTGGCGGCAGCAGCGAGCGAGACCATCGGCCGCGGACCGATCTGGCCGATGACGATACCGGCTGCGAGATTGCCGAGCTTGCTGCAATCCTCGATAGACCGACCGGTCGTATATCCGTGGAGAAAGCCGGCTGCGTAGAGATCGCCGGCCCCTGTCGTGTCAACGACCTGCGCAAGCGGCGTCGCGCCGACGCGGATGCGTTCTGCGCCGCGCACGACGACGGAGCCTTCCTCGCTCAAGGTGACGGCTGCAAGCTTGCAGTCCTTCGACAGCTTTTCCAGCGCCAGGTCGAAATCCTCGGTCTCGTAAAGTGCGAGCGCTTCCTGCTTGTTGGCAAAAACGATATCGACCGTGCCGGAGCGCATCAGCTCGAGAAACTCGTCGCGGTAGCGATGGACGCAGAAACTGTCCGACAGGGTCATTGCAGTTTCGCGACCGTTTTCATGGGCGATCTTGGCAGCCTCGCGGATCGCGTCCTTGGCGCGCGGCGGATCCCAGAGGTAGCCTTCGAAGTAAGTGACCTTGGACTGGGCGACGACGTCGGCTTCGACGTCTTCCGGGCCAAGCTCGACGCAGGCGCCGAGATAGGTGTTCATCGAGCGCTCACCGTCCTCGGTCACGAAGATCATCGAGCGCGCCGTCGGCGGCACGGTTTCGAGCGGCCTGGTCTGGAAGTAGACGCCCTGGGCGCGAATGTCGTGCGCGAAGATCTCGCCGAGCTGGTCGTTCGTCGTCTTGCCGAAGTAAGCGGCACGGCCGCCAAGGCTGGCGACGCCGGCTGCGGTGTTGCCGGCGCTGCCGCCGGAAGCTTCTACGGCTGGGCCCATGCGCGAGTACAACAGCTCCGCCCGGTCGGCATCGATGAGGTTCATCGCGCCCTTGATGATGCCGTTTTCGCTCAGAAAGCCGTCATCGCAGCGCGCAATGATATCCACGATCGCATTGCCGATCGTCAGCACGTCGTATTTTGTCATGAACTCCGTCCAGTTTCCCTAATGGCCGGTGTTCGTTAATAGCGGTTTTCCAGCCATTTGGAAGACAAAACACGCGCACACCGCGATCATTCCGCCGGAAGTGCGCTGACGTCATAGGCGGCAGCAAACTCGGCACTCGGCGGAATCGGCTTGATGATGTCGATCAGGACGCCGTTCGGATCGGTGGTGATGAAATGGCGCTGACCGAAATCCTCATCGCGGACGGCCAGCAGGATCGGCAGACCAGCCGCGCGGCAGTCGGCATAAACGGCATCCGCGTCCTCGACCTCGAAGTTGAGAAGCAATCCACCAACAGGCTTGCGGGCTTGTTCCGGAATGGTCTCATGACGATAGTCGAGGATGGCGAGCGCCACCGTCTCGGATTCGGAAGATTGCAGATGCACGTACCAATCGCTGGTGAACAGTGCCTTGAAGCGAAAATTGTCGACGTAGAAGGCCGCGGTTGCCGCAACGTCTGACGTCATGATGACGGGATAGTAGCTCGTCGATTTCATGGCTTTTCCTCGGGTTCGTATTATCATACAGTCTGCATGTATTTATCGAATTAACATACAGGCTGAATGTATGCAAATTGAATCGCCACGCCGCACCAACCGCGAACGCTCCGACACGACCCGCGCTGCCATCCTCGACGCGGCCCACGGACTGTTCGTCGCGCGCGGTTATGCGGAGACGTCGACTCCGGACATCGTGGCGGCCGCCGGCCTGACGCGCGGGGCGCTCTACCACCATTTCGAAGATAAGAGGGCGCTGTTTCGCGCGGTTGCCGAGCGCGAAGCCGGTGCCGTGGCGGCGCAGATCGAGCAGGCGACCGTCGATGACCTGACGCCGCGCGATGCGCTGATAGCGGGCGCAAGAGCCTTCTTCGACGCGATGGCAGAACCCGGTCGAATCCGCATCCTGCTGCTCGAGGGGCCGGCCGTGCTCGGCACGCGCGAGATGGCCGCGATCGATGCGGCCAATGCCCAGAGGACGCTGGAAGACGGTTTGGCGGAAGCGATGGCGCCGAAGGTCATTGACCGAGACACATTGGCTGCAACAGCAACTCTTCTGTCGGCGGCTTTTGATCGTGCGGCATTGGAGATTGCCGAAGGCGCTCCGACGGACCTCTACGTTGAAGCGATCAGTCAGCTGATCGACGGACTGATTTCCACCTGAGCCCGCCTCCGGCCGATGGCGCATACAGTCACGCGGAGCGGATCAGCCAGCCACCGGAAGAACCTGCTGCGGCAACTCGACCAGCGGCGCCGGAATGTCGCAGGTCTTCTCCGGCGACTTGCAGATATCGGCAATGACGCAGCGCTCGCATTCCGGCTTGCGCGCCTTGCAACAATAACGGCCATGCAGGATCAGCCAGTGATGCGCGTGGTAGAGATATTCGTCGGGAATTATACGCGAGAGCTTCGCTTCAACCTCGTCCGGGGTCTTGCCCGGCGCCAGACAGAGCCGGTTGGCTATACGCAGGATATGGGTGTCGACGGCGATCGTCGCCTGGCCGAAGGCCATGGACAGCACGACATTGGCGGTCTTGCGTCCGACGCCCGGCAACGTCACCAGTTCCTCGCGCGTGCGCGGCACCTCGCCGCCGAAATCGGTGATCAGCTTTTCGCTGAGCGCGATGACGTTCCTCGCCTTGTTGCGGAAAAGCCCGATGGTCTTGATGTAATCGCGGACTTTCTCCTCGCCCAGCGCCAGCATCTTTTCCGGCGTGTCGGCAATGGCAAAGAGCGCGCGAGTCGCCCGGTTGACGCCGGCGTCCGTCGCCTGTGCCGACAGGGCGACGGCCACCACCAGGGTGAAAGGATTGACGTGTTCCAGCTCCCCCTTCGGCTCCGGCCGCTGGATTGAAAAGCGCCGGAAAATCTCCGCGATTTCCTCGCGACTGTAGACGCCCGTCGTTCGCGGAGCGGGGCGTTTCGACGCCGGCTTCTTTTTCGCGGGCGTGCCCGGCAATTTCGGCTTCACGTTTTTCATGATGCATCTATAGTCAATGGTCATGACTGATGGCAACGACGAGACGGCTGCCGGCGAAGAGCCGGTGTTCAGCGCCGAATTGACCCCCTACCGCTCGCTCGGCTTCAAGGGGTTCAAGGTGTTTTTTCTGATCGCCGGGTTGCTCAGCCTGGTGCATGCAGTCGTGTTCATGGTGATCGGCGCCTGGCCGATCGTGTTCTTCTTCGGGTTGGATTTCGCGCTGCTGTTCGGCGCCTTCTGGCTGAACTACCGCTCGGCACGCGCCCGAGAAGAGGTGCGCGTTTCGCGCACCGACGTTTCAGTGCGCAAATTCACGCCATCAGGCCGGATGACAGAGCATCGTTTCAACCCGTTCTGGGCGCGCTTCAACATCGCGCGGCACCAGGAGATCGGCATCGTCTCGATGAGCGTCAGCGACGGCGGGAACCGGACCGATGTCGGCTCCTTCCTCAACCGCGACGACCGGGAAACCTTCGCCACCGCGTTTTCCGGGGCACTTGCAACCGTGCGCCGCCGCTGACGAAAACCGATCAAGTTTCGGGTGGCAACGGCACCAGCGCCATGATTACCTGTGTCACGACAGGAGATGACCGATGAACATAGCGACAACCCTCCCGACCGATATCACGCCCGGCGGCACCGATTACGACACGGTGAGAAGCGTGATCGAAATGCTCACCGAAGAGTATCGCGAGCAGCCTTCGCTCGACGCGATCGCCCAGAGGCTGAAGCAATCGCCGACGCAGTTGCAGAAGGTCTTCACGCGCTGGGCCGGGCTTTCCCCGAAGGCCTTTCTGCAGGCGGTCACGCTCGACCATGCCAAGCGGCTGTTGCGCCAGGAGGACATGCCGCTCTTGGAGACTAGCATCGAGGTCGGACTATCAGGCCCGAGCCGGTTGCACGACCTGTTCGTCACCCATGAGGCAATGTCGCCGGGTGAGTGGAAGGCCCGCGGCGCCGGCCTTGTCATCCGCTACGGCTATCACCCTTCCCCCTTTGGCACGGCACTGGTGATGATCACCGACCGCGGCCTGGCCGGCCTTGCCTTTGCCGATGGCGGCGGTGAGCAGGAGAGTTTCGAGGACATGGCGCGTCGCTGGCCGAACGCCGCTTACGTCGAGGACAGCGCGGCGACGGCGCAATATGCCGCTCGCATTTTCGATCCGGAACGCTGGTGCGACGACCAGCCCTTGCGGATCTTCCTGATCGGCACCGACTTCCAGATCCGGGTCTGGCAGGCGCTCTTGAAGATCCCGCTTGGCCGCGCCACGACCTATTCGACGATCGCCGGAGAGATCGGTCAGCCGACCGCCTCGCGCGCCGTCGGAGCGGCTGTCGGCGCCAACCCGATTTCCTTCGTCGTTCCTTGCCACCGGGCGGTCGGCAAGAGCGGCGCTCTCACCGGCTATCACTGGGGGCTGACACGCAAGCGCGCCATCCTCGGCTGGGAGGCCGGTAAGGCCTGAAAACGAAAAAGGGGCGCGATGCGCCCCTTTTGCTTGTTGATGCATGCTCGGCTCAATGCGCGGCCGACATGTCGCCCAGCACTTCCTTGGAAGCGACCGTCGAATTGGCGTTGAGCATGTAGACCATCGGCACGCCGGTCGCGAGGTTGAGCTTCAGGATCTCTTCCTTCGTCAAACGGTCGAGAACCATGACCAGCGAACGCAGCGAGTTGCCGTGCGCGGCGACGAGGACCTTCTCGCCGGCCAGCACGCGCGGCAGGATTTCAGTCAGGTAATAGGGCCATACGCGGGCGCCGGTATCGCGCAGGCTTTCGCCGCCCGGCGGCGGAATGTCGTAGGAACGGCGCCAGATATGCACCTGCTCTTCGCCCCATTTTTCGCGAGCATCATCCTTGTTGAGACCGGAGAGGTCGCCATAGTCGCGCTCGTTCAGAGCCTGATCGCGGATGGTTTCGAGCGATGGCTGGCCAACGGCATCGAGCACGAACTGGCAGGTACGCTGAGCGCGGATCAGCGACGATGTAAAGGCGATGTCGAACTTGATACCGTAGTCGGCGAGCGCCTGGCCGCCGGCCTTGGCTTCTTCGACGCCAAGCTCGGTCAGGTCAGGATCACGCCAGCCGGTGAACAGGTTCTTCAGGTTCCAGTCGCTCTGGCCATGCCGGACGAGGACGAGGGTGCCGCTCATATGATTTCCCCTTGAGATGATAGAGATGGTGTCAGTCGAGCCCGAGAACATCGAGCATGGAGTAGAAGCCGGGTTTCTGGTCCCGCGCCCAGAGCGCTGCAGTCACCGCACCGCGTGCGAAGATCGAGCGGTCGGTGGCGCTGTGGGACAAGGTCACTTGCTCCCCTTCGCCGGCGAGAATGACCGAATGTTCGCCGATCACCGAGCCACCGCGCAGCGTCGCAAACCCGATCGTGCCCTGCGGGCGGGCGCCGGTGTGACCGTCGCGCACACGCACGGAATTTTCCGAAAGGGCAATGCTACGCCCCTTCGCCGCCGCTTCGCCAAGGAGCAGCGCTGTACCGGAGGGGGCGTCCACCTTGTGCTTGTGGTGCATCTCGAGGATCTCGATGTCCCAGCCAGCCGGACCAAGGGCACGCGCCGCCTTCTCCGTGAGCACGCCGAGAAGGTTGACGCCGAGGCTCATATTGCCCGATTTGACGATGCGGGCATGACGCGCGGCGGCACGGATCTTCGCGTCGTCGTCCGCGCCACAGCCGGTGGTGCCGATGACATGCACGATACGTGCCTGCGCGGCCAGGCCGGCAAATTCGACAGTGCCGGCAGGCGAAGTGAAATCGAGAACGCCTTCGGCTTCGACGAAGGCTTCGAGCGGCTTGTCGGTGACCGAGACGCCGATCGATCCGAGACCGGCGATCTCGCCGGCGTCACGGCCGATGAAAGGCGAGCCTGGACGCTCCACCGCCGCATGCAGGCGGACGCCATCCATGCCATTGATCATACGGATCAGCGTCTGGCCCATGCGACCGGCCGCGCCGACGACCACAAGCTTCATGTCCGTTGTGCTCATCGGCGATTTTCCTTCCTACTCACGTTTAGATTTCAGCGTCGACCGACGCCTGTGGGACCTTGCCCTGGAGATTGTGCAGGCGCGCGTACAGCCCGTCCTGGCGGCGCGACAGGTCCTCGTGCGTGCCTTCCTCGACGACAAGGCCATCCTTCATGACGATGATCTTGTCGGCATTGACGACCGTCGAAAGCCGGTGGGCGATGACGATCACCGTGCGTCCGTGCATCGCCTCGTCGAGCGCCTTCTGTACGGCCGCCTCAGACTCGGTATCCAGCGCCGAAGTCGCCTCGTCGAGCAGCAAGATCGGCGCATTGCGCACGAGCGCGCGGGCGATCGACAGCCGCTGCCTCTGACCGCCGGACATCGTGACCCCGTTCTCGCCGACCGCGGTGTCATAACCCTGCGGTTGGGTGAGAATGAAATCATGCGCATAGGCGAGACGCGCGGCTTCTTCGATTTCCGCATCGGTCGCATCCGGACGACCGTAACGGATGTTGTCGCGGATCGAGCCTTCGAAAAGGTAAGGCTGCTGCGAGACATAGGCGATGCCGTTGCGCAACGACTGCTTGGTCACATCGGCTATGTCCTGTCCGTCGATCAGGATCTGGCCGGAGGCCGGATCGTAGAACCGTGGAACGAGGCTGATGACCGTCGACTTCCCTGCCCCGGACGGACCGACGAGAGCGGTGGTCTTGCCGCCTTCGGCGACGAAGCTGACACCCTTCAGGATTTCATCGCCATTGGCGTAGCGGAAACGCACATCGCGCAGCTCGACGGTCGCGCCATCAAAGGTAAGCTGCTTTGCACCCGGCTTGTCGCGCTGATGCGGAACGGTATCGAGAATCTCGTAGACCATGCGGGCATTGACCGCAGCGCGCTCCAGCGACACCTGAAGGCGGGCCAGCCGTCGCGCCGGGTCATAAGCCATCAACAGAGCGACGACGAAAGCGAAGAAGGCACCTGGCGGAACATCGTTGTAGATTGCCCGGAATGCAGAATAGGCAAGCACGCTGGAGATGGCCAGGCCAGCAAACGTTTCGGTCATCGGCGCCGTGCGTTCGCTCAGGCGAGCAATCCGGTTGGCACGATTTTCAGCGCGATCGACGATCGCGTCGACTTTGCTGCGCAGTTCGCCTTCCATCGTGAAGGCCTTGACGATGGAAATCCCCTGGATCGTCTCCTGCATGGCACCAAGGACACGGCTGTTGACATCGATGGCTTCGCGGGTCGCAGAGCGCAGCCGCTTGGAAACATACCGCAGGCCCAGAAGCAAAGGCGGCGCCGTCACAAAGACGATGATCGACAGCAGCCAGTCCTTGACGAACATGACACCGATCAGGCCGATCAGGGTCAACAGATCGCGGGCGATCGACGTTACCGTCAGATTGAGCACGTCGCGGATGCCGCTGACGTTCTGGCTGATCTGGGCCGCAAGCTGTGCCGACCGTTGCTCGCTGAAATAGCCGACGCTGAGCGCCATCAGATGCGCGTAGAGCCGCTTCTGGTACCTTGCGACGATATTGTTGCCGATCTTCGACAACGCGACGGCCTGGCCGTAGGTGGCAAAGCCGCGCAGCACGAAAGCGCCAAAGATCGAACCGCAGACCAGCAGCACGATGCTCGCGTTCTTGTTGGCAAAGGCCTCATTGATCACGGTCTCCATGATCGAGGCGGTAAAGCCGGTCGTCGCAGCGACGACGGCCAGGCAGGCAATGGCAAAGACATAGCCGCGGATGTGATCGCGACCGTTTTCTGCAATGACCCGCTTCAGGATTCCGGTGATGGTTTCGGAATCGACCGTATGCTGTTTTTTATCTTTAGCGCTCAAAAAGCCTGTCTTCCCTGAGCCTGTGCGGTGCGTCGGACGCCGACGCTACCTTTCCCGGGCTCTATAGTGGTTTGATGCGGCTTTGGCGAGTCTTTGCGCGATCCGGCCGCTTCAGCTTCTCCAGCGCCGTCCCTCTGTTGCAACACCGAAGTCTCTCGGCGTGCGCGCGAAAGCCGCCAAACCGGAAAGTGCCGCCATCGGATGGATAACCGCGAAGGTCGGAATTGTCTTCATCAGAGCGGAGTGCGGCGCCTTGTCTTCGAAGGCGGCGCGGAATTCCGGTTTTTGCAGCGCCGGCAAGATCTTCTGCGAAATGCCTCCGGCCAGGAACACGCCGCCGCGGGCCATGAAGATCAGCGCCATGTCGCCGGCCACCCGCCCGAGATAGGTCGAGAACAGCGATATGGTCTCGACGGCGGCAGCGTCGTTGCCGGACAGCGCGCTTGTCGTGACCTCGGCCGGATCCTTCATCACCGGCTCTTCACCATTGGCCGCGCAAACAGCGCGATAGAGGTTCATGATACCGCGACCGCAGAGGATCTGCTCGCCGGCCATGCGCCCTTCGATCGGCTCCAGGAAAGGCCAGATCTGAAAGTCGCGCTCCGTGCGCGGACCGATATCGACGTGGCCGCCTTCGCCCGGAACCGGAAACCAGGTGTGTTGTGCAAAGACCAGACCGCCCACCCCGAGCCCGGTACCTGGGCCGAGAACGACGCGAGAGGTCAGAGGGCGGACGCTGCCACCGCCGATCTGCACCAGATCTTCAGCCGCCGGAGCAGCAACGGCCAGCGCCTGCGCCTCGAAATCGTTGATGATCAGCACGTCCTCAAGGCCAAGGCTTTCGAGCATGTCCTTCGGGCGTAACACCCAGCCGGCATTGGTCAGCGGGATTTCATCGCCCTTGATCGGACCGGCGACCGCAAGGATTGCCGAACGCGGCTGGACGGACGTCTTGTCGAGGATGCTCTTCTGCAGCGCTTCTTCGATCGTCTCGAAATCGCCTGTCTTGATCGGCTGCAGTTGCTTCGGCTCGGCAAAGGCGTCGAGCAGCAAGGCAAAGCGCGCATTTGTGCCGCCGATATCGCCGATCAGGATCGGAAAGGAAAAGCTGTTGTCACTCGCACCGGGCATCGCACTGTCCATCCTGATCGTCGCCGTGAGGTTTCGAAAAATTCTCTATCAGTTGTGGTTGAAGTCGATCAACTGCTCGGCTGTGGCGCGATTGAGCGCCATCGGGATGTCATAGACGATCGCAAGTCGCATCAGCGCCTTGACGTCGACATCATGCGGCATCGCCGTCAGCGGATCGACGAAGAAGATCAGCAGCTGGACATCGCCGGTCGCGATCATCGCGCCGATCTGCTGATCGCCGCCGAGCGGGCCACTTTTCAGCCGCGTGACATCGAGACCAGGGCAAACATCGAGAACGCGGCCACCGGTCGTACCGGTGGCGACGATCTTCCACTGCGCAAAGACCGCTTCGTTTGCCTTGGCAAAGGCGGCAAGATCGTCCTTCTTCTGATCGTGCGCGATCAGGGCCACGCATTTCCGATCCGCCATGCCATCTCCCCGCCATCAAATTTAAATCGATTTGATCGCCGTATACATGAGCGTAACAGGATTGAAAAGCCGCAAGCCAAGACGCCTATTGCAGCGTCGGACGCGGCAGCGGCACCGGCACGTCCGATGGCGGCAAATCGCTTGCGGCATTGCCGATCACCTGCTCGATGCCTTGCTCTGCGGGTGCCGGTGAGGCGGCGCGATAGGCCATTCCAAAGGTCACATCCTGCTCGGAGGCCGGCGCTGGGCCGTTCAGCACCAACGTGCACGCCTTCGGCAGGTCGGCCATGGTTGTCAGGCGGGGCTTCACCGGCTTTTCGCCCGGCTTTTTCTTCGGCTTCGCCCAAGGCTCATCGGTAAACCACCAGGCAAGCGACTTGTCGCAGCCATCGCCGGCCGGCACCGCCGCCTGGTCCTTGCAGGTCGACGACCCCTCGGGGCATTTGATGCGGACGTGGAAATGATAGTCGTGGCCATAGATCGGCCTGACCTTGCCGAGCGCCGAGCGGTCGCCGTTCCAGGTGTCGCAGAGCTTCTTTTTGATCGCCGGATTGACGAAAACCCGCTCGACCTGAGGGTAGCTTGCCGCCAGCATGATCAACCGCGCATGCGACGGCGTCCAGATCGACGGATCGACGGTCAGAAACTTGTTCTTCTGCAGCATGGATGTCGCGGAAATGTCCTCGCGCTCGCGGCCCGTCAGGGTCCTTTGCGGCATCGGCGTCAGCCAGATATCGGCATCGAGGCCGATCTGGTGCGAAGCGTGACCGGACAGCATGGGGCCGCCGCGCGGCTGCGAGATATCGCCGAGCAGCAGACCGGGCCAGCCGACCTTTTCGGCAGCATCATGGGAGAATTGTTCGATCAGCGCGATCATCTGCGGATGGCCCCAGCGACGGTTGCGCGACAGCCGCATGGCCTGCCAGGTCGGGCCATCCGTCGGGATCGCCACGCCGCCGGCAAGGCAACCCTTGGCATAGAAACCGTAGGACGAGGGCGCCATCTGCGCCGGCAGTGATTTGGCGCCAAACAGCGCCTTGGCCGGCGTGTCGTCTGCGCTGGCGGCATCGGCGATCAAGACGCTCGTTCCGAGCAAGAGCGCCAGAAGCGCCGAGCCACAGCGTCGTATTGCAGCAACCATATCCAATTCCGTTCCGTTCATTCCCCAAGGGCGAACCGCACCGGCAATGGGTGCGAGATGCCCGATATCCCCTGATCCTAAGGTGCCGCCTTTGCCTCAGCCTTGCGGATCACCGGGATGTGACGCAAAAATTTCGCCTGATTTGCGGCGGCGCCTGTCATTTGGCCCGATTTCGCCTATTCTCTCGTAAAAGAACGTTGAAATATAAGGGGTACCGGCTGGATGCCAATTTTCTGCAGGACCGTGAAACCTGGCCTGGCGGCCTCGCTTCTGGCGGCCGCACTTGTTCTTCTTCCTCCTGCAGCGCATGCCGAAGAACAGCCGGTCTGGCGCAATGGCACGTCGTCGATCGGCGAACCCAAGCACAAGGACGGCTTCGCCCGCTTCGACTATGTCAATCCGGATGCCCCGAAAGGCGGAGAATTACGGCTCTCGGAGACCGGCACGTTCGACACGTTCAATCCGATTCTCGCCAAAGGCGAGGCGGCGAGCGGTGTTGCGTCCCTCGTCTTCGATACGCTGCTGAAATCCGCCGAGGACGAGATTACCACCGCTTACGGCCTGCTTGCCGAGGGCGTCTCCTATCCCGACGACATTTCGTCGGCCACGTTTCGCCTGCGCGCAGAGGCCAAGTGGGCGGACGGCATGCCGGTAACGCCTGATGATGTCATCTTCTCCTTCAACATGGTGAAAGAGCACAATCCGCTCCTGTCCAACTACTACCGCCACGTGGTTTCGGCGGAAAAAACCGGCGAGCGCGACGTTACCTTTCGCTTTGACGAGAAGAACAACCACGAACTGCCGAACATTCTCGGCCAGTTCCCCATCGTGCCGAAGCATTGGTGGGAAGGCCAGGACGCCAAGGGCAACAAACGTGATATCGCCCGCACGACACTGGAGCCGGTCATGGGCTCCGGCCCCTACAAGATCGCCTCGTTCCAGCCGGGTGGCTCGATCCGTTTTGAGCTGAGGGACGACTATTGGGGCAAGGACCTGAACGTCAATGTCGGGCAGCACAATTTCGGCGCGATCAGCTACGCGTTCTTCGGTGACCGGAACGTGCAGTTCGAGGCCTTTCGCGCCGGCAATGTCGACTTCTACCAGGACAGTAGCGCAAGCCATTGGGCCACGGCCTATGACTTTCCGGCCATGAAGGACGGCCGTGTGGTCCGCGAGGAGATCGAGAATCCGTTGCGTGCAACGGGAGTCATGCAGGCCTTGGTGCCGAATATGCGCCGTGAGAAATTCAGGGATCAGCGGGTGCGGGAGGCGCTGAACTACGCCTTCGACTTCGAGGATCTGAACCGCAATCTCGCCTACAACGCCTATCAGCGCGTTGACAGCTATTTCTGGGGCACCGAGCTTGCTTCCTCAAACCTTCCCGAGGGCCGCGAAAAGGAAATCCTTGAGGAGCTGAAGGACAAGGTTCCGGCCGAAGTCTTCACCACGCCCTACAAGAACCCCGTGAACGGTGACCCGCAGAAGGTGCGCGGCAACCTGCGCAAGGCGCTCGAACTGTTCAAGGAGGCGGGCTACGAGCTCAAGGGCAACCGGCTGGTGAACGTCAAGACCGGCGAGCCCTTCTCCTTCGAGCTGCTTCTGTCCAATCCGTCCTTTGAGCGCACGGTCACGCCGTTCATCAACAGCGTCAAGAAAATCGGCATCGATGCGCGCATCCGCACCGTCGACGATTCGCAATACACCAATCGCGTCAGAAGCTTCGACTATGACATGATCTACGGAATCTGGGCGCAGACACTGGTGCCCGGCAACGAACAGCTCGACTACTGGGGCTCGGGCTCGGTCGACCAACCGGGGTCGAGAAACTATGTCGGCATTTCCGACCCGGCGATCGACGAGCTGATCCGAAGAATCATCTTCGCGCCGAACCGCGACGAACTGATTGCGACGACACGGGCGCTCGACCGCGTCCTTCTCGCCCACCGCTACGTCGTGCCGCTGTTCTACTCAAAGGCGATCCGCGTTGCCTATTGGAACCACCTCGCCCGGACACAGGAGCTCCCCTATTACGGGACTGGCTTCCCGGATACCTGGTGGTCGAAAAACGCCACGGCCAAATGAAGCCCTTGCACTCGGAAGCCGTCTCGATTCCAAATGCAGAAAAACGAATCACTGATAACGAATATAGGCCCGGCTTGGGCCTGAGAGCCGCAAGGAGACGTGAGGATTGAAACACCATAGGGCGCACGCCAACGCTTCGCGGGTCCGGGCCACCGGCAACACGTCGATCGAGAGGCTGGCCTGATGGGTGCCTATATCCTGCGTCGCCTGCTTTTGATGATCCCGACGATCGTCGGCATCATGGCGATTTCCTTCACCGTCATCCAGTTTGCGCCGGGCGGACCGGTCGAGCAGGTGATCTCCGACCTGACCAACGCCGGCGGCTCCGACCGCTTGAGCGGCAGCGGCGGCGACCTGATGCAGGCCGGTGGCGATCAGGGCAGCCAGTACCGCGGTGCCCAGGGGCTCGACCCGGAATTCATCGCCAAGCTCGAAAAGCAGTTCGGTTTCGACAAGCCGCCGCTCGAACGCTTCGGCACGATGATGTGGAACTATATTCGCTTCGATTTCGGCGAGAGCTTCTTCCGCAACACCTCGGTCATCGACCTCATCAAGGAGAAGATGCCGGTCTCGATCTCGCTAGGGGTTTGGATCCTCCTGTTCTCCTACGCGATTTCGATCCCGCTCGGCATCAAGAAGGCGGTGTCTGATGGATCGACCTTCGACGTGTGGACATCCGGAATCATCATCGTCGGCTACGCCGTTCCGAGCTTCCTGTTCGGCATCCTCCTGATCGTCGTCTTTGCCGGCGGATCGTTCCTCGACTGGTTTCCGCTGCGCGGCATCGTCTCGGACAATTTCTGGCAATTGCCCTGGTGGCAGAAGATCCTCGACTATTTCTGGCACATGACGCTGCCGCTGATCACGCTTTTGCTTTCGGCCTTTGCAACGACGACGCTGCTGACCAAAAATTCGTTCATCGACGAGATCAAGAAACAGTATGTGACGACAGCACGGGCCAAGGGCCTTAACGACCGCCAGGTGCTGTATGGCCACGTCTTCCGCAACGCGATGCTGATCATCATCGCCGGGTTCCCGAGCGCCTTCATTTCGGCCTTCTTCACCGGTTCGCTTTTGATCGAGTACATCTTCTCGCTCGATGGCCTTGGCCGGCTCGGTTATGATTCCGTCGTCAAGCGCGACTATCCGATCGTCTTTGCGACGCTGTTCATCTTCTCGCTGATGGGACTGGTCGTCAGCCTGCTCTCCGACCTGATCTATACCTGGGTCGATCCGCGTATCGACTTCGAGCGGAGGGACGTGTGATGAACACCGTCACCCCGACCGTCACGCAGGTTGCGGCCCCGCCACGCGGTTTCCTTTCACCAGTGAACCAACGGCGATGGCAGAATTTCAAGGCGAACCGGCGCGGTTACTGGTCGCTCTGGATTTTCCTTCTGCTGTTCGTGCTCAGCCTGTTTGCCGAGTTCATCGCCAACGACCGGCCGATCATCGCCTCCTACAAGGGCGAGATCCTGTTTCCTGCCGTGGTGGATTATCCGGAGGAGAAGTTCGGCGGCTTCCTCGCCGAGACCGACTTCCGCTCGGATTTCATCCGCGACGAGATCGAGGCCAACGGCTGGATGGTCTGGCCGCCGATCCGTTACTCCTACCAGACGGTCAACTCCAACATTCCGCATTCGGCGCCGACAAAGCCCTTCTGGCTGATGAGCAAGGACGAGCGCTGCTCGGCCTATCCGGAAGGCTCGGCCGACCGCAACTGCATCGCCGGTAATCTCAACTGGCTCGGCACCGACGACCAGGCGCGCGACGTGACGGCGCGCATGATCTACGGCTTCCGCATCTCGGTGCTGTTCGGCCTGGTGCTCACCATCGCCTCGGCGGTCATCGGCGTGACGGCCGGCGCGGTGCAGGGCTATTTCGGCGGTTGGACCGACCTTTTGATGCAGCGTTTCATCGAGATCTGGTCGTCGATGCCGGTGCTCTACATTCTCCTGATCATCGCCGCGATCCTGCCGCCCGGCTTCTTCATCCTGCTCGGCATCATGCTGCTCTTTTCCTGGGTCGGTTTCGTCGGCGTCGTGCGCGCCGAGTTCCTGCGGGCACGCAACTTCGAATATGTGAATGCAGCGCGTGCACTTGGCGTCGGCAACGGCACGATCATGTACCGGCACCTGCTGCCGAATGCGATGGTGGCGACGCTGACCTTCCTGCCGTTCATCCTGTCGGGCTCGATCACCACGCTGACCTCGCTCGACTTCCTCGGCTTCGGCATGCCGCCGGGCTCGCCGTCCCTTGGAGAAATGATCGCCCAGGGCAAATCCAACCTGCAGGCTCCCTGGCTCGGGCTAACGGCCTTCTGCGTGATGTCGGTGATGCTGTCTCTGTTGATCTTCGTCGGCGAAGCGACCCGCGATGCCTTCGATCCGAGAAAGACATTCCGGTGAGCGCGACGATGACCGATCCCATTCTTTCCGTCCGTGATCTGTCGGTCGCCTTCCACCAAGGCGGCAACACCTCGATTGCGGTCGACAGCATTTCCTTCGACATCAAGCGCGGCGAAACGGTTGCGCTTGTCGGCGAGTCCGGCTCCGGCAAGTCCGTGTCCGCCAACTCGATCCTGAAGCTTTTGCCCTACCCTTCGGCAAGCCATCCGGGCGGTGAAATCCGCTTCAACGGCAAGGACCTTCTGAAGGCCAACGATGCGGAACTGCGCCAGGTGCGCGGCAACGACATCACGATGATCTTCCAGGAGCCGATGACGTCGCTCAATCCGCTGCACCCGATCGAGCGGCAGATCGGCGAGATCCTCGAGCTGCACCAGGGGCTCGAAGGTGCTGCTGCGCGTACGCGCATTCTCGAACTGTTGAACCAGGTCGGCATTCGCGAACCGGAGAAGCGGCTCGGAGCATACCCGCACGAATTGTCCGGCGGCCAGCGCCAGCGTGTGATGATCGCCATGGCGCTTGCCAACCGGCCGGAGCTGCTGATCGCCGACGAGCCAACGACGGCGCTCGATGTGACCGTGCAAGCGCAGATCCTCGAACTTCTCAAGAAGCTCAAGGACGAACACGGCATGTCGATGCTGTTCATCACCCATGACCTCGGCATCGTGCGCAAGATCGCCGATCGCGTCTGTGTGATGACCAAGGGCAAGATCGTCGAGACCGGACCGACCGCCGAGATCTTCGCCAATCCGCAGCATGCCTATACCCGCCATCTGCTCGCTTCCGAGCCGCGGGGCAACCCGCCTCCTTCCGACGCCTCCAAGCCGATCGTCATGGAAGCGGATGACGTGAAGGTGTGGTTTCCGATCAAGGCCGGCTTCTTGCGCAAGGTCGTCGATCATGTGAAGGCGGTCGACGGTATCGATCTCAAATTGCGCGCCGGCCAGACGCTCGGCGTCGTCGGCGAATCGGGCTCGGGCAAGACGACGCTCGGCCTGGCGCTGACGCGGTTGATCTCGTCCAAGGGGCGCATCGCATTCGTCGGCAAGGACATCAATGCCTATAGTTTCCGCGAGATGCGGCCGCTTCGAAACCGGATGCAGGTGGTGTTCCAGGACCCCTACGGTTCGCTGAGCCCGCGCATGTCGGTTGCCGACATCATCGCCGAAGGACTGAAAATCCACGAGCGGACATTGTCGGACGACGAGCGCGATGCCCGCGTTGCTGCGGCACTGGAGGAAGTGGGTCTCGATGCCGCCACCCGCTGGCGCTATCCGCACGAATTCTCTGGCGGCCAGCGCCAACGCGTCGCGATTGCGCGTGCGATGGTGCTGAAACCGAAATTCGTGATGTTGGACGAACCGACATCGGCGCTCGACATGAGCGTTCAGGCGCAGGTGGTCGATCTCCTGCGCGACCTGCAGCACAAGCACGACCTCGCCTATCTCTTCATCAGCCATGACCTCAAGGTGGTGCGGGCGCTGGCCAATGAGATGATCGTCATGCGCATGGGCAAGGTCGTCGAACAGGGCCCGGCGGAGCGCATCTTCAATGCGCCGCAGGAAGATTACACCAAGGCCCTGATGGCCGCCGCCTTCAACCTCGAAGCCGTCAACCTCACCGCCATCCGCCAGTAGAGTTCCCGCCATGCCCGCAAAAAGCCCTGTCATCGTCGATCTGAAATTCATCCCGGAAGAAGTGGAAACAGCGCTCAAAGGTGCTTTTCCGGATCGGGAAGTGATCAACCGCGCCGACGCCGTCCATGACAATCGTGACCTCTCGGGTGTCGACTACGCCGTGGTCTGGAAATCGGCCCCCGACCTCTTCGACAGGGCGCCCGATCTCAAGGTGGTTTTCTCCGGCGGCGCCGGCGTCGACCATGTGCTGACGTTGCCGGGGCTGCCGGAGGTGCCGCTTGTTCGTTTCGTCGATCGCAGCCTGACGACCCGCATGAGCGAATGGGTGGTGATGCAATGCCTGATGCATCTGCGTCAGCACCGGACCTATGAAGCGCTTGCCGCAAAGCGCGAGTGGCGCGATCTATCGCAGCCGGAAGCGGCCGACGTTACTGTCGGCATCATGGGCATGGGCGTGCTCGGCCAGGATGCGGCCCGCAAGCTTTCCGTCATGGGCTTCAAGGTCGTCGGCTGGTCGCGCGGCAAGAAGGCCGTCGACGGCATCGAGACCTATGGCGGCGACGAACTGGATGCCTTCCTGGCGCGTACCGATTTCCTGGTCGGCCTGCTGCCGCTGACGCCTGAGACCCAAGGCATCTTCAACGCCGGGCTTTTTGCCAAGCTGAGCCGCAATGGCCCCTTTGGCGCCCCGGTCTTCATCAATGGCGGCCGCGGCGGCAGCCAGAACGAAGCCGATATCCTGAGTTCACTGGACGCGGGCATTCTCCACGCGGCCTCCCTCGACGTCTTCGAGCAGGAGCCGCTTTCGCCCGACAGCCGTTTCTGGCAGATGCCGAACGTCTATATGACACCGCATGTCGCCGCGTCCTCGGACGTCAAGGCGCTGTTCCGCCACGTCGAACAGCAGATCTCCCGCCTCGAAAGCGGGCAGCCGCTGCAGCACGTCGTCGACAAATTAGCCGGCTACTGAGCCGTTGAATCGTCAGGGACGGCGATAGCCCGTCGGCTGTTCGTAGAGCCAGCCGATGCGCTCGATCGAGGCTTCCAGACCTTCGCGCGCAACGGTCATCGTATGGCCATTGGCGTGGATCAGCGTCTCGTCGTCTTCCATCAACGCGACATGTCCCTTCCAGAAGACGAGGTCGCCGCGCTTCAGCTCTTCGCGGGAGATCGGCGTGCCGAGGCCGGCCGCCTGCATGTCCGAATCGCGCGGCGCCAGCTTGCCGACCATCATCATCGACAGCTGGACGAGACCGGAACAATCGATGCCGAAACCGGAGCGGCCGCCCCAGAGATAGGGCGTTTCGACAAAACGGGCGGCAACGGAGACATAGTCGCCTTCGACAACCTTGCCGACCTCGATGCAATGGTTGGCAACCACGGCCTGGCCGCCATCAAGCAGGAAATAGCGGGTGCCGCGGGTCTCGCGCTCGTCGATGACGGTCAGTCGGCTCCCCATCGACAGCGGGTAGACGGTCGGAAAACGCAGGTCATGCCCGGAATAGACAAAGGTGCGCGGTGCCGAGACGACATGCGTCGGGCTTTTGACTACGGGTGCCAGGCAATATTCCGGAAGGTACCCGACATAGCCGTCGAGATCAGCTTTCACCCAGCACCAGCTCTCATTGGTATCGAGCACGCGAACCGATTCGCCGAGCAGCAGCTCGGTATCGGTCCCGCAGGCAAGATCGGGCTTTGCCCGAAGCGGCGTCACCGGCACGGAGACGCGCGCGACGCTTCCCTCGACGTAGCGCTCGGCATCGACGACGCCGCGAAGGCGGCTTTCGGCGAGGTCGGCTCGATAGGCATTCAGGCGGCGATCGGGAAGTGTCGACATGTCAACTCACTTAGGCTGTTTGCGGCCCTGATCAATGATCAGATCGCCGAACTTTTCAAGATAAAGAGCACCGTCAACTGTCCTTTTGATGACGACATTGCGTCGATCGCGATCATCACGGACGCGATCGACAAGCCCGAGCGCGCCCATGGTATCGAGCGCGCGCGTGATGACCGGCTTGGTGACGCCGAGCGTTGCGGCAAGGCCGCGAACGGTGTGGGGCGGTGGCACGAGATAGATCTGCAGCAAGATCGCCATCTGGCGCAGCGTCAGATCGCGACCGTCGACACGCACCTGTTCCAGCGAAACCGTGTGCCAGAGCCCAAGGGCCTGGGAAGGCGTAAGCTCGACCGGCAATGGCAACTCCTGCGCAGCCGCATGCCTCTTCGGCTGAAGTGTCATGCAGACGATTAACGGCGACAGCAGCCTGTGCGCTGTAATCAAAGCGCAGCGCTGTCCCGCCCCACCATAGACACGGACCGTTACGCAAGCGTTTCTTTTTGAAGCGACCGGCGCAGGGACAGCGCCGGTCGTCTTGATCTAAGCCTTACTTGGCCATCTGCCCGATATGCTGGTAAAGCGCGCGAATGGCCTGGGCCTCGCCGCCAATAGGCGAATGCGGCCGTTCGGACTGCGCCCATCCGAAGATATCGAAATGCACCCAGCTCTTGGTGTTGGTGACAAAGCGCTTGAGGAAGAGTGCTGCGGTGATCGAGCCTGCCATGCCGCCGGAAGGCGCGTTCGTCAGGTCGGCGATGCGCGCCGAGACATCCTTGTCGTACCCCATGTGCAAGGGCATGCGCCACATCGGATCGTCAACGCTGAGGCTCGCTTCCGTCAAGTCGTGCGCCAGCTCAGCGTCGTCGGTGAAGAACGGCGGCAGGTCGGGGCCGAGCGCAACGCGGGCGGCACCGGTGAGCGTTGCCATATCGACGAGAAGATCGTTCTTTTCCTCATCGGCATAGGCGAGCGCATCGGCAAGAATGAGCCGGCCTTCGGCGTCGGTGTTGTCGATCTGCACCGTCAGGCCCTTGCGGCTGCGATAGATATCGCCGGGGCGGAAGGCATTGGCCGAGATCGAGTTCTCGACGACAGGAATGATGACGCGCAGGTCGACCTTGAGCTTTGCGTCCATGATCATCAGCGCGAGGCCCATGACGTTGGCGGCACCGCCCATGTCCTTCTTCATCAGGAGCATGGAGGACGCGGGCTTGATGTCGAGGCCGCCGGTGTCGAAGCAGACGCCCTTGCCGACCAGCGTTACCTTCTTGTGGCCCTTCTTGCCCCAGCGCAGCTCGAGAAGGCGGGGTGCTTCGGCGCTGGCCCGGCCGACGGTGTGCACGAGCGGGAAGTTCTGCGTCAGCAACGCCTCGCCCGATATCACCGAGACATCGGCCTTGTAATGCGTCGCAAGCGCGCGGAATGCCCCTTCCAGCGCTTCCGGTCCCATGTCGTTGGTCGGCGTGTTGATGAGGTCGCGGGCAAGAAAGACGCCGGCGAGCTGGCGCTTGATGTCGGTCGCATCGGCATCGCTCGGGATCAACAAGGTCGGCGGCTCGCCCTTTGCCGACTTGTAGCGCTCGAAACGATAGGAGCCGAGGCCATAGCCGAGCGCCAGGCGGTTGGCTGTCAGCGGTGCGGTTTCGATATGCCATTTTCCGGCCGGCAGAGCGCGCGCGAGCTTGCCGGTCAGGAACGGCGCCTCGGACGGGTTGCTGCCCAGACCGAAGAGCGCGCCGCCGAGATGGCCATCCGAAGACGGGATCAGCAGCACGGCGCCCGATTCGGCCTTGAAGCCGGCCTTGCGCGCCCAATCAAGCGCGATCGGATCGATGGCTCCCGTTTCGATATGCGCCGGCGTGACTGCGAAGATCGGCAGCGTCTTGCCTGCGCTGGTGTTGAACGGCGACGGCCGTTCGATGAACTGATAGGGGGCCATGGAAGTCCTCGGCTGACAGAGATGGATTCGCGCAATTAACGCTCTGTTAGGGTTAACAGATTATTGCTGGAGTGAAAGTTGCGCCGATGTTGTTTGGAGTTCTGGTGCGCGAATGCATGCTGGGGACACCGCCGATGGCCAAACACAACACGATCTCATCCCGAAATGTCACCCGTCTCATACAAGGCGCTGCGATCGCGATCGTCGCCCTGTCTGTGGCCGGTTGCGCCAACCAGCCGAAGAAGGAACTGACGACCGGTTCGATCTCGCGCACGTCGAAGCCCGTCCAATCAATGACCGCATCGGAGCTGTCGCAGGCGGCCGAAAGCATCGGCCAGGCCTATGAGAAGAACCCCAAGGACCGCGAGGCCGGGCTCAACTACGCCAACCTCCTGCGTATGACCGGACGCAACGAACAGGCACTCGCCGTCATGCAGCAGGTCGCGATCAACCATCCGCAGGACCGCGAAGTTCTCGGCGCCTACGGCAAGGCGCAGGCGGCCGCCGGCCAGCTGGAACAGGCATTGAACACGATCAGCCGCGCCCAGACACCGGACCGGCCGGACTGGAAGCTGAAATCGGCAGAAGGCGCAATCCTCGACCAACTCGGCCGATCCCAGGAGGCACGCCTGCGCTACCGCGAGGCGCTGGAACTCAAGCCGAACGAGCCGTCGGTGCTTTCCAACCTCGGCATGTCCTATCTTCTGACCAAGGACCTGCGCACGGCCGAAACCTATTTGAAATCGGCAGCGGGCCAACCGGGCGCCGACAGCAGCGTGCGACAGAACCTGGCACTTGCCGTGGGCCTGCAGGGACGCTTTCAAGAGGCCGAAACGATCGCCCGCCAGGAACTGTCGGGCGATCAGGCCGAGGCAAATGTGACGTATCTGCGCTCGATGCTGTCACAGCAGGGCGCATGGAAAGAGCTTGCCAAGGCGGACGACGCGAACACCAACTGAGCTTTGCCAGCTGGCAATCGCCATATTGTCGGCTGACGCACTCAAAGTGCCCTCTGGCGCGCTGCACCTGCCCGCCCTTCCCTTGCGTTACCTTTGATCCGGGATGTCAGAATTTGTCGGCGACCTGGATGCCGGCCGGACCGAGGATGACGGCGACGAGAACCGGCAGGAAGAACAGGATCATCGGCACGGTGAGCTTCGGCGGCAAAGCGGCCGCCTTCTTTTCCGCTGCATTCATGCGCTGGTCACGGCTTTCCTGTGCCAACACGCGCAGCGCCTGGGCGATCGGCGTTCCGTAGCGATCCGCCTGGATCAGCGCCTGTACCACCGATTTGACGTCATCTAGCCCGGTGCGCTGTCCAAGGTTCTCAAGCGCGATACGGCGTTCGGGCAGGAACGAAAGCTCGGCCGTCGTCAGCACCAGTTCTTCTGCCAAGGCCGGCGACTGGGAGGCGATCTCGTCGGCGACGCGTCGCATGCCGAGCTCCATCGACACACCGGATTCAACGCAGATCAAGAGGAGATCAAGCGCATCCGGCCAGGCGCGACGGATGGAGTGCTGTCGCTTGGCGATGGCATTGGCGACAAAGATGTTCGGCGCATAGAAACCGACATAGGCAAATCCGATGGCGAATGCGAACCGCATCATGAAAGGTTTCTCGGCGAAATTGCCGAGCACGAAGATGTAGACGACCGCGACGACCAGAAACAGGAACGGAAGGCAGAACCGCGCGAAAAGGAACGTATTGAGCGCATTCTGCGAGCGATAGCCGGCAGTCTTGAGGCGGTTGACGGTATTGTCGTCGACGAGGGCCTTGCGCAGGTTCAACCGTTCGACGACCTGGCGAACGGACGTGTTGTTCTGCCCGCGCAGACTGGCCTTGCCGTTCGAGACCTCCGTGGCGAGGCGGGCGCGTTCCCGCGCGCGTATCTGCTCCCGCTCGGTGGCCACAGATTTCATCCGCTTGCCGAGATCTCCACGCTCGAAGAATGGCACCACCAGCGAATAGAACGTCGCCAGCACCGCAAACGAGACGAGAACAGCAAGGATGATGTTGGGATCCGTGAGCGCCTTGACCAATCCTTCGCCCATAATTGCACCTCAGATGTCGAAGTTGATCATATTGCGCATCATCAGGATGCCGATGCTCATCCAGACGAGACCCGCACCGATAATCAGATGCCCGCGCTGATCGGTGAACAGGATCATCATGTAGTCAGGCGATGTCAGATAGACGAGGGTCGACACGATGAATGGCAAGGCACCGATGATCCAGGCCGAAGCCTTGGCTTCCATCGACAGAGCATTGACCTTGGCCTTCATCTTCTTGCGCTCGCGCAGGACCTTCGACAGGTTGCCAAGCGCTTCGGACAGGTTACCGCCGGCTTGAGCCTGAATGCCGATCACGATCGCAAAGAAATTAACCTCCGACAGCGGCATGTGATTGATCATACGGGCGCAGGCATCGGTGACACTCAGCCCGACCTGCTGCGATTCCACCACCCTACGGAATTCGCTCTTTACCGGTTCCTGCCCATCATTGGCGATGAGGCGGAGCGCGTCGTTCAAAGGCAGGCCGGATTTGATCGACCGAACCATGACGTCGAGCGCGTTCGGGAACTCTTCAAGAAACTTCTTGCAACGGCGCTTGATCAGGAAGTTGACCAGCCAACGCGGCAGGCCTGCAGCGACAATGACGCCGATGCCCGCGGCTATGGCCAGACCGGCACCCAGGATCAACGCGACAAAGGTTGCAAAGAGACCGAACAGTGCGCTGAAAACATAGAATTTTGCCAACGAGATAGACAGATTTGCCTGCGCCAGCCGCGCCTTCATCGAGGGCGCGGCTTTCGCCGATTTTTCCTGCTGCTTCTTCTCGAGCTCCTTAAGCGAATCCTGGACCGACTTGCGCCGCTTCGACATCTCGTTGACGCGGTCACGGGCCGCCTTGACCTTGACCCGATCTGTTTCGGCCGCGCTCACTCTGCGCACACGACCTTCCGTCTTCTTCTCGCTTTCGATGCGCGAATACATCACGCCATAGGCCAGCGCCGACGCCGATATCGCGACCAGGGCAGCCAAGGCGAGGACGGGAAGGCCTATGCCGAACATCGCGGATCCTAGCCCTTGTCCATGGCGTCGAGCGTCGCCGCCAGGCGCTTGTCTTCGTTGAAGTAGCGGGCGCGGTCCCAAAAATGCGGACGCCCGATGCCGGTCGAAACGTGGCGGCCAATAATGCGGCCGTTGGCATCTTCGCCTTCAATTTCGTAACGCATCAGGTCTTGCGTGATGATGACATCGCCTTCCATGCCGACCACTTCCGTGATGTGGGTGATACGGCGCGAACCATCGCGCAGGCGCGCAGCCTGGATGATGACGTCGATGGATCCGGATATGATCTCGCGGACAGTCTTGGCCGGCAGCGTGAAGCCACCCATGGCGATCATCGATTCCATGCGGGCGAGGCATTCTCGCGGCGTATTGGCGTGGATGGTTCCCATCGAGCCGTCATGGCCGGTGTTCATCGCCTGCAGAAGGTCGAACACCTCAGGTCCGCGCACTTCGCCGACGATGATGCGTTCGGGTCGCATGCGCAGGCAGTTCTTGATGAGATCCCGCATGGTGATCTCACCCTCGCCTTCGATATTCGGCGGCCGGGTTTCGAGACGAACCACATGCGGCTGCTGCAATTGCAGTTCGGCCGTGTCTTCGCAGGTGATCACCCGTTCGTCGAGATCGATGAAGCCGGTCAAGCAATTGAGGAGCGTCGTCTTGCCCGAACCGGTACCACCCGAAATGACGATGTTGCAGCGGACGCGGCCGATGATCTGAAGAAGGACGGCACCTTCCGGCGTGATCGCACCGAATTTCACCAGCTGGTCGAGCTTCAGCTTGTCCTTCTTGAATTTGCGGATGGTCAGTGCCGTGCCGTCGATGGCGAGCGGCGGCGCGATGACGTTGACGCGCGAGCCGTCGGGAAGACGCGCATCGCAGATGGGACTGGATTCGTCGACGCGCCGCCCCACCTGCCCCACGATCCGCTGGCAGATCGACAGAAGCTGGGCATTGTCGCGGAAGCGGACCTCGGACTCGATGGTCTTTCCGGCGACTTCGATGAAGGTCTGGCCGGCACCGTTGACCATGATATCGGCGATGTCGTCGCGCGCGAGCAGCGGCTCCAGTGGCCCGTAGCCAAGCACGTCGTTGCAGATATCGTCGAGCAGCTCTTCCTGCTCGGAGATCGACATCGCGAAGTTCTTGATCGTGATGATGTCGTTGACGATATCGCGAATTTCCTCGCGAGCGCTTTCCGTATCGAGCTTGGCCAGCTGCGACAGGTCGATCGTATCGATCAGAGCCGAGAAGACCTGCGATTTGGTATCGTAGTAGTCCTCGGTGCGCGCGGGTCGCTTTCTTTGTGCCGGGGCTGGAGATTGTGGGCGAGCGGCGGACGTTTGCGGGTCGGCAAGCACCGGCACCGCGGCGCGCTCGATCACCGCCGATTGCGTGACCGGGGCGATCGGCGGCATCGCGGCACCTGTGGTGCCGCCCTTGCCGAAGCCTTCGTTTCCGCGTTTGCCGAACATGTTCCTGATCCGCCCGTTCTGTGCGCCGTCTATTTTCTGCCGAGCGCCGCAAGCATCTTGCCGAGACCGCCGCGCCGCGCCTTCTTCATCGACGCGCGGCCGGTGAGCAGGTGCGCGAGCTGGGAGAAGGTTTCGGCTGCTGCCGACTTCTTGTCGATCTCCGCAATCATGCGGCCGCTGTTCGATGCATTGCCAAACAGGACCGCATCGAACGGAATTATGGCTGCCGCTTCGATTTCCAGCGATTCGCAGAATTCGTTCACCGCGATCTCCGGACGTTTCGGCATGCCCACCTGGTTCAAGACAAGGTGGGGTTGCTTGTCGTTCGGCCGAAGCTTCTTCAAGGCATCAAGCAGGTTCTTCGTGTTGCGAAGGCTAGCGAGATCCGGCACCGCCGTAATGACGATTTCATCGGATTCGCCGAGCACCGAGCGTGTCCAATCCGTCCACATATGCGGGATGTCGAGCACCGAAACCGGCGCGCTGCGTTGCAAGATCTCAAGGATCGGATGAAAGGCACCGCCCTCGAAGTCATAGGCACGATCCAGCATCGACGGCGCCGCAAGCAGCGAAAGATGGTCGGAGCATTTGGTCAGAAGCCGATCGAGAAAAACCTCGTCGAGCCGCTCCGGCGCGAAAACCGCCTCCGATATGCCTTGCGGCGGGTCCTGGTCGAAATCGATGTTGGCGGTGCCATAAGGCAGGTCGAGATCGGCAAGGATGGTCTCCGTCGAAAAGAGGTTCGAAATTCCCCAGGCGCAATTGTGCGCGATGGCAGACGAACCGCTGCCGCCCTTGGCGCCGATAAACGCCAGGCTGCGTCCCAATGGCTCGGCGTCGGGATCGACGAAGATCGATGCGACCGCGGACAGAACGTCTGGCATTGCCACGGGCGCGACCATGTATTCCGAAATACCGTTGCGGATGAGCTCGCGATAAAGCCCGATATCGTTGTATTTGCCGACGAGGATCACCTTGGTGCTCGGATCGCAGACCGCGGCCAGCGGCGCAAGTTCGCTCAGCAGGAACCGCGGATCGGCCGATGTTTCCAGAATGATCAGGTTCGGCGTCGACACGCTCGCAAACATGTTGGCCGCGGCATCGATGCCGCCGTTGTTGATGCGCAAGCTGACCTTCGCCATACGGCGATCCTGGCCGCAACGCTCCATCAGTCGCTGCATCGCCTCGGTTTCGCAAAACGCGTGGATCGAGATGCGCGGCAGCGGGCGGACCTGCTCGAGGTCACCCGGCTGCACGGTATCGAAGGCGAGGTCGCCGGCCGCGGCGCCCGTTTCGATCCTGTACTCAATGGTGCTCATCTGATGATCCCAACGATATCAATTGAAGACGATGACGGGTCCGTCACTCTTTTCGGTTCCGCGCCAGTCCTTGATGACCTGACCACGCTGCTCGGCATCGATCGGCGACATCTGACGCGGGCCGAGCAGATCGGTCGGATTGGCGATCTGCGCCGCCAGATTGGATTGCGATGCGCAGCCGAAATTATAGTAGTTGCGGTTCTGGATCGTATTGAGCGCAACGTCCTCGGGCCATTCACCACAGGGGGACGTCTGGGCGGTGATCGCCACATAGCTAATGCGAACAGGTGCAGCGTCACCCATCGGACCGGCCTCGTAGCCCGCCTCGATCAATCGCTTGGCCGGGACACCGGCGGCAACGAGAACGCTGCGGATCTCCTTGCGCATGGCCTGGGCTGCGTGGCTGTTTGCCGAGCCGCGCGGCAGCATGATCTGGACAACACCGGTCGACAAATTGCGATAGTCGGCCGCAAAGCCGCTGATGACGTCGCGCGTGCCCTGCGTCAACCGGCGATCGCCGGAGGCGATCGGGATATCGATCGTACGCTCACCTTCGGCAAGCACGATCGGGTGGCGGGTACGGTAGTCATCCGGGATGGAGCCCGTTGCAAGATTGTCCTTGGTGCCGCAGCCGGCAAGCAGCCCCGCGGCAACGACGAGGATTGCAACATGCCGCAAATGACGGGCGGGCATTCCGGATCTGTTGAGGGGCATGGCACTCGGCCTTTCAGAATTCTCGTGGAAGCTGCTTCGCGTTTGCATGACCCAGCCTATTTGTAGATGAAGCCAACGTTGCCGTGGTAGCGGCCAGCCGGAGCGGATGCTTCCGGGCGCCCGTAGATCCGGTTCACGCGACCAAGGAAGAAGCTCTCCCAATCATTGGCTGCATTGAAATTGTCGTCGGGCCTGGAGATCGCGCTTCTGGCCACTGGCCGCACGAGATAGGGCGTCGCGATGATGACGAGTTCGGTCTCGTTGCGGACGAAATCCTTGCTGCGGAAGAGCGTTCCGAGGACCGGGATCTTCGAGGCGCCCGGCACGCCGGACATCGCCTGACGGATGTTGTCCTGCACCAAACCGGCGATGACGATCGAACCACCAGAAGGAAGCTCGACGCTGGTCGATGCCTCGCGCTTGCGAATGCCGAGGAAGGTGTTGCCGGGGATGGCGTTGGAGCCGTTGCCGGTAACGACACTGCCTTCGTAGGTCGGCTCCGACACTTCGGTCTCGACCTGCAGGCTGATCCTGCCAGGACCGAGAACGACAGGCTTGAAGTTCAGGCGAATGCCGTATTCGACGTCGTTGACCTCGCGTTTGACCTTACTCAGGCCGGTGGTGGGGTCCCTTTCGACCTCTTGCATGCCGGGCAGCCGAAACTCGCCGCCAACGTAGAATTTCGCCTCTTGGCCCGAAATCGCGGTCAAGCTCGGCTCGGCAAGCGTGCGCATCACGCCTGCCTGCTCCATCGCATTGATGTAGCTTGCTATCGTCGTTCCACCAATCGAGCCCTTGATGAGTGCGTTTGCGCCGAGCCCGATGGCGTCTCCGAGGTTGGCGGGGTTGCGGAATCCGATGCTGCTGTCGCCATCGGAGACGCTGCCGTTGAAGCCGAGTTGCTTGAGGACCTGGCGGCTGACCTCGGCAACCGTAACTTTCAGCGTGACCTGATCATCGCCATCGATGGTCAGCAGGTTGACGATCTGCGAGACCTGCCGATCCTCAGCAAAGATATCGGCATCACCATTGTTGCCCTGCGCGGTAATGTTGCGTGTGGTCGCTTCACCGCCCTGGAGGAAGGCCTTGGCGAGGTCGACGGCGCGTGTCGAATCGAGCGGCGTGCGCACGGTGCCTGTCAGGACGATGTTGTCGGAGATGATTTCGACATTGATGTCGGCATCGGGAATGAAACGGCGCAGGTTTGACTGCAGGTTGGCGATGTCGCGCTCGACCTCGACGTCAAGACTGACGATCTCTTCGCCGTTCGGCCCGAATACGAAAATGTTGGTCTGCCCCACGGATTTACCAAAGAGATAAATCCGTCTGGATGTGCGCGTAACGGCATCGGCGAGGGATGGGTCAGCAACGAGAATATCGTGGGCATCGGAAGGTAGATCGACGACAACGGCCTTGTTCAGCCCAAGGCTGACCTTCTTCTTCGCCCCCGGCCCGCTTTCGACGATCCTGACGACCGAGGAGGCAGCCGCATGGGCGGACGGGAGCGTTGGCAGCGCGATGCCCGAAAATGTCAGGCAAAACGACAGGCCCGCAGCAACAGACGCCCGAAACTTATTTCCGATCCGCTTCACCTTGTGCTCCACTCGATCGCTCATTGTTGCTGGCCCTGACTTGAACCGTCGCCCTTGACGATGGAGCCAGACTTGATGACCTGAATGCTGGGTTGGCCATCACCGCTCAAAAGATAATCCGCTGCGTTCGTATCGGGCTCCTGAGCATCCGCGACGCTGCGAAGGGCGAGCGAGATACGCTCGGCCATCTGCTGGGCGACGGTCATGACCTTTGATTGATCAGGGGTCAGCTCCAGGGTCGCCGTGGTGCCGACCACGGATTTGGAGCCATCGTCCTTCTCCTCGACCTGCTGGTCGATCGCCAGAACGCGGACGTTGCTGAGCACCGTTTCCGTCAGGAAAACATCGTTGTCCGACTTGCGGACCATGATGACGTCGACCCGGTCGTTCGGCAGGATGAAACCGCCGGCGCCTGTCGCAACGGTAATTTCCGTAGCAACCGCGCGCTTGCCGGCAGGCAGGAGCGACGACATGATTCGACTTGAGGAGTCGGCAACCTTCTCGTTGCGCACCGGCTCACCATTGAATATCGGCAGCCGAACGACGGCGCCGGTCAGGTCTTCAATCGCCGATGGGCGGTTTTCTTCGGTGATGAGGCCATCGACGATGCCGTCCTTGGGCCAGGCCATCCAATGGACGGCGTCTCCGCCGAGGCGAGACCCGACAGGTAAGCTCTTGCTGGCTACGAGGACATTGACAGTCGGAGCCCGCTCAATGACGGGCTCGGCCGTTAGCCGGGCAGGACCGCGGGTCAGCTTCATCGCCAACAACCCGGCCATCGCCGCCGACGCGACGGCCACCGTCAGTATGATGATGCGAACCGGTTTCATGATCGTTTCTGTGCCCCGCAGATATGCCGGGATCAGATTGATCAGGAATTGGTGTAATTATAGTTAACGACCCATCTACGGGTATGGTTAACAGTCTCCTTCCGAGCAGCTTTCCGCACCCATCAACGCTAGAGGCCAAACTGCGCGAGAGCCATTCGATACAAGGGCGAGGCCGGAAAGGCCAGGAAGGCGCCGGCAGCAATGGCGATTGCATAGGGAATTTTCTTTGCGGTCAGCAAAAGACCAGGGATTGGAATGCCGGCGGCAAGCAACACATGCTGGCTGGACCGCAACATCACAATGAGCACAGTCAAGACGCCGCCCATAAGCGAGACATACAGCAGGAACGCCAGAAGAGAGCCGTTCAGCCCATACCAAAGAGCGCAGGCGCTCAATAGTTTTGCGTCACCGCCCCCCATGACACCGGAGGCAAAAAGGCAAAAGCACAAAAGGAAGACCAGCAGACCGGCAGCCACATCGAAACCGATGTCAACGAAACCGGAGCCGGCGGCGACGTTCGCGAGGACCGCGCCAACAGCAAGAAGCAGCGACAGACGATTCGGTATCGTCATCGTCATCAGATCTGAGGCAGCGGCCCAAATCAGACACAGCGGAAAGATTGCAAGGAAGGCCAACAAGAGCATTTATCGAAATCCACTCCGCGAGCGAGACTTAGAGCGCCGTGCGTTCGGAAGAACGCACCAGGGAGCTCCGGCACTTTGATTCCTGAGCATCTTATCCGCCTTCAGCGATTCGTCTTAAAGGCGGGATGTTCTTGAACATATCTGCCAAGGTAACAAAAAGCCGCCAACAAGGGCGGCTTTCTGCTTTTCATTCCGTGAGGCTTAAGGTTGCCTTACGGCGCGGTCTGCGAACCGGTCACCTGATCGGCGAGGAACGTAAACTGGCCGTCGAGAACGTTGCCCAGCTGGGTCGCGCCACCGATCAGCGCAACGGAGATGAGGGCAGCAATGAGGCCGTATTCGATTGCAGTTGCGCCAGACTCGTCCTTCATCAGACGGGCAAAAATCTTCTTCATGATGATTCTCCTACTTCGCGATTGTTGTTCAGCACGTCCGCCAACTGTTGCCGTTGATCGGATGAGCCCAACCTATGCCCGCCGGATTGCTACCGACTTAAGGAAGGCGGTTACTAAAAGATGAACGTCGCATCGCTGATTTTTGGGTAAACGAACGGCAAACATTTCCAGGCCGCTGGCGAGACGCTTGTACCTTAACGCTTCATTCACCAAGACGCGCGAGGATGCGGCGATGTCACCTCAAGGACGCCCCATGTCTGTGCCCTCCACGACCGCCCAAGCCAGTTTATCTCTTCTCGTGCTCGTCGGGCTTTTTGCGGTGTCTCCAACCCGGCCCGCCCTTGCCCAGGATGACATCATGCGCGTCTACATGGATCACGCGCGCGTCCTCAAGCTTGATCGCCCCGTAAGCAAAGTGATCATCGGCAACGCTGATGTTGCCGACGCAACGGTCGCCGACGCAAAGACCATCGTCGTCACAGGCCGCAATTTCGGCACGACGAACCTTGTGATCCTGGACCAGGATGGCAATGCGATTGTCGACGAGCGCATTCTCGTCTCTATCGACGAGGGCAATACCGTGCGTGTCTACAAGCAGACTTCACGTACCGTGCTGTCGTGCACCCCGAACTGTGAGCGGCATGCCGAACGCAAAACGACCGGCGCCACCAATTAGAATCAGGTAAAAAACGCCGGCGATCATTAAAATGCCGATGATCATCGAGAACGAAATATCAAGAGTTACCCCTTATTTCTCACCCATCAAACGTAACATGATGGGACGACGAGATGTTGGCCGAACAGGAAGTTCAAGGCTCTAGGCAATCTTCGAGATCAAATCGCGGTCCGCTGCGGCGTCTGTTTGGGAATAGAAGTGGCGCGGCGTCGATCGAGTTCGCGATTCTGGCGATCCCGTTCCTTGTGGTCACTTTTGCCTGCTTCGAGACATTCTTTGCCTTTGCGGGCGAGCGCCTCCTGGCCAACGCGACGGAGGTGATGGCGCGCAAAGTTCGCACTGGCGAGATCACCTTCGCCAGAGGCAAGCCCACCGACATGACGGAGAAACAGTTCCGTCAGGCGTTCTGCGCCGAGATCTCGGTGATGCTGACGTGCACCGGCAACGAAGTGAACATTCCGAGCAGGTTGCTTATCGATGTCAAGAGCACGACCGACCTGGCTCAACTGCCAGTCGATATACCGCGAATGGCCAAATCCAACGACATCAATACCGGGAACTTCTCCTTCGCACCGGGAGGACCGGGCACATACAACGTGCTGCGCGCGTACTACCGATGGAGCGTGATCACGGACCTTGTCCGTCCTTTCGTGACCAATCTGCGCCCCGCCGGTGCGAGCATGCCACGAGACTATCTCATGGTCGCGACCGCGACTTTCCGCAACGAAAACGAATGAGGGCGTCCGTGACCTCTCTTACGAAGAAGACAATCGCCTTGTTTGCCCGTACTCGCGGCGCGATTACGTTGCTCGCAAAAGACCGCAGCGGTTTCGGCGCGATCGAATTCGCCATGGTGATCCCAATGTTGATCGTCGCCTATATCGGGGCGTTCGAAGTGACCCTGGGGTTCTCGGTGAAGAACAAGGTCGAACGGGCCGCAAGCTCGGTGGCGGATATGGTGGCGCAACAGTCAGAGGTTAACAAAACCTATCTCGGCAACATGTCGAGTGTCGCCAAGAGCATCCTCGCACCCTACCAGAATTCTGGATACACCCTGAAGATAACCGGAATCAAAGTCGACGCCGCCAACAAAGGCACTGTGATCTGGTCGCGCGATCAGAGTGGCGCGATACCCTACCCCGCAAACTCTGCGACAACTGTACCGGCGCAGTTTGCCACCACCGAAGCCTTCGTCGTTCGCACCGAACTCGTCGTTCCGCACGAGCTTCTGCTCTTTGCCGAGGGCCTGGGGTCCAGCACACTCAAGACGATCAACCTGTCCAAGACGGCCTATTTCCGTTCGCGCCAGGCGGAAATCATAAAGTGCCCCGACTGCTGATCGCAGCATAACCGAACCCAATTGCAATGCGACTTCGCCGGCGCTATTCCTTCGGGATTGCGCTGGCGGCATCTGCTTCCGCGCTCGTTGCAGCAACGGACCGTGGGCTTTGCCCCGCGCTCCGGCTTACCGGATCGTTCATGGCGCGCGCGTTTCTCTTTGTCCTCGATTCTTTCGGCATAGGCGGTGCGCCGGATGCAGAAACCTATGGCGACCTGGGCGCGGACACGCTTGGCCACATCGCCGAATTCTGCGCGACCGGGGCGGCAGATCGCGCAGGCTTGCGCGAAGGGCCGCTCAATCTTCCCAACATGTCGGCGCTCGGGCTCATGCACGCGGCGAAATTGGCAACGGGGCGGGTGCCGGTGGGCATGCCGGTGCCAGGCCGGGTCTACGGCGCCTACGGCGCTGCGAGCGAAGTCTCGCGCGGCAAGGATACGCCCTCAGGCCATTGGGAGATTGCAGGTACGCCTGTCATGTTCGACTGGGGCTATTTCCCGGCCGAAGGCGACGCGTTTCCCGCCGAGCTGGTCGAGGCGATCTGCCGCGAGGGCAACATCCCCGGCATTCTCGGCAATTGCCACGCCTCCGGTACGGATATCATCGCCCGCCTCGGCGAGGAGCATATGCAGACGGGAAAGCCGATCTGCTACACCTCCTCCGACAGCGTCTTTCAGATTGCCGCACACGAGCACACTTTCGGGCTGGACCGACTGCTGGAGTTCTGCCAGGTCGTTCGCCGCCTCGTCGACGACCACAATATCGGCCGCGTCATTGCCCGCCCCTTCATCGGGCAAAGCCCACAGACCTTTGTTCGAACCGGCAACCGGCGCGACTACTCGGTTCTGCCGCCGGAGCCGACGGTTCTCGACCGGCTGGCGCACGCCGGCCGCACGGTGCACGCGATCGGCAAGATCGGCGATATCTTCGCGCACCAGGGCGTGACGAAGCTGACCAAGGCCGACGGCAACATGGCGCTGTTCGATGCGAGCCTTGCCGCAATCGATGAGGCCGAGGATGGCGACCTCGTCTTCACCAACTTCGTTGATTTCGACATGCTTTTCGGCCACCGCCGCGATGTCGCGGGATATGCCGCAGCCCTCGAAGCCTTCGACGCACGGCTGCCCGATCTCGACCGGAGGCTGAAACCCGGCGATATCATCATCCTGACCGCCGATCACGGCTGCGACCCGACCTGGCGCGGAACGGACCATACACGCGAGCGCGTGCCGGTGCTGATGTTCGGGCCGGCGGTACGCAGCCGTTCGCTCGGGATCGCCAACACCTTTGCACATATCGGCGAAACGGTCGCCAGACATCTCGGGATCGCACCGGGCCTACACGGGAGAAGCCTCATTTGACCGCACATCTGAAGAAGGCGGAACTGCACTGCCACATCGAGGGCGCGACACCGCCGGAACTGGCGCTGTTGCAGGCGGAGAAGTACGGGCTCGATACCAGTGAAATCATCGCCGACCGCGCCTATGTCTGGGCGGATTTCACCAGCTTCGTGAAATGCTACGACGCAGTCGCCTCGCTGTTTCGAACGCAGGAAGACTATGCGCTTCTTGCCGAAACCTATCTTACGGAACTGGCAGAAGCCGGAACGATCTACAGCGAGATCATCGTTTCGCCGGATCACGGTAACACCATCGGGCTTGGCGCCGACGCCTACCTCGAGGGCCTGGCCGCTGGCATGGAGGCGGCGAAGGCAAAGACCGGGATCGAATCCCGCATGCTGATCACCGGCATCCGACATCTCGGTCCGGAATCTGTCGTCAGAACGGCCGAGTTTGCCGCCAAAAGAGAGCACGCTCTGGTCACCGGCTTCAATCTGGCAGGCGAGGAACGCATGCACAGCGTCGCCGATTTTGCCCGGGCCTTCGATATCGTGCGCGATGCCGGCCTGGGTCTGACGATCCATGCAGGCGAGCTTTCGGGCGCCTTCAGCGTGCGCGATGCGCTCAACCATGTCAGGCCGTCGCGCATCAGCCACGGCGTGCGCGCGATCGAGGACGCGGATCTCGTCAAGCGGATCGCCGATGAGCGTGTCGTTCTGGAAGTCTGCCCCGGATCCAACATCTCGTTGCAGGTCTTCCCGGATTTCGGCTCCCATCCCTTGCGGGCCCTGCACGAGGCCGGCGTTCGGGTGACCCTCAATTCTGACGACCCGCCCTTCTTCCACACCTCCCTTGCCCAGGAATACGACATCGCTTCGTCGGTGATGGGCTTCGAAGACGACGACATCAACGGCATGACCAGGACCGCGATCGAGGCGGCGTTCGTCGACGAGGCGACACGTCAGGCCCTGATTTCACGCCTCTGACCCGTGCCTGTGCCTGTCCGGGCGAACGGCACGGCTGGGGATGAACGCAACGAGCCGCCCAACGCCCTTGCGGCCGCGGAGCATTCCATGGAAAAAGGGCGTATACAGAAACTTCCGGGAAGGTGGCCATGGACGGCGTAACAGTGATCGATCATCCGCTTGTGCAACACAAGCTGACCATCATGCGCAAGAAGGAAACCTCGACCGCGGGTTTCCGGCGACTGCTTCGGGAAATCTCGACGCTGCTCTGCTACGAGGTAACGCGCGATCTGGAATTGACGATGGAGCGCATCGAGACGCCGATGCAGGAGATCGACGCGCCGGTGCTGGAAGGCAAGAAGCTTGTCTTCGCTTCGATCCTGCGCGCTGGCAACGGCCTGCTGGAAGGCATGCTCGAACTGGTGCCTTCGGCCCGCGTCTCGCATATCGGCGTCTATCGCGACCACGATACATTGGAAGCGGTGGAATACTTCTTCAAGGCACCCGAAAGCCTGTCCGAGCGGCTGATCATCGTCGTCGATCCGATGCTTGCGACCGGCAACTCCTCGATCGCGGCGATCGACAAGCTGAAGGAACGCGGCGCGAAGAACCTGCGCTTCCTCTGCCTGCTCGCAGCGCCCGAAGGTATCCGCAACTTCCAGGCTGCGCACCCGGATGTGCCGATCTTCACTGCATCGATCGACAGCCATCTGAACGAACTCGGCTACATCATGCCCGGGCTTGGCGATGCCGGCGACCGCATGTACGGAACGAAGTAATTTTCCGTTTCTTAACCAGAGCGAAGAATTGACCAAAAACCGCCGGCAAACCGGCGGTTTTTTTGTGCCCTATTAGCCTTCCCCTGCTCTACTGAACGCTCGATCGGCACGTTCTTGCGCGACATGCTTGAATGCACGGGAGGCCAGGCCATTGTTCGGACGTTTGTTGACATTTGCCGGCGGCATCGCGGTTGCGGCCCTGGTCATCCCAGACCTTGCGAGTTCCTATCTCTCAAGCCCCGAGACCACCGATGCGGGCAAGACGGCGGCAAGCACCCCCGTTCCGGCAACGACGGCAACATATGCATCGGGCAAGGCGGTGGTACTCGAAGCCGACCGCTCGGGCCATTTCTTCGGCGCCTTCCGCATCAACGGCCGCACCGAACGCGGCATGGTCGATACCGGCGCCAGCACGATCGCGATCAATGTCTCGACCGCGCGCAGGCTCGGCCTTTCACCGGCGACACTTAAATTCGACGTTCGGGTTGGAACGGCCAATGGCCAGGTCGACGCAGCACGCACGAAGCTGAGCAGGGTTGAAATTGGCGGCATATCCCTGCGGGACGTCGACGCCTTCGTGCTGCCTGACAAGTCGCTTTCCGGAATGCTCGTGGGCATGAGCTTCCTCAGCCGGCTATCATCCTATCGCGTCGAAGACGGCGCTCTGCACCTGGTCAGGTGATCCTTGAAAGGACCGGCGCACGCGTCTCCGGCTGGATGTCGGCGATCACGTAGAGTGACCGGATCTCTTGGCGCGCCCGCACCGCCGCATTCTCGTCCGCAGCATGGACGAACGCGAAGGGCTCCCCTTTGGCGATCGGCGTTCCCAGAGGCTTCAACGCGGAGAAGCCAACGCGATGATCGATCTGGTCGCTCGGATGTGTCCGCCCGCCGCCCAGAGCAATAACGCTCATCCCGAGATCGCGAGTCCGGCAGGACTGCAAAAAGCCGTCGCTTTCGGCTTCCACTGGCAAGATGACCGGCGCCGGCACCAGGTATTGTCCCGGCCGATCGACGAAATCCGCGGGACCGCCGAGCGCATGCACCATCCCGGCGAAACGCTCGAGCGCCGCACCGTTTTCAAGCGCCCCACGGGCGAGTGCCTCGCCGGCCGGCGGATCGACTGCCGCACCGGCTGCAACAAGCATTTCGGCGGCGAAAGCCATCACGACGGTTTCCAGACGGGTGCCACGCTTGTCGCCTTTGAGAAAGGCAAGGCAGTTCCAGATCTCGAGCGCGTTGCCGGCCGCATCGGCCAGAGGCTGATTCATGTCCGTGAGCAACGCCGACGTGCGCACGCCGGCGCCATTGGCGACATCGACCAGCGATCGGGCCAGCACCTCTGCTTCGCCGGCATCGCTCATGAACGAGCCATTGCCGACCTTGACGTCGAGTACCAGCGACTGCAGGCCGGCAGCAAGCTTCTTCGACAGGATCGATGCGGTGATCAGCGGAACGGAATCGACGGTCGCGGTGACGTCCCGGATGGCGTAGAGGCGCTTGTCGGCCGGCGCCAGATTGGCGGTCTGGCCGATAATGGCGCAGCCGACCTCGTCGACCGTCTTGCGAAACAGTGCCGCCGACGGCTGGATATCATAGCCGGGTATGGATTCGAGCTTGTCGAGCGTGCCGCCGGTGTGACCCAATCCCCGCCCGGAGATCATCGGAACGGCCAGGCCGCATGCGGCAACGATCGGGGCAAGCATCAGCGAGACGTTGTCGCCGACACCACCGGTGGAGTGCTTGTCGACGATGGGGCGGGCGATGCTGCTCCAGTCGAGCGTATCGCCGGAATCGCGCATCGCCAGCGTCAGCGCCACCGTCTCGTCGCGGCTCATGCCTGAAAACCAGATGGCCATGGCGAAGGCCGCAACCTGGCCCTCCGAAATCGAGCCATCGGAGAGACCGCGGACGAAGCGTGCAATGTCTGCCGCTTCGAGGCTCCCGCCATTTCGCTTGCGACGGATGATCTCCTGGGGAAGCATGGTCAGTTGGCCGCCGCTTCGGTGGAAATCATTTCCTTGAGAATCGCGGCGAGCCGCTTGCCGCCGACGGGGGCCATGTCCTTGGTTTCATGATGGCTGAGTTCGCCACCGGTCATGCCCGCGCCGAAATTGGTGATCACCGAGGCTGCCGCGACCTTCAGGCCCATGAAGCGCGCAAGGATCACTTCCGGCACGGTCGACATGCCGACGGCATCGGCTCCGAGCACGCGCGCCATGCGGATTTCCGCCGGCGTCTCAAAACTCGGCCCGGAGAACCACATATAGACGCCCGCCTGCAGGGGAATTCCCAGTCGCTCGGCGGCACCCTGCATGCGCGCGGCAAGCTCTGCATCGTAGGCACTGGTCATGCCGACGAAGCGATCGTCGCTTTCAACGCCGATCAGCGGGTTGAAGCCGGAAAAATTGATGTGATCCGAAATCCGCATCACCGAACCGGGCGGCAGATCGTCCCTGAGCGAGCCCGCGGAATTGGTCAGCACCAGGTTCTCGACGCCGAGGTCCTTCAGGGTTTGCAGCGGCACGCGCATGGCGTTGGCATCACCACTCTCGTAGTAGTGCACCCGGCCGGACAGCATCACGACCGGAACGTCGCCAAGCAAACCTGCGACGAGCTCGCCGGCATGGCCGGAAACGCTGCTGACAGGGAAACCGGGAATGTCCGCGTAGGAAATGCGGATTGCGCCGCCGACCGCTTCGACAAGTGTGCCAAGTCCTGACCCGAGGACAATGCCATAGCGTGGAGACAGGCCACCGAGCCTGTCCCGCAGAAATTCCGCAGCGCTGTTCATCCGAGGATCTCGGTCTCGAAGCTGTGCGGCAGCAGATCCGACAGAGCCAGCGTCTTCTTCACGCCCGTCTCGTCGCAGAGATAGATCCGGGTACTGGCGCCGGAGAATTCCGCAAGCCGCTGCCGGCAGCCGCCGCAAGGCGGGCAGAGCGCCAGCTTCTCGGCAATCACGGCAACTTCCATGATCTTGCGCTGGCCGGCCATGACCATGTGGCTGATGGCAGTGGTCTCGGCACACCATCCCTCCGGGAAGGAGAGGTTCTCGATGTTGGCGCCGGTATAGATCTGGCCGTCTTCAGCACGGATCGCGGCACCCACCGGAAACTTGGAATAGGGCGCATGCGCCTTGGCCATCGCCTCGCGGGCGGCCTCGAAGAGCTCGTTTTCCATGGTCTTACCGCTCCTTCACATAGGGGACACCGCCGGCTTTCGGCGGGATGGCCTTGCCGATGAAGCCGGCAAGCAAGATGACGGTGAGAATATAGGGCAGTGCCTGCATCAGCTGCACCGGCACCTGGCCGATCAGCGGCAGGGGATTGCCCTGCAGACGGATCGCAAATGCATCGAGGAAGCCGAAGAGCAGGCAGGCAAGCATGATGTTGAACGGCCGCCACTTGGCGAAGATCAAGGCTGCAAGAGCGATATAGCCCTTGCCGGCCGTCATGCCCTTGACGAAGCCTGCGGTCATCGCCAGCGACAGGTAGGCGCCGGCAAAGCCGCACAGGATGCCGCAGCAGATGACGGCGCGATACCGCATCCAGATCACCGAAATGCCGGCTGTGTCGACGGCACCCGGGTTTTCGCCGACGGCGCGCAGTCTGAGGCCGAAGCGGGTGCGGTAAAGGATCCACCAGCTGAGCGGCACCATCGCGAAGGCCAGATAGGTCAGTATGAAATGGCCGGACAGCAGGTCGGCATAGATCGGTCCGATGAAGGGAACCTCGCGAATGGTGTCCGCGAAGGGGAAATTGATCGTCTGGAACCGGGCGCCTTCGGCCAGCGCCGGCGTGCGCCCACCCTGACGGAACCAGGCTTCGCCCAAGATGACGGTGGAACCGGCGACGATGAAGTTGATGGCGACGCCGGAAACGATCTGGTTGCCGCGCTGGGTGATCGATGCGTAACCATGAACCAGCGACAGGGCCACCGAGATGAGGATGGCGGCAAGCAGCCCCAGCCAGACGGACTGGGTGATGGCGGCGACCGCGCCGGCGGCAAAGGCCGCACCCAGCATTTTGCCCTCAAGGCCGATATCGAAGATACCGGCACGCTCGGTGAAGAGCCCGGCGAGGGCGGCAAAGATCAGCGGTACGGAGACGCGGATGGTGGACTCGAGGAGCACCACGATGACGTGGAAGAAATCCATGGCTCAAGCTCCCTTGGTCTGGGCAACGACCGCGGCGCGCCGGCTGGAGGTGGAAAACAACCGGGTGATCGCCGGCCGGAACATGTTTTCAAGGGCGCCCGCAAACAGAATGACGAGGCCCTGAATAATGACGATCATGTCGCGCGAGATCGACGGCATTTCGAACGAGATCTCGGCGCCGCCCTGATAGAGCACACCGAAGAGAACGGCCGCAGGGATGATGCCGGCGGGATGCGAACGGCCCATGAGAGCAACCGCGATGCCTACGAAGCCTGCACCCTGGACGAAATCGAGCTGCATGCGGCCCTGCTCACCCATGATCGGGTTGAGCGCCATCATGCCGGCAAGCGCGCCTGAGATCATCATGGTAATGACGGTGATGCGGCTCTCGCTCATGCCGGCATAACGGGCGGCCGACGGGCTGTGGCCCATGGTGCGCATCTCATAGCCGAGCTTGGTGCGCCAGATCAAAAGCCAGACGCCAAAGGCGGCGACCAGCGCCAGCAGGAACGACACGTTGAACGGCGCGGTTCCGATATCGAGCCCGAAGATCGACAGCAGCCAGTCAAGCTTGGGAAGCTGGCCGCCTTCCGCAAAGGTGCGGGTTTGTGGCGACATCGAGCCGAGCGGTTTCAACACCCGGGTCAGGAGATAGACCATCAGGCTCGACGCGATGAAGTTGAACATGATGGTGGTGATGACGATATGGCTGCCGCGCTTGGCCTGCAGCCAGCCGGGCAGGAACGCCCAGGCGGCGCCGAACAGGGCCGAACCGATGATCGCCAGCGGGAAAACCACGAACCACGGCATCGTCTGGTCGAGCCAGAGGCACGCGAGCGCGACGCCGATACCGCCGACATAGGCCTGACCTTCGCCGCCGATGTTGAAAAGCCCGGCGTGGAAGGCGACTGCGACCGCAAGGCCGGTGAAGATGAAGGTCGTGGCGTAATAGAGCGTGAAGCCGATGTATTCGCCGCGGCCGAAGGCACCGTTGATCAGATGGTAGGCGGCTTCGAGCGGGTTTTCGCCGACGAGCAGAACCACGAGACCGGCAACGAGAAACGCGACGGCGAGATTGACCAGCGGGACGAGGCCGTATTCGACCCAGCCCGGAAGCTTTGCATAGGGATTGCTCATTCTGCGGCCTCCTTGCGGCCTTCGACGCCGGCCATCAACAGGCCCAGCTCGCCCTCGGTCGCATCGGGATCGCGCTCGCCGACGACACGGCCGGCAAACATGACCAGGATACGGTCCGACAGGGCGCGGATTTCATCGAGTTCGACGGAGACAAGCAGGACAGCCTTGCCCTGGTCGCGCATCTCGATGATCCGTTTGTGGATGAATTCGATGGCACCGACGTCGACGCCGCGGGTCGGCTGGCCGATGATCAGCACATCCGGGCTCCGCTCCATCTCGCGGGCGAGAACGATCTTCTGCTGATTGCCGCCGGAGAAATTGGCGGTCTTCAACCGGGCGTTCGGCGGGCGGATGTCGTATTCGGCGATCCGCTGCTCGGCATCCTTGCGGATGGCATCGACATTCAGGAAGACGCCATTGAGGTAACGCTTGTCGTGATGATAGCCAAGGATCGCATTTTCGCATTCCTCGAACTTCAGAACCAGGCCGACGTGGTGCCGGTCTTCCGGCACGTGGGCGAGACCGCGATCGCGCAGCTCCTTGGGATCGACATGGCCAGTGACGTTGATCGGCTTGCCGTTGAGCAGCACCTCGCCCGAAACGGCTCGACGGATACCGGAGATTGCCTCGAGCAGTTCCGACTGGCCATTGCCGGCAACGCCGGCAATACCGACGATCTCGCCGGCCCTGAGGTTGAACGAGACATTGTCGACCATGGTGACGCCGCGGCCGTCCTTGACGGTCAGTCCGTTGACGGACAGCTTGACGTCGCCTGGCTTGGCTTCGCCCTTTTCGACGCGCAGCAGCACGCGACGGCCAACCATCAGTTCGGCCAGTTCCTCGACCGAGGTTTCCGCCGTCGTGCGTGTCGCCACCATCTCGCCGCGCCGCATCACCGAAACCTCATCGGTAATCGCCATGATTTCGCGAAGCTTATGGGTGATGAGAATGATGGTCTTGCCCTGGCTCTTCAGCTGTTCGAGAACGCGGAAAAGATGGTCGGCTTCGGCCGGCGTCAACACGCCGGTCGGCTCGTCGAGGATCAGGATATCGGCGCGGCGGTAGAGCGCCTTGAGGATTTCGACGCGCTGCTGCAGGCCAACGGGCAATTCCTCGATGACCGCGTCCGGGTTGACCTCGAGCGCGTATTCGCGCTCCAGCCGCTTCAACTCGTCACGCGCCTTGGCAATGCCCTTGTTGAGGATCTGGCTTTCTTCCGCGCCGAGCATGATGTTTTCGAGAACGGTGAAGTTCTCGACCAGCATGAAATGCTGATGCACCATACCGATGCCGGCGGCGATCGCCGCATTCGGGTCGCGGATCGTCACCTGTTTGCCGTCCACGTGGATTTCGCCGCTGTCGGCCTGGTAGAAGCCGTAGAGGATCGACATCAGGGTCGATTTGCCTGCACCGTTTTCGCCGATGACGCCGTGGATCGTACCCTTGCGGACTTTCAGATTGATATTCTTGTTGGCGTGAACCGGACCGAAGCTCTTGTCGATCCCACGCAGTTCGATGGCAATACTGTCCATATTGGCCTTGCGATCCCCAAACTGGCCCGCTTCGGTCTTCTTCCCAGAAACCGTGCCGGCGATTTTTTTACCATTTGGTATAAGTTTATCATCGATTTCCCGGCACGGAAGCCCTCAATCGAGATCTCCTTATACTCTCACCGGATCGCTGATGAGAGTCCAGCATGAATATACACAGGCAGATCAACGGTCATCGCAACAAAAAACCGGCGACATTCGATGCCGCCGGCTCCGTTTTATGTCTTTGCTTCAAGCCGTTCTGGCGGGCCGCAACAGGCGCAGCGCATTCATGGTCACCAGCACCGTGGCGCCGGTATCGGCCAGAATGGCCGGCCACAGACCGGTGATTCCGGCAATCGTGGTGACGAGGAAAACGGCCTTCAGGCCAAGCGCAATAGTGATATTCTGGAAAATGTTTCGCATTGTAGAGCGGGAAAGGTTCACCATCGCCGCGACGTCTCCAACCCTGCCATGCAGCACGGCTGCGTCGGCCGTCTCCAAGGCCACATCGGTGCCGCCACCCATGGCGATGCCGACATCGGCCGCAGCAAGCGCCGGCGCATCGTTGATACCATCTCCGATCTTGGCGACGTTAAAGCCGGACGTCTTCAATTCGCCGACGATTCGCTGCTTGTCCTCAGGCAGCAGTTCTGCACGCACCTCCATGCCGAATTGCCGGCCAATCGCCTCTGCCGTGCGGCGGTTGTCACCGGTCAGCATGACCACATGGATGCCGGCATCGGTCAGCGCCTTCACGCCGGCGGCGGCATCCGGACGCGGTTCATCGCGCATGGCGATTGCACCGACGATCGCGTTGTCAGCAATCAGCACCGAAACCGTCTTGCCCTCGTCGTTGAGTGCCGCAATGCGCGTGTTCTGCTCCGGTGACATTGGCACGCGATCGTTTGCAGCCTGCGGCGAACCGAGGAACACATCGGCCGTGCCGACTACGCCCTCAAGGCCCTTGCCGCCGATCGCCTTTACCGTCGCTATGCCCGGGATCGGCAACTTCAACTCTCCGGCACGCTGCAGGATCGCTCGTGCCAATGGATGGCTCGATCCTTGCTCGAGCGCTGCGGCAAGGCCCAGCACTTCGTTTTCGGCGCGGCCGAAGCCGACGACATCCGTGACCCGGGGCTTGCCTTCGGTCAGCGTGCCGGTCTTGTCGAAGGCCGCAGCGGTGATCTTGCCGACATTTTCCAGTACGGCGCCGCCTTTCAAAAGCAGGCCGCGGCGCGCACCGGCCGAAAGGCTGGCGGCGATCGCTGCCGGCGTCGAGATCACCAGGGCGCAGGGGCAACCGATCAACAGGATCGCCAGCCCCTTGTAGATCCATTCACTCCAGACGCCGCCACCCAGAAGCGGCGGCAGGATCGCGACGAGTGCTGCGACGACGACGACGCCGGGTGTGTAGTAGCGCGAAAAGCGATCGATGAAGCGCTCGGTCGGTGCCTTGCTTTCCTGCGCCTCCTCGACCAGCCGTACGATGCGGGCAATAGTATTGTCCGAGGCGGCAGCCGTCACGCGGACGCGCAGGGCGCCGTCGCCATTGACCGTTCCGGCAACGAGTGCGTCGTCTTCAGCCTTGTGCACCGGCGTGCTTTCGCCGGTGACTGGTGCTTCGTCGACGGCGCTTTCGCCCGAGAGGATGATGCCATCGGCTGGAACACGGTCGCCGGGGCGCACGAGGATGACGGCGCCGACATGAAGACTTTCGGCCGGCACTTCATCGACGCGGCCGTTGCGCTCAAGATAGGCCGACTTGGGCACCAGTGCCGTCAGCGATTGGATGCTCGCCCGCGCCTTGCCTGCGGCCACGCCTTCGAGCAGTTCGCCGACGAGAAAGAGCAAGACGACCATGGCCGCTTCTTCCGTCGCGCCGATGAAGACGGCTCCCACGGCGGCAATCGTCATCAACATCTCGATCGAGAACGGCGTGCCCGAGGTTGCGGCAGCGAAGGCGCGCCGCGCGATCGGCAGCAGACCGACCAGCATGGCAAGCGTGAAGATCCAGGGCTCGGTGGCCGGAACAAGGTGACCGAGGCCGTAGGCGGCGGCCAACGCCACACCGCAGGCAATCGTCAGCCGGCCCTTGCCCGATCGCCACCAGGGACCGGTCGTTGGGCCATGATCGTGTGCATGGGAATTTGGCGGCTGTGACACGGATGGCCGGGCAGCGTTGTGGCTGTTGCCATGATCATGCGTGTGATGGCTGGCGTGCGCGTGCTTGCCGCCGTCATTCCCATGCCCATGGCAATGGTCGTGGTCGTGGTCGTGGTCGTGGTCGTGGTCGTGAGAATGGTCGCCCGAGCAAGTGTGTGCGGCAACAATGGCCGGCTTCTGGTGGCCGGTGATTGGATGCAGCCGGTAACCGAGTTTTCCGACCTTACTGACGATGTTCGCCGCAAGCGCGCCGTCGTCGGCGTGCTTGACCGACATCGTACCCGCGGCAACGGAAACCGAGACATCCTCGACACCCGGCATACGCCGGACGGCGGTGTCGATCTTCGAGGCACAGGACGCACAATCCATGCCCTCGACCCGATAGCGGTTTTCACGAATATTGCCTGCCATGACCTGCTCCTTGCATATCTTGCCGCAAGGCTACGACCTCTAGCGACTAGAGCTGCAAGCCGGAATTGTGCGTCACCGTGAAGTTTTTTCGAAGGCGGCCACAAGGTCGGTTCGAGCTTCGCTTGGCTCGCTTTGTCGATGGCTCGAGAACGCCAAAAGCCCGCCGGTTTTCACCTAGCGGGCTTTTATGATTTGGTTGCGGGGGCAGGATTTGAACCTGCGGCCTTCAGGTTATGAGCCTGACGAGCTACCGGG